>CAWIZF010000046.1:0-128062 GCA_963840465.1 uncultured Alphaproteobacteria bacterium | reverse complement strand
GCCTGGGAAGGCACCCGGCTGGAGACCATCCTCAAGGCGACCGGCCGCGACATGATCATCAACACCGGCGCGTGGACCAACATGTCGGTCGAGCACACCGCCCGCACCGGCGCCGACAAGGGCTACTTCATGATCGTCCCCGAAGACTGCTGCTCGACCATGAACGCCGACTGGCACAACGCCTCCATCAACTTTGCGATGCAGAACGTCGCCGTCGTCACCAACGCCGATGCGGTCATCAGGGGGCTGGGATGAACAGAGCGCGGCCATGCCCAAACTCTTTCACCTGAGCTGCTCGCCACGCACGGACTCGGAATCCTCCGCCGGCGCGAAGGTCTTTATCGACCGCTTCCGCCAGGCACGGCCGGACTGGGACATCGACGTGATGAACCTGTGGCGCGATCACCTGCCGGAATTCGAGGGCTATGTGCTGGAGGCCAAATATGCCCGCATCGGCGGGCGGCCGTTCACGGATTCGCAGCGCGATGCGTTTGCGGTCACCGAGCGCATCGCGCTCCGCTTCGCGCTCGCCGACCGCGTGCTGATTTCGACGCCGATGTGGAACTTTGGCATTCCCTACAAGCTGAAACAATGGATCGACGTCATCACCCAGCCCGGGCTGGCGTTCCGCTTCGATCCGGCGCAAGGCTATCTGCCGCTGTTCAAGGACCGGCCGACGGTCGTGATCCTGGCGAGCGGCAGCGATTTCATCACCGGCATGAATCGCGGCCGCATCGACATGGCGACCCCCTATCTGCGCGAGGCGCTGCGCTTCATCGGCGTCAGCGACGTGCGTTTCGTGCCGATCGGACCGACCACCGGGCCGGCGGAACCGATCCGCACCGCACGCGAAGGCGCGCATCGGCGGCTGGCCGAGATGGCCGCACGATTCTGATCGATAGGGTTGGCGGAACCGGATGCATTTGCTGCAATACTGCGCTTACCCGGCTGCGGCGAAGGAGAGCCCCGTTGAAGTGCTACGAGCTACAGGGACCGAACGGAATCGATGGACTTGCCCTCGTCGACAAGCCTGTACCGGAACCCGGTGCGGGCGAGGTGCTGGTTCGGCTCAAGGCGGCGACGCTGAACTATCGCGATCTCATCGCCGTCAAGGGCGGTTACGGCTCGCGTCAGAAGTTTCCGCTGGTGCCGGTGTCCGATGGTGCCGGCGTGATCGAACGGGTCGGCCCGGGCGTGCGGGAATTCGCAGGCGGCGACCGCGTCATCGGCAGTTTCTTCGAAAGCTGGATCGGCGGCGAGCCCAGCGAAACGAAGATGCGCTCGGCCCTCGGCGGCTCGGCCGACGGCGTGCTGACGGAGTATCGTATCTTTCCGAAGCACGCGCTGGTCAGAACGCCGGAGCACCTCAGCGACATCGAAGCCGCGGCACTGCCCTGCGCCGGGGTCACGGCCTGGAGCGCGGTGATCAAACTCGGCGGCATCAAGCCCGGCCAGACCGTTCTGACGCAGGGCACCGGCGGCGTATCCCTGTTCGCCATTCAGTTTGCCAAAATGTGCGGCGCGCGCGTCATAGCGACCTCGTCGAGCGACGCGAAGATCGAACGCCTCAAGCAGCTCGGCGCCGACTTTACGCTGAACTACAAGGCGACGCCCGACTGGGGGAAGAAAGCCCGCGAGTGGAGCCGCCACGGCGTCGACCTGGTCGTCGAGGTCGGCGGCGTCGGCACGCTGAACGAATCGATCCGGGCGACCAGGATCGGCGGCACGATCGCCTTTATCGGCGTGCTCGCGGGACCGCCAAAGTCCGATTCACGGCTGCCGTTGATGGTCATGCAACAGCAGCGGCTGCAGGGTGTCACGGTCGGATCGGTCGAGGATCTCCAGGCGATGGCGGATGCGATCGCGGCAAGCCGCATGACGCCGGTGATCGACAAGATTTTTTCATTCGACCAGGTGAAACAGGCGTTTGCCCATATGGAAAGCGGCGCGCATTTCGGCAAAGTGGCGATTGCGATCGGCTGAACCACCGCACACCAAAAATGGCAACATCTGGTCACATGCAACTCTTGCTGGCTGCAGCAATTGCTTCCGCCGCCATTAAGCTTTAAATTCCGATTATTCGCCTCGTCCAGACGAGCGCCGCCTGGCGCCCGCGAGAGCTGACGGGATTTACAACCGAGCTGGGTTCGCCGCCTTACCGAAAGCTGAAGGCGCGCCCTGACGATGGCGAGACGTGTAGACCGGCAGTGAGCGAGACCACCAGCGCGAGAATGATGCCGCCCGCGCGGGAACTGCAGCGAGCAGCCGGATGGAATGAATGATGACCGAAGACAAGAGCAAATTGCTGAGATCGCTGAAAATCGATCGCAGCGCCGGCAAGACGGAGCGATCGGGTAGCCGATGGTTGCCGATCTCCGCGGCGATTATCGCCTGCGTCGTCGGATTCGCCGCCTTTGCCGCTTTCGAGTACCGCAGGCAGGACCCGCCCAAGGAGACTGTACAGCAGCCCGTCGCGCAGCCGCAGACGCCGCAGCCTCCCCAGCAGGCAGCAACGAGCAACAAGGCGGCCGGCACGCTCGCAGCCTCCGGCTATGTCGTGGCGCGCCGCAAGGCGACCGTTGCGGCCGAGATCACCGGCAAAGTGGTCGAGGTCTTCATCGACGAAGGCATGACGGTGACCGAGGGTCAGGTCGTCGCGCGGCTCGACAGCGTGCTTGCCGAAAAGGACTATCGAACTGGCCCGCTCGCGCGTCGAGACGCGCCGATGCCGCGATATCAGCCATCACCGCCGATCTGGAGGACGCGACCCGGATCATGACGCGCGTACACACACTCTCGCAGAAGAATTTCGCCACCGAGGCCGATCTGACCAAGGCGCAGGCCCGGGTCGGCGTGCTCAGCGCGCAATTGCGCCAGGCGAAGTCGCAATTCGAGACCGCCAGCATCGACGCCAAGCGCAGCGCCTCGATGCTCGACAAGCATCAGATCAAGGCGCCGTTCGCCGGTGTCGTCATCGACCGCAGCGCGCAGCCCGGCGAAATGATTTCCCCGATGTCGGTCGGCGGCTACACGCGCACCGGCATCTGCACCATCGTCGACATGGATTCGATCGAGATCGAAGTCGACGTCAACGAGGCCTTCATCGGCCGGGTCGTTCCCGGCGGCGCCGTCAACGCGATGCTGGATGCCTATCCGGACTGGACCATTCCCGCCTCTGTCATCGCCATCGTGCCGACCGCAAATCGCGAGAAGGCCACGGTGAAAGTGCGCATCCGATTCGAAAAGAAGGATCCGCGCATCCTGCCCGACATGGCGGTGAAGGTGAATTTCCTGGCTGACGCCAAGGCAAAGGGCGCCACCGAAACCACCGCCGCGAACTAGCCTTCAGCCGGAATCCTCAAGGGAGACAAGCGTGACAGACGAACAACCGATGGTTCGCCTAACCGGCGTAGCGAAGCGTTTCACCAAGGGCAAGGAAACGATCTCGATCTTCGATCATCTCGATCTTGCAATCCCCCGCGGCGATTTCATCGCCGTCATGGGGCCGTCCGGTTCGGGCAAGACCACGCTGCTCAACCTGCTCGGCGGCATCGACCGCGCCGACGCCGGCGAGATTGCGGTTGCGGACCAGCGCATCGACGGCCTATCCGAGGGCGAACTTGCCGCCTGGCGCGCCGCCAATATCGGCTTCATCTTTCAGTTCTACAATCTGATGCCGATGCTGACCGCGGCGCAGAACGTCGAACTGCCGCTGCTGCTCACCAGGTTGAACCGCAAGGAGCGCGCCGAGCGCGTTCAGACCGCGCTTTCCGTGGTCGGGCTCGCCGATCGCATCAAGCACCGTCCGCGTGAAATGTCGGGCGGACAGCAGCAGCGCGTCGCGATTGCGCGCGCCATCGTCTCGGATCCGAACCTGCTGCTGTGCGACGAGCCGACCGGCGATCTCGACCGCCAGTCCGCCGACGAGATCCTTTCGATCCTGCAACTGCTCAACGGCGAACTCGGCAAGACCATCGTGATGGTGACGCACGATCCCGCCGCGGCGAACTATGCCAAGCGCGTCCTGCATCTCGACAAGGGCCGGTTCGTCGAACGGGAGCTTGCCGCGTGAACGACTTCGACCTGGTCCGGAAAAACCTGTTCCGCCGCAAATTGCGCGCGAGCCTGATGATCGTGTCGATCCTGATCGCGTTCATGATCTTCGGCGTGCTCGCCGGATTCTACCGCGCCTTCACCGCCGGCGAGGATCGCGCCGCCGCGGATCGGATGATCACCGTCAACAAGATCAACTTCACCCAGCCGATGCCGATCGCCTATTTCAACCGCGTGCGTGCGGTGGAAGGCGTGCGGCAAGTGACCTTCGCCAACTGGTTCGGCGGCTACTATCAGGACCCGAAGAACTTCGTCATGGCGCTCGCGATCGAGCCGACCACCTATTTCGACGTCTATCGCAGCGAATTCGACGTTCCGCCCGACCAGCTTCAGGCCTTCACCCGCGACCGCGGCAGCGCGGTGGTCGGCGAAAAACTGGCGCAGAAATGGGGCTGGAAGATCGGCGACCGCATTCCGATTGCAGAGCAACATCTTCAGCCAGAAGAGCGGCGGCCACACCTGGGACCTCACCATTGCCGGCATCGTCAAGGGCAAGGCCGAGCACGTCGACACCAATTTCCTGCTGTTCCAGTACCCCTATTTCGACGAGACCCGCAGTTTCGGCAAGGACACCATCGGCTGGATGATCCTGCAGACCACCTCGCCCGAAAACAACGATCGCGTGGCGAAGGCGATCGACGCGATGTTCGCCAATTCCACCGCCGAGACCTCGACCGACACCGAAAAGGCGTTCGGCAAGGCGTTCGCGGCGCAGTTCGGCAACATCGCGCTGATCGTGTTGCTGGTCGTCGGCGCCGCCTTCGTCACCATCCTGATGATCGTCGGCAATACCATGGCGCTGTCGATCCGGGAGCGCACCCGCGAGATCGGCGTGCTGAAGACGCTCGGCTTCTCGGGCCCGCGGATTCTGACGATGGTGCTCGGCGAATCCGTGCTGCTGGCGCTGCTCGGCGGCATTCCCGGACTGGCGATTGCGGCGCTGATCGCCATCGCGCTGCGCGCCAGCCTCTCCGGCATCGCGCCCGCCT
Organism: uncultured Alphaproteobacteria bacterium; assembly: GCA_963840465.1. Taxonomy (GTDB): domain Bacteria; phylum Pseudomonadota; class Alphaproteobacteria; order Rhizobiales; family Xanthobacteraceae; genus Bradyrhizobium. The sequence continues at coordinate 122,960 of CAWIZF010000046.1, read as the reverse complement.
TTGCGGTATCGCCGACGATCGCGCTGCAGGGCGTGGCGCTGATGATCGCGCTTGGGCTGATCACGGGGATCATTCCGGCGCTCAACGCCATGCGGCTCAAAATCGCAACCGCGCTCGGACGGGGATAGGCATGCGTTCGCTCTGGCTTCAAGTCGCGGCGGTCACCGCCATCAACCTCAAGAGCATTGCGCAGCGGCGCTGGCTCTCGCTCTCGACGGTGATCGCGATCGCGCTGGTCGTGATCGTGCTGCTCGCCTTCCTGGCGATGGCCAACGGTTTCCAGCGCACCATCGCAGGCTCCGGCGCCGACGACATCGCGATCGTGCTGCGGGCCGGCTCGCAGGCCGAAATCAACAGCACGGTGAGCCGCGATCAGGTGCGGCTGATCGAGGACGGTCCCGGCATCGCCCGCGGCAGCGACGGCAAGCCGCTGATCTCGCCGGAACTCTATCTCGTGGTCGACGGCATCAAGCGTTCGACCAAGACCAAGGCCAACCTGCCGCTGCGCGGGATCGGCGAACAGGGCAGCGCGCTGCGCAAGGGCGTCACCATCACCGCGGGCCGCATGTTCAACCGCGGCAGCAATGAGGTGGTGGTCGGCAAGGCGCTGCTGCGGGAATTCGAGGGGTTCGACATCGGCTCCACCGTGTCGTTCGGCGCCACGCGCTGGAACGTCGTCGGCGTATTCGAGGCCGGCGGCAGCGTGTTCGAATCCGAGATCTGGGCCGATCTCAACGTGGTGCAGAGCCTGTTCAACCGCAACAACATCGTGCAGACCGTGCGCGCGCGCCTCACCGGGCCGGCCGCACTGAACGAGCTCAAGAGCTACAGCGACAACGATCCGCGGCTGAAGCTCGACGTCAAATCCGAAGCCGCCTACTTCGCCGAACAGGCCTCGCAGACCTCGGACCTGATTCAGAAACTCGGCTGGCCGCTGGCGATCGCGATGGCGCTGGGCGCGATCGCCGGCGCGCTCAACACCATGTATTCGTCGGTGGCCGCCCGCGCGACCGAAATCGCGACGCTGCGCGCCATCGGCTTCGGCGGCTTCCCCGCCTTCGTCGGAACGCTCGCCGAATTGCTGTTGCTCGCCGCCATCGGCGGGCTGCTGGGCGCCGCCGCCACCTATTTGATTTTCGACGGCGTCACGGCCTCGACCCTCGGCGGCAACTTCACGCAGGTGGTGTTCGACTTCAAGCTCAGTCCCTGGCTGATCGCCGAGGGCGTGGTGCTTGCGCTGATCGTGGGCCTGATCGGCGGCTTGTTTCCCGCGCTGCGGGCCGCGCGGTTGCCGATCGTCGAAGGCCTGTACGCGCACTAGAGCGCGGTTCTTGATGCGATTTCTAGAACCGCGCTCGGTTCCTCTTCGCTTCGACACGCTATGCCCTATTCCCCCTTGAGGCCTGCCGCGCGGATCACCTCGCCCCATTTGCGCGTCTCGTCGTCGATGAACTTGCCGAACTCGGCGGCCGTGCCGGGGCGCGCTTCCAGTCCCTGGACGAGCAGCTTCTGCTTCACCTCGGGATCGGCGAGCACGCGAATGACTTCCGCCTGCAGGCGATCGACGATCGGCTGCGGCGTTGCCGCCGGCGCCATGAAGCCGTACCAGCCGGAAGCGACCACGTTGGAAAGTCCCTGCTCACGCAAGGTCATAGCTTCGGGGTAGATCGGGCTGCGCTCGGCCGACGCCACACCCAGCACGCGCAACTGACCGCTCTGGATGTGCGGCAAGGCCGTGCTGAGCGCGGTCAACGTGGCGTCGAGACGGCTCGCCAGCAGTTCCGTGTAGGCCATGTTGTCGCCGCGGAAGGGAACGATGAGGCCCTTGACGCCGGCGTCCCTGAACAGCAGCTCGGCGGCCAGATGCGGTTGCGAGCCTGCCCCCGGAGAACCAAAGGTCAGGCCTTCGGGCTTCGACCTGCCGTAGTCGATCATCTCCTGAAGCGTCCTGAAGGGTGCCTGCGCGTTCACCACCAGGAACAACGGCGCCAGCATGGCCATCGCCACCGGCTGCAGATCCTTGCGGTTGTAGTTCAGTTTCTCGAACAGGGCTTCCGCCGTCGCAAACGGCGCTGCCGCATAGAGGAAAGTGTATCCGTCCGGCGCGGCGCGCGAGACCAGCTCGTTGGCGACGCGGGTGCCCGCCCCCGCCTTGTTCTCGACGATGAACTGCTGGTTGAGGCTGCGCCCGAACTGCTCGGCCAGGATACGCAGCGAGATGTCGCTCGCCCCGCCCGCCCCGTAGGGCGACACCAGCCGCACGACCCGCGACGGCCAATCGCCCTCGGCGGACGCCTTGAAGGCAGAACCTGCCGAGAGGCAGGCGGCGATGGTCCCCAGCAGCGTTCGGCGTGTGACTTTCATGAGTGCCTCCTTGGGGAAAAGGAGCCGCCCGGGGCAGCGGCTAGTCCGTTCCGTTCATTGGGCCGCGTTGGTGCGATCGCATTGCCGCGGTCGCCGGGCCTTCGTCTTATCGAGGTTGCAACGATAGAGAGGCGCCTTCTATCGAACAATGTGTATTTTTTGACCGATTGATAAGCCATGCCTATAAATGGCGGACGACGAGACCGGAGGCGTGACATGGCAATGGATGTGACCCTGCGGCAGTTGCGCGCCTATGTGGCCGTGCTGGAGGCCGCAAGCTTCTCGGAAGCCGCCAAAGCCATGCACCTGTCGCAGGCGGCGCTCTCAGGCCTGATCAAGGAGCTGGAAAACCGCGTCGGCGTCCGCCTGCTGGACCGCACGACGCGAAAAGTTTCGGCGTCCGCGGTCGGCGAGACCTTTGCACCGATGGCGCGGCGCGTGCTTTCAAGCCTGGACGAGGCGCTCGACAACCTGACCAATCTCAAGGAGCTGCGCCGCGGGCTGGTGCGTGTCGCGGCCCCGAAACGCTATCCTGCACGCTGCTGCCGGAGCTGATCGCCGGATACAACAACAGCCATCCGGGCGTCGACGTCCGCTTCGACGACGTGCCGATCCAGGAAGTGCTCGCGGGCCTGCAGAACGGCTCGACCGACATCGGCTTCGGTCCGGCCGGCGTCGTTCCGGATCAATCGGTCGAAGTGCACATGATTTGCGCCGACCCGCTCTGGGTGGCCTTGCGCAGCGATGACCCGCTGACAAAGGGCAAGTCGGTCAGCTGGAAGGATCTGCGCGAGCGGCCGCTGCTCAACTACATGCCCAACATCGCCATCAACGTGTTGAGCAACGTGCCGCCCAGGAATCACCCCAAGGAACTGGTGCCGGTGCACCGGGTGAACACGGCATTATCGATGCTGCGGGTGAGACAGGGCGCCGTGATCTGCCCCTCGATGGCCGAGCCGCTGGTGCGCGGCTTCGGACTGGCGTTCCTGCCGCTGCTGCAGCCGGCCGTCAAATGGAAGATCGCGATGTTCGTCCGCCACAGCGCCTCGCTCTCGCCCGCCGTGGAGAGCTTTCGCGATTTTACGCTGGATTTCAGCCCGAACTGGGCGGCGGGCGGAATCGAACACCGCCGCACGAGCGAACGGCGCAAGCGCGTGTCGTGAAGCGAACGAGCGGCATACTCAGTGTCGTCCCTGCGAACGCATGCGAACGCAGGGACGACATCGAGGAAACATCCAGCGATTGCATTTGTCCTGATGACAAACCGAACACGCGGCAGTAGCCTAGCCCAAAATATAAAACACATGGGAGGAGTGGCATGCCAGACGCAGCGGTCGCAGCACGTTCTTCTGAAACGACCAACAGCGGTACGACGCAACAGGTCGACGTCGCGGTCGTCGGCGCCGGGTTTGCCGGCCTCTATCTCCTGCACAAGCTGCGCAAGGCCGGCTTCTCGGTGGTGGTGATCGAGGAGGCCGGCGACGTCGGCGGCACCTGGTACTGGAACCGCTATCCCGGCGCACGCTGCGACATCCAGACCATCGACTACAGCTACACGTTCGATCCCGAACTCGATCGCGCCTGGACCTGGTCGGAAAAATACGCCACGCAACCGGAAATCCTGCGCTATTTCAACTTCGTCGCCGATCGTTATGACCTCCGTCGCGACATCCGCTTCGGCACCAAGGTCAAGGCCGCGAACTGGGATGACACGAGTGAGCGCTGGCAACTCGTCACCGACAACGGTGCGAGCGTATCCTGCCGCTATTACATCATGGCCACCGGCTGTCTCTCCGCGCCAAAGCCGCCGGAGATCGACGGCGTCAAGGATTTCAAGGGAGCGGTCTATTTCACCGGGCGCTGGCCGCATGATGGCGTCGATTTCGCAGGCAAGCGCGTCGCCGTGATCGGGACGGGATCATCGGGCATTCAGTCGATTCCGCTGATCGCGGAGCAGGCTGCGCATCTGACCGTGTTCCAGCGCACGCCGAATTTTGCGCTGCCCGCGCATAACGGTCCGCCGCCCGACGATCGCAAGACCTACTTCGAGACTGACCGCGCCGCCTATCGCGAGCAGGCGCGCTGGTCTCTCGCGGGCGTGCCGTATCCGCAGGAGACGGCGGTGAGCTGGCAATTGAGCGATGCCGAGCGCCGCGAGCGCTTCGAGAAAGCCTGGGCGGCCGGCGATCTCGTCCACATCCTGACCCAGCTCTGGGCCGACCAGGCCGTCGATTTCGACGGCAACGCGCTGATCGGCAAGTTGATTCACGAGAAGATCCGCGCCGTGGTGAAGGACCCCGAGACGGCCGCGGCACTGAGCCCGCATGACCATCCATTCGGCGCCAAGCGGCCCTGCCTCGATACCAACTACTATGCGACCTACAACCGTCCCAACGTCACGCTGGTGAATCTGCGGCAAGAGCCGATCAAGGCCATCACCGCCTCCGGCATCGTCACCGACAAGCGCAGCGTCGATGTCGACGTCATCGTGTTCGCGACCGGCTTCGATGCCATGACCGGCGCGATCATGGCGGTGCATCCGATCACCGGACGCGCCGGCAAATCGCTGTCGGATGTCTGGGCCAACGGACCGCAGACCTATCTCGGCCTCACCGTCGCGGGCTTCCCCAACCTCTTCATGATCACCGGGCCCGGCAGCCCGTCGGTGTTGTCGAACATGGCGGTCTCGATCGAGCAGCATGTCGACTGGGTGGTCGATCGCCTGGCGGCGTTGCGCGAGGCCGGCTTCACCACCATGGAAGCAACTGAAACCGCGCAGGCCGGCTGGGCGCGGCACATGGCGGATTGCTCGACGCTGACGCTGCATCGGCTGGCCAACACCTGGTACACCGGCGCCAACGTTCCCGGCAAGGCGCAGGGCGTGATGCCGTATACCGGCGGCGTCGGTCCCTACCGCAGCATCTGCAACGAGGTCGTCGGCCGCGGCATGCTGGGCTTCAAGCTCACGGGTCCCAATGTTGCCGAGCAATGCAACGACGGCGAGGTGGTTCGCCTGCAGCCGGACGTGCGGCTGGTGCTGGGCATGCTGGCGGAGATGAACCTGCCGCAAATCGAGTCGCTGGGCTCGCAAGGCGCGCGCGACTTCCTCACCGAATTCAACAAGGGCCGTCCCGCGGGCCGGCCGGTCGGCGAGGTCGGCAGCGGCGCGCTGCAGGGCGCCGACGGTCCGCTGCCCTATCGTCTCTATCGGCCGGCAACGCCGGGGCCGCATCCGATCGTGGTCTATTTCCATGGCGGCGGCTGGGTGTTGGGTGACGAACTGTCCGACGATCCGTTCTGCCGCGACCTCTGCCGCCGCAGCGGCATGATCGTCGTCAGCGTCGGTTACCGCCATGCGCCCGAGCATCGCTTCCCGGCGGCGGCCGAGGATGGCTATGCGGCGACGCGCTGGATCGCCGAGCATGCGGCCGAACTCGGCGGCAAACCGGGACCGCTGCTGGTCGCGGGCTGGAGCGCCGGCGCCAACATCGCCACCGTCACCTGCCAGCTGGCGCGCGATCGCGGCGGCCCACAGATCGCAGGCCAGCTGCTGGTCTGCCCGGTCACCGATTGCCGGTTCGACCGTCAATCCTACACCGACAATGCGGTCGGCTATTTCCTGACGCGGGCGCTGATGTTCTGGTTCTGGGACATCTATTGCTCGCCCGCGGACCGCACCGATCCGCGCGCTTCGCCGCTGCGCGGCAATCTGGCCAACCTGCCGCCGGCGTTCGTGGCGACCTGCGAGTTCGATCCGCTGCGTGACGAGGGCATCGAATATGCCGAGGCGATGGCCGCCGCCGGTGTCCCGGTCGAGCAATTGCAGGCGCGCGGCCACATCCACTCATCCCTGGTGATGGTGGACGTGGTGATCACCGGCGTCAGCGCACGTGTAAAGATGGCGGAAGCCCTGCGCGGCTTTGCGGGACTGCCGCGGAAACTGGAAGCCGATGACACCTCGCCGATCGAGGTGAACGCCGCCGCCGGATAACGCACGCGACTGGCGATGGCCGGGCGGCCTGAGTATTCCTCAGGCCCCGGTGGCTCGTGGGTTTATTGCCTTGACGTTTTCGATCAGCTCGCCACGGCGCGACATGACCGGGCGGGTGAGCTGCTTGTGCAATAGATTTTCTAGGTCAACCGCCCGATGTATTTCGCTTATGGTCATCGTGACACCCGCGAAGCAACAAACATCGGAAATCAAATCGCATGACCGGCACAGACGAAGCTAAAGCCATCGATGGCGTGATTCAAGCCTACCTCGATGGCCTCCACGAGGGCGACGCGAGCAAAATCGGCAGCGCCTTCCATCCGACCAGTGCGCTGACCAGCATCTCCGAGGCGGGAGAGCTCGCGATCACGCCCCGTGACGTCTGGCTGGACAATGTCCGCAACCGGCCATCGCCGAAGCAGAGGGGCCTGTCGCGGCATGACGAAGTGCTGTCGATCGATCTGGTCGGCCCGACGATGGCCTACGTCAAGCTCAAATGCGCGATTCCGCCGCGCTTCTTCACCGATCAGCTGTCGCTGCTGAAAATCGACGGCCGCTGGCAGATCGCGCAAAAGGTTTTCATGACCGAGCTGCGGGAATGATGCGCACGCGCGCGGACGATTAAAGGGAGCAAGCATGAACGTACTCGACGATTACATGGTCGATCCCCGCCTGTCGCTGCTGGACAAGACGCGGATCCAGGCCCAGGTGCTGGTGCCCGTGCTGCGGGCGTTGCGCGCCGAACTCGGAAGGGAAAAGGCCGACGCGATTGTCCAGGCAGGCCTTGCGCGACTGGTCGAAGCAACTGTTCGCAGCGGTGGGCGACAGCGTCGACGGCAGCCCGCGGCGCAAATGGGCGGCGATGCAGAGCGCGCTGACCGAGATCACCGAACGCGAAGTGTCTTTCGAGATGATCCGGCACGACAAGGACGCGCTGGAATTCGACGTCACGGACTGCCGTTTTGCAAAATTCTTTCGCGCGCTCGGGGAGCCGGAGCTCGGCGCGCTGCTGGTCTGCGCCACCGATTTCGACATCGTCACGGCCGGCGGCAACGAGGTCGGACTTGAGCGCGACCAGACGCTGATGCAGGGCGCGCCGAGTTGCACTTTCCGCTACAGGTTCGCGCCGCGGACGTGAGTACAGACGCTCGAGCGGCCAACGCGTAGGATGATTACTCCGCGGCGGTCGCAGCCCGCGCGTCTGCATCGAACACGATGCCCTCGTAGCCCTTCTGCGCGACATCGGTGATGGCGGCGACATATTTCGGCGTGCCGCCATTATAGACGAGATATCGCGTCTTGCCGTATTCGTGGCCGGGGACGTTGGAATTGTAGCCGGTGAACCATGACTTGGCTTTGCGCATCAGCATGATGGCGTACATCTTGGTGACATGCGCGGTCCAGCGCGCCTGCGCTTCGGCCGTTGGCTCGGCGCGCGTGTAGCCGCGGCGCCAGATGTGTTCGAGCAGGCCCATGCACCAGCCGACGCCGTTCTCGATGCCGCGCGGAAAATTCGTCGAGGCCGAGCCGCTCTGCGGCCCGGTCGGCATCAGCAGGTTCGGAAAACCATGGGCCATCATGCCGAGAAAGGTCGAGGGCCCGTCGCGCCACTGGTCGGCGAGCTTCACCCCACCGACACCGGTGATGTCGATCGCATCGAAGGAGCCGGTGATGGCGTCGAAGCCGGTGGAATAGATGAGGATATCGAACTCGTAGTCGCGCGCGGTGGTGCGCAGACCGGTCTCGGTCACCCGATCGATTGGGGTCTCGCCGATGTCGACGAGATGCACATTGTCGCGGTTGTAGGCCTCGAAGTAATTGGTCTCCAGCGGCACGCGCTGCACTCCAAAACCGTGGTCCTTCGGGATCAGTTTTTCCGCGGTCACCGGATCCTTGACGCGCCGGCGGATGCGGCCGGCGATGTAGGCGGAGAATTCGGCGTTGGCCGCTTCGTCGGTAAAGATCTCGCGAAAGTTGCTCAGCCAGATGCCGAAGCCGGGCTCGTCATAGAGCTTGTCCCACAGCGCAATCCGCTCCTCTGGGGTGACCTCGTAGAAGCCGCGCCGGTCCGGCTCATGCTCGAACCCGCCTGGGCTACGGGTGCAGGCCGCAAAAATCTCGTCGTAGCGCGCGCGAATGTCGGCCATCTCCGCTTCGGAGATCGGGCTATTGTTGAGCGGCGCGCTCCAGTTCGGGCGGCGCTGAAACACGGTCAGCTCGCCGACCTTGTCCGCGATCTCGCCGATCACCTGGATTGCGGTGGCGCCGGTGCCGATAATGCCGACCTTCTTGCCGGCCAGTTCGACCGGCTCGTGCGGCCAGTAAAACGTGTGGAACGAACGGCCCTTGAAAGCGTCCATGCCGTCCAGCCGCGGCAGCGTCGGCGTTGACAGCAATCCGATTGTGAGAACGACGAACCGGCAGGTCAGCTCGCGGCCATCATCGAGCCTGAGCCGCCACTGATCGGTGGCCTCGTCGAACACGGCCGCCACCACTTTGCGGTTGAACCGCATGTATTTGCGAAGATCGAACTTGTCGGTGACGTAGTTGAGGTAGCGCAGGTTCTCCGGCTGCGCCGAGAACCGCTCCTTCCAGTGCCACTCGTTGAGCAGCTCCTTGGAGAAAGAATAGCCGTAGGTGTAGCTCTCGGAATCGAAACGCGCGCCCGGGTAGCGATTCCAGTACCAGGTTCCACCGAGGTCAGGAGCGGCGTCCAGCACAAGGGCATCTATCCCGAGATCGGCCAGCCGCTTGATCTGATAGATGCCCGAGACACCAGCGCCAACGACGACGACCTCGTAGTGCGACTTGATGCCGTCGGTCATGCGCGGCCTCCCCATTGTTGATTATTGGACGATTTTGGCGCGTTCGGGGCCGACTATACCGAATTATTCGCGCCATGCACTTGCGTCAGGATGCCGGGGTGGCCCCGCGGAAGCCGGCGCTCAAACATTGTTTGAAAGGGGACCACGTCGGCGCATCCGCGCGTTGACCGCATCACACGTCCGGCGCGGCGCCGATCTCGGTGTGGAGCTGCGCGACATAGGGGTCGTCGATCCCCAGCGCCTCGAGTTGCATCGCCAACTGCACGAGGTATTCCCTGTTGGTGCCGAGGATGCCCTTCCCGCTCGCGATCAGGCGCGCGGTCTCGGCAAACGGCAATTCGCCGACATAGCTCGGATGCGAGGGGTTCGATACGAAGGCCAGAGCATCGATCGGCCCCTGCGGCGTCAGCATCGGCACCATCGCCGGCGCATAGCCGCCGCGCAGCATCTCGCGGCGCCACAGGATTGCCGTCTCCGCATGCACGAAATCGGCGGCGATGCGAAACGCCAGCCCGTGGCAACGTCCTTGCTGCGGCTCCAGCGAAAGCATCAGCGCCGGATGATCCTGCGAGCCCCGGCCGAGATTGATCTTCAGCGTGAAGCGGCGCTGATAGCCCTCGACGTCGGCGAGCCGGACTTCGGCGAAATGAAATCCGGGGTCCCACATCAGCGAGCCGTAGGAATAGATCCAGAGGTCATCTCCCGCCTTGTGCTCGCCGAGCACCGCAAGGCGTGACGCCTCGATCACCTCGTCCGGCAGCCGCCAGCCCTCCGGCCATCCCGCGGCCCGCGCACGCTGCTCCCACATCGCAAACATCTCCGGCGTCAGCCGCAGCAGCGATTTGTCGGGATGCGTCACCCGGCTTCGAAGCCCGGGCAGATGAATGAATGCGTCCGCAGTCAAGCCGCATGCTCCTTTGCTGATGCGACAATCCTGCGCAATGTGCCATTGTCGGTCGCCTGTCGCCAACCTTGAAGACGAACGAATGTGGTCCCCTTGCATGTCTTTCTGTCATGGCTCACCCGAGATTTTTAGGGTGTAATGAAGCTGGCGATCGGTGGACCGCAGAACAAAGGCCGGGAGGGCGCCCCTGTGAACTACGAACACATCAGCTGTGATCTCGACGGCACGCTCATGATCGTCACGCTGAACCGGCCCGACAAGCTGAATGCCTATACCGGCCAGATGGGCGCGGAGATCGCGGATGCGTTCGAACGCGCCGATGGCGACGACAACGTCCGCGCCATCATCGTGACCGGCGCGGGCCGCGCGTTCTGCGCCGGGGCTGACGTATCGGGCGGCGCGGCGAGTTTTGACACATCGGGCAAGCATGGTGCCGGCGTCTTCGCCGCTCCGAAACAAGGCGGCGGACGCTTTGTCGAGGCGATCTTCAACTGCCGGAAGCCGTCGATCGCGGCGATCAATGGACCGGCCGTGGGCGTCGGCATCACCATGACGTTGCCGATGGATGTCCGGATTGCGGCCCGCGGCGCCAAGATCGGCTTCATCTTTGCCCGCCGCGGCCTGGTTCCGGAAGCCGGCAGCGCCTGGTTTCTGCCAAAACTGGTCGGGCTGCCGCAGGCGTTGCGCTGGTGCCTCTCCGGCCGGACTTTCGATGCGGATGAAGCCAGGGCTGGCGGGCTCGTCTCCGACGTCGTCGAGCCTGCAGAGCTTCTGAATCGCGCCAGGGAAATCGCCCGCGAGATGACGGAGGCGACTTCCGCCGTTTCGGTCGCGTTGACGCGCCAGATGCTGTGGCGCTTTGCCGGTGCGCCGGCCCCGTTCGAACTGCTTGACATCGACAAGCCGATGTCGATCGAGCGCGGCGGCCACGCCGATGTGCGCGAAGGCGTCCAGGCCTTCCTCGAAAAACGGCCGCCGTCATTTCCCGGAAAAGTATCGCAGGACATGCCAAGCCAGTACCCTTGGTGGCAGGATCAGAGTTAAAGCTTGGAAAAATAGCCCACGCCCCCACCGCAAACCTCCACCCCATATCGAAGGCCATCCGATGCGCGACCAGTTCTCCAACACGCAAGCGATCCGCAAACCGGCCGTCACCTCCAAAGGCGGCATCGTCGCGGCGCAATCGAGCCGGGCCGCGCAAGTCGGCGCCGAGGTGCTGGCCGCCGGCGGCGACTGCGTCGACGCTGTCATCGCGACCACGTTTGCGCTGGGCGTGCTGGAGCCCTGGATGAGCGGGCTCGGCGGCGGCGGCGCGATGGTGCTCTACCGGGCGCGCGAAGACCGCTATGAGGTGATCGACTACGGCATGCGCGCGCCGCGCAGCCTGCGGCTCGAGGATTATCCGCTGACCGGCGACGGCGCGGCGTCCGACATCTTCCCCTGGCCGCGGGTGAAGGACGACCGCAACATCCACGGCCCCGGCTCGATCGCGGTGCCCGGCGTGGTCGCCGGCATGGAGGAAGCGCATCGCCGTCACGCCAAACTGCCGTGGAAGGAATTGGTCTCGCCGAGCATCGCGCTCGCCGGTGAAGGCCTCGCGGTCGACTGGTGGACCACGCTGATGATTTCAAGCGGGGCTTTGGACTTGCGGCGTTACCCCGCGAGCGCAGCGGCCTATCTGGTGGATGGCCTGCCGCCGAATGCGCCATGGGGCATCAAGTCCCACGTCCGCCTGCCGCAGGACCGGCTCAAGGCCACGATGGCGCAACTCGCCAGCGCCGGTCCGCGCGATTTTTACGAGGGCGATCTGGCGCAAACCCTCGCTGCCGATATCCAGGCCGCCGGCGGCGCGTTGTCGGTCGAAGACCTCAAGCCGTTCCGCGCGCATCTGCGCGAGCCGCTGGCGATTCCCTATCGCGGCGGCAAGGTGTTCGCGACGCCGGAACTCACGGCAGGTCCAACGCTGTCGCGCACGCTCGGTCTGCTGCAGAACGGATCTCAAGCCCGCGCGCGGCGGACCGGACGCGGCAGCCTACGTCGCCTATGCCTCGGCGCTGCAGGCGGCCTATCGCGAGCGCCTGAAGGACATGGGCGATCAAGACGGCAGGCGCGCGCTCGGCGCCGAAGCGCTGGCGCCGGCCTGCACCACGCATTTCTCGGCGGTCGACCGCGACGGCAACATGGCCGCGGTGACGCAGACGCTGCTGTCGAGCTTCGGCTCCAAATTCGTATCCGGCCAGACCGGCATCACCATGAACAACGGCATCATGTGGTTCGACCCGACACCGGGCGCACCGAACTCGCTGGCGCCCGGCAAGCGCTGCCTGACCAATTACACGCCGGTGCTGGCGCAGGCGGCCGACGGCCGGCGCGTTGCCGTCGGCGCTTCCGGCGGCCGGCGCATCTTGCCGGCGGTGACGCAGCTTCTGTCGTTCGTCATGGATTACGGCATGAACCTCGATGCAACGATCCACCAGCCGCGCATCGACGCCAGCGAAGGCGCGGTGGTGATCGGCGACATGCGCCTGCCGCAGCCCGCGCGCGACGCTCTCGGCGCACGCTTTGATTACGAGGAAGCGCGCATCCAGACCCTGCCAATGAAGTTCGCCTGCCCCAGCATCGTGCTGCGCGACGGCAACACCAACAGCGGCGCGACCGAGGTGTTCCAGCCGTGGAGCGAGGCGGTGGCGGAGGGGTGACTACATCCCCAGCCGGTCCCGCACCCTCCCGCCAGCACCGCGTCGGTCACGCCGATGGGCAGGCGTGTTCATGCTGTCTCAAAGCGGATGCAGCACGCGCCGCAAAAAGTCCTGCGTGCGCGCGTGCTGCGGTTCGTTGAGGAGCGATTTCGCCGGCCCCTGCTCGACGATCACGCCGCCGTCGATGAACAGCACGCGATCCGCGACGTCCTTGGCAAAGGCCATTTCATGGGTGACGACGACCATGGTCATGCCGTCATCGGCAAGCTTGCGCATGACACCCAATACGTCGCCGACCAGCTCGGGATCGAGCGCCGAGGTCGGCTCGTCGAACAGGATCGCCTTCGGCTGCATGGCGAGCGCGCGGGCAATCGCGACGCGTTGTTGCTGCCCGCCGGAAAGTTGCGGCGGATGAACGTCGGCCTTCTCGGCTAGTCCCACCCGCTCCAGCAGCGCGCGGCCGCGCTCCAGCGCCTCGGCGCGCGGCTCCTTCTTCACGTAGACCGGCCCCTCGATGACGTTCTCAAGCGCGGTGCGGTGCGGAAACAGGTTGAAGCGCTGGAACACCATCGAGACCTGCGTCCGGACCGAAACGATCGAGCGCGCGTTGCGGTCGACGCTGATACCCTCGATGCGGATGTCGCCGCGATCGTAGCTTTCGAGCCCGTTGATACAGCGCAGGATGGTCGACTTGCCGGAGCCTGAAGGGCCGATGATGCACACGACCTCGCGCTTCGCAATCGACGCGGAGATTCCCTTGAGCACCTCGACCTTGCCAAAGCTCTTGTGGACGTCGTCGAGCTCGATCATTTCCGGTTCGCTTTCTTCTCGAAATGCCGAACCAGCAGGATGAGCGGAATGCTCATGGTCAGATACATCAGCGCCACCAGCGTGAACACGCTGGTGTTCTTGAAGGTGGAGGAAGCGATCAGCTTGCCCTGCAGCGCAAGCTCGGCAACCGTGATCGTCGAGGCTTGCGAGGAATCCTTCAACATCATGATCATGATGTTGCCGTAGGGCGGCAGCACGATCTTCACCGCCTGCGGCAGCACCACCCGGCGCATGGTGAGCCACCAGCCCATGCCGATGGTCTGCGCCGCCTCGATCTGCCCCTTGTCGATCGCCTCGATGCCGGCGCGGAAATTTTCCGACTGGTAGGCGGAATAAGCGATGCCGAGCCCGAGGATCGAGGCCTGCAGCGCCGTCAGCGCGACGCCGAAATCCGGCATCACGAAATACAAATAGAACAGCAGCACGATGATCGGGATGCCGCGGATCACGTTGATCAGGCCGGCGCTCAAGCCGACCAGCACGCCGATGCCGGACACCCGCATCAGTGCCCAGAACAGCCCGAGCACGGTCGACAACGCCAGCGAGCCGATGGTAACGACGATCGTCAGCCAGACGCCCTGCAGCAGGATCGGAAAGAACTCGACGGCGTCGCTGAGAAACTTCTGCATCGGCTCAGGGTTGCGTCCTGCTGAGGGAATGTTGCGTCACGACATCAGGAGGCGTCGGCCTTCTGTCCCCATTTCTCGAGAATTTTGGCGATGGTGCCGCTCGCCTTCAGCTTGGCGAGCGAGGCGTTAATCTTGGCCAGCAACCCGGTGTCGCTCTTGCGGACACCGATCGCGACGGTGCCCACGGTGACGGGCTTGTAGGCGTCGACCAGACGCACCTCGGCGAAATTGCCCTGCTTGAGATTGTAGGCGAGGATCGGATAGTCGGCGAAGCCGGCCTTGAGGCGGCCCGCATTCACATCGCGCAGGATGTCGGGAATGGTGTCGTAGACCTTGACCTCGCTGAACAACCCCGTCTTCTTCAGCGCGTCGACGAAGGCCGTTCCTACCTGGGCGCCCACGGTCTCGCCCTTGAGGTCTTCCTGCGACGCGTAGTTCTTGACGTCGGTCTTTGGCACCACGAGCCCCTCGCCATAGGTGTAGACGGCGTCGGAGAAGTCGATCACCTCTTTGCGCGCGGCCGTTGCGAACATCGCGGCCGAGATGATGTCGATCTTGTTGGAGGTCAGCGACGGCACGAGCGCGGAGAATTGCATCGGCTCGATCTGGACCTGGAAGCCGGCATCCTTGCCGATCTCGGTGATGAGATCGACCATGATGCCCTGTATGGTGTTGGTCTTGGTGTCTAGGAAGGTGAAGGGGATGCCCGTCGGCGTCGAACCCACTTTCATCACCTGCTGCGCGGATGCCGGCACCGCGGCTGTGAGAACTACCGCCGCCATCGCGGCCTGAAAGAGACGCTTCAGAGCCATCGCACCACCTCCTGAATTGAACGCCGCCCGAACCGCCCGCTCGGGTTGGACCAAAGAGTTGCGGGCGGCGGCGTTCAGGTCTATTTTCACCAATATGAAATTGTGGTCACACCTGCACGGGCATTGCAAGCGATTTTCATGCACATGAAGGAAGCAGGTCTGACGTGAGCGGTGGCAAGAGAATAAAAAAGCCGGCGGCCAAGGCCAAAACAAGGCCCGCGGGAAAGGCGACGCGAAAGCCGAAGGGGAAGGCCGTCGCCAGGCCGGCCGAGCCGGCGATGGACCTCGCCGTCGGCCAGCGCATTCGCGACCTCCGCCATGAACACAAACTGTCGCTGGAGACGATCGCCGATCGTACGGATCTGTCGATCGGCTTCCTCAGTCAGATCGAGCGCGGGCTGTCGTCGCCTTCGCTGCGCGTGCTGGCGACACTGGCGGACGTGCTCGGCGTCGGGATCGCCGCGCTGTTCGGCTCGAAGCCTGGCGATGATCCCGCTTCCGGCGGCGTGGTGACGCGCCAGTTGCAGCGCGCCGAGTTGAAGCTGTGGCGCACCGGTATTTCCAAGCAATTGCTGAGCCCGGCGGGAGCGGAGAACCGCCTCAATCTGTTTCTCGTGCAGCTGGAGCCCGGCGGCAACACCGGCGACGAGCTTTACACGCATGACGGCGAGGAAGCCGGCCTGGTGCTGGAAGGCGAGATGACGCTCACGGTCGACGCCGAGACCTGGTCGCTCAAGACGGGCGACAGTTTTCGCTTCGCCAGCCGCCGCCCGCACCGCTTCTCAAATCCCGCGGATGATGCCAAAGCGGTGGTGCTGTGGGTGAATTGCGTAACGGCGGCGTCATGAGTGACAGTCTGGAACATGGAATGGATCAGGCCCAAGAGGCTCAAGAAGATTGGAGCCCGCATAGCGCGCACTGGGGCGCGTTTTCGGCGCGATGGAACGGCGCGACGCTGGATATCAAGCCTTACGCGGAGGATCCCGCGCCCTCCTCGATCCTGCAGAATTTTACGACTGCGATGCGCCACAAGGCCCGCATCCTGCGGCCGATGGTGCGCAAGGCGTGGCTGGACCGCAGCAAGACCACCGCGCGCAGCTTCGATCAGAAATTCGTCGCGTGCCCCTGGGACGAAGTGCTCGATTTGCTTGCGAACGAACTATCGCGGATCCGAACAGATTATGGCGCGGCCGCGGTGTTCGGCGGCTCCTATGGCTGGTCCAGCGCGGGCCGCTTCCACCACGCGCAGAGTCAGGTGCATCGCTTCCTGAACACGGCGTTCGGCGGCTATGTGCGCTCGGTGAACAGCTACAGCGCCGGCGCCTCCGCCGTGATCCTGCCGCATATCCTTGGGAACTACGAAGCCGTCTCGCGCCATAACGTGACCTGGGATCAGGTCGCCGAGCATACCGATACGGTGCTGGCCTTCGGCGGCATGGCGTTGAAAAATTCCGACGTCGCAAGCGGCGGCATCAGCCGGCACATCGAGCGTGACGCGATGCAAAAAGCCGCGCAGCGCGGCGCCGTGTTCTACGGCGTCTCGCCGTTGCGCGACGACATGCCGGAAGCGGCCGGCGCGCGGTGGTTGCCGATCAAAGTCGGCACCGACGTAGCGCTGATGCTGGCGCTCGCCCACACACTCCGCACCGAAAATCTCTGGGACCGCGCCTTTGTCGCGCGCTACTGCACCGGCTTCGAAATCTTCGAACGCTACCTGCTCGGCCGCGATGACAACACGCCAAAGGACGCGGCATGGGCGGCCGGTATCACCGGCATTTCCGCGGCCGAGATCATCGACCTCGCCCGCCGATTGCCGCGCGGGCGCGCCTTGATCACGGTCTCGCACTCATTGCAGCGTGCGCAGTATGGCGAGCAGCCGGTGTGGATGGGCGCGGTGCTCGCGGCCATGCTCGGCCAGATCGGCCTGCCCGGCGGCGGATATAATTACGCGCTCGGCGCGCTCGGCCACACCGGCCGCCGGCCCCACGGCGTTCCGATTCCGACGCTGCCGCAAGGCAAGAATGACGTCAGCGACTTCATTCCGGTGGCACGCATCAGCGACATGCTGCTCAATCCGGGGAAGCCATTCGAATACAACGGCCGCTCGATGCAATACCCCGATATCAAGCTGGTCTATTGGGCAGGCGGCAACCCGTTCCATCATCACCAGGACATCAACCGGCTGCGGCGCGCCTTCAATATTCCGCAGACCATCGTCGTGCATGAGAGCGCCTGGACGCCAATGGCGAAATTCGCCGACATCGTGTTGCCGGCGACCATGACGCTGGAGCGCGACGACATCGGCGCCGCCGCCACCGATCCAAGGCTGGTCGCAATGCGCAAGGCCGTCGACCCGATCGGCGAAGCGCGCGACGATTTCGATATTTTTGCCGCGCTGTCACGGCGATTGGGCGTCGAACAGGCCTTTACGGAAGGACGCGACAGCCGGCAATGGCTGGTCGCATCTTTACGAGCCGACACGGCGCGCGCTTGCCGATGCCGGCTGCGATGCGCCCGACTTCGAAGAGTTCTGGCGGCGCGGCGAACTCGCGCTGCCATCGGCGCCCGATGACGGCGGCTTCCTTCGCGCCTTCCGCAACGATCCCGACAAGAACAAGCTGCCGACGCCAAGCGGCAAGATCGAGATCCATTCGAAAGCCATCGCAGGCTTCGGCTACGACGATTGCCCGCCCCACCCGACCTGGCTGCCCTCGACCGAACCGCCGGATTCGCGCCACCCGTTGACGCTGATCGCAAACCAACCGGCGACGAGGCTGCACAGCCAGCTCGATTTCGGCGCCTACAGCCAGTCCAGGAAAATCGCCGGCCGCGAAGCCATCCGTCTCAACCCCGTCGATGCGGCGCAACGCGGCATCGCCGATGGCGACATCATCCGCCTGTTCAATGATCGCGGTGCGTGCCTGGCCGCCGCCACCGTTACGGACGACGTCATGCGCGGCGTGGCGCAATTGTCCACCGGCGCCTGGTACGATCCGGCGCCCGGCGCCGCGGAACATCCGCTTTGCGTTCACGGCAACCCGAACGTGCTCACCCGCGACATCGGCACCTCGCGGCTGGCGCAAGGCTGCTGCGGCCAGGTGACCGTGGTCGAGTGCGAGAAATACTCCGGCGCGTTGCCTGCCATCCGCGCGTTCGATCCTCCCGATCTGGATTAAAAGCGGGTTCCGGCGTCGCGAGGGAGCGGCCGGAACGGACGCAAATCCGCTGGCGCGGCGCTTGAAATTCGGGCAGTCCTAAAGGCATGCCCATTTCCAGTCGTTTCTTCGTTCAATCCACCACGGCGCTGTTGCTGGTTGGATTTCTCGCACTGCTCGGCATCGTCGGCATGACGTTCTGGCTGGGCGAGCGCGCGCAGGTCTATTTCAACGAAGTCATTGCAACCCGCGATGCGCGCAGCGCCGCCGTCGATCTGCGCAACGCCCTGCAAACCGCCGAATCCAGCCAGCGCGGGTTCCTGTACACCGGCAACGAGGTCTATCTCGCATCCTACGGCCCGGCGAAGACGCTGGCCGAGCGGCAGTTGGCGGCGGTCAACCGCTTGCTGGCTTCCTATGGCGGCGCCAGCGCATCGGTTCCTCGCCTCACGGCCGTCATCAACGAGAAGTTCGCCGAGATGGACCTGACCATCGCCATGAAGCGCGATTACCGGGACGCGGACGCGCTCGC
Organism: uncultured Alphaproteobacteria bacterium; assembly: GCA_963840465.1. GTDB lineage: Bacteria > Pseudomonadota > Alphaproteobacteria > Rhizobiales > Xanthobacteraceae > Bradyrhizobium. The sequence goes on along the minus strand of CAWIZF010000046.1, from coordinate 104,218 downwards.
GCGAATCCGAACCAATCGCGGCAAGGCGCTGATGGACGAAGCCAATGTATTTTTTGCCGGCATCATCAGCGCCACTGACGAGCGCCTGACCACCGTCGTCGCCGAGCAGAAGGCAAATGCTATCCTGCTGCGGCTGTTCTCGATCATCAGCGGCATCGTGATCGTCATCGTGATCGGCATCGCAGCTGTCACCGTCGTGCGTTACACGCGCGAACTGCGTCGGGCGCGAACGGAGGTGAGCGTGCTGAACGCCGGACTGGAGCAGCGCGTCGAAGCCCGCACCGCCGATCTGCAGCGCGCGAACGCCGATATCCAGCGCTTTGTCCAGATCATCTCGCATGACCTTCGCGCACCGCTGGTCAGCATCGTCGGCTTCACCGCCGAACTTCAGGATAGCCTGGGGAGCCTGCGCCTGCTTGCTGACCGGTCCAATGCCGGCAGCGGCGCCGACGATCCGGACCTGCAGGAAGCGCGTGCCGCCGCCACAGAGCTGCTGCCCGAAGCGATCGGATACATTCGCTCCTCGAGCGACAAGATGGAGCGGCTGATCAATGCGGTTCTCAAACTCGCGCGCGAAGGGCGGCGTCCGTTGAGGGCCGAGTCCATCGATCTCAGGGAGATCGTCACCGGCGGCGCGGACGCGATCCAGCATCAATTGTCCGAAGCCGGCGGAAAGATCGACATCGATCTCGATGTACCCAGGATCGAGAGCGACCGTTTCTCGCTGGAGCTGATCATCGGCAACCTGCTCGACAACGCCGTCAAGTATCGCGCGGCGGACCGGCCGTTGCACATCAAGGTCCGGACACGCGCCATTGCCGACGACCGTGTCGAGATCGAAGTCGCCGACAACGGCCGCGGTATCGCGGAGCGCGATCAGGAACGCGTCTTCGATCTGTTCAAACGTTCGGGGACGCAGGACCAGCCGGGCGACGGCATTGGCCTCGCCTATGTCCTTGCCGCCCTCCGCAACCTCGGCGGCGACATCAGCGTGACGAGCGAACTGGGCCGCGGCACCAGCTTTCGCCTGACGATGCCGCGAGCGCTGGTAACAACCGAGGCTATTGCCGCCTGATCCAAAAATCCCGATAACAGCAAACGATCGGCCGGAAGGAGCCCGGCCGTGGGGGGCGATAATGTTACCAGGTAACACAGCAAAGCGCCGGCAGGGCATCTGGCTGGCCCTTGCCGTCTTGGCGCCGGGCCTGATCGCTGTGTCCACGCCATCCGCAGCGCAGGGCGGACCATCAGGCATTACCATGCCCAAACCCTTGCCACCGTTCGATCCCGCCGCCCCCGCCTGCCGTCCGCCGCCGGGCCTCGAAAAGGCGCTGGCTTTCTCGCAGGACACCGGACGCGAGTTCATGCAGGGTGTCCATCAAGGGCTGGCCGCGGCCGCAAAGGATCGCGGCCTGCAATATCGCTTGCTCGCCGCTGACAGCGACGCAGCCAGGCAGGCCGAGCAGGTACGATCGCTCGTCGCCGCCAAGGCCGGCGGGGTGGTCGCATCCGCGGTCGATTCTGCGTCGCTCGCGCCGCGCCTGCAGGAGGTGATCTGGTCCGGCGGCTACGTCGGCACCGTCGTCGCGCCACCCGCGACCTCGCTGCTGAATGCGCCGCAGTACCTCACTGGAAAAGTTCTGGGAGATGCCGCGAGCGCTTACATCAAGGGAACACTGGGTGGCAAGGCCAAGGTCGTGCTGCTGACCCAGGACAGCCTGGAATTCCTCGCGCCGCGTTTCGTCGCGTTGCGCGATTCGCTGCGTGACATCCCGGGCGCCAACATCGTTGCCGACATCTCGCCCACTCCCGTCAGCAAGGAAGGCGGCTTGGCGACCATGCGGACCATCCTGCTCGCCAATCCAGACGTCGACGTCGTGCTCGGCGCGGACAATGTGGTGCTCGGTGCGCTGGCCGCGTTACGCGCCGCCGGCAAGACGCGCCCAAACCAGTTTCTCGGCGGCATCGACGGCGAGCCGGAGGCGGTGTCGGAAATCAAGAAGGGCAACACGCCCTATCGCGTCAGCATCAGCCTGGCTTCACCGGTTTTCGGCTACGCCATGGGCCAGCACGCCGCCGACTGGCTCGAGGGCAAGAGCATCCCGCAGGCGATGGATATCCTGCCGAGCCCGCTGACGGCGGCGAACATTGCGCAGTACGAGGCTGATCTCGCCAATCCCGGACGCGTCTACGCCGACCCGGCACGGCGCGCGGCTTACTTAAAGATGTACGGCAACATCTGTTACGACAGCCGCGACCAGTATCTGAATTTTCCCTGGTCGTCGGAGCGGAAGTAGCGGCGGTTCTCGCCGCCGCGCTTTTACCCGAACCGCTGATCGTACCGGCTCACCGTCAGCTCGCTCACGTCGATATCCGGCTTCCGTCCCGACATCAGATCCGCCAGCGCCCTCCCCGAGCCGCAGGCCATGGTCCAGCCCAGCGTGCCGTGGCCGGTGTTGAGATGCAGATTGCTGTAGCGCGTCGCGCCGATGATCGGCGGGCCGTCCGGCGTCATCGGGCGCAGGCCGCACCAGAACGTCGCCTTGCTCAAATCGCCGCCGCGCGGAAACATGTCAGTCAACGAATGGTCGAGCGTCGCCCGCCGCGCTGCATCGAGCCGGTCGGAATAGCCCGAGATTTCCGCGGTGCCGCCGACGCGGATGCGATCCCCCAGCCGCGTGATCGCGACCTTGTAGCTCTCGTCCATCACGGTGGATACCGGCGCACCATCGGCATCGCTGACGGGCACCGTGATCGAATAGCCCTTCACCGGATAGACCGGAACGGCAATGCCGATCGGCTTGAGCATCCGCGGCGACCAGCTTCCGAGCGCCGCGACATAGGCATCGGCCTGCAGCAGCCCCGCGCTGGTGACGACGCCGGTGATCTTGCCGCCATCCGTCTCGAGCCGCTCGATGCCGGTGTTGAACTTGAACTGCACGCCGAGCTTGGCGGCTTCCTTGGCGAGCGCCTGCGTAAACATGTGGCAATCGCCGGTCTCGTCCTGCGGCAGCCGCAACCCGCCGACGAACTTGACCGTCGAGGCGGCGAGCCCGGGCTCCGCGGCGATGCAGCCGGCAGGATCGAGCACCTCGTAAGGCACGCCATATTGCTTGAGCACCGCGATATCGTCGGCGGTGCCGTCGAGCTGCTTCTGCTTGCGAAACAGTTGCAGCGTGCCCTGGCTGCGTTCGTCATACTTGATGCCGGTCTCGGCGCGCAGCGCACGCAGGCAGTCGCGGCTGTATTCGGCGATCGGAATCATCCGGCTCTTGTTGATGGCGTAACGCTCTGCCGTGCAGTTGCGCAGCAACTTCAGCATCCACCACCACATCACGGGATCGAGCTTGGGCCAGATCACCAGTGGCCCGTGCCGCATCAGCAGCCATTTGATGGCTTTCACCGGCACGCCGGGGCCGGCCCAGGGCGAGGAATAGCCGGGCGACACCTCGCCGGCGTTGGCAAAAGAGGTTTCCTGTGCGGGCTCAGCCTGGCGGTCGACGACCGTCACCTCATGGCCGGCGCGCGCCAGATAATAGGCCGTCGTGACGCCGATGACGCCACTGCCGAGAACGATTATCTTCACGATCCCTCACGCATCCGCCGCGGCGTCGCACGCCGCGGCTTCTGTTGCTCATGAGAGCAAGGATCAGGCCACGCGCTTGATGGCGTCGCCGAGGATCGAAACGATATCGTCGATATGGCTCTTCTCGACGATCAAGGGCGGCGACAGCGCAAAGCTGTCGCCGCTCATGCGCAGATAAAGTCCGCGATTGAAGCAATCGACCATCACGTCATAGCCGCGCGCGGCGACGCCTTCCTTGCGGGGTGCGACTTCGACCGCTCCCATCAGGCCGACATTGCGGATGTCGATCACGTTCGGCAGGCCCTTCAGCGAATGCAACGCATCGCCCCAGTATTCGGCCATCGACGCGCCGCGCGTGAGCAGCCCCTCGTCCTTGTAGATGTCGAGCGTCGCAAGGCCCGCCGCGCAGGCGGTCGGATGCGCCGAATAGGTGTAGCCATGGAACAGCTCGATGGTGCCCTCGGGGCCGTTCATCAGCGCGTCATGGACCTGGCGGCTCGCGAACACCGCGCCGCAGGGCACGGTGCCGTTGGTGATGCCCTTGGCGGTCGTCATCATGTCCGGCGTGACGCCGAAATAATTTGCCGCGAACGGCGCGCCGAGCCGGCCGAATCCGGTGATGACCTCGTCGAAGATCAGCAGGATGCCGTGCTTGGTGCATAGCTCGCGCAGCCGCTTTAGGTAGTCCTTCGGCGGCGGCAACACCGCGGTCGAACCCGGCACCGGCTCGACGATGACGGCGGCGATGGTGTCGGCGCCATGCAGCGCCACCATCCGCTCGACGTCGTCGGCGAGCTCGGCGCCATGCTCCGGCTCACCCTTAGCAAACGCGTTGCGGGTGAGATCATGGGTGTGACGGATGTGATCGACACCCGGCAGATGGGTCGCAAACGCACGGCGGTTCGCCACCATGCCGCCGACCGACATGCCGCCGAAACCGACGCCGTGATAGCCGCGCTCACGGCCGATCAGGCGCGTCCGCGTTCCCTGTCCGATGGCGCGCTGATAGGCGAGCGCGATCTTCAGCGCGGTGTCGACCGACTCGGAACCCGAATTGGTAAAGAAGATGCGATCGAGCCCCTTCGGCGCGATCTCGGCGAGCCGCTCGGCGAAATCGAACGCCAGCGGATGGCCCATGTTGAACGAGGGCGCGAAGTCGAGGTTCGTCAGACTGCGCTCGACGGCGGCGGCGATCTGGCGGCGGCCGTGGCCGGCATTGACGCACCAGAGGCCGGCCGAACCGTCGATCACCTTGCGGCCGTCGACGGTGGTGTAATGCATGCCCTCAGCGGAGGCGAACAGCCGCGGCGCCTTCTTGAACTGCCGGTTGGCCGTGAACGGCATCCAGAACGAATCGGTTTGCAGGGTGTTCGGCTTCTGATGAAGGGTCACGGATAGCTCCTGTGCTGGCAGCTGAAGGTAGCACCGGGCCACGCTCGGAAAGCCACAACAAGTCCTTTTCTTCGCCTCTGCAACCCATTGATTTTGCTGGCCACGTCAGGGCATATTTGTTCGATCCGAAACACTTGCAACAGGGATTTGCGATGAGCGTCGATATCGGTGGGCGACTCCGGTTCGTTCGGGCGCGTCACAAGCTGTCGCAGCGCGAGCTGGCGAAGCGCTCCGGCGTGACCAATTCGACCATCTCGCTGATCGAATCCAACCAGATGAACCCCTCGGTCGGCGCGCTAAAACGCATCCTCGACGGCCTGCCGATGGGGCTCGCCGAGTTCTTCGCGATCGAACCCGAGCGGCCGCGCAAGGCGTTCTACCGCGCCGACGAACTGACCGAGATCGGCAAGAAGCCGATCTCGTTCCGCCAGGTCGGCGACAATCTGTTTGGCCGGAGCCTGCAAATCCTAAAAGAGCGCTACGAGCCGGGCAGCGACACCGGCCGGGTGCCGCTCACCCACGACGGCGAGGAAGGCGGCATCGTGGTTTCGGGCCGGCTCGAGGTCACCGTCGACGACGAGCGCCGTATTCTCGACCCCGGCGATGCCTATTATTTCGAAAGCCGGAGGCCGCATCGCTTCCGCTGCGTCGGCGGCAAACCGTGCGAAGTGATAAGCGCCTGCACGCCGCCGACGTTTTGAGGGAGCTTTCATCATGCGCAAGGTCTGGATCGAAGCGGCGCTGAACGGCCCATGGAGCCGCAGGTTTCAACCGGGCATTCCCGATACGGTTGAGACGATCGTCGCCGAGGGCGTCGCCTGCGCGCGCGCCGGCGCCACCATCATTCACGTCCACGCCTATGACGGCGGCGGCCCGCAGACCCACGATTGGCAGGTGTACGCGCGCATCATCGAAGGCATTCGCAATCAGGTGGACGTCCCCGTCTATCCTTCCTACCCGGCATTCATGACGGACGGCGATGCCGCGCTTGCAGACGTATCCGCTCGCTATGCCCATATCGAAGCGCTTGTCGGACGCGGCCTGCTCGAATTCGCCCTCGTCGACCCCGGCAGCGTCAATTTCACGCTGACAACGACAACATTGGCCGCCAAGCCGGCCGGCACCTACCTGAACCCCGAAGACCATGTGCGGTATGTGCTCGACTTTGCCGCGCGGCATGGGCTCCACCCGGATTTCGCGATCTACGAACCCGGCTTCATGCGTGCCGGCGCGGTGCTGGCCCGCGCGGCCGGCACCAGGGCTCCCGTCTACCGTTTCATGTTCTGCAACCAGATCGCGGTCGGCTTTCCGCCAAAGCCCTATGCGCTATCGGCTTATCTGGCGCTGCTGGAGGAGGAAGCGCCCGGCGCGCCCTGGATGATCGCGGGCGTCAGCGCCGATATCCGCCCCTTGATCGGCGAGACGATCAGGCGCGGCGGCCATATTCGCGTCGGTCTGGAGGATGCACCGCTCGGCACAAGAGCGAGCAACCTCGAAATGGTTGAAGAAGCCGTGCGCATGGCTCGCGAACATGGCGCCGAACCGGCCACGCCTGCCGAGATGCGGCAAGCGCTGGCGGGCCATGATCTTTAGCGTCATTGCCATGCAATGGCGCCGTGTGTTCCAGTAGTATCCCGGATGCCCCACGTACAAATTAGCACATAAGGTCCCCGCGATTTTCAGACGCTCGCGGAGAGATTATGGACGGCAGAAAGCTGAACGTTGTTTCGCATATCAGCCAGACCTCCCGACAGCTCCGCGATCTGGCGGAGGAAGTGGAATTACCGTTCCTGACCTACCTGCTCGGCATGGTGGCCCTCGAGGCGGAAAAGGCTTTGCAGGATGGCCGTCGTAACGATGGGATTCAGGCGACGCGTTTGGTTGCCGATCTGGCGCGAAACTAGACGTCGGCGCGCGGCACATCGCGACCGGGCAGCCTGCCTGGGATTTTATCTTCTCCAGCGTCTGACACCGGCGCCGACGGGGCGAAAGGGCGCAGACAGGAAACCGGTCGCGATGTAGAACGTATCTTGTGGGCATCGACACCGGAGTAGCCCCATGCGTTCCATCGTTCTGCTTTTCGTGTTTGTCCTCGGCCTCGCCGCGCCTGCATTCGCTGACGACGTCGCCGCAGCGCAAGGCGTGATCCGCGCGCAGGAACAGGCGTTCATCCGTGGCGATGCCACCGCGGCCTATTCCCATGCCGCGCCCGAGATCAAGCAGCTGTTTCCGCAGGCCGACATCTTCCTGCAGATGGTGCAGCAGGCCTATCCGCCAATCCATCGCCACAAGAGTTTTGAATTCGGCGAGGCGCGCGCGGCCGGCGGCCGGATCGCGCAACGTGTCCACATCGTCGACGACAATGGCGAGGCCTGGGAAGCGATGTATACGCTGGAGCAGCAGAGCGACGGCAGCTTGAAGGTCACCGGCTGTTCGCTGTTGAAGGCGGGTCAGGCGGTCTGAATTCAATCCGCGCCGGTAATGCCCTAGAAGAATCCGCTGAGGAACTCCGCGACTTGATCCGAGATGCCGACCATCTTGTTCGTTGCCTGACGATAGAATTTGAAGTTGAGTTCGGTCTGGGGTTGACCGTCATTCCAGTCGCTGAACCGTTTGAGTTCGCTTCGGCCCAGCGGCCGCTTCGCGAGCGCGGTGCGCCTGATGACGACGCTCACACGCGGCGTTTGCCTGGCGATCCCGCGCTTCTTTGCCACCGCCTTGGCTGAACTGACAATGCCGCGGGCGATGAGCCCTCGTCCACCCTCGTTCTCGCTCGCGAACACGAAGACCGTATCGCCTTCGGCGATATGCTTGCCGCCATACATCGTCTTTTGCGCAACAAGCGAGAAAGCCTTCGCGCGCGGATCAAGGATTTCGGCTTTGATTGCGAACGCCATGATCCAGTTGTCCTGCCGAAATTCCTGGATCGGCCCTCACGCCATCGCCAGCCGCTGCCGGGCGCGCATCAACAGCAGCAGCATGATCGCGACGTTGAGCCCGTTCCAAGCCATCCCGTTGGCGAAGGCGGCGGCGTAGGAGCCGGTGGCGTCGAAGATCGCGCCGGAAATCCAGCCGCCGAACGACATGCCGAACACGGAAGCGAAGATCACGATGCCGACGCGGGTCGCGGCCTCCGAGGCCGGCATCGCCTCGCGCACGATGATGGCGTAGCTCGGCACGATGCCGCCCTGGAACAGGCCGAACATCGCCGAGATGATGTAGAGCGAGGTCAGGCCGTCGAAGAACAGATAGAACAGCAAAGCGGTGCCCTGCGCCACCGAGCCGATCAATAGCGTTTTGATGCCGCCGATCTTGTCGGCGAGGAAGCCCGAACCGATGCGGCTGATGATGCCGAAACCCAGCATCAGCGACAGCATCTCGGCGCCGCGCGCCACGCCGTAGCCGAGATCGCCGCAATAGGCGACGATGTGAACCTGCGGCATCGACATCGCCACACAGCAGGCAATGCTGGCGAGCGCCAGGATCGTCGTCAGCGCATTGGTGGACAGGCGCAGGTCGACGCGCGGCGGTGGCGCGTTCTGATGGTCGCGCTGCGCGCCCGCCCCCATCAGCATGCGCAGGGCGATCAGCGCCAGCGTCATCGCCACCGCCGTGAAAATGCCGATCGCGATGTGGGTCGTGCGCCACTGATAGGTCTGGATGCCCCAGTTCACCAGCGGCGGCCAGATCGTGCCGCCGATGTAGTTGCCGCTGGCGGCGATGGCGACCGCGAGTCCCCGGTAGCGGTCGAACCAGTGCGAGGCTTCCGCCATCAGCGGCCCGAAGGTGGCCGACGAGGACAGCCCGATCGCAAAATGCACCAGGATGAATTGCCAGATCGAGGATGACATTCCCGCGGCGACATAGCCGAGGCCGAGAATGCCGATGCCGAGCCCGATCGCGGTGACGATGCCGTAGCGGTCGGTGATCTTGCCGGTCAGCACCCCGCCGGAACCAAACCCCAGCATCACCATCGTGAACGCCAGCGAGGCGGTGCCGCGGCTCGCGGCGAACTCGGTCTGCACCACGGGAAGCGCCACCACCACCGACCACATGCCGACGCTGCCGAGCGAACCGATCAGCACGGCCACGGCAAGCCGCAGCCATGCCCGGCGCGAGTCGGGAATAAACAGGTCGGAATCTCGGGTGAGTTCAGTAGAAATGGCCACGGCGCACGCAACTTCGTAGGCAATTCGCCCAAGGTCAAGCCACATTGCCGCGATATTGGGCATGCATATGTGATGGGGCGACGCCGTCAGTGCCCTGTCGGTCCTTGGCTGAATCGGCTGATAGCATTAGGTTGCCGCCATGTTCGTTCGCTTGACGAGGCCGGTACGCGCCAAGGCAGGGTGGTTTGTCGCCCTGCTCTATATGCTTTGCGTGGTCGCGCCCGGCGTCGCGCTGGCGCTCGGCGATGCTTCGTCGTGCCTGATGACCGAGTTCCAGGCCACCAACGCCGCGCATATTCATGACAGTACGCAGCCGCTGCATGCGGCGAGTGGCGCGCAACAGCATGTCGAAGAACATCAACACCACGCCGGTGCCGGCGGCGCTACGCACGATCACGCCGGGCATCAGCACGGCGGCAAGACTTCTCACGGCGGCAAGACTTCGCCGGAGTCGTGCTGCGCCATGATGTGCATTGCGGCGATCGCGGCCGATCCGCCTGCGGTCGCAACGCCCGTGCAACCGATCTCGTTTTGCGTTTCCGAGATCTTCCAGCGCCTGCCGGGTAAGGCGCCCCCTCTGCTCTATCGTCCTCCGATCGGCTGATCCGACGTAACGGAGCGTGCGGCCGCGCTTCGCCGGCGCGCGCATGCCTGCACCTCGACGGATTGAGCCCAACGTGCCGCGCGCCGCCGCGGCCGATCGCTGACGAACAAGAGAAAGCAAATCGAATGAAAAGCATCATCACCGCCGGCCTCGCGATGGCCGCCCTGTCGGCATGGCCGGCGCCTGCAACCAGCCACGACAAACACGCCCACGAGACCTGGTCGGCCGGCGAGCCCGGCAATCCCCAAACGCCCTCGCGCACCATCGAGGTCGAAATGAGCGAGATGGCCTACACGCCGTCGCGCATCGAGGTGAAGCGCGGCGAGCAGATCCGCTTCGTGATCCGCAATGCCGGCAAGGAAGACCACGAATTCCTGCTCGCCACCACGGAAGAGAACCTGAAGCACGCCGAGGAAATGAAGAAGCACCCGCGCATGGAGCACGACGATCCCAACGGCGTGCGGCTGGCGCCGGCTAAATCGGCCGAGATCGTCTGGAAGTTCACCAAGGCCGGCACGTTCGAATATTCGTGCCTGATCCCCGACCATCGCGACTACGGCATGATCGGTCAAATCCAGGTGAAATGAATTGACGGTGCAGTGAATGCTGCAAGCTCAAGGAGACAAAAATGAAGAAGCCAGTTCACACTCTGTCGGCCGCGATGTTCGCCGCCACCTTGTCGCTGTCCACCGCAGCCGCGCAAGGCAACGCCGTCCAGGGCGAGGTCAGGAAGATCGACGAGGCCGCCGGCAAGGTCACCCTCAAGCACGGCCCGATCAAGAACCTCGGCATGGATGTCGGCATGACCATGACCTTCCGCGTCAAGGACCCCGCGATGCTCAAGGACGTGCAGGTCGGCGACAAGGTCGAGTTCGAGGCGGAACAAGCCACGTCGGGATATACGGTGACGAAGATGCAGAAGAGCAACTGACCGCCGCGTCACGTCGTCTCGACATTGCGGCGTGAAGCCGTAGGATGGGGCCGAGCGAAAGCGAAACCCATCGGCGCCATGCGGCGCGGCCTCCGACGGCCGCGCCTGGATCGTTGCCTGCACAGTGGCGTGGCCGCGCTGGACGCCAACCAACGGAACGGGCCGTGCAAAAGATCGAACATCAAGGGTTTTTGTTGCTGTTGACGGCCGTCACGCTGGCGTTCGCCTGGGTGCTGTACCCGTTCTACGGCGCCCTTCTCTGGGCGGTCGTCGTGGCGGTGCTTTTCGCACCGGTGTACCGCAGGCTGCTGCAATCGATGCCAGGCAGACCAAGCCTCGCGGCCGCGCTTACCGTTCTGATCATCATCGCCATGGTCATCCTGCCGCTGACGATGATCGCAACGTCGCTGGTGCAGGAAGCGTCAAGCCTTGTCGCGAAAATCCAGTCAGGAGAGTACAATCTCGGCAACTACCTGCAGCGTATTATCGACGCGCTGCCGGCCTGGGCGACCGGATTGATCGAGCGGTTCAACCTCACTGACTTGTCGGCGCTTCGCGAAAAGCTCACGTCCGGCCTGATGACGGGCGGGCAGATTCTCGCCCCGCAGGCGCTCAGCATCGGGATGAACACGTTCGACTTCGTGATCCGCCTCGGCATCATGCTGTATCTATTGTTCTTCCTGCTGCGTGACGGCAAGGCGCTGGCCGAAGCGATCCGGGAGGCTATACCGCTGCGCGGCGAGCAGAAGGCGGCGCTGTTCACCCGGTTCGCCGACGTGGTGCGCGCCACCGTGAAGGGCGGCATTCTCGTCGCGATGGCGCAGGGTACGCTCGGCGGCATCGCGTTCTGGTTTCTCGGCATCCATGCGCCGCTGCTATGGGCCGTGCTGATGGCGTTCCTGTCGCTGATCCCCGCGATCGGCGCCACGCTGGTCTGGCTTCCGGTTGCGATCTACTTCCTGGCCACCGGCGCGATCTGGCAGGGCATCGGATTGATCGTCTACGGCGTGCTCGTCATCGGACTGGTGGACAACCTGCTGCGTCCCTTCCTGGTCGGCAAGGGCTCCAAGCTGCCGGACTATGTGGTGTTGATTTCCACGCTGGGCGGCATCGAAGTGTTCGGCCTGAACGGCTTTGTCATCGGGCCATTGATTGCCGCGATGTTCATGGTGAGTTGGGAAATCTTCGCCGTATCAAAGCGGGCGTCAGGCGAAGAGGCCGCCCGCATAGCCCCGTAGGATGGGTGGAACGCAGCGATACCCATCATTCACGCCGCAGCCTATTATTGATGGGTTTCGCTGCGCTCTACCCATCCTACTAGCCACTGTGTGCACTAGTGAACTGACTTCCCATCCAAAAGGGTCCAAGCTTCACCATCACCGCATCACCCGTGGCAGCTATCGGTGAGGAGAACGCCAGCCGCGCTCCCGCCTTCACTCATGTGGAGTAGTGCCGTGCAGCGACGACGCCGTGTAAAGCAGACATCGCCACTCGATCAGCGCTTGACCGATCAGGCGCAGCGATTGCGAAACGAAGCGCAAGGCACTCCGCCCGGCATAGCTCGCGAGCAGTTGCTGCGCCGAGCGCGCCAGGCTGAAACGGCGGCCCATATCGAGCAATGGCTGGCATCTCCCGGTCTGCGCGCGCCGAACTGAGAATTCTTCGCCGCACTCCAGTAGGCATCAATATTGAAGCCGCTTCATCGGGCTGCGGCCCGCAGCAAGAGTGCATGCTCGGGCGGACTTTCCGATTTCAATCCAGGCGTTCCCAGCGCAAAGGCGGTGACGAGCAGCAGCGTGCTTGCGCAGATGATAGGCAGACAAAAGCGATCCATGCTTGCTAACAAGCCAGCGCGCTCCCCGTTCCCCGGAAATGAATGGTTGTACAGGTATCCTGATCGAACGCGGGAACCTACCCCAATTCAAAGCTGGTGACGCCGAACACCCGCTGCAGCCGCAGCGGCGGGATCGCGCCGGTATACATGCGGGCCGTCTCGAACACCGGCGCGAGCCCAAAATCCTGCGCCAGCGCGACAGCGTCGCGGTTCACGCCGGGCACATCCAGAAAAATCTCGCCGCCGCCCACTCGGGCAATCAAGGCGGACAGCACCGCTTCGGCGCTGGCGCGGTCGTCAGCCACCAGCGGGCCGATCTTGAAACCGCTGCGGCATGGACGGATCACGCCCCAGCCGGCAAGCCGGCCATCGCGCATCAACGCGCAGCCGATATGTTCGGCCGCACCGATCCAGGCCCGCAGAAACGCGGATCGCGGCGCCGGAAACACGGTGGCGTCGTCCGCCTCCACCGCCGCGAACGGGACGTCGCTCAAGGCAATGATGTCAGGCCGCGGCGCGGCGGGCGCCGCAACGGTGCCACCATAACGGACATTGGCGTAAGCCAGCTGAAAGCCGGACTTCTTGTAGTTCTCCTGCTGCGCCGTCACGCCATCGAGTCCGATCACGCGCGCGCCCGCATGCGCGATCGCCGCATTCCATATTTGCAAGCCGTAGCCCTCGCCGCGCAAATCCGCACGCACGATGTAGAAGCCGAGAAAAGCAAATCGCGCATCGTAATTGACGCAGGAGACGGTCGCGGCCGGCGCGCCATCGAGCTCTGCGATCAGGAAGCCTCCGGGATCGACAGCAGCAAAACAGGCGGCGTCAGCGATGCCGGGATTCCAGCCTTCAGCCGCGGCCCAGTCTACGGCCAACTGGATTTCATCCGGCCGCATCGTTCGAATGATGAGAGCTTCCATCGCGCGCGGTCCTCCCAGAATGTGCGACTTCGGCGGTCATTTCCTGCGACAGACGCGAAACGTTTGCGCAAGGGAGCCGTTGCACCGCAGGAATTACAATTACGACAAATAGCAAGACTGCAATTGCGCGATGCGGATGTGCACAGTCCAGAAATGGCACACTTCCTCGCGCAAAATATCATTGCGCCGCGCGAATAGTTTAGCGAAAATTAAGTCATGCTGGCTGCGGGGCTGCATTGTTGGAGGCGTCACACATGTTCCGATCATCGCTCACGCTGGCCTTCTGCGTCCTGTACTCGGCGGCCGGCGCGGCCAGCGACCTGTCGTCCGTCTACGTCGCGCCCGGCGGAATCTACGCGCCTTCCGCAAACGTCTATGTGCGTCCGGGCCAAACCCATCGGCCTTACGCCGAACCCGGCTACGGATATCGGCAGCCCTCTTACGTGGATCCCGCATACCGCGCACCGGCAGCGGTCTATGGCGACTACGACCCGCCCTACGCCGCGCGGCCGGTCTATGTCGACCGCACCGCCTATCCCGAGCGTAACTACGCTGCCGAGCGCTATTACGCTCGGCAGCGCTATCCCGCGCAGGAATACGACTATGAATATGCGCCGCGGCCGCCGCTGCCCGTGCCCTACCGTTCACGCGCGCGGGCACAATGCGACGACGGCTACGGCGGATGGGCCTACTGCGATTGAAGCCGCGGGCATTACGCCGGAGTGCTGCCATACATCGCGGCAGCACTTGATGCGCAGGATGGGTGGAGCGCAGCGACAACCATCGCCTTTCCGCGCACGGGATGGATCGATGGTGCGCGGTGACCATCATCATTTCAATTCTACAGATGATGGGTTTCGCGGAGTTTACGTCGGTCCGGCCGAAGGCCGGACCCGTTGGCTCTACCCATCCTACGAAGTATGAACTAGCCTCGCTCGCCGCGAAGGAACGGTGGCTTTCGACGCCAAAATGGAATTGCGCCCAGGGGAGCGAAGACAGATGGAGGCCATGAGATATCCGTCGCACCGTTCTACGCGGTGAAGATCATTCCGGGAGACATCGCGACCTATCACGGCCCGGTCACCGACGCGCGGACGCGCGTGCTGGATATCGAGAGAAAGCCGATCCCGGGCCTGTTCGCCGTCGGCAACGACGCCGCTTCCATCTTCGGCGGCAGCTATCCCGGCGCCGGCGCCACGCTCGGGCCGGCGATGACATTCGGATATATCTGCGGGAAGAGTTTTGCGGAAGAGCGCACGGCGGATTAGCGACGACCCCATCGACTCCCGCTTCGACTTATTCCTCCTGCACGAAAAAAGTTCCGGAAAAACGGGCCTTTGCGCACGGGAACCGCGCGCCTGATGGTAGATTGTTCCCTGTACCATCCATAGCCCCTGCTTTTGAGGCAGGGCGATTTGAAGTGGATGGCGTCTGCGCTTCTCCGGGAGCATTTGAAATGAAAACATTCTTTAAGGTCGTCATCTGGATTGCCGCCGTGTTTCTGGGTCTTTTTGTCTGGAACGTGCTTCCCGACTTTCGACCGCTGGTGTCGTCGATACTGGCCGCAGCATTCGTCTGTTACGTGTTGTCGATCATCGTTGAAGTCACCGTCAAGCGCGTCATGTCGGACGAACAGCTTGAGCTTCGCAGCCGTCTCGACCTCCTGGATCGCAAGGTTACTGCAATCTTGCGCGACGCTCTCGAGCAGCGTCGCCTTCGATGACGGTTGGAGGCGGTGATTGCGCCATGTCATACGCGCTGCGGCACCAGAGGCCGGCAGGCAATGCCCCCATCATGCAAGCAAGTGTCGCGACGCGGTATGGTATAACCTTGATACCCAAACAATGTAGCTGCATTGCCACAGCAAATGGATTTGCGCCGGCGAGCGCTTGTCAGTGCGCCGCGCCATCGATTATCAATGACTCGCGGGGGCAACCGAAGGCGGCGCGGTAGCAGCGGGCTCGTTGAAGGATAGCGCGATTGTCCTCGACGAGCCCGTCCCGCTCGCGTCGCGATCGAAGATAGCACCGGTCATTCGCAACAGAAAAGCATGCCACGTCCGTTCGAGGCCACGCGCGACAGCTTACGACTGCAAGCTATTCCGGGTGCGATGATGTGCCTTGGGCGTATCGCGACCCGTTGGTCGGCACAGGCGCAACTTCAAAGACTTTTCGATACGCTCGACGTCTTCTCTCAGTTTTAACAATTCGAGATACGCCTTGGCGAAATTGTTCTCTGCAGGCGTAGCCGTCGCGGTACGTTTGCCCATGTCGAAGCCTCCGCTGCAAGCAACAGCTTACATGGAGGATTTTTCAGGCGTAAAGTTACAAATAGTCAATTCTCCCGGCGCGCGAATTGGAACTCGCAGGGTTACCAGGAAGGCAGGCGCCATGCGCCGTTGATCTTCCTGAAGGTCGTCAGCAATACAGCCGACAGCGCCATGAAGATGATGACGGTCATAATGATGGCTCGGCCGCTCGTCGATGATGCCTGTGCCGCCGGCACCGGCGTATTCCGTTGCTGCGGCAGTTCCTCATCGGGCCAGCGATCCATGATCGTCAAGACCGGCTGAGCGATCATCGCCGTTTTGCTGTTTCCCCATGCGCGCAAATCATCCGCAGTCAAAGTACCCTTGGGTGTCGGCGCCGGGCTGCGATCAACTATTTCAGGCTTCGGCTTTGGTTGCGTATCGGGATCGTCCGAAACCGAAGCCTGCGCATTCAGCGGATTGTACCGGCTCGCGGGCTGCGCATCTGGCTCTCGGCGGGGATTCTTTTGTGCCGTTTGAGCCGCCGGCCAATGCAACAATGATTTTGAAAGCATCGGCTTGCCTTCGTACCAGCACTTCCGGCCGTCGATCAGGCGATAGGACCAATACGTTTGCGCATTCGACGGCCGCTCGGTGCTGCATTGCTTCGCCAGCGCCGGCGTCGCCGAACAGAAAAACGCAACTGTTAGAGCACTAACGATAACTGTAGAACACTAACGATGTCAGCCCACAGGCCAATCGGCCGAAATCTGTTCATCGCGGCACCTACGCAAAACTAATGGAACCAAAAAATTACGTAACATCAGAAGCTTAGATAATAAATTGGGTCGGAATTGGGGCAGTTTTCCACAGGGTTATACACATGGTTATGACCAGCGATCAGCCGGAGGGCGATCGGGTTTTCGCGTTGCGCGAGGTGGTATGCGGGTGCGTGTGACGATGGGCATCACTGCCACCCATCCCTACGGATGATGGACGCGCGCTCGATCCGACGGATTGCTTCCCTTGCAATAACGGCGGAACCGGCATGCGAGGCCGTCGCGTCCCGAAATAACGGCCAAAACCAACCCGTTAACCCTTTACTAACCATACACCCGGCAAGAATTGCCGGGTGAAGTCGAGTGTCGTCGGCCGCGTAGAACGGGAGGAACCCCGTGGACGCCAGTGCGGTACCTCACTTTCGGAACGGTGGCCCTTCGGCCGCCGCGCAGACGTTTGGCGCCCGGCGCCATACGCGGGGGGAAGCGGCTACCATGGTCGATGTCACGGCGGGTCAGGGCGGCGCGGGCCCAAGCGGCAAGTTTCCGAGTCTCGGCGAAATCGGCGATATCCTGAAGCGCGGCGATCTGGCGCTGGCGTTCGGCGTCCTCACCATCCTGGTGGTGCTGATCCTGCCGCTGCCGGCGATCGTGCTCGACCTGTTTCTGGCGATCTCGATCACGGTGTCGATCCTGATCCTGATGACCTCGCTGTTCATCCAGACGCCGCTGGAATTCTCGGCGTTTCCGACCGTGCTGCTGATCTCGACCATGCTGCGGCTGTCGCTGAACATGGCCTCCACCCGGCTGATCCTGTCGCACGGCCATGAGGGCACGGCCGCGGCCGGCCACGTCATCGAGGCGTTCGGCAATTTCGTGATGTCAGGTAATTTCGTCATCGGAATTATCGTGTTCGCCATCCTCGTGATCGTGAACTTCGTCGTCATCACCAAGGGTTCGGGGCGCATCGCCGAAGTCGCCGCGCGCTTTCAATTGGACTCGATGCCCGGCAAGCAGATGGCGATCGACGCCGATCTTTCCGCCGGCCTGATCGACGAGAAGACCGCCAAGGCCCGCCGCAAGGAACTCGAGGACGAAAGCGGCTTCTTCGGCGCGATGGACGGCGCCTCGAAATTCGTCCGCGGCGACGCCATCGCGGGCCTTTTGATCGTCTTCATCAACGTCATCGGCGGTATCATCATCGGCGTCGCGCAGCAGGGCATGAGCTTTGCCGACGCCGCCCGCACCTACACCGTGCTGACCGTCGGCGACGGCCTGGTGACGCAGGTGCCGGCGCTGATCGTCTCCACCGCGGCGGGCCTGCTGGTCTCGAAGGCCGGCATCACCGGTTCGGCCGACAAGGCGATGATGAAGCAGCTCTCCGGTTATCCGCAGGCGCTCGGCATGTCGGCCGGCGTGATGCTGGTGCTGGCGCTGTTGCCGGGCATTCCGATGCTGCCCTTCCTCGCGCTTGGCGGCGGCGCCGCGACGCTGGCCTGGAAGGCGCGCAACCGCAACGGCGCTGCCAGGGAAGCGGAAGCGGCCGCAGCGGCAGCGCCCGAGCTCGCCGCCGCAGCCGCCCAGGCCGCCGCCGAAGAGCCGATCGCCACCGCGCTCAAGATCGACGACCTCAAGATCGAACTCGGCTACGCGCTGCTGCCGCTGGTCAACGGCCCCGACGGCACCGACCGCCTGACCGAACAGATCAAGGCGCTGCGCCGCTCGCTCGCCATCGAAATGGGCTTTGTGATGCCGGCCGTGCGCATTCTCGACAACGTCCAGCTCGAGGCCAACACCTACGTCATCAAGATCAAGGAAGTGGACGCCGGCTCGGGCAAGATCTGGCCGAACCAGTTCATGGTCATGGACCCCGCCGGCAACCAGGTCGGCGTGCCCGGCATCCATACCATCGAGCCGACGTTTGGCCTGCCGGCGACCTGGGTCGACGCCGCGCTGAAGGAAGAGGCATCGCTGAAGGGCTACACGGTGGTGGACGCCGCGACCGTGCTGTCGACGCATCTGACCGAGCTGCTCAAGAACAACATGAGCGACCTGCTGTCCTATGGCGAGGTGCAGAAGCTGTTGAAGGACCTGCCGAAGGAACAGGGCGAACTGGTCAAGGACATCGTGCCGAGTTCGGTTACGGTCTCCGGCATCCAGCGCGTGCTGCAATTGCTGCTGGCCGAGCGGATCTCGATCCGCGATCTCTCCACCATTCTCGAAGGCATCGCCGACGCGCTGGCCTTCTCGCGCCACCCCGCTACCATGGTCGAGCACGTCCGCGCCCGGCTGGCGCGGCAGATCTGCGCGCAGAACACCACCTATAACGGCTATTTGCCGCTGATCGCGCTGTCGGCGCGCTGGGAGCAGGCGTTTGCGGAATCGATCGTCGGCACCGGCGAGGACCGCAGCCTCGCCATGCAACCCTCAAAACTGTCGGAGTTCATGACCTCGGTCCGCAACGCCTTCGAGCAGGCCGCCCGCGAAGGCGAAGCGCCGGTGCTGGTTACCTCCGCCGCGATCCGCCCGTTCGTCCGCTCGCTGGTCGAGCGCTTCCGCGCGCAGACCACCGTGCTGTCGCAGGCCGAAATCCACCCGCGCGCGCGGCTGAAGACGGTGGGAAGCGTCTAGGGCGTTTCGAGCGAAGCGCACACCGGTTCGCGTCAAGAAAACGCGTCAAACCAGGAATTCACAGGCCGGTTCTGGTTCATCAGAACCAAGCGGCTCCAGGCAGGAAAGCCTGCGCGCAATGCAAATCAGCGACAACACGACGCAGCGTTTTCGCCACAGGCAAACGATTTATTATGGCGGGATCGATCGGACGTGACTCGGCTCCCGCCCTGGCGATTTCACCATATCCATTTGTAAAAATTGAATAATTACGGAATTTTCCTCGCCTACGCAGAAAGCCATCAATCGCGGCCGTTCAAGTCTTTTCACCGCCTTGTGATCGCCTCTTGGGAACGAAACCTGCAATTCCCACGTTTCCTGCTGCGAGACGTTGAACCGACCTGCAAATGAGACTGACGAATTTGTTAGGCGGAAGGCGGCAGGAGACTTCCATGAACCACTCGATTTATAGCGCAGATCGCATGACCCATCTCAAGATCGTGGTCGTGGCGTTGGTTGCGGCTATCGTGGTCGCCGGGTTCAGCATCTCCGCGCGCAATACGACGGACGAGGGCCTGACCCAAACTGCGAGCATGCGCGTGATGAAGGCCGGTAAGCCGGTCGTGATTACGAGTTCTGGCAACACTGTCGTACGCTAAAGGAGAATTCACGGAATTCACGCGGCTCTTTATAGCCCCCCAAAGTCGCCACGTGGATAATTAAGACCCCAACTACCCCCAAGTTGACTACGGAAACGCCCGCTCCCCACGGGCGTTTTCTTTTTGTGGGGTAGCGGTTTCGATTGCTTTCGCACCCATTGGATACCCTTCCACAGACAAACCCACAGACCTCATCCTGAGGAGACCGCGAAGCGGTCGTCTCGAAGGATAGCCGCGGATGACATCGAGGGTGGATACAGCCGGGCCACATGGTTCGAGACGGCGCTTGCGCGCCTCCTCACCATGAGGGGAGACACGAAGCGCTAGCGCGCCGGCACCGTCTCGATCAGCTTGCCGGTATAGATCGGCGCCGAGGTCGGCTTGCCGCTCGGCGAGCCGCCGGCCGGCTCGACGGTCACCGCATAGGTCGCGGCGTTGATCGTGCCGGCGTCGTAGTCGGCGAGCACGGGGCGCGCGGTGAAATCGCTGCCGCCGATCACGCCGAGCGAGCGCGGCTGCGGCAGCTTGTCGGAGATCAGCCAGAGCTCAAAACTCTTGCCGGGCTCGGCATCGGCGTTGACTTTGCGAACGGTGAAATTTTTGGTCGCGGCATCGACCGTCAGGATGAAGGCGGGCGAGCCGCCGTCACGCTGCAGCAGCGCGACGTATTGCGCCGAGGGCACCGGCGATGGCGCCGGCGTCCTGACCTCGACCGTCTGGATGCGCGGCTTCGGCCGCAGCGCGTCCGGCAACAGTTCCGGCCGGTAGACCTGCACCGCCAGCATCCCGATCAGGGCTGCGGCGAGCGCGGTGGCGACGGAAGCGACGCTGCGCCAGCGCTTCGCCCGGCCCGCCAACTGAATGACGTTCGAATTGTCGGTCGAACGATCGGTCGAACGATCCGGCAACCGGCGGCGCCTCCGCCACCACGGGAGCCGCAACGGGCTCGGCGACCGGCTCGGAGGCAGGCTCAGGCGGCGGAGACGGCGGCGCCTCGGGCAGCACCAGCGGCGCCTGGCTCCCGGCGGAATGTCCGATCGCGGCCTTGATGTTTTCCCACACGATCGGCCGCGGCTCGATGGAGCCGACCATCTGGTTCAGCACGCCGAGCCGGTATTCCCAGGCGTGTACGATCGCGGTGAATTCGGTATCGACGGCCATCATGGTCTCGACCTGCGCGCGCTCGTCGGCATCGAGGGTGCCGAGCGCATATTCCGCGGCGAGCGCGATATGGTCTTCGCTATAGGCCATCGTTCAAGATCCGGACCTCACAGCCCGAGACACTCCCTGATATCCATCATGCTGCGGCGCAGCCACGTCTTCACCGTATTCACCGGCGTCTCGAACTTGACCGCGAGCTGTTCGCGGCTCCAGCCGTTGTAATAGGCCAGCAGCACCAGCTTCTGCCGATCCGGCTCGAGACGGCCGACGCATTCCAGCAACCGCTTCAACTCTTCCGTCATCTCGCGCCGCGCCAGCGGATCGGGTGAATCGGCCGCGACTTCCATCGCGGTCGGCTCCTCCTCGATCGAAACTTCGCTCTTCTTGCGCACCACGTCGATCGCCCGGTTGCGCGCGATCGACGCCATCCACGTAATCGGCGAAGCCAGCGCCGGGTTGAACTGTCCGGCGCTGTTCCAGATCTTGACGTAAGCCTCCTGAATGACCTCCTCCGCGAGGTCCTGACGCCGCAAGATACGGAGCACGACGCCGAAGAGTTTCGCGCGCGTGGCGGCGTAAAGGCGCTCAAAAGCGACCTCATCCCCCTTCGCCACCGCGGCAATCAGCCATACCAGCTCCGCTGGCGTCAGCATTCAGCGTCCCCCAAATCGCGATCCTCCATCGCGGTCTTACGCCGGAGCAATCGGGAAGTTTCGTAGCATACCCTGCGCCGGAGGGGCCACCAAGTCGCCGGTTCCGGGCGATTTGGACAAGAAAAAGCCCGGGCTTTGCGGCCCGGGATTTTCGATTCTTGCAACCGACGAGTGTGAGAGCCGTCAGGCGACGCCAAGCCGGGCCCGCATCAGGCCGATGGAGTCCATGTCGGCCTGCTCCCGGGCGCTTTCCTCGGCGCGCTCGCGCGCCTGGTCGCGCTCGTCGAGCAGTTCCACCTTCTTCAGTTCCTCGAAGGCTTCGCTCAACAGGCCCTTGGCGTCCTCGAGCTGGATGCGCAGTTCGTCGGCGGAACGGGTCAGGTTTTCGCGGCGCTGGATCGCGGCCTTGGCGTAGGTCGGGTAGGCGAAATGGGAGGGATCGTTGATCCCGGCCCGCTCCTGCTCGGTCTGGATTTCGCGCTCGAGGTCGACCGACATGCGCTGGAAGTCGGCGATCATGCCTTCGATCTGGGTAACCCTTCGGCGCTTCTCGTCGACCTGAAATTTCTTCAGGCGGATCAGCGTTTCTCGTGACTTCATCGACTCATACTCCCCAGAAGTCCCAATCTGAACGCGGGACGGAGCCGGCTCCCCCGGGGGGCCCCGCCGGCATCATTAATCATGTGCTGGGGATGATGGCCTGACAAAGTTAGCGTTCCGTTTCCAAATTGGCGAGGATATGCGCCAATTGGCGGTAGCCGTCATCCAGGCTCGACTTTTCGTCCTTGGCCTGGCGCAGGAAAGCTTCCAGCGGCTCGTGCAGCCGGATCGCCTCGTCGACTTCCGGGCTCGAACCCGCCCGGTAGGCGCCGAGCCGGATCAGTTCCTCCATGTCGGCGTAGGTCGCCATCACCTGGCGGCCCCGCATGATCACGGGCAGATAATCGGGATTGGCCGATCTCGGCATGGTGCGGGAGACCGATTTGAGGATATTGATCGCGGGAAACCGCCCGCGCTCCGCAATCGAGCGCTGCATCACGACGTGACCGTCCAGAATGCCGCGCACCGCGTCGGCGATCGGCTCGTTATGGTCGTCGCCGTCGACCAGCACCGTGAAAATGCCGGTGATGGTGCCAACGCCGGTGCCCGGCCCTGCCCGCTCCAGAAGCTTCGGCAATTCGGTGAACACGGTCGGCGTATAGCCCTTGGCCGTCGGCGGCTCGCCGGCCGACAACCCGATCTCGCGTTGCGCCATCGCAAAGCGCGTCACCGAGTCCATCAGGCACAGCACGTCCTTGTCCTCGTCGCGGAAATACTCCGCGATCGCCAGCGTCAGATAAGCCGCCTGCCGCCGCATCAAGGCGGGCTCGTCCGATGTCGCCACCACCACGACGGAACGCGCAAGACCCTCGTCGCCGAGATCCTCCTGCAGAAATTCCTGCACCTCGCGGCCGCGTTCGCCGATCAGGCCGATGACGGTGATGTCGGCATCGACATTGCGCGCCAGCATCGACAGCAGCACCGATTTGCCGACGCCGGAACCGGCGAAGATGCCGAGCCGCTGGCCGCGGCAGCAGGTCAGGAACGTATTGAGCGCGCGCACACCCAGATCGAGCGGCGCGCCGACGCGCTTGCGCGAATGCGCCGGCGGCGGCGAATTGCGGTAGGGCATCGGCGACGGCCCCTGCATCAGCGGCCCCTTGCCGTCGATCGGCTCCCCCATCGCGTTGATGACGCGGCCGAGCCAGGCCGGTGACGGCCGCACCTGGCTGGCCGCCGTGGCAATGACCGCGCGGCAACCGCGCCTGACACCGTCGAGCCCGCCGAACGGCATCACGACAGCATTGCTGCCGGAGAAGCCGATGACCTCGGCGGGGATGAAACGGTTGCCGCCGGTTTCGATCACGATACGCGCGCCGACCGACATCGCATGGATCGGCCCCGCGATCTCGACCATCAGCCCGCGCACGCCCACAACACGGCCATATATATTGACGCCGTCGATGTCGCCGATCTGCTCTGCGAGCGCCTTCATTGCGAAAACCTTAAGTTTTCGCGCATTTGAGGCCGCCGCTTAACCTCGTGTTTACCCGCATCATTAATCATTGCGTCACTGTCTTTGGTGACTGAGAGCGCTCGCCCAGAAGGGCGAATCCTGAGAGTCGGTTAGGCCCGCCTCTTAATCTGGAGCATGAGTAGGCACGGTAGAGAAAAGCTGCTTCCAAGCAACATCTTACAGCGATTCGCTAAAAATTGCACTTAAAGAGCTTGCGAACCGGAATCAGGATTTGTTAACCATGTGTCTGTCAGGATCCGAATCAGTTGTTAAAGGCGTTTTGAGTGCCGCAAGTGCGGCCGACCTGACGCCCGGAGCGGCGGACTAAAGGGGACTGGCATGCGCGTTTTGCTGATTGAAGATGACAGCGCTGTCGCGCAGTCGATCGAGCTGATGCTCAAATCCGAGAGTTTCAACGTCTATACGACGGATCTCGGGGAAGAAGGCGTCGACCTCGGTAAGCTCTATGATTACGACATTATCCTTCTCGACCTTAACCTGCCCGACATGTCCGGCTACGACGTGCTCAAGCAGCTTCGGGTTTCGAAGATCAAGACCCCCATTCTGATCCTCTCCGGCCTCGCCGGCATCGAGGATAAGGTCAAGGGCCTCGGCGTCGGCGCCGATGACTACATGACCAAGCCTTTCCACAAGGACGAACTGGTTGCCCGCATCCATGCGATCGTGCGCCGTTCCAAGGGTCACGCCCAGTCGGTCATCCAGACCGGCGATCTCGTCGTCAACCTCGACACCAAGACGGTCGAAGTCGGCGGCCAGCGCGTGCACCTGACCGGCAAGGAATACCAGATGCTGGAGCTGCTCTCGCTCCGCAAGGGAACCACCCTGACCAAGGAAATGTTCCTCAACCACCTCTATGGCGGCATGGACGAGCCCGAGCTGAAGATCATCGACGTCTTCATCTGCAAGCTGCGCAAGAAGCTGGCGAACGCCTCCGAAGGCCGCAACTTCATCGAAACCGTGTGGGGCCGCGGCTACGTGCTGCGCGAGCCGCACGAGCACGAAGAGCGCATTCCCGCCTGACACCCAGGGTTTACGGCGAGCCGCAAGGCTCCCTCCTCCCGACTGGACCCCGCCCGAAATGGCGGGGTTTTTGTTTGGGCGGAGGGCTTTGTGGCCTGTCGGGGATGATCGCTTAAGCGCCCAACGCGGTCGATATCTCGCCAAGGTCGCCTTCTCGGCGGCGCTCACCTTGACGCCGCCACCGAAAAGGCTCCCGCCTTCCGACGCCGCCTCGGCGGTGCTTTGACTGATCTGCCGGAGCCAGTTCTTGAATTCCGCCGCATCACCGGGTGCCTTCGCGGCAAGCAGGGCAGAAACCTGCCGTAGCTCATCGATGCATTTGTCTTTCTACGGCGAGCCGAAAGGCTCCCTCCTCCCGACTGGACCCCGCCGCAAATGGCGGGGTTTTTGTTTGAGTCGCTGATTACCGCGACAAATTCGCTTCCCCCGGACTGAAACCCGCTTCGCGGTGTTACGTAGCTGACCGAATTGTCAGCAAAACGAGGGGGAAGTCATGAAAAACGTCAGGCTGGTTGCCGCTGCCGCGCTCGGATCGGCATCGGGCGCGCTCATCGGCTATTCGGCGCTCGCCGGCGGCGACAAGGTCGCCTTCCCGGAGAATTTCGACAAGGGCCCGCTCTACGCCACGGTCGATCGTTACGACAACAAGCAGTATCGCGAGCTCTATGCGACGCCGGCGGCGGTCGATGCGGTACGCAAGGGGCAGCCGATCCCGAGCGGCACGGTGCTGACGCTGGTGCAGTACAAGGCGCAGCTCGATGCGGCCGGCGAGCCTCTCAAGGATGCCAACGGCCGTTTCCAGAAGGGCGACCTCGTCGCCTACACGGTGATGGAAAAGCGCGACGGCTGGGGCACCGAATACAAGGACGACATTCGGAACGGCGAATGGGAGTATCAGGCGTTTGGCCCGGACAAGAAAATCAACGACAAGGCCAATTTGACGACCTGCTTCACCTGCCACAAGCCGCATGCCGGGCAGGATTTTGTCATCTCACTAGCGGGCCTAAAGGGCACGCCCGAAGGCGCCATGGCAAAGCCTGCGCCGGGCCCCGGCGTGATCTCGATCTCTGACTTCAAGTTCGGGCCGGAGACCGTCATTGTCAGCAAGGGCCAGACCATCACCTGGCACAACACTGAATTCCTCGCCGCACCAAGTGACGATCACCGGCCCCAAGGCGCAGCGCTCGTCGATCGCGCTGAAAGGCCAGACCACCCAGCTGAGCCTCGCCGATGCAGGAATCTACGATTACATCTGCGGCCTGCACCCGGCCATGAAGGGCAAGATCGAGGTCAAGGAATAGCCGGCTGCGTCAAGGCCGCCACGGAAGATTTGCGAACCCCGCCCGAAATGGCGGGGTTTTTGTTTGGGATTGAACCGCCTGCTCCTATGCACCGACTGAGAGATTGTGCGAACCTGTCAGGACGCACGAGTTGGGGCGAGTTCATGATCCTTCAATCGCTCGCCGGGCTGCCGGCGTTCCTGGTCTATTTCTGCACGGCGATTGTCGCCGTGGTGGCCTACCTCTTCGTCTATACCCGCGTCACGCCGCACAACGAGTTCGAGCTGATCCGCGCCAACGAGCCGGCGGCCGCGATCGCGCTGGGCCTGAGCCTGCTCGGCTTCGTGCTGCCGCTGGTCAGCGCCATCGCCCATTCCGCCAATGTCTGGGATTGCCTGATCTGGGCCGTGATCGCGCTGATCGTGCAGATCATCGTCTATTTCCTCGTCAGGGTTCCGGTGCCGAAACTGTCGGAGCGGATCGCTTCCGGCGAACTCGCCGCCGCGATCTGGCTCGGGCTGTCCTCGCTCGCCGCCGGCGCCCTCAACGCCGCCTGCATGATCTACTGACCATGGCCAACAAATCACGACCAGGATTTCGGCAAGCGCAAACCGGTCTCGGTGCCGGCATCGCCGCGTCCCGCTCCGCCGCCGGCGAAACGCTCGGGCCACGTTGCGCTGCTGCTGATGGGTACGTTTGCGGTCGGCAGCGCCGCCTACGCGCTGATGCCGAGCCGCAATTGCGAGCCATCGCCGAATACGGCCTCGCCGTCGCTCCAGCAGAGCAATGCCGAGTGCTCGTCGCGCAGCTCGTCGTCCGGCAGCCATGCAGTTCAGGTGGCGGCTCCGGCGGCAGCTCGTCGCGCAGCAGCTACTACTCGAGCGATTCGTCCTCGAGCCATTCATCCTCGGGCACTTCCGATTCCGGCTCGCACAGCGCGCAGCGCGGCGGCTTCGGCTCGTTCGGCCACGCCGTCGGCTTTTCCGGCGGCTGACGTTCATGCAGCGCATCCCCTGCCCCGAACGCGACGACTGGCGTGCCACCGCCGAAGGCGTCAGGCTTCACTTTTCACACCATCGACGGCGAGCGCTATTGGGACGAACGGGCCTATTACGCGTTCACGCTGAACGAGATCGAACGGCGGATCGAGGCGCCCACCGGCGAGATCGAGGCGATGTGCCTCGAACTGGTCGGCCGCGCGATCAACGACGAAAAATATCTGCGCCGGCTGAAGATACCCGAAGCGTTCTGGCCGCTGCTGTCCGAGAGCTGGCGCCGCCGCGACGCCAGCCTCTATGGCCGGCTGGACCTGAGCTACGACGGCTGGAGCCCGGCGAAACTGCTGGAGTACAACGCGGATACGCCGACCTCGATTTTCGAAGCGGCGGTTTTTCAGTGGACCTGGCTCGAACAGGCGATGGAACGCAACATCATCCCGAAGCGCGCCGACCAGTTCAATTCAATCCATGAGCGCCTGATCGACGCCTGGAAGAAACACGGCGGCGCGAAGCATCTGCATCTCGCCGGGATGACCGACAATACCGAGGATGCCGGCACGCTGGCCTATCTGCAGGACACCGCGAGCCAGGCCGGACTGAAGACCACGCTGATGGACATCAAGGACGTCGGGCTCGGCGGCGATGGCCGCTTCGTCGATCTCGACGATCGCGCAATCGAACTCGCCTTCAAGCTCTATCCCTGGGAATGGATGTTTCAGGACGCGTTCGGCGCGAAGCTAGCAAGCGCGCCGACACGCTGGATCGAGCCGCCCTGGAAAGCGATCCTTTCCAACAAGGGCATTCTGCCGCTGCTATGGGAGATGTTTCCGAAGCACCCCAACCTGCTGCCGGCCTATTTCGAGGACGATCCGAAGGCGGCCATGCTCGGCTCCTCGTTCGTGCGCAAGCCGCTCTACTCGCGCGAAGGCGCCAATGTCGCGCTGGTCAGCGCCGGCACCACGCTGATGGAACAGCAGGGCCCTTACGGCGCGGAAGGATTCATCCGGCAGGCGTTCGCGCCGCTGCCGAGCTTCTCCGATCAATACCCGGTGCTCGGAAGCTGGCTGGTCGATCACACGCCATGCGGCCTGTCGATCCGCGAGGACGAGAACCCGATCACCGGCAACACGTCACGCTTCCTGCCGCACGCGATCGTGTAGCGCGACACGCGCAAGCGGACGCGGCGAAGAGCGAGGCTCAGCGCGCCGCGGCGACCGCCCGCAGGGTTTGCGGCACCAGGGTCGACGCCCCCACCCGTATCACCGGCGCGATGTTCGGACGATAAAGTCCGCGGCGCTCCGGATAGGGCTTGAAGGTGTTGGTGATGCCGACCACGGATTCGGCCGCGCCCAGCGCCAGCACGCCATCGGGCTCCAGCATCCGCGAGAGCCGCTCGAAGATATTGATCTTGGTATTCTGATCGAAATAGATCAGCACGTTGCGGCAGAAGATGATGTCGAACACGCCGAGATGGGAGAAGTCCTGCAGCAGATTGAGCTGACGATGCTGCACCATGCTGCGAATATCGGCATTGATCTGCCAGAGTTCGCCGTTCTGGGTGAAATATTTCACCAGCAACCCGATCGGCAATCCGCGCTGCACCTCGAACTGGCTGAAGATTCCGGCCTTCGATTTTTCCAGCACCGCCTGCGACAGGTCGGTCGCGACGATCTCGGTACGCCAGCCCGACAGCAGGGATCCGGCTTCCTTCAGGCACATCGCGATCGAATACGGCTCCTGCCCGGTGGAGGAAGCCGCGCACCAGATGCGCAAGGATCGGCGGGCCGCGCGCGCCTGCGCCAGCGCCGG
This sequence comes from uncultured Alphaproteobacteria bacterium, assembly GCA_963840465.1. Classification (GTDB taxonomy): domain Bacteria; phylum Pseudomonadota; class Alphaproteobacteria; order Rhizobiales; family Xanthobacteraceae; genus Bradyrhizobium. The sequence goes on along the minus strand of CAWIZF010000046.1, from coordinate 75,488 downwards.
GATGACCGCCTCCCGCAAATGGTCGAACGGAATCTTGTCGCGGAAGAAGAACGTCTCGTTGGTGGTCATCGCCTCGACCACCTCCGCCGTCAGCGCCTCGGCTGCCGCCCTTCATCTTCGCGACGAGTTCGGGAATTCCCGGCAGGCTGGACTTGCGCGCCAGCGGCAACAGCCGGCTTTCGACCAGATATTGCTTGTCGGCGGACAGATCGAGCCCGGAGCGCTCTTTCAGAAGCTTACGCAGATACTCATAGTCTGACGGCGTCACGAACGATCTCCCGAAAACAACCGAACCAGTTTTGGCGCGATCTGATTGAGCGGCAGAACCGCCGCGCAAATACCTGCATTGGCGGCTGCGCCCGGCATGCCCCACACCACGCTGGTCGCCTCGTCCTGGGCAATCACGCTGCCGCCGGCGGCGACGATGTCCTTGCCGCCGCGCATGCCGTCGGAGCCCATGCCGGTCAGAATCACCGACATGATGCCGCCCTGCCAGACGTCGATGGCGGAGTTGAACAGCGGGTCCACCGCGGGTTTGCAGAAATTCACCGGCGGCCCGTCGTCGAGCGCGATCGCGGTCTCGGCGCCATGGCGCACCACGCGCATGTGGCGGCCGCCCGGCGCCAGATAGATCCGGCCAGGCTTGACGATCTCGCCATCGACGGCCTCATGCGCCGGCCGGTGGCTCGCGCGCGCCAGATGCTCGGCGAGAATCGTGGTGAAGGTCGGCGGCATGTGCTGGGTGATCAGCACCGGAAAACGATCGATCACCGGGCCGATGTCGGCAACCAGCGTCATCAGGGCCTGCGGACCGCCCGTCGACGAGCCGATCAGCAGCACCCGCGGCGCCAGCATGCTGAAGGGCCGGCGCGCCAGCGGCAGATGCGCAACCGGTGCAGCGACCGGCTGGACCGATACGTCGCGTGCCCGCTCCGGGGCCGGCGCCATGGCCGGGCTCGCGGCCGGCGACGCACGCCGGCGGGCCCGGGCGCCCAGATGACGAATCTTCTGAATCAGATCGTGGTGGAAGGTCTCGGCCGCGGTGGCCTCGCGCGTGCTCTCCGGCTTTGGAATGTAGTCGGCCGCGCCGAGCGAAAGCGCCTTGAAGCTGATCTCCGCATTGCGGCGGGTCAGCGTCGACGCCATGATGATGACGAGGTCGCGCTTTTTCGCCAGCAGTTGCGGCAGCGCCGAAATGCCGTCGAGCTCCGGCATTTCGATATCGAGCACGGCAACATCGGGCTTGACGCGTTCGAGCTGGTTGACGGCATCGAGACCGGTACGCAGGGAGGCTGAGACCTCCATATCCGGCTCGGCGCCGATCCAGCGCGAGATCATGCCGCGGATCACGACGGAGTCGTCGACCACCATGACGCGCAGCTTGTCTTGCCGTGTCGAGACTGGCGGTGGAGACCTCGTTAACGCAACACTCATTAATTCACCCGACCCAACTCAAGCGGCACATTTACAAGACAACGCCGAAGGCCGTTGAGCCGCCGGGATCACCTGCTCGAGATCAGAGCAGGCCGACTTCCTGGAACTTCGCGGTGACGATGTCCTTGTCGAACGGCTTCATGATGTACTCGTTGGCGCCGGCGTGCAGCGCGCGCGCAATGTGGGCGACGTCGTTTTCGGTGGTGCAGAACACCACCTTGGGCGCGTCACCACCGGGCATCCGGCGCAGATTGCCGAGGAATTCGTAGCCGTCCATGACGGGCATGTTCCAGTCGAGCAGAACCGCTTCGGGCATGGCGCGCTTGCAGACTTCAAGCGCCTTTTGGCCGTCCTCGGCTTCGACGATCTGAAAGTCGAGACCTTCGAGGATGCGGCGTGCGACTTTGCGGATGACGCTCGAGTCATCGACCACCAGACATGTCTTCATTTTAGGTCTCCAATTGTACCAGATCCCAACAGGGATGTTTTAGTTCCAGATTCGGTCTTCATGCCGCCATCAAGTCCGGCACGATTTCGAGAACGCGATCGACGTCGAGGACGACCATGAGCTGGCCGTCGAGACGGTGAACACCGCCGGCGAGCTTGGCCATGCGGGGGTCGAGATTGACGGGGTTTTCCTCGCGGCCGTCGTCAGGCAGCCGCAGCACCTCGCCGATCTGGTCGATCAAGAGGCCGTAGGACTCGCCGCGCAAATCGACGCCGACCGCCATCGGCGGCTTGCCGTCGTCGTTCTTGGGCAGCCCGAGGCGGGCGCGCATGTTGACCACGGTGACGATGCGGCCGCGCAGATTGAGCACGCCGGCGATCTCGGCCGACGACAGCGGCACCCGCGTCAGCCGTTCCGGCATGAACACGTCCTGCACCCGCGAGATCGGCAGGCCGAACAATTGTCCGCCGATCACGGCGGTGACGTATTCGGCCACGGTGCCCTCGATGGTCTCGGTCTTGGTTGTCATGGTCTTGCTTCCTTGTGCCCCGGCTATTCTGGCTTAAGCCGCTTTGCTGGTTTCGGCGGTCTGTTCCTTCAGCGCCGCGATCAGGCCGGGACGGTCGAACTTGGCGACGAAATCATGGAAGCCGGCCTGCCGCCCGCGCTCGATCGCCGCCGGCGACGTCAGCGAGGACAAGCGCGATGATCGGCATCGTGCTCAGATTGTTGTCGGCGCGGATGGTTTCGGCGAATTCGAAGCCGTTCATGTCCGGCATTTCGATGTCGGTCAGCACCACGTCGAAGGTGTGGCTCGAGCGCAGCGCGGCGAGGCCCTCCTGCGCGTTGACGGCGACCCGCACCTTGTAGCCGGCGGCTTTGAGAACCGGCGCCAGCATGTTGCGGAAGAACGCGGAGTCGTCGACCAGCAGCACCGATTGCGCCGTTGACGAGGTCCGCATCTCCTTGCGCGAGAACCAGTCGGCAAACGCCATCGGCAGGAAGTGGCCGACGTCGATCACTTCGGTCGCCTGGCCCTTGATCACGGCCGAACCCAGAATGCCGTCCTTCTGGCCGGCGACCTCGATGTGCAGCCGCTCCTCGACGATGTCGATGATCTCGTCGACCACGAGCCCCATCGAGCGGCCGTCATCGGCGAACACCAGGATCGGCTGCGAGCCCTGGGTCTGGACCGTGACCCCGGCCATCTGCACCAGGGGCATCAACTGCTCGCGGTACTGCACCATGTAGCGGCCGTTACTGAGCTCGATCTTGTCGGTGGCGATCTCCTCCAGCCGGGTGACGAGGCCGAGCGGCACCGCCTTGGGCTGGCTGGAACCGGCGCGGAACACCAAGAGCGAGGTCAGCTGTTCGCCCATGGAGGCATGCGAGGCGGCATTCTCGTCCGAGATCTCGTTCGAAACCGAGCCTGCGGCGCCGAGCGCCTTGGCAATGCCGTTGGGGTCGATGATCATGATCACGGCGCCATCGCCCAGGATGGTGTTGCCGGAGAACATGTCGATGTGCCGCAGCTTGGTGGACATCGGCTTGACCACGATTTCTTCGGTGTGGAACACGCCGTCGACCACGATGCCGAAAGTCTGGCTGCCGACCTGCGTCACCACGATGAAGCCGTTCTCGGGATCGCTCGAGGAGCCGTCGTCGATCTTCAACAGCTTCTTCAGGTGCATCAGCGGCAACAGCTTGTTGCGCAGGCGCAATACCGCGGTGTCCTTGATGCGCTCGATGCGGTGTTCGGAGTTGGCGCGGGCGCGCACCAGTTCGACCACGGAGAGCTGCGGGATCGCAAAGCGGTCGCCGGCGGCTTCCACGATCAGGGCCGAGACGATCGCGAGCGTCAGCGGGATCTTGATGGTGACGGAAGAACCCTCGCCGGCCACCGACTTGATGTCGATGGTGCCGCCGATCTGGTCGATATTGGTGCGCACCACGTCCATGCCGACGCCGCGGCCGGAGACCGAGGTGACGGTGGCGGCGGTGGAGAAGCCCGGCGCGAAGATGAACTTGTGGATCTGGGCTTCCGTCATCTTCTCCAGTTCAGCCTCGCTGACGAGACCGTTCTGGAGCGCCTTGGCCTTGATCCGCTCGGTGTTGAGCCCGCGGCCATTGTCGGCGATGCAGATGATGATGTGGCCGCCCTCGTGATAGGCGGAGAGGCGGATGGTGCCCTGCTCGCCCTTGCCGGAGGCCAGCCGCTCGGCCGGAGTCTCCAGGCCGTGGTCGGCGGAGTTGCGCACCATGTGCGTCAACGGATCCTTGATCAGGTCGAGCACCTGGCGATCGAGTTCGGTGTCGGCGCCGTGCATCTCGAGTTCGATCTGCTTGCCGAGTTCGCCGGAGAGGTCGCGGACGATGCGCGGCAGCTTCTGCCAGGCATTGCCGATCGGCTGCATCCGCGTCTTCATGACGCCTTCCTGCAGCTCGGCGGTGACGTTGGACAACCGTTGCAGCGGCACCTTGAACTCGGTGTCCTCGTTGCGGCGGGAGATTTCCAGAAGCTGGTTGCGGGTCAACACCAGCTCGGAGACCATGGTCATCAGATGTTCCAGCGTGTCCACGTTGACGCGGATCGACTGGTTGGCGATTTTGTCGGCTTCCTGGACGTCGCCGGCGTCGGCGACGGCGGCGCGCTTGGCAGGCTTTGCCTTAAGCCTGCGGTTTCCTTGGCAGCCTCTTTGACAGCTTCCGGCGCGGCGGCGGGCGCGGCCGGCTTGGCGACAGGTGCGGCGGGTGCGGCCTGCTTGACGGGCGCCGGCGCAGGTTTGGGCGCGGGTGCGGCTTCAATCTTGGTCTCGCGGAAGGCGCGCTCGAGATCGTCGAGCGAGACTTCGCCGGGACGCAGCGGGCGCTCCAGCACCTGATCGATCAGTGTGCCCTTGGCAACTTCCGGGGTGGCCGCGGGCTGTACCGGGGGTGCGGCGACGACGGGAACGGGCGCGGCTTCGGCTACTTCCTCGGCATGGTGGGCGCCTTCGGCCATCTCGTGCAGTTTCTCGATCAGGTCTTCGTCGGTGCCTTCGGGTTCGGTCTCGGTGGCTTCAAGGCCCGCCAGAATCTCTTTAATGCGGTCGATCGAGGACAGGATCAGCGTCACGGCTTCGGCCTTGACCGGCATGCCGTCGCGGAATTTGCCCATCAGCGTCTCGCCGGCGTGGGCGAGGGCTTCCAGCCGCGGCAGGCCCAGGAAACCGCAGGTGCCCTTGATGGTGTGGACCAGGCGGAAGATGTTATCCAGAATCTTCGCGTCGCTCGGGTCCTGCTCGAACCGCACCAACTGATTGTCGACCGTATCCAGGCTCTCGCTGGTTTCAGTCAAAAATTCCCGCAACAAATCATCCATGAAACTGGCCTTCGCACGCAGCGGCACGCGACATCGACGCGCCTTACGGAACGAGCCCAGCTTCTATGCAAAGCGTTTAATATTGGTTGCTCAATTGGAAAAGAACGGGATCAACAAAGAGATAAGGCGGCAGAAATGAATTCTGCCGCCTGTTTTCAACTATTGGTTAACCTTAAACGCGCTTCAGCGCGTTCTGGGATCGCGCCTAAAGGTGCTCAGGGTTTGCGTGTTGGCGCGCTTCAGGCCGCGGTAACGATCACTTTTTCCCCGTCGGGCGCGAGCGTCACGCTGAGCCCGCAGGCCTGCGCCAACAGCCGCGTATAGTAAGGCTGCACCGCATGCGCATCGACGGACGCCGTCGAATTCACGCTCAGGAGATCGGCGATGTTCTGCGGCAGGCGGGCGTTGAGGCCGGCCGACGTCACGCGAAAACTCATCGTCTCGCCGTCGCCGATCGGATCGATCGTCAGCGTACCGCCGCGCGGGATGGTCTGCTGCGCGATGATCAGCATGTTCAACAGCAGCTTGACGCGGTTCTTCGGCAACAGCAGCCGCGGCAGATTCCAGGTGATGGTGATCTTGCCGTCCTCGATGTGGCCGCGCGCCATGTTCTGCGCATCGCCGAGATCGATCTGCGCGCCCGCCGATCCCGCGGCCCCGAACGCCAGGCGGCAGAACTGCAACCGTGCGGAGGCGGTCTTGGCGCTCTTGCGGATCAGATCGAGCGCGAAATCGCGGTCTTCCGGCTTCGGGTTGTCGTCAAGCACCTCAAGCCCATTGACGATGGCGCCAACCGGGCTGATGAGATCGTGACAGACCCGCGAACACAACAGCGCCGCGAGTTCGAGGGCATCGGGAGCAGGACCGGGAGACGAAGTGCCAGACATCATGGGTTCCTGGAAAGCCGCCTGGTCGCAAATTGCTGGCGGGCAGTTACGAATCACGCGTGCTTATTGGTTTGATACACTGCGCAGCCCCCTGCTGCCAGCGCGGGGCGGCAATGGTATGGCAGGACGAACAGCAAATAGGCCTAGCTCATGAATGAGGCACGTCCACTCGACCGCGATGCCGCCGCCGCGCTGATCGAACCGCTGACCGACCTCGTGGTCCGGGCCGGCGCCGCCATCCTGGCCGTCAACCGTTCCACCATGAAGGTCGACGGCAAGACCGACGGATCGCCGGTCACCGAGGCCGATCTGGCGGCCGACCGAATCATCGCCGAAGGCCTTGCCCAGGTTGCTCCCGGCCTACCGTCGCTGTCGGAAGAGCGCGCTGCGCAGGCGACGCTACCCTATAAGGGAAGCTTCTTCCTGATCGACCCGCTGGACGGCACCAAGGAATTCGTCGCCGGCCGCAACGAATTCACCGTCAATCTGGCGCTGGTGACCGACGGGACGCCGCTGCTCGGCATCGTCAGCGCACCCGCGCTCGGGCTGATCTGGCGCGGCATTGTCGGCCGTGGCGCGGAACGGCTGACGCTCGGCAAGGGCCAACCGCTGATCGAGCCGGTTCGCACCCGCCCCTGCCCGCCGCCCGGCCAGCCATGGGCGGTCGCGGTCAGCCGCTTGCATGGCGATGCCAGGACCGAAGCCTTCATTGCGGCACGGCCCGGCGCGGTTCGCTGCGAACTCGGCTCGGCGGTAAAATTCGGCCGGGTGGCCGAAGGCGCGGTCGATATCTATCCCCGGCTGTCGCCGACGTCGGAATGGGACGTCGCGGCAGGCCACGCGGTCGTTACGGCCGCCGGCGGCAGGATTACGGATTCAAGCGGTGCGGCGCTGGTTTTTGGCGCCGGGCGAAGCGACTTCATCGTTCCGGAATTCATCGCCTGGGGCGATCCGAAGGCGGCGGTTTGAGTTTCGTAGTTTCGTAGCCCGGGCGAGCGCAGCGACCCCGGGAGCGGTGCCAGACGAATCGAACGTGTGAAGTCGTCACCCCTGTTCCCGGGGTCGCTGCGCTCGCCCGGGCTACAAGGTCGCTCGTAACCTACTGCGCCAGCCCGCGCTCCAGCGCCGGCCAGCGCGCGGCGGCGTCTTTCAGGAAACGCGCCGGCTCGGCGGCGAATGCGTCGCGGTTTTCCTCGCGGCCGAACAGATAGAGCCGTTGGCCCGCAACCACCCAAAAGCGCGGGTTGCCCGCATAGGTCACCCCCCTTCCCAGATCGACCGGGTCGTAACCGCCGAACTGCGGCCCGTAGATTTCCGGATGCGCCACGAAAGACGCGCGGTTGCCCTCGTTGCGGAAACGCCAGACGGCGCCGGCCTCGCGCGCCTCGAAGGCGACCGACCCTTGGGCTGCCACCGATTCCGTGAAATAGGCGACCGGATCGAAGCCCTCGATGGCGAGCCCGGAATAGCGGTTCACCACGACCCGCTCGGTGGTCGCGGCCCACGCGGCAGAATCAAGGCTGAGCGCACCAAAAAAGCTCGCCAATAAGGCAAAAAGGGCTATTCCGGGGCGCGAACCGTATCTTTCCTGCCGTTGTGCCGTCATAGTTGGTGCCGATAACATTGCGAGTCGAGGGGACACTGGGCGCAACCTAGAGCCATGCTGTTGGCGTCAGGTTAAGGCGGCGGCCAGAATTTCGATGCCAGGGGTTCTTTCATGACGTTTGCTTCACGCCTTGCCGCGGTGACGTTTGCCGCGCTGATGTGCTGGACCGTACCGGCTTCCGCACAGCAGGTGCAGCCGGCGCCGTTGCCACCGCCGCAGCAGCAATACCAGCAGCCTGCGCCGTTGCCGCCACCGCAGCAGCAATACCAGCAGCCCGCGCCGTTGCCGCCACCGCAACGCCAGCAGGGGCCCGAGACGTTCGAACCGGGCGAACTGGTTTCGGCCGGGCATAAATTCTTCGGCAATGTCTCGCGCGGGCTCGCATCCATCATCGAGCGGGCGGTCAGCCAGTGGGGTCTTCCCAACGGCTACGTGCTCGGCGAGGAAGGCTCGGGCGCTTTTGTGGCCGGCCTGCGGTATGGCGAAGGCACGCTCTACACCAAGAACGCCGGCGACCTGCGCGTCTACTGGCAGGGGCCGTCGGTCGGCTTCGACTGGGGCGGCGACGGCGCGCGCACCATGACGCTGGTCTACAATCTGCCCGCGACCAACGCGATCTATCAGCGCTTCGTCGGCATCGACGGCTCCGCCTATATCGTCGGTGGCTTCGGCATGACCGCGCTGACCGCCAACAACATCGTGCTGGTGCCGATCCGCTCCGGCATCGGCCTGCGGCTCGGCGCCAATGTCGGCTATCTCAAATTTACCCCGCGCGCGACCTGGAACCCGTTCTGAGCTCATCCTCAGGCATAGACGCGCATCTCCCCAGGCGAATTCAGGTTAACGCGGCATTGGACTGGCGCAGGGCCGGCCGGGCGTGGCAATGTGATCGACGAATCCTCATCTCGTGCGGAGTAACCATCGATGATCGAACCGATCATGTATCTGGCGATCGGTTTTCTGGTCTCCATGCTGTTCGGTCTGATGATCGTGCCGCTGGTGCATAACCGCGCGGTGCGGCTGACGACGCGGCGGCTCGAGGCGGCAACCCCGCTGTCGATGGCGGAAATCCAGGCCGACAAGGATCAGTTGCGCGCGGAATTCGCGATGTCGGCGCGACGGCTCGAAATGAACGTCGAGCAGCTCAAGAACAAGACCACGAGCCAGCTCGCCGAACTCGGCAAGAAGAGCGACGCGATCAACCGCATGAAGATCGAGCTCGGCGAAAAGAACGCCACGATCTTTTCGCTCGAAGCGCGCGAGAAGGCGGTGAAGGAGCAGTTGCGCGCCACCGAAGAGGAATTCGCGGCCAAGACCGAACTGCTGCGCAACGCCGAACAGGCGCTGACCGACAAGCAGGCCGAACTCGGCAGGATCAATCATGAATTGAACGATCGTGCGATGACGGCGGACAGCCGCCAGGTCGAGCTGGTCGCGGTGCGCACGCAGATCGAGCAATTGAAGGGCCGCGTCGGCGACGCCGAAAAGGAATTTTCGACGACGCAGGCCCGCCTCGCCCAGGAGCGCACCGACTCCGAGCGCGCGACGCACGAACTTGTGCGAAGCGCGCGGCCGCGTCGAAAATTTGAGCCAGCGCGTCACCGATCTCGACCGGCAATTGATCGTGCAGGTCAAGGAAGCCGAGATGCTCGGCAACCGCGTCAACGACCTCGAAGCGCGGCTGGCGACGCAGGGCAAGATGCTCGCCGAGCGCGAATACGAAAACAATCAGCTCAGGCAGACAAACGAAAACGCCGAGCGCGCCGTACGCGAACTGCACGCGGAGATCGCGGCGACGAATGGCGGCAAGGCGCCGATCGTCGAGAAATTGCGAACTGAGAAGGCGGCGTTCGAAGAACAGCTTCGTGTCGCCCGCGACGAACGCGCCAAACTGCAGCGCGACATCAACGCGATCCAGCAGCAGGCCGAAAGCTCCTGGCAGACCGAGCGGATGGAGAACGCGCTGCTGCGCGAGCGCATCAACGACATCGCCGCCGAGGTCGCCAAACTCGCCATGCAGCTCGAGGGCCCGAATTCGGCGATCGAGGCCATGCTGGCCGCGGAACCGGCCGTGCCGAAAACCCCGGCCAAGCCCGCCAATGACATTGCCGGCGCCGCCCCCATCTCCGAAGGCGGCGGAACGCTCGCCGAGCGCATCCGCGCGCTGCAGTCGCACGCTTCCCGCGCCCGCCAGCAGGGGGCGTAATTCGCCCTACTTCGCGCGATATCGCGGCGTTACGGCCCGACTGATCGCTTGACACTGGGGGCCCGTACTTCGTAAATCGCGGGCTCTGACGGCATCTTTTCGCCGTCCCCGGACGCATAGCTCAGCGGGAGAGCGTTCCCTTCACACGGGAGAGGTCCAAGGTTCGATCCCTTGTGCGTCCACCATCAAGCCTTTGAAATCAATAGTTTAGAGAATTGATTCCCTCGGGGCGTGCCCCAAAAAAGCTGGGGCACAATAGGGGCACCTCGCTTTGGCACTAATAAAAAATCGCCATGGCCTTCCCTCACCCGCTGCCGCCGCGATCCCGACGTCGATCAAGAGACCTAGCTGATCCATTACGACGACGTCCGCGTCGGCAGCGTCGTAAAGCGATAAGGATCAATGGAGCCGGAGAGTTCGCTTCTTTTCGGCATCGCATTGCGGTTGCCTTCACCGCCGACGCGCGTTGCGCACCATGATGAGACCGGCGGGCGAAAGGATCCGCTGCACAACGCTATCAATTTGATAGGTTCAAATCGGGAAGGCGAAGCCACCGATACCGACAATCCGTTAGCGGCGGTGCAGACATTTCGATCGAGTCTGGGACCGTAGGGAAAGCGTAGGCATTCATTTTCGCGCGACTCGGGAAGCGCGAGAAAGCGGCAATGGGTTACGGCCAATCGTCGCTATGCCCATCATGGCGCCTGTCGCGCCCGCAGAAAGAGAAGCGCAATAAATGCGGAAGCCGATGCCAGCGCAGTCGCCCATAGTGCGCCAGCGCCAAGATGTTCGGCCAGCAGGCCGACGGCTAGCGGCGCGATGGCTCCCGTCGCGCGTGCCGGTAGCGATAATACGCCTACCCGTCGGCCGAAACCACGCGGCCCAAACAATGCAAGCGGCAGCGTGCCGCGAGCGATGGTGAGAACGCCGTTCCCCGCGCCGTAGAAGACGGCGAAGATTGGCGCGAGCGCTGGACCTCCTATCGCAAGAGTTAGAACGCCAAGCGGGTTCATCACAGTCGCCAGCCGTGTGGATGCAAGAGGATGATTTCGATGTGGTCGCTGGTGCTGGTGTATCCCACATTTACCATTCCGTTCTGCTCCTGGCTGCTGATGGGTTTCTTCAAGGCGTTGCCGCCGGAGATTGAGGAGGCGGCGATCGTCGATGGCTGCAGCCTCTTCGGGGCCTTTATCAAAATGGCGATCCCGCTGTCGCTGCCGGCGATCCCGACGGTGGTGATCTTCACGTTCACGCTGACATTGCAGGAGTTCGTCTACGCACTGACGTTCGTGTCTTCGTCTTCGCAAAAGGCGATCACGCTTGGGGTGTCGACCGACCTGATCCGCGGCGACGTGTTCTTCTGGGGCGAGATCATGGCCGGCGCGTTGATCGCCGCCATACCGGCGGCGCCGCTAAATAGTGATGGCCAAGACATTGGGAAGGGCCCTTGAGACCGGGGTATGGCGCTGGCCAGTCATTGAGGCAGCCGGCCCCTGACGGAATTCCAAGCAACGAGTAGTCGCATGGTGTTTGGCAAGCGGGACCGAGGTGGATCGAGCCCAAGCCGGCCGATAATCCGATGCCCCCGCAATTTCGGAGATAAAATCCTCCACAGCGATCGACGATCAGGTCCTTGTCGTTGTCCGGCGACGCGACATGGAGCCAGAGCAGCCGCACATCTTTGGAACTGATCTCTTGCACTGCTCAGTGGAGACGTCCTAACAATCGGACGGATCGGAATTGCTCAGCGGTCCGCAAGTCGATCGCGCAGTTATCTCGACCTAACGCGCGAACCAAAACCGTTTGAAAAAATCTCTGTAGCCTCGACTTCTCAAACGGTGTTTTTCTTTAAACGCTTGATATGAATGGCGCGCCATAAAATCAATTACTTAGCCCAAACGTGCCGATCTGAGCGAAAGTAAAACTCGCCGCAAACTCACCAAAAATAATCCAGCGCTGGCGCAGAATCAGCGGGGATCGCGGCAGTTTGTCAGTTTGTCGTATCCTCGGCCTGCTGCCCTACGTCATTCGCTAAGACCTCTTCGACCGGCGGCGTTCGCGCCGCCGGTCGCAATTCTTCATGAAGCTGTCGGGTCGTCCGGTCGCCGATGGTTGCGGTCCATGACCTCTAACCGCTCGTTTAGCCCGCAACTTCTTCCGCACATTTCGCAACGCACCCTACGTCGCTGTTCGCATCGCACCAGGCTTCCTCGTACGTCTTTAGTATGTACTTGATGCGCCCTGCCCGCCTGCACCCAATTGCCTAACCGTCCAGCTCCTCCATGAAGGGAGCACACGTCGTTGACAATCGCTGCATCGGGCACATACGCTGCTCGGCAGCAGGACGGATGCAAAATTTCCGCATGCTACGGGTGTCGAAGCTGCCGCCAACAACGTGCGCACACGAGCCCCAATGAACTGCGCCAACGAGCACGAACGCCAGAGGGAGTGCAAACGATGTCCGTCCACATCAGTGGTTTGCGACGAGTCGTGCGCCTGGCTGCCATTGCAGCGCTGTCAGCCGCTGCGGCAAGCGCCGCCCAGGCCCAACAGAAGACCGATGTCATCTTCAGCGCCGGTCCGACCGGTGGCAGCTGGACACCAATGGCGGCAGCAGCGTCGCAGGTCGTGAACAAGCGATATTCCGAACTGAACGTGCAGGTCGAGCCGGGCGCGGCCCTTGTCAACATGGAGAAGATCCGCAACGACAAGGCCGATATCGGCTGGTCGATGACGACCGTCATGTCAGACGCGCAGAAGGGCGAAGGCCAGTTCGCCGGCAAGCAGACCGACAAGGGCCTGTTCGTGGCCAATTTCTACCCCAACGTCTGGCAGCTCGTGGTTCCCGCGAACAGCGACATCAAGAGCATCAAGGATCTTAAGGGCCAGCCGGTGGCGCTGCCGTCACGCGGCAACACCAGCCTGGCGGCCGGCTGGGAGTATCTGCTCAAGGTCAACGGCATGACGCTGAACGACCTCGGCGCGAAGAGCTACGGGCCAGTGTCCTCCAACGCCGAAGCGGTGAAGAACCGGCAGGCAATGGCGGTCGGATGGTTCACGGTGGTGCCGGCGTCCTTCATCATGGACATGGGCTCGGCGATGCCGGTGCGGGTGTTGGGGGTCTCCAACGAGGAAATCGCCGCGCTGCAGAAGCTCAATCCGGGCTTTGTGCCCTACACGCTCAAGGCCGGTATCTACAAGGACCAGGGCGTCACCGAGGCCGTTCAAACCTTCCAGTCGCCCACCGTGCTGATTGCATCCTCCAAGACGTCTGCCGACGTGATCTACAAGATCACCAAGGCCATCGTCGAAGAGCGGGAGGAGTTCGGCAACGTCACCAGTGTCATGAAGGGCGTGACGGCGGCGGAGATGGCAGAGAATTTCGGCATGCCCATGCATCCCGGTGCCGAGAAATACTACCGCGAGGCGGGATTGCTGAAGAAGTGAGGAGCGCGCGTGCGCAAGCTCGCAGGCTATGCGGGGCTCGTCGTCGGCGCGGTGGCGGTCACGATGTCCGTCTACCACGTCTACGCGCGGCTGACGGTATACGCTCCCGATCAGCAGGCCCTGCTCTACATCACGCTCGCCTTCAGCCTGGTGCTGTCGTTCCTGTTGTGGCCTCGCAGCAAGGACGCGACAGCCGATCGCGTGCCGTGGGAGGATCTCGCTCTGGCGGGTCTTTCGCTGGCGTGCATCGGCTACATGTTCGCGAACTACGACTACATCGTAAACCGTTTCCCCACTGCGGACGCGCTGACCCGAATGGACATGGCGGTGGGAATCACCGCCACTCTCTTGGTGCTGGAGGCGACGCGACGCACCATCGGCGCGGCACTGCCGATCGTGGCGATCGTCTTCCTGTTCTACGGGTTCGCCGGCCCCTGGTTGTACGGCTGGACTTACCACAAGGGACTCAGTCTCGAGATCACGGTCGACCAGGTCTATTTCACCACGGAGGGCATTTTCGGAGTGCCCATGACTGTGGCCGCCACCTACGTGATTCTCTTTATCATCTTCGGCACGTTCCTGGAGCGATCCGGGGCAGGCCAGTTCTTCATGAACTTCGCCAACTCGATCGCGGGCGGCGCGCGCGGCGGTCCCGGCAAGGTGGCGGTGGTCTCCTCGAGCCTGTTTGGCACCATCTCCGGCTCCGCGGTCGCCAACGTCATGGTCGATGGCTGGCTGACCATCCCTATGATGAAGAAGACCGGCTTCAAGCCGGAGGCGGCGGCGGCCATCGAGGCGGTGGCCTCCACCGGCGGGCAGATCATGCCGCCGATCATGGGAGCGGCGGCCTTCGTGATGGCCGAGTTCCAGGGCGTCAGCTACACGCAGGTGATGATCGCCGCGGCGATCCCTGCGTTTTTCTACTACGGGGCTCTGTTCGCCGCGATCCACTTCAACGCCGTGCGTTCTGGGCTCAAGGGCCTGCCGCGTGAGGAGCTGCCCATCCTCGGCCATATCATGCTGCGCCAGGGCCACCTGTTCCTGCCGGTCATCGTGCTGCTGGCGCTGCTGCTCTACGGCTTCACGCCGACCTATGGTGCGATCATCGCTACCGTCGCGCTGGTCGCCATCTCGTGGCTGCGCCCTTCGACCGGGCTGGGCTGGCGCGCGTGCCTTGAAGGCCTGCGCGACGGAGCGGTGCAGACCGTGCCGGTGGCGATGGCCTGTGCGTGCGCCGGAATCGTGATCGGCATCGTGCTGCAGACCGGGTTGGCATTGCGGTTCACGGCGTTCCTCATCGACTTCACCTACGGTTCGCTGCTGCCTGCCCTGCTCATCACCATGGTCGCCGGCGTCGTTCTCGGCATGGGCATGCCGACCACTCCCGCATACATCATGCAAGCGGCGCTGCTCGTGCCCGCGATCATGAAGCTCGGGGTGGAGCCCATGGCGGCGCACATGTTCGCGTTCTACTTCTCGTGCCTGTCGGCGGTGACGCCACCGGTGGCACTGGCCGTGTATGCTGCCGCGTCGATCGGCGGGGCCGGCCTGTGGGGCTCGGGCGTGCAGGCGATGAAGTTCGCCGCAGCCGGCTTCATCGTGCCGTTCTTCTTCGTCTACAACCCTGCACTGCTGTTCCAGGGGCCATGGGCCGAGATCTTGCGCGCGGGGCTGACCGGCACGATCGGCGTGGTTGCGCTCGCAGCCAGTCTTGAGGGCTACTTCCTGCGCACCGCGACGTGGTTTGAGCGGGTGATTTTCTTTGTGGCCGCAATGTTGCTGATCGACCCCAATGCCGTCACCGACGTCATCGGCATGGTCCTGCTCGCTATCGCGCTATTGCTGCAGAAGTTGTGGACTCCGCAATCCATGATAGCGCCGGAAGCGAGCACGTGACCCGCGCACAGTTCATCGCCCTGACGCTGATTGCGGCAACGCTGATCGCCGGCACCGTGCTCTACGGCGTTCTGCGCATGTACGCCGCCTGAGCTCATTCGGCACACCGGAGGCCGCAGATTAATTTTGCTGGTCGAAGCCTTCAAAAGCGCCGCGACAGAGGTTACCAGCGACAACCTAAATCGCTTAGCTGGCGCGTGCGGGCTTCGGCTGTTATTCGGCGTGTGGTCCCGATGCCGATCGGCATGATAAGTCTTTGGTCCACATGACAATGGAGGGGTCCTGCTTCGGCGGATGTCGCTGGATATAGTCGACTTATGGGTGCCGACGAGGAAGGCGCGCTTGTTGATCTCCAGACTTTTAGAAAAACGCTCGTTACTTCGAATCGTTGAGCATCGCAGACGCAGCGTCATAAGGTCATCGGTCGGCGCTGGCCATAGCCGGAATAATGTATTGGTTGCATGGGTTATAGGAGCGTGGGGCCCCTATGGCGCTGTGCCGCACCGGTGGCCCAATGTGAAATTGGGCGCGACGAGCGATTTTGGTTATTGTTCATTCGACCTAACACAGCGGTATATCCGCTGCCAGAAAAGACCCTATGGAGGAGGAACATAAGATGAGGAAAGTCTCGACGATATTGTTCGCTACGGCGGCGGCCATCCTACTGTCGGCGCCGGCTCAAGCGCAAGTGACGCTGAAAGCCTCTCACCAGTTTCCGGGCGGCAAAGGCGATCCGCGTGACGAGATGGTGCAAATCATCGCCAAGGAAGCCAAGGCCGCCAATGTCGGCCTCGATATCCAGGTCTATCCGGGCGCCTCGTTATTCAAGCCGAACGACCAGTGGAACGCCATGGTCAACGGCCAACTCGACATCTCGTCATTCCCACTCGATTACGCCAGCGGCAAGGTGCGTGACTTCGGTGCTACTCTGATGCCGGGCCTCGTCCGCAGCCATGACCGCGCCGCGCGAATGGCGAACTCGCCGTTCATGAAGGACATCAAGGCCAAGATCGAGAAGGCCGGCGTCATCGTGCTCGCCGATGCCTGGCTCGCCGGCGCTGTGGCCTCCAAGAAAGGCTGCATCCGCAAGCCGGAAGACATCAAGGGCGTGAAGATCCGCTCCGCCGGCCCAACCTTCGCGGCCATGTGGCAGGCCGCAGGCGCTTCGATCGTCTCGATCCCGTCGAACGAAGTCTATAACGCGCTGCAGACGGGCGTCGCGGAGGCCACCGACACCTCGACCGGCAGCTTCGTCTCGTTCCGCATCTACGAACAGGTCAAGTGCATCACCGCTCCGGGCGAAAATGCGCTGTGGTTCATGTACGAGCCGGTGCTGATGTCGAAGAAGGCATTCGGCAAGCTCAACAAGCAGCAACAGGACGTTCTGCTCAAGGCCGGCAAGAAGTCGGAAGAATATTTCGCGAAGGAGAGCAAAGGTCTCGACGAAAAGATGGTCAAGACCTTCCAGGACAACAAGATCGAAGTCATTACCCTTTCGGCGGCTGAGTACCAGGCTTGGCTCGACGTGGCACAAAAAAGCTCTTACGCCGAGTTCGCCAAGGAAGTGCCCGACGGCAAGAAGCTGATCGACGAGGCGTTGGCAGTCAAGTAGCGCTCCTTCGATAAAGATCGGCCGGCAGTTCGCCGGCCAATCTCGTTGCGCTCACAGGAGCGGGGAACGGATGAACATTCTCAATCGATTTGTAACGCTGATATCGCAGGCCTGCGGGATTTTCGCGGCGGCATTGACGGCGGTCGCGGTGATCATTGTCTGTGAGATGGTGTTCATTCGCTATGTTCTCGGCGCGAACACGATCTGGCAGACCGATTTTGTCACCTACAGCCTGATTGCGGCCACCTTCATCGGTGCGCCCTACGTGCTGCTGACCAAGGGTCACGTGAACGTGGATGTGTTGCCGATCTATGTCGGCGAACGTGCGCGCTACTGGCTCGCCATTTGCGCTATCACGGTCTCGCTGAGCTTTTGCCTCTTAATGACCGTGCTCACCTTTCAATTCTGGTATGAGGCCTACGAGGGCCGCTGGGTGTCCGACACCATGTGGCGAGCGCGGCTGTGGGTTCCCTACAGTGCCATGCCGGTGGGCTTGGGGATTCTCACGCTGCAGTATGTCGTCGATCTGCTCAATCTGCTCACCGGCCGCGAGCCGCCGTTCGGCATCGAGGTCAAGGAGCGCTCGGTCGACGCAAGCTTGCCCGAGAGCGGGACCGATGTAAACATTCCGGGAGTCGGCATATGAGCCCGGCTGCCCAAGGCGTTCTCGTGCTCGTCACCACGGTGCTGGTGCTACTGACCGGCGCGCCGGTCGCTTTCGGGCTCGGCGCCGTTGGCGTTGCGTTCCTGGTGCTGTTCCAGGGCACCGATTCGCTGCGGGTTGCGGCGGAGACGCTCTATTCGGGCTTGAATGATTTCACGCTCGTTTCCATTCCGATGTTCATCATGATGGGGGCGGCGATCGGCTCGTCGCCGGCCGGCAAGGATCTCTATATCGCGCTCGATCGCTGGCTTTACCGGGTGCCTGGCGGGCTGGTGATTTCCAATATCGGCGCTTGCGCGCTGTTCGCGGCGCTGACCGGCTCCTCGCCGGCGACCTGCGCCGCCATTGGCAAGATGGGCATACCGGAGATGCGCGCGCGTGGTTACCCGGACGAAGTGGCAACCGGGTCGATCTGCGCCGGTGGCACGCTCGGCATCCTGATCCCCCCGTCGATCACCTTCATCCTCTACGGCATCGCGACCGAGACCTCCATCGGTCGTCTGTTCTTGGCTGGGGTGCTGCCGGGCTTGTTGCTGACTGGCCTCTTCATGCTGTGGACGCTGGTCTACATTTGGTACAAAGGCTTCCGTGCCTACGAGGCGGGATTCCGGTTCACCTGGCGCGAGAAGTTTGAATCGATTCCGAAAGTTGCGCCCTTCCTGGTGATTGTGATCGGGGTGATGTACGTGCTGTACGGCGGCATTGCGACCCCGTCGGAAGCGGCCGGCGTCGGCGCGGCGCTGTGCGTCGTCCTGGCAATCGTAGTCTACCGGATGTGGAGCCCGATGGCCTGGTGGCAGATACTGCGCTCGACCACGCGCGAGTCGGTGATGATCCTGATGATCATCGCAACGGCCGTGTTATTCGGCTACATGCTGACCTCGCTCTACATCACCCAGACGCTGGCGCAGGCCATTGCCGACGCTCAGCTCAATCGCTGGGTGCTGATGGAACTCATCAACGTCTTCCTGCTGGTATGCGGCTGCTTCATTCCGCCCGCCGGCATCATCCTGATGACCGCACCGATCCTGCTGCCGATAATTACGGCCGCCGGTTTCGACCCGGTCTGGTTCGGCGTCATCGTGACCATCAATATGGAAATCGGGCTTATAACCCCGCCAGTCGGGCTGAACCTGTTCGTGGTCAACGCCATAGCGCCGGACGTGCCCACCAAGACGGTGCTGTGGGGATCCGTGCCCTATGTCATGATGATGGTCGTCGGCATCATCATTATGTCTATCTTCCCAAGTATCGCCACATGGTTGCCTGATCACCTGATGGGTGTTGCTATAGGGCCCAAATGAACACTTCGTTCTTCGGCGAGTTGCTGCAGACCATCGCCGAGCGCGGTCGCGCACTGCTCGACCGCGGCCGTGATCGGCGCGAAATGCGCGGAGTTGTTGGCGACGAAGAGCAATACCGGGTTTCCCATAACCGCCCACTTGCTAAGCGCGAGAGTGTAGACGTCGAGTTCAATCATTTTCCCCCGCCCGGTTCGCCGATCTCGTTCGCTTGTTGAGCGGTTTTGGCAGGTTTGTGCGTGTAAGAAATTGCGACAGCACAGATCGAAACTCCGGCTTTCAGGCGACGATGTCTGCCTGCAATGCCATGGATCCGGCAAATCGTCGGTGTAACGGCCGTGCTTGTCGTTGCCGTTTCTCGGACCGCTCGGGGCACCACGGCCGTCGACACACCGTTGCATTCGACACCTCCACCCCCCGATGATCGGCGCGCGGACTTGCATGGCGCCTCCGATTGGGTCTCAGCTCCGCCACGAGGCCCTGTGCCACGTGTCCCGTCTCATCGGCAAGTCCGGAGCAGTCTAGGGCGCTCCTGTATAGAGTGCGTCCAGCGTTTTCATGTATCGTCCGATTTAACCGGCGGAGATAAGAACATGCGATATGCTATGGTTATCGCGATGTTGCTTGGATCGACGCTTCTTGCTCAAGCGGAGCCTATCGATCGCGACAAGTGGATCACGCAGACTGCAAGAGCGAACAAATCCTGCCTCGCTAAATTTCGGCAGAAATTCGGGGATGACAAGGGTCGCAATTACTCAGGCTGTGTGACAGATCAAACTAACAAAGCGATCGATGACTGCGTGGGCGGTAGTGAGTTTTCCAACTGTGTTTTAGAAAAATCATTGAGGGTATTGGAAGTCTGCGACCTATCGAGATGCTGAGCGCTCGTTCTGAGACTCTGCTGCCTCCATTCCGGTTATTCCAATTGCTATGAGGAGCCAGAGCCTCTCAACCCTGGTCAGCATGGAACCCCAGAATCCACCCTGGATGAAGGCGCTTCACGGAGGTTCGGCGCTTAGCTTCGCAAGAGGGCTGGTGCTACTGCGCGTCCAGGCAATCATCGTCGCTATTGATCAGTACGTGGAGGGCAGCTCTCGGCGACCTGAGCCCAGAATCTCCTCCAAAAATGGGTAGAGTCCATCACCGCGGAGGGATGGACATGAAGCCGAGCCGGTTCACGGAAGAACAGATCATCGCGATCTTGCGGGAGCCGGAAGCCGGGCGAAGACGGCCGACGTGTGCCGCAAGCACGGAATCAGCAGCACAACCTTCTACGAATGGAAGACCAAGTTCGGCGGGCTGGAAGTGTCCGATGCCAAGCGACCGAAGGCACTGGAGGACTAGAACGCCAAGCTGAAGAAGCTCCTGGCCGAAGCGATGCTCGTTCCCAAGCGCGCCAGAGAGATCGATCCGGTTCCCTATCGTCTACATGACCGGTGCCAGCGCGGACGAATGGGTCTCGCGGCGTCTGCCTACTCTTCTAAGTTTGTAATTTATGCCGCGCTTGCCGGCAACCTACTCCGCCATATCTGCGCCTGGCCCACAAGACCGCCCTCGGCTTCTTTCGGTTGGCGGAGCTGGCTGTCGCGGTTCTACGAGCGATGGATAACGCAGGCGGATTTAGGCGCGTGCCAAAGGCTGAGGAGAGGAGTTCATGTTCGCAGGCGGAACATCGACTCGCTACTTTCTGTGGCTGTTCTTGCTGATTGCTAGATCGACACACCGGGTATCTCGGCATAGGACGCGATCCGATGAATGATACGCTAAAACCTCCGTCGTGACCGAGTTGCAACGAACCCCTAGAGATTGCCTGTACGCAGGAAGCTTCTGCTGGTCGCTGATTTCCATTGGGACTAAACGGCGTGCCCTATCGGCCTCGTTCCCGATCGCGGGCTAGGACAGGCGATGGCACCTCCATTAACCACAGGAGAGATGCCCATGACGCCGGCAGAGGCACCCGGCCAATCACGACTATGTGTACAAGACCGCCAAGTCGCAATGGGTAACGAACGTCGAGTGGTCGGCGTAATCGAAATGGTGGCCTAGCCGCTGACAAGCCAAACAAAGGGTATTCGACATGACGAAGAATTTGCGCACGTTGCTCTCGATTTCAGCTCTCGCCGTCGCAGTGGGTCTCGCCTCTCCCGCAGCCTTCGCGCAAGACAAGATGGGCAAGGATGGGATGACCAAGGACAGCATGTCCAAGGACGCGATGTCCAAGGACGGCATGAAAAAGGACGACGCGATGTCCAAGGACGGAATGAAAAAGCACGACTCCATGTCGAAAGACAGCATGTCGAAGGACGGTATGAAGAAGTAACGGACGCCTCTCAACGCCGGCAGCAGGCCCAACACCGTGTTCGGGCCTGCTGCCTCGGCTGATTAGGCCGTGACATCGCTCTACCATCGCAGGGAGCAAAGTCCTGCAAAATAGCCCGCAGATACAATCGCGAGAAGGGCCAACGGATACCAGGTGATTACGAACAGCGGGCTGTCGTCAAAACAGTTCATGGCGTAGAACACGGCAGCAAGGCTGCCCGCACCAAGCCCCGCCATTGCGCCACTCAATCCCGGATGCGCCGGTGCGCCTCTCTTCAGCGCAGTGATGAAGATCACCAGCGGACCACTGGCGAGCAGCGGAATGAGCGTCATGCAGTTCACGGCGTTAGAACCGATCAGCCGGACCATCCAATCCGATCGCGGGATTGACAGCAATTCTGCGGCAACGCCCGTGGACAGCAGAAGCAGCGGAAGCGGCAATAATATCGCCCACCGGCCCAGCGCGAAGACCGGTCCCGCGCTGCGGAACAGTGCGCCCAGGGCCACGAGCGCGAGCGGCACGATCACGACGAATTTGAACTGAAATCGCACCGTGCGTATCGCGGCATCCATATCCTCGCGAAATCCAATTCGCGTGAAGAAAACAATGGCGACGAAGGCCGTAGCGAGCAGCAATGCAATCAAGAGAACCGCCCGGGGCTTTCGGCCGATATATCCGTCGGCAACCAAAGCCCGAATGAGATCGTCCGTCGTCATCGCCGATATCCCACAGAGCAGGCACGCCGCGTATCGCGCCGCTAACGAAACTAACCCATGACATCCCCATCTATTACTTCGTCGTAGTCACCGCCGATGTTACGCGAGCCCGAAGGATCGCCTCACGTTGATTAAGGCTTGCGGGCGAGCGATTGCAGCGTCTGCTGCTCCTGCTCGCGATCCCGGCGCCGTTCGAGCCAGCGCTCCAGCGATAACTCGCCGGGTCCGCCAAGCACCAACGAGACCAGACCCGCGAGATAAAGCAGCAGGATTTCATAGCCGACCGATCCGAATTTGATTCCGGTTTCGGTGACTTCCACGAATTTGACCGAAAAGAACCCGTAAGGGAGGTGCACGGTGATCAGCGCCGTGAGCGAGAACGACCACCATAGGGATGCTGACCCAGGGAATCAGCACGCCCGCCATGACCGCCGCGCCGCCGATGAGCTCGGTCAAGGTTGCCGCCCATGCGGCAAACAGCGGATCGGGTACCCCGAGCGTGTGCAGCACCACTGCGAAGGTCTCAGGCCCGCGCGACAGCTTGGCATAGCCGTGCGCCACGAAGCCGTAGCCGACCGCAAGCCGGATCGGCAACGGCGCCCAGGCGGCGAGCGAGTCGGCGGCCATGCGGGAAAGCGATGTTTTCGTAGGCATAAGCATGTTTTCCAAATACAGTGTTGAATGATATTCGAGCACAAAGACGCGCCAGCTTAAGCCAAGCTTAAGTGCGCTAGAGTACGACGACTTTGGCGCCGAGCGGCACCCGGCCATACAGATCGATGACGTCCTGGTTCATCATGCGGATGCAGCCGGAGGAGACCGCCTTGCCGATGCTGTCGGGCTCGGTGGTGCCGTGGATGCGGTAGCGGGTGTCCTTGCCGTCCTTGAACAAATAGAGCGCCCGCGCGCCGAGCGGATTGCCGACGCCGCCGTCCATGCCCCTTGCCCACTTCGCGTATCGCTTCGGCTCGCGGGCGATCATGGCCGGCGTCGGTGTCCAGTGCGGCCACTCCCGCTTTTCCTGCACCGTGCCCGTACCCGCAAAGGCCAGGCCTTCGCGGCCGACCCCGACGCCGTAACGGATGGCCTTACTTCCCTTCTGAACCAGATAGAGAAAGCGTCGGTGCGGATCGACCACGACCGTTCCCGGCGGATACGGCGCGCGATAGTCGACCATCTGCTTGAGGAATTGCGTATCGATATGGGAGGTATCGACGGCGTCGACAGGAAATCTTTCGGAGCCTCGCGCGGCATAATGCATCATGGCCGGAGATTGCGGGCCTGAGAATTCGACGGTGCGAAGCCCCTCGTCCGTCACCGAACAGCCGGCAAGGCCGAGCAAGAGCGTCGACGCGGCGAACAGACGCCGCGCCCCTTGAGAAGGCGAACTGATCATGATTGCTGTTTTCCGGGAATTGACGCTGTCGTCTATTTGGCTTTTTTGGCCCGCGCGCGAGCATCGGCCACGACCCGCACGAAGCCCTTCATAGCTCAGCGCCTGGTTCACCTTGTAGGCGCCGACCAGAAATCCGGGCGTGCCCTGCAGGCCGATCGCTTCGGCAATGTTCAGATTGCGCTTGATCAGACGCAGGATGTCGTCGGCATGCGCCGCAATATCGGCATCCAGCCGGGTCTGATCGACGCCGGTCTTTCGCACGGCATCGAGCATCTGTTCCTGCGAGATGCCGTAGCCCGGAATGTCCATCAACGCGTGGTGGACCGGCAAATACTGGTCCTGGTATTTGGCCGCCAGCGCCAGCCGGGCGCCAACGATCGAGGTCTCGTGCAGAATCGGCCAGTCCTTGTAGACGAGGCGGATATTGCCGTCAGCCTTGACCAGCTTTTCCAGACTCGTGGCGGCCTTCTTGCAGTAGGGACAATTGTAGTCGAAGAAATCCACGATGGTGAGATCGCCATTGGGATTTCCGGCCGTCGGCGCATCGGGATCGTTCAGGATCATGTCACGCGTGATTTCGTTGTCGTCGGCGCGCGTCTGCGTCGGGACCACAAACAGCGACACGGCCGCCAGCCGCAAAAAGCCGGCCCGGGATATCGAAGGGGTCATCTGTCATCTCTCCATGAACTGGGTTTAGGCGCGCCAGGCCTTGGCGACCTTGTTGAGGAAATTGTCAACGCCGACGTCGCCGACCACGCGGGCATCCTTGATTTCGCTGCCGTCGGGATTGAGGAACACCACCGTCGGCGGCCCGACCACCGCGAAACGTTGCATCAGGTTTTTGCTCGACAGGTCGTAATGGGTGAGGTCGGCACGAATCAGGAGCATGCCGCGAAGCTGCTGCCGCACCTCATCCTTGGCGAAGATGTTCCGCTCCATCAGCCGGCACTCGGTGCACCAGTCGGCAGAGAAGTCGACCATGATGCCGCGGCCCTGCCGGCGACCGAGGTCAATCGCCTTGTCGAGGTCGGCCTCGTTGGAAACCACCTGGAAACCTTCGGTGCTGCCGGCATCCGCTGAAGAGGCGACCGCGCCGATAGAGATCAGTGGCTGTAAGGGTCCGTAGTCGGAGAGCGCCGCACCGATGAGCAGGACGCATCCATAAAACAGCGCCAGCACGCCGGCACCTGCCCTGGCGAGACTGGCTGATCGCCACCGCGGCTCCTCGAACAGCGCGGGTACGTCGAAGTAAAGCCCGATCGCGATGAACAGGACGCCCCACGCGGTGGCCGTGAGCGCGACGGGCAAGACCCGCGAAGCCATCCAGATCGCGAGCCCGACAAAAACGAAGCCGAAAATATGCTTTACGCGCGCGAGCCACGCGCCGGAACGCGGCAGCACCCGGGCGCCGAGCACGCCGAAGGCGATCAACGGCAGCCCCATGCCGAGGCCAAGCGCGAACAACGCCAGCGAGCCGCGAGCGACCGCCCCGGTCTGAGCAACAAACACCAGCGCTGCCGCCAGCGGTGGCGTCACACAGGGACCGACGATCAGCGCCGAGCCAAAACCGAGCAACGCGGCGCCGCCGATCGAACCTCTATTACCCGCACTGGTCGCGAGCCTCGCGGTCCAGGATTGCGGCAACTGCAATTCATAAAGCCCAAACATCGACAGCGCGAGCGCCAAGAACAGCACGCTCATGCCAAGGACGGCGAGTGGCGTCTGCAATACGGTCTGCAGGTTTTCACCCGACCAGGCCACGAAGATCCCGAGCGTGCCGTAGGCCGCAGCCATCGCCACCACGTAGGACGCAGACAGAACGAAGCTGCGCGTCAAGGAAAGGCGGCTGCCCGACCGCGCCAGCATGCCCGAAAGAATCGGGATCATCGGAAATACGCAGGGCGTGAACGACAACAGCAGGCCGAAACCCAGAAAGGCCAGAACTATAGTCAACAGGCTGCCCCCGAGCATGCCCGACTCTGCCCCTGCTCCATCGGCCGGGGACGGACCCCATGTCGAAATGTCCGCTGCGCTGCTGCCGTTTCCGGGCGGGTTCACGGCTTCGTTATCTTCGGGCACCTCTGCGATCAGCAATGTCGCCAGATCAACCGTCTTTGCGATCGGCGGATAGCAGATCGTGTTCTCGCCGCAGCCCTGATAGGTGACGATGATGCGGCCTTTCTCCGGCAACAGTTCCGCCGGAACCGTCGCCGTGGTGCCCGCGTGATAGACCTCGGTCATGCCGAAATTCGGATCATCCTTGGGCTGGCCTTTCTCCGTCGCGATCCTGATCGCGCTGGCCGTCAAGCGTGACCACGATCTTGTCGCGGTAGAGGTAATAGCCCGGGGCGATCGTCCAGGTCAGCTCGATCCCCTCCTCCTCGTCGAGCTGGGCGCGGAGCTGGAAGGCCTGATCGGCCGGCATCGGCGTCGCGGCCAAAACCGGACCGGCAGCCGCCATAAGCCTCAGCAACAAAGTAACAAAACCGAGAATGCGAACGTAGGGCATGGGGTACCTTCTGTGAGCGATCCGGCGGCCCATGTGACCGCGCGACCTTAAGCCAGCCTTAAGGCTAGAGGCCGACGCGGAAGTCACAACGAGGAGCGGCTTCCATGCGAATTTTGGTTGTTGAGGATGACCCGGTGCTGTCCGACGGGCTCAAGGTCGGGCTCGGATTGTACGGCGCAACCCTCGATATCGTCTCCAGTTGCGCCGACGGTCACGCCGCGCTTGCGGCCGACGCGTTCGACGCGCTGGTGCTCGATCTGATGTTGCCGGACGGATCGGGCCTCGATCTGTTGGCCGCGCTGCGGTCCCGCGGCGACCGGACACCGGTACTGTTGTTGACCGCGCTCGACGAGGTCGCTGACCGCATCAGGGGGCTGGATGCCGGCGCGGACGATTATCTCGGCAAGCCGTTCGATCTCGAGGAACTCGCCGCCCGCGTCCGCGCCATCAGCCGCAGAAATGAGGGCCGTGCGGCGCCGCAGGCCTCCTACAACGGCGTGACGCTCAATCCCGCACGGCTGACGGTGACCGTCAATGGAGAGTGCATCGGCCTGTCGCGGCGCGAATTCGCGGTCCTTGCGGCGCTGATGGATCGGCCGGGCACGGTGCTGTCGAAGAGCGATCTGGAGGCAAAGCTCTACGGCTGGCAGGAAGAGGTCGAAAGCAACACCGTCGAAGTGCACGTGCACAAGCTGCGCAGCAAGATCGGGCGGGCCAAGATCGAGACCCTGCGCGGGATCGGTTACCGGATGAGGCCCATCGCATCATGAATTCACTGAAGGGCAGACTGTTTCTGATCCTCGTTGCTGCCACCAGCCTGATCTGGCTTGCAGCTACCTGCTGGATCTATGTCGGCGCCACGCGGGAAGTCGAAAGCGTGCTCGACGCGCGGCTTCAGGAAGCCGCGCGCATGGTGCTCTCGCTCGCCTCCGGCAACGGCGTTGGCGCCGCGCTGAAGGACGGCGATTCCGGACAGGCACCCGAAATATTGAGTTACGAACGGCAATTGTCCTGCCAGATATGGTCGCTCGACGGCCGCCTGATGGCCCGCTCGAGCGGCGCGCCTGACGAAAGCCTAAGCGACAAGCGCGCCGGCTTTTCGCAGCGGCTGATTAAGGGAGACACTTGGCGCG
This sequence comes from uncultured Alphaproteobacteria bacterium, assembly GCA_963840465.1. Classification (GTDB taxonomy): domain Bacteria; phylum Pseudomonadota; class Alphaproteobacteria; order Rhizobiales; family Xanthobacteraceae; genus Bradyrhizobium. The sequence goes on along the minus strand of CAWIZF010000046.1, from coordinate 48,552 downwards.
TCTATACCGCGGAAGATACCGCCAAGGGCGTCCGGGTGTCGGTGGGCGATCGTCTGGGACTGCGGGCTCACCTGGTGGAAGAGATCATTAAGGGCCTGCTTGCGCCCCTGCTCCTCACCATTCCGCTGCTTGGCCTGCTCATCTGGGCAAGCCTCAGCCGCGGCCTTCGCCCCTTGCAGGCGCTGGCGCGCGAGCTTGCACACCGCAATGCCGACGACATGCGCCCGGTCGAGACCGGAAAGATTCCGGCTGAAATCCAGCCCGTGGTGGACGCGCTCAACCATCTCTTCCGGAAGGTCCGCGACGCCATGCGGCATGAACGGGAGCTAACGGCGTTTGCGGCGCACGAGCTTCGCACGCCGCTGGCGGGCCTGCGCACGCAAGCGCAGATCGCGATGGTGGCGAGCGACGGCGGCATTCGCGAGGCAGCGCTGCGCCAGATCGTAGTTGCCGTCGATCGGACCACGCGGATGGTCCGTCAATTGCTGGCGATGGCAAAGGTCGACTCCACCCACGACGCCAAGCGATCCGGCGTCAACATCGGAGACCTGATCAAGGAAGTCATCGACGCACTACCGGCATCGGACAGCAAGGCACAAGTCGAATTTGATCCCGCGCTGAAAAGCACCGTGGTCACGGCGAACAGGGAACTGCTTCTGGTCGCCATTCGCAATTTGCATGAGAACGCAGTCCGGCACATGCAGCATCCGGGTATCATTCGATGGTCGATGGAGAGAAGCGTCGACACTTTGGCTGTCTATGTCGATGACGACGGTCCCGGTATCCCGGACGATGAGATTTCGCTGGTAACGAACCGCTTCTTCCGCGGCCGCAACAAGAGCCCGCTCGGAAGTGGATTAGGACTGTCGATCGTCGATCTCGCGCTTCGCGCCAGCGGCGCACGGCTGGTCCTGCAAAACCGGAGCGATGCGCGGGGCCTGCGTGCGCAAATCGTTTGGGGGATCGCACAAGACGGTGAAATGCAGCCTTCGTTGACGGATGCGCATCGTTCCGACTTCCAACGGTTCGGCCCGCATCTCTCGCCAGCGTAACCCCATGCACATTGACCACTACGACGACGATCGCAACCTGCTGCTGCCTCTTTTTGCACTGGCCGACGATTCCCAGGCCCAGATCGCCGCGTACATCACGCGCGGCGAGGTGCTGGTCGCCCACGATGGTGACCTACTCGTCGGCCATTTGCAGATTCTCGAGACCGAGGATGCCAGTGTATTCGAGCTCAAGAGCATGGCAGTTACGGAGAAACGTCAGCGCGAGGGTATCGGACAGCACCTGGTCAGAGCCGCCATCGCTTACTGCCGCGCACGCAACAGCCATCGGTTGATCGTCTCGACCGCAGCTGCCGATATCGCCAACTTGCGTTTCTATCAACGGCAGGGCTTCCGAATGTACAAAATTGTGCGTGATGCGTTCGGGCCGTCAACGGGCTATCCGGAAGGAACGCTCGTCGATGGGATTCCGTTACGCGACCGGGTGCTTTTTGATCTCGACCTGACGCTCTAATTGAATGACTTTCTGATCGAGGGGGATCCGAACAAGAGTATCCTTGAGCGTATTGCCAATAACCGCATTCGACAGCCGTATTGTCGACACGCACAGATTGACTTACTCGCGAACATCCGGCCGGTCTCTTCTTTGCCGTTCCGTCAGGAAGAACCGGCCGCGATGGCCCTGGAGGCTCCGACGATACGCCCGTCCGGCGCTTCGAGGATGACTGCGACGAGTTCGCCTTCCGGAAGCTGTTCGTCGAGATGGATCGGCGCTCCGCTCCACTCTGCAACCGATCGGAACGACCGGACGATATTCGCTTCGGCCATCGTACGGCCCCGGTTTTCGCCGCGACCGATTGGCGTTACGTGTTCGCGGTCAAAGCCCACAAGGAGCACACGCGCGGTACCCTGACCAACCCCTACGTCGATTGCGGCCTTCCCATCCTTCGTCACCACGTGCACATCGGCGATGGTCGTCCCATTCGCCCTTGCCTTCACGATGGCGCGATCGACATCGTCTCGATAGGAACCCACCATGCCCGTCGAGCCATCCACGACGATCTCCGGCGTATACGATCCGTCGCCAAAACGGCGGCCGTACCGCTCCTGTCGATCCGTCGCAATTTTCAGGGAGAATGGATCCTTCCAGCCGAGATAGTCCCAATAGGTAACGTGAAAGGCCAGCGCCAGGACGTCTGAGGGCCGCTTCGACAGCTCATTCAGATATGCGTTGGCGGGCGGACAGGACGAGCATCCTTGCGATGTGAAGAGCTCAACGACGACGGGACGCTCCGCCGCCGCTGCAATTCCAGGAAAGAGAGCGGCGAGCGCACCGAGAAAGAGTAACTGGCATAATCGCATGTCGAACCTCCCATATCGTTCTTAGGCAGGTTCGCTGTGCGTCAGACCTCGTTACTGACGCGCCTCTACACGTTTAGTTGATATTTATGTCCCTTGGGCTACCTCCTCCTTGGGCCGTAATTGGCCAGTACGTTGCTCTTAGACTTTTCTTATCGTGCGATTAATGTCTTGCAGAGAACGACATTGGAGTGTCCTTCAGGCCACCCCGCAAACTCAGCCATACGCTCGAAACCAGCCTTTTCATACATTTCTGGCGCCTGGAAGTCATAGCTTGCCACCCAAATCCGCCGAACACCTCGACCAGCAGCCTCAGCGACGAAGGCGTTCAATAGCTCCCGCGCGTAGCCGCGTCCTCGATACGCTTCATCGATCCACATCTGTTTGAGTTCAGAAGTGCCTGCCCAAGAGTACCCAGCGGCGACGCCGATAATGCGCCCTGCCTCATCGCGGATCACAAAGCCCAACCCTCGCCCATCACTGCAACTTATTGCACGACGGTTGTGGTTGTAGAGACGTTCTTCAATTGCATCGATTTCAATCGATGAAAGATCGTGTTGGGGCTGTATAAGCGCGGCCATGGAGAGCACTCGGTTGATTGAGAGTTGTCTTATCATAACCAAATGATTGGCGGATGCCGATCTCACGCCGGCGGCCGCGCGGCCAATTGAAGATTTGTCACCGCACATCCTGCCCTGGATTCCATGGACGATATCTTGGCAAGGGTGCGCGCGATGAATAGAGTTGGCGCCCAGATATGGCGGCCAACCTGGGAAATTGCAGCTCAGGAAGGAGGTAGGCGCCATATCTTAGTGTCAACTGCCCTTTGAAGAGTGGCCGCCATCCTCCCGGCCATGCCGCGTTGCGATGACCGGGGCGCACAATGATCAGCATTCAGGAACGGCTCCTCGAAAGCAAGATGACCGAGATCGAGCAGGCCCGATCCTGGAGCCCCCGCGTGATCTCCAAATTCGAAACGCTCATCAGGAGCGGTGACGACCTATCCCTATACCGTGTCAATCCTCTAGCGTTCGCACGCGACCGCGCAATAACCGAGGCGGAAAGCATAGACCTGTTTCTTCATGCGACCAGAAGCGGGCTATTCGAGATGAGCTGGGACGTTGTTTGTCCCCAATCCGGCATGGTGCTTGACAGCTTCGGCGCCTTGCGCACGCTGAAAACCCACTATGTTTGCGGCTTGTGCGACGTGTCTGGTGAAACTGACCTAGACGATTTCATAGAAGTTACGTTCACGGTGTCGCCGCAACTCCGACGGCTTCCGTTCCATGATCCGGACTCGCTCTCGGTTGAGGATTTTCACTGGAAGCTTCGATTTTTGAACGACGGGCGGTTACCGGGCCAACAAGTGCGATTTCTCGACGTCCTGCACGGCCTGGTTCGTGGCCTTGCGTTCTTGCCGCCAGGCGCCACCACTGCGCTTCACACCGACCTTGGTCCCGGTGGCCTGTCGGGCGTCAATGTCCAAACGCAAGCCGCGTTCATGGTGCCGATCGCGGGCGAGCCCACGACGACGCCGACGCATCTGCGAGTTAAATATGATGGGCAGCGTTTTTCGCCGTCGTTATCCGTTGTGCCACCTGGTCCCATCGTCATCGACGTGGAGAACACCGGAATGGTGCGCGGTTCGTTGCTCCTGATCAACTGGCCGCCTGAAATCCTGGCTCTGACAATCAAGCCTCCGCTCGACTTCGAGCCGTATATGTCCGGCGGCATGTTGCTCGCCAGACAGACTTTCCGACGCTTATTCAGGTCAGAACGCGTCGACGAGAAGGAAGGGCTGGGCATCCGGCAGGTGACCTTGCTATTCACCGACCTCAAGGGTTCGACCGCGATGTACGAACGCCTTGGCGATCTGAACGCATATGCGCTGGTCCGAGAGCATTTTGCATTGCTCGGTACCGCCGTTCAGGAGCATTCCGGCGCGGTCGTCAAGACGATCGGTGATGCGGTGATGGCTGTGTTCTCTCGTCCAACGGATGCGGTTTCGGCGGCGCTTGATATTCTAGGGGTCATCGAGCGCTACAATGGCGAGCATGGCAATCCCAGCATCATCCTGAAGATCGGCGCACACTGCGGCCCGTCGATCGCCGTAACGCTCAACGACAATCTGGATTATTTTGGTCAGACCGTGAATGTTGCCGCGCGCGTGCAGTCACTGGCTGACGCCGGAGAAATCTGTATTTCGGAGGCGCTTTATTCGGCTGCAGGCGTCAGTCATCTACTCGCGGGCCATAGAGTCGTCGAGTTCGATGCCCCGCTTCGCGGTGTTGAAGGAAACGCGTGCGTATATCGCGTCGTTCGCGGATAATTGCCCGTCGCTCGTGGTGTCCACGGTCGGGCCTGCTAATCCTTGCGCCATTGAGATAGAAAACGACCTAATCTACGCCGACCGGCACATCGAATTCGGGGATCGACACCTTTAGCCTGGGGGCGGCGAAATCGAGAAACGCACGAAGCTTCAGCGGCATCTGCGACTGCCCGGCATAGACGATGTGCACCGGCAGGATCTCCGGTTCGAACGGGCGCAGGATCAGGCGCAGGGCACCGGTCGCGACGGCGTCGGCGACCTGATAAGACAGGACGTGGGTAACGCCGGCGGCGGCGGTGGCCGCCGCGATAGCGGCATCGGCCGTATTGACGGCAAGGCGCGGGCGGATCGGCCGCGCCATCGTCTCCTTGCCACGTCTGAAACTCCAGAGATTATTCGAGTAGATGCCTTCGAACATGATGCAGTCATGCTGATCGAGTTCTGCGGGCGTCTGCGGCGTGCCTCTTGTCTCCAGATATTGCGGGCTCGCACATGTCACCCAGCCGACCGCCCCCAGCCGGGTCGCAATCATGCTGCTGTCTGGCAGCCGTCCGATCCGGATCGCAACATCGACCTGATCGTCGACCAGGTTGACGACCTGATCGGCCAGCACCAGCCGTGCGCTGATGTCAGGATAGGCCGTGAGAAAGTCGAGCAGGACGGGCTCGACATGCAGCCGGCCAAACACCACCGGAGCGGTGATGGTGAGATGGCCGCGCGGCGCGCGATATTCACCGGAAGCAGTGCGCTCGGCGTCCTCGATCTCGTCGAGGATGCGCCGGCTTGCCGCTACATAGGCGAGGCCCGCTTCGGTCAGGACCAGCTTGCGGCTGGTGCGGATGAGGAGTTGCGTGCGCAGATGCCCTTCAAGCTCGGAAACCTTGCGGCTGACGGTCGCCAGCGGCACGCCCAGCGCCCGTGAAGCCGCCGACAGGCTGCCGCAGTCCACGGCCGCGACCAGGGTCGCCATTGCGTCGAATTGGTCCATTGAAGCTTCCGTAAAATGGAAGGATGGCTCTATAAAATATCGTCTATTGCGCGAAATTGGAAGCTTCTAGGGATACGGCACGGACCGACAAGGCCCCGGCTGTCAAAAAGGAATTCTTCCATGTCCCGCATACCCACCCCCGCCACCATCGCCGACGCCCCCGCCAAGTCGCAGCCGCTGCTTGAAGCCGTCCACAAGCAGCTCGGGTCGGTGCCGAACATGTTCCGCCTGATTTCCACCAGCCCGCAGGCGCTAGAGGGATACCTCGGCCTCTCCGGCGCGCTCGGCAAAGGCGCACTGCCGGCAGCGACCCGGGAGCGCATCGCGCTGGCCGTCGCAGAAGTGAACGGCTGCAGCTATTGCTTGTCGGCGCACACCTACCTCGGCAAGAACCTCGCCCGCCTGAACGATGCCGAGATGATCGCGAACCGCAGTGGCGCTTCGAATGACCCCAAGGCCGATGCGGCCGTCCGCTTCGCCGCCAAGGTGGCTTTCGCCCGCGGACATGTCGCGGAACAGGATCTGGCAGCCGTCAAGCTCGCCGGATACAGCGACGCGCAAATCGTCGAAATCGTCCTGCACGTCGCCCTGAACACCTGGACCAATTACTTCAACGAGGTGTTCAAGACCGACATCGATTTCCCCGTCGTCGAAGCCCGCATCGCCGCCTAAGCGCTGCGGAAGCAGGACGACGACTGCCCCGGGTGCCGGTATTCCGCCGGCACCCAGCCCACCCAGATGACAGGAACACGATCATGATACTCCGCTCCCGCTTTTTCGCGGCGCTCTTCGGCGCTGCTGTTTCCACCACCAACCTTGTCGCCCTCGCACCGGCACTGGGCGCGACACCGACGCCGATGACCACCGCCACCAGCGTGACCCAGGTCAGGTACGGCACCGTCAAAGTCGACGGACTAAATATCGCGTATCGCGAGGCCGGCGACCCGAAGAGCCCGAAACTCGTCCTGCTGCACGGCTGGCCGTCGTCGTCGCATCAATATCGTGACCTTATCGTCGCGCTGGCGCCGCGCTTCCACGTTATTGCGCCCGATTATCAGGGCTTCGGCAACAGCGACCGGCCGGACCCGGCGACCTATCAGTACTCGTTCGAAGCCATCTCAGTGACGATCGAGAAGTTTCTCGCCGCCAAGGGCTTCGACCATTATGGCCTCTTCATGCAGGACTACGGCGGGCCGGTCGGCTTCCGGATCGTCGGGCGCAATCCCAAGGCGCTCGACTGGATGATCATCCAGAACACCAATGCTTACGAGATCGGATTCACTCCGGCCTGGGATGCCTTCCGCAAGGCGTTGTGGGTCAACCGTTCCGCGGAAAGCGAGGCTCCGCTCGCCGCGTTCAACACTCATGACGGCATCAAGGGCGTCTATCTGGCGGGCGCGGCCCATCCCGAACTGATCAGCCAGGACGCCTGGGAATCGGACGACGGCTTCATGCGCAAGCCGAACGGACTGCGGCTGAACCTCGATCTGTTCTACGATTACCGGACCAACGTCGAACTCTATCCGCGGTGGCAGAAGTTTCTGCGCGATCACCAGCCAAGGACGCTAATCTTCTGGGGTGAGAATGATCCATTCTTCACGCCAGAAGGAGGCGAATCCTATCTGAAGGACCTTCCTCGGGCAGAAATGCACCGACTGAACGCAGGTCACTTCGCGACCGAAGACAATCTGCCCTACATCGCCGAGCACATCGTCACTTTCTACGACAAGAACGTGAAGCCGAAGATGTAAATCGGTCAAGGCAGGTAACGAGGCAGTTCCAAAAGGACAACGACCGCGACGGTCGCCGACCATCTCACGGCGGCCGATACCCATCCTTCAACCAAACTCCGCACGATTAGAGTATGAACATGAGCCGCCCACCGCTTCCTCCTTTCGACGACCATGCCGCACAGAAAGTCAGGTTGCCGGAAGACGCCTGGAACAGCCGGGATCCGGTCAGGATCGGACTCGCGTACACGCCCGACAGCTGTTGGCGAAATCGGACGGAGTTCATCAACGGCCGCCATGCGATCGAGGCACTCCTTGAACGCAAATGGTCGAGAGAACTCGAATATCGTCTGATCAAGGAAGTATGGACCCAACCGCATCGCCGTGTGTTTCTCCTACGAATATCATGACGACGGCGGCCATTGGTTTCGCGCCTATGGTAACGAGAACTGGCAGTTCGACGCAGACGGGCTGATGGAGCGCGGTATTGCGAGCGAAGCCGACTGGAAATTTCGCTGACCGCTTGGTCGCGGGCCGGATGACCATCTCGGACTAGGCGAACTGCGGCTATAGAAATCAGAACGCGGACTTGTTGCCCAACTGTCGGGCGCGACCATGGCACGGCATATCAGCGGGCATGCCCATGCCTGGCTTGAGATGGACGCATCCATCACAAGCCTTCTGGCGGAGTTGCGTCTTTCTTGCGATCGGAAGTGCTCGTCGCTAACCCGATTCCGGCTCCGATAAGTACGACGCCTGCGATCAGCGAGCCACCCACGGCTTCGCCGAGCGTAAGAGCGGAGATCAGAATGCCAAGGCTTGGAGTTGCCAGCAGCGCCATTGATACTGTACCTGCCTGAAAGTGGCGACCGACTTCCACGACCGCCCAATAGGCGAAAGCAGTCGCGATCGGACCAACATATGCGAGCGATGCTGCACCGCTTACTCCGATCGGCGGCGGCGAGCCCTCAACGCCCAGCGCCAACGGCAGAAGGAGAGCTGCCGACACCAGCATCTGCCAGGGCGCAAGTGCAAGGGTTGTCGCAGCAAAGCGATGCGAGCGAACGAACACGATAGAGATTGCCCAAGCAGCGGCCGCGCCCAAAAGCATGCCGTAGGCGACGATCTGATCTTTACCTTCCAGACGGAGGGAGGGGGCCGCAATTGCAAAGACACCCGACAGTCCGACCGCCACGCCAAGCATGGCGAGCCGTGAAGTGCGTTCGTGAAGCCACCAAGCTGCCAGAGGGACAACCCAAATATGGGTAGAAGATCGGTAATCGCCCGCGCCGTTACTTTGACGGCGCAACTGGACCCGCGAAGACCATACTTCCAAGAGGGGATGTCTCATCCATCCAGGCGAACGGCGGCAGACGTATAGCGTAAGGTCGTTCTTGCTATTTCTTCTTCCCGTCGGCATCGAACTGCTTGAGAAAAGCGACAAGGTCGTTGGTCTTCTGCTCGTCCTTCAGGCCGGCATAGATCATCTTGGTGCCCGGCACTTTCGCCTTCGGATCCTTGATGTACTCGCGGAAGGTGGCCTCGTCCCAGGTGATGCCGGAGTCCTTGTTCGCGGCCGAATAGGAATAGCCGGCAACGCTGCCTGCCTTGCGGCCGATGACGCCGTTGAGAACCGGTCCGACGCCATTCTTCGCGGTCTCGCCGATCTGATGGCAGGTCTTGCACACGCCAAACACCTTCTCGCCGGCAGCGGCATCCTGGGCGCTCACTTCGCCAGCGCCCGCGACCGCCAAAAGTGCAACGAAAACAAATCCTCGCATCCTATTCTCCTGCTTTGTTGGTCCCTTGCGGGACCGGAAATTCTTGTGTTGTCGGAGGAACGCCGATCTGACCGTGCAGATCACCGGCATGCCGGCCTCTCTCAAGCGCCATACACAATCAAAGTTCCACCGGCGATCGGTGATGCCGAGCCTGCACATTCGGTCGGATGGCCACGATGTCCTGGATCCGCGACAACGGCATCAGGCTGAACGCGGTCGAAAGCGCATCCGCTTCGGTGGCGGTCGGCGCCATGACGCTCACCGTGCGGTAGCGCGACGGGCTGCGTCCCGTCGCTGGATCGAACAGATGCGTAAACCGGCCGGAGGAGTCGAACCGGAATCCGGCGCCCGCCGATGTCGCGACCGCACGATCGACGAGGTCGATGGTTTCGGTGAGCACGCCCGGCCGCGTCGGGATCGGCGAGACCGACACGCCACGGCGTGCCCTCGGGCCTCGCTCCGATCGCCCGTATCTCGCCCATATTGACCAGCGTCGTCGACAGGCCCGCCTTGCGCAGCCGTCTCGACGACGCGGTCGGTGGCGTAACCCTGCGCGATGCCGTTCAGCGTGATCGCGGCGCCGTGCCGGGCCAGTGCGATGCGGTCTTCGCTCACAGCAGGCCGCGTAGCCCACCTTCGCCAGCGCTTCGGCCAGCTTCTCCGGCGACGGCCCGTCGCGGATCGGGCCTCTCGGACGAGAAATGATCCGCATAAAGCTGCCACAGCGGCTGCACCGTCGGATCGAACGCGCCATCGGTGATCCCGGCAAAGAGCAGCGACGGCCTTCAGCAGCGCCACCATGTCGGCGTCGGGAGAAACAAGAATGCCGGTGCGGTTGAGGGTGGAGATCGCGGAATTCGGCCCGGTACAGACTGAACTGCTGCTCCAGCCGCCGCACGTCCAGGACACAGCGCTCGACCAGCCGTTCGGCCTCGGCCCGGTCCGGGTGATAGATCTCGATCGAGACCTGCGCGCCGAGTGCCGATCCGTGCCAGCGCACGGCATCGCCGGCCGCGGCGGTTCGGCGCACCGGTCAGAAATGCCGATCCGGCTGCGGTCGCAGCAATGGCGATCATGCGTCGGCGCGTGAGATTTTGGTTGAGCATCGGCTGTCCTCGTCAGTTGAGACGCACGTCGGAGTCTGTTCGCGTCTGGTCGCCGGCCGTGTCGCTGCCCAGCACGTAGGCGCTTCGGAATTTCCGCGAACGTGACAACCCTGCCGCCATTGGCCGCGGCAAACGCGTCGGCGGCGTCGCGATTTCCGAACGGCACCGCCTCGGCCGCGCCCATTCCGCCCTGCTTGCGGCTTTCGATCACGAAGAACGCCTTGCGCGCGTCGATCCAGTTCGTCGCGCCCGGATCTTCCCAGCTTGGCGCGCGCGCCATGTCCGAGACATAGATCGCCCGGATGTCGCGGGGCTGATCCGGCATCAAGGTGAAGGCCACGGTGTCGCGCACCGAGGTGAACCAGAACGGATCGATCCGGCCCGCCGTGATGATCTGGCCCTTCGGTCCGGGATGCTCGATCAGGTTCATGCCGCAGAACACGCCCATCGCATCGCTGTTGAGCGCGACCGGCGGCGGAACGACCGAATTGGCCGCATCCTGATTGCATCCGGCGAGGAAGACGGCCGACGATGAACAGCGCAGACGATCCGCAGGGTCATAATTCCCTCCGCGCAAAGAATGCGGTCGCAAGCCCGAGCGGCGCGGCGATCCAGACCAGCAGGCCCAGCAGCAGCGCGCCGATGCCGGTGCTCGCGGTCCCGGCAAGCCCGGCCATGCCCGAGAACTGGCTGACGTTGAACCCGGTCAGATTGGTCAGCCGGTAGAGATCGGTCGGGATTGAGAAACAGCAGCGCCTCGAGCACGGGCGCCGAGATGATCCGCCCCTGATCGACCACCAGGATGCCGAGCAGCGCCATGTCGAACACCAGCACCATCAGCAGCCAGATGCCCACCGAGAGGCCCGCCGCGGTGCCGCGATCGCGGACCAGGCTGCTGATCAGATATCCGATCGCCACGAAGACCGCGCCGAGCAGGATCGAGGTTCCGAGCATGGAGGCGAAGGCGTACCAGCTTGCCGCCAGCACCGAGGCGCCGGTGACGGCGAGGGCGGCCGCCGCCGCGCCATAGCCGATGACGGTGGCGAAGGCGAGGATCAGGACATGGCCGCAGAATTTCCCGAGGATGACCTGATAGCGGCCGACCGGATAGCTCAGCAGCAGGATCATGGTGCCGCGCTCCATCTCGCCGACCACGGCGTCGTGCGAAATCAGGAGCGCGATCAGCGGCAGCAGAAAGATCGTGAGGCTGGACAGGCTGACGACAACCACATCGAGCGCGCCGGCGCCGACATTGCCGGTCGGCGCGCTGCCGAGGAACGTCAGCGACAGCGACAAGCGCCGCCAGCAGCAGCGTGGTCGCCAGAACCCAGCGGTTGCGCAACCCTTCCTTGATTTCCTTGGCCGCGATGATGACGATGTTCCTCACGCGGCATTCTCCCGAAGAAAATGGGCGTAGAGATCGTCGAGCGTCGGCGCCGCGATCTCGATATTGTGACGCAGGGATCGCCGGCCGCAACGCGCAGCAAATCCATCTTGCGCGGCCTCATCGGGCACCAGCACGACGCGACCGTGCGGGGTCGCGACACTCGCCCCGTTCATCCATGCCGGCACGGCACCGCTGGCGCCGGGCGCGAGATCGAGCGAGACCCGGATCGGCAGTTGCGAGATCGAGCGCAGTTCCGCCAGCGTGCCCTGCGCGACCAGACGCCCGCGGTTCATGATCAGGACATGCTCGGCGCGATCCTCGAGCTCGTTGAGCGCGTGCGAGGAGATCAGGACGGTGGCGCCGTCGTCGCGCAGTTCGTTGAGGATTTCGTAGAAGGTCTGGCGCAGCGCGGGGTCGAGCCCGGTTGTCGGTTCGTCCAGCAGCAGCACGCGCGGCCGCCCCAGCAGCGCCTGGGCCAGACCGAGACGTTGCCGCATGCCCTTGGAATAGGTCCCGACCCTGCGATCGGCGGCATCCATCAGGCCGACGCGGTCGAGCAGCGGCCATGCCGAGGCCGGCTTGATCTGCTTCAGCCGCGCGTAGAATGCCAGCGTTTCGCGCCCGGTCAGCGCGGCGTTGAAGGCGACATTCTCCGGCAGATAGCCGAGCTGCCGGCGCGCCGAGAATTCGCCGGCCGCCGGATCCTCGTCCAGCACGCGGACGGCGCCGCGATCGGCGTGAATGAGTCCCAGCATCAATTTGATCAGCGTGGTCTTGCCGGCGCCGTTGTGGCCGACCAGCGCGCTGAGCCGTCCCGGACCGAGCGTCGAACGAGACGTCGCGCAGCGCCTTCACCGCGCCGTAGCTCTTCTCCACGCCATTGACGGCGACGGTGACGGTCATCGCAGGCTCCGGCCGGCGGATGGTTTCGGCGGCGGCGCGATCAGCGGATGGGTATCGACGACGCCGCCGGGATAGAGCGCCGGAAACTGCGCCTGCGCCCAGCGCAGCACCTGCACCGCGGGACTGTTGATCAGCACCTTGGCGGCCGGCGCGGTCCACAGCACCCGGTCGACCAGATCGTTGGGGCGGTAGGCGGTGTCGGCGATGCCGTCGCCGTTGAGATCGAACGCCGGATTGTCGCTCCAGTAATTGCCGCGGCCGCCCTTCGACCAGTCGAGATCGCGGGTGCCGACATATTTCACCTGGTTGCGGTTGCCGACAAAGGCGTTGCCGGTGATCTCGTTGCCTTCGGAGCCGGCGGTGAAATGCACGCCGATGCCGCAGCGCTCGAACCAGTTGTTGCGGAACCTGTTGTGGTTGGTGTTGTAGATGAAGACGCATTTTTCCGGGCCGCTGCGCAGGCCCGGTGCTCGGCTTTGCCTCCGGCACCATGCCGCGCTCTTCGTCCGGACCTTCGTCCCGGCTGCTGGCAATGTTATCGAGCGGGCCGCCGGTCACCCAATTGCCGTCGATCTCGGCGTAATTGGCGTAGTTGAACAGCATGCCGTAGTCGCGGTCGCGATCGCAGATATTGTCGCGGATGATCAGCCGGTTCGAATACATGATGGCGTAGCCGACATGATTGCCGACCGAGACGTTGCCGCTGACTTCGCTGTCGTTGGTGTACATGTAATGCACCGCGAACCGCACCTGCTCGAAGCGGTTGTCGATGAAGCGGTCCTTGCGGCTGGAGATCGTGAAGATGCCGTCGCGGCCGTAGCGGAAGGTATTGTCGGCGATGGTGACGTCGGGCGCATTCCACAGCGACACGCCGTTGCCGGCCTCGCTGCGGCGTCCGCCGCGCACGCCTTCGACGATGTTGCGCAGCACGCGCGAACCCGCGCGCCATGGACGTAGATGCCGAACAAATTGCCTTCGAAGCGGTTGTTCTCGACCAGCGCGCGTTCCGCGGTCTTCTCCAGAAACACTCCGGAATCCATCGTCTGCAGATCGTGGCCCGATCCCCGGATGGTCACGCCGCGGATGGTGACGTCGGGCGCCGTCACGGTGACGACATTGCCGGCGCCGCCGCCGTCGAGCACCGCGCCCGGCCGTCCGCTCAAGACGACGCGCCGCTCGATCCTGATCGCGCCCTTGTATTCGCCGGGTGCAAGTTCGATGACGTCGCCGTCCTGCGCCCGGTCGAGCAGCGCCTGCAGCGGCTGCTCCGGAACAGCCTTCAGCGTCTCCGCAACCGCGAAGCCCGGGATTCCGGCGGCGAAGATCGCCGCCGGAAGGATGCGTAAGAGGGAGAGCACGTGTCGTTCCCGTCTCAAGCCGACGGCTTGGGTTCGACGAACATGCGGCCCTTCATCTCCATGTGCATGGCGTGGCAGAACCACGAACAATAGTACCAGTAGACGCCGGCCTTATCCGCCGAGAACGACACCGAGGCCGTCGCCATCGGCGCGACTTCCATGTTGATCCCGTAATTCGCGATCGCAGAAGCCGTGGGTCAGGTCCTCCACCGCGTCGATATTGGTGATGTAGACCGTGACCTGATCGCCCTGCTTGACCTGGAACTGCTCCAGGCCGAACGCCGGCGCGGTCGAGGTCATGTAGACGCGGACCTTGTTGCCGTCCCTGATGACCTTGGAATCGGCTTCGAGATTGATGCTGTCGGCCTTGGCCTGCTTGACCGCATCCGCAAACATCGGATCGGCACGATCCCAGATCGAAATCGGGTTGATCTTGGAGCGGTGAACGATGGTGGCGTCATGCGGCTCGGCAAAGCTCGGACCGTCGTGGACCAGCTTCATCTTGTCGCCGGAGATGTCGATCAGCTGGTCGTTCTCGGGCTTCAGCGGCCCGACATTGAGGAAGCGGTCCTTGGAGAACTTGTTCAGCGAGATCAGCCATTTTCCGTCCGCCTCCTTGGTCTGCCCCATCGAGGAGTGGTTGTGGCCGGGCTGATAATGCACATCGAGCTTCTGGATGATCGGATCGACCTTCTCGCCCTTGAAAGCACGCCTGGCGAGATCGATGTTCCATTTACAGATCTGGCTGTCGAGGAACAGCGTCGTGTAGGCGTTGCCCTTGCCGTCATAGGCCGTGTGCAGCGGTCCGAGGCCGAGCTCGGGTTCCGCGACCACGACGTCGCGCGGCTTGATCTTGTCGTCGAACAATTGGTCGAACAGCCGGACGTCCATCACCGTGACCGTCGGCGAGAGTTTTCCAGCCACGACGACATGAATGCCGTCGGGCGCGGTGTTCATGCCGTGCGGATTGTTGGAAACCGGAACATAGCGCGTATAGGCCGAGCCCTTGCGGCCGTCGACCACGGGCACGCCGTTCATTTCCTTGAAGTCGCCCTTCTTCACCGCCTCCTCGATCCGCTTGAGGTTGAAGATGACAGCCCAGTCCTGCTCGCTGGCGGTCATGTCGGCGAGCGTGACGCCCTCTTCCGAATTGTAGCAGGTCGAGAAGGCATATTTGCCCTGGTAGTCGGCATCGACGTTGTCGAGATTGCCGTCGACGATCACCTGCCAGGCGACCTTCATGGTATCGCCGTCGATCGCCGAGAAGATCGAGCGATACTGCTTCGGATCGTCAAGGACCTTGCCGTCGTTCGGCAACGGCACGCCATCCTCGCCGTTGGCGAACACATAGCCGGTGCGCGGATATTTCTGCACCCGCAGGCCGTGCACCGTGTGCTGGTTCGGCAAGCTGGATGATCTTGTCGCACTTCATGACGTCGAGCCGCACCCGCGCGACGCGGGTATTGGCCTTGTCGTTCATGAAGGCGTAGCGGCCGTCATAGGTGCCGTCGGTGAAGGAGAGATGCGGATGGTGCAGATCGCCGTTCATGTAGGTGCCGCCGCGGGTCTTGAGGAACTCGCGGGTCTCGGGCAGCAGTCCCTCGGTCAGCACCTTCAGGCTTTCGTTGGTCATGCCCCAGCCGGTGGCGCTGCAGCGGTTGAACACGGGAACGCGCATCAATTCGCGCATCGACGGAAGTCCGACGATGCGCATTTCGCCGGACTGGCCGCTGGAGAAGAAGGTGTAGTATTCGTCGAGTTCGCCGGGCGCCACTTCGGCCTTCTGCAGAACCGCGGGCCGCGCGGCGGGCGCCTTCGGCGCCGCGGTCTTGGTCTGCGCGTCGGCGGCCGTGACCAAGCCATCCGTCCCGAGAGCCACGCCGCCGGCAAGGCCGACACCCGCGGCTGCCGCGGTCGTTCCCAGCAAAGTGCGTCGGCTGACGCCCTTGCCGTTTTCGTTGTCGCTCATAATAGCCTCCTAGGCTTTCAGGTTGCAGGTGGAGTGATGGCGTCGACGGGCGGCAGCTTGATAGGCTTGCCGCCGGCGGTGATGATGGTGTTCGGACCCTTGCCGCCGCTGCGCATCGAGGGCGACGACAGCGCGTCGCGCTTCTCGCGCTTCAGCCGCACCTGGATCATGTGCGGGCAGCGGTGGTCGTCGAAATACAGTTCCTGGCAATGCATGCAGTAGATGCACTCATTGACGTTGATGTGGCCCTCGGGGTGAATCGCCTGCACCGGGCATTCCTTGGCGCAGCGCTGGCAGGGCGAGCCGCATTCGGGCCAGCGCCGCAGCCACTCGAACATCCGGATGCGGCCGGGAATCGCGAGCGCGGCGCCAAGCGGGCACATGTAGCGGCAGAAGAACCGCTCGACGAACAGACCGGCGGACAACGTCGTCAGAGCGTAGATGACGTACGGCCATTCGCGCGCGAACTTCAGGACGATGGCGGTCTTGAAGGGCTCGACCTCGGCCAATTGTTCGGCGAAGGCGGTCGAGTACAGCGACATGCCGAACAGGCCGAGAAAGATGATGTACTTGATCGGCCACAGCCGCTCATGCAGCCCCCACGGCAGCCGGTATTGCGGGATCTTCACCGCCTGGGCGATGTTGTTGAGCAATTCCTGCAGCGCACCGAACGGACAGAGCCAGCCGCAGAACGGCCCGCGTCCCCAGAACAGAAGTCCGGCGGCGATCGAGGCCCAAAGCAGGAAAATCAGCGGAGCTGACAGGAAGTATTCCCAACTGAAGCCGGTCAGCAGCGAACTGGCGAAGGTCAGGACGTTGACCACAGAGAGCTGAGCGTTCGCATACCAGCCGAGCCAGACCAGAATGAACAGCAAATAACCGCGGCGGACCCACGTGTAGAGCCTGGGGCGGCGGACCAGGGCATTCTGGAAGAAGAAGATCAACGTGAGCGCGCCGAGCGCTGCGACCGTCGTGCTGATCTTGACGACGTCGCCGCGCCAAATCTTCATCCACAGCGGTTCGTCTTCGGCGGCGAAGGATGTTTTGGCGTCGCGCGACGCGACCGCAGCGCTGCCGAAGGCGCCGCGGGAGGCGTGGCGGTCTGCTGTTGCACCGGCGGCGCCGGCGCAGTTTTCATGTAAGCGTCGGGCAGCGTGTAGCCGAGGTCGAAGGTGAGCCAGGCTTTTTCGCGGGTGGCGACCACGCGCTGCACCAGCAGTTGCAATACCCACGGCTCTGTCGGATCGAGCGCGAATTCCGGCGGCACCGTGAACAAAGCAATCTCGGGAAAGTCAGGCGCGCCTTCGGCTTCAAGGTTTCCCAACCGCGTGTGATCACGGTCGCGGAAGCGGATGCTGTTGGTGTCCTGGATCAGTTCGATGCGGTCGAAGATGCCGCCGCGAACGTAAGCGGCCCCCTTGAAAGAATAGCGGCCCGATCCCGCGACGATCAGCGCCTGCTGACCTGGCTTCAGCCTGTCCGCCAGCCGCTTGTAGCCGTCATCGCCGAGCAGGCTGCGGCCGATGGTCGGCACCGCGACGTCGGCGACGTACAGGTCGATGAAGGTGTCGTCAGGATCGCCCTCTTCCGGATGCGCGGCCGCGGCAGCGTTTCCCGATTTTTCGAAGGCCTTGTTGACGTCGGCAACGGTAAGGATCAGCCGGCGAACGGAACCGTCACCAACTAGGCTCTGCCAGTCGCGAATCTCGCTCTTTCCGGGATCGACCGCCTTTGAAGCTTGCGGCGTGGCGGTAGCGGCGACGTTGCCCTGACCGCCGAGTCGGCCGCCCTTGATCAGCTTGGTCGCGGAGCGAACGATGCTGTCGCCCATCACCAGCACGGTTACTGTCGCGCCACTGACGATGTCGACCTGCGGCGCGGGCGTAGAGCCGCGCGCCACGCGGTCCATGTCGGTGCCGATCAACTTGTTGACCGCTTCAAGTATGCGACCTACCGGAATCCCCACGAGCACGATGGGTTCCTTGTGCTCAACGAGTTTGAGTCCGGTCAGCACACCTTTGGGATCGATGCCGACCAGGATCTGGATCGGCTTTCCAGAGTAGCCCGTGGCGTTGGCAAAGTCGGAGTTCAGGTAGACGAAGCCGAGGAGCTGATCATCCTCGTAGGCCGGCGCGATCGCGGGATCGCCCTGCGGCGGCCCAAAGCGCTTGGCGCCCACCACCAGTTCGGCCGGCTCAGCCTTGGCGAGGTATTCGCTCAGCCGGCCTGCGGCGCACGCCTCTCCAAGCATGGCAATCCAGCCGAAAACGGCCAGAATTCCAGAAAGGACAAAGATGTTGACGGATTTGCGCAAGAGACATCTTCCAGATTTATCAGCAGAACGCCGTTGTTCTGGACCGCAAGCTCAAGCATCAGTAGAGCACCGAACAAGATCGCTAGTTGCGCTGGATCAAACTGCCGACAGTCTGATTGGTTCAAACTTATCTTAAGAAAGAACCCGACATGCGCAGAGAGCAGCTTCTGACCGCAGTGCCGCCAGTCCCGGTACGAAGCCTAAGCGAGCTTTATGCAATCGCGTTTGACCAGGCGCAAAAGGCTGCGCAGCAATACGGCACGCTTGCCACGGGGACGGATGAGCGCCTGCTGCCCGTGCGCCCCGTATTCGAGGTGCTTGCGACACGCGAGCGCAATCGCTGCATGAGGCTGTCTGCAGCCTGCCTTGCCGCCTGCGGCAAGCATCCCGATGCGTCCGACCTGTGCTGGACGCCGATCGATCTCGTCCCAGCGGCCGAAATCGCCGACATCGGAAATTCCAGCCTGTCGTCGCCTTATACCGCCTGGGCGCTCGCGGCCCGCCAACGCCAACGCGGCTTCGTGTTCTGGACCTACGTCATCGCCCTCGCCGAAGATCCTTTGGTGCGCAAGACCGCAGAAGAACTGGCGCACGAAGCGCTGTCCGACGGCAATCAGTTGCGCCGCGAACGGCGGCTCGCCTGGCGCGCCGAACGCAAGATCGGAACCGAGGACGCAGCGATGACTGACGAGGGACTCGACGAGTTCGGCTCGGCAGCGCTGCTGGAGAGTCTTCTCCTCAGGGACATGATGGCCTGGTCGCAACGGCTGGACCCGATCCAGCGCGAACAGCTCTTGACCCTCGATCCGTCCTCCCCGCCCTTCCTGACGCCGTCGACGGAAACGACGCTGGCATGAAAGTTGAGGAGATCGATCAGGTCAAACGCCGCGCGCTGCGCCGCGCGAGCAGTTGTCCAACATCTATCTCGACGACGCCGACCGCGCGGCCGACCAGAGCAGCATGGAATTGGCGCAGAAACTTGCGCGCGATCCATCGTGCGGCTCAGCTCCGCTGCCGCCGCCTTTTCTGACGCCGGTTGATGGAAATGACACCGGCACGAAATTTGAGGACATCGAACAGGTCAAACACCGTGCGCTGCGCCGCGCAGAACAATTGTCCAACATCTATCTCGACGATGCCGACCGCGCGGCCGACCAGAGCAGCATGGAATTGGCGCAGAAACTTGCCGCGCAATCCATCGTGCGGCTCGCGGGGCTGCGTCATCTCGCCTCCAAATCGGGATTGCAATGATCCACACGCCCAACTGGTCGATCTTATAGCTGGTGCCGCATCCGATGGCTGAGCAATTTTGCTCAAAGATGGCCGCTTTTCAGTTGATTTTATCGCTCTGGGCGCCGGCTTCGTCGGGCCAGTCTGATTGCCGAAATGATCCGTGAGTTTTGCGCACGCGATTCCGCATGAAAACATGATCAATCAGCATCGACTCCGTATCGGGATGAAAAACTGTTGCGTGTGAACGGCCGCTTTGCGCCAGAAGCGGTCGCTGGTCGAGTTTCCTCCTCACAGTATCGAGGCGCCTTGCTTCGCAACCGCAGGTCTCGCTTTCACCCAGCGCCTGCAACGCGTTGAGTATAGCCGCGACGTCGATCGCCTCCTGAAGCAAAGCGCCTGGATGTGCGTGATATAGCCGAGCGCTACGGCGATCATGCCGAGCAGTGAAAGTCCAATCCCAGCAATGACGCTTTCGAGGGCAATCAGCCGCGAGCATCGCGCGATCTGAATTGCAGGCACGATACGATCAAGGTGATCGACTAGAAGGACCATATCGGCCGCCTCGGCGGAAGCCGCAGTCCCTCGCGCGCCCATGGCGACCCCGATGTCAGCCGGCGGCGAGAGCCGGCGCCTCATTTACGCCATCACCGACCATCATCCGCCATAAGTACCGTTATCGTCAGTGGCTGCAATTCCGAAGCGTCCGTCCAGATCAGACATGAAGACAAAACGGCACGAACTTCAGCTTGGTCAAAGTCGATCGGCGACTTCTGCTTCCAGAACGTCTACTTGCCTTCGGTCGCCGTCAGAGCGTCGAGTTGCTCGGTAACGGCCAGGCGATAGGCCGTGATGTCGATGGAACAGCTTCGAAAACGCGGCCGCGGTCTCGTAGCCGACACGGGTCGCAATCCGTGCAATCCCCTCGTCGCTTGTTTCGAGCAGAAACGCAGCCTCCGCCATCCGGCGCGCGATCAGATAGCGATACATGGACTGGCCGACGAGCTTGGTGAAGCGAGCCGAAAACGCCGAGCGACCGAGCCCCACGCGGTGCCCGAGGTCGTCAAGGGTCCAGGGCCGATCCGGTTGTTCGTGGATCAACTGAAGCGCCGGTCCGATGTGCGGGTCCGCCATCGCCCCAAGCCACCCGCCTTCTCCGGGACCGAGAGACTTGATCCAGCTTCGCAACACCTCGACGAAGAGCACTTCTGTCAGTCGTGAAAGCGCGACGCCTTGGCCGGGACGCTCATCGCGCCGACTCGCTCACCATGCGTCGCAGAATTGCCTCGAGCCACTCACCGTCCTCCGTCGGCTTCAGGAGAAGCACGGGCGGAAGCAATTCCAACACGCTACCGCGCGAGGGCCGCGCCACGGTGAACTTGCCGCAGATCATTGTCGAGTACGGCTGCCGCGCTGCCGCCGTGACGGACGACGCCAAGATGCGCGGACGATCGATCGAGGTCGAGAACCGAAAATGGTCTCGTCCGGCGATCCGAATAAATCTCATGGGGCTCGCCGCGTGTGACGACAACGAAGTCGCCCGCGGTTCATGCGGAGTTCTCGCCCCTGTTCGAGTGCGAGGGTCGCTGAGGCTGAGCCACGACTGAGATAATGGAACAGGGCGTAGGGGCGTTGCTGGCAACGCCAGACTCCAGGGATGGCCGAGCTCGAAGTGGAAAAGCAGAGTCCCGCCGAGGCGAACGCGGTCGAGTACTTCGGCGAGGATGTCCATGTCGGCGATCTTAATCCCGCGGACGATCAGACACAATACTTGGACGATTGGGCTCTACCGTCCGGAAATCCCTCCATACTAGTTCCTGTCGCAAGGCGCGGACGCATCACGCGGTCATCCATTTTTCGCAGCGGCAGATGGAAGAACCGCGACTTTGCTGAAACGCCTGCCCATTCCCCGGACCTCGCGTCGTCCGTCATCCAACAGGAGCTATTAATGCGAAATTTTCTCCTCTCAACCGTCGCCGTCGTCATGGCCGGAGCGGCATTTGCCGCCCCCGCCCGTTCGGCCGAACTGCCCAAGGGGGCGGCTCACAATATCGTGCTCGTCCACGGCGCTTTCGTCGACCAGACGAGCTGGAAGCCCGTTGCCGACATCCTCACGAAGAAGGGCTACAACGTCACGCTCGTCGAAAATCCGCTCACCTCCCTCGCCGCTGACGTCGATGCCACCAAACAGGCGCTGGCGAAGCAGAACGGCAAGACCGTTCTCGTCGGCCACTCCTGGGGCGGCGTCGTCATCACGCAAGCCGGTAACGATCCCAAGGTCTCGGCGCTCGTCTACGTCTCCGCTTTCGCGCCTGACGTGGGACAATCTCTGGCGACCCTCGCCAAGAGCGGTCCGGCAACCGAAGGTACCGCGGCTATTCATCCTGACGACAAAGGCAACCTCTACATCGATCCCAAGGTGTTTCCTTCGGCGGTCGCGGCTGACCTTCCCCCGCAGATCGCCGAATCCCTGGCAAACCATCAGCTTCCGTTGAACCACGTCGCGTTCGAGGCGCCGGTCGATACGGCGGCCTGGCACGACAAACCGACGTTCTACGTGATCAGCACCAAGGACAAGGTGATCGCACCCGAGGCCCAGAAGTTTTTCGCCGCCGGGATGAAGGCCCAGACGACGGAAGTCGCCGGCAGCCATGCTTCGCTCGTCGTTCATGCGAAGGAAGTCGCCGCGGTGATTGAAAAGGCCGCGCTCGCGAAGTGACGCTACCGCTCCCGGCGCTTTCGCGCCGGGAGCGCACCGCGCTCAGAGGAATCCAGCACCGCATTTCCCCCACTCGACCATTTCATGCCAAGCATCCGGAGGATGACATGACTGCACTCGACATCGCGAGCCAGGACGCCGCCACGCTCGAAACGGCGCCGACCCGTTACATCGAAGGCCGCGGAATCCGCTTCGCCTATCGCCGCCTCGGCCCGTCGACCGGAACGCCGCTGGTTCTCCTGCAGCACTTCTCGGGCAACATCGATGCGTGGGATCCCGCCGTCGTCAACGCCCTCGCCGCCGATCGCCCTGTGATCGCCTTCGACAACGCCGGGGTCGGCCGCTCGACCGGTCAAACGCCCGACAATATCGCAGCGATGGCGCGAGACGCGGTCGACTTCATCAACCTGCTCGGCCTTTCCGAAGTCGACCTGCTGGGCTTTTCCCTCGGCGGCTGCGTCGCCCAGCAGATCGCCGCCGAGCACGGACGGCTGGTCCGCAAGCTCATCCTCGTCGGCACCGCGCCGAAAGGCGGAGAGGAACATCTGTTGGCGGTTCTCCAGGAGGCGTTTTCCCAAACCGATGCGCCGGACCCCCGCCTGCCGCTGTTCTTCACGAAGTCGTCCGCCAGCCAGTCGTCCGGCCTGGCGTTCCTGAAGCGGACGAAGGTGCGTAAGGACGATCGGGACACCGATAACGGCAGCGCGGTAACCGATCCGCAGGCCAAGGCGCTGATCACCTGGTGCGCCACACCTGATCCCGAGCACGCCATTCTGCGCGCCATCCGCCAGCCCACTCTTGTGGTCAGCGGTAGCCACGACACCATGCTGCCCGCGAACAACGCCTACGCCATGTTCAAGGAACTCAGCAACGCTCAGCTGGTGCTTTATCCCGATTCAGGGCACGGCGCCCTGTTTCAGCACCACGAGACGTTCGTCAGCCACGTCCGGACCTTCCTGGAAGCGTAACCGGCGGCTGCATGATCCTCGGCGCGTTCCGACGCGATCACGCACTTTATCCATGAGAGTTGTTACGGAGGACAAAATGACAATCGCAAAAGTCGAGGTGGAACGTTTCAGCCTCACGAGCTCAAAACCATTCGACGCTGTTGTGGCCGCGCTCAAGTCGGCGGTCGGGCAACCTGACATGGTCGAATTTTTCAAGGCGACGAGGGCGACAAATTCCTTCCCGGATTTGGAGCGCGTTGTAGCAAAGCGGCCTCGGCCGCACGGGCCTCATGCTCTTCGCGGAATTCGACTTGGGCGACATTCTGCGTCGCGAAACCGGATCCAGGACGCCTAAGATCATACGGTTTGTGGTGGGCAATCCACTCATCATGAAAGAAATGGTCAAGCACGTTCCCGATGCTGGATCTTACGCTCCAGTCACAGTCCTCATCGATGAACGTCCCGATGGCGTGCATGTCTCCTATAACAAAATGGAGAGTTATCTGCTGCCTTATGGCAGCTCGGAAGCACTTGCCGTCGCCCGAAATCTCGATGCGAAAATCACAACCTTGCTGCGCGAATGTGCAAGCTAAAACGTCCTGATGACGTCTTCGGCCGATGGAAGTGAGCGTCTCATACCAGCAATCGCGCAACGCGACAGGCGTCGCGACGCGAGCCAGACGAATGGCCATTAAACCTGGAAGGGAATTCCTACATGTACAAGACACTTCTTGCCACCCTCACCGCCGCGGCTCTTTCCACCGGGGCTGTCGCGGCTGCTCCCGCCGTCAGGGCAGAGCCGCTGGATGCTGCGACCCTTAACACGATCAAATCGAAGTTCGGCAGGCTCATGGAATTGGCCAACAACCACGATTTCAAGGCTCTGCATGGGATGTTCTGGCAATCGCCCTCGACCCTATTGGTGGCGAAGAGCGCGATCCCGTCCGAGGGGAACTGGGCCGGCTTTTGGGGCAACGAGGCAGTTGATCAAAAGCTGCATGACATCGGTAGCTCCGGTCCGGTCGTGCTCGAGCCAGATTATTCGAAGCTCAAGGTCGTCGGCCTGACGCGCGACGTAGCGGAGTCCTACGTGCCGATGAACATCACGGTCTCATATGCGGGACAGGATGGAACAGCCAGGCCGTTTCTGATGATCATCAATTGGCTTCGCGTCGGGAAGGACTGGAAGGTCGCTTCCGAAATTATTCTGCCGGTGCCGCCGGCACCCGCCGCGAAGGGCTAGGCGCGCCAGGTCTCAATTCTTGTACGGCACGGAGGGCCTCACATTCTTACGCACCGAACGCAACGTGCCCGGCCCGGTCTTCACGCAGCTGACTGACTAACCGCTGGTCGTGCTCATGCCACCGCCTCGCCGCGCGCGCGAATTCTCGGAGCGATGAAAAGGTCCAAACATTGATAGCGAACGATATGCTGTTCGCCAACCGTTTAAGGTCATGGATCGAACAACCCTTGGTCGGAATGTTCTTCCGCTGAAGAGAGATGGCCTCATCGCGATCGTAATCGCTCCGAGCAAATGCGCAGCGATGCTCAAAGGTTGAAACTCTCTCGGCGCGCTTGCGTCATGAACTGGACATCCCATACAACCCTGAAGGAAAAGATATCATGATGAACAGACGCACTTTTTCCGCCGCCCTCCTGACCGGTGCTGCGGCTTCGCTGATCTCCACACGTGGCATGGCCGCAACTTCAACTCCTGTGAAAGCGAGGAACGTCGTGCTCGTGCACGGGCTGTTCGCCGACGGCTCGTGCTGGTCGGAGGTGATCGCGCGATTGCAGGCGGCGGGGCTCAATGCCACGGCCGTACAAAATCCGCTGACGACGCTGCCTGAGGCGGTGGCTTCGGCCGAACGTGTGCTGGAGCGGCAAGATGGCCCGACGGTGCTGGTGGGTCATTCCTTCTCCGGGATGATCGTCACCGAGGCTGGTGTGCATCCGAACGTCTCCGCGCTGGTCTATGTGGCTGCGCGTGCGCCGGACGCGGGCGAGGACTACACCGCTCTGGCCAAGACCTATCCGACGCCGCCGGCGACAGCCGGTATTGTCTTCGATGGCGACGAAGGACGTCTCAGCGAAGAGGCATTTTTGCGAGATTTCGCGAGCGACCTGCCGAAGGCAAAAGCAAAAGTGCTCTTCGCCGTCCAGCAGCCCTTCCAAAAGGCACTGCTATCAGGCAAGACCACCAACGCGGCCTGGCGATCCAAGCCCAGCTATTATGCCGTTTCGACCGAAGACCGCACCATCAATCCGGACCTTGAGCGCTTCATGGCCAAGCGGATGGGCGCCAAGACCATCGAGGTGAAGGCCAGCCATCTCTCGCTGATCTCCCATCCCGACGAAATCACGCGGCTGATCCTCGAAGCCGCGGGACAGCGTGCCTGACGAAGGCGTGCTCACAATCCGTGGATCAACACAATCGGTACATCCTAAACTCTGAAGACTGGAGATGCTGTTTGTAACCTTCACGGTCCTTCGCGGCCTCAGCCGCCGCCGACAAGTCTCACTTGTCGGCGGCAATGTTAGAAGTTCAGGTGACCGCCGGTTATCACCGAGCAGACCGCTTCCACCGCTTTCTCGAGGTCGACCGGAATGACCTCATGCTAGATCCCCGCTTCCCCGGCTACGCAACGGATAGAACCGATCGGTTCGTGGTCATTGAGGTAATCATCTCCAGCGGGAGGCCGACAGGAACCGCCGCCACCATTGCGGACGAAGCGGTCATACTGTTCGGCGAGTACCTACACCTCGCCCCTTATGACATCCCACTCCTCTTCCTCGAGGTCGGACCGAACCACCCGCGCTT
The DNA here is from genome assembly GCA_963840465.1 of uncultured Alphaproteobacteria bacterium. Lineage (GTDB taxonomy): Bacteria > Pseudomonadota > Alphaproteobacteria > Rhizobiales > Xanthobacteraceae > Bradyrhizobium. The sequence continues at coordinate 22,601 of CAWIZF010000046.1, read as the reverse complement.
TCCGGCTGCGTCGATCAGTCGAGATTCGAGCGCGGATGCCTAAGCCGCGACATTGGCAACTTGCGAATGGCCGCTTCGCGCCAGAAGCGGCCGGTCGCAAATCGAATAATACGATGTCTGCTTTTCACTCAGAAGCGGACCTCGCTCGCCAGATTAGGCATGTCCGAAAAGTGTAGAGTCGAGGTGTGACGCGGTAGCTTTAGGTTCGAACATATCTGTTTCCGCCCCTTTCGTTTGGCGGTGCCTCACTGGTTCGACCATGGCCCCGTTTTCACACCCCGCTCATCGAACTGGACAGGCAGATTTCCCGCATCCAGCTCTCGGACAAGACTTCACGCCTTCACCCACGGCACGTCGTGCCCAAGCCGGCTCAGGCGTACGAGCCCAAAGTGCCCGTAAAGATGCGGGAGTGGATAGGTCCCGCCCTTGCGACGCCTGGTTTTGTGCTTGAACTGCAACCACCGGCGCAACCGCATCGCTGCGTAGCTGTCGAGTGCCCGATACGCCTTGCTGACGGTGCCTACTTGGAAGTAGTTCGCCCATCCGCGCAGCGTGCGGTTCACCTTGCCCACCAGCTTTGTGGTTTCTTGCCATGTCCCCGTTCGGTCCGTCAGTGCGTGGATTTTCTCAACCATGCGCTTGATGCTCTTCTTCGATGGCCGGTAACCCAGGCGCGCCTGGCCGGTTCTCTCTGAGAACATCCGTCCGAACGTGTAGCCCAGGAAGTCGAACGTCCCTTCCGGGACCCTGCAGATTCGTGTCTTCTCCTCGTTGACCGTGAGCTTCAGCGTGCTCATGATCTTGCGCAGTTGCTGCAGTGCCTGATCGGCATTGCCCTTCCTGCACAGGATCACAAGATCATCGGCGTAGGTCACGATACGACTGCCGAGGCGTTGCTCCAGTCCGAGCTTCTTCCATCCCAGTACGAACCGGCGCATGTATATATTCGCCAGCAACGGTGAGATGGGTGAGCCTTGCGGAATGCCGCGCCGGTTGTCCCGGGCTTCGGTCGTGCGTGTCTTCCTTCCTCGATCATCGGTTTCTTCCACGGGGCATTCCAGCCACATCTTGATCAGATGCAGCACGCGCCGATCAACAATCCGGCGCGCTACCGACTTTAGAAGTTCGGTATGCGGAATGCTTCCGAAGTAGTCCGCGAGGTCGGCATCGACGACTTCCGGGTGGCCTCGGAACAACAGCCCGTCCACCTTGGTCACCGCCTGTTGGGCATTTCTCCCAGGACGGTACGCGTACTGTTCGGGTGGAAGGTCGGCTTCGAAGATCGGCTCCAACACCAGCATCGCTGCTGTCATGCAGACCCGATCCCGCACGGTCGAGATGCCCAGCGGCCTGAGCTTGCCGTTGGCCTTCGGTATAAACACTCTTCTGATAGGATCCGGTCGATAGCTCTCCTCCCGGAGCGCAAGCGCCAGTTCGCCCAGCCACCGCTCGACGCCATACGTCTCAATGTCCGCGAAGTCCTGACCGTCGACCCCCGGTGCGCCCTTGTTGGAACGACACTGGGCGTAGGCGTGTGCCAGAATGTCCTCACGGCTGATCTTGTCGTACAGCGCGTAGAAGCGATAGCCGGCTTCTGCCTTCGCTTTCGCGTGCAACGCCTTCTGCAGTTTCTGAACAGTTTTCGGAGTTGATAGGTTGCCCAATCTCCAAATCCCTCACCACTTGTTGCGTCTGTCTTGAACTGAGGTCCCTTCCCTCCACCGGCATCACCCGGCTTCAGGGCGGCGCGATCTATATTTTTCCGCGCGACCGTTGAACCTTCGCGAAGCTCCCCGTGACCCACTCCAATGGGCTTGGGGAACCGGAGGTTCTCATGACGAAGCATCGGACGATTACGGGGTTCGTGGCTGTCGCTCTGCTCGCCGCCGTCGCCAGCGCCGTTACTCTGAGGTCGCACCCTACCGGGGCGTTCTGGGTATCCAATGCGGCACAGGCTGAATTCAGGGGTGTGATGCCAAGTTCGGAACCAATTCTTGGGGCAAAAAAGCCCGTCAGATACGAAGCGATAATTGACAATTGGAAGCGCTACCGGTCGGCAGCTAAACCTAACGCATGAAGCGAGCACAGGTAGCGACGTTTGGCTTGATGGAGTTCCAGTCTGCCTTCGGCCATTGATCAAGCTTCGGCGAAACCCGATACGTTAATCCCTCACATTTGCTGCTATGTTCTCGGACGGCGATGGGTAATTTCTGCATTGAGTAACTCGGCGGGCTCGGTATGTCTGTTTCGTGCCCTAAAGCAGACGTCGGCAACGAGTTCACAAGCCCGCTACCCAAGAGTGGCATCCATACCCTGCATCTGATATCAGTGGGAACCAAAGCCAACTGAATGCGCAGATGGAAGCGTTATCGGAACCAAGTGCCGGGAGCGAAGTCACCCCTTCTCGAGGAAGCCCTCCGAAGAGCTGAAAATTTCTACGATGTAGCCAATAATCTTCCGATGCTCTCCTGGGTAGCTGACGCTGACGGGAGCATCTTTTGGTATAATCGTCGCTGGTACGAGTACACGGGAGCCTCACCCGAAAGTCAGCAAGGCTGGGGTTGGACCTCGGTCCACGATGCGGATCGGCTGCCCGATGTACTGAAGCGATGGAAACATTCCATCACCACGGGAGAGCCATTCGAGATGACTTTCCCTTTGAAGGGAAACGATGGGATTTTTCGTCCTTTTCTAACACGGGCGGTTCCGCTGCGAGACCCGGCGGGCATAATCGTTCGTTGGTTAGGCACTAATGTTGATATCTCCGCGCAGGTCGCCGCCGAATCTTCATTGCGTGAGAGCGAGGCACTTTATCGGTCCGCCCTGACCGCTGGTAGAATGGGCACTTGGCAGACCGATTTGGTAAGTAAGACACGGCTTTGGACAGAAGAAGGTATGGCCCTGTTCGGCCTCAACCTTGCCGATGGGCGCGGTCACGTGGGGGGCGATGCAGACGAATATTGGTCCGCATTGCATCCGGACGACCGTCATTTGATGCATAAATTCCACGAACTTGCAGACAAGCAGGAACTCGTTTACCTCTGAATACCGCGTGGTATGGCCCGACGGCACAACTCTTTGGCTTAGAGGCCACGGCCAAGTCGTCGCTCGTACGCCCGATGGGAAGGCTCACCGCATGGTCAGCATTGTGGCCGACGTCACCGAGCGCAAGGCCGCAGAAGATCATATTCAATTCCTGATGCATGAATTATCGCACCGGTCAAAAAATCTGCTCACCGTAATCCAGTCGATTGCTCGCCGGACGGCTCGGACGGTCGCGTCCATGGAAGAATTCGAAAGCCGGTTCGGGCGGCGTCTGCAGGGCCTCGCGGCGTCGCACGACGTATTAGTTCTTAACAGTTGGCAAGGAGCCCCTCTCGCCGACCTCATGCGCAAGCACCTTGAGCCCTTCGTCGACGTTCAAGGTTCTCGCCTTGAGCTTAGTGGACCCGACGTTGTCGTTAGCGCAGAAGCCGCGCAGGCAATTGGACTTGCAATCCACGAACTGACGACGAACGCAATCAAGTACGGGGCTCTGTCGTTGCCGACAGGGAAAGTCAAAGTGTCTTGGGCGTTCGAAGGTGATGCGGACGCGCCGCGCCAATTGCTCCTGAACTGGATCGAGCAAGGCGGGCCGCCGGTCGTCCCTCCGTCCCGCAAAGGGTTTGGCCATGTTGTGTTCGACGACATGATTGAACGCTCTCTCAATGCCAAGGTCGCCGTGGAGTTTGCGGCTTCCGGACTGAACTGGCGCGTCTCAATTCCGGCAGCGAACCTGATCAGCGGACAAGCAGGCAGCTAATCGCTGTTTCGCAGCTTCGCATTCGCGCAAACTCAGACGAATGCGATGAGCCGCATTGCGTCCGAAATGTCCGCTCCGGTAGAGTCGAGGATGGGCGCGGTAGCTTGAGGCCTATGGCCAACGCCCCGTTTCCCATCCCCGCTCATCAAACCGGGCGTGCCGATTTCCGGCACCCGGCTTTCCGACTGGCTTCACCGCAAGGCACACGGAGACAAACTAACCGCACGCGGCTTCGGCACGGTGAGTAACTCTCCTTCGCCCCTCGACACAGCAATCTCCGGCGGCGCCTGTCATTGATGGTGTTTGCAGGCTCATCGCCAATCACCACGACCTCGCCATCTTCAAAAGCGCACCAGAAGTCGGGGCCCTTTGCTCCGCCGGCATTACCCGGCATCAACGCTCCTACTGCCCCGTCCGACTCCCGCCGTGACCACCGCCTGATGCGATGCTGAGGCCGCTACCCTCGTCCGCGACGGGTCTCCCCCTGTAACTACGAACCACCCTTCCGACGTGCCGTGCCCACTACCCCGGCGGATCGCGTGGGTGCGCGTGTCGATTGCTTCCCCACACGTGCGGCCTTCCCCAAATGACCGGAGGGTCGGCATCCGCATTAGAACTTTCGAGGCCTGCTCGGGCTTCACTTTGTTACGGCCCATCGGATCGCTCAGCAGCCCAAGGCCGCCTTTGTCGCAGGGCTCCGACCCAGCCAGTTACCCGACCGTGCCGCCTGCCAGCTTCCGGACCAATCGACAATTATCCGGGTGAGACCCTCCCTCACTGATAGTTCGCGCCCTCGGGGCGCACGGTCATTCGCGTCGGTTTGACCGGATCACGGCGACTTCCGGTCTACCCCCGTGAACGGACATTCTCAGGATAGGCGGGCATGTCTCAAAGGTGCCACCTCCGGACAGTCCTTGCACCGCGCATACTGACGCTTTGTGCCACAAGCGGAATCGCAATGCGGTACGATCCGGTTGAATGACGCCAGTCACACTTGAGCGTGACCAATCTCGAAGCGGTCCTTCATTCTGGAAATCCTGCCTTCCGGAGCCCTTCCGCGAACCGTTCATTGTAGGTCACCCAACCCGCATTGCTTGCCAATGCCAGTTGCTGGGTCTGGAACTGGGCGATGGTTTTGCTCCTGGCCCGGCCATCGGCGAGATAGGCCTTGAGCGCCTCGCCTGCCTGGGCTTGCTGCCCGTTCAGGGCCGATGCCGAGATCAATATCAAACTTACATAGGGGTCATGGTACGGGGTCAGCGCCAGCGATCGGCGAGCCGATTCGATCGCATTACCGTCCTGACGCAGGATAAAGAAGGCCTCGCTCTTTATCGCATAGAACCCCGACAGGAATGGGTCGCGCGGGCTCAACCGGGTTGCCTTTTCAACCGTCTCAATTGATCGGTCCGCCCGGGTCAGAAAGTTGTTCGCGACACCAATCACAATATAGCCGTCCATCGCACTGGGATTGAGGGCGAGGGATTTTTCTGCTTCGACGATCGCCTCCTCCTGGCGGCCTACGGCCGTCAGGACCCAGGCCTTTGCCGTGTGACCGCTGGCGACGTTGGGATCGGCGGCGAGCGCCCGCGACGCGAGTTCGTCTGCCTGCTTGATGGCCTCTTTCGGGTTGTCGCTCTGCGAACTGATGACCGGGTAAATCGTGGCAAATGCCATTAGACTAAGCGCAAGCGCATTTCCGCTGTCGAGCTGTAACGCGCGCCGACAAGGGCCGATGGCCTCGAAATCCGGCGATTTGATCAAGTTGGAAACGCATTGCAGGGCGAGATCCTGTGCCTCCAGATTTCCAGGGCGCGTCCGCATCGCGCGCGCAAGTTCAACATCGACGAACTGAAGGGACAGCGCGCGTAAGAGGCGAATGACAATCTCATCCTGCATCTCCAGCAAATCGGAACGATCCGCATCGAACTGGTCTGCCCAGATGTGTGCGCCGGTTCCGGTGTCGATGAGCTGGGCATTCACCCGCACCTTGCCGCCGCTATACTGCGCGCTCCCTTCCAGCGCATGACGCACACCAAGCTCCTTGCCGACCTGCTTTATGTCCACCGGCTTGCCCTTGTAGGTGAACGCCGTGCTGCGCGCGATCACGAAGGCTCCTTTGACGCGCGACAAAGCCGTCGTCAGCCCCTCCGTAATGGCGTCGGCAAAATAGTCCTGGGCGGGGTTGCCGCTCAGGTTCACAAACGGCAGAACCACCATCGAAAAGCGCGACGAGTTGGCAGCGGATTGCGGCGCTCTTGCCGATTTGATGCCAAACCAAAGTCCACCCGCGACCAGTATGATCCCCGCAACGCACGCGGCGAGCAAGGCGCGGTTCATTCGGTATCGGGACGATCGCGGTGCTTCCGACGTAGAAAGAAGCTCCGGCAAGGAGGCCACGGCGTCGGCGCCAAGGGCATAGACGCGGATGGGGCGGGAAATATTCTTGACCGTCTGTTCGCCCTTGTCGACAAACAGGTACGGAACCTTGTCGCGCACCTGGTCATAAGCGGTGCCGGAAATGCACAGCCCGCCCGGATCAGCCAGTCCCTCCAGCCGCGCGGCCACGTTGACGCCGTCGCCGTAGATGTCGTTGGGCTCCACGATCACGTCGCCCAGGTTGATGCCGATACGGAATTCGATGCGTCGCTCGTCCGGCACGTTGGCGTTGCGCTCGCTCATCCGACGCTGGATTTCCACGGCGCAGTGAACGGCATCAACGACGCTCGCGAACTCGACGAGTGCGCCGTCACCGGTGTTCTTGATGATTTTGCCGTGGTGTTGGCCGATGTGCGCGCGGATCACCTCGCGCTGCAACACGCTATACCGCCGGTGGGTCTCCTCCTCATCCAACTCCATCAGGCGTGAATAGCCCGCTACGTCTGCGACCAAAACCGCAGCTAGCTTGCGCTCGACACGCTGCCGGACCATGAAGCCGCCCTCTACGCCGTCACAGCTTGAAGTGTATCAGGCCGAAGCCCATTGGCCAGAGCTCGCGACTTCCGAAATGGGTCCAGGCTGTGTGAAAACATTTTTCCCGCCCGCAAAAACTGCACGCAACCGGGGACGATCCGCGTCGACACGGCGGTCTGAGCATATTTTTGCTGTATCGGGTCCGGAGAGACAATCCTGGCGCGACCTCGGGCCGCGCTGAGCGACCTGAACGGTCAAACGATGCGCATAACAGCACGAACTCTTCACGCCCGGATTGCCGCCAGGAGCGGCTTGATGCCGACGATGTTCATTACGCGCGTGAGGTTGTAGGCGAGTACGTTCAGCGCCATTTCGGTCGCCACCTTCGGCAGCGTCTTCCTGACTAAGAGTTCGCTCCCGCTCGGCTCCCCCGGGGCGCAGTTGTGTTCGCAACGCCGTATCGCCGGTTGGAGTTATGTGTCCACCCGGCTCTGACCTTCACTGAGTTCTCGGCAACAAGGTACCGAGACCTCCTTGGTCAGCACTTGGTTGCCATCGGCCTCAAGCCCTCCAACTGCGCTAGGCCATTGAGTTAACCCCGCTATTGGTTCTTACCAAAGATAAGATGCTGTTATCAGGCCGATACAATGACGCGTCTCGGACGACCGCTTTGCCAAAAAGCGGTCAACCGGCTCACTTTCGAGCCAGACGTCGCTGAAGTCGCCGATTGATCTGGCTGGATGGTTTCTTTGCCATGCGCTCCGCAACAAGCGCGCGGGCCAAATTGTTTCTGTTCCCGCGAAATGCTGCTTCAACGAATGTTAGCGGAATCAGATCGCATTGGGCGAGGCTGCCGCCGCATCGATGCACAACGTAGCGCACTTGTTCCATCCATTCCAGACAGATTGCGTAGTCGCCTTTAGCGAAGGCAAGGAGTGCCCGGCAGAGCGGCGTGATAAGCGCAGCCTCTTGGGATACCGCTGAAACGCCCTTAGTCTCGGAATGCTGCAACAGATCGAATACACGCTGCACGGCAGTTCCACGGTCCGCAGCAGCAAACGCCATCATCGCATGTGCGATATAGAATGGCCGGGCACCTGCCAATCCTTGCGTTACCCAAAGATCGGCGAGCCGGTGCCAGCGGTCCCCAATCCAGATATTATCGAGCTGCAGGCGCCACAGCAGCGCCGACGCATCGGCGAGCTCCGACATGGCGCGCGACTGCGCCATCTGCGTATCGAAGATCTCAAGCGCGGACCACACATCGTCATTTTCGAGATGAAACAGTGCACGATGCCAAGCGATATGGACGGAGAAGCTGCTCCGGATCCACGCCGATTCCGTTGCTGCAAGAAAAGCGAGTCCTTCTCGGCTACGTCCCTGCATCTCCAACACATGGACGACGACATGAATGGCGGCGGCATGCTGCGGGTCCATTCGCAGTGCACGGCGCGCCATCTTTTCAGCTCGGCGATACTGGCCGTTCTCTCGAGGCCGAAAGCATACATGGCAAGAACGCTTGCATAGCCGGGGACCGCAGCGTGCCATTCTGGCAAGACTTGAGCGATGCGATCCCGCAGCATGCGCCTCAGGCCCAGGCGAAAGTCGAGCGCGTGCGCCACGACAAGCGCGATGATGTCGTGAGGGAAGTCGACCACGATGGCGCCATAACGCTCGACCGCCAAGGCTTGATCGCCGTCAAGCCAGGCGCGCGCCGCAGAAGCGTGGCGGCGCGCGTAATGATCGACATGCGGGCAAATCGCTTCGATCGCTGAAAGACTTGCAGAAGTCTTGACCGGCCGGCAATATCGTCTGCACGGACAACGATGGCGGCAAGTAGACAGTGTCCGAAGGCGGATTTCGGTTCCTGGGCCAAGACTTCATCCACGTCTTCAGAAGGCTTCCCGCGGCTCGTGAGAAAAGCCTCAAGCACAGGCCTGAAGCGTCCTTGCGAGTCAACGCCGCCTTCCGTGTACACGAATTCTGAGGGGTGGGGTCTTATGGTCATGACGGTTCTCGCAGTAAATGCAGTTGCGATACGTTTCTAAGGAGCCCGTTGAGCGCCTGGAACCTTCCTTCTCTGTCATAGGAATATTTGTTTCTTTCGTCCCCTCGGCTTCCCCTGCTCGGCGCAGCCAGGGGGACGACGTCGGCATGTCAACACCATGTCACGCGTCCTATTTTGGCGAGAGCGTCACAGGGCAAATTGATCGCCGCATTTGCCTAGCGAGGCTGCCGAAGAGTTTGGCGTTTTCGGACATGCCGCGCATTTGAATTTGAAGGAGGGCAAGGCCCTCCTCGAGCGCGGCGAATTGCTCAAAGAACTGTTCCTCAGTGAGTTCCTGTTCCGGGAAACTGCTTTTGTTTTTGTCGTGACTGTCGATAAGACAATTCATGATGATGCTCCTTTGTGTTGGGTGGCCCCCTGAGACGAGCGAGGCAGCTTCGCTTGCAGCCGCCGCCTCGCCACTCCAATCTGGCTATCACTCGATGACCAGGGTTGGTTTGAGAGCCACGGGCCGGGCCACGTTGTAGAAGTTCGGCGAGGTCGCCATAACCGCCTCGTGGATTTCGGCGAACTGCTCCTTGGTGCCGCTACCCTTGATGCGGACGGTGTAGCTCAGGTTCTCGTAGCCCGGCGGCACGGCAGGATCGATCCCGAGGAAGCCACGGAGATCGATCTCACCGCCGGTCTCAATCGCCAGGCTTTCGAGGGTGATTCCACGCACGGCGCACTGGGCCACGTACCCCACCGTCATGCAGGCGTTGAGCGCCGCGATCAGATGCTCCTGCGGATTGGCGAAACTGTTCGATCCGCCGAGTTCGCGGGGTTCGTCGATGTCGATCAAGAACCGGCGCGGCACCTTTTCTCCACCTATTTCAAAACTCTCGACTTCTGCGCGGCTCCGCGCCTGGCCCTGCCAGGTCGTGGTGACGTGCCAGTTTGTCTTGCCTTTTGCCGGTTCCCGCTTGACGCCGTCGATGAGCGCAAACAGGTCGTCGACATTGATGCCGTTAATGACGGTGGGTTCGGCAGTCTTCTTTTGTGCACCCATGATGTGGGTCTCCTTTGCTTGGGCTTGGGTTTAGATTTAAGATTTGGATCATTGCAGCGTCGAGAGTGCCTGCTGGATGCGCTGGCCCTGTTTTTCGCTGATCAGGCTGGACAGCACCTTGCCGAAGTGCGGGTGCTGGGCGCCTGAATGGATGTATTGCCAGCGGTAGGCCTTGAGGAATGCCGCCTCGATCGTGCGAGACTCCGCCTCGTGGACCGCGCGGCCGCAACTGGCCGTGAAGTAGCTTGCGTCGGCCTTGGCCTGGGCCAGAAGGATGCCGTCCACCGCGGCGACCAACTCAATGAACTCGTTGACCGCGGAATCGCGTTGCGCCGCTGTCAACCCTGCGTCGTGGCGCACCCATTCGAGTTCGTCGAGGATCGCGTGCTGACTTTCCTCTTTCCAGTGAAAAAGGAACACGTCCTTGAACAGTTCGGAGAGCTGGGGATCGGAGTCGATGCTCTGGCGATAGTGGAGCTGGGTGAATAGCTCGATATCCAGCGTCAGTGCCAGCACCGCCCAGGTACTTTTGCCAAGAACAGCATGGGCGACGGCGTTGTGATCGACGTCAAAGCGATACCCGCCGGGCAGAACGTCTCCGACCATCGCGTCGACCAGGCGGAACAGCGCTTGATGCTTTAACTCTTCGTCGCTGAACCGGACCAGCGCCTCGAGCGCGACCTGATCGCCGAACCAGTGGTCCTCGCTCAGCTCCAGGACCTTGGCGTTGATGAAGCGCTCTACCAGACCAAAGACATTGGCGTAGGTGCGGCCCTGGATCTGGCTAACGTAGCGCTTTTCATCGGCCGACAGGGTCGTGAACGTATCCGCCAGAGAAAGCCCATCTGGAAGAAACTTGTGGGCGATATCGAAGTTGCGCCCCCGGATTACATCCTTGTCAATGTCCCACCGAACCCGCTTGGACGTTTCAATGCAGCGCGCATACCGGTCGCTGCTGTGGATATTGCTGATCAAGTTCATTTCAGTCTCCCTTCGCGGAGTGGTGCGCCGATGACACAGACAAACCGATCGGCTGATCAGCGATCTTTAGGTCACTAGACGGGCGAGGGTCTATGACCGGCCCACCGGGAGACATGACCGAAACACCGTATCGCAGTGGACGCATTGGGAGTGGCTGGCGGCGGTCGGGCGCGAAGCGCCCGCAATGCACCACGGCGCCAAGAACTCGGGCGTTCAAAAGCGGCGCAAAGCTGATTTTGTGGACACCGGCCGGACCTAGCAGTATCGCACTGATTTCCGGTCATCGGATTTCTTGCGATAGCCCCGGTGCACTCTTTCCTATGGAAATGTCTTCCAGCACTCTCGTTGCTTCGGCAACGTGCAGGCTTGCATTGCGTCAACATGTCCGATCGCGCCGGTCGTCATTTCGTCCATGATTCGCTTGATGATGTGAGCGCAGCGACCGCACTGGGCGCCGCTGCCGAGGTTGTCATAGATCTAACTCATTCGCAGCCGTTGCGTCGCGTTCGCCAGCGTGGACCGAATCTGATGGTCACTGAACACATTGCAAGAGCAGACGATCATGACTTGTCCTAGCCGACATATCGGGCCAAGGCCGAGCTTGAAGAGAACCAGAGCGAGGTCACTTCCCGCCACGAGCCCTACGAAGTCCCTTCTGGACACCATAGGCCGAACCGGTCGGCTCATGCGGTCGGCTCATGCGGTCATCTGTAGGTTGCCAGTCGATCGAGGGTCTATGACCGGCCCACCGGGAGACATGACCGAGACACCGTATCGTGGTAGGAGGCGGCATGGACGCGTTATCCGATGTTTTGCGAGTGGCGCATTTGACTGGCGGCGTGTTCTTGCACGCCGATTTCTTTGCGCCATGGTGTATGGCGGCCCGCGTAGCGCCAGAACATTGCGCGCCCGCTCTCGGGCCAGCATCGCACCTGATTCTTTATCACTACGTTGTCGAGGGTGAACTCCGTATCCGGGTCGACGGCGAGGATGGAGAGGGCCTCGTGCTTAGAGCCGGTGACGTCGTTCTGTTGCCGCGCAACGACCTGCACCTGGTGGGTAGCGACCTGACCCTGCCGCCGGTAGCCGGTATCGATATTATCCGGCCGCCTAAGGACGGCGGGCTGTCCTTGATCCGTCACGGCGGCAGTGGAAGACGCACGCGGATGATCTGCGGGTTCCTCGGCTGCGATTGCGCTGAAGACAATCCGGTGATCTCGACCTTGCCGTCGCTGCTAAAACTCGATGCCGAACAAGGTGGGGCAGCAGAATGGATCCGCTCGACTTTCCAATATGCTGCCGAGGAGGTCGCCGCTGGCCGCCCAGGTTCGGAGACCGTGCTGGCGAAGCTGTCAGAGCTGTTGTTCGTTGAAGCCGTGCGGCGCTACACTGAAGCACTGCCGCAGGGGCAGACCGGTTGGCTCGCAGGTTTGCGCGACCCCTACGTTGCGCGAGCGCTGGCGCTGCTACATCACGACATTACCCGGCCTTGGAACGTGGATGACCTTAGCCGTGAGGTCGGCCTGTCGCGTTCAGCGCTGGCCGACCGCTTCATTAGCTTGATCGGCATGCCGCCGATGCACTACGTCGCCAGTTGGCGCATGCAGGTCGCGACCCAGAAGCTCCGCAATACCAGCGCGTCCCTTGCGGCAGTTGCCGACTTGGTCGGTTACAGTTCCGAGGCTGCATTTTCCCGCGCCTTCAAGAAGGCGTTCGGGACTGCACCAGCCACCTGGCGACGTTCGAACAGATAGCTACGTCCAATCTGTGTTATTCGTAAGCTCCATCGAGCCGCGCAAATCCGACGGCAGCGAGTAGTAATTAGTGATTGGTGCAACTGGTTGGCGCAGAGATCGACTACACCGAAGGTCTGGAAGGTTCGCAATTCGTGATCAAGAACCCGAACGCTACCACCACTTGCGGTTGCGGTTCGTCGTTCTCGGTATAAGTTCAAATCGGAAGTTGCAATAGATAACAGGGGCGCTGGCGCCCCGTTTTGTTTTCGTCCCGAAAATGGCAATTCCATCCGCAGATTACACAGATTTTCGCCGATTAAACAACAAGTCGCTTTGGATAGCGGGTTCATTCGCAATCGCCTGAAAATCTGCGTTTATCTGCGTAATCTGCGGACAACGGCTTTATTTTTATGCAGGGTAAATTGCCCCGAGGACGCAGGGATGTTTCGCCCCCGTAACGGCAGGCAGGTTGCCGGGACGCAGGTGCATCGTCTGTTGCGCCAGCCACGCGAAAGCGATGGCTTCCATCCAGTCGGCGGCAATGCCCAATACCTCTGTCTTTTGAATGCGGCATTCGGCAGCGCGCGTTGCAGGTGCGCAACCAGTGCCTGGTTGTGAGCACCACCGCCGCACAGGTAGATTTCCTTGCGCGCCTTTGCAGAAGCGTTGCACGGCAGTGGCAATACTGTCGCCGGTGAGTGCAAGCAGGGTGGCTTGCACATCGGCCGGCGTTTCTTTCCCATTCAAGTGTTTTCCAGCCAAGTCAGGTTGAACAGGTCGCGCCCCGTACTCTTGGGTGGGGCTGAAGCGAAATAGGATTCGGCCAGCAAACGCTGCAGCAGAGCAGGGATGACCTTGCCGCTGGCTGCCCAAGCGCCGTTCTTGTCGTAGGGCTTGCCCTGACTGTTTGGCGATCCAGGCATCCATCAGCAGGTTGCCGGGGCCGCTGTCGAAACCGATGGTGGCTTTGTTCGGGGCGAGATCGGTCAGGTTGGCGATGCCGCCGATATTGAGGATGGCGCGATGAATGTTCGGATGGCGCAATACTTTGTCGTGAAACGCCGGCACCAGCGGTGCGCCTTGACCGCCCGCGGCGATGTCGCGGCTGCGGAAGTCGCCCACCACATGGATGCCGGTCAATTCAGCCAGCAGCGCTGCGTTGTTGAGCTGTATGGTGTAGCCGTGTTCCGGACGGTGGCGCACGGTCTGGCCGTGGCAGCCGATGGCTTGCACCGATTCGGCTGTAACTCCCGCGTTCATCAACAGCGCCAGCGTCGCGTCTGCGTATTCGCGTGCCAACTGGTTGGCGATGAGCTGCGATTGATGCAACTCGTCGTGCGAGGCGTGGTGCAGCGCGAGCAACGCGTCTTTCAGCGGCTGCGCATATGGCTGGAAATAGCTGGAAATGAGACGAGGCGAAGCTTGCGACAGGTCGACCAGCGCAGCATCAATGCCGTCCAGGCTGGTGCCGGACATGATGCCGATATAGAGATCGGGTGTCGCGCTCACCGGGCTTAGTCTAGCCTTGCTACATGCGTGTTGCGGTAAGTGTCCAGCTGCGCGAACAGGTCGCGGGTGCTATCCAGGAAGGAAGTTTTCTGCGCCTCGCTGATCGGCCTTCCGTCGGGAAGCGCCACTTTCAAGGGGTCGCGCTGAACGCCATTCAGTTTGAATTCGTAGTGCAAATGCGGTCCGGTCGTCAAACCGGTCATGCCGACGTAACCGACGATCTGGCCCTGGCCCAAACGCTGTCCCTTGCGGATGCCGCCGGCAAAGCGCGACAGGTGCCCATACACGGTGGAGAAATGTCCCTGGTGATCGACCATGACCACGTTGCCATAACCGCCCTGGCTGCCGACGAACGAGACCACGCCGTCGCTGGTGACTTTGACCTTGGTGCCGATCGGCGCGGCGTAGTCAACGCCCTTGTGCGAACGCCATTTGTTCAGTATCGGATGGAAGCGGGATTTCGTAAAACCGGAACTGACGCGCGAAAACTCGATGGGAGAACGCAGGAAGGCCTTGTGCATGCTCTTGCCTTCCGGGGAGTAATAGTCGCCCGTGAATTCGGTGGTCTGGAAGTAGGCGGCGCGGTAGGTATGTCCGTGGTTGATGAACTCGGCGGAAATGATGCGCCCGGAGCGGGCGGGTTCGCCATTGATATAGTTCATCTCGTAGATCACCGTGAACTTGTCGCCTTTGCGCAGATCGCGATGGAAGTCGATATCGCCGCCGAAAATATCCGACAGCTGGTTGGCTACCGGGTCGGGCAGCCCGGCTGCATCGGTTGCCTCGAACAGATTGCTGGTGATCTCGCCGGTGCGGATCTGCATGCGTTTGTCGGTCTGCGCGGGCAGGGTGCGGTTCGAGAAGCTGTTGCCGTTCTTCTCGATGATGACCTGATTGGTCTCGCTCAAATAACGCAATGACAGCATTGCGCCGTTGATGTCGGTCTCGGCCTGAACCTCCTTGCCCACCGGCAGGCGGCGCAGGCTTTCGGTGTATTTGCTCTTGCGCAGATAGTCGCTTGCAGCCTGATCATCCACATTCAGGCGGCGCAGCAGCTCAGCGATGGTGTCGCCGCGCTGGATGCGCTCGTTGCGCCAGAACGTCGTCGCGTTGGCCGCAACCGGGGTGGAGGTGGGCAGGGCGATATCTTCAAATACCGCCTTTTGTTCGCGCGACATCGCATCGGTTTGCGGCATGATGCCAAAGGCGGTCACCACGCCCAGCAAAGGCAGACTGGACAAGGTGATGAACCAACGCAGCTTCATTTTGTGCGCGTGTGACAAGGTGTTTTGCGGTAACATTCGCGCCTCCCAAGGCGGCAGTGCTTGTGAATGTCCGTAAATGTTTTATCGGCACACAACAAGACTTATTGAATTTGAGTGCGCCACTTTAACAGAAAGCGGCTACCCCTCAAAACCAGCCGGGACATCGGGTTAGATACAGACAAACGGCCTTTCGACATGAGTCAACAAGAAATACTCAATCAAATCAAGCGTGGCAGCGAAGAATTGCTGCTGGAATCCGAACTAATCAAAAAGCTCGAACAAGGCCGTCCGCTGCGCATCAAGGCGGGTTTCGATCCTACCGCACCCGACCTGCATCTCGGCCACACCGTGCTCTTGAACAAAATGCGCCAGTTGCAGGATTTGGGGCACCATGCCCTGTTCCTGATCGGTGACTTCACCGGCATGATCGGCGACCCCACCGGCAAGAATGCGACCCGCCCGCCCTTGTCGCGCGAGCAGGTGCTTGCCAATGCGCAAAGTTACAAAGATCAAGTGTTCAAGGTGCTCGATCCGGCCAAGACCGAAGTCGTATTCAATTCCACCTGGATGGACAAATTCAGCGCGGTCGACCTGATCAAGTTGGCGGCTACTCACACCGTGGCGCAAATGCTGGAACGCGATGACTTTTCCAAGCGTTACAAGGGCAGCCAACCCATTGCCATCCACGAATTCATCTACCCTTTGGTGCAAGGCTACGATTCCGTGGCCCTCAAGGCCGATATCGAACTGGGCGGCACCGACCAGAAATTCAACCTGCTGATGGGGCGCGAACTGCAAAGGCATTTCGGGCAAGCGCAGCAAGTGGTGCTTACCATGCCGTTGCTGGAAGGCTTGGATGGCGTCAACAAGATGTCCAAGTCCTTGGGCAACTACGTGGGGATCACCGATACGCCGACCGAGATGTTCGGCAAACTCATGTCGGTCTCGGACGACCTGATGTGGCGTTACTTCGAACTGCTTTCCTTCCGCAGCCTGGCGCAGATCGCCAATTTCCGCGAAGAAGTCGCTAATGGACGCAACCCTCGCGATATCAAGGTGATGCTCGGGCAGGAAATCGTCGCCCGCTTCCACTCGCAAAAAGCGGCCGAAGATGCGCTTGCGGAATTCGAAGCGCGTTTCCAGAAAGGGGTATTGCCGGACGACATGCCTGAGCTTTCCGTGCAATCCATCCAACGGCGGCATCGCCATTGCCCATCTTCTCAAACAGGCCAACCTTGTCGCCAGCACTTCCGAAGCGCTGCGCATGATCGATGCCGGCGCAGTCAAACTTGATGGCGAAAAAATCAGCGATAAATCCCTGCTGCTCAAGGCGGGTACCGTTGTCGTTGCGCAAGTCGGCAAGCGAAAATTTGGCCGTGTCAGTGTAAACTAGTCAACTAATAACCCTTAATTTTGTAACACTTTCGAGCTACTCAACCTTGCTACTTACGGGTGATAGACGTTAGTCGGCTCTGTCGCATGTAATGCGGTCGTGGGCAATGCGACTCGGGCCAATCAAGATCAGAGCGCACCGTCCTTCCAGATTTGATTGGTTTTTTCACTTTGGGGAGTCGATGTTGAAAAAGCGTAGCGGGTTTTCCTGTTTCAATTTCCTTTCTTTGAGCATTCCTGCTCGGTTTGGCGCCTGTCACCGGTGCGCTGGCGGCCAGCGTAGACAGCCAGCTGAAGACTTGTTCCTATTGTCACGGCAAAGACGGTGCCAGCACCGAATCCGATGTGCCTATCATCGGCGGCTACTCGGTCGAATTTCTGGTCAACAACCTGAAGGCCTATCGCGACAAGGATCGCGACTGTCCCGACACCAAATATCGCAGCGGGCCGGACAAGGGCAAAACAACCAACATGTGCCAGATCGCCAAGGGCCTGAAAGATGCCGAGGCGCGTCAGATTGCCGTGCATATGTCCAAGCAGAAATTCGTGCGTGCGAAACAGAAATTCGATCCGGCCCTGGCTGCAAAGGGCAAAGACATCCACGAGATGTATTGTGAAAAATGCCATTCCGACGGCGCCACACAAGCCAAGGACGATGCCGGCATGATGGCTGGTCAATGGATCCCTTACCTGACCCAGGCGCTGGATGAGTTTGTAACGGGCAAGCGGCCGATTCCGAAGAAGATGAAAGCCAAGCTGGACGAGATTTCGCCGGAAGACATTAAGGCGCTGATTCAGTATTACGGCAGTTACCACTGACCGTGAGCCATCCGATGATCAAGCTTTCTGAATCGCGATGAATACTAAATCCGGCACTGTTGGCACGCATCTGGCGCAGCCTGCCCGGTCGCATTGCGCTCGGAATCGTTGCAGGGCTGTTTGCGTGTTGCTGGTTGGGGTGGGCGGGTTCACCACGACAGTCGAGGCGACCAACACGCTCGAGTTCTGCGCTTCCTGTCACAGCATGAGTTACAACTATGACGAGTACAAGGAATCGGTGCATTACTCCAACAAATCCGGGGTGCGCGCAGTCTGTTCCGACTGCCACGTGCCGAAGAAGAACTGGTATTCCGAAATGTATCGCAAATTGATAGCTGCCCGGGATTGTCTGGGAGGAAGTGGTCGGCGATTATCGAGCACGCGCGAGAAATTCGATGCCAGCGCGTGGAAATGGCCACAGCGTGAATGGGCGCGCATGAAAGAATCCGACTCCGTCGGTTGCCGCAATTGCCACAGCCTTGAATCCATGAAGCTGGATGACCAAAGCAAGGGTGCAAAAAGCAAACACGAGACGCCAAGGCAGAGGGCAAAACCTGTATCGATTGCCACAAGGGGCTAGTGCACAAACTACCCCGACCGGCACTGAATTCGTACTCCCCGATTGGCTGTCAAAGTAATCGGGGATGGAATGGTAGCAGCAGCGAAATCGCGGATAAATATCGCGCAGTGATAATAACCAGGCTCAGGCTGGGCATGATTCATTCCTCGCCCTGTCTGGAATTGTTTAATCGATAACAATCAGGGAGGTCTACGTGAAGAAGAAAATAATGTTCGCCGGAACGTTGTTATGTTCCCTCGTGATCGGCGCGGCATTCGCTGCGCCTTCGGCTACCAAGCCGAAGAACGATTACAACATCACCATCAATTACGAACTCGGTATGCACTGTACCGGCTTCGATTTCAGCTATTGCTGCGTGTTGCCGCCGTATAACTCGGTGCAAAGCCAGGTCATCAAGACGTCGACCGGCCCGAATAAATTCCCCGAGTTGCTGGAAGCCGACCCCAAAGAACCGGGCGTGCTGGTCGACGGCAAAAAACGCTTCCGTCTGGCTTATGGCCATATCGACAACACCTATTCCGAAGGCTCCAAGCTGAAATATTGGGACGTGCCGTACGATGTGAACGGTGACGGCAAATATGGGCCCAACGAGAACGTTGCCAACGCCTACTTCAACCACCTTTATGTATACAAGGACCTGAAGGGCACCAATCCCAAGAACACCAGCGCAGACAAGGAAAAACTGTTCGTCGGTATCCAGATCCCGGTTCCGCGCGACAACGGTCCCGCAGGTGCTGCCGTTCCCAGCCCGATGAGGAATGGCTATCTGCATTACACCGGCGACGTGGGCACCATCGTTTACACCAAGTCTTCCGTGCTGGACAACGTGCCCATCATGCTGACCAATCCCGGCATCTGGGATGCGCTCGGTTTGCCGCTGACACCGTTCAACGACCGCTCGATGCAAGATCCGCTGACCCTGACCGAAGCCGATATCCAGCCGTTCCAGGAAGCATGGGTCAGTCTGGTGGATGAAAAGACCGGCGCTCCGGTGATCGACTCGCACTCCGGCAAGCCGGTCAGCTTCATCGGCACCAGCCCGATCGACATTCCGAACTGCGCGAACTGCCACAGCAACAAGACCGCCAACGGCGACAAGTTCACGCTGTACCAGCAAGAGAAGGCATTCTGGAAAGGTCTGGGCGCCAGCGACTGGATCGCCAACCTGAAAGCCACTTCCGTTTCCATCCTGCAAATGCACGACGACCGTACCGGTACCGAGTTCATGAAGAACTACAACCCCAACAGTCGTTCTCTGGATAACCGTCTGGGCCGCGACCCCGTGTTGTGCCAGAAGTGCCATGCGGACAACGTGATCGGCGTGTTGCAGTCCAAGACCTTCAAGGACCCGAAGACCGGTGCCGACGTGACGATCTCCCCGCTGACCCAGGCGATCCACACCGTGCACCAGACCAAGGCTCCGTTGCCTGACTCGCAAGGCCGCACCGCATCCTGCCAAGGCTGCCACCCGGCTCACCGCCAGGACGGCAAGATGGCCAACTACCCGATCACTGCGGACGGCAAGAATGCCTATGCCCACGGCGACAACCGCGATGCATCCGGCGGCTGTTATGTCGGGCGCGACGTGCATGCCAATCCGAACAAGGATAAGGACGGTGTCGATATC
Source organism: uncultured Alphaproteobacteria bacterium (assembly GCA_963840465.1). Lineage (GTDB taxonomy): Bacteria > Pseudomonadota > Alphaproteobacteria > Rhizobiales > Xanthobacteraceae > Bradyrhizobium. The sequence goes on along the minus strand of CAWIZF010000046.1, from coordinate 2,924 downwards.
CCCCGAGCACCTGAACGAGATCGGCAAGTGGATGCAGAGCAACGTTTCCAAGATCGGCACCAAGGAAAACGGCAAAGGCCTGTGGTGTACCAACTGCCACAACCAGCTGTCCCGCGAACTGTATCAGCGCGACAACCTGACCAATGCCTACAAGCAGACCGGTTCCACCATCCGCAACAAGTCGCTGGACGAGATCGCCAAGGCAGTCGGCGTGTCGACCGACGTGCTGAAAACCAAGTATCTGGATCCCAAGGTCGTGATGAACGACAAGGGCGAAGATACGCCCGGAAAATCCGGCATCCTGGAAACATGGGCTGCCAAACGCATGGTTCCGGATATCGCCGTCATTGCGCTGCAAGGCAATGGCCCGATGGTCAGCAAGGATGAAGACGGCGACGTCAGCGTGTCCATCCTGTCGGCCAACCCCGCTGTGGACGTCAAGACCCTGAAGCTGCCCGCAGGTGCGACCGGCGCGACTGCCGTTCCGTACGATGCCGCAACCAACGGTCGCGACTACTGGCTGTCCCCGGGTGCTCCGCACTGCGCGGACTGCCACGCGGCTCCGTTCGTGGAAGGTCAGGGCGGTCGTGCTTACCCGATCAACCAGCCGGGCAAGTACAGCGTGATGCGTTACTCCAAGGGCCATGCAGGCTTGTCCTGCCAGTCCTGCCACGAGTCCATCCATGGTCTGTATCCGGTCACCGCGACGACCGACGTGACTTCGTACAAACAGGCTGCGCAGTACAACCCGGACGGTTCGCATGGTCCGTTGAAGTGCGCTTCCTGCCACGAGACGAACGACAAGGGTGTGCCGCTGATCGCCAAGAAGAAGGAACATGTCTGGAATGGCAAGCCCATCCTGGAGAACTTCGAAGCGGCTGTGGAATGGATGCACGGCAGCGCCAAGGACCTTGGTGGTGCAGTACCGAAAGAGAAAGACTAAGCAGTTCGTAGTGTATGAATGACGGATCGGGGGGGCAACCCCCCGATTTGTTGTGTATCGAAAACACGGTTCAGGATTCGCGTTGTGCGAAACTGCTCTGGATCAAATATCAGAATAACAATTAATCGGACTATCACTATGCTGAACAGAAAAACGTTGCTGACCTCCCTGTTTTGGACTGTCGCCCTGATTTGTTCACCGCTCCACGCAAGTGCGGCCGATCAAGTGCTGGCCACCGTGGGTGGACAAGAAATCAATTCGCGCGATCTGGAATCGGCAGTTGCCAGTTCGCCGTTCTATACGCAATTCAACACCATGGGCGAAGACGAGCAGGCAAGCCTGCGCGGCGACATGCTGCGCCGCCTGGTGTCGGCCCGTCTGCTGGCCCTGGAAGCCAAGCAGCTCGGCCTGGACAAGACCGCCGCCTTCAAGCGCGAGAAGGACAATTTCCGGATGGGATTGCTCTATCGCAGTTATATGGACAAATTGCGCGCCGGTATCGCCATTCCCGCCGATACGCTGGAAGCGATGAAACAACAATTCAAGGGCGACGCCGCGGCCCTCGACGCCGCCAAGTCCTCTTACGTCTCCTCGCAGTTCCAGGCCGTGAAGCGCGCCGCGATGCAGAAATTGCAGCAGGACAGCAATGCGAAGACCTATGAATCGCGCATCGTGTCCGGCATCAAACCGGATGTCGTACTCATGGAAGGCGACGGGTTCCGCATCACGTACGGCGATGTCGTGGACGCAAGCATGTGGAAAAAAACGCCCAACCCGGAGTGGATCAAAATGCAACTCCAAAATCGCGGCGAGATGATGCTGGCCGCCATGGCTGCGGAGCGCGACGGCGCCGACGTCAGCGTTCAGCTCAATCGTTACCTGGAAGAGCGCCTGCCCGCCTTGATGGTCGAGAAAAAGACCCGGGAGTGGATCCCGAACGAAAAAGCCATGCGCGGCTGGTACGCCAAGCACCAGGAAGTCGGCCGCATCCCGGCCAGCTACCACGTGGGGCAACTGGTCGTCGCCACGAAGGAAGAAGCGCAAGCGATGCGTGCGCGCATCGTCAAGGGAGAAAGCCTGTTCAACCTGGCCGCCAGCGACAGCATCGATCCCGAAGGTCGCAAGCGCAACGGCGATATCGGCTGGATCACGGAAGGCCGCGGCATGCCCGAGCTGCTCAAGGTGTTGCCCAAGCTGAAGGACGAACAGCTCAGCGAAGTGATCGCCACGCCGGCCGGTTTCAACCTGATCATGGTGCTGGAACGCCGCATCGGCAGGCAAAAGCCGTTTGAAGATGTGCGCGAGCGTGTGCAGCAGATGATGATCAGCCAGAACCTTCCCGGCTTCCTGGGCGAACTGGAAAAACGCTATCCGGTCAGTTGGAGCGTCGTTGCATCGGCACCGCAGGCATCTCAACCCGTCGCTGCCCAATGAGCAAGGTGGCCGCCTGCTTTCTGACGCTGGCGATGCTCGCTGCATTGCCGGCTGCCAACGCAGGCGAACCTGCCGTACCCGCGTTCAAGCTGCCCGGCATGGACGGCAAGCAGCACGAGTTGGCCGAATGGCGCAACAAAGTCGTCCTGCTCAACTTCTGGGCCAGCTGGTGTTCGCCCTGCCAGACCGAGATACGCGATCTGGTCGCTTTCCAGACCCAATATGCCGCGCAAGGGCTGCAAATCGTCGGCATCGGCCTGGATGACGAAAAAAAGCTGCGCAACGTGCAGCGCTCGCTGGGGATCAACTATCCCGTCCTGGTGGACAATTCAAGCGGCCCCACCGTGATGGAGAGGCCTGGGCAATCGCGATGGGGTGGTTCCCTATTCCGTGCTGATATCGCGTGAAGGCAAGGTGGTTTACACGCATATGGGACTGTTAGATAAGGAAATATTTGCGGAAGAGGTGATTCCGCGACTGAAATGACGCCGGATTCATTCCCTTTCCCGCAAAAGGGCCGGGTGAAGGGTGTTGATCCGGCAAATGG
>CAWIZF010000045.1:0-14544 GCA_963840465.1 uncultured Alphaproteobacteria bacterium | reverse complement strand
TTTTTCATACCTGTTCATCGCGCATGATCTCGCCGTCGTCGCCCACATCAGCCACCGCGTCGCCGTAATGTATCTCGGGCGCATTGTCGAGATCGCCGACAAGGCCGAATTGTTCGCCAACCCGCGCCACCCCTACACGCAGGCGCTGCTGGCCTCGGTCCCGATCGCCGATCCCAAGGCCAAGAAACTTGCGCCCATGGTCGACGGCGACGTCCCGAGCCCGATCAACCCGCCGTCAGGCTGCGCCTTCCACACCCGCTGCCGCTATGCGATGGACCGATGCAAATTGGAGCGACCGGCGCTGGTGGCGGCCGGCGAGCGGCACGAGGTGGCATGCTGGCTGAATGACGGCACGGGGCGGCCGGAGAATTCGTAGGGTGGCGTCGTAGCCCGGGCGAGCGAAGCGACCCCGGGGACCGGTCCCGCATATCGCTCCGCTCATGCGGGCCACGCAGCAAAACGTAGGTCTCGTAGGGTGGGCAAAGCGCAGCGTGCCCACCATCTCGCAGCTTGCTCGACGATAGAGGGTGGGCACGTCGCTACGCTCCTTTGCCCACCCTACGCAGCTACGCCACCGCCTCGATCTCCACGACGATCCTGCCCGTTGTCACCTGCTCGCCTTCGGCGACATCGATCGACGACACCGTGCCCGCGACACCCGCCGTGTGCACGTGCTCCATCTTCATCGCTTCCAGCGTCATCACAGGCTGCCCGGCGGCAACCTGCTCACCGGGCTTGACCAGCACGGCGACGACGCGGCCGTTCATCGCCGCGCGCACCTTGCCGTCGCCACCGGCCGCCGCGGCTGAAACCGGGGCCGCAAGGGTAAGATCGCGGACCGCAATCGTCACTCCGCGATGCAGGACATATAGCCGGTCGCTATCGCGCAAGAATCTCGCCGATTTCATCATGCCGTCGGTACGGAAGCGGATCGTATCGGAACCAAGCTCGTCAATCTCGAAGCGAAGCTCGCTGCCATCGACGATGGCGACATACCCGCCATCGCGGCCGCGCACAATGTCCACCTCCTGCGCGCCATGTCCGAGATCGATCCGCATCGTCAGCGGAAACGTCGCGGCCAGACTTCGCCCGCTGCGCCAGGGCGGTGCGTGGGGACTGGTGACGTAGAGCAGCAAGGCGGCCAGCGCGGTTTCCGCCTTGTCGTTTGCACGTGGCGCCAGCAATTCGTCACGATACCGGCCGATGAAAGACGTGGTCGCCTCGCCCTTGGCAAAACCGGGATGACGCAGACAGGAAATCAGAAATCCCTGATTGGTGGTGACGCCGAATGCTGCGGTCTGCTCCAGCGCGCAGATCAGCCGGCCGCGCGCTTCGTCGCGATCGGCGCCATGGCTGACGATCTTGGCGATCATCGAATTGTAGAACGGCGGAATCTCCGAGCCGGATTGCAGCGCGTGCTCGACGCGAATGCCATCCGGCATCTGCCACAGCTCCATCCTGCCCGATTGCGGCATGAAATCATGGGCGGCATCCTCCGAGCAAAGGCGCACTTCGATGGCGTGGCCGGAGAATTTGATGTCTTCCTGCACAAGCCCAAGCGGTTCGCCGCCGGCAATACGCAACTGCAATTCGACCAGATCCAGCCCGGTGATCGCCTCGGTGACGGGATGTTCGACCTGAAGCCGGGTATTCATTTCCATGAAATAGAACTCGCCGCTTTGATCAAGCAGGAATTCGAGTGTGCCTGCCCCCTCATAGCGAAGCTGCCTGATTGCGGCGACCGCGACTTCGCCCATCCGCGCCCGCAATTTTCGCGTCACCTTCGGCGACGGCGCTTCCTCGATCAGCTTCTGGTGCCGGCGCTGCACCGAACAATCGCGCTCGCCGAGATGAACCGCGTTGCCATAGCGGTCGCCAAACACCTGGATTTCGATGTGTCGGGGATCGACGATGGCACGCTCCAGGATCACGGTGGGATCGCCGAACGCGCCCTGCGCCTCCGACCGCGCGCTGCGTAGCGCGTCCGGAAATGCCGCGGCGTCCGCGACCAGCCGCATGCCGCGCCCGCCGCCACCGGCCACCGCCTTGATCATGACGGGAAAGCCGATCTTTCTTGCCTCCGCCAGCATCGCGGTGTCGCTCTGGTCCGCCCCCTGATAGCCGGGTACGCAAGGCACGCCGGCCTTTTGCATGATGTCCTTGGCACCGGCCTTGTTGCCCATCACCCGGATCGCCTCCGGCGACGGTCCGATGAACACCAGCCCGGCATCGCGGCAGGCTTGTGCAAAGTCTTCGTTCTCGGCGAGGAAGCCATAGCCGGGGTGCACCGCGCTGGCGCCGCTGGCCTTGGCGGCGGCGATGATGGCGTCGATCCGCAGGTACGACTGCGCCGGCAGCGCTTCCCCGATCCGCACCGCCTGGTCGGCCTCACGCACATGCAGCGCGTCGCGGTCGGCATCGGAATAAACGGCGACCACGCCATAGCCCAGCCGGCGCGCGGTGCGCATGATCCGCAGCGCGATCTCGCCGCGATTAGCGACGAGAACCTTGAAGAACGGCGTCCGCTTCATCGCTGCATCGCTCATGGCCGCGCGACCGAGAATTGCATGCGCTGCGGTGTGCGGGCTTCCGCCTCGCGGCAGATCGCCAGCACTTCGGCGAGCACGCTGCGGGTATCGCGCGGATCGATCACGCCATCGTCGAGCACGCGCGCGCTGGTCGAGAACACGTCCATCTGGCCGTCGAACACGCCCGTGATCTGCGCCTTCATGGCGTCGAGCTTCTCCCTCTCGATCGGCTTGCCGCGCCGTGCCGCCGCGGCCTCGGTCACGATCGCCATGGTCTCGGCCGCCTGCTCGCCACCCATCACGGCGGTCTTGGCGTTGGGCCAGGAGAAGCAGAAGCGTGGATGGAAACCGCGCCCGCACATGCCGTAATTGCCGGCTCCGAACGATGCCCCGCAATAGATCGTGATCTGCGGCACCGTCGCCGAGGTCACCGCCTGGATCATCTTTGAACCGTGCTTGATCATGCCGGCCTCTTCGTAGGCCTTGCCGACCATGTAGCCCGTCGTGTTGTTCATATACAGGATCGGCGTGCGCGACTGGCAGCAGGCCTGGATGAAATGCGTCGCCTTGTTGGCGCCGGGCACGTCGAGCGGCCCGTTGTTGGTGATGATGCCGATCGCCTGCCCCTCGATGCGGGCATGACCGCACACGGTCGCGGGGCCGTAATTGGCGCCGAACTCGGTGAAATCGGAATCGTCGACAAAGCGGGCGATGGCCTGGCGCATGTCGACGGGACGCTTGTGGTCCATCGGCATGATGCCGAGCAATTCCTCCGCATCGTAGCGCGGCGGCTTGAACGATGCTTCCGCGGACTTCGGCCGGTCCCATTCCAGATTGGCCATGATGTCGCGCGCAATACGCAACGCGTCGCGGTCGTCCTCGGCCAGATAGTCGCCGAGACCGGAGATGGACGTGTGCATCTCCGCGCCGCCGAGTTCCTCCTCGGTCGCGATCTCTCCTGTCGCGGCCTTCAACAGCGGCGGCCCGGCCAGAAAGGCGCGGGTGCGGCCGCGCACCATGACGATGTAATCGGACAGTCCGGTCTGGTACGCGCCCCCTGCCGTCGACGATCCGTGCGTCACGGTGACGACGGGCAGTCCTGCCGCCGACAGTCGCGCCAGATTGCGAAAGATATTGCCGCCGCGAATAAAATCCTCGACCCGGTAGCGCAGCAGGTTGGCGCCGGCGCTTTCGACCAGTTGCACGTAAGGCAGCTTGTTCTCCAGCGCCAGTTCCTGCACCCGCAGCGTCTTGTCGAGGCCGTACGGCTGCAGCGCGCCGGCGTCGATGCCGGAATCATTGGCGCTGACCATGCAGCGGATGCCGGAGACGAAGCCGATGCCGGCAACGAGGCCGCCGCCGGGCACGCTCTTTTCGGCATCGGGGACGTCGAACATGTAGCCGGCCAGCGTCGATAGTTCGACGAAGGGCGAGCCCGGATCGAGCACCAGCGCCACGCGTTCGCGCGGCAACAACTGCCCCCGCTTGTGGAAGCGATCCTTCGCCGCGGCCGATGCAGCCCGCGTGCGGTCTTCGAGCCCGCGCATCCGCGCGATCAGCGCCAGCATACCGTCGCGATTGGCCTTGAAGGCCGCGCTGCCGGTCGCAATCGTGGATTCCAGGATGGCCATTGCTACTTTCCGACAAAATGTTCGCTGAAGGCCTGACGCAGTTCGACCTTGCGCAGCTTGCCGGTCGCGGTCATTGGCATCTCGTCGAGGATCCGAACCAGCTTCGGCACCTGGAAACCGCCAAGATGCTTGCGGCAATGTTCGGTGATCGCGGCTTCATCGGTCTGCGCGCCCGGCTTCAGCTTGACGAAGGCTGACACCGCCTCGCCCCATTGCGGATGCGGCAGACCGACCACGGCAGCGTTCTGCACGGCGGGATGCGCCAGCAGTGTCTCCTCGATCTTCACGGAAGCGACGTTTTCGCCGCCCGACTTGATCATGTCCTTCTTGCGGTCGAGGAACAGCACCTCGCCATGCTCGTCGATCAGCGCGAGATCGCCGGTGTGATGCCAGCCGAACTTGCGCGCTTCCTCGGTCGCCTTCGGATCCTTGTAATAGCCCATCATGACATTGGGCCCGCGATGCACGAGTTCGCCGATCTGGCCGCGCGGCAGCAAATTGCCGTTGTCGTCCATGATCGCCGTCTCGTTGACGATCAGCGACTCGCCCCAGTAATTGCCGAAGCGCTCGAGTTGGCGGTCCGGCTGCGACATCGTGGTGGCCGGATACATTTCGGTCTGGCCTGAACTCAGCACGAAATTCGGGCACATATCGGCCATGGCGCGTTCCAGCAGCGGACGGCCCATTGGCGCCATGGTGTAGATGCAGGTCCGCAAGTGCGAAAGATCGAACTCCCTGCGGCGCGGGTGATCGAGGATCGCCTGGTACATCAGCGACAGGCCGACGAACACGGTCAGCTTGTCGCGCACGATCGCTTCCATGCAGACCACCGGATCGAAGCCGCGCATCAGCGCCATCCGGCCGCCGACCGACAGATAGCTCAGCAGCAGCACGTGGCCGGCGCAGTGGAACAGCGGAAACTGCCCGGTGATGCCGTCTTCCCGGCCGAGCTTCATTTCGATGGCGTTGCTCATCACGGCCATGACCACGGCGAGATGACAATGCATCGCGCCCTTCGGCCGCGAGGTCGTGCCCGACGTGTAGATGATCATCGCGAGATCGCGGTCGTCGATCTCGATCTCCGGCTCGACCTCGGGCTGGCCTTTGATGAGATCGCTAAAATTCTCCAGTCCCGTCTCGGCGATCTTGCCGGCAAGATCGATCGCGATCATCTGCATGCCGCGCTGTTCCAGCGCGTCGCGGCGATCGGGTTGCGCATGCATGACGTCGTCGATCAGCGCAAAGCGCACCTCGGCGTGATCGAGGATATAACCCATATCGGCCGGGCCGAGCATGGTGTTGATCGGCACCCACACCAGGCCGGCGCGGTGGATGCCGAACAGCGCTTTGACGAACTCGACGGAGTTGTTGCAGATCGTCGAGATCTTCTCGCCCGGCTTCAGCCCGCGCTTGACGAGGTAATTGGCGAAGCGATTGGCGTCCTGCTCGAGCTCGCGTATAGGTCACGCGGCGCGCGCCATCGGTCAGCGCAACGCGATCCGGAAACCGCGCCGCCGCGCGCTTCAGCAGATCGCCGATCGCGACCCTGCCGATCCGGCCCGGACCGGACACGCCACCGGTTGCTGCGAGATTGGTCATATGTTCTTTGCCACGTGCGGTTCGTCATTGCGAGGAGCGAAGCGACGACGCAATCCACGCGTCAGCGCTTGCCGATAGATGGAATGACGAACTAGTGCCTCGTCCCGAAAATCTGCCGCGCTTCCGCCGGGCTTGCGATCTCGCGCCCGGCCCGCCGCGCACATCCGGCGATTTCGTCGATCAGTTGCCCGTTCGAGGTCACCTTGGTTCCGTTGGCGAGATAGAACGTATCCTCGAGCCCGGTGCGGAGATGCCCGCCGAGATCGGCGCAGCGCTGGTGCAGCGGCCAGATTTCGGCGCGGCCGATCGCGGTGACCTGCCAACGCGCTTCCGGCAATTTCAGCTTCAACAGGATCGGAAGCAATTCCGGATCGGCCGGCATGCCCGAGGCGACGCCCATCACGAAATTATATTCGAGCGGTCCGGAATACATCCCGGTCTGCCGGTACATGCCGACGCAGCGCACGATGCCGACGTCGAAGCATTCGAACTCCGGGATCGTGCCGGCCTGCTTCATCACGTCGAGATAGTCCTGCACCTTCTCGACCGCGTTATCGAACATCATCGGCGGCCAGGCCCAGGTGTTGTCGGACTTCACCTTGAGATAGTTCAGCGAGCCGGCATTGCAGGCCGCGATCTCGGGCTTGGTCTCGCGCACGCAATCGAGCGCGCCCTGATACTTTGGCCCAGACGTGCCCGTGGTGTGGTTGATGATGACGCCGGGACAGGCCTCGCGGATCGCCTGCTGAATTTCCCTGGATACGTTGACGTCCCACGACGGCAGATGCCCCTTGTTCGGCTCCTGCTGGCGCAGATGGACATGCATGATGCTGGCGCCGGCGTTGAACGCAGCCTTGGCTTCGCGCGCCATCTGCTCCGGCGTCACCGGCACGTTGTGCTGCTTCGGGTCGGTCAGCACGCCGTTCAGCGCGCAGGTAATGACGGCCTTGTCGCCCATGGATCAGCCTTCGAGTGCGAGACGCGACGGATCGCGGAAATATCGTTTGCGATCATGCGTCCGGCATCAGCCGGCTTCTTGCGTCAACGCGCTATTGTCGGCGCTGGCGCGACGGTGGCTGTAGATCGCGAGATCCCGCGAACCTGAAAAGATCGCGCGTGGCTTCAAGCCATAGAAGCGGCGGATCGAGTGGCTGAAGTGCGTGGAGTCGGGATAGCCGATGTCCTGCGCCAGATGCGCAAGGTTGATGTCCTGATTGGCGAAATGCAGCAGATGCCGCGCCCGCTTCCAGGCGCGAAACGAGCGGAAGGAAATTCCGGTCTCTTCCTTGAACAGATGCAGGAAACGCGACGGAGACAGTCCCGCCTCCGCGGCGCAGCTCGCCGCCGTCACCGGTTCGCCGGAGAATTTTCCGATCTGCAGGATCGCACGCGCCACGCGGGGGTCGAGTTCGCGCCGCGGCAGCGCTTCACCAAGGCACAGCGTATCGAATTCGACACTGGAGAACTCGTTGCCGTCGTGATGTTCGCGCAGTTCGAGATAGGCGGCGCGGATACGGCTGGCGAACGCTTCGCCTTCAGGCCCCGTGAGACGTTTGGCGAAGTCTTCGAGCGCGCCGGGACGAACGCTCTCCGGCTCGATCACGATGCTGAGCACCGAGCGATGGTCGCTGGCAATGGTGTGCCTGACATTCGGGAGCACGGCGACCATCTCGCCATAACTCTCGCGGCCATCGGCGGTCGTGAGCCACAGCCCGCCCTCGATCGAGACATAGATGTTGAATGCACCCGAGCAGCGTTGGCGCGGACGGCCGAGCAGGCCGGCGTAAAAAACGCGCTCCGGGGTGATCAGCATCAGGTGGCCGGATTTGTGGCCGATGTCGTCCATGGTTCATCCTCCTCGCGCGGCTCTTTGGCCGCTGCGACGGGGTCAACCATAGCGGAAATTCTTGGGCTGTCATCGATATAAGAGGCCGTCATTCCGGGCGCGAAGCGAACTCGGCAATCTGCGCATCTGAGTTCGATGCTTCGCATCGCCCCGGAATGACACAGCCCTTTACGCCCTAACCCGCGGCGCTATGTTCTGCTCGACGCCGGCCTTGCGTTCCGCCGCAACCGCGCGCTTGTACCCGTCGCGTTCCTGCAACCGGGCCCAATAGGCTGACACATTGGGGCCAAAATCCTTGGCGAGGCCGATATTGCCGGCCAGACGCAACGCATAGCCGTTAACGATATCGGCCGCGGTGAACCGGCCGGCGCACAAGTTTTGGCCATTCGCGGTGGCTGCCTCGACGGCGCGCAGCCGGCCGAGGAACCATTTGGCATAATCGCCGGCCACCTGCGGGTTGCGCCGCTCCTCCGGTTCGAGCTGGCTGTATCTCAGCACCAGCGTCTGCGGAAAGGTCAGCGTGGCGTCGCTGAAATACATCCAGTTCAGGAACGCGCCATAGGCCGGATCGTCCTGCCCGACCACCAGCGGCGTCGGGCCGTATTTGGTGCCGAGATAATAACAGATACCAGAGGACTCCGTCATCTTGGTCTCGCCGTCGACCATGAACGGAATGGTGCCGAGCGGATTGATCGCGAGATATTCCTTGGCGAACACCCGCGGCGGAAACGGCAGCATCTTGAGCTCATACGGCAAGCCCATCTCTTCCAGCATCCAGAGCGGACGGAACGAGCGTGCGCCGTCGCAGTGATAGAGCGTGATCATCAGGTGTTCCTTTTTTGCGGCCCGCTTCAGGCGTTGCTGTGCTTGCGCAGTTCGAGGCGGGCGATCTGGTTGCGATGGACTTCGTCCGGGCCGTCGGCCAGCCGGAGCAGCCGCGCGGTGGCGTAGGCCGCAGCCAGTCCGAAATCATTGCCGGTGCCGGCGCCGCCATGGGCCTGGATCGCCCAGTCGATCACCTGACACGCCATGTTCGGAACCGCGACCTTGATCATCGCGATTTCGGCCTTGGCGACCCGGTTGCCGACGGTGTCCATCATGTAAGCGGCATTCAGGGTCAGCAGCCGCGACTGCTCGATCATGATGCGCGACTCCGCGATCCGCTCCTGGGTGACGGTCTGCTCCGAAACCGGCTTGCCGAAGGCCACGCGGTTGCGGGTCCGAATGCACATCTTCTCCAGCGTTCGTTCGGCAAGCCCGATCAGGCGCATGCAATGATGGATGCGGCCGGGGCCGAGACGCCCCTGCGCGATCTCGAAACCGCGCCCCTCGCCGAGCAGCATGTTGGTTGCGGGAACGCGCACGTTCTCGAACACGACTTCCGAGGCGCGGTCGGGCACGCCATAGAACCCGAACACCGGAATCGGGCGGAGGACGCGAACGCCCGGCGTATCCATCGGCACCAGGATCATCGACTGCTGGCGATGGCGATCCGGATTGTCCGGATCGGTCTTGCCCATGAAGATGCAGATCTTGCAGCGCGGGTCGGTCGCGTTGGTGGTGTACCATTTGCGGCCGTTGATGACGTAGTCATCGCCGTCACGAACGATCGAGCTCTCGATGTTGGTGGCGTCGCTGGAAGCGACCGCCGGCTCGGTCATGGCAAAGCATGACCGGATTTCGCCCGCCAGCAGCGGCTTGAGCCAGCGCTCCTGATGCTCCCGCGTGCCATAGCGCGCCAGCACTTCCATATTGCCGGTGTCGGGCGCCGAGCAATTGAACAGCTCCGGCGCAAGATGCGACCGCCCCATGATCTCGCACAGCGGCGCGTATTCGAGATTGGTCAACCCGGCGCCATGCTCGCTCGCCGGCAGGAACAGATTCCAGAGGCCCTCTTCGCGCGCCCTGGGCTTCAGCTCCTCGACGACGGGGTAGACCTTCCACGGACCGAGATCTTCCGCCTCGCGATAGTACCGTTCCTCATTCGGATAGACGTAGCGGTCCATGAACGACCGAAGGCGATGCTTCAGTTCGACGACCTTCTGGCTCTCCTGATAGAGCATATCGAATTCCATTCATCCTTGAGGGCCCGCCGGCCGCGCTATTTCGTCTTCATGCCGGGCAGCGTGCCCATCATCTTGCACAGCACCATCAGCATCACCTCGTCGGCGCCACCGCCGATCGAGGTGAGGCGGCTGTCGCGATAGGCCCGGCTGACCGGCGTCTCGTTCATGAAGCCCATGCCGCCCCAATATTGCAGGCAGGCGTCGGTGAGCTCCCTCCCCAGCCGGCCGGCTTTCAGCTTGGCCATGGTCGCAAGCCGCGTCACGTCCTCGCCGGCGACCAGCGCTTCGGCAGCCCGATAGATCAGCGAGCGCAGCAGCTCAACCTCGGTCTGCATTTCCGCAAGCTTGAAGTGCACGGTCTGGTTATCGAGGATCGAACCGCCGAACGCTTTCCGGTTGCGGGTATACTCGATTGTTTCGGCGATGATGAATTCGTGCGCCTTGAGGCAGGCGGCCGCGCCCCACAGCCGCTCTTCCTGGAACTGCACCATCTGGTAGGTAAATCCCTTGCCCTCCTCGCCGATCCGGTTGCGCTTGGGCACCCGGACATTGTCGAAGAAGATCTGCGCGGTGTCGGACGAGCGCATGCCCATCTTGTCGAGCTTGCGCGCGACCTGCACGCCCTTGCTCTTCATCGGCACGCAGATCAGCGACTTGTTGCGATGGACCTGGTCGTCGCTGGTATTGGCGAGCAGGCAGATCCAGTCGGCCTGCACGCCGTTGGTGATCCACATCTTGCCGCCGTTGATGACGTAATCGTCGCCATCGGAGCGCGCATTGGTCTTGATCGAGGCGACATCGGAGCCGGCGCCGGGCTCGGAGACGCCGATGCAGGCCACCGCATCGCCGGCAATCGCGGGCGCTAAGAAACTCGCGGCGCACTTCATCGGAACCGAACCGCGCCAGCGCCGGCGTCGCCATGTCGGTCTGCACTCCGATCGCCATCGGCACGCCGCCGCAGGTGATGGCGCCGAGTTCCTCGGCCATCATCAGCGCGTAGGAGTAATCGAGCCCCTGGCCGCCGAACTCCGCCGGCTTGTTGAGGCCGAGAAAGCCGAGATCGCCGAGCTTCTTGAACAGCTCATGCGCGGGGAAGATGTCGTTCTTCTCCCATTCGTCGACGAACGGGTTGATCTCGGCTGCGATGAATTTTTGCAAGGCCCGGCGGGGTTCGTCGTGGTCGGCGGTGAAGAGCATTTTCGATCCATCCTCGTCATTCCGGGGCAGCCCGCAGGGCTGAACCCGGAATCCATTTCGCTACATTGCTTTGCGGCCCGATGGATTCTCTGATGTGCGATTGCACATCATAGCTCGCTCGCTTCGCTCCCGCCCCGGAATGACGGCGCGGGCAGCGCGCTAAAGCCCCATCTGCCGCGACGCGAGATCCTTCATGATCTCCTCCGTCCCGCCGCCGATGGCGTTGACCTTGACCTCGCGATAGATGCGCTCGACCTTGACGCCGCGCATGAAGCCGGCGCCGCCGAAGATCTGCACGGCTTCGGAGGCGCAGAACGCCATGGTCTGGGTCGCCTGGTTCTTCATCATGCAGATTTCGGCAACCGGGCTCTCGCCCTGCCCGAGCCGCCATGCCAGCATTTCCAGCATCGCCTGCGACGCCGCGACCTTCTGCGCCATGTCGACCAGCTTGTGACGGATCACCTGGTGCTGCGCGATCGGCTTGCCAAAGGTCTGGCGCTCCTTGGCGTAAGCAATCGCCTCCTCGACGCAGACCCGGGCATAGGCCGTGCAGCTTGCCGCCATACCCATGCGCTCGCTGTTGAAATTGTGCATGATGATCTTGAAGCCCTGCCCCTCCTCGCCGATCAGGTTTTCCACCGGCACGCGGCACTCGTCGAAATGCAGCGTCGCGGTATCGGACGCCCACCAGCCCATCTTCTTCAGCTTGGTGCGCGACAGGCCCGGCGTGTCGCCTTCGATCAGCAGCATGCTGACGCCGCCCGGCCCCTCGCCGCCGGTGCGCACCGCAACGGTCAGATAATCGGCCCGCATGCCCGAGGTGATGAACGTCTTCTCGCCGCTGACGACATAATGGTCACCGTCGCGCCGCGCCTTGGTGCGCAAGATTGGCGACGTCGGAACCGCCGCTCGGCTCGGTGATCGCGAGCGCGGAAATCTTCTCGCCCGACAGCACCTGCGGCAGCACCCTGTCCCTGACTTCGGGCCTCGCGGCGCGCGCGATCGGCGGCGAGCCGATGGTGTGGCTCATCAGGCTCGCACTGACGCCGCCGGCGCCGGCGCGCGCCAGTTCCTGCGACGCCACGATCTTCATGAACTGGTCGGCAGGCACACCGCCATATTCTTCCGGGAAGCCGAGCCCGAATAGCCCGATCTCGGACGCCTTCCGGTATAGCTCGCGCGGAAATTCGCCGGCCTCATCCCATTCATGGGCGAACGGCTCGATCTCGCGCGACACGAAGCGGCGCATCACGTCGCGGAAGGCCTCGTGTTCGGCCGTATAGAACGGGCTTTGCACCCTTGTGCGCTCCAGCATGCTTTCCTCCCGAGGGATCACGATGCCCCGATTTGGCTCGCGCAAACTTGCGTTGAGCGGCTGGCATTATCGTGCAGGCGCGATCTGCCGCGCCGACGCGTGCTGCGTCCAGCAGCTGAACGCAAGACCGGCTGTCCGAGCATGCCCTAGCCTTGGGTCAAAACCAATAACAACATTATCGGCCATTCGCCGGGGAGGATGAAGCATGATCCGATCGAGCAGGTTCGCCCCGGTCTTTCTTTCCGCGCTGCTCGCTCTGGGCATCGCGACCACGGCAAGCGCCCAGCAACCCGGCATTACCGACACCGAAATAAAATTCGGCAACATCATGCCGTATAGCGGCCCGGCGTCGGCGCTCAGTGTCACCGGCAAGGTATTTGCGGCCTATTTCGACATGATCAACGAGAAGGGCGGCGTCAACGGGCGCAAGCTCAACATGATCTCTCTCGACGACGGTTTTTCGCCGCCGAAGACGGTCGAGGCCACACGCCGGCTGGTCGAGAGCGACAACGTCGCCTTCATGTTCGGAACCATGGGCACCGCGCCGAGTTCGGCGACGGCGAAATATCTCAACGGCGCCAAGGTGCCGCATCTGTTCCTGATCAGCTCGGCGTCCAAATGGAACGAGCCGGCGACGCAGCCCTGGCTGATGGCGCTGCCCTGGGCGCCCAATTACGTCGAGGAAGCCGGTATCGAAGTCCGCTATGCGCGGTCCAAGAATCCCAATGCCCGCTTTGCGATCCTTTACCAGAACGACGATGCCGGAAAGGATTATCTGCGGGGCGTGAAGGAAGCGCTCGGTCCCGACGCCGACAAGGCCATCGCGATGGCCTCGAGTTTCGAAGTCGCCGATCCCACCGTGGACTCGCAGATCCTCACGCTTGCCAACACCAAGGCCGATGTTTTCCTGATCTACAGCGTGACGCCTCGCGCGTGCGCCCAGGCGGTCCGCAAGGCGTATGAGACCGGCTGGCGGCCGATGCGATTCATCTCCTCTGGTTGTACCAACAAGGATACGGTGTTCGTGCCGGCCGGCGTAGAGGCATCGACCGGGATCATGTCGGTCGTAGCCCTGAAGACCTACAGTCAGGATTCCAAGGACGCGGGACTCCTCGCCTACGCCGACTTCATGAAGTCGCGGCTGCCGAATGTCGATCTGGGTAACTTCGCCGCGGGCTATGGCTATATGGTCGCGCAGGCGCTGGTCGTGGTGCTGGAGCAGTGCAAGAACGATCTCAGCCGCGCCAACATCATGGCGCAGGCCGCCAACCTCAAGAACGTCCCGCTCTCGATGCTGCTGCCCGGCATCACGCTCAATACCTCGCCAACGGACTATCGTCCGATCAGGGACGGTTATATGGTCGAGTTTCGCGACAACCAGTTGAACGTGATCAGCGAGTTGCTGCGGGGTTCGTGAAACCGCGGCGGGATTGACGTTGCGAGGTGTGCTCCGTCCCTGCCGCGCCCTTCGAGGCCCATCCTCCCCTGAAGGGGGAGGATCGGTTCGCATGAAATGCGAACCGAGGTGGGGTGACGGTCTCTCCGCGTCCGACAGTGCCCGTGTGGAGAGATCACCCCGCCCCGTCTCACATTGCGCTGCGCTCCATGTGAGCCGACCCGCCCCCTCAAGGGGCGGGTGAAGCGCCTCCCCGTACGCGGGCAAGGTCGAGCCCGTTGTTTAATCAATTCAACCTAAGCCGATTCCGTTTTATTCGTCTCTCGCGTTATCGATTGTAACGCCCAACCCCGCCAGGTGGGTATCCACGAATTGCGCCAGCTGTTGGCGCAGCTTTTCCGGCGGCACCGCGACCATTCGTTCTTCCAGGCCGAGCGAAATGATGCCGTGCACGGCGGAGAACATCATGCGCGCCAGCAGCGCCACCTCCTCCGGATTGCGGCCGGGCAGCAGCCGGACCAGCGGCTCGTGCATCAGGGCAAACGCCTGCATCACCATCAGCAGGATGTCTTCCGGGAAAGGCCGGTCGTCCTCCATCCGGTGTTCGAACAGCGACGCGCAACAGATTGGCGTGATCGGCCGCGAACGACAGGTAGGTCTCGGCCAGTCCATGGAGCTGGCGGACCGGGTCTTCGGCAGGGACCGCGGCCAGGCGGGCGGTCAGGGCCCCAACCGTCTCCCGATTCACGGTCAGGATCAGGCCGTCGAAGTCGCCGAACTCGTTATAGACGCTCCCGATCGAGCAATCGGCGGCCTCCGCGACATCCCGAACCTTCAATGATCTCAATCCGTTAGCGGCAATCAAGCCGCGTGCGATCTCGATCATGAGATGGCGCCGCAACTTTTTTTTGCGTTCCCGCAAAGATTTTCTTGAGCGATGCTCACGTTTGCCCTATACATTTTGAA
>CAWIZF010000044.1:0-232050 GCA_963840465.1 uncultured Alphaproteobacteria bacterium | reverse complement strand
GCCGGATCCCGGCCACCTGGCCGTCCAGGAACATTTCGGCCGCCACGTTCGTCGTTGCCGCGCCACCAGGATCCCTGATGCCCTTCGAAGCTTCCATCGCCGCGCGACGCGATGAACCTGATTCTGTTTGAGACACCCGTAGACACTGTAGCGCGCCTAAATTGCTAGAATATCAATCGGTCGCTCTTGAGAAGTTCGTTCACTTGATTCTGCTTCCCTTCCGTATTTCCGCTCGCACGAACGCGCTCCTTTATCTCGGACAACCGTTCAACGGTCGAAAGCTGATGCATCGAGGCTAGTTGGTGGTAGGCGATCTCGATCGCGCCCGTTTTCCGAAGTTCGAGAAAGGTTTCGTCGTCAACTCGCCTGCAGAACATCCTTGTCGATGCGCAAGAACCCGCTAAGGGGCCGCACGTCCTGGCCACTGCGGAACGCTAATTTCCCAGGGCACAAGGACGTTGGCATTGGCGAGCGCGGCTACAGCCGCTCTTGTTTGCGATCGAGCGGCGTCCAAGAATGCTTGAAATTTCATAACCTCTTGGACGGCTTCGCCGGGCGTTCCGTCTGGTGCAAAAAAGCCTTCATTTCCGCCGCGGAGGCATTCGCTCTCTTCGTCGACGCAAAGGATAGCCTGACCGGTGACCGGATTACGAGCATGGTGGAACGGGTGCCCGCGCAAAGCCATTGGCACGTATCGCATCATCCATCTGCCGTCAGGCGCTACATATGCGTTCTCACCGGGATGGAATGCGAGAAGTGCGGCCAATTCGAAGGCATCGCCTAGGCGAATAAACCCAAGAGGCATCTC
Source organism: uncultured Alphaproteobacteria bacterium (assembly GCA_963840465.1). Lineage (GTDB taxonomy): Bacteria > Pseudomonadota > Alphaproteobacteria > Rhizobiales > Xanthobacteraceae > Bradyrhizobium. The sequence goes on along the minus strand of CAWIZF010000044.1, from coordinate 231,242 downwards.
GCAACATGCCGCCGACGTTTCCTGCGCGACGATAGCAACGGTCTGGTCGTGCTCTGCGAATTTATAGGTTTTAGCGCGGCTCCAAGTCCTGCTGGAATGCTTAGATCGGCTCAGCGCAACGTATTTGGACATGCTTTTCCTTAGCAGGGATCCTGTGCTGATCGCGTAGCCACGCTGTTCGCACTTCCGCAGCAGCGCTCAAGGATAGCCGACTGTACACAAAAAAGCGGGGGCCGAAGCCTCCGTTCGATACCGTATTGACCTTCGGCTTAGGTATGGAACTGACCGGCGGTCAGGTGGGTCACACCAACCAGGTTGATCTCCATATCCGTGGCTTCCAGGGTGCCGTTCGAACCGGTGTCGATGAAGACGTGGCCCGTCGTGACGTTGAGGATGACGTTGGCATAGCCATTGCCCGAGGAGACGTTCAGCGCCGCCAAGGTCGCTGCCACCGCAGCGTCGGACGAGACCTCATCATAGTTCACCCCGCCATTGGCGGCGAAGAGGATGTTGATCTGGTCCGTCGCCTGGTTGAAGCCAGTGACAACGTCAGGCAACGACAGACCCGAGTCAGACGCCGCGTCGAACTGGATCGTGTCAACGGTAGCCGCCGAGTGAGCTGCAAAGAACACTTGGTCGGTACCACCGCCAGCGATAACCAGGTTCGAACCCGATCCAACGTGGATCACGTCAGCTCCACCGAGCGTAGACACGGTGTTGGTGCCGTTACCCAAGGTCACGTTGTCCACACCACCGGCCGTCAGGATGTTGCTGGCGCCAAGAGTGTTGCCAGCATTGATCGTCACCGGCTCAACGCCGGTGTTGACGTTCAGGGTGAGGCCGCCGGTAAAGCCGGTGGCTTCCACGAGGTTGACGTGGAACAGCTGGTCATTGAGGTCCAGGGTCACATCACCATGGATGGTCAACGTGGTGTAGTTGTCGTTAAGCTCCAGGTTATTGACGATACCCGTCTTCACGGCCTGCTGCGAAGTCGAGGTGATGTCCAGGGTTTCTACGCCCGGGGTGCTCAGCCCGCCAAACTCAACCGTACCGCCCTGATTAGCGTTCAGGATGACGTTCACGTTGTCCTTGGTGTTGATGTTGGCGTTGTTGACCAACACCGTAAGGTCGTCATTGGTGCTGCTCGCATCGCCCTTGATCTCGATCGTCGGGTTAGCGTTAAGGCCGCTGATGGTCACGTCCTGTCCGATACCCACATCGAGGATTACCTTGGAGATGTGGTTGAGTGGCCCAAACTCGATCACGTTGAGATCGACGTTGAACTCGTTCGTAACTTCGATTGCCTCGAAGTTCTTCACGACGCCGGTGATGTTGGCGGCCACGAAAGACGAAGTCATCAGTCGCGAGGATGTCGAAGCCGTCTCCACCATCGAGCACTGCATTCTTGGTGACGAACTGGCTGTTCAGCAGAACCAGTCGATCGTCGCCGGTGCCGAGGTCAATCTTGACGACCGGGGGAGCAGCGTTTTCCCAGATAGCAGAAACGTTGTCGTTGCCGCCACCCGACTTCACCGTAATCGAAGCCCCAGTTCCCTCACCAGCGTTGATGCCGGTCAGAGCAGTGATGGTGTCATTACCGCTACCGGTAGTGACGGACACCTTTCCAGCCGCATCCGTGTTCGCAACGACGGTGTTGTTGCCATCGCCCGCGTCCACAGTGATCGAGCTGTTGTCATCGGCAACAGCGTTGATGTTGTCATTACCACCCAATGCCGTGATGCTGACAACTGCGCCATCGTTCGAGTTGGTGTTGACAGTGTTGTTGCCCGCACCGGCAGCGATCGTGATCTTGCTACCCTGGTCGGCAGCAAAATCGCCGGCCGAGTTGACGCGGATATCATCGTTGCCGTCGCCGGACGTGATGTTCGCGGTCAGGGCACCCGTGGCGGCAGCACCGTCCGGATCGTTGAACGCATCGAGGTCGACTTCGATCGCGCCCGCCGAGTTGATGGTCACGCTCGAGTTGGCACCGATGTCGATGTCAGCCTTGTTCGCGCCCAATCCATAGGTGAAGGCGACGGTCGTGTTGTCGCTGTCGTCGGATTCGAGCATGTTGATGGTGGCACCACCATCTTTGGTATCGACCGTCACCGATGCACCGTTGTTGCCATCGGTGTCGAGACGGATGAAGTCAGCGCCGCCTTGGGTCGTGATCTTGACAACGGAATCGGTGTCAATTTCATCGATTTCGATGTCGTTGTCGCCAGTCGCACCAAGAACGGTCAGCGAAGCACCGCCGTCCAGGTTCTGCAGCGTGAAGTCACCGTCGAACTCGCTTGCGTCGACAGAGGTCACGCCGCGGGTGTCTTCGGCGTTGTTGAAGAACAGGCTGAAATCGCCCGAACCATCAACCGTGACCGTCTGGAGGATTTCTGCACCTTCGAGATCGTTGATCGAGCTGGTGCCCTCATTGTGGATCGTGAGGTTCTCAATGACGCTGTCGCCGGAGGTGTTGAAGTAATCGAGGTCGAACGTCCCGGCGTTCACCAGGCTGACGTCAACGTCGCCCGTGCCAGCCGCATCGATCACCGTCACGGAGATGTTGTTGAAGCCGGCATCCGCGTTGGAGATCTCGATGTCCACGAGGTTCTGGACGTTGAAGAACTCCATGCTGCCCGTCGAACCATCGGAAGCGATCACTTCGATGTTCTTCATGTTAGCAAGGTTGTAGTCCTCGCCCGACAGGTCGGTCACCAACAGGCGCTCAACGTCCGCGTTCGGGACGATGCCAATATTGGACTGGTTCACAACCAGATGCAGCGTATCGAAGCCGCCGTTGCCCTTGGCAATGTCAACCACGTTGCTGTAAGTCGAGGAGTTACTGGCGCTGGTGCGGTCGACAGTACCGAGGAAGGTATCGTTACCTGCCGACCCTTCGAGGGTCTCACCAATCTTGCTTGAGAAGGTGAACTGCGTGACAACGGTGTCGTTGACGACGACGTTCAGATCTAGGCGGGCAATTCCCGGAAAACTGATGTTGAATACCTCCGTCCCCTCGATCAGGTGGTCATCCGCCAGATTGACGGTGAGGTACCCTGTCCCCTGCTGATCTAACGTCACCGAACCGACGAGTTGGGCGCCGACGACGTCCTCTGGATTTAACCCTCTGATAATATAAGAGAAAGTCTGGCCGGCCGCTGATTTCGGGCCTTGCAGCGTAAACGTGACCGTATTTCCCTCGTTGACCCCGTTTAGGTCGGCATCCGAAACCAGGGAATATTCCGGCGGTGGAGGTGGCAGCGGACCAGACGGATGCAGTCCGTTTGAAAGGTCAAGTTTGAACTGATCAACCGAAGCTTGCGAGCGCGCCGTGAATTCGACGGATTGAGTGAAGCCGAGCAAGATATCTGGCGGCATCCAGACCCGTATCCACCCACGCACCAACTTCGGCGGATGATGGACCGCGTCCCAGGATGCGCTGGTAGAACGCCGTGATCAGCGCCGGCGTTACCGTCGTCGACCCGAAACGATCGTTGAATTCAGAGGACGCAACAAATGCCTTCGCCAGACCCACGAGGCTGACGCCATTACGCACCGCGTTGACGTTAACCCAGAAGCCCGACTGGGGACCGCTGTCGAAATTGCCGTTGGGATCAACCGTATCGGGCAACCGACCGAATGCGCCCTGATACAAACGGACTATCGGATCGACGATATTCGCCGCTTCCGGCAACGTAACGATATCGAGATGGATTTGAGTGGACGACACGCTGTTTGATAGCGCGGAGAAGGTATCCTGCTCGACGAGCGTCGCGTGACGGGCCAACACTTCTTGATAAACCAGGTCAATCTGGGATTTGGTTAATGCCACCGCTTGAATACGAACCCTAGGGTTCGCTCCTGTGTTACGCAGTACTCGGCAGGTTTTCGAGTTCGCGGTTATTCGTTACAAGCACAATAAGGTACCGTTGAGACATCGCAACAAATGCTGCCTATTAAGATTGATAGCCGCGAGGAAGGTTAAAATTGGAACCGAACGTGATCGCGGGCTAAAATGAAACGGCGCCATCGCGCTTAACCTGGCTCTGCTTGCTTTGCATGGCAGCGAGATCGCGGCCACGCTCGCTCCGCTGCTGATCGAGCACAAATGTGAGGAACTGCGTTTTGATACACCCGTAGGCACCGAAGCGCGCTTAAATTGCTAGAATATCAATCGGTCGCCCTTGAGAAATTCGTTCACTTGATTTGCGTCACGTCCGTATTTCCGCTCGCACGAACGCGCTCCTTTATCTCGGACAACCGTTAAACGGTCGAAAGCTGATGCATGGAGGCTAGTTGATGGTAGGCGATCTCGATCGCGCCCATTTTCCGAAGTTCGAGAAAGGTGTCGTCGTCGACTTGCTCCAAAGCATCCTTGTCGACGCGCAAGAACCCGATAAGGGGTCGCACGTCCTGGCCACTGCGGAATGTAATTTCCCAGGGCACAAGGACGTTGGCATTGGCAAGCGCGGCTACAGCCGCTTTGGTTTGCGATCGAGCGGCATCCGCAATGGCCGAAGCTTCATGACCTCCTGGAGAGCTTCGCTTGGCGTTCCGTCCGCCGTGAAAAAGCCTTCATTTCCGCCACGCAGACATTCGCTCTCTTCGTCGACGCAAAGGATGGCCTGACCGGTGACCGGATTGTGAACATGGTGGAACGGGTGCCCGCGCAAAGCCATTGGCACGTATCGCATCATCCATCTACCGTCAGGCGCAACATACGCGTTCTCACCGGGATGGAATGCGAGAAGTGAGGCGAATTGAAGGCATCGCCTAGGCGAATAAACCCAAGAGGCATTTCGCAACATGCCACCGACGTTTCCTGCGCGACGATAGCAACGGTCTGGTCGTGCTCTGCGAATTTATAGCTTTTAGCGCGGCTCCAGGTCCTGCTGGAATGCTCAGATCGACTAATGCAACGTATTTGGGCATGCTTTTCCTTAGCGGGGATTTTGCACCGATCGCGCAGCCACGCCGTTCGCACTTCCGCAGCAGCGCTCAAAGATAGCCGACTGTACACAAAAAACGGGGGGCCGAAGCCCCCCGTTCAGTAACCAAATCGCAAGAGTTATCAGGCGATGAAGTTGGCGTTCGTGAGGTGAGTCACGCCCACAAGGTTGATCTCCATATCGTTTGCGACCAACAGAGTACCGTCTGAGTTCGCATCGATGAAGAGATGACCCGTGGTGATGTTAAGCACCACGTTCGCGTTCGTGTTGGTATTGAGACCAGCAATCGCTGCAGCCACCGCTGCATCGGAAGAGACCTCCGTGTAGTTGATAGCTGCGTTCGGCAAGAACGTGGCCGAGATCTTGTCCGTGGCCTGATTGAAGCCCGTGACGATATCCGGCAACGAGAACGTCGATTCGTTGGCCGCGTTGTAGACGACAGTATCCACAGTCGCAGCCGAGTGGGCCGCGAAGAAGATATCGTCCTGACCAGTACCAGCGTTGACGGTGTTCTGACCCGATCCGACGTGGATCACGTCATTGCCGCCAAGAGTGGTGACAACGTTGGTGCCGTTACCCAGCGTGACGTTGTCAATGCCGTTTGCCGTCAAGATGTTGCTCGGGCCAAGCGTAGCACCGGCATTGATCGTGACAGGTTCAGCACCGGTGTTGACGTCCAACGTGAGTCCACCCGTGAAGGTCTGAGCATTGACCGTCGTTACGTGGAACAGCTGGTCATTCAGGTCGAGTGTCACGTCACCAGTGATGGTGAGGGTCGTGGAGTCGTCGTTGAGCTCCAGGTTGTTGACGATACCCGCCTTCACGGCCTGCTGTGAAGTCGAGTGAATGCTGAGCGTCTCCACGCCCGGGGTGCTCAGACCACCCAACTCCACCGTGCCACCCTGATTAGCGTTCAGGATGATATTCACGTGGTCTGCGAGGTTGATGTTGGCGTTGTTGACCAACACGTTCAGATCGTCATTGCCGTCACTCGCAGCAGCTTTGATCTCGACTGTCGGGCTAGGGCCGAAACCACTGATGGTCAGGTCCTGTCCGATACCACCGTCCAGAATGACCTTCGAGATGTTATTCTGCGGCCCCAACTGGATCACGTTGATGTCGTTTTCCAGACGGTTCGTGATCTCGAGTGCTTCGAAGTTCTTCACCGTTCCAAGGATCAGAGCCTGAGCAACGAAGGCTGAGTCCATGGCCAAGGTGTCGAACCCGTCACCACCATCAAGGGTCGCGCCCGCGGTGATCTGCTGGTTAGAGAGAATGGCAAGATGGTCATCGCCCGCCCCGAGGTCGATGTTGACGATCGGAGCAGCGCTGTTCTCCCAAATGGCTTGGACATTATCGTTGCCGCCACCCGAGCTGACAGTGATCTTCTGCGCCGCTGGCGGTGCCGCCATTCGCGAAAATGGTGTCAGTGCCACCGCCCGTGGTGACCGACAGTTCGCCATTATCACCGACAGCACCGGTAACGTTGTTGTTACCTTCGCCGGCGTTGATGGTCACCGTGCTGTTGTCGTCGGTGGAAGCATTGATCGTGTCGTCACCGCCCAGCGCGGTGATGCTGACAACAGCGCCATCGTTCGAGTTGGTGTTGACAGTGTTGTTGCCCGCACCGGCAGCGATCGTGATCTTGCTGCCCTGGTCGGCCGCAAAGTCACCATCCGAGTTAACGCGGATATCATCGTTGCCGTCGCCGACGGTGATGTTCGCGGTCAGGGCACCCGTGGCGGCAGCACCGTCCGGATCGTTGAACGCGTCGAGGTCGACTTCGATCGCGCCCGCCGAGTTGATGGTCACGCTCGAGTTGGCACCGATGTCGATGTCAGCCTTGTTCGTGCCCGATCCATAGGTGATAGTTGACAGTCGTGTTGTCGCTGTCGTCGGATTCGAGCATGTTGATGGTGTCACCACCATTGCCGGTATCGACCGTCACCGTCGCACCGTTGTTGCCATCCAGTGTCGAGACGCGATGAAGTCAGCGCCGCCCTGGGTCGTGACCTTGACAACGGAATTCGGTGTCAATTTCATCGATTTCGATGTTGTTGTCGCCAGTTGCACCAAGAACGGTCAGCGAGGCACCGCCGTCCAGGTTCTGCAGCGTGAAGTCACCATCGAACTCGCTTGCGTCGACCGAGGTCACGCCGCGGGTGTCTTCGGCGTTGTTGAAGAACAGGCTGAAATCGCCCGAACCATCAACCGTGACCGTCTCGAGGATTTCTGCACCTTCGAGATCGTTGATCGAGCTGGTGCCCTCATTGTGGATCGTGAGGTTCTCAATGACGCTGTCGCCGGAGGTGTTGAAGTAGTCGAGGTCAAACGTCCCGGCGTTCACCAGGCTGACGTCAACGTCGCCCGTGCCAGCCGCATCGATCACCGTCACGGAGATGTTGTTGAAGCCGGCATCCGCGTTCGAGATCTCGAGGTCCACGAGGTTCTGGACGTTGAAGAACTCTCATGCTGCCCGTCGAACCATCGGAAGCGATCACTTCGATGTTCTTCATATTGGCAAGGTTGTAGTCCTCGCCCGACAGGTCGGTCACCAACAGCTTCTTCGACGTCCGGGCATTGGGAACGATGTCAACGTCAGACTGGTTCACAACCAGGTGCAGCGTATCGAAGCCGCCCTTGCCCTGCGCAATGTCAACCACGTTGGAGAAGGTGCCGACGTCGTTGGCGAAGGTGTGGTCGACAACGCCGAAGAACGGTGTCATCTGCCATCGGAGCCGACAAGGGTTTCACCGACCTTAGAGGTGAAGTCCTGCTGCACAGGTGTCTTCGACGAGTATCGATCACCTGGATCGAGTCAGTCAGAGAACCGAAGGCGAGCGTCAGCGTCTCGGCACCTTCCGTCGTGGCATCGGCAACCAGCGTCACAGCCACGTGGGCCAGGCCCTGCGCGTCAAGCGTCACCGTACCAGCCAGCTGACCACCAACAATGTCGGCCGCACTGACACCAGAGATATTGTACGAGAACGTCTTGCCGAAATCGGCCGGATTGGTCGACTGCAGCGTGAACGTCGCCGTGCTGCCTTCGTTGACGCCACCGAGGTCATGGATCGGAGTCAGCGTCAGCTCCGGCGGCGGCGGGGGAAGCGGACCAGACGGGTGCTCACCGTTCGCGAGCGCAATCTTGAACGCATCGACCGAAGCCTGCGAGCGCGCAATGAACTCGGCCGACTGGGTAAAGCCGACCAGGATATGGGCGGCATCGAGGCCGGTGGCCTGCCAGGCGGCGACTTCCGCCGAGGACGGATCGCGACCGAGGATGTGCTGATAAAACGCCGTGATCAGCGCCGGGGTAACTGTGGTGGTGCCGTAGAAGGTATGAAATTCCCCGGAGGCAACGAACGCCTGGGACATGCACAGCAGGGAGACACCGCCGCGCAGTGCATTCATGTTGACCCAGAAGCCAGACTGGGCACCCGTGTCGAAATTGCCGTTCGGATCGATGGTGTCCGGCAGACGGCCAAACGCGCCCTGATAAAGTCGAACCAGCGGATCGCCGAAGCGCGTCGCTTCCGGCAGCGTCGAAATATCGGCCTCAATTTGCGCGGTGGTCTCGCTGAGGCTGAGCGCCGAAAAGGCATGCTGCTCGGCAGTCGGTCGCATGACGCGACAGAACTTCTTCGTACATTAGATCGATTTGAGTTTTGTAAGACGCCATGAAAACTTACGAACCTACGGTCCGCTCCCTGTACTCGGGTTAAAACATAAGCCGCTTGAGGTTCCTGCATCTCAAGGCTCCAGTTGTGACGGACTACTGTCCAATTTCCATCAAACCCGAGGCATCCGTACAGCAAACTACTAACCGCCACAAGAAAAAAAACTAACGAAGGGTTAATCCGCGTAACCAACCGTATTAATTACGTTTTTAGCCATTCCGGCCCTTATGATTAGATGGCTTCGGATAAAATTTTCGGCGTTTGAAACCGAATCGGACCGAAGGTGGCATTTCAGCAACAAACAAATATGGTCTATCAAACTATGACCAGTCGCCCCGGCAGAACGCCTTCATTCCACGGAGGGCGAGGCATGTGTGGTTTTGGGCCGTAAGCAGGGCTCTCCAGTGAGTTCACGCTGGTCCAATTCGTTTCGGACCCCCTACGTCCACTCCGTCTTGCTGACGCTTGCGTTACAGATTATTTCACGCGCAATCCCTATAACCTGCTTGTAGAGCCCCTCCCCTCGGCAAGTCGTCTCCGGTTGTCGGAACGCTTACCTGGACGAATTTTCGAACCGCCAGTATCCAGCGGCCGGGGGCATCTGTGGCCGTCAAAAAGGTCTGGTTTTATGGTAGATTTGAGTGTTGGCAGTGTCCGCTGTATCGAGTATCAACCTGCGAAACATCAGGCAAGAAAGCTTGCTGTTGTACGCATAAACGGCACCCAGATTGACATCCGTCCTGACAACCAAATCAGAAACACCATTTCCATCGACCGCCACTGTGACCGGTGGCGGAGGAAGCTTTGCGGCTCAGGCGGCTGCTGACATTACGTCCGGCTTACGTTTGTGGCCGTTGTGGACTACGCTCGGGTGGAACGACATTCTGCAGAGATATCGACGCTCCCTGTTGGGGCCGTTCTGGTTGACCGCCAGCATGGCGATCATGGTCGTTACGCTCGGCTTTCTTTACGCGGAGCTGTTTCGAACGCCGATCAACGATTTCCTGCCCTTCCTGTGCGTCGGATTGCTGATCTGGAACTTCATGTCGAGCTTTCTGCTCGAAGGCGGGGTGCTGTTCACCGGTTCCGAGGCCTACATCAAACAGATCAAACTTCCCTACTCCGTCTACGTGTTTCGTTCCACTTGGAGCAAACTCATCATATTCGCGCACAACCTCGTTATCTATTTCGGAATCATCCTCTATTTCGGAATTTGGCCCGGTCTGAACGGACTGCTTGCCATACCCGGGTTGATGTTGGTGACAATCAATGGCGCGCTGTTGACCCTGCTGATCGGGATGGTTTCCGCGCGCTTTCGCGACATACCGCAGTTGATCGCGTCCGTTGTTCAGATCGTGTTCTTTGTCACACCGATCATGTGGAAACCCGAACTCCTACAAGGTCGGGCCTATATCGCAGCTCTCAACCCGTTCTTTCAGATGATCGAACTCGTACGGGCGCCACTATTGGGAAGTATTCCGGCGTTGCAAAGCTACGTTGCCGTGCTTGTGATCACTCTTATTAATTTCGTGGTGGTCGGAATTTTCTTCACACGCTTCCGCTCACGTATCGCCTATTGGGTTTGAAACCATGACAAGCCCTTCGCAAGCCCAGTCCGAACTCACGCTGGAAAATGTCAGCGTCTCGTTCCCGATCTATCAAGGGGGGTCGCGATCGTTGAAAAAAAGTCTCCTTTTCCGAGGCTCTGGAGGCCACGTTGCAAGCGATGCAAACCAACGTATTGTCGTGGAAGCTTTACGCGATGTTTCACTGCAATTTTCGCCAGGCGATCGCGTTGCGCTGGTTGGATCAAACGGAGCCGGAAAGACAACGCTCCTCCGCGTCATGGCCGGGATCTACGAACCGGTGGCAGGTGTCTTGAAGACAAGAGGCCGCATTTCTCCAATATTCGATGTTGGTCTTGGAATCGACAACGAACTCAGCGGATACGACAACGTTCGACTGCGAGGGCGTCTTCTGGGTTTGGATTCCCAGGAGATCGAGGAGAAGTTGCCGGACATCGTCGCTTTTACCGAACTGGGCGACTATCTGGACCTGCCCGTTCGCACCTATTCCTTTGGCATGATGACCAGGCTGACATTTGCCGTTGCTACGTGCTTTTCACCCGAGATACTCCTGATGGACGAGTGGATCGTTGCCGGCGACAGCTCTTTTATGGCCAAAGCGCAGGAGCGAATCGCCTCCTTCGTTTCAAAGGCCAATATCCTCGTCCTCGCCTCTCATTCTACGGAAATATGCATGCAGTGGTGCAACAAGGCAGTCTGGCTGGAAAAAGGTGAGGTAAAGGCGGTTGGCGCAGTAAACGACGTTATACATGCCTATGCAGGCGCGACACTTAGGGCGTCGCGCCGATAGCCATTGAAAGCCGCTCCTGCGGAACTTTGTTCTCAACGCCGGCGGCCTCACCTAACCTTAGCGCAATGCCGCAGCGCCAACAACAGAACTATTGTCTCGGATTCGTCGATCATCACGGCATCAGGTGGTGCTTACGGTGCGGACCTGCAATTTTAGTCGACCTGCCTATGTTGAGAGAGTTGAACAGATTTATCGAGAACTTATGGAAGAACAGCGGCGCGGCGGAATTAAAATGCCGCATGCAAAGGCCCGGAAACGTCCGCGCCTTTGCTCTTTGATTTTTAGTTCACCTTGGAAGAGCCTAACCCTTCGACGAGGTGTTAGTGCCGGATGTTTTAGATCCGTCGGTTGGGTTTAGAGCGTCGAGAAGGCCAGACTGCAGGTTAGCGACGGTTTGCGAACTATCGGTTTGCGAGGTGGTCGTCCCAGACGTCAACGCGTCGGTGAGCGCAGCAGATGGATCTGGGGTAGCTGTGTCACCAGCGGTGGTCGAAGTTGAATCACCTGTCGTTGTGGACGACGAAACGTTGCTCGAGCTCGTCGGGTTTGTTGAAGCGCTGGTTGTGGAAGAGCCTGTTGAATCAGCTGAACTCGAGCTGCCAGTCGTTGTTGATGCGACCGAGCCCGAAGCGGTGTCAGGGCCAGCAGCCGGCGTAGAACCCGTCCCAGTAGACGACTGCGCGGCTTGCAGCTGAATCAACTCCGCAAAGAAGGTAGTCGTGGTGGTCGTGTTCCCGCTCGATGCCCCCGCAGCGCTCGGAGACGACGACAGTTGCGCGTTGTTAAATTCGGACCAATCGATTGAACCATTTTCGTTGCCATCAACATTGGCAAACGACGAAGTCGCCTGCGAGGCGTTGGAGCCGAACGCCGCGCCAAACTCGGTCGGGCTAAGGAGACCATTCTGATCGGCGTCCAGTCGCGTAAAGAGCGGCAAATTCGGCGAACCCGGAATGCTAGCAGACTGCATCCCCGGCAGTGTCTGGAACAAGCTGCTGGGACTCCACGTTACGTCGGACGACGATGCTGGCGCGGCGGCGCCGCTCGTTGGAGAGCCGTTTTTCGAGGACGCCAACTCGGTACCATCGATCTAGTTGTCACCGTTCTTGTCCATGACATCAAACAACTGGCTCGCCGAATCCTGGTTACCATTGCGCCGAATTTATTTATGAACTCTTGCCGATCGATCAGGCCATTTCCACTCGTGTCGACGCTGGCAAACAGCGGCGGCTGCGTCGATTGGGCCGGTGCCGGGCTGCTTGTCGTTGTCGTCTGGACAAACAAAAATGCCGAAACACCGGGGGGCAAAGAACTGGCTTGCGAGCCACTCGTCGAAGCCGATGTGTCGGACGACGACGGATCAGTCGTGCCGGAGGCTGGTTGGGTGTTTGAAGCCTGAGCTGCAGCTGCCGAAAAATTTGCCAACAAAGAACTAAACTGGTTCGCAATGTCCGCTATCGAGCCACTGCTCGAAAAGTTATTGACGGTTGCTAGTGGGGTACAGACGTTGTCGCGACTGAACTAACGGTCATGATGGTCCCTCCTCTCGGATGATGGTCCAATCGAGCCAGAGCAAGCACCGTGCCATTCAAGTTAATCTAGCAAATTCAGTTAACAACGTATCATTCGCCGAGCCTGGCTCGGCAATTGCTGCCTTCATGAGGACGTACGTCGGCAATTATTGCCGTCGAGTGCAGGACCTGCCGCGCTCCCTGTCTCCGCCGCGATTCTTGGCCGCGATTCGGCAAACACAACCGTTCCAGTCACGCCCGCACGGTCTCTTCACCAAGCGGCAACTTAACCAAACACCAGAAACTCCAGAGGGAGGATCGGCGGACAATGTTGAACCGAAACCAGGTTAGGCCGCGGAAGGCACACTGGTCCCAAGATACGACGGCGGTCAATCAGAGCGTCCCCGCTTCAGGTAACGTAGTGCGGATCCAGAACAATCCCGGTCACGATCTTTGGATCCACAACCGAATGGTTTTCTATGCTCTCCGAAAAACCGATCAAGACGTCCGCGCGATTCAATTGCCCGCTGTTGAGGTAATCGATCCAGCCCGCAAACCGGCCTGATCCGGAGTCCTGTCAAGAACGTTGGAGTAAAGCGCAGAGACAAACTGCTCATTCGACGAGTTGGCGCCATACGTATTTTGAAACTCGGTACTCGCAACAAACGCGCGCTCATCTGCGTATTGGTCAAGCCGGCGTCCAGCAAATGCGTATTGAAACTTAAGCCCACCCTCGTCCGGAGTTCTATCGAACGCTGCCTGATAAAGCCGATAAGCGAACCCAGCAGTGCCGCTGACATCGAACGCGACGACAGTGTCCGTAAACTGCAACCTTTCGGCGTTCGTAACCCCGTCGAAGCCACTCGTCGTCGTAACGACAATTCCGGCTGTGGTGATCTCGATCGTCGCGTTTGCGAAAGTATCATTGATAATAGCGGTATAGACGCCATGTTGGATGACAATATCGGTAATTTGCGCCGGCGGAGCCGCAGCCTGGAACTGAAAGTCCGCCGAGGTAAGATTTGACGACGAGACGTGCTGAAAGGTCAACGTTTCCCCAACTCCAAAGTTCAGAACCGAATTCGAACCAACCTGCGAAAGGTGGGAAAGAACGTCTGCATACGACGAGACTCCGCTGATGCCGCTCAGAAGCACTACATCGCCGCCGGCGGCGGCCTGAAAGTCCGTTATGGTGTCGACACCGTCATGGGGTCCAAAGACGAACGTGTCGCTTCCTGATCCGCCAATCAGGGTGTCGTGCCCTCCTCCGCCCTCCAGTCGGTCGTTCCCTGCCCCACCATTCAGGACATTATCGATAGCGTTCCCGATGATGATATCATTGCCGTTGCCGCCAATCGCGTTTTCAATATATGAACGCGGGTCATTATTGTGCAGGTAGGCGTTAAAGACGTTTCCATCGGCATAAAAACCGTTGCCGAGATAGGCCAGTTGCTTGGTTGCGGTTACCGAATAGGCCCCGGGATTGAGATTGATATTTACGCTCGTCGAATAATTCGACAAATCATAGGTATCGGTTCCTCCGCCGTCCCATACGGTCATGAAAACCCGATTTGTGCCTGGCAACGCCTGCGCTACGCCGTTGATGAACTCCTGCCCGGTGATTGGATTCCAAGAGTAGACCGTATTACCGCTGTTGGTCGTGTAGTCGGCGCCATAAAGCGTCTGCAGCGCGGCAATATCATCCATCATGAAAGTGGTTGGATAACCGTACTGCTCATTGCTCAGCGCCATCGGGCCGTTCGTGAAGCTGCGATAGCTCATAACCGTGTATTCCAACGAGTCATGCGCGCTCGAAACAGACTGGTTGGCAGGGCCGCCAGCCTCAAAGCTATGCTTGAGCCCCAGGGCGTGTCCGATTTCGTGAATATGAATGTAGGTAGAGTAGTCGCCAGTGCGCGGCAGGGTATAGTTGTATGACGTGCCAAACCAAATATCGCCGCCCGGAACCGATCCGTCAGGATAATAAGCGTAGGCAGTCGGATTCGCGTCTGACAGAGTGAGCCGAGTGTAATGTCGGCAGATTCCGTGCCCGCGTAAGTTATCGTCAGGTTGGTGTACTGTCCGACCTGGTTCATGATGGAATTGACGAGGCTTTGCTCATACACAGAGAGCTGTGAAAAGCCTTCGGTCGGTTCCCCGTCTCCATAGCCAGCCTGAAAGTCGCTTGCAGAATTTGGAAAGCTGTAACTAACGCTTCCGGTCCATGCAAAGCCGGACAGCAATCCGTCGATGTTGCGATTGCCCGTAGCTGCGACTTGTGAGGTCGTCGGTGCGGCGGCGCCGAGCATTGGTGATCCAGTTGATCCATCACTCGGACCCGCCGCATGCAAATTCGTATCGTACAATTGACAAAGAGCACACATTACTAGCCACCCCCGTGAACCGCTTTCGACGTTGCGCTCTTCGTGGGCGCGATTGATCGAAAGTCCGTGGGAGACTGAATAGCTGCGAGGTTTGGAGATTCAGTGCGCTGATTGCCTAAAATTTGAAGGAATTAAAAATGCGCGCCGCGACGGCGCACGTTGATCCTGATCGTTAAGGGAATGCAAACTAGACTGCGGGCATCACCCGCCTCATGAGGCGGGATCGATCATGAGCGTTGCAACGGATTCAAGGTATTTCTGCAGCTTTTCGCGCGTTTAGAGAGCCCGAAAAATAACCTCGATCGGACTGGTAACGTTCTGTAAAGGTTAGGATCGCCTAACGAGGAACTTGACTGCCAGATCCCCAAGGAACGATGCTAGTTCGGTCTTAGATACAGTTATTCGGTTTGCATGAAAAATTAACAATCAATAGCACTCAAATGTCATTACTGATGGCTTAAAATGCAGCGCATAAGTGAATTTGGACGATGGAGGATTCGAACGCGCCTTGCTTAGCCAGCTTCGCAAATCTTCAACATCCAGTCCAACTGCTCATATCTCTTGCGTTCGCTCATATTCTCGTCGGACCCGCCCGTGAGCAGAACGCCTGCTGATGACTCGTCGTATGGCTCGCTAACTGTTGCAGGCTTGAACGCGCGCAAATGAGGTAGTTCGCGAGGCTGAGGATCAACTCCCAACCCGTCCCAGGCGACTAAGGGTCGGTGTGTCGCGTACAATCTTGCTGACGTCTCATCACCCTGAACGCGCAAAGCAATCACAACCAGCCCCAGATTGCGATTCTCGTGATTGACATTCTGAGCGAATGATTTTTTGAATCATCGCCCTCAAAAGCTGCGGTCTTTCTCGGTTGGAATAGCGTACGCACGGCGCCAGCAACGGTACTATGAAGCCGCTGACTTTATCGATGAGAATTGCGATCTCGTCTCGGATTGCGATTTCGATCGTCCTTGAACGTGTGACCTAACGGGACGCGAATTGTCCCTCTCCCTGCTGCAACTCCAGCGATCAGTAAAGTTGATAACACACTAACAAATAGTATCAATTGCTTTGCACCGAACAGCCCATCTAAAGGTGTGCTCATCGTGTAAGGTTTCGTTCCGCTCCCCGAACGGCATGAAAAAATTACGCGGCAGCTAAAAGTCGTTTCATGGAGAGTGAACGGTTGACCGTCTCTGCTTCCGTCATTAATGCGGACTACCAACATATCCTTTTTCGTTCTGCCGGCGCCTCCGAAATCGCCGCTTCGGTCTAACGTGGACACAAACGCCGAAGGACTTCTGGCAGGCATCGAACACTCGTCCGAAGCCCTGATTTGTCGATCCACTTATTCGTCTTTATCAGGGCGCATTTGATCGGGCTCCAGACGTGAGCGGCTTAGATGCTAACGTAAATGCCATGCGGGGCGGACACCTTTCGATCTACGACATGGCAAACGTGTTTGTGAAATCGGCGGAGTTCGTGAACACTACGGCGCGTTGAGCGAACGAGCAGTATGTCGAGCAACTCTATCAGAACGTACTTGGTCGGGCCGGCTCGCAGGCGGAGGTGGCCGCCTGGCTCGCAACAGGCGCCGATCGGGCTCATATTCTGGTCGGCTTTACGCGAATCGAATGAAAATGTTGCGTCGATGGCAACGGGTGTACAGCATTACTTGGATCAGCTCGCCGCGGGACAGCAGCCAGGCCCGGCTCCATCGCCGTTCGTGCTGGACCCAGACGCGACGCTTGATGCACTCGGCCAGAGCCAGGCCCATCCGGGAACCATGCTGACCGGGAACGGCATTCCGGTTGACCACGGCTCCGGCGCGATTGACACGGCAACCGGAACGCAACTTTGGATGCGACCTGACTATCGAACATCGGCCACGTCATTTGAGAAGATCGGTATCAACTCGGACGGTACCGTTCATTTTCAGGGCTCGGCAGGCACGCAGGACGGCTCGCACGGTGAGCAGGGGGTCAATGACAATCGTGGCCACCTCGCTCTGAATTTCGCGGCTGTGTCCGGTGTCAACGGCCTTGAGAACAACCAGATCAAGCTTTTCCTCGATACGGATCCGACTGCGGCAACTCACTTCAACGAACTAGATCTTCACGTCATCAACGGCGTACAGGTATGGACAAAGCCTGATGGTACGCCGGTCATTGGCGATGATCCCCAAACCTACCCGGGCAGCGTAGCCGAAAACACGGCCAACATGATGTTTGGCTATTGGCTGGGCGGTAGCGCCCCACCGGCGCCTGGTCAATACGATGTGGTCATGACCGAGACATCGACGGTCGGGACAATGACCAACCACATCGTCATACATCTCGTATAAGCCTGATCAGCGCGCCCATCCACGAAATGCGGACCAAACGCCGGAGCAAGCCGGCGCTTGGTTTCGCATCGCCAGGTTCAAGTGGGGATAAATCATTTATCCCCGCTCTCAGCACGCAATCATGTTGCCGGGATAGGCCGCCGGTAGCCTGTATACGCGACCACCAAGTGATTTGTTGCCCACGCCGGTCGTTTTGTTTCGCGCCCCGCCAACTAGGCGCCATCATTAAAAGCGAAGCGAGCATTTTGCCAATCCAGTACCGGGAAGGGTTTTGCCGCTATGGATGTTCAGAGGTCTGCCCAAGCCCTCTCACACCGCGGGGGTGTCGGAGACCTGATGTCGGACATGAAACCCGGGATCCCGGCGTGCATCGGTCGGCATCAAGCTGACCAGGGCAAGTCGAAGCTGCACCGGATGGACGCGCCAGCCGCGCCTTCGTTCCCAGCGCATAGTGCTTCTCGTATTTCTCAAATCGACCGGCTGGCGCCGGGCTCGTCCAACGTCTCACTTATCGCTGCAATCCCATTCAGAAAGCAACGAATGCTCGTTAGCGGCGGCTCGATGTTGCAGACATGAAAAAATGGGCTATCAGAGCCCCTAATCATGTCATCACCGTGGGCCGCATTCCAATAGAAGGATAATTTGAAAGTCTCCGTCGGCGCCGGAATCATAGTTGACGGTTCAGCAACCTCGTCGGAGATCGGCCGGCACCTTGTCTGCAGTGAATGCGGCTCGGCGGAATTCTGTGAACGTCGTGCCGAACTGGCATGACAGAGCCGGTCACACCGTGCCAT
Source organism: uncultured Alphaproteobacteria bacterium (assembly GCA_963840465.1). GTDB lineage: Bacteria > Pseudomonadota > Alphaproteobacteria > Rhizobiales > Xanthobacteraceae > Bradyrhizobium. Next base: position 213,210 of record CAWIZF010000044.1, on the reverse strand, counting down.
TCAACGACAAGCTCAACAGAACCGCAGCGAGGCTTTTTCGCAGGTAAACCACCACAGCGAAGGTATCGTTAAAAGCGCAACCCTTGACTGTCGGTGACCCACTGTACGGGGTCTAACCCTTTTTGGTCCAGGCTTACCTGGACGATCTCACGCTGTCGGTGACCACCGCAACCGCGAAGGAAGCGTTTTCAAAGGCAGTTGAGGATAAGACAGGACGGTTAGACCAACCAGCTTTGCCCATTCCAAACAGGACACGCCCGCAATTTCCGGTCGGCTACGTGCCGCCTAGCTAATGTTCTGAGAAACCTTGGCAGGCGCTAGTGCGGTTGGTGCCAAAGCAAATCAACGCGTTTCGGTTGATCCAAATCAAGTCGGGGGCATACCTGACGTCCGCCCTCGCACAATGGCCCGGTCCGATTGGACATTTATTGGACATTTGCCTTGTCCATTGCCGCCACGCTGGCTTCAGCGGTTGGCGTGATTAGCATCCTGTTGTTCGCGATGTAGGCCGCCATTCGAGCAATGCGGATTCATTCGGCCGCCTTTAGTTTGGAAAATCCCTTGCGGGAGCGGCGGACCGTCACATGCTTGTGGCACAGGCATTGCTATTGACATGGAGACTGGGAATTGCAGGGACCAGTTTGGTACAGGGCGCCGCCGGGACAATGTATTTCGAGCTCGGCGGCGTATCTTTTTGAGACGACTTCTGGAGGGAGGAATGGATAGATGAGGCTAAGATCGATTCTATAATTGTCTGTCTGCTCTACCCGGGCTCAATGCCGCTGATCGGCACCTCTTCAGGCGCTTTCCGTCCCAAATCACCAACGCGTGGACTTTGTTTGCTGCGATAGGCTCGATCACTCCGCGCCGATCTTTCCAGTCGACCTTGCCGGGGCGCTTGTTCTTGTTGAACGCGGCCGCGACGCGCGTCGTGAGCTTTACCTAACCCCCTCGCTTTATCATATTACTTGCTCCCAACTGAATATCGCTCCGATGTCGGGCTTTGACCGCAGAGTTTAGCGAGTTTCTGTCGCCTAAATGATCTTCGCGCGTGCCTCGAGCGCCTATTTCGGCGCCTATGATGCGGCTTACCTCTAGGCTTTCGTGCACATACCGGAGCATTCCAGCGCGCTTCCGCGGCCTTGGCAAATGCCGCTAGCGCTGGAGGTCGCGAAGGGTCGAACTTACTCTTATTGGTCAACTCGATTGTCGTAACGATATCCATGCCCGTCGGATTTAACCCGGGTTTCGCGCGGAATTCATTATGCGTAAGATCGGACGCCCTTCGATCATGCCGGATAGCGGTGATCAGAACATTTCTTTGGTGATGGATCTCACGACCAATAAGCATCGAGGGCGTGAGCGACGGATGCCAACGCTAAGAACGACAAGTACTGCTGCAACAGCTTCAAACATAAGGGATAAGCTGCTTTAAGCAGACCTAGTAAAAATCTTGCCAGTGTTGCAAAGTCAGAAAAATTCTCCGAGATCTCTTTGACTCTATTGTTTTTTGATGTTTTCAGGCAACGCTTCGCTCCCGACGCGGTAATTCCGCCGCCAAAATTAGAAAAATGATCAGTTTGCGCCTTGCTGGTCTTGTAATTTTAGCCGCCGCTGCCGCGGCGGCGTGCTTTACATATTTCGTTACCTCGCAACCTGCATGGTACGAGGCAGACCAGCGATTGCCGCCGACTATGCGCAATGTGAGCGGGCCTTCAACCACCTCTGCAGGCTTTGATTCGCGCCGGGCCGCGGAAGAAAAAGCAGCCGCAGCCTACCTGGAAGCCGCCCAAGCGATCCTGCGGGGAGCACCAAACGCGCGAGCGTCAGCTGGTGACGATGGACTACCAATTACGGGGCGCATCCCCCTGCCAAAAAGGCGCCCGATCGCGCGCCCACAATAGCCTCCGCATGAGCCCTTAACCCAGGGCATCAGCAATCATGCCGCCCACGACGCCGCGATACATCACCGAGCTGTTGCCGGAATCCACGCGTGAGGACGGTCGTTTGTCCGATCTACTTGCCATCGCCAAATCAAACATTGAACGGGCCGATAGCCACATCAGAGATGTCGCCGTCAAGATCGGTACCTTCTTCAAACCTCCCCTAAACCAGTGCGGTCCTACATCAATATTTAAGAATCGAAGAAAGTGTTCAATGTCGAGATCATCCAAGAACTGCCCGTATCGATCGTGTTTGTCATTCGATCACTTCAAGCCGTTGAATAGATCGCCGTCATCGGCCCAGCGGAATGCCAATATCGTCCGATGTCGGCCACATTGACTCCAATGGGAGGCTGGCTGGAAAGCAGAATGCCGCGGAGCGCTCCCTTGCGCCCGCAGAGCTGGCTTGAGTATTTGCTCAATGCCCCCGACGAACCTCGACAGCAAACATACCAATCCGAGTTGCCATGAACCCTGAGACTCATGCCCCGGGGTTTTCTGCTTACTCGTGGCACACGGGCAGAGCAGCGCTATAAGCTGTCGAGTCATCGACCGCGGCCAGCGCCTCTTCCTGGAATGCGATTGTGGCGACCTCATCGCGCTTCCGTACACACAGCCGTTAGTATCCGTTATCTAGACGGGGTCCCATTAACCATGACCGCGGGCTGTCGGAATGCCCGAAGCACTCAGTCCGTCTGCAGTAGCCCTCAGAACTCGTTTTCCCGGCCGCTGTAGTTCGCGGACGGCTGGGGCCATTCGACAGCACCGGCAGCCGCACGCTTCTGTAGAACTGCCAGACCGCTTGCCTGCGCTGCCGGCGTGATCGTTTTTGCTATCGTTCTTGCGAATGCGAGGGCCACCTAATTCCTTGTCGACCGCGCCAACGCGGCCTTTGGTACGAGCCGATATCATGCCGGCTTCATGCTCCGCGACGGACGCCATCTGTTGCAGAACGAACCGGCCAGTTGACCCCTCGATCTGTGGAAGGTCGGCGAAGCGCATGTCAAGTTTGGCCTCCAGGAGCTTCGAGAGGAAGGCAACGGAGCAACGGAATGGGTAACAGATCTCACTTGCTCACCACGATAGCTGCACTGTGAAGCCGGGTAGCCTTCAGCGCAGCACGACCGGCGCGCTTGCCGGTTCATCCACAGTGAACTCGCCAATGATCTTCCAGTTGCGGCCGTTGAGGTACGACGTAAGCGCTGCGCCTCCAGTGTCCAGGTTCGCAAGCCTATATAAGCCTCGTGTCCCCCGCCGGGTGCCGGCTGCCGCTATCCAGGAACGCCGGGGAGCCGTACCTTGATCGTTACCAGCAACAGATCGAATATTAGCTGGTTCTCCGTCCCCGAGATTTCCCCGCGCCGCTCGCGTTTGCTCCTCGTTAAGGCTCTGCACACCAGTACGATTAGACGGCTTCCACTGCCTTTGCGCCGATCAGGGTTTCAGAAGCCTAACCCGCGCAAATGCGCTTCAGTCGCCTCGAGCGCCTGAATCTCATGAATGCGGCCGAACACTTTGCCCGAAGCAGCGCAGCCTCTCCGAGTTGAACATGCGCATCACGTCTTCAAGGACGCTACCCCACGAGCCGGCCAACTGAGCCGGCCTCATCGCATAAACGTCAGGATCATCAAAGCCGCGACCAGCGTGTATGTGCTGGTAACGGTGATGCCAAGATACAGCCGCTCCATGGTACCCCTCCGATGGCCTGTAATCGTCCCGGTCGGGCATCCGGGGCTGCGAGCGGTCCCCAATCGTATGGATGCGCCCGCTTGGTTTGGTGTACAGTAAAACTAATACTCCCTGCCCGACGGCGCAAGCGAATTTTTCAGGATGCTTTCAGCCGAGTACAGCAATCCGGGCCGAGTGGTCGGGGGCGTTTTTATCAACCGAAATGGCGCTCGGTCATTTGCGCGCGGCCTTCCCACGGCCGAAGTGACCGCTGTTCCGACCAAGTTCTGAAATCCTCGATCTGCCTTCTCGCCTTCAACTGCGCAACGAGCCAGCGGGGCTGCTTGCCGCGTCCGGCCCACGTCTCCGAGGGCCGGTCGGGATTGCGATATTTCGGAGAGACCGGCGGATAGGCCCGATTGGCTGCCCCACCTGGTAAGTCACTCACAGAAGTAGCCTTATTCGGGCTTGGCGTGCCCTCCCAGCATAAGCTGGACGCTCGTTCGGCCGCGCGAAACGCCGTTTGCTGTCGAAGACGGCCAGTCACCAGCGCATCGTCAAGGGCATGCGTGATGAGCGCGGCGAGCGGCTTCCGGCGCGAAGGCGTGAACCACACAACGCGGCCGAAGGTCGGAAGGATCTTGGTCATGGTGGGCGACCGTTCTTCTGGAGCGCAGGTCCTCCCGTGGCCTGCTGTGAAGTGGCCTACAGATATGTTTAGGAGTGGCGTGTATTACATTGCGACCATGGGGGTTCCAGGAACCTTCGTGGCTCGGGTTAGAGCCGGGGCGGTTGTGGCAAGCGCCGTCTCGACTTGCTGTTTAGGAAGCCGCGATGCTTCGCTTCGAGCTGGGCTGAAGGTAAAATGATATGATAAAATCGATTATCCTTGTTGCTGCAATCGTCTTTTCTACGGCAGCTTTTGCCCAAGACGATTGCCGTTCCCTGCCGTCTGTTGAAAAGCGAAACGAATGTCACGTGAAGAAGGCGTTGTCCGAATTGCGGTCAACGCCGCCAGCACCAATCCCCGTTGCTCGGCCGGCCGCGGCTTCCGTCCCAGACATAGTAGATGAACTTTCGCAGGAAAATGATCGCGTCAGCGCAAGGCTGAAGGGCATTTGCCGCGGATGTTAGGACGGACGCCTAGTAAACCCATGTGGCAGTGAAGTGCTCCCCAAACAGGCCAACCATTGCTGGATCTTTCCGTTGGTTTAGCTCATGCCGGCGGGGCGCCGATGAGCCATTCAACAGCGATATCGGCGCCTTGTTGCCGGTCGCGCTGTGTGGCCGGACCTTGTTATGGTCTCTACACCCTTTTTTCGCATGCGTGCCCTTTGCGTTGACCGCCCATCCGCATCATCAGGCATGAAGCCGTCCCTCAAACTGGAAGTTTTGAAGGTCCGCTTTTCCGACGGACGATCCATTGTATATGTCTACTGGGACGACTTGCCAGGGCGCAGGCTCAAGTCACCGTCATCAAACGAGCGCTTGAGGCTGCCAAGCCTCATGCTGGAGCCGAACAGGACTAGGAATGAAATACGCGTTCAACGATCGGAGGCGGACTTTTATTAAGCTTTGCAGTGTCGGATGTTTCGGCCTGATCGCTTACGCAGCTTTGGGACTCCAGATTGGCAGTTGCGTCCTATGCTGGGATGGAAGACTGAGCACTTCCTTGGCTTTTTTGCCGTGACCTGCCTCGCCAGCATTTCTTGGCAGAGACCTTTGCTTGTCGGAGCTGCCTTCATGGCAGCGGCTGGGCTTCTGGAAGCCCTTCAAGGATTAACACCAAATCGGATCCCTGACCTTCCAACAGCACTAAGTGGTGCCGGCGGGGCGCTGCTTGCTTCCGTGGCTGCCGCAGCATTCATGCGGGCGCGAAGATTCCGCCAATGGGCTTGCGAGCGGCTCTAATGTCGCGGGAATTAGATTATCTGCTTGTCCCATAACCGCTTCAAGGTATTGACCGTGAATTGTTCTTGCTGATTTATTTCCATCCAGAAGGACCGAGACGCTGTTCACGTAGACGCTTCGGCCTACGACAGTGCCGGTCTTGCCCGCAAGCCTTGGGCAGCGTATGGCGCCGAGTGCGCTTAGCTTAACGCGGTCACCAAGCGAAAAATCAGACTTCGCCAATCCTGATCTCCCTCAAATCGAACCAGCCATGAAAGTAATTCCGCACAATAAAGTGCGGCGCCTAACCGAACAAGGATGTTTAAGTGTTCAAGAGCCGCAACCGTGTGAAGGGCTCGAGTTACTTTCCACTGAACTGAGCTATTCACTGCCTGACATGAAGCCGCTCAAGTTTCATTGGCTGGAGATGGACCTCCCTTGCCAGCCATTTTGGCGGTGCGCGAAATCACGGGCGGTCAATCAGGATTTCTTCTTGTCGCCCGGTTTGAGGAAAAAGACGCCGACCTCATCGCCGTTGACCCAGGCCAGTTGACAGCGTCGGTATGCTTTTCCCATGGTCGAAAGCAATAGGAAGAATTCCTTCAAGTTAAGGCCTTCGATCGAGCCCTCGACAGTCAGTTTAGCGCCCGTATCAGATACATCCATCAAAAGTGCAGGGGCGCCGCCAAGTACCGTCAATTGCCATCATGTTAGCGGAATAGCCCCGCTCAAACACGATACGATGTGCCTTGCGCTGCTCCATACAAATCAATCGTCAAACTGAAAAACTAAGGAATAAAAAACCAGCCGAATCTACGGCGGGTTTCTCACGCAATACTCTGCTGGCTTGGACGCCTCGCACGATTGCCCGAATATAGCGGTCGGTGGTTAAAGAATTGCCCTACTCGCCGGCGTGCAGAGAACGGACAGAGACTTGGCTAAACTAGCTCCTAGATTCTCTGCGGCATCACCGGTTTTCTAATTCGGAGCTTATTTTAGCGCTCTCATTGAGGCTGCTCAGCCGGCTTTCTCAACGGCTGAAATCGGCACAAGACATCCTTGCCGCTTTCGCTCAATAAATTCAAATCCTTCGAATCGAATTTCAAAGTATGTGCAGCTACGTTTGCACTCCCTGTTCCTGTCAGAGCAAATCGCCAGAAGATGCCTAGCTCCGGCTCAGCTTGTAGGGTTCAAATTCGAATACTCCAATATTTTATCGGATTGTCGCGCCGCGCTTTCATCGTTCTGGCGAGGACAGGATATTCGCGCAAGATCGGAGACCAAGCCCCCTGGTTCGCGCAAACCAATATCTACGTACGGGACATCTACGATGCGGGACAGGCCGGCACTCAAGGTTGATGTTTGGTTAGCCGCCCGAAAGCTGCTCTGTGTCCGCAACGGATGTCGCCGGTGAGGTTGACGGTTACCCGTCAGCGATCGGCTTCGGTGAGCTCGGATGTCTAAGCGACGTATCCAAACGGTGCCGCGTTTGAGCCGTGAAAGCGATTGCGGTCATCGATACTTTGCTTGAAGGATATTGCGACCATTGCTAAGCAACTCAACCGCACGCGAACAGCGATACACTTCGGAGCCGCCAAACTGAAATAGGAGTAGAGATGCTTTTCTCCATACAAGCTAAGTCCAGCACATCTGGAGCGAGTGATATAACGGCGACCGCAACCACAAAGCCGGAGGCCATAAAGAAGGCCGTTGGTCTTCAGGGCGAAGGCTATCGCGATGTAAAAATAGTGGTTGACGGAAAGGCCTATGATCCGATGGAGTTAGCAGCAGTCAATATTGCAGAGGGGCATTGATGCCTCAGTGCTAACGGCGAGAAGCGTCTCACCGAGGTGGGAGCTCGATTGAAGTCAAAGAACCTGCTCAGCCCCCTCTGCCGCCTGTAGAGCTAGGTTTGCAAGTGAAGGGAATTGAGCGACAGCGAACTTTCAGTCCCAAGCCCCGTTTGGCTCCTGGGCACATGGACCGACACTGCATCGGCTGGAACTCGCCAAAAAGTGGCTGGACTTGGGCCACTTTTAGAGCCGCAAATCGGCCCATCGTCTTTTGGGGTCGTTTCAAAAAGATACGCAGCCGGGCTCGAAATGTATTGTCCCGGCGGCGCCCTGTACCGAACTGGCTGAATTCCCCAGTCGACCAGTCGCGGGTGGGCAGCAAATGGACTGGCTGAGAAAGGGGACTTTGTGGGTGCTTGGCGCCATCGGGCTAAGCCCGTTGATCACTAAGTGATTGAACGATGGGCAGACCGAAGCGGTACCTTGATGACCCCTCAAGGGGATTTCGTTAGGCCCTGGCTTGGGCCGCTGCCATCACTGAGTACTTGGTTCTTCTATCCGGCCGTGTGTTTCCTGACGGGATTGGCGATCGGCCTCCGGTTTGACGCCATCTTGCGGCGCGTGCGGAAGCCAAAGAGGAGGGTCTTGTCTTGTTGGCAGACGACTTAACTAAACTAGCTTTTCGGAACTCTCAGTCGGGCAAATAGCGGACGCCCTTGGCCTAACTCGATAGGGGATAAGGGGCCGGATCTCAACGCTCTAATCGTTCGCGTCAAGAGTGCCGGATTTAGCATGCTAAGGGAAGTCAGCCATAGAACTGGGAGACGGCAGCTTTCATCTCGCCGCGACCTCCAGATGCGCGAACCCCCGTCATCGATTTCTGATTTTATAGAACGGCACGAGAGCCAAGATCGTCGCCAATTAACACTTCGATTGGTCTGAAATAGACTTCACATCCGCGGTTCCTAAGCATCAAAGTGGACAGACGAAGTAGCTACAGCGTTCAGCCCGGCCATCGCGTCGGGCTTTTTGTATGTCCGGTTTCTAACCTTTCTGTTTCCGCGCCGCCACACTCGAACTGTTCCTCTTCCAGGAACCTGTTTCCGACTCCAAAGCCGCACCACGTCAGTGTTAAACTTTGATCACCGGGGCTGGCGAATTTTCTTTAGCAATCTATTTTGAGCCCGGTGGCCGCGAGCGAAATGCCCGCGGCCTTTTCGCTGTTTGGACGCTTAAGGCATATGACAGATATTACTAAGCTCATTTGGGCACAGGTCGGGCGAGTTTCTGAACCTGGCCGATATATGTTCAGGTTTGGTTGGCTAACGATCACAGCGGAGGACCTATGGGTTTGGGAAAATCATCCCGCCGCGGTTTTCACACTTATCAGGACGGGGAGCGAACAAACCGATGCCGATGAGTTTCGGTTGGGAACGTTTGAACTGGGAGCCAATTCCAACTATTCGGAAAGCGAGCGATAGCGAAGCGTCAATCGACGGAACTGTCCAAGAGTTGAGCAATGAAGGCCCTCGTTGGATTTGTAGCTCTGCTTTTCGCAACCAGTGTATTTGCTCAGAGCGCTCCCCCGAAGGCTGGCAAAAAGCCGGCGGCGCAGGCTAAACCGCGGCCCCCAATGGGATTCAATCTTGTCGGCACAGTCAGGGGCACCAAGATTTGGGCTGGCAACTGTGCCGGCGCAGCTGAGCTCAGCGGATCCGCACCCCCGGTAGAACTGGCCCCGCCGCCGGCCGCCGCTCCTGCCGACAAGCAATAAGCAGCGCGCTAAACGACCTTGGATCAAATTAATTTGGCACAATTCCCAAATGCGACATCGTGTTCGGGCAGGAGCGGCAACGCTAGCTATCATGCACAATGATAGTGCCGGGTTAGCCTTTGCAGCCAGCCCCGGGAGGGCGCCTGAAGCCGTCGGTTTGACCGCGCCGGGGCTATCGCCCGAAAAGGCGAAATGAGCGACCCAACCGAGCGATGAACAACTGAACAGCTTGCTCGCAGTCGTACGCAGGGCCATTTTTTGCCGCTTTTTCTCGGCAGATTGATTCGGTGCTCATGAGAGCGCGTCTTGAGTGACGGCTCTGGCGTATTCCGAGCCCCCAGCCCCACGCCAGAGCCGTTCTATTCTATGCCATTGCGCCGAGATGCGGCATGTTCTGCGTGTGTTATCGCTTCGAGCTCAGTTAATAAGGCGAGGCCTGTCTCCGTGATTTGCCATCCGTCGGCATGGCGCAAAACGAGCTTATCTCCAAAGATATCTAGACGCGGCGCCTCACAGAAGCGATTTCATTCGCCCGGTCCAGTCCGGCCTGCTAGACATCAAGATATTGAGAGCAAGCGTCAGATCCACACCGGCATAGGCCCTCCAGCATGGCCGGCCAGTACCTTTAGTACGGTCAGGTGAAAGCTCAAGGCCGCTGCTCCCCGGCGCATAAGCAAAAGGCCGCTGAGCTCAGCGGCCCTCCGGGGTCACAATACTTTCCTGGATCAAATGCTTTCCTCCCCGGACGGCCCATACAGTTTGCCGATTTTTCCCACCTTAACATTTGATAATCGATTCTCCGGTCATAGTTTGGTATGGAAACTTGTTCGCTCACTGTACACTTCGCCTGCCAGTGCGGCATTCTCTACGCTGCCCAGCAAGAGCTGCGCGCCGATCGGCAATCAGGCCGCTTCAATTGCACGGAATGCAATGAACTGGTCAACGACTGGGATGCATCTTACGACTACATTGATTGGCGACTTGTCGTCGCAAATCCGAACCGAAAGGGAAGCGGACGCAAAACGGGAACGCCCTGGACTGCCGATGAGGAAGGGCAACTGTTCGAACTGCTAAATCAAGGAAAAAGCCTCAGGGAAGCATCGCACGAGATTCACCGAACCCCGCAAGCCATTTATGCTCGGCTCCAGCGCATCTATAGAAGGCGGTCAAGTCGATCTGTTGCTGATCAATAGTCGTTTCAGGTTGCTAAATTTTGGTGACGGCCTGGCCGGTCAGGCGGCGGCGGTTATGGGCTGACGGTCAGTCGGTTTGGCGATGACCTCGATCCCGTCGTTGAATGTCACACCGAGAACGAGTTTTGGCAACTGGTTGTGGCCATCGAGACGACGCCAGCTTTTCTGCGCGGCCTCGAGCAGTTTGAAGACCATCGCGAGCGCCGTCCTGTTGGACAGGCAACCCTTCGATCGGATCGTGCGGTGGCGCACGGTAGCGAAGGTGCTTTCAATGGGATTGGTCGTCCGCAGGTGTTTCCAGTGCTCGGCCGGGAAGTCGTAGAACGCCAGTAGCGTGTCCCGATCCTTGCTCAGGCAGTCGGCCGCCTTCTCGTATTTGGGCGTGTAGCTCTCGATGAAGGCGTCGAACGCCAGCTCGGCGACGGCCTTGGTTTCGGCCATCCAGATCTCCTGCAACGCGCGTTTGGCCTTCGGCTGCTGGCTCTTCGGCAACTTGGCGAGCACGTTCGCGGTCTTGTGCACCCAGCAGCGCTGCTCGCGCGTTTTCGGCCAGACCTCACCGGCGGCCTTCCAGAACCCGAGCGCGCCATCGGCGATGGTGAGCTGCGGCGGCACGTCGAGCCCGCGCCGCTTCAGGTCGAGCAGCAGATCGCGCCAGTCCTGCGCGCTCTCGCGGGCGCCATCGGTGAAGCCGACCAGTTCCTTGCGGCCTTCCGGCGTCGCGCCGATCAGCACCAGGATGCACTGCTTTTCGTCTTCGAGGCGTGCCTGGAGATGGATGCCATCGGCCCAGATGTAGACGTAGCGCTTCGCCGACAGATCGCGCCTCTGCCACGCGGTGTGTTCGTCAAGCCAACCGTCCTTCAGGCGGCCGATGGCGGATGCCGACAACCCGGCAGCATCCTTGCCGAGCAGCGCCGCCAGAGCCTCGGAGAAGTCGCCGGTGGAGATACCCTTCAGGTAAAGGATCGGCAGCAGCGTCTCGATCGATTTCGAGCGGCGCATGTAGGGCGGCAGGATCGACGGAGAGAACCGGATGCGGTCGGGGTCGGTAGCGTCCGCCTCGCGATCGCGTACACGCGGCTGGCGGACGGCGACCGGACCGATACCGGTCATCACCTCGCGTTCCGGCAGGTGACCGTGGCGCACGACGCGCTGGTGGCCGTCCGCGGTCTTCAAATCGGCATGCTTGCCGAGAAAGTCCGCGACCTCGGCCTCGACCGCCTGGGCCAACAGAGCACGCGCCCCATTGCGCAAGATTTCGGTGAGTTGATCGTCGACGTTTCCTGGCTGAATCAGCTTGATGATGTTATCTTTGGACACGGCATATCGCTCCTTCGGTGGAGAAGTGGAGGCGTCAAGCACCCCCACGATATGCCGCCTTCCCGATTCCCGCCGTCACCAACTTTCAGCGATAGCTCCGGCAGGGGAAGGTTTTGGATCAACTGAACCGTTAGCCTCCTCCGCATTGCTCTCGAATCCTTCGCAGGATTGCTTCCACAGTAGCTCTGCTGCTCCCATCCATCGAACGAGGAAGCCGCCGCTGTAGTCGAATCAACGGCGGCTCCTTCGTCTGTTGACCTCTCGACAGAAGTCCCGAACAGGATGGTCGCAAGGCAGTTAATTTGCGTTTAAAGCTCGTCCGCTACAAAGTCGTCCGTTAAGAAGCCGAATTGAGCGGGGCTGGACAGGCGAGCGTTCGCCATAGGTGGACCCAGAACAGGCACAAGAGTTCTCTGAGCCAGGCGAGGATGCGGCGGAAGTTGTGGCCCACTGCTGAGAGAACGACGTTGGCAGCGTCGCCGGCGCGGCCCTTGAGGTAGCAGCGTCCGAGGTGGCCTTCCGCTTTGAGGTGTCCGATGATGGGCTCGATGGCGGAGCGGCGGCGCAGCTCGCGCTTGATGACACCGAAGACGCCGCGCTTCTGGCCGGAGATGAAGACGCGACGGGGATTTTGCGCGTCGTGGCCGCGGTATCCCTTGTCGACATAGGCCCGCTCGATCGGACAGCCGGTGAGCGTCTCGGTGCGGTCAAGGACGTCCCGCAGGGTGTGACCGTCGTAGGGGTTATCGGGCATCGCCCTGGCGTGCAGCACGAACAGACCACCGGGAGCCCGGCGGTTGTTGGTGACGATGGAGGCCTTCACGCCGAACTCGTAAGGCGCGGCAGCCTTGCCCTTGCCGATGCATTCCACCTCCGGGGCATGGAAGGAATAAAGCTTCCAGCCGCGCTGGCGCTGCTGTTGCGAGCGGATCTGCGTGGCCCGGCCAAGCGGGAGGGCGAACGCCTGCTCCAGTGCCGCGTGGTCCTCGATCTTGCGGCGGATGTCCCGGATGATGCGGCCGAGCCGGCTGCGCAGGATGCGCAATTGCCGCTGATGCCGCCTGAACTGTTTGGCATGGGCGTAGCGGCCCGCCATCATCGCGGCGGCCTTGGCCACGCGAGAATAGGATTGCCGCAGCCTGACGCCGTGGCTTGGCATTCACGCAGCTCTGAGTCTGGCATGCCGTCGTACCACAAGCACGCGCCGGTGCGGTGCCTTCCTCATCCTCGCCATGAAGCGGTGATGCGGCACCTCACGTTGTGCCGTTCTTGTAAATAGGCGGCGTTTAGCCCGGGCAGTGATGCTATGAGGAACTCAAAATGGTCACCAGCTGATGTCACCAGACGTATTCTCGCGTTTAGGGCGTCACCCCGCATGAGGACCCGGGTGAATGCAAACCCCTCGGTTATGAACGATGAGCAGCAGAACCAAGCTACCAACCGAGATTCCAATTTTGGAATGACAATTCCCGTCCCCTTCATGACCAACGCGAAGAAGCAACCACGGGCCAACTGCGCTTCGAGAGTCTATTCACGCCCCTAGGAGGTCCGAGGGCTCGCTTTGATGAGTGCTTACTTCAGGCCATTAAGCACGCTTTCCAAATGAGCGTGCCACGTCATGCATTCGAAGGAAATTTCGTTGTGCCGCGCCCGTTCCTGCTCATTAGCCGCCTTATTTCTATAGGATTCGTGCACGTGCATGTGATGCAAGAGCGGGACTAGCACGTGGTCCTTTAAGGTATTGACCTTAACGGCTTTGCTTTTCACTAGCGCATTGAGAAGTCCGGAAATCACCAGTTCAACGGCATATCTATCGGGTTTCATTTGAAATCCTACGGCCCAGTGCTGCGTACTTTACGCCGTTGCGTGGCGGGCATATCGTTTCAGCTAAGTCTGACTTTATTCGCTTCATTATGCGTGCGACTCCGGCGCGAACTACCAGAGCGATAATTACAAGTTTTCCGAAATTGCGCCATCAATTGCGCGAAGTAACCTTGAACGACAAGGTTAAGTTGAACCTCGCCGCGCCGCCACTGCTACAAACCGGCACGCCACCAGTAACCAATATCCAGCGATGTCACGGAATGGGGGGATGTCCCGGGTTCTGTTGAATTTCTGAAGAGGTCGGCGTTGCCCACCTTGAGCCGGTAGGCTCGGGGTGCTGATTCCACAAAGGAGAGCAACGCCATGACGAGAGATATCACACCGGCTGGTTCGCCGGCGACCGGGGCTGTGGACGAAGCGTTTGCAGAAGTGCGGGCGAGCTTCGATCGGTTCTGCCTTGCGGCAGGGATCGAGGCGCTCGGCACGATGATGGAGGCGGATGTCACGGCGGCCTGCGGGCCGCGCCACGGTCGCGACGCGGCGCGGCGGGCGCACCGTTGGGGCCGAACGCGGGGACGGATCGGCTTCCACGGCGGCAAGATCGAGGTCGAGCGCCCGCGGGTCCGGGGCCTGGACGGCCGCGAGGTCACGATCCCGAGCTGGGAAACGGCGGCGGAGGAGGACTGGCTCGGTCGCTGGGCGATGAACCTGATGCTGATCAATGTATCGACGCGCCGGTTCGGCCGCGCTGTCCGGCTGCCCGAGGGTGATGTACCGGCACCGGCCGGATCGGGGGTTTCGAAGTCGGCGGCCTCGCGAAGGTTTGTGGCGCTGTCGGCGGCGCGGCTGGCCGACTTCATGGCTGCCGATCTGTCCGCGCTCGACCTTCTGGTGGTCCAAATCGACGGGCTGCATCTCGGCGACGATCTCGTGCTGGTCGCCGCGATCGGGGTCGACGGTGAAGGCAACAAGCATCCGCTGGCGCTGGTGGAAGGGGCAACCGAGAACGCCGCAACGGTTCAGGCCCTGCTGGACAACCTGGTCTCGCGCGGGCTCGCCCCGACGGTGCCAAGACTGTTCATCGTCGACGGCGCGAAAGCGTTGTCGAAGGCGATCCGCCGCACCTTCGGTTCGGCGGCCGCGATCCAGCGCTGCCAGATCCACAAGGCGCGCAACATCACGGAACGCCTGCCGAAAGAGCATCATGCGGCCACCCGTCGGGTGCTGCGCCAGGCCTGGGAGCTCGATGATGCCGACAAGGCTGAAAAATTGATCCGCAATCTCGCGCGTCGACTCGACCAGCAATGGCCCGGCGTAGCGGCCAGCATCCTCGAAGGCCTCGACGAAATCCTGACTGTCGTCCGGTTGAAGCTGCCGAAGGAGCTGCGTCGATCGCTCGCCTGTACCAACATCGCCGAGAACATGATGGGCACCATTCGCCGCGTCACGCGCAACGTCAAACGCTGGCGGGATGCCGGCATGGCCTTACGATGGGTCGCGGCCGGCATGATCGAGGCCAACAAGGGCTTCCGACGATTGAAGGCGCATAAGCAATTGTCGGTTCTGCGTGCGGCCCTTCAAGCTCACCACGATCGCATGACAATCAAGCCCGTTGCCCACGTCACGAGGGCCGCGTAACATTCATTCCGGGCAACGTCGACCCGACGTAGTTCAACAGCGATCGGGACATCTCCCGAATGGCTAGCCCGGGAATTGTCCCGTATGACGCCTCGAAAATACCACGTCACGCCCCTACCCGCTCCCTTAACAGGTCAAATTCACCAGCGTGATAAGCGGCCCCGTCCGGGGTAATTATCTCAACGTTCAAACAACCGTCAGATATTAACTCGGTGGCCTTTTTAATCGCAGCGGGTACGGAGTCGCGATGCAGCGTGACCGACCCAGAAGTATCGAGCCCTTGGATATAGAATTTCATGAAATGGTCCCCAGCTTGAAACTGCGTTCATTCTGACTTCGAAGGCAACCGCGTCAAGGCTTTCTCTATCCTCCCGATGTCCGTTACTGGCGTATAGCCTTCGACGTGAGCGGCGGCCAACCGACGCTTGATTTCGATGGGCTCGCCAAGGGTGCCTGCGGCTGCCGGCGGATATTTTGAAACGGTGCAGACAGGGCATTCGGTCGCTCGGGCCAAACGGGCACTTCTATTTTCGTTTCGATCATCAGCTTGGCCAATCGATCGGCGTGAACCTAAGCCGTCGTCTGTCCATTTCGTCGCGAATCTTTTCTGCGTACGCTTTGACGCCCTCGCCAGCAAAACGGTGGCGACCTTTCCCGTCTAAGGCGACTTGTTGCCGAACATTCCCGTAAAACAATAAAAGGCGCCCGTCTTTCAATTGAGAGAAATTCTTGGCGACCTCGAAATGCGTTGATCAAAACGGGAAGATCAGGTCGCCCCTATTTTGAACGCCAACGTCGTTTTCCTTAGCTATCCGCATGCTTCAGAACCTCACTGCCGGTTGAATTGCATCCCGCTTAGATGCGGTGCAGCATAGTGAAACGCGCCACACGCAGCCCCCTAGCCCCACGAATTTGTGTATGTTCGGTTCCTGTGAGGATGACATGACATATGCAATCCACGCTTCAAGAGACGGACAGAGCGTCGTCACTGTTCGCATCAGCCCCATTGCTGCTGTTGACAAGGCCCGTCTATTGGAGCGCTTGGATTGGCGAGTGCATATTACAAACTCAGCCGGGCACCAGTTCGACCCCGCAGACTTTGATCGGCTTTTGCTCATTGCCGACAAAGCCTAAATCAGGCGGAGGTTCGGGTTGGTCTGAGGTCGGAACCATCTTGGCCTTTTCTTAGTTCGTTACCTCGTGTCGGGTGGTAGCACCATGATCACTCCGGAGCATTTCAAGCTGCTTGCTGCCTACAATCGTTGGGCTAACGCCCGACTTTACGCGGCGGCTCTTGATCTATCAGACCTGTCATATCGCCTGCAAACTGGCGTCTACTTCGGCAGTCGCCATGGAACGCTGAAATCATCTGCTGCTAACCGACAGGCTTTGGCTGAAACGATTGACGTGCGAAGGCGACCACCCAAACGATCTCGATGCAATCTTGTATGAAGATCGCATCGAATTAACCAAGGCTCGTATCGCAGAAGACAATCGGCTGATCGAAGTCACCGGAAAATATGACGAAACTGCCCTGAGTAGCCTTTACAGTTACAGAACCACATCTGAAATGCCACAGTCGCAGGTTCTGGCCGACATTCTCCTGCATTTGTTCAACCATCAAACGCATCATCGCGGCCAAGCCCATGCCTGCCTTTCCATTCTAACTGGCGGCGAGCCGCCATCATTAGATTTGTTGGTCTTTCAAAGAGGCGGCCCCGCGCCGGACCTCGAAAAACACATTAGCATAGCCGATGAGAGGCAAATGGCGAGACGACCGTCGTGATCAGAGGTTGCGCAAGAGGGATTCGCTTTGGCCGCCACATATGGTCCATCTCGCTGAGCGCCATTCGGATGCTTCTGCAACGTCGAGCCTCAAGGTCGGCCTCGACCCAATTAATAAAATGTTAGGCATCCCTAAGCGATTGCGTCACGTTGGAGCCGCGCGGCCCATGCTCGCCGCGCCGTATTGCTATTCCGGCCTGAGTCCGCCCGCGCACCACCTCCCACTAATAACCTCGGCATCGGGTCGCCGCCTATGGCCGCAAGCTTTGCCTCAATGCCAGGCGGGGCGGCAGATGTTATTTCTTTCGATCCGCGCGACGTCCCTCCTGAGCTTTGACGGACCATGCCGCAGGCAATCCGGAGACTCAGCTTGTGAGCCCTGACCGCAATGGAGATTTATAGGTGAACCGGACGCATCTCGAATCTCCATGAGAACAAGCGACTCAATTACCATTCGCTCTTGAACGGTTGCCGCTTTTTCCCATTCATATGAAATAAAGTCGGGGTGCCAGACCACAACCCTTTCGGGGCTTAGCGAAGCAACAACACGAAGTCATTGTGGTACCAGCTGAAGGACGAGATGCTGCGCGAAACGACCTTGTTCCTCGCGGTAGTCGAAAGCTTCGTTGCTTAGATCACTAGTCACTCTCAGGGGTCGTTTGGATGACTAGGATAAAACGGCAGCTACGCACCTTGCGAGATAGGCGCCGTCATTTCAACAGAAAGCTACGCCGATCCGCGCTCCCTTGCGCCAAATCACGTTGCAGGAAAGAACTTTATTTTCTCGGACAACGATTAGCGTGAAATAATTTGGGACAGTGCTCACGGGACTAACGTCCAGCGCCGCACCGCTGTCTGATAAATTCCGTAGAACACAACCGACAGAGCAATCTCCAAACTTGATCAAGCCGGTATCAAGAACACGGCGACGGGGGAACTGTCTTGCTTCGCTCATGTCTATAAACGTGACCTTCTGTTCAACTTCTGGCAGGGTGGTCGTGATTGATGGAGCGGGGGTAAAGATCGACTACCTTCTTCTGGCACAACAAACAAAATGTATTCCGCTTAGACTCATTTTGACGCAAGTGAATACGTCAATAGATCACAAACAACGTGTTGTCGTCCGCACCGGGCAGAGCTTCAGCGCACTGGTGAGCTTGGTGTTTCATCAGTTACGTCATCAAGCGCGAACCATTCCGGGGAGTTTTTGGAAAGCAGCAAAGGTTTGCATTAACAAAAACTAAAAACCATAGTCATTTTGTCACCTATTCAGACCAAAGACTAAGTACTTTGTAGGTGTAATCGCGGCAAATCGGATTTAAATATAACTAGCTCTTTCCTGCAACTTCTAGTTTTTTATTTCAACCTTTTGGTGTTCAATTTCAACATCTAATTTGCGTAAGGGTGCGTCATGTCCCGCGATATAAGATCACTTCGTCAATGTGACGATGATTTACTGGTTCAATATGAGGAGCTTCTTTGTTTGCGAGCACAACTAGCCAGATTGCTTTTTCCTCTCAAAACATCGCCGCCTCGAAGAAATACAACTAAGCGCAAAAGTCGGTCGGCGGCACGCGCAGTAACGCACAAAGAGCGGCGGGCGTCCTAACCGAAGCTGTCAGCCATCCTGTTGCCGAGCGCCACCCCCCTCATCTGATGCTAGTCCTCTGGCAAGAGGTGCCGCTCTCCCTGACAGATTTCAACGCCCTAGGAGCCGGCGCGTGGCCACGGTGCTGCTGTTCGCTTTCTAGCCGCTGGCAGGATGAGGCGCGTTTGTCAGATCTGGAGCCGAAGTTTACTGGACAGGACTGCGGCCATCGGGGCGCCGACATCAAGTCGAACTTCCAGCTGGCCAAGATGAGGTCCAGCTATCAGTGAAATACACTACTGACTTTGCGTTTCTCTTTTGAGCCGGCAGAGTCATCACCGATTGCGTCGAGGCAGCCTTTGCAAATAACCATTATCTTCGTGAGCCTGGTGTTGTCTTCAGCCTCGATTGCGTCATGAAGTGCCCACCATTCCGGCGAGTTTTTCGGGAGCGCGGCCAACTCTGTCTCTCGGTCACTAGCTACAGGTTTTGACACATCGGATTTTGCTTGTGTACGTTTGACCGCAGGACGAACCCAGGTCGCAACCTGGTGTGGAGTTTGCGCCAGCCGGAGCGGCTCATTTGAAGAGCACCCGCAGAACAGCAACAGAACGGGCACCAGGGCTAACCATCTCGCCATAGGAATCCAGACCTTGTCGCGCGGTAAAGAATCACAAGGCCCGCAGGAGAAAGGCTGCCTCGCTTAGGTTAATTTTTGGTTTCCCCGAGTGGCAGCCGCGATCGAGGCGCTGATGTTAGTGATCGAGGACGACGGCCAGCCGTATTTCGCCACCCTGCGAGATAGTTGGTAGGGATATTCCATGAACCCATCACCCCGCCCTCAGTCGTGAAAAAGTAGGCCACCGGCGAATGCCTCGTCCTAAGCGCAGCCCACGCCTGTAGGATAAAACTCCAGTGCTATGTCCTTTTTGGTGCAAACAGCCTTGACGAGGATACGCTGGCGGTCGAATGGCAATGTTACCGGACGGTTTATCCCAGTTTCCATACGTGACGGCACTATAACCCGTTCATCGACGCATTTCAGTAGCAATGATGCTAGTGGAGATTGAAAGGCCCGCATTTGGGGCTAAGTCCGGCAATAAATTACCATCCAGCAAAGCGTTGATCGTTCCAAACCGCTGCACGTATAAGTGCGAAAGCCTCGAGGTCAACTAAACATCCGTGCTACAACGTCACGCAATTGGCACGGTTGGAGATTTACATGAAGTTTTTGCCGCTAGTAGTGTTGCTCATATCGATCGACCAAGGCGCCCTCGCCCAAACTTCCGGATGCTCGACCGTACCGAAGGCGTCCGATCGACTAGCGTGCTATGACCGAGCTACGCCTCCTACGGCCGCGAAATCGGTAAAGCCCACGCCCGCACTATCGCCGGCCGCCGCGTCCACCTCACCTCCAACCCAAGGTCAGGTCGTCGATATGCTGGCAATCGAAAATTCCAAATTGGATTCGAGGTTAAAGACCATTTGTCGCGGATGCTGATCCGCAGCACCTCATGAACGTAGGAGAGTGTTTGGCCTGGCATCCCGGCAAAATGTGTGCCCACGATCGACGCAGTTGGATCGGTTTTGGAAATTAATTATCACCGCGGAGGCCAGCTTTGACTGAGATAACGACTAAGACGATAGCGCCTAGCTCGCCGCAAGAGCGGTTGTCGCAAGACTGTGTGGGTAAGCAAAAAAGTGCCTGGTTCTGCTCAACCTGAGCTTTGCCCTCTTCAAAAATCGAAATAGATTTTTTTGCCAAGAGCTGTTATCCGGATCACAAATGGAACTCGGCGGGAACTTACGTACAGACTGTCTTGTTTGATCAGTGAGGTCCTCCACCAGCGATGTCCGCAGGCTGGGTTCATATTTTGAGATCGTAGGAGAGATGCAATTGAGACGTGCGCTGATAACGGGGGTGACAGGACAGGATGGGGCCTATCTTTCAAAATTTCTCCTCGAAAAAGGCTATGAGGTCCATGGTTTGCTACGCCGAAGCGCTTCCGCGGATGTCATCGATGCGCGGCTGAAATGGCTCGGTGTTGCTGGAAAGATCACACTGCACGACGGTAACCTCACGGACCTATCCGGCATCATCCGCATACTGCAAGACGTCCAGCCTGCCGAGGTTTACAACCTGGCAGCGCAGTCGTTCGTCAAGTCCTCTTGGCAACAGCCCCTGCTGACGGGAACAGTAACGGGTCTCGGTGCTGCGCACATCCTGGAAGCAGTCCGAATTACCTGTCCTATGGCGCGCTTCTATCAAGCATCATCGTCTGAGATGTTCGGATTAATACAGGAGCCACGACAGTCGGAAACCACGCCATTTTATCCACGTTCGCCCTACGCCGCTGCAAAGCTCTATGCGCACTGGATGACCGTCAACTATCGCGAAAGCTTCGGTCTTCATGCCTCCAGCGGCATCCTATTCAACCATGAATCACCATTACGCGGCATCGAATTTGTCACTCGCAAAATTACCGACGGGGTGGCGCGGATCAAGCTCGGTCAAGCCGAGAAGTTATCGTTGGGGAACCTCGACGCCAAGCGCGACTGGGGCCACGCGCGCGACTATGTCCAAGCGATGTGGCTAATGCTGCAACAAGATACGCCAGATGACTACGTCGTCGCCACCGGCCGCACTGTTTCAGTGCGGGACTTCTGTAAGCTAGCCTTTGGCCATGTCGGCCTAAATATGGAGGATCACGTCGTCGCGGACCCGCGGTTTCTTCGACCTGCGGAAGTAGAGGTGTTGCTTGGCAATGCCGACAAGGCGCGTCGTAAGCTCGGCTGGGTGGCGGAAACGAGCCTCGAAGATTTGGTGGCCGAAATGGTTGAAGCCGATCTCGAGCGTCTTAAGCGTCATCAGCATCTATGATGCCGACCAGCAACATGACGACGCGGGTTTTGATGACGGGTTCCGATGGGTTCGTCGGCCCTCACGTTGCGAATGCATTGCACCGAGTGTGCGGTGCAGAAATCGAGATCATCGCAACCTCGAAGGTGGGGGCACACATCCCGTCTTTGGAAAAATGGACGCGCTCGATGTCACGGACGCGGCGGCGATACAGTCCTCCATCGCCCACGCGAAGCCCACACACGTGATTCATCTTGCCGCTATCGCCGCGGTTGATGCTGCGTCCACCGATCCAGGAAAGGCATGGGCCATCCACGTTGGCGGAACCCGCAATCTCGCGCAGGCAATCCTAGAACGCGCGCCAGGTTGCTGGCTGCTGAACGTCGGATCCGGGCTGATATATGGCGAAACAGCAAAGTCCGGCCAACCTCTCGACGAAAATGCGCTTCCAGCTCCCGTCGATGACTACGGTGTAACCAAGGCAGCTGCTGATCTTGCTCTCGGGGCCCTGGTGCGACGCGGGCTTAGAGTGATCAGGTTGCGGCCATTCAATCACATCGGCACGGGTCAGACCGAGGCCTTTGCTATTCCTGCATTTGCGATGCAGATCGCTCGGATTGAAGCAGGGCTGACCGAACCTGTGTTGCGCGTTGGCAATCTGGACGCCAAACGCGATTTTCTTGATGTGCGCGATGTAGCCCGCGCCTACGCGTTGACCGTCGAGCATACGCATGAGCTAAGATCGGGCGTGATTTTGAATGTGGCGTCCGGCATTCCCTGCCGTATCGGCGACATACTGCAAATACTCCTCGCACTGAGCCTAGTCACGATTACGGTCGAGCAGGATCCGGCGCGAATGCGTGCGAGCGACCTACCGCTCATCGTTGGTGACGCCGCCCGGGCTCGCGCACTTCTCGGATGGAGTTCCGAATATACTTTGGTTGACACGCTCGCTGCGGTACTTGATGATTGCCGATCCCGCGTTGCCCGCTAAATTGAATGACGCCAAATTGAAGCGCTGCCGAGCGTCCGCAGACCTTCAGCAATTGGTGTATGGCAGATAATTTATAGCTAAACCTTCTGATTGTGTTCGCCGAATTCTGGATGGTCCGCAGCACCTTGTGCATCGCCTCGAACATGTCACGCATGCGCTGTTCGGAAACAACCACCACTACCACGAGCCTCGGCTTGTTTGTGGGCCCCAGCTCCCGTCCTCGATGGTGACACGCACACCGTTGACGGTAACGAGATCGCGGATTTTCTGGCCCCGACCTTGTCGCCGTTCTTCTGCAGCGTCTCAAAGTGCTTCACCACGGCGTCCACGACAGCGTACTTTACCTCGTCGGCGCAATGCGACGAGATTGTCAGGACGACCAGGTCTTCAAGATCGCGTTCTTCAGATCGACCATCGACATGTCCACATGTCCGGCGCGCGGTCGAGCAGGCCGCCATCGCGGAGACCAGGCCGTCGTCATAGCCGCGGAAAAAAGGCTTGTTGAATTGGCCGGAATTTCTCATATCCCGGCAGGCGCCAATCTCGTTGGTGCGGCGCTTAATGTAGGAATGGCCGGTCTTCCAGTAGGCCGACTTGGCGCCCGTCGCTCCTCGAAGCCGAGGCCGACATCGGCCTTGTGCTTGAGGACGGCATCACGGATTGCGTGCGGCATCTCCATGTTTTCGGATTGCGACACGGCTAATGATCAAATCAATCGGTCAAAGGCGGCCAGCGGAAGTCGCCTTACTCTCCGGATCTCCCGAATGCTGCGGCAGAGCTATGACACAAGAGTAGCCCGTACCATCAGCAATTTCTTCGAGATACACCTTGCGAACTTTCATGAGGCCCCAAATCCTTTGCAACAGGGTTCGCGTGCGCGTCGAAACACCAAGAAAGGAGCAATAACCCAGCGATTTAAGTAGTTCGATACTCCGCCTCTTCGCTACTTCATCCAATGCCTCAAATGCGACGATCGGCTTTTGCGTGATTAATGTCGTGCGCAAGCCGGAGAGCACTTCAGGCTCGTAGCCTTCGACATCAATCTTGATCACTCCTACACGCTCATCGTTGCCCAAGACGTTCGCAAGATATTGATCTCCCTGCTGGAGCTTGATCGCAATCCCGGGCGCTCCGGTGGGCGTTACAGATGCCCAACTGAACGCATGCGGATTTGGCATTGAAAGTACGCCATCGCGGCTTTCATCGGAGAGCCCAATTGGGTAGACTTCCACGTTCTGGGCTCCTGCCGCCAAGGCGTTGGCTTTTGCTACCAAAGCAGTCGCCGGGTTCGCCTCAAATGCCAGAACGCGCTTGAAAGTGGGTGCGAGCCCCACCGTATGCGTTCCCACATTTGCTCCCACGTCTACAAAGACTGTTTCCAATGGATCGCGGAGAAACTGCCGCGCGGTAACCGTAATAAGCTCGATCACCTCGGGCTCAAACGTACCGAATGCCATGATGGCCCGACCTACGATGTCGCCAGGTGCGCAAAATGCCAATTTTGAAGGTTGATTTAAAAGCCAAGACAAGAGTCTATATTTGATCAAACCCCACAAATGGTCCTGCCTCGAAACCTGGAGAGCCAATTCTTTCACGCACACCCCCTCAGTCGAGCAATCAAGCACCGATTTGTAACAGAGCGCGAACTGGTGTCTAGGAGGTTGGGCCAAGTTGACACACGCCGTTTCCGACGATGGCGGTGAGGCCAATGCAGAAATCCGACAAATCGGAACCGGTCATCCGGGCGCGAGCTGCTTTCAAAGGGTTTGACCATGACAGATTCGTTTAAACCGGAGAAGTCGAACTCAAGGGACACGTCCGCGAGCAGGTCGACATGGCGACGGCAGCGGCAGGGCCCAGGTCAGGCCCTTTTAAATTGAGGGCGAAATCTCCTTGGGTTCCAACCAAAATCCTGGATTGCGGGCGACGCGTCGAACACCATATCCTTTGCCATGCGATCGCCCATTGCGACGTTGGCGTTTGGTAGCAATGGGCTAGCCAAAGCGAACGCAGTTCTCCACAACACAGGCGGCAGTGATATAATTCGCCGGGGCTTGCCCAGTGCGTCGAAGATCCGGCCGGTCATCTCGCGATAAGTGATCGTTTCCGGCCCGGGTAGGGCATAAAGCTTGTTCTTCGTCGCTTCGCTAGACGCGGCATGCAGCGCTCCGATCGCCAGATCCTCTGCGTGTACCGGCTGGCGTAAGCCAGCTCCTTTTCCCGCAAGAGGCATGAAGCCAAATTTTTCGATCAGCCCGGCGAGACGCGTGACATTGGCATCCCGTCCCTCATCATAGATCATGGTCGGGCGCAGGACGGTCCAGCCAATCCCCAACCGTTCGCAAATGTCGATCGCCTGGTGCTCGCCTTCTGCGAGTCTCTGCAGCCCGTCCCGCTCTGCAGTGATGTCGGAGTTCAGCTTTGTAACTATACTAGTCGATGTAAACAGCACCACACGCCGCAATTCGTCGCTGAACAGGTGCGGCAACGCTTTCGCCAATAGGAGCGAATGTGCCGTGCAGTAGATTGTCGACGTCGACGGCAACTTAAGCGATCCGGCATCAGCGAGGTCTCCACGATACCACCGAACGTCTCGCGAATCCGCCCGCGGTGACCGTGACAGTGCAATTGGTCGTTCTCCTGCAAGAAGGAGCTGATTGACGATATGACCGCCGACGATGCCGGAGCCGCCCAAAACAATACTTTGCATATCGACGTCCCATCGCAGAGTGCTGATCATTCGGCTCGCTGCCTAAGCCGGTTGGGTGGCGGCGCGCAAATTAAACCTCAGACCCCGACCGAATTTGATAAACGGCCGCTCGACATATTGATATTGCAGCCACGCTAAAGGCGTAACTACCGCGACCGAACAAACGAACGCAATGGTCGCAATGACGAGCGGGTTGATCCCGGCGTTGACGATTGACGTTAGTATCGGAGCGGCGCTGGCGAATAAAGTCATTGTGAGGGGGTGTAGCAGATAGAAGCTGAACGAAATTCGTCCGAAAAACCGAGCAATCCCAGTAATGCGCGCATCGTTAGAATTAAATTTTCCGAAGGCTAGAAGGGCGACCGTGGCTGCGCCAAACAATGTCTCGGACAAAATGGTCCAATTGGACGACCAGCCGATTACAGCGCGGGAGAGAGCAAATCCCACAATCATTCCCGTAAGCCAAAACGCAGGATGGCGCAGACGGTCGACAATCTTTCTGCCACACAGGAATGCCGCCATACCGGCAATGAATGCGTGAAGCTGCCCAAAGGCTGCTGGAGGACCGATGAGATGATTCCACGCCCGGGTGAACGATAAGATTGCCAACACAAGAAATGCTACGGTCAGCGCTTTGTTGCCGAAGCGCATCCAAGCGAGCCAAACGAGGAAAATCACTGGGGCGGCAATCAGCTCAAGTTGAAGCGACCACATCACGCCGTCGATTGTCGTAGATAAAAGTAGTCCGTTCAAGAAGATGATCCACGGTGAATACTGCTCAGGCGACGTCAGAGAAAGCCCTGTAAAAAAGAACAGTGCAACGAAGATGACTATTGACGTGATGACAGCTGGATAGATACGGCAGAGGCGGGCCACAAAGAAAAGCGTGGCTTTCGTGACGCCACGGTCTCCCCCCTGCTGAAGGACGAGCGTCAGCACAAATCCGCTGAGCACGAAGAAAAGGACAACCGCTCCGTGGCCGTTGCCTAGGATTTGGAAAAGCTGGTCGCCCCAGCTGGATTCAAGCGTCTTCACAGACGGCGCGATCAGCATTCGTTGCAGTCCGGCCGAATTGAAATAATAAGCTTGGCCAGTATGGAAAAAAGCCACCATCAGCGCCGCGACGCCGCGCGCCGCCTCCAGATTGGGGAAAAATTGGGCTTTTGGCCCGGTGCCGACGTTCAACGATGCCCCCTTCTAGAGCCCAAGACCCCCATCTAGCCAATCACCGGGAAAGCGGCAATCTGAAAACGCCCACGATCGGCGCGCACATGCAGAGTGGTCTGTGTCTTTTAGGACGAGCATGCAACCTCCCAACTAGCGAGAGGCCGGCGGCCTCGGAGAAATGGGTCCCTCGCCTCCAGGGCTTCCATTGTGCTTGAATAGCGGCATGACTTCGAAGATCGGTGAGAGCGGATTTTTGATTCGCTGGTCTGAGGTCAAATCGCTGCACTGCGGGAGCCCGTGTTTAGGGCTCCTCCCGCTCTATTGCCTTCGATTCCAGCGGCGGCTGTAGCGTTCCCTGCTCACTGCAAATATTACGATACGCCGTCTCCGTCGCTGAACCAGCGGGTCCGTAGACGACAAATCCGGCATCATTCTTCACGAAATACAGAAACGGCCAATTTCCGGCTTCTTCGTCCGAAATAATTCTTGCTTTAACGCGACCACAAATGGTGTCGACGGGCTGTCCAACCATATTTTTTCGAATGGCTCGTTTCATCTCAATAAACTCGGCGGACGCCGGGTCCCTCGACTTCGCGGCGATCGTGGTCATGGCCTTGACAATGACTGGATCGGACGTCTCGGCGGTCCGACCTGAGGCGGGAGCCTCGACTTTCGGTTCGATCAGGGTGGACGCCGGTTTTTTTTCAGCGAACGCGGGCCTGTCGCGAACAGCGGTTTCCGCCCGCTTTTCCGCCCTCGCCGCGATCTTGGACCTGACTTTTGTTGCCGCGGAATTGGCCTTGGACGAAACGGACGCCGGACTGGCCGCAATCTCCTTGATACCGCCAAGCCCCTTTGGGTTCATACATGCTTCCATGCTGACCTGCGGCGATAGAGGATAGTTACAGCCAACCAGGGCCACAGCTAAAACCGCAATGAGAAGCGTTCTCATGCTAATCCCTCATGAGGGGAGCGAGGTCCGCTCGCACTACTTGCGGCGATCTAAATGTTGCGCTGGTCATCTATCATTTACGCGAAACGATTAAGTATTTGCTAAAAGTCCGGTGTTTTACCGGTGCAAAGCTCGCATGGTTAACGCCGGTGACACCCCCCGTCCTCACCCGCGCTGCCTAGTTCATATGTCAGTTCCCGCCGCGGCCAGAAAAGGAGGCGCCGTGGATACCTGCTATCGTGGCCACAAATTAGTTCCGACATGGAACTCGTTATCGACGCAGCATCGGCTTCTTGCCCCATGACAATTAATTAGGTTTAAATCAAATAGTATAAGTTCGAAATTGCAGCCATTTGGATGAGAGTGGCCCGATAACATCGCTGAAAGGCGTCACATTTGCGCCAGTCGATTGAGACCGCACCCCGGGACGGGCACTTCATCATCCTCGAGGATGTTGAGAGCGGGATCTCTGACGTAGCTCATTGGTCATTTCAGGCGGCTGGCTGGGTCAGTGAGAACGGTCAAGCAACCAGGATCAAGCCTTCGCACTGGTATCCGATGCAAGGACCGTTCGCAGTAGCTGCGCCGGCGAACGCTGCGGCCGTCGCGGAGGAGACAGCACGAACTCAAGCGAACCGTAGGTCCAAGCTGCGACTGGGATTTGCAGTTTCCGCCGTGGCCACGGCGGCGCTCATCGGCATTTATTTCCACGTCGAGGTCGCGGCCTTTCTGACGGGATACCCCGATCTGCGGGATGACTTCAGGGAATTGGCGACACAGGACGATACGCGCATCACGCAGGCGGTGGAGACCTCGACCCCAGACGCACGACAATCCTTGAAGAAAGAGCGGCGTTCAGGAACCTCAGCAAACGAGCTTGCCGTCTCGACGCAGGAAGCCAAGGCCGCACAAGCGGTGGCGACGGCCGCCGAACTCCAGCGCCGCGCACTCGAAGAGGCACAGGCGCGGGCCGCGGCTCTCGCAAGCGAGCTTGCTGGCAAGAGCCGCGAGATCGAGAGCCAGGCCGCACAGTCGCAAAAGGCAGTCGATGCCGCCACGAAACAGAAGCAGGCGGCGGAGAGCACTATCGCGGAACTGCGACAAGCCCTGGAGCAGGAGCAACAGAAGACCGCCACCGTGATGCAGGAAGCCAAGGCCGCGCAAGCGATCGACGACGGCCGCCGAACCCCAGCGCCGCGCACTCGAAGAGGCACAGGCGCGGGCCGCGGCTCTCGCAAGCGAGCTTGCTGGCAAGAGCCGCGAGATCGAGAGCCAGGCCGCGCAGTCGCAAAAGGCAGTCGATGCCGCCACGAAACAGAAGCAGGCGGCGGAGAACACTATCGGGGAACTGCGACAAGCTCTGGAGCAGGAACAACAGAAGACCGCCACCGTGATGCAGGAAGCCAAGGTCGCACAAGCGATGACGACGGCCGCCGAACCCCAGCGCCGCGCACTCGAAGAGGCACAGGCGCGGGCCGCGGCTCTCGCAAGCGAGCTTGCTGGCAAGAGCCGCGAGATCGAGACGCCAGGCCGCACAGTCGCAAAAGGCAGTCGATGCCGCCACGAAACAGAAGCAGGCGGCGGAGAGCACCATCGCGGAACTGCGACAAGCCCTGGAGCAGGAGCAACAGAAGACCGCCACCGTGATGCAGGAAGCCAAGGCCGCGCAAGCGGTGGCGACGGCCGCCGAACCCCAGCGCCGCGCACTCGAAGAGGCACAGGCGCGGGCCGCGGCTCTCGCAAGCGAGCTTGCTGGCAAGAGCCGCGAGATCGAGAGCCAGGCCGCACAGTCGCAAAAGGCAGTCGATGCGGCCACGAAACAGAAGCAGGCGGCGGAGAGCACCATCGCGGAACTGCGACAAGCCCTGGAGCAGGAGCAACAGAAGACCGCCACCGTGATGCAGGAAGCCAAGGCCGCGCAAGCGGTGACGACGGCCGCCGAACCCCAGCGCCGCGCACTCGAAGAGGCACAGGCGCGTGCCGCGGCTCTCGCGAGCGAGCTTGCTGGCAAGAGCCGCGAGATCGAGACCCAGGCCGCGCAGTCGCAAAAGGCAGTCGATGCCGCCACGAAACAGAAGCAGGCGGCGGAGAGCACCATCGCGGAACTGCGACAAGCCCTGGAGCAGGAGCAACAGAAGACCGCCACCGTGATGCAGGAAGCCAAGGCCGCGCAAGCGATGACGACGGCTGCCGAGCCACAGCGCCGCGCACTCGAAGAGGCACAGGCGCGTGCCGCGGCTCTCGCGAGCGAGCTTGCTGGCAAGAGCCGCGAGATCGAGAGCCAGGCCGCACAGTCGCAAAAGGCAGTCGATGCGGCCACGAAACAGAAGCAGGCGGCGGAGAACACCATCGCGGAACTGCGACAAGCCCTGGAGCAGGAGCAACAGAAGACCGCCACCGTGATGCAGGAAGCCAAGGTCGCGCAAGCGATCGCCGCGGCCGCCGACCCACAGCGCCGCGCCCTCGAAGAGGCACAGGCGCGGGCCGCGGCACTCGCGAGCGAGCTTGCGGGCAAGAGCCGCGAGATCGAGACCCAGGCCGCACAGTCGCAAAAGGCAGTCGATGCCGCCACGAAACAGAAGCAGGCGGCGGAGAACACCATCGCGGAACTGCGACAAGCCCTGGAGCAGGAGCAAAAGAAGACCGCCGCCCTGATGCAGGAAGCCAAGGCCGCGCAAGCGATGACGACGGCCGCCGAACCACAGCGCCGCGCACTCGAAGAGGCACAGGCGCGGGCCGCGGCTCTCGCAAGCGAGCTTGCGGGCAAGAGCCGCGAGATCGAGACCCAGGCCGCGCAGTCGCAAAAGGCAGTCGATGCCGCCACGAAACAGAAGCAGGCGGCGGAGAGCACCATCGCGGAACTGCGACAAGCCCTGGAGCAGGAGCAAAAGAAGACCGCCGCCCTGATGCAGGAAGCCAAGGCCGCGCAAGCGGTGGCGACGGCCGCCGAACCCCAGCGCCGCGCACTCGAAGAGGCACAGGCGCGTGCCGCGGCACTCGCGAGCGAGCTTGCGGGCAAGAGCCGCGAGATCGAGACCCAGGCCGCACAGTCGCAAAAGGCAGTCGATGCCGCCACGAAACAGAAGCAGGCGGCGGAGAGCACCATCGCGGAACTGCGACAAGCTCTGGAGCAAGAGCAACAGAAGACCGCCACGGTGACACAGGAAGCCAAGGCTGCACAAGCGATCGCCGCGGCCGCGCAGCCCACGATGGACGGGCGCGTTACGGCTGCGCGCCTGTCAGACAGCCAAGTCGTCCACGTGACACAAACCATCAAAACAGCCGCGACAGAACCGCCGAAAGCCGTAGAAGCCCAGCGTAGTCCGGAAGTGGCCAGATTGATCGCGCGTGCCAGTGCGCTGCTTGGCCAGGGCAATATCGGTGCGGCGCGGATCGTTCTCGAGCGCGCCGCCGAGAGCGGCAACGCACAGGCAAGTTTTATGCTTGCGGAGACATATGATCCCGTCATTTTGTCCGCATGGGGCACCTATGGAACGCGCGGCGAGGCCGCGAAAGCTCGCGAGTACTACGCAAAGGCACACACTGGTGGCATCCAGGAGGCAAAGGACCGACTGGACGCGTTGCGACAGTGATTAACACATCGTGAACGCTGGCTGAAAGCCGCCGGCGGCTATCAAGTCATAGGAGTAAAACTCAAGAGGCCCGGGACCTACTAGCGCTTACAACTCCGGGCGGCAGCTTGGAAAGCCAGACCCGACCTAATCCGCACTCCTGCAATGAGAAGCCGGATCAGGCGCAAGGAGCTCCCCCGAACGGCCGATGCTTCTACGCGTTCGGTCGTCCTCCTCGCGCTCGCCGTCGCTCAGCTCGGCGTCGATCGCCAGGACACCGAAAACTTTGCGGTCGCCAAGACTTGCTCGTCGCCCATCTTTTCCCGCCCTCGTCGATTCCGTAACCGTGCGGGCGGGCACGACGGCGGCATAGAAGCGCCAGGCGTTCTGAGCCAACGCTCAAAATGATCCGAATCTAGAGTATCGCTCAAAAGAGAGGCGTGTTCCCGCCGCAAGTCATCCTTGGTCGAGTCCCGCGCGCGAATCGTTGCGATAGTCGTCATCTTAGGATTAAGGTTGAAACCACCCCGAGTCTCTCTCGTGGTGTTACTCAGCGACTTTGGCAAGCCATAGCGGTCAGATCAGATCCATGCCTAATCCGGCAAACGAGGCGCCCTGTATTGCTGGAGGACATGCGACGACCAGCCCGCATACTGTACAGAAGGGTACGCCCCACGTTCTTTGCAGTCTCGAGCATCAAAGATAGTTGAACCTGGTACAATCCGGTGCAACAGCACCCGGTTATGAGAACTGTGTATTGATTGACTACAAGGAAGTGTCGGTCCGAAGGTAGCCGGGCACTCATTGCGAAACCTTGCTGCCATAGTTCTCACACGCATGACCCAAAGGCCGTACCGGATACCGTAATCGCCGCGCGCCTAGGGTAGGACCTGCAACCGGAGAAAAAGCCAAGCAGGCTGCAAAGCTGGCCAAGTGAAGGACATCGCATCTTCGGCAATGGTTTCAATCAGCCGAGTCTAATGTCGCGGCGTCTACATGTTCCCACTGTGTTTGGAGCGTCATCGGTTCAAATGCACACGAGATCGTCAGCGACCGCGGCAAGAAATAATCTGCGACGAAGAAGCTGTTGATGCCTGTTTGTCGCAATTTCTGACGTTGATCGACAAATCGAATGGTGAGAGGCCTCCCCGCCACCGCCCCGCCCAAGCGATCGCTCAAAGGTAGGGGTAAACAACGGCCAAGCGCAGAAATAACTGCATCACGATAGACCTTCTCGGTTACTTGGGGAGCGCGATGGGTCAAAAAAACGATCCGAGGCTCCCCCACCAGCCCTCCGTCTTTGTTGAGAGAAAATTTCGCAAGAACGGCCGCTCCCGCAAATGCACGTTCAATGGAAGGCGGAATCCAGCAGCTTTGCAGAACAGAAAATAGTTCGCGAAGAGTATCAATATTTTCGTGCGCCTCCGATCTGAGCGGGCTAGTCAAAAGCGAGACGATCGTCATAACAATTGAGACTAGTAAGCGAGCCAACATCATCTCCTGAAGCTCCGTCGAGTTGTGGACTGAGTAAACTCGTCGATGCCATTGCCAATTGAGCCGTTTTTGATCGGCGCAGACATAAGCGATCAAGACCGGCTCGTTCCAATTGTATGGTACTCCCGATTTCCATGTGCCGTCCGATCGAAAATCTCTTTGGCTGGTGTTTCGGAACGACCACGCCATCCCTGGGCAGAGAGCTCGAGATAGCTCCCCCATCGAAGTGCCGCACCGGAGTGCTTAAACAACGTCCTTGGAGTGAGCCATGCCAGCAACTCGCGAGCGGATGGTAGCACCGCGTTCTCGGTCGGACCAACGTTCCGAAAATCCAAGCCAATAGAGTCATCGATATTTTTGCGCGAATCGATGCAGATAAAAATCCCAGGTTGGACGAGCGTCCTTCACGCCGTCTGGATGGACAGAGGAGCCACAATCTTCCTCACCATTCTGGCTGCCATGATGCGCTCTCGCGTATGACGACCCGTTGCGCGCGCGGTCACCGGCAACCTACCCTGATCGAGACCTGATCGCCGCAGAGCGCCGAGAAGGCAGTAAGCAGAGGCCCGAACGAGTTTGATCATTGGTGTGTACGGTTTGTTCAGCCAAAAGGGGTCATCGCAACAACTGCGCATCAGGCAATGCAAATGTTGGCAACACCTGTGGCGCTCCCGCGGTATTTTGACGGCTACACATCAGCACTGTGGCTTATGTTGAGCAATTTGTTGGCGGTGCGGCTGACAACGGCTGAGCAGCTACATTTTTTATGTTGCGTGAAGTGGCCAAGACAGGACGCTTAATGAGCACTTAACATTTTTACGCGAATCGTACAACGGCCAGCGCAAACTAAACATTCCCCATCAACAAGTGTGTCGCAGCAAGAATTGCGAGCGGACCTCACTACCTAGGAGGGTCGTCGCGTCGATTCGTTTGTCCTTGGTACTCTAGCCGCAACCACTATCGGCTGCGGTTGTGTTCTTATCCTCACCCTATTTTATGTTGGGCTGTCTCCTTTCTAAGGTGTGTCTTGTCGCGCGAGCGTTCGACGTGGACGTCAGTCAACGTGCCAGATACGTTCGCGCGGCTCCCCGTCGTGTTGGGTCTCCTCATTGACAACTCCGAACGGCCTAGCACGTTGGGCTGCTCGGCGTTAAGCTTATGACACCAGGAAAATGGGTGACGAGATGAAAGCAAGAATCATGTCAATCGTGTCGGCTGCCTCGCTCGCAATCTTCCCTGCCGTGGCTCAAAATGCCAAACCTTTGAAGACGAAAAAAAATACTTCGATCGCTCTTGTAAACTTGCTCAACCCGAAACCGGATTGCAGCGCAAATGTAGCCCCTATTGCGCTGCCGGTTGTTCGCGAGAAACCGGCAAATGGCTCCGTTCAAATGACTATCTTGGTTGTCAACGTCGCAGCATCGGGCAACTGTCGGGAACGCAAAGTTCCGGTAATCACACTGATCTACACGCCCAGAGCAGATTTTGTGGGAAACGATGCGGTAACGATCGATATCGAAACTGGCAACCGAACGATTTCAGTAAGTTACAGTATTTCAGTCCAAATTCCTGGCGAAACTCTCTGAAACCCAAAAGCCGGTTGGAAGAATTCCTTGAACACGAACATCGATGAGAGTTGATCAAGTTCTGAAACGTTCTCAATGACCTTGGCCCCAAGTCTTATTCGGTTCTGAATTCGCCCCGGCTGGTGGTGACGTGCTGCAGCCAAGCTAGACCAGTTGGAACTGGAGTTTTCAATTATGATCCCGTGTTGGGACGAGGAGAGTTCCATGAAGGCACCGAAGTTTAGCGAGGCGCAGATCGCGTTCGTTTTGAAGTAGGCGGCGGATGGTGCGCCAGCCCTCCTTGTCAACGGCTTCGGCCATGGCTTCCAGACCTGGCCGCTGTTTGAGCTTTCGCCGAAACCAATCAGCGGCGATGTATCTGGATAGCAGAAACGCCAGCGCCCGCGGCGCCGGCCATAAGGATGATAGGCGCTGCCAATTCCAAATGAGGCGCCGGCTGCGATGATGAGGATAATACGAGGGAAGACCTACCAGCGCCGAAAGTACAAAAACAGTCCTAGTGCAGCACTCGACGTCACGGAAGGTCTCCGCACCGTTGAAATTCACCCGGAAGCCCCACCTGAGGCCTGACTTTTCATCATTGAAGTGGGCGTCAGGAAATGGTCCAGAACCTTCCGATTGGATTTGTCCATCCTGACCACGAGAATGTGCTTGCCAAGACCGAGCAATTCGAAGCGCTACGGTGAGATCGTTATTCACGGCCAGTGAGTTGGTCCGTTGGTCGAATTCAATCTTCGCGTCTGTCTGTTCGACTATTTTCACTATGCGCGAGGCGAGCTTCCCAATTATTTCGGCTCTGGCCGTGCGACTTTCAAGATATTCGCAATCACGCTTGGATTCATATCAGATACCTTACCGTCAACGCGCAGCCTGCCCGCTTCTGAAACGTATTCACGGCCGTATCCGTTACCGGACCGAAGTAACCGGTACCGGTTAGAGCATAGCCAACCGCCTCCAAAGCGAGCTGCAGCTGGATGATGGCAAGTCCATCGTGCCTATATGCAGAGGGCCGCCAGCCACAAGGGTCGGGATCGTCATGCAAACTCTCCATTGCTCATTTAAAGTTGTCTAGGTGAGACGGTTTCGCGGGCACGATGGGTTTCGTCATGGTGACCGCCAATAGGTTGCGCGTTTTACGCCGGGAAGGTGCGAGTTTATGGTGTGCCCCGCATCTGCGGCGTGAAAACCGCTAACGCGATCACTGCCAACGAATTTCGACCACCCGGCGCAACCGGGCAGCACAGAGGCTGTCATGAGCGATGAAATCTCCCCACGAATTTTAGCCGCCGCAAAAGAACTCAATCGCGCCAACTCTGGTGGCATCGGCACTTACGAATGGAATCACTACGAAAAAGGCATTTGAGACGCCGACACGTGCGGCACGTTAACCGCTATATCGAGCGGGCCAAGGCCGTACTGAAGGCAGCTGATAGTGCCGGCCGATGATCCGAGGTAGGGTCATCTTCGCCGTCGCTTTCATCGTTCTTTTTGGGGGCGCCATGGGTTGCATTTGGATTCTCGCAGAGACGATGTCCAGATAACCGCTGGCTGGACTATTTACCTGGCGTACCTATCCAGCCGTAGGTTGCGATAGGGCTGCCGGCGCCCCATTGGGATCGTCTGTGGCGCTGGATCCATTCGGACATTCTACCGCATTGATTACTCGCAAGATGATCTCACCTTAAGCAAAGGTTTCTCTTGCTTATGACTGAGCTGCTGCCGACATCTAGTGAGGATTACTGGACAAGCTTGTTCTGGCACAAGTACCCTCACCATCAAGCTCTACAAAAGCTAGACAAACCAAAGCGCCAACTCCCATGATACAGTAGGATGATGTCGAAAAACGGCCACCTCCTTTATTGACATAGCCTAAACTTTCGATGTTTGTTCCTGTGAAGCAACGATGGCCCGAACCCTATGTACGAAATGAAGAGACCGGCAGTTTTCTTCGATCGGGATGGAGTGCTGAACGAGGACAGCGGCTATGTTTTCGAAATCAGCAAACTTAAGTGGATAGACGGCGCACGCGAAGCAATAAAGATCGCTAATGATGCGGGATTCTTTGTATTCGTAATTACGAACCAGTCAGGGGTGGCCCGAGGTCTTTACGAGGAAATTCATATTGAAGAATTACATAGATGGATGGCGGACGATTTGTCAAAGATCGGAGCTCATATAGACGCGTTCGAATATTGCCCTTACCATCCCGATGCTTTGATAGATCGGTACCGTCAGGTAAGCCAGCGGCGCAAGCCCGCACCCGGGATGATCAACGATCTGCTTGAGCGCTTTCCCGTGGATGTCAGCCGTAGCATTCTCATAGGCGACAAGCCCATTGACCTAGAAGCGGCGCGAGCTGCTGGCGTTCAAGGCTATCTCTACTCTAACGGCCATCTTGCGCAATTCCTAAGGCCGCTCTTGCCCATAAACAAAAGCAATACATGCTGAGCGAGTGGGCTGGTTACACGCGCAGTTCCCCCAACCGCCAGAACAGCCCTGCCGGACGGGCCGGGTAATCACTCAATCCTTGTTCGCATTGTTCTGAAGATGGCGGAAGATAGACCCAGGCGACTGGAAGGATTTGCAGCGACTGGGTGTTATGACCTTGCCCGCAAGTTTTATCCAGTTCTGAGTTCGCCCCGGCTGGTAGACGCGTTTAACGTTGATGGCCCAGCCGTCACGTTGCAGCAGGACATGAACCCGGCGATATCCGTATCTCACCCGCGTCTCGCAGATGTCCTTGATCCGACTTTTGAGAGCGGCCTGGTCTCCGCGCTTCGACTTGTAGACGTAAAGTGCGCGATCAATCCGAAGGGTCGAGCAGGCCCGCCTGATCGAGACCTTCCAGTCACTTCGCACCTTGTCGACAAGCTCCCGCTTGCGGCCAGGCCTCAGAGCTTTTTTGACAGAACATCCTGAAGCATCGCCTTGTCCAAAGACAGGTCGGCGACGATCCGCTTCAGTTTGCTATTCTCTTCCTCAAGCTGACGCAGACGCTTCATCTCCGAGCGCAGGCCCGCATACTTCTTCCGCCGGTTATAAAACGTCGCCTCGCTGATCCCGGCCTTGCGGCAGACCTCCGCAACTGCCGAGCCATCTTCAGCCTGCTTCAAAACGAATGCGATCTGCGCCTCTGAAAACTTCGATGCCTGAACTCTCCTCGTCCCGTCACGGGACAATAAATGGAAAATTCCAGTTCAAACCGGCCTAATTTGGCGGGGGCACGTCATGGGCCAGAGCGAACTTCAAACTGGATTAAGCCCGTGGGGCAAGGTCATCAAAGCCGAATGAGCACATCCTGAAATTAGCCCCTGTCGTTTTCAGCCGGGATCTGGGACATCAACAAAAATATCCGGCAACGAGCGGAACAATTGATTAGGATCGTGATCGCGAAACAAACTTCTAATTCTCGAAATTGTAGGTCGTTGCAAGACTGCGAATATATCGTGCGTAGTCGCTCTTCCCAAGGGCCACCCCCAATTTCTGCAATTGCGCTCGGTCGATGAAACCTTGGGCAAACGCCACTTCTTCTGGGCAGGCTATCCGAAACCCTTGCCGTCTTTCGAGCGTCGCAACGAAATTTCCAGCTTCGAGAAGACTGTCCGGTGTCCCGGTATCCAACCAGGCAAAGCCACGGCCCATCCGCTCAACGGCCAGCTCACCGCGCGCTAGGTAGATTTGGTTCAAATCAGTAATTTCTAGTTCTCCTCGTTCGGATGGTTTAAGATCGGCTGCGATATCCACTACTCGTCCATCGTAGAAATACAGCCCGGTTACCGCAAAATCCGATTTCGGCCGTTCGGGCTTTTCCTCGATCGATGTCGCTTTTCCTGTGTGATCGAAGGCGACCACGCCATAGCGTTGTGGATCAGCGACACGGTAGGCAAACACGGTCGCCCCGCTCGCTCGGGACACTGCAGTCGCCAGCATTGCCGGGAGCCCATGCCCGTAGAATATATTGTCGCCGAGAATAAGCGCAGACGGGCCCCCTTCGACAAACTTTGCACCTATAATGAAAGCTTGCGCCAAACCTTCCGGCTTGGGCTGCGGAGCATAGGATAGCGACAGTCCCCATTGACTCCCGTCGCCCAGCAATGCCTGAAATAGCGGCAAATCATGCGGGGTCGAAATCAACAGGATCTCACGTATGCCAGCCAGCATCAGCGTAGTCAGCGGATAGTAGATCATCGGCTTATCGTAGACCGGTTGCAACTGCTTCGAGGTCACCAATGTCATCGGGTAAAGCCGCGTGCCGCTGCCACCCGCCAGAATGATACCCTTCAAAATATGATCCTTCTATTGTTGTCGCAGATGATCCAAGCAATGCGCCAGCGACTTATCCAATGGTTGAACCCCGATGTCGAAAACTGATGACAATCTTGCCGTAGAAAGGCGCGAGTTAGCTGGCCTTTCCGCCGGCGTCGGATATTCGGACGTGGAGATCGGGTCGATTGGAACTAAGCGCCCTCCGCGCGCCGCCGATTGCTGCACAATCTTGCGCGCAAAGTCGTACCAGGACACCGCGTTGGGGCCTGCGAGGTGGGTCGGACCCGCATACTCCTGACGCCATTGTCCTCCTGCAACCTGTCTGGCGATGCTAATGGCCGCGTCGGCGATGTCGGGAGCATAGGTCGGACAGCCGATCTGGTCGTCCACCACACGAAGCCGATCCCGCTCGGCGGCAAGGCGCAGCATGGTGCGCACAAAATTGATGCCAAATGGGGCGTACACCCACGACGTCCGAAGCAAGATGTGCCGCGGGTTCGCGGCTGCAACCGCCCGCTCGCCCTCGAGCTTGGACTTGCCATAGACACCTTTAGGAGCGACGGGGTCGCATTCGGTGTAAGCGTCGTCTTTCGTCCCATCAAAAACGTAATCGGTCGAGAAATGGATGACCGGCGCATTCACTTCTGCCGCTGCGGCTGAAACGGCCCGCGCTCCCTCGCAATTGATCGCATAGGCTAGTTCCGGCTCGGATTCGGCCTTATCGACAGCGGTGTAAGCTGCGGGATTGATCACGACGTCAGGACGGAAGCCGGCAAGGGCATTCTTGATCGATGTAGGCTGGAGCAAATCCACCTCGGCGCGCCGACTATATCCGAAAACTATGGTTTCATCACCTGCGGCCGCCTCACGTAGAGACCGCGCAACCTGCCCCGCGCCGCCTATCACATAAAGTCGCATCTTGTTTCACGCTTTTAGAAGACCCAGACGTTCGCCACTGTAAATTTTCTGACGTAGAGGTTCCCACCATGCGTCATTGTCAAGGTACCAGCGCACGGTCTTTTCGATACCGGTCTCGAATGTCTCACGGGCACGCCAGCCGAGTTCTGTCTCAAGCTTGGTCGCATCAATCGCGTAGCGCTGGTCGTGGCCCGGACGATCTGTCACAAACGAAATCAGATCATGATAGGAGAAATTGGCAGGACGTAGCTGATCCATCCATGAACAGATCTGCTCGACCACCTCAATGTTCTTACGCTCATTTCGGCCGCCAATATTGTAGGTCTCGCCGGGCACGCCCTTGGCCAAAATGACGCCGAGCGCACGCGCGTGGTCTTCGACAAAGAGCCAATCTCGCACATTCGATCCATCGCCATAAACAGGTAGTGTCTTGCGCTCCAGCGCATTCAGGATGACTAGCGGGATCAGCTTTTCTGGAAAATGATAAGGACCGTAATTGTTCGAGCAGTTAGACACCATCACCGGCACTCCATAGGTCCGGTGCCATGCTTTCGCGAGATGATCCGAGGCAGCCTTTGTTGCCGAATAAGGGGAACTGGGATCGTAGGCAGTCGTCTCGGTAAAAAGGCCGTCTGCGCCAAGCGAACCATAGACCTCGTCGGTCGACACATGAATGAAGCGAAGATCAGCCGTTTGGCTCCGGAGATGTTTGCGAGCCGCCTCAAGTAGCGTGAATGTCCCAAGCACATTCGTCTTCACGAATACGTCCGATCCGGAGATCGATCGATCGACGTGGCTTTCGGCAGCAAGATGGACGACCGCGTGCGGTCGGTACTTCGCAAAAATCGCGTTGACCGCCTCAGCGTCGCAAATGTCATGTTTTTCGAATGCGAAATGCGGGCTGGAAGCGATAGGAGCGAGCGACGCCAAATTGCCCGCGTAGGTAAGCTTGTCAACGACAACGACATCGTATTTCAGATCTGAAACAAAATGCCGACAAACCGCTGACCCAATAAAACCGGCGCCACCCGTGACGAGAACAAGCATCCCTATCCCCCCGAAGTAAACTCGAACACTGGCGACACATCCGAAAGACGAGGTTGCTTGCGATCTTTGTCGGACACCACGACGTGAGCAGCTG
Organism: uncultured Alphaproteobacteria bacterium; assembly: GCA_963840465.1. Lineage (GTDB taxonomy): Bacteria > Pseudomonadota > Alphaproteobacteria > Rhizobiales > Xanthobacteraceae > Bradyrhizobium. The sequence goes on along the minus strand of CAWIZF010000044.1, from coordinate 173,131 downwards.
AAATTCGCCAATCGATTTTCAGCGCCGGATCGTCCCATGCAATACCACGATCGCAATCAGGGGCGTAGTAATCAGTTACCTTGTAGATAACCTCGCAATCATCTTCTAACGTGAGGTAACCGTGAGCAAAACCTGGAGGTACCCACAGCTCGTGCCAATTTGCTGCCGACAACTCGACTGAAACATGTTGTCCGTAGGTCGCCGCCCCCGCGCGAATATCAACCGCGACGTCGAGAATTGAGCCACGCGAGCATCGCACTAGCTTGCCTTGAGCATGCGGCGGTGTTTGAAAGTGCAAGCCGCGGAGCACACCTTTTCGCGCCGAACGGACATGGTTGTCCTGTACGAACAGTGTCTCTACTCCAAAAGCCGCGAGAACATCCGCTCGGAATGTCTCCGAAAAGAAGCCGCGCTCATCTTGATGCTTCGACGGCTTTAGAAGCAGAATGTCGGGAATACTAAGGGTTTCGATTTCCATACTTAATTAACCATCTGCAGTTGTTCAAACAATCCACCATGAGTGCTGACCCGTCAACCGACGCCCGGTGGTTTCGCCTTCTGGGGTCACTCTCCGAACCGGGCAATTCCCTTGGTTATTTGGCCACTATCATTCGTTGAGCTTACCTAGAGCTGCACTAGCCTTGGACCGGGGTCGATCGGTTTTATGAGAGTGGAAATCGGCCCGCGCGGCCCTGTGCTAAAGCACCCACGCCAGGTGCTGAACAAGCAGTTGGAAATCTGCGTCAAAATGTCTAAGTCAGATCAAGGTTGCCTTTCCCACGCGAAAATCCAAAAAAACAAGGTTTCTCAATGCCTTTCCCCCGCGCTTCGCAGGCCCTTTCCCGCTTCACCGTGCTCGATCTCACCCGCGTTCGCTCCGGGCCCACCTGTGTGCGGCAATTGGCGGACTGGGGCGCCAACGTCGTCAAGATCGACGCGCTGCTGGAGGACGCTGGCGGCGAGCAGCCGGGCGGCCCGCGCCAGGGCTCGGATTTCCAGAATTTGCACCGCAACAAACGGGCCATGACACTGAACCTGAAGGACCCCAAGGGCCTGGAGGTGTTCAAGCGGCTGGCGGAGCAGGCCGACGTCGTGGTCGAGAATTTTCGTCCCGACGTGAAGGGAAAGCTCGGCATCGACTATGAGAGCCTGCGCCAGATCAACCCGCGCATCGTCTATGGCAGCATCTCCGGGTTCGGCCAGGACGGCCCCTACCACAAGCGGCCGGGCTTCGATCAGATCGCGCAGGGCATGGGCGGGCTGATGTCAATCACCGGCGCGCCCGGTAAGGGCCCGATGCGGGGTCGGCATTCCCGTGGCAGACCTCACCGCCGGGCTGTTCTGCGCCCTCGGCATCCTCACCGCACTGCTGTTGGTAATCAAGGCACCAGACGAAGGGTGATGCGCCTCGCGGCGCCTTTCATTGAATTTCAGGAGGCGGAGAGCGGTCGAATACCTCGCCTTTGGAGCCTCCCAGAAGATCCACCACAAAGGTCTCGATCACCAGCGGGCCGCGCTTGCGTTGGACCTCGCTCACCCTGTCGATACGAACAAACCTGTCCTTAAGAAGGGGGGCGTCGCCGAGCCACGCTTGGTATACATACAACAATTTGCCGGCGAGTTGCACCGCGTCAGGTTCGGGCATGTTGACCCAACGGATGCGCTGTCTGAACTGCGCGACGCAGGTTCCGCTCGGCAGATAGAAAGCAAGCCAGCCGGTAGTGGCGTAATCCAGCGCGAGCACGCACGTTGCGCCGACGCGCGCCCTGACCGCTTCGATCTCGGCGGCAACCTCGCGCCAGCCGACGCCGACGCTGCGCACGGTGGCGTCGCGGCGATAACCCGAGAGCACGCCGGTATTGGCCTGCACGACCAGCAAGACGAACATCACGACGCCGCTCGGCACCGCCCAGCGCCGGCAGAAATCGACCACGCGCTGCCAGCGCGGCTCCCATTCCACGAGATGCGCGGCGACCGCGGCAGCGATCGCAAACGCCGGATAGACCGGCGCAAACCAGTTGGCCTCGACGCGCGCATGCAGCGAGTGCCAGACGAAATAGGCGACGATGACCCAGAACATCGTGTTGACGAGCACGCGCGCCGGCAGCGCGCCGGCGCGGCGGCGGAACAGCGCATAAAGCCCCATCGCGCCGAGCATCCACACCAGCGGCGTCGCGAACGCGATCTGCGTCGGGATCAGTTCGGCGATGAAGGCCGGGCGGAAATCCTCGATCCTCGCCCGTCCCATCTGCTTGATGAAGGAAACCCAGCTGTGATCGGCGTTCCAGAGAATGACCGGCGAAAACAGCAGCAGCGCGACGAGCCCGCCGAGATAAAGCCAGGGCGAGATCAGCCAGTGCCGCAGTTTGGGAACGGCGACCAGCCAGATCAGGATCGCCGGCCCGAAGAACAGCGCGGTGTATTTCGACAGCAGCGCGCAACCGGCGGCGGCGCCGACCGCCAGCCACCACACGCCACGGCCGGTCTGCAGCACCTTGGCGAGCGCAAACAGCAGGAAGCTGGACGCCACCAGCAGCGGCGCGTCCGGCGTGACGATCATGGTGCCGACCGCGGCCATCAGCGTGATGTTCAGCAGGATCGCCGACGAGGCCGCCACGCGCCGGCTGCCGAACAGGATGGCGGCGGCCTGGTAGATCGCCCAGCTCATCGGCAGCGCCAGCAGGATCGAGACCAGCCGCACGCCGAACTCGGTATCGCCCGCGATCAGGGTGCCGAGCCGGATCACCACCGCGACCATCGGCGGATGATCGTAGTAGCCGCCGGCCAGATGCTTCGACCACATCCAGTAATAGGCTTCGTCGAAGGTGATCGGCGTATAGGCGGCGGCTACCAGGCGCAGCGCCACCAGCGCCAGTACCGCTAGGGCCGTGTTGTGGGCGAGCCGCGCCTCGCTTGCGGTTCATATTCCCGGTCATCGCTTGCGCCAGACGAGCAGCTCCGCACATCGCGTAGTTCCAGAACCTCGCCGGCGTCACTTCCAGCCGCTCGCACAGCATGAAATTCGTTGCGTTGCGTTGAACGGTGGGATGACCACCGAGAGCTCAGGCAAACCGCCGGACGGTTTCGGGGCTTGGCCTAAGGTCACACTCATGAGCGCCAGCGTATATCGGCCGCCGCCGGAATGCCAAGGTGGCTCTAAGGACGGTCAAGTGCTTGGACGAAATGAGGCTGCGCGGTTATTCCAAATGTGAACGCGCTCCCCCAACCCGCCGGGGCATCACTCGCTTTGAACCACTTAGAACTGCCAACGATCACGACCCGGAGCGCGTCCCCTCGCCCCAGCGAATTATTCAAGATCGTCCCATCGCCGCGGCTCGGAGCGTCAATGCTGCTGGAGGCGCAGGGAGATGGGTCGCCGCCGTACCGGTTGGGCGATTTGGTGAAACATCAATTTCTTCCAAGAGTCGCAGTTGGAATCGCCCGCCAGATTGTCTAAGTCAGATTGCGGCTGCCTTTCCCACGCGAAATCCAAAAAAAGAAGGTTTCTCAATGCCTTTCCCCCGCGCTTCGCAGGCCCTTTCCCGCTTCACCGTGCTCGATCTCACCCGCGTTCGCTCCGGGCCCACCTGTGTGCGGCAGCTGGCGGATTGGGGCGCCAACGTCATCAAGATCGACGCGCTGCTGGAAGACGCTGGCGGCGAGCAGCCGGGCGGCCCGCGCCAGGGCTCGGATTTCCAGAATTTGCACCGCAACAAGCGGGCCATGACGCTGAACCTGAAGGACCCCAAGGGCCTCGAGGTGTTCAAGCGGCTCGCCGAGCAGGCCGACGTCGTGGTCGAGAATTTTCGCCCCGACGTGAAGGCAAAGCTCGGCATCGACTATGAGAGCCTGCGCCAGATCAACCCGCGCATCGTCTATGGCAGCATCTCCGGCTTCGGCCAGGACGGCCCCTACCACAAGCGGCCGGGCTTCGATCAGATCGCGCAGGGCATGGGCGGGCTGATGTCGATCACCGGCGCGCCCGGCGAGGGCCCGATGCGGGTCGGCATCCCCGTCGCCGACCTCACCGCCGGGCTGTTCTGCGCCATCGGCATCCTCACCGCGCTGCTGGAGCGCGACGTTTCCGGCGAGGGCCAGTGGGTGCAGACCTCGCTGCTGCAGGCGCAGATCTTCATGCTGGATTTCCAGGCCTCGCGCTGGCTGATGGAAAAGGACGTCGCCAAGCAGGCCGGCAACAACCATCCGACCTCGATCCCGACCGGCGTGTTCAAGACGTCCGACGGCTACATCAACATCGCCACGACAGGCGGACGGATCTGGGAACGCTGCGCGCAGGCGATCGGCGCGCCCGAACTGGTCACCAACCCCGATTACGCCACCGCGCCGGCGCGCTCGAAGAACCGCGACGCGCTCAATGCCACGATCGGCAAGCTCACCGAGAAGAAATCGACGGACGTCTGGGTCAAGGAATTGAACGAGGCCGGCGTGCCCTGCGGCCCGATCTATTCGATCGACCAGATGTTCGACGACGCCCAGGTCAAGCACCTCGGCATCGCCCAACACGTGCCGAACGACGAGAACCGCCACATCCAGCTCGTCGGCCAGCCGGTGACGCTGTCGCGCACGCCAAGCAGCATGGCCGCGCGCCCGCCGGAATTCGGCGAGCAGACCGAGGAAGTGCTGGCCGAGTTCGGCTTCGGCGAAGGACGAGATCGCGGAGCTGCGCCAGCGCAAGGTGGTGTGAGGTAATTCGAGCGTTCGCGCAAGCAATCCATCTATCCCCTTGCAATGTGAGGTGGATCGCTTTGTCGCTTCTGCGCAAAATTACTTTGCAATGGTGTCGCCAGCGCTTCGCAATGAAGCTTGTACCTACTTCAGCGCCTTGGTCGCCAGCGCGTGCTCGACGCAATTGTTCACATGCGCGCGCAGCGTCGCGACCGCCGTATCGGCGTCGCGCTTCAGCGCGGCCTCGAGCAGCGCCTTGTGCTGGGCGGCAGGCTCGCTGCCGCGGTAGCTGAAGGCGACCATCTGGTAGCGGAAATATTTGTCGAACACCAAGGCATGCGTCTCCATCAGCATGCGCGAGCCGCAATTGGAGATCAGCGCCTGATGGAATTCGCCGTCGTAGCGCTTCCACTGCTCGAGCTCGCCGAGACCGGTCTCCATCAGCCGCTCGGTTGACGCCAGCTTGTGGTGGGCGGAGACCACGCGCCCTTCCCACTCGACATCGGCATTGGCGAACGACACGCCCATCGCATGCTGCTCCAGCAGCAGCCGAAGCTCCGCGAGCTCCCGCAGGTTCCCGGCCGAGATCGGCGCCACCTCGAAGCCCCGCCTGCCCTCGGCCAGCACAAAGCCCTCCGCCGCCAGCCGGTTGAGGATTTCGCGCAGCGTCGAGACGCTGACGCCGTAGTCCTCCTTGAGGCCTTCCAGCCTGAGCTTCTGCCCGGGCGGAGCCGGCCGAACACGATGTCGGTGCGGATGCGGCGATAGCCGTCATCGCCGACCGCTTCCTGCTCTTCCGTTCGCTCGACCAGTGTCATTGCCAATCCATGCGCGAGGTAGCCAATGCACGTGCCATGCCACCTGCCATGCTGCCGATTCCGCTCAAGCGTCACCGTCACCCTATATATCCTATTTCATATGATAATATCTAAATTATATTTTGACTTTGCTTTTGTCATATGAATACTCCGCCTCACCGCGACGTCAAGAAGATCGCGAACCAACGGGAGAAACCGCCATGCGGATCGGATTGCTGTGCGCTGCTGTCAGCCTTTGCGCGCTTGTGGGAACACCGGCCGCCGCCCAGGTGCAGGAACGCACCATCCGCTGGGGCCACCTCAACAACACCGACCACCCGGTCAGCTTCGGCGTGCAGAAATTCGCCGAGGTGCTGGCCGCCAAGAGCGGCGGCAAGCTGAAGATCCGCGAATTCGCGGCGTCGCAACTCGGCAACGAGATGCAGCAGCAGTCGGCGGTGCGCGGCGGCACGCAGGAGATCCTCTCGGCGTCGACCACCTCGCTCGCCAGCGTCGTCAAGGATCTCGGCCTGTTCGACTTCCCCTTCATCGTCAGCACGTTCGAGCAGGCCGAAGCGCTGGCGCAAGGCGCCTTCGGCAAGGCGATGCTCGAGACGCTGCCCGAGAAGGAACTGATCGGCCTCGGCTATTGGGGGCTCGGCTTCCGCAACGCCACCAACTCGAGCCGCCCGATCGCGAAGGTCGAGGATTTCTCCGGGCCTGAAGCTGCGCGTGATCCCGAACCCGGTCTATCTCGAAACCTTCAAGGCGCTGAAGGCCAACCCGGTGCCGATGGCGTTCGGCGAATTGTACACCGCGCTGGAAAACAAGACCGTCGACGGCCAGGAGAATCCCTACAGCGTCATCCTGTCCAACAAGTTCTACGAAGTGCAGAAATACGTCTCGGCCACCAACCACACCTTCACGCAGAACGTCATCATCGTCAGCAAGAAGTTCTGGGACGGCCTGTCGCCGGAAGAGCAGAAGATGCTGCGCGACAGCTTTGCCGAAACGCGCGAGTACCAGCGCGATCAGACCAAGCTGGCGGCGGACAAGGCGCTGGGCGAACTGAAGGCCAAGGGCATGCAGTTCAACGAGATCGCGCCGGCCGAATACGCCCGCATGCAGGACGCCACCAAGCCCGTCGTCGAAAAGTTCTCGGCCGAATACGATCCGGCCCGGGTAAAACTGTTCAACGGCGAACTGGCGCGCATCCGCGGCGCCAAGTAGTGCCGGCCGTGATGGCCGCCGTCGAACGGCTGATCGACCTCTACTGCCGCGCTGCTCAAGGTCGCGATCGCGGCGTGCCTCGCCGCGATGGTGGTGCTGGTCTTCACCAATGTCGTGATGCGCTATCTCTTCAACTCGGGGATTCCGACCTCGGAAGAGCTGTCGCGCTGGCTGCTGGTGTGGCTGACGTTCCTCGGCGCCATCGTCGCGCTGCGCCAGCACGCCCATCTCGGCGTCGACACCCTGGTCCGCGCGCTGCCTCCGCTCGGCAAGAAGATCTGCTTCATCGCGAGCTATGTCGCTGATGCTCTACGCCGACTGGCTTGCTGACGCTCGGCAGCTGGAAGCAGGCGGTGCTGACCTTCGGCGACAGCGCGCCCGCGTCCGGCATCTCGGTCGGCCTGTTCTTCTACTCCTCCGGCCTCGTCTTCGGCGTCTCCGCGGCGGTGATCCTGCTGCTCGATCTCGTTCGCGTGCTGAGCGGCCGGGCAACCGAGGAAGACCTGATCTCGGTGAAGGAAAGCGAATGAGCACACCTGATCGCATCGCTCGCGCCGGGGAGCCGCACGTGACGCTCGCCGTCTTCACCTTCTCGCTGCTCGGCGCCATGGCGCTGGGCATGCCGATCGCATTTGCGCTGATCGTATGCGGCGTCGCGCTGATGCATTCGCTCGACGTCTTCAATTCGCAGATCGTCGCGCAGAACATCATCAACGGCGCCGACAGCTTTCCGCTGATGGCGGTCCCGTTCTTCATGCTGGCAGGCGAGCTGATGAATCGCGGTGGCCTCGCCCGGCGCATTGTCAATGTCGCGCTGGCGCTCGTCGGCCACGTCAAGGGCGGACTGGGCTACGTCACGATCCTGGCCGCCTGCGTGCTCTCCTCCCTGTCGGGATCGGCGGCCGCCGACGCTGCCGCGCTGGCCGCGCTGCTGGTACCCATGATGGTCGCGGCCGGTCACCGCAAGATGTATGCGGCCGGGCTCGTCGCCGCCAGCGGCGTCATCGGGCCCGTGATTCCGCCGAGCATCGGCTTCGTGCTGTTCGGCGTCACCGGCGGCGTGTCGATCTCAAAACTGTTCCTGGCCGGCATCTTTCCCGGCCTCATGCTCGGCGTCGGACTCTGCTTCGCCTGGTGGTGGGTCGCGCGTGGCGAGGATACGGCGAGCCCGCCGCGAAAGTCGCTGCGCGAGATCGTCTGGGCCTTCATCGACGGCTTCTGGGCGTTGATGCTGCCCGCGATCATCGTCGTCGGCCTGCGATTCGGCGTATTCACGCCGACCGAGGCCGCCGTGGTCGTCGCCGTCTACGCCCTGTTCGTCTCCACCTGCATCTATCGCGAGCTGAAGATCAGCGAACTCTACGAAGTCTTCGTTTCAGCCGCCCTCAGCACCAGCGTCGTCATGTTTCTGGTGGCAGCCGCGCTGGTCTCGTCCTGGCTGATCACGATCTCCGAGATCGCCACGCAGGTCGTCGACCTCGTTCGACCCTTCATGGGCAACCAGACGCTCCTGATGCTGGCGATCATGGCGCTGGTCGTGATCGTCGGCACCGCGCTCGACATGACGCCGACCATTCTGATCCTGACGCCGATCCTGATGCCGATCGTCAAGCAGGCCGGCATCGACCCCGTCTATTTCGGCGTGCTCTTCATCATCAACAACTCGATCGGCCTGATCACGCCGCCGGTCGGCATTGTCCTCAACGTCGTCTGCGGCGTATCGCGCATCAGCATGGAAGACATCATCAAGGGCGTCTGGCCGTTCATGATCGCCCAATTGATCGTGCTGTTTCTGATGATCCTGTTTCCGGCGCTCGTCACCGTGCCGGCGAAATGGTTCAGCGGCTGACGTGCGGCCTGCGATCGGCTACACTACTTCGGCATCACCCCGTGAAAGGCATTCCATGCGCATCATGATCCTCAATGGCCCGAACCTGAACATGCTCGGCATCCGCGAGCCGCACATCTACGGCTCGACCACGCTCGACGCCATCAAGGCCTCCTGCGAGGAGTTCGCCGCCTTTGCCGGCGCGCAACTGGCGTTTCACCAGTCGAACCACGAAGGCGAACTGGTCGATCTGATCCAGTCCGCGCGCACCTCGGCGGACGCCCTGATCATCAATCCCGCCGCCTACTCCTTCACCTCGATTGCGATCTACGACGCCATGAAGATTTTTGAGGGCCCGATCTACGAGGTGCACATCTCCAACATCCACGCCCGCGACGAACTGCACCGGCACTCCAAGCTCTCTGCCGCGGTCAAGGGCGTCATCGCCGGCCTCGGGCCCTACGGCTACATCGTCGCCATGCAGGCCGCGCTGCAGGGCGCTGGCCAGTTGCCTGCATCGCTGCCGGCGGCCGTGCGCGTCGGACCCAAGTAACAGGAGGAGCGTGACATGCAGGGAGCCGGCTATCTCGCCATCTGGAGCGATCTCGCGCCGCAGGACCACACCGACTGGGCGCACTGGATCACGCGCGAACACGCCGCCGAGCGCGTCGGCGTCACCGGCTTTCTGGCCTGCCGCATCTTCCGTGCGCTGGGCGTCGGGGTGAACCGCTATTTCATTCTCTACGAACTCGAGGACGAGCGCGTCGTCGGCGGTCCCGACTATCTGGCGCGGCTGAACGCGCCAACGCCGTGGTCGCAACGCATCATGCCCCGGCTCGGCAATTTCGCGCGCGGCGGCGGCCGCATCGCCGCCTCAGCCGGCACCGGCCAGGGCGGCATCGTCGCGCCCCTGCGCCTCGATGCCGCCCCGTCCTGGGATGCAGCCACTGTTGTCGCCGAGTTGGCGCGGCTCGACCGCATCATCGCCGCGCGGGTCCTGCTCACCGACATCGCGCAGACCTCGATCAAGACCCGCGAGAAGGGCATGCGGGCCAACGACGGCGCCTTCACCGCTTTGCTGCTGATCGAGGGGCTCGACGAAGCCGCAGTCCGCGACGTCCTCCATCATCTGCGCAAGACGCTCCCCGCCGAGGATCACGGCGCGATCGATGATCTGCCGCTCTACCAGCTCGCCTTCAGCCTGCCGAAGCGGCTGCTGCCTTGACGTCGCGTCTCTGTCATCCCCCGTCAACGGGTCGCGCGAATGCGCGCCCGATGACAGGCTCCGGCGGGTGATCCAGTATTCCAGAGGCAGCGGTGATAGAATTGAGAAGCCGCGGCGTACTGGATCCCCGCCTCCGCGGGGATGACAGCGGAGAAATAGTTCTCTACGCCCTCGCCGGCCGCAGCATGCGCGTGACGCTGCCGAAAGCCTTGTCGATGACAGGCCAGAACAGCAGCACGATCGCCAGCGTCGTGATCGAGCCGACCAGGCCGTTCGACCAGAACACCTTCATATCGCCGCCGGAGCCGATCATCGACAGGCGGAATGCATCCTCGGCGCGGTTGCCGAGCACCAGCGCCAACGTGAACGGCGCCAGCGGAATGCCGATCTTCTTGAAGACGTAGCCGACGACGCCAAACCCCAGCATCAGCCAGATGTCGAACATCGCGTTCTGGATCGCATAGGCGCCGATCGCGCAGGACACCACGATCATCGGCGCGACTGCCGCGAACGGCACCCGCAGGATCGAAGCGAAGATCGGCACCGTCGTCAGCACCAACACGAGACCGACGACATTGCCGAGATACATCGAGGCGATCAGGCCCCAGACGAAATCCTTGTGTTCGACGAACAGCAACGGCCCGGGATTGAGGCCCCACACCATCAACCCGCCGAGCAGGATCGCCGCGGTACCGGAACCGGGAATGCCGAGCGCGAGCATCGGCAGCAGCGCCGCGGTACCCGAAGCATGCGCCGCCGTCTCGGGCGCGAACACGCCTTCAATGCGGCCCTTGCCAAAGCTGTCGGGGTCCTTGGAGAAGCGCTTGGCGAGGTTGTAGCCCATGAAGGACGCGGCAATCGCGCCGCCCGGCGTGATGCCGAGCCAGCAGCCGATGAAGGAGGAACGCAACAGCGTCACCCAGTATTTCGGCAGATCCTTCCAGACCGACAGCACCACGCGGAGCGAAATGCCGGCTGCGTGGCCGCGCAGCGCCAGCCGCTCCTCCATGGTCAGCAGGATTTCGCTGATGCCGAACAGGCCGATCACGGCGACCAGGAAGTTGACGCCGCGCAAAAGCTCCGACGAACCGAAGGTCATGCGCAACTGGCCGGACACAGTGTCCATACCGATACCGGCGAGCAACAGGCCGAGCGACATCGAAATGACAGTCTTGTGCTTAGCCTCGCGGCCGAGGCCAACGAACGAACAGAACGTCAGCAGATACACCGAGAAGAATTCGGGTGGCCCGAATTTCAGCGCGAACGACGAAATCATCGGGGCCAGGAAGGTGATCAGCATCACCGCGACCAGCGAGCCGATGAACGACGAGGTGAACGCCGCGGTCAGCGCTTCCGCCGCCTTGCCCTGCTGTGCCATCGGATAGCCGTCGAAGGTGGTCGCCACCGACCAGGCCTCGCCGGGGATATTGAACAGGATCGAGGTGATGGCGCCGCCGAACAGCGCGCCCCAGTAGATGCAGGACAGCATCACGATCGCCGAGGTCGGATCCATCGTGAATGTCAGCGGCAGCAGGATCGCCACGCCGTTGGGGCCGCCGAGGCCTGGCAGCACACCGACAAAGATGCCGAGCACGAGGCCGAGCATCATCAGCAGTAGCGTCTTCCACGTCAGCAGCACGGCAAAGCCGTGCATCAAAAGGCCCAAAGCTTCCATCAGGTCAGTCCTATCGGTCCGTCAGCGGCCGAACGCAGCTTCGAGCGGGCCTTTTGGCATGATGACGTCGAAGGCGACGTCGAAGGTCACGAACATCACGGCGGTGAACACGAAGGCGGTGAGCAGCGATTTCCACAGCGCGATCTTGCCGACCACGCGCATGAAACCGGCGATCAGGAGGAAGCTCGCGACGTAGAGCCCGAGGAACTGCATGGCCAGACAAAACAGCAGCGTCGGCACGAACACCGCCATCACGCGGCGAAGCTGCGCCCGCGTCACGAAGACCTCGGTGGCTTCCTTTCGCGACAGGAACGCGGCGACCAGGCCATAGAGGCTGGCGCCGGCGAGGATGACCGAGAGATAGAACGGAAAATAGCCGGCCTGCGGGCCGGTCGATTCCCAGCCGGCGCCCGTACGCCAATTGTCGTAGCCAAGGATCAGCGAAAGCGCGAGCAGCAGCAGGGAGACGATCACGTCGACCACGCGAACGCTGGTCACCGCAGGCGAATCCGCCTCCGGCGCGGTCGGGTCTTCGACGACGATTTCAATATCGGTGTTGGACATGGAAGCTTCCGGTAGCAGCGATCCGGGAGGGGATACGACGCTGGTATGCCAGGCGTCAATGACCCGCGCTGCGTTCCGGGAACGCGCTCGCAAGTGCAGCACGCTCGGGCTTGAGCAGGCCGCGCTCGGTGATAAGTCCCGTCACCAACCGCGCCGGCGTGACGTCGAAGGCGTAGTTGGCCACCGGCGAGCCGTCGGGAACCACGCGCACGGTCTCGACGCGCCCATCGGCGGTGCGGCCAGTCATGTTCGCCACCTCGTCGGCGCTGCGCTGCTCGATCGGAATCTGCCTGATGCCGTCATCGATACTAAAGTCGATGGTCGGCGACGGCAGTGCAACATAGAACGGAACGCCATTGTCGTGGGCGGCAAGCGCCTTCAGATAGGTCCCGATCTTGTTGCAGACATCGCCATTGGCCGTCACCCGGTCAGTGCCGACGATGGCGAGATCGACCATCCGGTGCTGCATCAGATGGCCGCCGGTATTGTCGGGGATCACCGTATGCGGCACGCCGTGGTGGCCAAGTTCCCAGGCGGTGAGCGAGGCGCCCTGATTTCGCGGCCGGGTCTCGTCGACCCAGACGTGAACCTTCAGGCCGCGCTCGTGGGCCAGATAAATCGGCGCCGTCGCGGTGCCCCAATCGACCGTCGCGAGCCAGCCGGCGTTGCAATGGGTCAGGATGTTGACCGGCTCGCCGGGCCGCTTCGTCGCAGCGATCTGTTCGATCAGAACAAGGCCATGCCGGCCGATCCTCTCGTTGATCGCGACGTCCTCCTCGGAGATCTCGGCGGCGCGGGCATAGGCGACCTGTGCGCGCTCGGAAGGCGCCGCCCGCCTGAGCACGCGCTTCATTTCGTCGAGCGCCCATTTCAGATTGATCGCCGTCGGCCGCGTCGCGATCAGAAATTCGTAGGCGCGCTCGATACCGGCGTCGGAACGATCGTCCCGCACCGCCAGCGCCATGCCGTAAGCGGCCGTGGCGCCGATCAGGGGCGCTCCGCGCACCAGCATGCTGCGGATCGCGTCCGCTGCCGCGTCGGCGGTCTCCAGCGGCGCGATCACGAATTGATGCGGCAAGCGCCGCTGGTCGATCGCACCAACCGACCAGCCGTCTTGCGCCAACCAAATACTGCGGAAGTGCCGGCCGTCGACCTTCATGACCGCAACACCCGCCCGGCGACGGCGTCGAGCTTCTTCAGCAATTGCAGATCGCGCGCTTCCGGCGCCGTGATCAATGCGGTGTCGAGCGCCTTGTCCGATCCGACGGGGCAAGGCTCATGCTCGCGCGGAAAATCCCGGGCGAGACGTGCAACGAGCGCCTTGGCTTTGCCCGCGTTCGAGTTCAGCACGCGAATGATGTCCTGCACGGTGACGGCGTCGTGATCGGGATGCCAGCAATCGAAATCGGTGACCATCGCCACGCTGGCGTAGCAGATCTCGGCCTCGCGGGCGAGTTTCGCTTCGGGCATGTTGGTCATGCCGATCACCGAATAGCCCTGCGCCTTGTAGGTCAGGCTCTCGGCGAGCGTGGAGAACTGCGGACCTTCCATGCAGACATAGGTGCCGCCCTGCACCGCCGCGATGCCTTCGGCCCTGGCGGCGGCGGCGAGATGCACATGCAGCCGCGGCGACACCGGATGCGCCATCGAGACATGGGCGACGCAGCCCCTTCCGAAGAACGAACTCTCGCGCTTGTAGGTGCGGTCGACGAACTGGTCGACCAGCACGAAGGTGCCGGGCGGCAGATCCTCGCGGAACGAACCGCAGGCCGACAGCGAAACCAGGTCGGTGACCCCTGCCCGCTTCAGCACGTCGATATTGGCGCGATAGTTGATGTCGGAGGGCGACAGCACATGTCCCTTGCCGTGCCGCGGCAGGAACACGATCGGCAAGCCTGCGATGACGCCGCACGTCAGGGCTGCGGACGGCTCACCCCAGGGGCTCTGGATGGTCTCCTCGCGGACGTCCTCCAGCCCCGGCAGGTCGTAGATGCCGGATCCGCCGATGATGCCAAGCACGGCGCGCGTCATGACTTCTCCCCAAGTCAACTTCTTCCAAGTCAGCTATTCACGGATATGTTCGACTATACTGCGACGCAATAATCAAGCATTGTCCGAGAGCTGCAAGAGGGCCTGGAATGCCGACCAAAAAAGACCGGGAAAAGCGCCAGTCGATCATCGACGCCTGCCGCAGCATGAATGCGCTCGGCATCAACCAGGGTACATCAGGAAATATCAGCCTGCGCCATGGCGAGGGCCTGCTGATCACGCCGACCAGCACGCCCTACGAGGCGATGCAGCCCGAGCAGATCGTGTTCATGAATTTGGACGGCTCGCACGATCCCGCCCAGCGGCCGTCGAGCGAGTGGCGGTTTCACCTCGACATCCTCAAGGCGCGGCCCGAGATCAATGCGGTGGTGCATGCGCACCCGACCTATTCGACGATCCTCGCCATCATGGGCCTGGAAATTCCGCCGATCCATTACATGATCGCGTGCGCCGGCGGCGACACCATTCGCGTCGCGCCCTATGCGACCTTCGGCACGCAGGAGCTATCGGAGCACGCCGTGCGCGCGCTCGAAGGCCGGCTGGCGTGCCTGCTGGAACACCATGGCATGATTGCGGTCGGCGCATCGCTGTCGAAAGCGATGTGGCTTGCGGTCGAAGTCGAAACGCTGGCCCGGCAATATCACGGCTGCCTGCAGATCGGAACGCCGCGCCTGCTGCCGAAGGAAGAGATCGAAAACGTTCTCGGCAGGATCGCAGGATACGGTCCCGCCGAGAAATAACGAGCGGCCTATTTCGCCACGAAGCCCGCTTCGCTCATCAGCGAAGCGTTGAGCTTGTCGTCCTCCTCGAGGAACTTCAGCATGTCCTTGCCGGTGAGGAAGATCGGCTTGAGCGCCTGCTTCTCCATATAGTCCTTGTACTCCGCCGTCTGCGTCACCTTCTGGAACAGATCGACGTAGAACGCCTGCTGTTCCGGCGTCACCTTGCCGGGCAGGAACATCGCGCGCAGCATCAGATACTGGACGTCGAGCCCCTCCTCCTTGCAGGTCGGGATGTCGTTCCAGGATTGCGTCTCCGTGACCTTGGTCTTGTAGGCGATGCGCTCCTTGTCGAACACGCAGAGCGCGCGCACCTGACCGGCGCGCCAGACCTCGAGATTCTCGGACGGATTATTGACGTTGGCTTCGGTGTGCTTGCCGACGAGTTGCGTCGCCGCCTCGCCGCCGGACTTGTACGGCAGGTAGGAGAATTTCGCGCCGGTCTTCTGCTCCATGAACACGGTCAGCACGTGGTCCTCGCGCTTGGAGCCGGTGCCGCCCATCTTGAACGGCGAGCTTGCGGCCTTGGCGGCGGCGACGAATTCCTTCACCGTCTTCGGTCCCTCGGCATTGTCCCACAGCACGAATTGATCCATCGCAACGACCGACACCGGCGTCAGCTCACGCCAGTTGAAGGGGATCTTCGCCGACAGCGGCAGCATGTAGATCAGCGAATAGGCGATCAGCACCTTGTTGGCGTCGCCGTCGCTGGATTTCATGTACATCAGCGCCTCGGCGCCCGACGCCCCGCCCTTCAGCGATACAACCATCGGCTGCTTCATCAGATTGTTCTTCTGAATGGCGGCCTGCATCATCCGCGCCATCTGGTCGGACGCGCCGCCCGCGCCGGCCGCAACCACGATTTCGACCGGCTTGGTCGGCTCCCAGGCGGCGAGCGCCGGGGTGGTTGCAATCATGGCCGTCAAGGCGGCCGCGGCTTTCAGCATATGTCCCACGTGTTTCTTCCCTATGTATCTTGTAAGGCCTGGATAAAACCAGATCAGGCCTGTTGCGTCATTTTGCGGGCGATCCAGCCCCAGTTCAAGCTGCGCCGCAACCCAAGGTCTATGACTTTCGCACTAGATAGCACCGATGCGAAACTGAGCAAATGAAGCGTGGCTTCGCGCGGCCGGCTTTTCAGTTGCTTGCCTGCGGATGCCCCCCTTTAATGCGTGCGTGAGGCAACGAGGAGGAGAAAACGGAATGAGAGCGCTTTTGATGGCCGTCGCAATGGGCACGGCGGTGATGCTCGCTGGCTGCGGGAGAGATCCAGGGCCGAAAGGGGAAACCGGCGCTCAAGGCCCCGCCGGTCCGCAGGGCGCGCAAGGCCTGCAGGGTGTGCCTGGGCCTCAGGGGCAGCAAGGGGCACAAGGGCAGCAGGGTCCTCAGGGGCCTCAAGGACCGCAGGGTGCGCCCGGTGCAAAGGGCGATCCGGGGGCGGCTGGAACCGTCGTCAGGTCCGTCCAGAGCGATGGGCCAGTCAGTTGCGAAGCGAGTGAAATCCTGGTGTCGGTATTTTGTCCCTCCGGCGGCGCACCCGACGGCGCAAAGTGCGGTACAAGCCCGACCATCGGCCTTTGTCTCAAGAAGCCGTAGCCGTCATTAGGCTTCGCGGTCAGAGATGGCGGCGCCTGGAGGCGGCATGAAAGCGTTCGCGATTGGTTTGGTGCTGATTTGTCTGTCCACCATCGCGGACGCCGGTTCGTCAATCATCGGCGCCGGCTCGCAAACCTGTACGGCGTGGACCAATCGAAAAAAGAACGCGGTCGTCAAAGGAAGCTTTGAATCCTGGCTGGTTGGATTTATCAGCGGCCTGAACATCAGCGGCGAGCGGGACATCGTAGGCGGCGGCGATTTTGATGCGATTATCGACTGGATGGATCAACGCTGCCTGGCGACACCTTCGGAGCGCATAGGGATCGCTGCCCTCGATCTAGGCATGGAGTTGGCGAGAAAAGCCGCCAGGCCATAGCCAACAGCAAGCGTTGGCTGGCCCGGACGTTCGAACTACTTGCCCTTCCAGTTCGGCGTGCGCTTGTTGAGGAACGCGTCCATTCCCTCGCGGAAATCCTCGCTCATATAGGCGCGCAGGATCAGGTCCCGCCTTCGTCGCGCGTCAGCGTGCGCCGGATGCGGCGCACCGCTTCCTTGGTGACTTCGATCGTGATCGGCGCATGGCCGGCAACGAGCTTCGCGGTTTCGTCGGCGCGGCGTTGCAGTGTCGCAACGTCGGGCACCACCTCGTTGAGCAGCCCGAGCGACAGCGCTTCGGGCGCCTCGATCAGCCGCGCCGTTGAAGATCAGGTCCTTGGTCCGCGCGGGGCCGACCAGCGAAACCAGCCTGGCGATATTCGACATCGACAGGCAATTGCCGAGCGTGCGCGCGATCGGAAAACCGATTCGCGTGGACTGCGGTGCCGATGCGAATGTCGCAGCACGCCGCGATCCCGGCGCCGCCGCCGGTGCAGGCGCCGGCAATCGCCGCGATAATCGGCACCCGGCACGCTCTCCAGTGTGCCGAGCACGCGATCGATCCGCGCTTCATAATCGAGCGCATCCTGCGCGGTCTTGAAGGCGCGGAACTGCGAGATGTCGGTGCCCGATGCGAACGCCTTGTCGCCGGCGCCGGTCAGGATCATCGCCTTGATCGAGCGATCATTGTTGACGGTCTCGCAGATGACGGCCATTTGCTCGTACATGGCAAAGGTCAGCGCATTGCGCGCCTGCGGACGGTTGAACGTCAGCCGGGCGATGCCGTCCTCGACGGAATAAATCAGGTCTTCGGTCGCAGCTACCGGTGCGTTCATCGCAGCTCTCTCTGTTGTTGTTTCGGTTAAACGATCTCAGGCGACGGCAGCCTTCGGCATCGCGACGACGTCGCGTCCCTTGAGCACCTCCATCGCCGCCAGCACGCCGCCGCCGCGATGCGGCACCTTGGCGAGATCGAGACCCATCTCGACGCCCGACAGCGTGCCCATCATCATCAGATCGTTGAAGTGCCCGATATGACCGATCCGGAACACCTTGCCCTTGATCTTGTTCAGGCCGGTGCCAAGCGACATGTCGAAATTTTCCAGCACCACCTTACGGAAATTGTCGGCGTCATGCCCTTCCGGCATCACGACGCCGGTCAGCGCCGGCGAGTGCGCGCCCTGCTCCTGGCACTGCGTTTCGAGGCCCCACACCTTGGCGGCGGCGCGCGTCGCGGCGCTGTGGCGCTTGTGACGGGCGAAGACGTTCTCCAGCCCTTCCTCCTCGAGCATCTTGACCGCCTCGCGCAACCCGAACAGCAGGTTCGTTGCCGGCGTGTAGGGCCAGGTGCCCGCCTTGTTGATGGCGATGACTTCCTGCCAATCCCAGTAGGAACGCATCGCAGGATTCGCTTTCGCCACGGCCAGCGCCTTTTCCGAAACGGCGTTGAAGCCGAGACCCGGCGGCAGCATCAGGCCCTTCTGGGATCCGGCGACCGACACGTCGATGCCCCAGGCATCGTGCTCATATTCCAGCGATCCGAGACCGGAGATGGTGTCGACCATCAGCAGCGCCGGATGGTTGACCCGGTCGAGAATCTTGCGGACGTCCTGCGGATGGGTGACGCAGCCGGTCGAGGTCTCGTTGTGGACCACGCACACGGCCTTGATCTTGTGCGCCTTGTCGGCCGACAGCTTGGCCTCGATCTGCTCGAGGTCGGCGCCATGGCGCCAGTCGCCGGGCAGGAAATCGACGTCGAGCTTGAACTTCTCGGCGATGCCGCGCCACAGAATGGCGAACTGCCCGGTTTCCGCCATCAGCACCTTGTCGCCGGGCTGCAGGGTGTTGACGAGGGCGGCCTCCCAGGCGCCGGTGCCGGACGACGGGTAGATGATGACCGGCTGCTTGGTGCGAAACACCCGCTGCATGGCCGCCAGCACGGCGTGGCCGATCTCGGCGAATTCCGGGCCCCGGTGGTCCATGGTCGGCATGTCCATGGCACGCAGCACCCGATCCGGCACATTGGTCGGTCCCGGAATCTGCAGAAAATGCCTTCCAGTGTGCACGGTCATGGGCGTCCTTCCCGGTCTTGTCTCGATTTCGCGAGACGGTCGAATATCACTATTTGGCGGGCTTGTCCCCCGCCCGGCGAGGGCCGTCAATGCATAAGAAGCAGGGCTTTGCCTTGCCAAGCCGGACCCCGGCGGGCAAGACACTGCCGGACATCGAAGAGAGCAGGGAAATGGCGGCAACAGGAGCCGAAAAACCACAAAATTCGGCGGAAAACAGCGCCCTTGCCAGGCGCCTTGCCCGCGAGATTAGCGGCGATGTTTTCTTTGACCCCTTCAACCGCGGCCGCTACGCGACCGATGCCTCGTTCTACCAGATTTTGCCCATGGGCGTGGTCGTTCCCCGGACCATGGACGAGGCGCTGCGGGCGCTTTCGATTGCCAGGGACGAGGGCCTGGTCGTCACCCCGCGCGGCGGCGGGACGTCGCAATGCGGCCAGACCGTCAACGCGGGGATTGTCGTCGACTTCTCCAAACACCTGAACCGCCTCCTCTCGCTCGACGTCGAAAACCGCACTTGCGTGGTCGAGCCCGGCATCGTGCTCGACGACCTCAACCGCCAACTTAAAAAACACGGGCTGTGGTTTCCGGTCGACGTCTCCACCGCCTCGCGCGCCACGATAGGCGGCATGGCCGGCAACAATTCCTGCGGCGGCCGTTCGCTGCGTTATGGCACCATGCGCGACAATACGCTGTCGATGGACGCGGCGCTGGTTGACGGCACGCCCCTGCATTTCGGCGAGGTGCCGCGGGATCTGGCGGGGACGAACTTGCCCGAGAGCGGGCTTGCGCTATTCCGCGACATGCTCGATCTCGGCGAGCGCGAGGCCGCCGAGATTTCGGAGCGGTTTCCAAAGGTGCAGCGCCGCGTCGGCGGCTACAATCTCGATGCGCTGGTGCCGCGCAATGCGCCGAACAATCTGGCGCATCTGCTGGTCGGATCCGAGGGCACGCTGGCCTTCACCACGCAGGTCGAACTCAAGCTGTGGCCGGTCATCCGCAACAAAGTGCTCGGTGTCTGCCATTTCGGCAGCTTTTACGAGGCGATGGACGCCGCGCAGCATCTGGTGAAGCTGCGGCCGATCGCCGTCGAACTGGTCGACCGCACCATGATTGCGCTCGGCCGCGACATTGCGATGTTCAGGCCCGTGATCGACGCGACCGTGCGCGGCGATCCGGATGCACTGCTGATCGTCGAATTTGCGGAAGAGGATCAAGCGGACAATCTTCAAAAGCTGAAGCAGCTGTCCGAACTGATGTCGGACCTTGGATTCGGCTGGAACCACCCGCAGCGCAAATGGGGCGGCGTGGTCGACGTCATCGAACCCGCAAGGCAGACGGCGATCGCGGATTTCCGTACCTCCGGCCTCAATGTCATGATGTCGATGAAGCAGGAGGGCAAACCGGTCTCCTTCGTCGAGGACTGCGCCGTGCCGCTGCCGCACCTCGCCGACTACACCGAGCGGCTCAATGCCATCTTCGCCAAACACGGCACGCGCGGCACCATGTATGCGCATGCTTCGGAGGGCTGCCTGCATGTGCGCCCTGTCCTCAATTTGAAGCTCGAAAAAGACGTCAAGGCGATGCGGGCCATCGCCGAAGAAACCTTTCGAGATGGTGCGCGAATACAAGGGATCGCACTCCGGCGAGCACGGCGACGGGCTGGTCCGCTCCGAATTCCATGAGGCGATGTTCGGCTCGCGCATCGTTGCCGATTTCCGCGAGGTCAAGCAACGTTTCGATCCGGACAACCTGCTCAATCCCGGCAAGATCGTCGATCCGCCGAAAATGGACGACCGTTCGCTGTTTCGCTTTTCGCCGGACTATCGCATTGGCGAGCTGAAGACCGTGCTCGACTGGTCCGCCTATCCCGGCGCCGGCGGCGGCTTTCAGGGCGCGGTCGAGATGTGCAACAACAACGGGGCCTGCCGGAAGCTCGAGGGCGGCGTGATGTGCCCGTCCTATCGCGCGACCCGCAACGAGAAGGACGTCACACGGGGCCGCGCCAACACGCTGCGGCTGGCGATTTCCGGTCAGTTGGGTCCTGACGCGCTGGCCTCGGATGAAATGATGGACACGCTCAAACTCTGCGTCTCCTGCAAGGCCTGCCGCCATGAATGCCCCACTGGCGTCGACATGGCCAAGATGAAGATCGAGGTGCTGGCCGCCCGCGCGGAGAAACATGGCCTTTCGCTGCGCGACCGGCTGGTCGGCTACCTGCCGCACTATGCGGAGCTGGCGTCCCGCTTCGCCCCGCTCGCCAACTGGCGCAACAACAGTCCGCTGTTGCGCGCGCTGTTCGAGAAATTTGCCGGCATCAGCGCAAAGCGAGCTTTGCCCGCCTTCCGCCGCGACGTGTTCAAGGCCGACGCCGAGGTGTTCGGTCCCGTGGATGGCCATGAGGTCGTGCTGTTCGCCGACACCTTCAACCGCGTCTATGAGCGTGAGAATCTCGACGCCGCCTTGCGTGTTTTGGTTGATGGCGGATATCGCGTGCATGTTCCAAGACCTGTCGACCGTGCCCGCCCACTGTGTTGCGGGCGGACATTTCTCTCCGCAGGCCTCGTCGAGCAGGCGCGCAGCGAACTGGACCGTCTGGTCACGACGTACGCGCCATTCGCGGCGCGCGGCGTGCCGATCGTCGGGCTCGAGCCGAGCTGTCTGCTGACGCTTCGCGACGAACTGCTCTCGCTGCGTTCGGACAACGAGGCCAAGAGCGTCAGCGCGCACGCCTTGCTGTTCGAGGAATTTCTGGTTCGCGAAGCGGAGGCCGGCCGCCTGAAGCTGCCGCTCGGCGCCATGCCGGGCAAAGCGCTGGTTCACGGCCACTGTCATCAAAAATCATTCGGCGCGTTCAAGCCGGTCGAGAAGGTGCTTCGCCTCGTTCCCGGCCTCGACGTCGAAATCATCGAGTCCAGTTGCTGCGGCATGGCCGGCGCGTTCGGCTACGGCGCCGACACCTACCAGGCCTCGATGGAAATGGCCGAGCTGTCGCTACTGCCGGCGGTACGCCGCGCCGACTCCACGACGCTGGTCGTCGCGGACGGCACCTCTTGCCGGCACCAAATCAAGGATGGCACGAACCGTGCTGCCCTTCACGTCGCGCGCGTGCTGGCGATGAGCCTCGACCGCGCAACAACGAATTCACACCCCTCACCTGCCACAAAGGAAACCATTCATGGCTGAACTCACCCTCGACGTCGCCCGCAAGATTCTCGATGCCGCCCTCGCCAAGGGCGTCGAGAAGAAACTGAAGCCGCTGGTCATCACCATTCTGGATGCCCGCGGCTGCGTGAAGGTCACGGCGGCACAGGACGGCACCAGCCTGATGCGGGCCGAAATCGCTCACGGCAAGGCCTATGGCGCGCTTGCGATGGGCATGGGATCGCGGGCGTTGTTCCAGCGCGCCCAGGAGCAGGCCTATTTCGTCAGCGCAGTAAATACGATGGCGCAGGGCCGTCTGGTACCGGTGCCCGGCGGCGTGCTGATCCAGGGCGACGGCGGCCTGCTCGGCGCCGTCGGCGTCAGCGGCGACACATCAGACAATGACGAGATCTGCGCCGTCGCGGGCATCGAAGCCGCGGGACTGAAAGCAAACGTAGGATGATCGCGAAACGGGCACCAGGTCAATTTCTTCTCTCACATTCTGTATGGTTCAAGGACCAGGTCGTGATTGACGATGACCCGAACCGGAAAACCCGGCCTGATTGTCAAGGTAGGCTGCATGTTGAGGTTACGTCGAACGACCTGCTGGCCGGTCTGATTAAGAGAGTCCCCTGCCCCGCGGCGAAGCGCCTGGAGGACGGAACTGTCACCGTTGCCGGCGCCAGAGCCGAGCTCGGCCCCGACACCAAGCAAGGTCGACAGCAGCCCCGCCTTGAATAGCGCGCCCCAATGATGATCGACCTCGTCCTGAAGCCCCGCATATCCTCCCGTATCGGCAGCCGGCTGTCGCTCAAGAATGATTGATCGCCCGTTCGGCATGATCAGGCGCGTCCAGACCAAGAGGACGCGCGATTGGCCAAGCGCAATCTGGCTATCGTAAATTCCTATCACCCGTGTTCCCTGCGGGATTAACAGCGAGCGACCCGTCGGCGAACCGCGATGTCTAAACACACCTCACGATTCCGTAGCGGCAACGACCGCGCGAGCCTTTACACCGAAATCACCAACAAGATCATCGCCGAACTGGAAGCTGACCGTGTTCCCTGGGTTCAGCCCTGGGGCACGCCAGCGATCAAGGCGCCGCTCGCCATGCCGCGCAACGCCGCCACGCGGCGCAAATATTCCGGGATCAATGTGCTGATCCTGTGGGGTGCGGTGATCGAGCATGGCTTCTCTGGACAGAGCTGGCTCACCTTTCGCCAGGCGCTCGGGCTCGGCGGCCATGTCAGGAAGGCCGAACGGGGAACGACAGTCGTCTATGCTGATCGCTTCACCCCGGAAGGCGAACGTCGGCGCGCCGCGGAAGCCAACGAGGAGCCGGGCACCATCCCGTTTCTCAAGCGCTTTACCATCTTTAACACCGACCAGTGCGATGGCTTGCCCGAGGAGGTTGCGTCGTCGGTTGGCTGGCCATTACAACTGCGATTGCAAGCGGACGCAACTCCGAACGCACGTGCTCGCTTCTGGGCGAGCGCTCCTTCGAGGGTCGCGAGCCGCAGTATGTGCGCGGTGGTCGCGCACCAATCGCCAGACAAACCCTCATTCACGGCCTTGCAAAAATGTTGAACAACTGCTATCTTTTGTCCAACAGTGGAGGTTGCCATGGTTGTGCGGACCCGCACTTTGACAGAGACCGAGGAGCACATTGCGCTTAAGCGCAACCGGCTCGTGCTCGAGCAAGCGCGCGCCGTCGGGTTGCTCGGTGAGGCGAAGAACACGCGCTTGTCCGGCCGCGTGCCGGCAGGCCTGATCGAAGCGGCAAAGAAGCGGGCTCACGTATCTTCCGATACCGAACTTCTAGAGCTCGCGTTGTCGCGCTTGGCGCTTGAAGACGATTTCGGCGCTCGTCTTGTCCGGCGCAAGGGAAGCGTCCCGGCAGATATCGATCTTGCCATTTGATCTCCAGGGAACGTTGCGGAGGCTGAAGCCGCACAAGCGTTTGGAACAGTTGACGCGACGAGCAGATTCCGAGCTTGCCTGGGCATCTGACGAGCCGCTCATCGGCGGCGCGCTGATTCTCGATACCAGCGTTTATCTCGACGTTTTGCAGGGGCGCACGCCGGAGGCCGTCGATGAATTGCTGACATATCGCGTCTGCCACCACTCGGCCGTCTGCCTTGCCGAACTAACGCATGTGTTCGGGCGGCTCGATCCGGCTCACCCCTCAACGAGTGGGGTTCTGCAAACGGTACGGGATGTGATTGAAGAGATTCCGCGGCATCGCTTGCAAGCTCCGGATTGGCGATGTGGGGCGAAGCGGGAATGCTTGCGGGCGAGCTCTTTCGTCTCAGCGGCGCGCCGAAGGGTGCGGGTCATGAGCGGAAATACCTCAACGATGCGCTCATCTACCTTCAGGCGCGGGGTATCGGTGCCAGCGTGTTGACAGGGAATGTCGGCGACTTCGACTTCCTGAACCAACTTGTTTCGGGAGTTCCGATCATTCTGTATCGGCAGGCGTGAGCCAATGCCCGCAAGCCGCTCAGAAAATTCCCCGGGGGTGCAAGAATTCCGGGTAGCGAAGGATTAGAAACTCCGACGGCGGGCGCGTACAGGATATCGTATCGTGGGAGAGGACGACGCGGACCCTAGGGTTGATTTTATTTCCTTCGTATCCCCAGTGGCAAGGTCTCTGATGGGCAAAGCTGTTTGGGGATGTAAGGGCTCATCCGGTCAAGAGCTTGAGATCATTGCGATCTCGTAGCACGATCGCGAGCGCAGAGAGCCAGACTTGAAAAGCGGAGCGGACCACCGCCCGGCTACGTTCAAGGGTAGCGCGAGCAATACGCTAGGCAATCATGTCCGCATTCTGAACGTCCGCTTCGCGCCAAGCGGCAGTTTCGGGCTTTCCGATCCCGGCACCACATGGAACAACTAGATTCTATCAAATCGGGCGAAACCAAGTTGCTGCCGCTGAATGCCTGGCGCGCTATTCTGATGCTTCGCTTGATAAGGCGGGTGGAGGCGGCCTCCAAAGGCGATCTCTCTACAGAACGGATAAAGCCGTTTATGAAAGAAGCATCCCTGAAAGCCGACGAAACAATTTTTAATAAAGCAGACTACGCGGATCGTCTCTACTTGATCATTGCCGGCGATATACATCTTGAGCAGATCGATCACATCTTGCGTGCCGGCGACTTGTTCGGAGAGATTGGACTATTTTCTGCAGATCATCAGCGAACCCAAACGGCGCGAACAATGACTGATGTCCATCTGCTTTGGATAAGCGAACGCGAATTGGCACAAATCAGCTATCAAAATCCGGGAATGTCCATCTATTTCCTGCGGCTGACCACCAATCGCCTGATTGCCAATGCTTCACGCGTCGAGACCGTTCAAGCGAACTTGCTAGCGCCTTCCTAACCGTTTGGAGCTGCAAAGCAGACATTCATCAACCGTACCGATCAAGCCCGATTTATGAGTACGCACCTTAGTTAGGGCGATGGCCCCGGGAGTAATCAGAGGAAGTCAGAGCAGGCCCCTTTCGATAGACGTGCCGGCGCAGCCTTCGGCCGGCACCTGTTGGACGAAAGCGAGCTTGAGTTTTCTGCAACATGCTGCATGCCGGATGCGGCTGCACACTCTTCGCAAGCGTGTCTGGACCCAAGTTCGGGCACACCAGATCCCAGCTGCGACTTGAAGGCCGACGTTGAAAGCAAACGCTGTCTGGTAAGCGACCTCTGGGTAGTGCCCATCTATGGGAGCCCAAAGCTGAACCACTAATCCCGTCATGTACTGCACGACAAACGCGCCACCGATGTGGAAGAGGTTCAGCGCCGCATTGGCCCTGCCCGCCAATTCGGTGGGAAAATACTCGGTCAGGATCGCGTAACTCAGGACCGTTCCAGCACCGATCGCCGCCACAACAATCCACGGGACATACGACGGGAGCGGCAATCGCAGGATCAATGCCAACTGAGCCGCGATGAACATCATGGCGACAAGGCCCAACAGCGCCCGCGGTCCGACACCATGTCGGCGCAACCGATCAACCGCGACGCCCCACAGAAGCGCGCCCGAACTCAATGCGATTGCCATGACAAGCAAATGCTGGAGCAATTCCGGCCGGTCGAGGCCCTCGACATCGCTGAGCCATGTCGCCGCCCATAGTCCCTGCAACGCCCAGGAAGTCCCGATGCAAGTCGCCGAAAGTGGGGCCAGGCGCCAGAAGCGTGGGTCTGCGTAAACCGTCATTAGACCACTGGTTGGCCTCCCCGCCCCCGATATGGCTGCCGACATATCTGGGACGACAAGATAGATGACAAGAGCGCATCCGGCCGAGGCAATCGCGAGCAGCTCAAACAATGCTCGCCAGCCCACCGAGACCAGCAGGAATTCCGCAGGCAGGGTTGCGGTCAGAGCGCCCAACGCCCCAAACATAATCATCAGACCGTTGAGCAGTGGTACACGCTCCCTGGGAAACCAAAGCACGAGGGCTTTCAAGCCAGCCGTCAATGATGCGGCGACGCCAAGACCGATCAGCGCCCGGCCGCCGAGAAGTAGCCAAAAATTGTCCGAGACAGCAAATAAGGCCGCGCCCAGGGCTGCGGCGACCATCACGGCACTTTGGATCTGCCCCGGTCCATATCGGTCCAATAAGATGCCGATCGGAATCTGGGCAGCCGCAAACGTCAGGTAATAAACAGAGGTCAGCAGGCCAAGATCGCCAGCGCTGAGGCCAAATTCTGCCGTCAATGCGCCGGCGACTGTAGCGTTGATGGTCCGGAACAGAAACGAGAGGTAGTAAGCAGCAACGAACGGCAAGAACACGCACACAATCAGACGCCAATTTTGCGCCAGGCCTCCCATATGTCGGCGTGCAGTCTCAGGGCCATGCGGTCGAGGCACTCTCGGTGCGTTGACAGTTTGCGGCCTCGTATGCGGTTTATTGCAAGGGTATTCCTGATGGTAAAGCGCTTGAGAAACGGGATGGTGCCCGGCTCCTCGTTGGCTTCCGCGGCGCGCCGACGTTCGCCTTCCGGGGTGAAGCGATCAGCATAGACGACTGTCGTTCCCCGTTCGGCCTTCCTGACATGGCCGCCGAGCCCGAGCGCCTGGCGAAAGGTGAGCCAGCTCTGTCCAGAGAAGCCATGCTCGATCACCGCACCCCACAGGATCAGCACATTGATCCCGGAATATTCGCGCCGCGTGGCGGCGTTGCGCGGCATGGCGAGCGGCGCCTTGATCGCTGGCGTGCCCCAGGGCTGGACCCAGGGAACACGGTCAGCTTCCAGTTCGGCGATGATCTTGTTGGTGATTTCGGTGTAAAAGCTCGCGCGGTCGTTGCCGCTACGGAATTGTGAGGTGTGTTTAGACATCGCGGTTCTCCGCGACGGGCACCGGAAGCCTCTCCTCCGATCTTCAACCCGTCGCGCAGACCCCGCCCGCGCTCTAACTCTCAGCCACGGTGACGCCCGCGTGCACTTTGGGAAACGGATTCGCGGTCGGGCGACTGTCTTGACGTCTGGGATGGAAGGCCGAAGGGCTATGCGGTTTCGTGTTTGACCCGAGGATGGCCCATGCCGGTACCTATGGTACGATTTTCGGGGACGAGACGCGCTCTGCGCGAGGGCTCGACGCTAGCGACCGAGATGTTGCACGGCTCAATTATCGAGCGTTTTGCAGAGGTTGCTTGTAACGTCGGCTCGACGTCTAGCGCAACTCGCGGTTGGGATGCGCTTCTAATCAATCAACTTCGTTACGACTTGCGGCGCTTCCAGGAGGGCATACGGATTTAAGAACTGGCGCCGCCAGAGGAAATTCCGATCGACCTTGCTGAGCTTTGCCTCATCGCATATAGCGGGCCAGCGCTGTTTGATCGTTTTGACCTGCTTGGTCGCGAGCAGGATTGCCTCGGCGTTGCTCATCAGAAACAGCGGCGCCGCTTTCAGGCACAGCGCAATTTGGCTTGCACGCTCCTGGCCCATGATCAGCATCGCTTGGGTGGCCTCCCCACCTGTCCGGTTTTGTGGACAGATGTCATATGCAGGGGTCAAGGAAAGGTCCTTGCCGTTCCAGAAAGCGGCGTGATTGCGCGCATGGTCATCGGTGTTTCCACAGAGAATGTTGAACAGCATTCGTGCAAAGAGTTCTTTGAGCATTTCCCTTGGCGCCTGAAACCGGTGACGAATGATGGTCGCGAGTTGCTCATAGCTGGCATAGCGGGCCATGAGTTCGTCGAGCTCGAGCAGCGTGAGGGCGGAAACCATGGCTTTTCGGCGCCAGCCTCCTTCCACTTTCACGCGATCAAAGCGTTCGACCAGGAGGACGTCCTTTCCCGCCGCGCGCGCAAGGCTCACGGGCGCAACGGTCAGGCCGACTTCGGCGGCCAGGCGCATGGCGATGTACTCGGCCTTGACGACGCCATAGAGGTCGTTCTGCGATGAGAACTTCGCAACAAATTTCTTGTTGCCCGACCCGATCGTCGCCTTGGGACGCGCCCCTCCGATCGAGCTGCCATGAAGAAGAGCCCGGTCGAGTGCGGCCGTGAGTGGCACTCCCTTTTCAACCAGCGCCGCGGCGTTCAGCAGCTCATCGAGAGAAACCTCGTATCCTTCGCGCGCCGCGTAATTCGCAGGTGATGCCTGAAAATCAAGCGCGCCGATGCGGTCTGAACCCGATTCGAGCAGAAAGGTGAGCTCATCGAGGTTTCCCGGATCGACATTCTTGCCTTGAGCTCCGAATTTTCGATTGATGATGATGCGGCGGCCCCATGCGTCGGGAGCCGCATCACGGATACAGTTCGGCATGCTCAACCCCGCCGTGAGCGGCAAGATTCCGCTCCGCAGCGGCAATTCTGGTTCGTAGAGCGGAATGGCATCCTTGCGCGCGAGGTAACTTCGCCCGTAGTTGAATACGAGTTGCTTGCCACTTGCCGATAGAAGGCCGGCGACGACGGGTTCTGTGTGATCCGGAAGCCAGACCCAGACAAAAGCCTGGGTGTAGTTGGCGTCAGAAGTCATCGTCGGCCTCAACACGTGGATTGCGGACAGATTTCGGCAGCAGCATCAATATTTCGCGATTGGTCTCGACGGCCTTGGCTAGTGCTGTCTGATCGGTATCGAATAGTCGAACGCCGACAATCGTCGCGACCTCGAAGACCGCGCCGATCGTGCATCCGGGATCGCCCGTCTCAATGCGCCGCAGGAGACCGCGCGAGATCCCTGCTCGGTCCGTTACATCGACGGCCTTGAGCTTGTGTTCGATGCGCGCCTTGCGAACGAGCTGGCCGAGAAGGGCCACCGCGTCAGCGGCATAAGGGGAAAGAGGGCGTTGGGTTTTCGGCATCAGAGAAGATCCATAAATAGTGCATATTAGCCTCTACGGTCCTTTTATAGCTCCGAATTCTCAAATGGTAAAGGTTATGATCATTAATAGCCCATATTAAGCTAAATGGACCATTTATGGATCAATCGTCCCTGTCAAACGCGCAAGAGCCGCGCCGAGCCCAAAACGGAACTTGGGCTCGGTGGCAATAGTCCATTCGGATCTAGCTTCCAATTTCGTTCCCCAACCGGTGAGTGGCGAAATCGCGCCGAAGCGAAGCGCAGCCAGGAGAAAGAGGCAGCCGCAGGAGCGTCAGCATAGCGCCGACGCGGGAACCGCGGCGGGACGCGGGACCGACTGCAGTCGCGAGACCGGTTAAGAAGGCACCCGCAGAGGGGCAGTGATAACGACGCCGGAATGAAATGACGGCGAGACCCGAAGGCGAGTGCCTCCGGCGAGCGACTCATGATCGCGCGAGGGATCGAAGCCGGATGGCCGAGACGCTTTGCGGCTCGGTGCACGAGAGCCCGGTCCGCGGCCAGCGGACGCGCCCAAAGCTGAAGGCTGTCGCCGCCATCACTTTGAATGTGTCACTGAGAATTCTTGTGAGGCGAATGCCGGCTCGGGGCAATTGCACATCGATTCTAAGCGTAACTCGACAGTAGTAGCGGTCCGCCTTGATGTCTGCCATTCCGACAAAGGGAAGACTTATTGCGGTTTCAATGAATGGTGAACGACAGATTTGTCGGATTGAGCGCTGATGATCCACCAAAATCATCTGCCTCTCGACCAGCGGCGTGAACAGACACGATGGAAATGTGCCGCGATTGGCGGCTCACGCCCCATTTTGGTCTCCCCGTCATGCCTGCGATCATCTCCGGCGATCCGAAGCGTGCTGGGAGCGCCATGGGTAACCCACAAGACGCCCAGCGTTCCTGCATCGTGCTTCACGATCCCCACTTGGCCGTAGGTGCAATCCAGATGCTCCGTGCACTGCGAAACCAGCAGCAGCGCGGTCATCCCTCGTGCCAGCTTGCGAAAGAAGTACGAGGCCTTGCCAAGCGACTACACACACTAGACTACCGTAAGCGCATCACCGTCCTATTTGCACGCTATGCCCGCCAATTCCCACACCAGATCTCGATACCCCTTATTCTCTGAAGTCTTCTCGTTTTCCATATCGATTGGCCCGATCGACAAAAGGTGTGGAAGCATGCAAGAAAAAATCAATGGCAAACTGAACTGCCTAAGTCAGTACTTTGTGGGCCTTCTACTAGGGCCGCGTCTTGCCAAAGATCGTGCCATTTCGTCGGCGCCATCAATTCGGCGTTCAGCCGATTGACACGTCGGCGCACGAGCGGCCGCACATGCCATCACGCACTCCCCTTCCTGCCCGTTATCCACCCATCGGCACATGGCCTGCACTCATGCGTGCCGACATGGCCGCCGCCTATCTGGATTACCGCAATACAGGTGAACTCGCGCGGGCCGTGGTGCGCGGTGAAGCGCCACCGCCAACTGGCTATCACGGAATTGGGCGCGCTCGAGAGCCAGTTTGGTCGAAGGTTGTTATTGATAACTTCACGGCACCAGCCAGCGCCTTGGATCCAGATAGATCGGAAGGCCAGGATTTGTCCTCACTGGTATGAAACCGCCCGACACGGCATTGAAGTTTCCCCGCTACTGCCGGCGAAAACCATTGAAGAGTGGTCGATGGGCATACTTCTTTGAACCGCCGACTTGGGCCCGCAAACAGAGTTGCCCCGTCAAGGCTGAAGCGTTAGGGGCGGAACACGCAGCTGCCGTAGAGCGAGCCGAGAATGTCCTGTTGCCTGCGTTCGACAGCTGGCGCTCAAGAGGATTAACCGACATGGTTCCAGCTTTTCCTGTGCCGGGCACCTTCGATTGGCTGGCCGGCGTCTTCAAAACACATCAAAAATGGAAAGAGATTGATCACAAAACGCAACGCTTCTACGAGCAAGGCTTGGCACGTTTCGCCAACCACAAGCTGAAGGATGGGAGCCGCGCGGGCTCGAAGCAGATTACAGACTTCACAAAAGGATTCGTCGACGCAATTTACGCGAAGCTGCTCGTCGTGGAAAACGAAGACGCAAATGGTAACATCGTCATGCGCGAGCGCCGTCGCTCTGCAAATGCAGCCATGACCGCTTGTAGGCGCGCCTGGTTTGTTGGTCAGCGCGCTCAGGAAACAAAAGTGCCGCAGATCAATCCATTCTCGCGGATGGGCCTAAAAACGCGCGCGCCTGGCCAACCCGCGCGTGAAACACCCACGGCGACTTGGGACGAACTCATCGCATTCAGAATGGCCGCAAGGAAACTCGGGTACAGCTCAGTGGGAACGGCGGCGCTGCTGACTTGGGAATGGTTGCAGCGCGAGGAGCACGTGTTCGGCGCCTTTGAAATCTCGCACTATCGGCCCAAAGAGCGGCCGAACAGCGTGAAAATCGTGCATCCGAAGAATGGCGAGGAAGCCTGGTGGCCCCTGTTTGACGAAACCGGCGAGCCTCTTTTCCCCGAATTGATGGCGGAGCTCGACGCCATCAAGGAAACGACCGTTATGGGGCTGATTTTTCGGCGAGATCATGAACATCGCAGGTCGCTTACGCCGCTTCCATGGATTACGGAGCGCAAGGATCTGCGTTATCTCCGGAGCGTCGTAAAAAAGATAGTCACAGCAGCCGGACTTCGACCTGAACTCTCATTTACCTCGTTCCGCCACGGTGGCTTCACGGAAGGTGCCGACAGCGATCTCACAGATGCTGAGTTACGTGCTGCGGCCCGTCATCGATCGACACGCCAACTGCCAACATATGCCAAGCGCACGCGCAAACAACTGATCTCGGGCTCCAAGAAACGTCGTGAGGAACGAACAAAAGCTGCCCTAGTCCCTCCTCGGAATGACACCTAACAGGCATCGAAAGTCTTGATCTATCTTCAAGCTCTCTCTCCAAGACTCACATAGAAACTGCAGTCAGCTATTTGCCCGGCCACGACGGCTTGCGCTTCTCGCCGAAGGCCTTGAGGCCTTCCTTGGCGTCTTCCGTCATCGCCAGCAACGCGATCTGGCTTTCGGTATAGGCAATGCTCTCGTCGAACGACATCGAGGCGATCGCCCGCATCGCGTATTTGCCGCGCCGGATCGCGGTCGGCGACTTGTCGACGATGCGGCTGACCAGCCAGTCGACCTTGGCGTCGAGTTCGGCCGCCGGCACCACGTAGTTCAAAAGTCCGGCGGCCTGCGCCGCGTGTGCGTCGAACGGCTCGCCGGTCAGCGACCACTCGCTGACGAGGCGCCTTGGGGCGATCGACTGCAGCAAGCTCAGCACCTGCATCGGGAACACGCCGACCTTCACCTCGGGCAAACCGAAAATCACATGATCGGCGGCGACCGCCATGTCGGTCATGCACAACAGCCCCATGCCGCCCGCCATGCAGACGCCCCCCACCCGCGCAATCGCGGGCTTGGTGGCGTTCTGCGACAGCCGCAGCAGGTCGGCGTAGTCGACATTCGGCCGGGAAAAATCCATCGCGAAGGCGGCGCCGCTGTTCTGCAGGTCGGCGCCGGCGCAGAACGCCTTGTCGCCCGCCCCCGTCAGCACAATGACGCGGACATCCTTGTCGTCATGCGCTTCGCGATAGCCGCGCGCGATGCCGGCGACCACGTCGGCATTGATGGCGTTGCGCTTGTCCGGCCGGTTGATGGTAATCCAGAACGCCTGCCCACGCTTTTCGCGTATCACGCTGCTCGTGTCGGTCATTGTCCCGCTCACCCGTTTGCCAAATGCTGGCCAGCATTTGCGGCAGGATGACCGTGGACCGCAAGTGCGGTCTAGCTCTTGCGCGCAGTAGCTGACGTCACTTTTTTGACCCAGACCTTGTTGTCATGGAACGCCGCGCCGCCGACCGGCGCGACGGTTTCGGCCCCTGTCAGCATGTTGATGCCACGGCCGCCGATATGGGCCTTGTTCGGATGAATGGACTCGGCGATCAGCACACCGCGGCGCAAGCCGTCGAACAATTTTACTGTCAGCGTGGTTTCGCCCCTGACGTTGCCGAGCGTCACCGCGTCGCCATCGGCGATCGAAAGGCTTGCGGCGTCTTCCGGGTGCATCATCACCGAAGGCTTGCCCTCGCGGGCCTGCGATCCCGGCGTTTCGTTAAAGCTGCTATTGAGATAGCTGCGCGACGGCGAGGTGGCGAGACGGAACGGATGTTGCTCGTCCGCCTCCTCGATGACGGTCCAGTGATCGGGCAGCGAGGGCATCTCGGCCCACGGGCCCAGGCCCGGATTGCCGAATGGCGGATTCGCCCAGTCGGCCTTGAAGTGGAATTTCTTGTCGGCGTGCGCAAAGCCGTCGAGATAATGCGATGTGCGGAAATCCGGCTGGATGTCGCGCCAGAGATCGGCTTCGAGCGTTTCGATATCGCCGTGGCCGCTCTGTTTCAGCGTCGCATCGATCAGTTCGCGCGGCGACATCTCAAATCCGGGATGCACGGCCTTGAGACGGCGGCCGAGGCCTTGCAGCACCTCATGGTTGGAACGGCACTCGCCGGGCGGATCGATCAGCTTGGCGCCGACCGAGATATGCTGATGACCGCCGCCGTAATAGAGATCGTCATGCTCGATGAACATGGTGGCCGGAAGCACGATGTCGGCCATGGCCGCCGTTTCCGTCATGAACTGCTCATGCACCGCCATGAACAGGTCTTCGCGGGCAAAGCCCTTTCGCACGAGTGCCTGTTCGGGCGCCACCGTCACCGGGTTGGTATTCTGGATCAGCATCGCCTTGACCGGCGGTCCACCCTTCAAGGCCTCGGCGTCGCCGGTCAGGATGCGCCCGATCTGGGACTGATCGAGCCAGCGCGTGGTGCGGTCGATCGCATCGTGCCCCTCGATGATGGATTCGTCGAACTTCCAGATCCCGGCATTGTTGAAGAAGGCGCCGCCACCTTCATACTGCCAGGCGCCCGTCACCGCCGGGATGCACAGCGCTGCATGCATCTGCGCGGCACCGTTGCGGCTGCGGGTAAAGCCATAGCCGAGGCGGAAGAACGAACGTTTGGTTTGGCCGACAACGCGCGCGAATGCCTCGATCTCTTCCACCGGCACGCCCGAGATTTTCGAGGCCCATTCCGGCGTGCGGGTCGCGAGATG
Organism: uncultured Alphaproteobacteria bacterium; assembly: GCA_963840465.1. Taxonomy (GTDB): domain Bacteria; phylum Pseudomonadota; class Alphaproteobacteria; order Rhizobiales; family Xanthobacteraceae; genus Bradyrhizobium. The sequence continues at coordinate 138,654 of CAWIZF010000044.1, read as the reverse complement.
CGCCTCGAGTTCGTCCGGACAATCGGTGTAGCGATCCATATAGGCGCGATCCGCGTAACCCTCGCGGAACAGGACGTTCATGACGCCGCAGGCGAAGGCGCCGTCGGTACCCGGTCGGAGCAATATCTTGATATCGGCCTGCTTCATCGTGTCGTTGTTGTAGACATCGATGGCCGCGATCTTCGCGCCGCGCTCCTTGCGGGCGCGCGAGGCGTGGGTCATCACGTTGACCTGGGTGTTGACCGGATTGGTGCCCCAGATCACGACGAGATCGGAGACGCCCATCTCGCGCGGATCGACGCCGGCGATCTTGCCGGTGCCGATGGAGAAACCGACGCGTGCGATGTTGGCGCAGATGGTCGAGTAGAAGCGCGAATACTTTTTCACGTGCGACAAGGCGATTGATGCCGTCGCGCATCACAAGCCCCATGGTGCCGGCGTAATAATAGGGCCAGACAGACTGAGCGCCGAATTCGCGCTCGGCCTGGTCGAAACGCGCGGCAATTTCGTCCAGCGCCTCGTCCCAGGAAATCCGTGCGAACTGACCGGAGCCCTTTGGGCCGGTACGGCGCATCGGATGGAGCAGCCGGTCAGGGTGATGAATGCGTTCGGCGTAGCGCGCGACCTTGGCGCAGACGACGCCTGCCGTATAGGTCTGCAGCTTGGAGCCGCGAACCCGGCCGATCGAGCGGCCGTCGATCACCTCGATGTCGAGCGCGCAGGCCGACGGACAATCGTGCGGACAGGTGGAGTGGCGGATATCGACCTTGGCATGCTGGTTCATGCGATTCTAGGTAACATCAAAAGCCGCGGTCGCCGAGAGGATTTGTCCGGCAGTACACCCGCAAAAGCGGCCTCTAGCCATGCATCAGCCGCCCAAATAGGCACCGCCATTGGTGTGGATGGCTTGCCCGTTGATGTAGCGCGCGCCGGGCCCGCACAGAAAACGCACGGTTGCGGCGACGTCTTCCGGCAGGCCCCGATTGCCGGTGATGGTCTGATGGGTCAAATGATGTGCCGGCTCCGGGCTATCCTTCGGCCGGGGCGTGCCGATCAGCCCGGGAACCACGCAGTTCGCGGTAATGCCGTCATCGGCAAGATCATGGGCCAGCGCCCGCGTCAGGCCGATGATGCCCGCCTTCGCCGTCACCACATGCGCGCGATTCTTCGCACCGGTATGCGCGCTGAGCCCGCCGATATTGACGATGGTTCCCGCACCCGACTTGCGCAGCGCCGGCAGGCAGGCCTTCACGCAGAGGAACGTGCCGTCGAGCGTGACGTCGAGGATTTCCCGCCACGCCGCATAGCTCATCTCGGCGAACGGCTTCTCGCGCCGCAGCGCCGCGTTGTTGACGAGGATATCGATACGGCTGAATTGTTTGACGGCCGCATCCGCCATGGCCTGCACCGCTACGGCGTCGGCGACGTCGCCGATATGGACCAGCGCCTTGCCGCCGGCAGTCTCGATCTCGCGCGCGACGGCGTCCGCCTCGGTGCGGTTGCTGCGTGCATTCACCACGATAGAGGCGCCGCCCTCCGCGAGCGTCAGCGCGATCGCGCGGCCGATATTGCGGCCGGCGCCGGTGACGATGGCGACTTTGTCCGCGAGTTCTTTGGTCATCCGCTCTCTCCAGGTCATGCCCGGGCTCGTCCCGGGCATCCACGCCTTCCTTCTATCAAAAGACGTGGATGGCCGGGACAAGCCCGGCCATGACGACAATCAGTTGCGCAGCAAGCTTAGATCGATGCGGCCATTATACAGCCCCGCCATCAGATTCAACGCCGCTTCGCTCTGTGCGACGCTCCAGCCGCCATGCGCGGCGTTGAGCAGGAACTTGTCGGTCACGTCCTGCCGCGTCAGTGGCTCCTGCGCGCCGCCGCGCAAATAAGGCTGCCTATCCTCGACCACGCTGCCATCCCGGAGCGTGGCCCGGATGTGGCCGGTGTAATTGTTCGGATAGGGATTATCCGGGTCGATCACGAACTTCACCTTGGCAGCGAGCCCGAGCGCCACACCGCTCATCGCGGATCGCGCTTTCCGTGAACGCACCGAGCCCGACGCCACCATGCACGAAGCCGGTGGCCAGCAGATAAGGCACGGCGAACTTGGCGGCATAGCCGTTGCGCGGACGCTGCTTGTCGGCGAGCGGCTCCCACAGCCGGTGCACCGTGCCCTCCGCCACCTCGCAGACGATTTCGGTGACGTCCTCCGGCTTGATGCCGCGCGCGGCCAGCCGGCGCGCGCAATCGATATAGGGCTGCGCCATCGTCCCGCATGGATAAGGCTTGAACGCCAGCGTGTCCGTCACCCAGCGCGTGCCGAAATCGCCGGTCAATGCGTCGTAATCGCCCTCCGTGGTGTGCGCAAAGCCATGGAACAGTCCGTGCACGCCCTCGAACACCGTACGCGGGCCAACGAACCCTCCCCGCGCCAAGAGCGCGGCGCGGATGCCCGATTGCGCCGCCCATCCGGCATGCAGCCGCTTGGTCCAGGCGCCCTCGGCAAGATATTCGATGATGCCGCCGGCCATGCTGCCGGCGACGCCCAGCGCATCGACGATCTGCCGGGCGTTGAGGCCAAGCGCTGCGCCGACACCGGCGGCCGCGCCCATCGCGCCGAAGATGGCCGTTGGATGGAAACCGGCCTTGTGAACGGCCTTCGGCACCACGAGGCTCAACCGGCACAGCACTTCGGTGCCGACGGCGATCCCGGTCAGCGCCATGCGGCCATCCGGATTATGCCGCTCGCAGGCGGCGAGCACCGCCGGCACGATCACGGCGCCGGCATGGACCGGGCCGCCTTCGAAAGTGTCGTCGAAATCCTCGCCATGCGCGGCCGTGCCGTTGACGAAGGCGGCGCCCGCCGCATTCAGCGTGCGCTTGTGCCCGATCGCCGTGCAGGGGCCGTCATCGTCGCAGCCCGCCAGCGCGCTTCCGACGTAGTCCTCGTTGCGCGCGGTGACGCATAGGCCGACCACGTCGATCAGCAGGTCCTCGCATTTGCGCACGGTTGCCGCCGGCAAGGCGCCGGCTTGCAGTGCGGCGATCTTTTGGGCAAGCGTTTCGGCGACCGAGGTCTCAGCTAGTCCGGAGGCCATGGCGGTCAAACGCGGAAGATCTTTGTGTAGCGCGCCTTGATGGCCTCACTCTCCTTCTCCACCGCCGCGGCGTCGTCCTTCATGGTCTTGATGTCCTTGAGCGCCTTGCGCCCCGCCTTCTCGACGCTTTGAGAATGCACCGAGCGGAGGCCGCCGACATCGATGATGAGCTGCTGCGCCTCGCGGCTGAGGCTGAACGACTGGAACAGCCTTGCCGCGTTCGGATTCGGCGCATCCTTGAAGACGCCGTTCGGTCCGATGATCAGGGGCGAGCCTTCCGTGGCGTAAACCGGCTCGACCGGACGGCCCGCCTCCTTCATCTGGAAGATGTTGTATTCGTTGCCGTCGGCCATCACCGCGCGCTCGCCGAGATCGAGCTTCTTCGGCGGATCGGCCGATGACTGCACCTGCATGATGTTCTGCTTGGCAAGCTGCTCGAAGAACGTCCAGCCGAGATCGCGCTGCATCTGGTAGGTCGCGGTCATGATGGTGCCGCTGTAGCCCGGATGCGCCTTGACGATCTTGCCCTTCCATTTGGGATCGAGCAGATCGGCAAAACTCTTCGGCGCGTCCTCCGCCTTCACCAGATTGGTGTTGTAGGCGATGATGCTGAGCCAGACGCGGAAGCTCGCAAACTGGCCGTCCGGGTCCTTGTGCTCGGCCGGATAGAATTTTGCCACATCTTCCGGCACGTAAGGCGCCAGGATGCCGTCGCGCTTCCAGACGATGAAATGCGCGGCATCGGACGAGTTCACCACGTCGACAGCGTGGATGTTGCTGGAATATTCCTGCCCGATGCGCTGGAACACGCGCTCGGCGCCGGTGCGTTCGACGCGCACCGCAATGCCCGGATATTTCGCCTCGAACGCCTTGGCCAGCTTCTCCGCGACCGGCAAATCGGTCGAGGTGTAATAGATGACCTTGCCTTCCTTCTTCGCTGCCTCGATCAATGCCGGCGTCACCGCTTCCGGCGGCGGCGCAGCCGCCATCACGCGCGTGGAAAATGCTGCGCTTGCGAGAACGGCGCCGGTGCCCTGAAGCACATGGCGGCGCGAGATCGAGTGCTTCATGTTGTCGCTCCCCGCGTTTGTTGGCGAAGTTAGGTACCCCTGATCCCCCGCATTATTCCTATGGATTGCCCGCTGTCCATCGCCGGCAGCGTCTGGCCATGGCAGCTAAGCCTAAAGGCTACTGCGCGGGACAAGCCGCGCCGGTTTTCACCCAGGCCTCGACCAGCGCACCGGCCTGCTTTTGCGTGCCCGGCGCGGGGCTGCGGTTTCCACCCGGAGCCCAGGCCCAGCCGACCAGCGTGTCGTCGCCGATATGATGGACAAGTTCCTCGAGCTTGCGCCCGCCGTTGCGCGCGGGGTCCTTGATCTGCGCGCAGATTTCGGCGACGGTCTTGCCCTCCCACGCCATTTCGCGCGGTGCGAGGTGCCATTCCGGATGGCCCGGCATGCGGCCGGGTTCGAAGTTCGCATGCTGGTGGCAGATCGAGCAGCGCATCGCTGGAAGGCCATGGCCGTCTGCGCCGCGCGCGACCGGCGGCTGGTGCAGCCGCCTCTCGTCGCCCTGCCGCGGACGATCGCCTGCGGGATGGCAGTTGAGTGCAGCGCGGATGCGTGAGCACCTTGCCGAGCTCGGTGAACATCGCCGCCGAGCGCGCATCGGTAGTCGGCGATCGACGCAAAGCTTTCCGGCGCTTGCGAGCGTGTGCGGCGCAGGTTTGCGGAAACGGCATAGCCCGCGAGCATGCTCGTCGCGACAGCGCAGCGACCGCGACCGAGCAAGCTGAAAACGCAGTTCCGATTTCATCGTCGCATTGCCCCTCGCGTCCGGCTCACTGGTTCGCCTAGCGAGGTAGCGCCTGGAATCGGCGAGGATCACGTCGCGCACCGCCTCGTGATACTTGACGTAGCCGGTGCAGCGGCAGAGATGGCCGTCGAGCGCTTCCGCGATCGTGCTTCTCGAGCTCAGCGCGCGCCACCGGCTGCCTTCGCCAGACGTTCCAGCAGCACCTGGCCCTCGTTCAGGAAGCCCGCCGTGCAGTAGCCGCACTGGAACGCGAAGTGCTCGATGAAGGCCTTCTGCAGCGCGGTGAGTTCGCCGTCCTTGGCATGGCCTTCGACGGTGCGGATCGACTTGCCGTCGAAGCTCACCGCCGAGACGACGCAGGTCGGGCTGGTGTGGCTCGTGCCGTCGGGATTGTCGACGATCACCGCGCAGCTCAGGCACTGCGCGGCGCCGCAGCCGAACTTGGTGCCGGTCATGCCGAGATACTCGCGCAGGAAGTCGTTCATCGAGAGTTCGTCGCGCACCTCGGTCGGTCCGTGCGCGCGGCCGTTGATCGTGAGGCTCAGTCGTGGTCACGCCAGCGCTCCCTTGAGCATGGCTTGCAGTCACCGGCAGCGAGTGGAAGCGATGGCCGGTCGCGTCGAAGATCGCGTTCAGGATCGCCGGCACCACCGGGATCATCACGACTTCCGCCATGCCCTTCGGCGGATCGTCCGGCGTCAGCGGCGGCAGCATCTCGATCTCGAGATCGTGCAGCGGCAGGTCCGATCCGCGCGCGACCAGATATTGCCCGAGATTCCACTGGCCGTTGCCGGGACCGCCTTCGATAGGGCGGCAGCGTCTCGAGCAAGCGCATAGCCGACGCCCATCGCGAAGCCGCCCTGCGCCTGCCCGACGCACCACCTCCGGCACCAGCGCCTGGCCGCATTCGAACACGCTGTAGGCCTTGGCGATGCGCAGCGCGCCGGTGGCGCGCTCGATCTCGACGCGCACCAGCGTGCCGCACATCGACGTGTAGGTGGTGCCGATCCGGTTGTTGTCGGTCGGCGGGAATTTGACGCTGACGCGGTCGAGGCGCGCGAACTTGCCGTCGCCGCTGCGCACGCGCCAGCGCATCGATCTCGGCGCGATCCAGTCTCGCCGGCCGAGCGGGAAGCGCGCGCGCGACCATGCCCAGCGCGAGAAGCCGTGCGCCATCGCTCCGGTCACGCCGTTGCGCGCATGCGCCTTCGCGGCGAGCGCTGGCAACGACAGCGGCGCAAGACCCGGCATGATCGAGCTGCCCGTCCTTCCACTGCGCCTTCGCCCATTGCTTCGCGCGCGGATCGGTCGGCGCGAATGCGCCACAGCTCGAGCGCCGCCGGCCACAGCCCGAAGCGGAAGATCACGCGCGCCGCTTCGGCGGCGCGCATGCGTGCCGACATGCGCGCCGATCGACGCGCTCGTCGCCGAGCTGATCGCCGGCACCCAGCGCGGGTTGTTCGCTGCCGCGTCCTGCGTCTTCTGGTCCATCGTGTAGGGATCGCCCGACGTGACCAGCGCGAGCGCGTCGTAACGTGTCGATCTCGCGCCACCGACACTTCGTCGGCCACGCCGCCGAGATGCAGCGCCACGCGGTTGGCCAGTGCGGTGCCGATGCCGTTGCCCATCTCGACATCGTCGCAGTGGATCGCGATTCGTGCCGTCCGGGTCGAGTTCCACCCGCGCCCAGCGAGCAGTCGGCGCCGGTGCCGTAATCCTTGGTGACGCAGGCCACGCCGGTGCCGACCAGGATTCCGCTTGCTGCGCGCGCGCTTTCTGCTGCGCGCGCTGCTGCCAGATCGGATGCTCCTCGAGCTTGTCGAGAATTTCCGTGCGTGCGCACCGAGACGCTGTAGCGGATTGCCGGTCATCGTCCGGCCGTTGGTCGCCAGCGCGTTGCGCCGCCGGAACTCGATCGGATCGAGCGGCAAGCGCCGCCGCCGGCTTCGTCGATCAGCACCTCGAGCGCCGTCATCGTCTGCAGCGTGCCGTAGCCGCGCATCGAGCCCGCGGTCACGCCGCGCGAGTGGATCGCCACCGTCGTGACGTCGACCTTCGGCACGTCGTAGATGCCGATCGCGGCGGTCGCGCGCGACGGTCGCCGACGCTGGCCGAGAAGTTGGCGAGGCCGCCGCCGTCGAGCACATGGTCGGCGGCGAAAGCGCTGGATCTTGCCGGTCGCGCGATCGATGCCGATGCGCGAGCGCATCTTGAACGCGTGCCGCTTGATCCCGCCCTGGAACTGCTGGTAGCGGTCGTGCGCCAGCCGCACCGGACGGCCGGGAAAGAACATCGCCGCCAGCGCCACGTAGAGCGGGAACGGCGTGTGATCGCGGCCGCCGAAGCCGCCGCCCACGTAGGCGAACTGCGTGTTGATCCGCGCCGGCTTGAATGGCAGCCCGCGCCTCGCCGAGCAGATAGCGCGATCGACTCCGCCGCCTCGTAGCGGCGACTGCACGCCGAGCACCAGTTCGAGGCTTCGCCGCTCGTCCTGTCGTACCAGGCGAGACCGGTCTCCGGCTCGAGAAACATCGGGTCGACCGACTGCGTCTCGAACTCGCGATCGAGCACCAGCAGGTCCGGATTTTTGGTCGCGAGCTCGGCGCGGATCCGGTCGCCGTAGATCGCCGCCTTGGCGTAGGCGCGCCTCGGTGTCCTTGGCGAGCGGGCGACCATACCGGAAGCGTCGAGTTCTGCGAGCGTGCCCGGGCTGACCCAGCCGGCCTGCATCGGCGAATAGACGTCGGGCGCGTCCGGCGTCGCACCGGCCACGCGCGTGAAGCGATAGCGCGCCATAGGCCGGCACCGCGACCGGACCGGTCTCCTCGCCGAACCTCACGAACGTTCCATCGCGCAACGCGAGCCGCGCCTGATCGAAGGCGTCGAACGTCTCGAAGATCAGCAGCGCCGACCGGCTGCCCCAGATAGAGCGGCGTCTTGCCGACCGGGCAGAACAGATCGCCGGCGTAGAATTCGGGAACGCGGGTGCCGATCGCTGTCGAGATCCGCTGACGGTCACCACGACCGATGGCTTCGAGCGCGCCGCGCAAGCCGCGCAAGATCCATTCCGGCGATAGACGTGCGTCGCATCCGGTCGCGCGGATGAGCATCGCGTGCGACGTATTGCGCCGGCCAGCCCGGAAGGTCGGCGGCGCGAAAATCGGACGCGTAAAGCTTCGCGCCGGTGACCTTGGCGCGTGCCATCGATCCGGCCGCGCGCCGAGTGGCGGCCGGGTTCCAGTTCGCGACGCCCCGGAAGGTCGACGTCGCGCGGCGGCAAGGCCGCGCGCGCGCATCCGCCGATGTCGCCGACGCGCGACAGCGCTGAGTGCACATGTACCGCTCGCGTATCCTAAGACTGCTCGCACTCTCTGACAGAAACTTTCGTCGCCGCTCGTGAGGCGCGCGTGCATTCGGTCTGCTTGCCGTCCCGAACTGCCGCTTTCAGAAGGTCGGCGATGGATCGCGGGTCCCGGCCCCGGCGTGACCAGCGTCGGCCACTGCTTCGAGCCGAACGGCACCGACGGGCGGCAGGAACGGCTTCATGCCGCGCTTGCCGGTCTTCGGCGATGATCGCCGCGCGCGCGTCGCCGCCCATCAGTTCGTAGTCCATCAGATGGTAGTTGCCGAAGAACAGCGCGCCGACCGAGCGGTCGGCGATGATGCGGGTCAGCGATTCCAGCATGTCGGCCGGCGTGGTCGTGAACGACATCGTCTCGATCAGGATCAGCCGGTCGTTGATGGCGTCGGGACCGAAGAACTGCGCCAGCACGCTGAACAGCACGTTGTTCTGGCGCGCGACGTAGATCGTGTTGCTGGCGGCATAGGTCTTGTCCCAATCGGCGCCGAGCAGCGTCTTCCAGTCCGCCAGCACCGTCATCCAGTGCGCGACCTGGGTCTGCGCCGCCCACGCGACGTTCTTCTTCAGGTAGGGCGCCTGCTTCTTGCCGAAACGCCTTCGAGCGCGGCGAACGGGATGGCGCCCTTCGTCAAGCAGTCGTCCATGAAGGCGATGTTGTTCTTCAGGATGGTGCGGTTGTTGTCGCGCCAGTCCGGCTGGCATCGGCGTCGCGTCCAGGCCGTCGAGCGCCGACTTGCATGCGGCTGCGATAGGCCAGCATCGAGCCGCGCCAGGACTGGTTGTCGGGATTGTCGACGTATGGCCCGACCACCTGCGGCCAGCGCCATCGTGCTGTGGCCGACCGATTTCAGCAGTTGATAGACGATCGGCACCTGCGGCGCATCGAGCGGCGGCATGACCCGGCCGATAGAGGATGAACCGCCCGCCGCGCCCGGAGAACAGGCCGAGGATCACCGGGTGCTTGCTGAGGATGTTCTTCTGGAAGACCTTGGCCGCGTCGCCATAGAGCTCGAACATGCCGGTGTTGAGCGCCAGCACGTTCTTGGTCGCGGTCTCCGCCGGCGTGGCGGCGGTGTTGCCGGCGATCGGCGCCATATAGTCCGGCAGGGTCTGGGCACCGGCAACGGTCCCGGTGGCGAGCAGGACTGCAAAGGCGGCCAGACAAGGGTAGATCTTCATGTCACGTTCCTCGTCGTCGCCCTGAAATTGCATGGGTCGAGACGCCGACGAATATCTGAATTCTTGCGACTAGCGAACACACCACGGATCGCTAGACTTGGTGGAACAGTTGGTTGGCGCATGCCAACACAAACAAGAAAGAGTTCGGGAGGCTGACATGGTGCACTTGGGAATGCGCTGGCTCTGGCTGCTGCCGTTCGCAGCATCGCTCACCGGGCACAGGCGCAGGATTATCCCTCACGGCCGGTGAAGGTGATTGTTCCCTTTGGCGCCGGCGGACCTGCCGACGTCACCGCTCGCCAGATCGGGAACATCCTGCAGGAAAGTTTCGGCCAGCCCTTCGTGATCGAGAACCGCACCGGCGCCGGCGGCGTGATCGGCACGCAGGAAGCCGCCAAGTCGCCGCCCGACGGCTATACGCTGCTGATGATGTCGAACACCCAGACCGCGAATGAATCGCTGGTTCCGCAGCGCAAATACGAACTGATGCGCGATCTCGCGCCGATCGCGCCGGTCAACTATTCCGACCTCGTCATCGTGGTTCATCCCTCCGTGCAGGCGAAGACGCTGCAGGAGTTCATCGCGCTGGCCAAATCGCAGCCCGGAAAACTGAACTACGCCTCATCAGGCCAGGGCACGCCGTACCACATGGCGGGCGAGCTGTTCAAAGCCATGGCCGGCATCGACGTCCTGCACGTGCCCTACCGCAACAGCGGCGAAGCGCGCAGCGGCGTAATCGGCGGCCAGGTGCAGATGATGATCGATGCCGTTCCGGCGATGGCGCCCAACGTCGCCGAAAATCAGGTGCGCGCGCTGGCGACGACCGGCAAGACGCGATCGACCGTGCTGCCCAACGCGCCCACAGCGATCGAAGCCGGCGTTCCCGGCTATGAGGCCACCATCTGGCTCGGCCTGATGGCGCCCGCCGGCACGCCAAAGCCGGTCATCGACAAGCTCAATGCGGCGGTGAACGCGGCGGTAAAACGGCCCGATGTCGTCAAGCTCTGGACCCAGCAGGGCGCCGTTCCGATGTCGATGACCCCCGAAGAATTCGACAAATTCCTGCGCGGCGATATTGTGAAATGGGCGGAAGTGGTCAAGAAGTTCGACAAGCCGCCGCAATAAGAAAAACCCAAGAGAAGGTTCGCCCTCGATGCCGAGCGTTCGATTTCGCCTCAACGGCGCCGAGACCGAGATTGACGCCGATCCCGACCGGTCATTGCTGGATGTTCTGCGCGGACAACTTCGCGTGACCGGGCCGCATTTCGGCTGCGGCGCCGGCGAGTGTGGCGCCTGCAATGTCATTCTCGGCGATCGCGCGGTATCCGCCTGCGATACGCCACTGTGGTCGGTGGCGGACAAGGATGTCACGACAATCGAAGGGCTGGGAACGGGCGAGCGGCCACATCCGCTGCAGCGCGCCTTCATCGCCGAACAGGCGCTGCAATGCGGCTATTGCGTCTCCGGCATCTTGATGAGCGCAGCGGCGCTGTTGAAGCGAAATCCCTCGCCGACAAGCCGGGAGGTGAAGGAAGCGCTCGACCGCAACCTCTGCCGCTGCGGTTCGCATAATCGCATGGTGCGAGCGGTGCTGCGCGCTGCGGAAGAAATGGCGGCAGGATGAACCAGCAAGCGCCCGCTCCCGCCCCGCCCGCACTGCCGGTAAGCCTTGCGGCGAACCCGAAGCTGTCGGCATGGCTGAAATTCTCGAGCGACGGACAGGTCACGGTCTCGCCCGGCAAGGTGGAGATCGGGCAAGGCATCGTGACGGCGCTGGCGCAGATCGCCGCCGATGAGCTCGATATCGACCTGTCGCGCGTGCGGATGATCCGCGCGTCAACGGCCAGTAGCCCCAACGAGGGCGTCACCTCGGGCAGCCTCTCCATCCAGCAGTCGGGGCGCGCGCTGCGCCATGCCTGCGCGGAAGTTCGCCGGATCTTTCTTCAACAGGCAGCGGAACGGCTGGGGGTCGATGCCGATGCGCTCGACATCGAGGACGGCACCATTTCGGGCCCCGGCAACGTCACGACCAGCTATTGGGAACTTGCCGCGGAAGTCTCGCTCGATCGCGATGCCACGCCCGGCGTAACGTCAAAGATCGCGTCGCGGCGGGCGTTGGCCGGGAATTCAGTTCAGCGGATCGACATTCCGGACAAGGTTTTGGGCCGGCCGCGATTCATCCACGATCAGGCCTTGACGGGAATGCTGCATGGCCGCGTGCTGCGGCCGGAGAACGCGCGCGCACAACTTATTGAATTGAAGGAGGATGGCGCCCGCGCAACGCCCAGTCTCATCGCCATCGTGCGCGACGGCAGTTTCGCCGGCGTCGTCAGCGAGACCGAGCATGGCGCGGAGGCGGCCCTCAACGCCCTGCGCAAAGGCGCGACCTGGTCCGACGGCGAGCCCCTGCCCGACGAAAACGATCTGGCTTCATTCCTGAAGGCCCAGCCCGCGGAATCGACTGTCATCGACAAGAAGACTGCCGCACAGCCCGGCACGGCAGCGCGGACCATCAAGCGGGAGTATACCCGCCCCTATATTGCGCATGCGTCGATCGCGCCGTCCTGCGCGATGGCGCAGTGGGACGGCGACCACGTCCATATTTGGACCCACAGCCAGGGCGTCTATCTCCTGCGCGCCGATCTGGCGCTAGTGCTCAAACTGCCGGTCGAGAACATCACCGTCGAGCATATGGAAGGCGCCGGCTGCTACGGTCATAACGCCGCCGACGATGTCGCGCTCGATGCCGTGCTGCTCGCGAGAAGTGCCGGCGGGCGGCCGGTGCGGGTACAGTGGTCGCGGCAGGGCGAAATGTCGGATGCGCCGTTTGGGGCGGCGATGGCGATCGAGATCGAGGCGGATCTTGACGCGCAGGGTGAAATCATCGACTGGCGGCACTCGATCTGGGGCAACGGTCACGTAGCGCGCCCAGGACGTGCGGCGCTCCCCGCGCTGCTGGCGGGGTTCGAACTGGCGAACCCGTTTCCGCGCATGGTCTCGACCAATCCGCCGCAGGCCAATGGCGGCGGCAGCGATCGCAACTCGATCCCGCTTTATGATTTCCCATCCTGGCGGATCGAAAGCCATCGCCTGACCACCATGCCGATCCGCACCTCGGCGCTGCGGACGTTGGGTGGCCAGGGCAATGTGTTTGCGATTGAATCCATCCTCGATGAAATCGCTGCCGAACGCGGTGAGGATCCGGTCGCGTTCCGGTTGCGCCACTTGCGGGATGAGCGGGCAACAGACGTCATCCGCGCCGTTGCCGCGCGCGCCAAATGGAAGCCCGAGAAGCGGCCGGGTATCGGCCACGGCGTGGGCTTTGGCCGCTACAAGAACACCGGCGCCTATTGCGCTGCGATCGCCGAGATCGAGGGCACCGAGGAGATCAGTGTCAGGAAATTGACATTGGCGGTCGATGTCGGCGAGGCCATCAATCCCGACGGCGTCATCAACCAGATCGAGGGTGGCGCCATTCAAGCAACGAGCTGGGTATTGAAAGAGCGCGTCCGCTTCGACCGGCAACGCATCACCAGCACGAGCTGGACGGAATATCCGATCCTGCGCTTCAGCGAAGTGCCCGATGTCGAGGTTGAGGTGATCCAGCGTCCGGACATCGATCCGGTCGGCGCCGGCGAGGCTGCCCATGGTCCGGTGACGGCGGCTATCGCCAACGCCGTATTCGATGCGCTCGGCGTTCGGGTGCGCGATCTGCCGATCACGCGCGACAGGATCATTGCCGCGATGGAATTGACTTCATGAGCAGCGTAAACATCCTGAGCGGCGGCGCGGCACAGGGGCTGGTCGGAAGCCTGACGCCAGCGTTCAAGGCCCAAACCGGCTTCGAGATCGCAGGTGAGTTTGGCGCGGTCGGTGTCATGGCCGACAAATTGCGCAAGGGCGCGCCGGCGGACATCATCGTCCTGACCGCGGCGCTTGTCGCCAAACTGGCCGTGGAGAAGCTGGTGCTCGCCACGACAATCGCCGATGTCGGTTTGGTCGAGACCGCCCTCGCCGTTCGCACCGGCGATCCCCAGCCCGCTGTCAAGGACGCCGCTGATTTGCGCGAGGCTTTGCTGGGTTCCGACGCGATCTACGTGCCCGATACCAAAGCCTCGACGGCCGGAATTCACGTTGCAAATGTCCTTCAGCAGCTTGGCATCGCCGATGAAGTTGCCGCCCGCCTCCGGATTTTCCCAAACGGCGCGACAGCGATGCGCGAACTGGCCGCGTCCGAGGCGCGGCGCCCGATCGGGTGCACGCAGTCGACCGAGATCATCAGCACGAAGGGTGTAACCCTGTCCGGCTCACTGCCGCCAGCTTGCGAACTCGCAACCATGTACACGGCAGGCATCACCGCCGCCGCCGCTCACCCGCGGCAAGCCCAGCACCTGATCGACTTGTTGACCGGCGCCGCACAACACGAACAGCGAAAACGCGCCGGCTTCATCAGCGCCCGAAGCCAGCCGCCTACCTGAAGCTCCGATTTATGTAACGGCCCCCGGATGCGCAGGTCAAAACCCACGCGCGGTTCGATTTCTGGTTGTCAAAGCCAATTCATATACTAATATATTAATCGAGAACACAGCCATGCCCGCCCGCGCGTCGAAAAAAGCCGAACCGAGGATTCGCCGAATGGCCGCCGCCACACGCCGCAGCGGCAGACCGCGCGCGGCAACGGCGGCGTCCAAGATCTATTCCGATCTTCGGGCCGAACTGGTGTCGCTGCAGCGCCGCCCCGGCGAAGCGATCTCGGAAGCGCAAATCGCGCTCTCCTATGGGGTCAGCCGCACGCCGGTTCGCGAGGCTATCCTCAAATTATCGGATGAAGGCCTGCTGGAGATCTATCCGCAGTCCGGCATCTTCGTCTCGCGCATCCCGGTGGCTGCACTCCCGGAAGCCATCATCATCCGCAAGGCGCTGGAGGAAACCACCGCGCGGCTCGCCGCAGAACGCGCGACGTCGAGCCAGGTACTGGCGCTGCAATCGATCCTGGAACGCCAGCGCGAGGCCAGCGCCGCCGGCGACAGCGAAACCTTCCATCAGGTCGACGAAATGTTTCATGCTACAGTTGCCGATGTCGCCGGCTATCCCGGAATCTGGAAGTATATCCAGCAGGTGAAGGTCCACGTCGACCGCTATCGCCGGCTGACCCTGCCCCAGCGCGGGCGGATCGCAAAGGTGATCGTCGAGCACGAGGCCGTCCTCACCGCGATCGAGGCACATGACGCAGAGCGTGCAAGGCGGGCGATGGAAGTCCACCTCGAAAGCCTGCTCGAGAACATCTCGGCTACCCAACATATCAATCCGGAGTACTTCGAAGACGGCGACCCTAGAGTTCAAAAAGTCCATAAAACGATAAACAACATCAGGAGGAACACCATGAAACGCCGCGACTTCATCAAGTTGAGCGCAGGGCTTGGCGCCACGATGGCGACCACAGCGCCACTGTCATCCGCTTTTGCGCAGACGAAAATGGTGCTGAAGGCATCCGACGTTCATCCGCTCGGCTATCCGACGGTCGAAGCCGTCGTCCGAATGGGCAAGAAGCTGGAAGCCGCCACCAACGGCCGGCTGACGGTCCAGATGTTCCCCTCGATGCAGCTCGGCGGCGAAAAGGAAATGATCGAGCAGGCGCAGCTCGGCGCGCTGCAGATCGCCCGTATTTCGGTCGGCGCCGTAGGCCCCGTCGTGGACGACGTCAACGTCTTCAACATGCCGTTCGTCTTCCGTAACTCCAAGCACATGGAGAAAGTGATCGACGGCGAGATCGGCGACGAATTGCTGGCGAAGATTTCCGCGAATGAAAAGACCGGCCTGATCGCGCTGTGCTGGATGAACGCCGGCTCGCGCAACGTCTACAACAACAAGCGGCCGATCCGGACCATTGCCGACCTCAAGGGCCTCAAGGTCCGCATGATGGGCAATCCGCTGTTCGTCGACACCATGAACGCGCTAGGCGGCAATGGCGTAGCCCTCGGCTTCGACCAGGTGTTCAGTTCGATGCAGACCGGCGTGGTCGATGGCGCCGAGAACAATCCACCGTCGTTCATCGCGCAGAACCACAACCAGGTGGCCAAGTATTTCACGATGACCGAGCACCTGATCATTCCGGAGCTTTTGGTGTTCTCGCGCATCTCCTGGCAAAAGCTGTCGCCGGAAGATCAGGCGCTGATCAAGAAACTTGCGAAGGAAGCGCAGCAAGAGCAGCGCGTGCTCTGGTATGAAGCGGAGAACGCCGCGATCGAAAAGATGAAGGCTTCCGGCACCGAAATCATCACCGACATCGACAAGAAGCCATTCCAGGATGCCGTCAAGCCGGTCTGGGACAAATACGGCGCGAAATATGCCGCGATGGTCAAGCGTATCGAGGCGGTGAACTAGCGGCCAGCTCGCGATCGGCGGGTGGCCGGACGACGTCCGTCCGGCCACCACTCCCCGCGCTGCCAAAGCGAACCGAAGCGCCGTTATTCTCCGAGGTGAAAATGTCCAATTCTGCAGCCGGGATTTTCCGGCGTGTGAACGATACGGTCTACTGGACCGGCGCCGTGATCGCCTGCGTGGCGCTGGTGCTGGTCTCGGCGGTCATTCCGTGGGCCGTCTATACAAGGTATGTGCTGAACAGCGCCGCGTCATGGCCTGAGCCGTTGGCCGTGCTGCTGACCGTCGGCATCACCTTCATCGGCTCGGCCAACTGCTATCGTCAACGCATCCACATGAACATGACGGTTGGCACCGACCTGCTGCCGCCGCCGTTGCGCAGCGCCTCCCTCTTCCTGAGCGAAGTCCTGATGGGTGTGATTGCGATCTTCATGGTGGTGTGGGGGCTCCGGCTCGTTCACACCACCTGGGAAAATTCGGTCGACGAATTTCCATGGCTGTCGGTCGGCATCACCTATCTTCCGATCGTGGTCAGCGGCGCCATGATGCTTCTGTTCGTCGTCGAACGCCTGACCATCGGCCCGCCGCCGCGTGACGGCGCCGACGCCCACGTACCGGTCGAGTAATTCCCATGGATATCGCGGTTCTGCTTCTCAGCATGTGCTTCTTCTTCGCGATCGGCATGCCGATCGCCTATGCGCTGGCGCTGGCCTCGCTGGTCGGCGCGCTGTGGATCGACCTGCCGGTCGGCGCGGTCATGCAGCAATTTGCCAGCGGCGTCGGCAAGGTCTCGATGCTGACCATCCCGTTCTTCGTGCTGGCGGGCGCCATCATGGCCGAAGGCGGCATGGCGAGGCGACTGGTCGACTTCGCCGCCGTTGTCGTCGGGTTCACGCGGATGCGGGGCGGCCTCTCGCAGGTCAACATCCTCGCGACCACGATCATGAGCGGCATCTCCGGATCATCGGTTGCCGATACTTCCGCGATCGGTTCGGTGATGATTCCCCAGATGGCCGAGAAGGGCTATCCGCGGGTATTCGCAACCAATGTGACGATCAGCGCCTCGCTGCAGGCGATCATCATTCCGCCGAGCCACAATTCGGTGATCTATTCGCTGGCGACCGGCGGCGTGGTGTCGATCACCAGCCTCTTCCTGGCCGGCGTGATTCCCGGCCTGCTGCTCGGCTTCTCGCTGATGCTGCTCTGCCTGTTCTATGCCTATCGCGACAAGCATCCCAAGGGCGAGCCTGTGCCGATCCGGCAGGCGGTCAGGATGCTCGGCGACGCCGTATGGGGGATCGTGACGCTGGTCATCGTGCTGGGCGGCATCCTCACCGGCGTGTTCACGCCGATCGAGGCCGGCGCGGTCGCCTGCGTCTGGGCGTTCTTCGTCACGATGTTCATCTATCGTGACTACAAATGGTCCGAGCTGCCGTTGCTGGTCTACCGGACACTGCAAACCGTCGCGATGGTGCTGACGCTGGTGGCCACCGCGTCGTGCTTCGGCTATGTCGCCGCGCTGATGCAGATGCCGGCAAAGATGACCGAGTTCTTCGTCGCGATATCGAGCAACAAATACGTGCTGCTGATGTGGTTGAACATCATGCTGCTGGTGCTTGGAACGGCGCTCGATCTCGCCCCCCTGTTGCTGATCTGCACGCCGATCCTGCTGCCGGTCGTGAAGAGTTTTGGCATCGATCCCGTGCATTTCGGCATCGTCATGCTGCTCAATCTCGGCATCGGCCTGCTGACGCCGCCGGTCGGGACCACGCTGTTCGTCGGCTGCGCCATCGGCAAGGTTTCGGTCGACGAGGTGATGCGCGGCATCTGGCCATTCTATTACGTGATGTTTACGGTGCTGATGATCGTGACCTACGTGCCCTGGCTGTCGCTGGCGCTGCCGAGGGCATTCGGGTTCTAGAACAGACGCCGCAGTTCGCGGGCAGAGGAGACACCGCGTGGAAGATCGTCGACCTCTCAAGAGAGCTCTATCACCGCACCCCGAGCTATCCCGGCCATCCGCCGGTCATGCACGGCGTCTGGAAGACCCACGAAGAATCCTTTGCCGAATCCGGCAATGTGCACGGGCTGGCGTCGATGTTCATCTCCATGGTGGACCACGCCGGCACCCATATCGACGCGCCCAGGCATTTCGGCCAGAGCGGCATATCGATCGACCAGTATCCGCTGGAAAAATGCATCGTGCCGGGCATCTGCATCGATCTGCGCCACATCGCGCCGCGCGCCGAGATCACGCCTGCCGATCTCGAGGCGGCCGTGGCGAAGGCCGGCGTGCCGGTGCCGAAGGGCGGCACCGTGCTGCTCTGCACCGGTCATCATGAGCGAACATTCCCCCGCAAGGAATATTCCAGCGACAATTCCGGCGTGAACGTCGCCGCCACCGAATGGCTGGCGCACCAGGGCGTCGTGCATTTCGGCATCGATTCGATGCGGCCGGGACCTGAGGGCAAGGTGAATGCCCTCGTGCACAAGGCCTGCCTCGACCTCGACATCACCCATATCGAGAGCCTGTGCAATCTCGAAGCCCTGCTTGGCCGTGGCCAGTTCACCTTCATCGGCCTGCCGATGAAGTGGCGCGGCGGGACCGCTTCGCCGATCCGCGCGGTTGCGGTATTCGACATGTGAAGGAAGCCATGCCCGAGCGGTGCGACATCTTCGCCGGCCCGGCCTGACGGATGCTTCCTTCCCGACGCGGCGCGTATAGACGCGCTGCAAAAGCTTGCCTAAACTCCATTTTAACAAAGGCCGACGCCCTGCAAAAAAGGCGCGGATAAACGGGCGGGAACACCCGCCGACATCAGGGAGGGAATTATGAACTGTTTTCGGCGGGCTAACCGTGCTGCCATCATTGCATCCGCTGCGGCAACGTCGCTTGCCCTGGCTGCGCCGGCGTCTGCACAGGACACTTTCAAGCTCGGCATCGTGACGTTCCTCTCCGGACCGGCGGCGGACAGCTTTGGCGTTCCCGCCCGCAACGGCGCGCAGTTCGTCATCGATCAGCTGAACAAGGGGGCGGCCCCCTCGCCTTACGAGAAGGTCGGCTTCGGCGGCATGAAGGTCGAGCCGGTCATTATCGACGAGAACGGCGGCGCCACCAAGCAGGTGCAGGAGCTGCGCAACCTCTACCAACGCGACAATGTCGACGTCGTGCTCGGCTATATCGGCTCCGGCGACTGCCTTGCCGTCGCGCCGATCGCGGAAGAATTGAAGAAGATGCTGGTGCTGATGGATTGCGGAACGCCGCGCATTTTCGAAGACGGCAAATACAACTACGTCTTCCGCACTGCCGCCCATGCCACGATGGATAACGTCGGCCTCATCAGGTACATGAAGGCCAAGAACATCAAGATGACGACGCTTTCGGCGATCAACCAGGATTACGCCTGGGGCCAGGACAGCCGGGCCGACTTCGTCGCTGCAGCCGAACAGCTCTATCCCGGCGTCAAGCTTCAGACGGATCTGCTGCCCAAGTTCGGCGCCGGCCAATACGGCACCGAGATTTCAGCGCTGGTGGGCGCCGGCTCCGACGTGGTCTATTCCAGCCTGTGGGGCGGCGATTTGCAGGCTTTCGTCCTGCAGTCGGCCCCCCGTGGGCTGCCGAAGCGCAGCCAGCTCGTATTCAGCGCCGCTGATCACGTGCTGCCGCCGCTCGGCGACAAGATGCCCGACGGCACCATTATCGGCGCACGCGGCGCCTACGGCCTGATGTCGCAGAAATCGCCGCTGAATGATTGGCTGTTCAAGGGATACGAGGCCGCCAATGGCGTCTATCCGGTTCAGGCGTCCTATCGCATGACACAGGCGATTCTTGGATTGAAAGCCGCGGTCGAAAAAGCCATGAGCAAGAACGGCGGAAAGAAGCCTTCGACCGATGAAATGGTCGCGGCCATGACCGGTCTGGAGTGGCCGTCGCCCGGCGGACTCATTCAGATGAAGCTTGCCGACGGCCATCAGGCGATCCAGCCGATCGCCTTCAGCCGCACCAAATACAATCCGGATCTCAAGCGGGTCGATCTGGTCGATATCCAGTACTTCGCCGCCGAATGCGTCAACCCGCCCCCGGGCGTGAAGGCGATCGACTGGATCAAGGGCGGCATGCAGGGCGCGAAGTGCGATTAGGCGCATTGGTATCCAACGAGCACGAGGCGGCGCGTGATTAGCTCTGCGCCGCCTTGTTCTGCCAACCGACGACCCGCGTGACGCCACCGCCATGAATTTCTTTTTGACGATCGTTCTCGATGGCCTGATCCAGGCCTCGTGGCTGTTCATCGTCGCCCTTGGGCTGACGCTGGTGTTCGGCGTATTGAAGATCCTCAACATCGCCCATGGCAGCTTCTACGCCCTCGGCGCCTATATCGCGGCGACGACCGTGACCATGGTCGCCGCACGCGGCCTCCCCCCAAGCGTCGGCTTCGTCGCCATGCTGCTCTCGGTGGCGCTGATCGCGTCCGCCGTCGGACTTTTGCTGGAACGCGGCCTCCTGAAGATGTTCTACGGCCGCGACGAGGTGGTGCTGTTGCTGGTGACCTACGCCGTGTTTCTGATCCTTGAAGACGTCACCAAGCTGATCTGGGGCGTCAATCCGATCTATGCGACGCAGCCGTATGAACTGTTCGGCAATCTCGAATTCGCCGGCCTCTATTACGTCGGCTACGATCTGGTGCTGATACCGATTTCGGCCGTGGTCGGCTTTGCAATCTGGTTCGGCCTCAATCGCACCGTGATCGGAAAGATCGTGCTCGCCGTCATACACAATGAGGAAATGAGCGTGAGCATGGGCGTGCGCGTCAACCGCGTCTATGCGATCGCCTTTGCATTCGGCGTCCTGCTCGCCGCCCTTGCCGGCGCTCTGACCGCGCCGAAAATATCGATGCAGCCGGGCCTCAGCTCTGATGTCATCATCCTGAGCTTCGCGATCGTCGTGATCGGAGGCTTGGGCAGCGTCGAGGGCGCGGCGGTCGGCGCAATTCTGGTTGGGCTGGCGCGCGCGGCCTCGGTGCATCTGATGCCGCAAGCCGAACTGTTCATGATCTATTTGATCATGGCGGCCGTGCTGATGTTTCGCCCCGAGGGGCTGTTCAAGCGCGAGACGGCAAGGCGGATCTGATGAGGAAAGGCCTGCATCCCCTGATCATGATCGCCCTTGTCGCCGCGGTGACGCTGTTCGGCCGCGTGCTGCCGACCTGGACCTTGTCGCTGGCGACGATTGCCGCCTCCAATGCGCTGATCGCGCTTGGCATCGTCGTGCTGGCGCGCACCGGCAACGTGTCGTTCGGCCAGGGCCTGTTCTTTGCCGCCGGCGGCTATGGCGTGGCGCTGATCGCCAACGCCTGGGGCCTCACCGACGCGGTGGCGCAGGTGATCGTCGGCGCCGCTTGCGGCGGCCTGCTCGGCCTGGTCATCGGGCCGTTGATCGCGCGCTACAGCGGGATTTTCTTCGGCATGCTGACGTTGGCGCTGTCGATGGTGTTTTACGGCGCGCTGATGAAAACCACTGCACTTGGCGGATCCGACGGGTTCAATGTCGGGCGGCCAAGCCTGTTTGGCATGAGTTTCACCGATCCGCGCGAGGCCGACTTCATGCTGTATGCCGTCTCGGTCATCGTGACCGGATTCGCCGGCATCGCCGCGACCATCCTGTTCCGGTCCGAATTCGGTCTTGCCAGCCTGGCGGTGCGCGAAAACAACCTGCGGGTCGAATATCTCGGCCTATCGGCTAACCGGATCATATCGATCAATTTCGTAATCGCAGCGATCTTCGCCGGCGCCAGCGGCGCCTTTGCCCTGATGGCGCAGCGGCATATCGATCCGCAATTCGCATACTGGACCACATCGGGTGAATTCGTCTTCGTGGCGGTGCTTGCCGGCAACCAGAGCGTGGCCGCCGTCTTCGTCGCCTCGATGGCGCTGGAACTGGTCCGTTCGTTCTCTAATCTCTATTTGCCCAATACCTGGCAGCTCGTGCTCGGCGTCTTCCTTCTGGGTGTCATTCTATTTCTGCCGCGCGGCATCGGCTCGCTGTGGATCAGGGACCGGCGCAAGCGGCGCACCTCGGCGGCAGGCCGCCCTCGCGGCCGAGCGAGGAGCCGCGCCGTGACCTCGGTTCTTTCAGTACACAGGCTCGAAAAGCGCTTTGGCGCGGTAGTCGCCGCCGATGCACTCACCCTCGATATTCCAGCCGGTCAGAAGATCAGCCTGATCGGCGCCAACGGCGCCGGCAAGACCACCTTTGTCAACATGGTCACCGGCTATCTCAAGCCCGACAGCGGCACGATCCTGCTCGACGGAATTGACATCGCCAGAAGATCGCCGCGAAGCGTAGCCCGGCTTGGCATCTCCCGTTCCTTCCAGATTCCGCAGCTGTTTGTCGAGCTCACCGCCGCCGAAAATCTCGCCGTGGCGATTTCCGGCATCGGCACACGAATGTCACTCCGGGCGCCGGCGGAGGCGCAAGGCCGCCGTGACAGGGCTGTCGAGCTGCTGGAACGCTTTGGTCTTGCCGGCATGGCCGATCGCCCGATCTCGGAGCTTGCGGGCGGCGTGCGCAAACTGATCGATATTGCCATGGCATTGGTGCGCCATCCAAAACTGCTGCTGCTGGATGAGCCAACCTCCGGAGTATCGGCGGAAGAAAAATTCGCGACCATGGATCGCGTTATCCACGCCGTGGCGCCCGAGGCAGCGACCATCGTATTCGTTGAACACGACATGGAAATCGTCAGCCGCTATGCCGATCGCGTCGTGGCGTTCTATCAGGGGCGGATTCTGGCCGACGGGATGCCCGCCGAGGTCCTGAATAATCAGGAAGTCCGCCGCTACGTCACCGGGGGCGTACGATGAACGACGCGGCGCCCTTGCTCGCGATCGACAATCTTGTCGTCGAGATCCAGTCGATGCCGGCATTGCGCGGCTTCACAATGCACGTCGCGAAAGGCGCCATGGTCAGTCTGGTGGGCCGTAACGGCGCGGGCAAGACGACGCTGATGCGTTCGATCATGGGGCACCTCACGCCGGCCCGGGGCACGGTGCGGTTCGAAGGCAGCGACCTGGCGTCCCGTCCGCGCCACGCGCGCGCGGCACTCGGGATCGGCTATATGCCGGAAGACCGCTGCCTGGTGCCTCAGTTGACAGTCGAGGAAAACATCATGTTGCCGTTGTGGGTGGCGGAGCATCTCGACCGCAAGGCCCGGCTCGACTTCGTCTACGAGGTGATCGGCGAACTCACCGAGATGCGCCAGCGCAAGGCGCTGTTGCTGAGCGGCGGACAGCAAAAGCTGGTCGCGCTCGGCCGCGCGCTTGCCATTGGCACCAAATGCCTGCTGCTCGACGAGCCGTTCGAAGGCATCGCGCCAGCGCTGTCGGAACGGCTGTCGGAGGTGCTCGCATCCCTCAAGGGCAAGGATCTGACCTTGCTGATGTCGCAATCGGACCTGAATCACTCGCGTGGACTGATTGACGTGGAATTCACGATTGAACGTGGCGCCAATCCCGTACCCGCCAGTCAATGAGTCCAGACGTCCGACATCCGGACTTCGACGCGCCTGCCGATCACTCGCCGTCGTGACCGGACCCTGCCTCGGCCATATCGCGAAGCATCTCGGCATTCAGCACGACGATCGCACCGTGCTCGAGACGTACCCAGTCGCGGCCGGCCCAGGCGCGCAACTGCTTGTTGATGCTCTCCCGGGTCATGCCGACCATCTCGCTGATCTCCTGCTGCGTGATCGCGATGGTTCGGCCCTGCGGGGCAGAGTTGTGCTTTTCGGACAGGCGAAGCAGCGCGCTGGCCAGCCGTCCCGGCAGATTCTGCAGGATGATCTGCTCGACCTGATCGCTGGTCGATCGCAACCGCTCGCAGAGCAATTCGATGAATTTCATCGCCAGCGCCGGCTGCGCCTTCACAAAGGGGATGAACTCGCGCCGGTCAATGACGAAGAGTTCGCAATTGCTATTTGCGATAGCGTCGGTCGAGCGTGCCTGCCCGTCGAGCAGCGCGATCTCGCCGAAAATTTCCCCAGGCCCAACGATATTCAGGATCGCGTTGCGGCCGTCCGGCGAGGAAATACTCATCTTCACCGTACCCGAAATGACCGCGTACAGGCTATTGCCGGGATCCCCCTTGGAGAACAGCGTTGTTCCCCGCTTCAGTGTCGTGTGCTTGGCGTAACGGCAGAGCTGCTCGAAAGCCTCCGGCTCGAGGTCGGCAAAAATCGGGTGCTTGCGCAAGACCGACAGTTTGCTGCTCGAGAAACCGTGAGCTTCACCCGTCCTTTGTTGAGGCACGCCAGTCAAACTCCAGGGAACACGGGATTACCACTCTTCCGTAATCAACGTGGGCTCGCTTTTCAACCGGAAAGCGCCCTGCCGCGTCGATTTGGCGGCCGGAATGCAAAAACGATGCCCAGTGTTAACGCTCCAATAACCGTTGAACCTGCGACAAGATAGTATAGCCAATCGAGCCGAGGCCCTTGCTGCTGCAGCAGCATCCATCCGCCGACCAGTACGATAGCAACCCTCGACAGGCTGACAAGCAGCGGAGCCGTCGCCTGTCCCCATCCCTGATAGGCGGAAAACAGTATCACAAATGCGGCCATAAACCCGTAAACCAGGCCCGTCGCGTAGAAATAGCCGGATGCCGCAGAGACAACTCCTTCGGCATGGGTAAAAAGACCTGCGATCGAGCTTCCCGAAAACGCCACTCCAAGTCCGATCGTCGCAAAAATGGCCGCCGCCAGCAAACAGGAAACAAGCGTCACGCGACGCGCGCGTGCCTCCAGGCCAGCGCCCACGCAGGTCCCGACCATTGTCGTCGTGCCTACGCCCAGGGCGAGTACCATGGAAGAAATGAGAAGCTCGACGCGAGCAGCCAAGCCATAACCGGCCAGCGCCTCAATACCAAAGTGAGCGACATAAGCCGTTATTGCGATCAGCGCGACGTTGGAAACCAGTATCTGCAGCGACGAGAGCAATGCCACCTTCAGAATACGCGAAAACAGCTGCCGCCGCGGCCGGAAGTCCGAAAAAGCGAGATGAATGGGACTCTTGGCGGACTGCAAATGAACGAACAGCCCGATGACGCCCATGGTGTAATAGATCAGCATTGCGGTAGCGGCGCCGGCTATCCCAAATCCAGGGACCGGCCCCCATCCAAAAATCAGCATTCCAAATAGTGGCAGCGCGGCAGCGGCTCGAAAGATGGCAATTCGTGCCGGCGTCTTCATGTCGCCGGTACCGCGCACGATTGCAGTGAGGCCTCCCAGAAGCCAGAGACAGATCGAACCGCCGAATACGATGTTGGAATAAGAAAGAGCCTGATTGAGAGAATCGCCTCTTGCTCCCAGCAAGCCATATATCTCGGGTCCGAAAAAGATCAGTGCTGCAGCCGAGATCGCGCCGAAAATCAGGGAAAGCAGGATTGCATGCGCGGCAAGCGCTTGCGCTTCCGAAGCATTACCCGCGCCCAAAGACCGAGCCACTGCGGATGAGATCGCACCACCCATTCCGACGGTGGTTATGGCAACAAACAACGTGACAATCGGGAAGACCGCACTGATCCCTGCGAGCACGTCGGTGCCGAGGCGACTAAGAAGGAATATTTCGATGACAGCGATCGCCGACTGCACCAGGATTTGCAAAAGACTGGGCGCCGCAAAACTGAGCAGCACAAGCGGAATTGATCCTTTGAGCGAGCGCTGAACGTTCGCATTCTGCGATCCCGACCGCGGCGTCGGAGCTGCAATTGAGTTCGTCATGAGACTTCCCGAAAGGCCAACCGCCGGGCATGTGGCCGAACGTTATCAGCTCACGCTTTTCCTCCCAAGGCCACCGACGCCCCGTTGCACAACCTGAAATTTTGTTGTTACAGTGAGCAATAGATCGTTGCGCCCGGCCGAAGGGATCGCCTGTATCCTGATCGTCTTCCGCTGACGTAAAAATCTGCCGTGTCAGATGGCGTCGGACCTGGACACGTGCCGCAAACCGAAAACTTCAAGCTTGAGAGAGGAAGTTCGAGATGGGTGGTATTTACGGCGACGAGTTCGAAAAAAACATGAACGTGCTGACAAGCCCCGCCAACATCAAGGAGACTGCCAGGAAGTTTGTCGAATTTGAAAAAGCCAACGGGCCGTACAGCTTCGGGATGTTCGCCAAGACGTTGCTGCCGCGCCCGGCCGATTGGGCCGACGAGTACGGCTCGACAAAGGGTTACAACAACTGGGAAAAGCACGCCGGCGCGATTCCCAAAGAGGTCACCGAACGCATCACATCGGTCGCGTTTTCAAATTACCGGTCCGACAACCCGCTCCCAATGCTGATGAAGATCGGGGCGAACGTCGATGCGACATACGACGTGCAGATAAAGAATTTTGTTGATGACGGCATCGAATACATCGGCATCCTCATGCTTTGCCCGAATCCGGCGCTTAAGTCCCCGGCAAAAGCCGAACGACGAGAGAAGGCATTGGCTTAACAGGACTTTCCTGTTCACTCACGCGCAGGTAAGGAGAAGGCCAGCACGACCCCTGAGGTTCTGCCGGCCTTTTTCGTAACGAGCATCGTCACCAAAGGACGCGGCGCCCGCCACCCGGCGGGTATTCCTTTGGCTATTCCTTGGCGATTCCCGTTTCCCTGATCACGCGCTCGTACTTGGCGAGTTGATCGCGGGTCATGGCGCGCAGCGCTTCCGGCGAGCTGCCGCGCACCGCAAAACCCAGCTCTTCGAGTTTGCGGCGCACTTCGGGATCGCCGACGGCCTTCAGCACCTCGGCATTCAGACGGGCAATGATGTCCTTCGGGGTACCGGCAGGCACCAGCATTGCAAACCATGAGTTGAAGAAGAAGCCGGGCAGGCCGGACTCCGAGACGGTCGGCACATCGGGGAATTGCGACAATCTCTTCTCGGTCGTGACCCCGATCAGCCTGAGTTGACCGCCGCGCACCAGCGCTGCGACCGTGCCCAGCCCCTGGAAGCCGACGGGAATCTGGCCGGCGGCGACGTCGGTTGCGGCTTGAGTGGCTCCCTTATAGGGAACATGCGTCAGCGATATGCCGGCAGCCGATGCGAACATCGCCATCGCCAGATGCTGCGGGCTTCCCGGCCCGCCCGAGCCATAGTCGATCTTGCCAGGCGCCGCCTTCGCGGCCGCGATCAGGTCTGCTGCGCTCTTGAAGCTGGCCTGATTGTTGGCAATCAGCCCCCACTCCACCGTCGCAACCAGCGACACCGGCTCGAAATCCTTCAGGATATCCCAGCGCATCTTGGACTGCAGGTTCGGCACCATCGTCATGATGCTGTCGTTGAACCCGCCAATCGTGTAGCCGTCCGGTTCGGCCCGGGCGACGGCCTCCGCCCCGATCATCCCTGACGCGCCCGGCTGGTTCAGGATCACGAATTGCTGGCCCATATTGTCGGCCATTTTCTGGGTGACGATTCGCGCGGCGACATCGACCGCACTTGCCGCGGCCAGCGGCACGATCATCTTGATCGGCCGATCCGGATAGTTCCCCTGTGCGATCGCAGGGTGGCTTGAGAACAGCGCGAGTGCCGGGATCAGCCAATAAAACGGTCGCATTTGAAATTTCTCCCTTACGCCGCAATCATTCCGAGAATGATTGCCCTTCCCTATCCGGATTGGCAATGTGGTTGCCGATAAAATGAAGAATGAGCCGGCGCGTCAGTCGACCGGCCTGAGGAAACGGATCCAAACATGGATTCGCCACCACGACGCTTTCGGACAAGCAGAAGATCGCGATCCCGGGCGGCAATGCGCCGAGGTTATTTGGGATGAAGTTGGCTTAGTCCGGGATGGGTTGGAGTCGAATCGAGGGGTCGCCCACAAAATCTCGAAAACAACCCCATGCAAAGTAGAACGCCTCCCGTCCGGCTGTCGGGAGGCCTCACAACAGCCTTCCATCCGGCGCGAAAAACGGATGCGGGCCGTCGAAAGTCCCAATCGGGACCTGATGGGTTACGACGTTGCCGAATCCCTCGCCCGGAAACCAGGTGTGGAGGTGGAAGGCGGGCGGCTCGACCTTGAAGGAGGGTTGGCGCAGTTCGGCCAGATCGAGGTCGACGGCATGGTTCGGAGCCGGGCAGATCGTGGTCGGCACGCCCGCAAACATGGTCAGTGTCGCGCGATGGACATGCCCCGTTGCGATCAGCTGCACGCGGGGGTGACGGCGCACGATGGGCGCGAGTTCGCTTGCGTTGAGAAGATTCTGGCGGTCCATGTGCCAAATGCCCGCCTTGAACGGCGGATGGTGCAAAAACAACAGCGCCGGCCGGTCGGGCGACGAAGCCAGCATCCCGTCAAGCCATTGCAGCGTAGGCCCGTCGAGTTCGCCATGCGGCTTTCGGTGTACGCTGGAATCCAGCAACAGCAGATCGAGCCCTGCGGCCTCGATCTTCTGGTTGAGCGGCCCGGATGCGAAGGCATAGGGAGCGGAAGGAAACGCGGCGCGCATCAACTCGCGCGAGTCGTGATTGCCGGGAATAGCGGCGAACGGAAGCTTGAGCGGCGCCAGCAGCCGCTTGAGATATTGATATTCCTCTGATGTCGGCGTGTCCGCCAGATCGCCGGAGATCACCACAAAATCAGGTGCCGGGTCGAACTCGTTCAGTGCCGCAATGCAGCATTCCAGCGCCTTCGCTGTATCGACCTTGCCATAGGCAAGCGATCCCGGCGGCTTGATGTGCAGATCGGAAATCTGGGCAATATGAACCGGTTTTGGCGACATCGACCTTCTCAGTTCTCGGGCGGCAGCAGGCGTACGGCGTCCGGCGAAATCGACAATCCGATCCGTTCGCCGGGTGTGACTTGAACCGTATTCGGCGCGTCGACGGTGAGCAACCTGTTGGACGCGCCACTGACGACCAGCCGTTGCCTGTCACCAATGAAACTGACGCTGTCGATGATGCCCGAAAGCGGCGCACCTTCGGCCGCCGTCACGCGGATGGTTTCGGGACGGATCATCGCGACCGCCGCCGGCATGTCCATATCGCCGTGAATCGGCTGCCGCCCGCCCGGTAACACGAGATGACCATCCTCCAGGGCTGCTTCGACAATATTGGCCGCTCCAATGAATTCGGCCACGAAGCGATTTCGCGGTGTAAAATAGATCTCGCGCGGCGTGCCGATCTGGGCAATCGCCCCCTTCTGCATGACGACCACACGATCGCCGAGTTCCATGGCCTCGGACTGATCGTGGGTCACATAAATCGTGGTGATCCCCAGCGCACGCAGCAGGCGGTTCAGTTCGCCGCGCAGGCGGTCCCGCAGCGCGGCGTCGAGCGCGGTCAGCGGCTCATCGAGGAGCAGGATGCCCGGCCGGATCGCAACCGCGCGGGCGAGCGCGACGCGCTGGCGCTGACCGCCGGACAGCTGGTCGATGCTGCGGTTCTCGAGCCCGGAGATATTGGTCAGCGCCACCAGTTCGGCGACGCGCGCCGCTCGCTCCCTGGCCGGCATCCCGCGGATCTTCAGGCCATAGCCGATATTGTCCGATACACTCATGTTGGGGAAAAGCGCGTAGGACTGGAACACCATGCCGACGTTGCGCCGCTCGATCGGCACCGCCGTCATATCCTTGCCGTCGAACAGCACCTTGCCGCCGGCATCGGGCACTTCGAGCCCCGCGATGATGCGCAGCATGGTGGTTTTGCCGCAGCCGGAGGGACCGAGAAGCACCAGCGTTTCACCACGGGCGATGTCAAGCGTTGCTGGTTCGAGCGCGCGCGTTCCATCCGCAAAGGTCTTGCCGCAGGCCTCGATATGCACCGAGGCGCCGTGTCCGGCCTGCGCACTCATCTCTTCTGTTCCTTCTCGGCAAACAATTGCATGGCAACCAGCAGCGGAATGATCATCACGAAGAAGATCAGCGTATAGGCCGAGGCCACCTCCAGCCGCATCGAGGCATAGCTGTCGGCGAGGCCGATCGGCAGCGTCTTGGTCAACGGTGTGTGAAGCATCCAGGTCAGGTTGAATTCACCGAGCGACAACGTCACCACCATCAGGCTGCCCGCCAAAATGCCAGGCAGCGCGTTGGGCACGATCACATCGCGGAAGCGCCGCCACGGCGATGCACCGAGCGACGCCGCACCCTCGTCCAGCGTCTTGATGTCGACGGTCGCGAACACGGCCATGACCGATCGCACCATGAAGGGCATCGTGAAGATGACATGGCCCACCAGAATGAATAGCCAGGAGCGACGAAAATTGCCGAAACCTCCGTAGGTCAAGAGCAGCGCCAGCGCGATGGCCAGGCCAGGGATGGCCAGCGGCAGGGTGATGATCTCCTCGATGATCCGCGACAGGCGCCCTCCCCGCACGTGCAAGGCATAAGCGGCTGGAACGCCCACAGTGAGCGTTACCGCGAGCGTCGCAAATGCGACCACGAATGACAGCAGGATGGTGCCGGCATAGAGCTGCCACACCTGCACGACCCATTGCAGGGTTACGCCGGACTGGATGCCGCGAAAGTAGTTTACAGTGACGCCGGCGGAGATCGACAGGATCGCAGGCACCACCAGAAATCCGGCCACGAGCAGGGTGAAGATGAGCTGGCCGGTGAAGATCAGGCGATCACGCATGGTCTCATCCGGCCGCCGCGACGGTGCTTCCGCTGAAGGAGCGGGCAACCGCAAGAATGAGCCAGGTGATAATGCCAAGCCCGACGGACAGCGCGGCCGAGATGGAGAAATTCGCCGCCAATGTGAACTCGGTATAGATCAGCATCGGCAGCACGTCGATGTTCGTCGCCAGCGTAAACGCCGTCCCGAACGCCCCCATCGCGGTCGCAAAGGCAATCGCGCCGGAGGCGACGAAGGCCGGCGCCAGTGCCGGCAGCACGACATCGCGCTGCACTGCCCACGGGCCCGCGCCGAGCGAGCGCGCGGCTTCTTCCAGGCCGACGTCGAGCTTCTGCACCGCGGCCATGATGGTGAGAATGACGCGCGGGATAGAGAAATACAGATATCCGAGAAACAGGCCATAGATCGAATAGGCAAACACCAGCTTCTCGCCAAGCAAGCGGTTGGAGAATTCGCCGATCAGGCCCTGCCGCCCGGCGAGGAGAATAATCATGAAGCCGACCACCACGCCGGGAAACGCCAGCGGAAAGGTCAGCATCGCAATCAGAACCGCGCGGCCGGGGAAACGATGCCGCTGCAGGAACATTCCAGCAATCGTTGCCACGATGAGCGTCACGATAGTGGTCGCGGCTGCCAGCAGCACGGTGTTGATAAGCGTCGCGCGATAGCGCGGCTCGACCAGGATTGCCAGATAGCCCGCGAGCCCCTGCGGCCCCTCCGCTCCGGTCACAACGAGCCGCACCATCGGCAACAGGAAAAATGCCGCTGTCACTACCGCAAGCGGCAGCAGGCATAACCAGACAAACGACCTGTGTGACATCAGAAGATAGCGCCCCGGCGAGAGCGCCATATTGCCTCAGCGGACCTCGGCGAGATAGCGGTCGACAAAGCCTTTTTGCACGTTTTCCATCTGTCCCCAGTCGACGTTCTTGGCGCGGGCATAGTCGCTGTCGGGCAGGAACTTCTTCTTCACGGCTTCGGGCAGGTCAATCGGCCGCGCTGGGCGCAGATAGGCGTTGGTCCAGATCGCCTGTCCCTTGTCGGACAATAGATAGTCCAGCACCTTCTTGGCCTTGTCCTTGTCGGGCGCGTTCTTGACGAGGCCGACGACGTAGGGAAACACGACCGATCCCTCGCAGGGAATCACAAATTCAAAATTGCCCTTTTCCGAATATTTCGCGCGATAGGCATTGAAATCATAGTCGAACAGGATTGGCATCTCGCCGGAGACAACCCGGGCGTAGGAAGTCTGCTTGGGAACGATCGGATCATTCTTGCGCAGGTCCTTGAAGAAATTGATCGCGGGATCGAAGTTCGCTTCGGAGCCGCCGAGCGCCAGATTGATCGCAACCGCGCCGACATAACCGACCGCGGCCGAGGACGGATCGAGATAGCCGACCATTCCCTTATAGTCGGGCTTCAGGAGATCCTTCCAGCAGGCCGGCACCGGCTTGCCGCCGAGTGCATCCTTGTTCACGAACAGGCCAAGCGTGCCGGAATGAATCGTCGTCCAGTAGCCGTCGGCATCCTTCAGGCCGGCGGGGACCTGGTCCCATTTCGCCGGCTTGTAGGGCTCGAGCGCATCCTGCGCTTTGGCCTTCATGCCGAAGGTAACGCCGAAATAACCGATATCGCCGACCGGATTGCTCTTCTCGGCGAGGATCTGCGCCAGCGCCTGGCCGGAATTCTTGTTGTCGTGCGGAATGTCGTAGTTCAGATCGGCCTTGATCGCCTTGAGCATCGAAGCCCAGTCCGCCCATTCCGGCGGGCAATTGTAACAGATGACGTCGGCCGCTTTGGCGGACTGCCAGGGCGCGATCAGCGACAGCGCGAGCAAGGCAAGTACAAAACGGACGGTCTTCATGGGTCACTCCGGTTTAGGGCGGCAATTGACAATCTCATCACCAACCGGTGTGCAAGTATAGGCCGCGTATGAAGGTTTTGCGACAAGGCGTTTTGCTATGCAGCAAACTTGAGCGACGCCATCCTGGCCGCAGCAGGCAATTTCACCGGCGAGCGATTTCCGGTAGCATCCGGCACGAGAGGAGAGATTCATGTACCAATCTCCAGGCGTGAAGACGTCGACCGATCTTCCGATTCCCGAACGGATGAGAGCCTGGGTGCTCGGCGATCCGGATCAGCTTTTGCTGCAGGAGAAACCAGTACCTACACCCTCTCGCGCCGAAGTCCTGATCCGGATCGATGCGGTTGCGATCTGTGCCACCGATCTAGAAATCATTCATTCGGGATCGCCGGCCAGCATTGGAGGCGGCCTGCCCTTCAACAAGAATTTTACGCCGGGCCACGAATATATGGGCACGGTCGCCGCGCTCGGGCCCGACGTCGACGAATTCAAGATCGGAGAGCGGATCAGCGTCGAGATCCACGCCGGCTGCGGCCAGTGCAAGCGCTGCCGCCAGGGCATGTATACGTCATGTCTGAACTACGGGAAGCCGGAGAAGGGCCATCGCGCAAACGGCTTCACGACCGACGGCGGCTTTGCCGAATACGCCGTCAATCACATCAACACACTGGCGCGGGTGCCCGACACCATGAGCGACGCCGAGGCGACGTTGGTCGTCACCGCGGGTACCTCGATGTATGGGTTGACGGAGTTGGGGGGGTTGGTTGCCGGCGAGAGCGTTGTGGTGATCGGACCGGGGCCGATCGGGCTACTCGCGGTGGCCGTTGCCAAGGCGCTCGGCGCCAGCCCGGTCATCCTGACCGGAACACGCAACGGGAGACTGGCGATCGGCCGGCAACTCGGCGCCGATCGCGTCATCAATATCAACGACGAGGACGCGGTTGAGGTCGTCAAACAACTCACCGGTGGTATCGGCGCGGACTATGTGGTCGAGTGCGCCGGCACCGAAGCGACGATCAATCAGGCTATTCACATGACCAATCGCGGCGGGAAAATCTGCCTCGCCGCGTTTCCGCATGATCCAGTCACGATGGATCTTGCGCATCTCGTGAAGAACAATATCTACGCCTACGGAATTCGTGGCGAAGGCCGCAGCGCCACCCGCCGCGCCATGGCGCTGATGGCGGAGAAAGCGTTTCGACGCCACGAAAATCCATACCCACACTTTTCCGCTGGCCGACCTTCCGACTGCACTGCGCTATGCCCGCGAGCGCGTCGAAGATGCGATCAAGGTGGTTGTGACCAACCGGCAGGCGAGCGCGATTGCGAATGCGGCAGCCGAATAGCGCGAACGGCAATCAACGGCCTTCGAACTTCGGCTCCCGCTTCTCCATGAACGCCTTGATGCCTTCCTGCATGTCCTGCGTCTTGAACAGCGGCAGGAGCTGCAGATAGACGTGATGCACATGATCGGGAAACGTTTCGTTGAGCCCCATTCGCATCATGCGCTTGGCGGCCTGGACCGCCAGCGGCGCGTTGGCCGCGATCTCGCGTGCCACCTCGCGCGCCCGGCCCATCAGGGCGGCGTCCGGCACCACCTCATTGGCAAGACCCCATTCGAGAGATTCCCGCGCCGAGAGCGTGCGGCCGGTGAAGATCAGTTCGGATGCCTTGGCCCAGCCGATCATGCGCGGCAGAAACCAGGTGCCGCCGGATTCCGGCACCACGCCGCGCTTGACGAAGGCAGCCGCCAGCTTGGCCGATTCCGCCATGATGCGAATATCGCAACCGAGCGCCGTATCCATGCCGTAGCCGGCGGCTCCGCCATTCACGGCGCAAATCGTCGGCTTGTCCATGGCCTGCAGAACGGTCGGCGGCGTGTTGCGCAGGTCCAGCGAAGTCGCTGACGAAGCCGAACTGAGACCATCACCGCTGCGCTCCTTCCGCAAATCCAGACCGGCACAAAATGCGCGCCCATTGCCGGTGAGGATCACGCAGCGAACGTCCCGATCCTCGTTTGCCCTGATAAGCAGCCGCGTCAGATCATTCAGCATCGGCCCGGAAATCGTGTTCATGCGCTCGGGAGCGTTGAGCGTGATGACGGCGATATGATCGGCTACGTCATAGAGAACTTCGTTGGACTCG
Organism: uncultured Alphaproteobacteria bacterium; assembly: GCA_963840465.1. Classification (GTDB taxonomy): domain Bacteria; phylum Pseudomonadota; class Alphaproteobacteria; order Rhizobiales; family Xanthobacteraceae; genus Bradyrhizobium. Next base: position 104,203 of record CAWIZF010000044.1, on the reverse strand, counting down.
GTCTGCATGGCGCGTTGGGCTTGGTCCATATGGCTTCTCGTTCTGTCCGATCGATCTTGTTGCCGTCGCACTATATTCGTCCCAAGGCCGTCAGGATAACCTGAGGCGTCAGCGGAATTTCCGTGATGATTGTCCCAAACGGCCGAAGCGCGTCGTTGACCGCGTTGGTCACGGCCGCTGCTGCACCCGCCGTACCGGCCTCGCCTGCGCCCTTGGCTCCCAATTCCGATTCCAAGGTCGGTGAAACCACATGCCCGACATCGATGTCAGGCATCTCACCGGACATCGGAACCAGATAATCGGCCATATTGGCGTTGGTGAGCTGGCCGCGTTCGTCATACACGCATTTCTCGAACAGCGCGGCGCCAAGGCCCTGCACCACGCCTCCCCTGATCTGCTCATCGACCAGTTGAGGATTGATGATGGTGCCGCAATCCTCGACCACCCAATGCTTCAGCAGCTTCACAAAGCCGGTATCGGTATCGACCTCCAGCCAGGAGGCCTGAACGCCATTGGTGAAGGCGAACGGGTATTCGCGCGGGACAAAGTGCCTGGTAGCCATAAACTCGGGCTGAATGCCCGGCGGCAGCGTATCGGGACGAAAATAGACAATGCGCGCGAGCTCGCTCAAATCGATCCGCGGCGCACCATCGACGGCATTCACGACGCCATTGTTGACAATGTCGAGTTCCCCGGGCGTCGATTGCAGGACGGCGGCCGCCACGTCGAGAATGTTCTTGCGCAGTACTTTGGCGGCTTGAAGCGCGGCCTCTCCACCGATACCGGCGCCGCGCGAGGCCCAGGTGCCTCCGCCATACGGCGTATTATCAGTATCGCCCAGGATCACGCGGACGCGATCCATCGAGACGCCGAGTACGCTTCCGACGATCTGTGCGGTGAGCGATTCCGATCCCTGTCCCTGTTCGGTGATACTTGTTTGGCAGATCACTGACCCCTGCGCGTCGAGCCGCACCGCGACGCCATCCTGCGAGGATATCTTCGCACCGCCGACGCCATAAAACGCTGCGCTGGGATTGGTAACCTCGATGAAGCTGGCGATGCCGATGCCACGATGGATGTTCTTGCGCCCGCAAGGCCGCCTGCTCGGCGCGCAACGCGTCGTAGTCCATCATTTTGACGAGCTTGGCGAGCGCTGCATGGTGCGACAATTGCTCGAAGCGCAAACCTGACGGCGAAGCACAGGGATAAGCGTCATCGGCAATCAGATTGCGACGGCGGATATCGATCGGATCCATGCCGATCTTCATGGCCGCCAGATCGACCAGGCCTTCCGTCACCGAGCAGGCGATCGGATGGCCAACGGCGCGGTACTGGCACATCACGTTCTTGTTCTGGAACACGACGCGGGCCCGGGCACGATAATTCCTGGTCACATAGGGACCACCGACGAGATTGACGACCTGATTGGCCTCGATCGCGCTGGTGCGCGGGTACATCGAATAGGGTCCGATACCCGTAAGATCGTCGATCTCGAATGCCGTGATGGTGCCATCGCGCTTGACGCCGATCTTTCCCTTGCAGCGATGGTCGCGGGCATGAATGTCGGTATTGAAGCTCTCGACCCGGTCGGCGACGAATTTGACCGGACGCCGCAACAGCTTGGACAGCGCATAAGTCGCCATCTCGTCGGCATAAATGTGAACCTTGATGCCGAAGGAGCCGCCGACGTCCTTGCAGACCACGCGAACCTGCGATTCCTGTCAAACCGAGATGAAGTGCCGCAATATTCTGCACCATATGCGGCGCTTGCGTACCCTGATAGATCGTCAGTCTCGCTTCCGCGGCGTTCCAGTCTGCCACGACCGAGCGCGGCTCAAGCGTCACGCCGGTATGCCGCCCGAAAACAAACTCTGCCTCCACCACCTCGTCCGCTTCGGCAAAGGCCTGATCGACGGCACCGGCATCGTGATTGCGTTCAAAGGCCAGATTGTCGCCGAGCGAGGCGTGGATCACGGCAGTAGCTGGATCAAGCGCGGTGCGCATGTCCGTTACGGCGTCGAGTTCCTGATATTCAACCGCGACGAGCTCGGCGGCATCCTCGGCCTGAGCGCGACTGCTCGCCACCACGGCCGCGACCGCTTCGCCCTGCCAGCACACGCGGTCAACCGCGATGGCGCTTTGCGGAGCGGATTTGAGGCCCTTCAAATGCGAGAGTACGCCGACCCACGGCGTGATGACGGTCGAGAGTTCCTCCCCAGAAACGACAGCGATCACGCCCGGCATCCGCTTCGCCGCCGAGGCGTCGATGCCCTTGATCTTCGCATGCGCATGCGGCGAGCGCAGGAACACGACATGTGCCATGCGCGGCAGTTCAATGTCGCTGACATACAGCCCCCGCCCCTGCATCAGCCGGTCGAGGTTCGGCCGCGGCACCGTCTTGCCGATATAGGAGTTCGGACGATCCAGCGCAGAAAGCGTTTCAGGATTTGCTCTTGAGCTGATGTCATGGCAAGCGTCCGGCGCGCGCCCGCGCTGTAGTCTCGATGGCGTCGACGATGGCCTGATAGCCGGTACAGCGGCAGTAGTTGCCAGAAAGATGTTCGCGAATCTGTTCTCGATCCGGACGCGGCGATTGCTTCAGCAGATCCTGCGCCGCCATCAGCATTCCCGGCGTACAGAAGCCGCATTGCAGCGCGTTGCGCTCCCGGAATGCAGACTGCAAATCGGCAATCTCGCCGCTGTCGGAGACCCCCTCGATCGTCTCAACCGTCGCATTATGCGCCTGCACTGCAAGCAGCAGGCAGGAACGGACGATATCGCCATTGACGCGGACCGTGCATGCGCCGCACACCCCGTGTTCGCAACCGACATGCGTGCCGGTCAGCTTGAGATGCTCGCGAAGAAAATCCGCCAAGTTCAGGCGCGGCAGTACGCTCGCTTCAACATGTTCGCCATTGACAACAAGCGAAATCGCAACCGCAGTCGTCACGCCGATGCTCCCGCGCGGAGATCAGGGCGATCGAGCAGCGAGGATACGCAACGCGCCAACAGGACCTTCGCCAGATGCCGGCGCATGGCGGACGTCGCCTGGTGATCCTCCAGAGGATCGAGTTCCTCATCCAATGCGGAAAACGTCTCGGACAACACCTGCAGACGTAATGGCGACATCGACCAGTTTGCCGGCAGCGCCGGCCAGCAAGGGGCGATCGCCGACCGCAAAGAAACCAAGGCGAAGATCCGCGAACCGCCCGTCCTTGACGACAGCCTGCGCCGCGAGGCCGACGATCGCGTAGTCGCCATGTCGGCGGGCGAACTCATGAAAGAAATGCGTCGAGCTTCTTGGAGCTCACCGGCAGCTCAACGGCGACCAGCAGTTCCTGCGGCTTAAGCGCTGTTTCGTAGATTCCGGTGAAAAACTCGGCTCGCCGGAATCCGCCGCTCGCCACTCGGCCCGCGAGCAATGAGAATAGCGCCAAGCGTAAGCATGCAGGCCGGCAGTTCGGAAGCTGGGTCTGCGTGCGCCAGGCTTCCCCCGATGGTGCCGCGGTTGCGGATCGCAGGATGGGCGACATGGGCGACCGCTTCCGTCAGCAAGGGAGCATGGGCTGCTATTTCCGGAGATTTCAGGAGATCGGCGTGACGCGTCAGCGCACCGATGGTGAGGACGCCTTCCTTCACCGCCACCCCGCGCAACTCGGCCAACTCGCCGATATCGATAATGAGTTCGGGAGATATCAAACGCAGATTCATCGCCGGCAGCAGGCTCTGGCCGCCCGACAGCACCCTGGCCTTCTCGCCATGCGCGGTCAGCAATTCCAGCGCGTCTGCGACGCTGGTTGCGCGGGCGTAAGCGAAAGCCGAGGCTTTCATTTTCGGCGTGACCTCCCCGGTCAAATATTCCTATTTTGCAGGATTAGACGGTCGGGATCGACAAAGGTCAAGTTTGTTATCGGGTGATTATATCGACTTTGAGCTTGTTTTCATGCATTGAACGACGCACGTTCTGTGCCAATCAAAAAGCCTGCCTGTGGGAAGAGCAGACCATGAAGCTTGGGTTCTTTACGATGCCGATCCATCCCGTCGACAAGGATTGGCGGCTTTCGCTCAAGGAGGATCGCGAGGCTTTCCTGCTGGCCGATGAACTCGGCTTCACCGAAGCCTATGTCGGCGAGCACGTCACCGACAGGGCCGAGAATATCACTTCCTGCATAGCTTTCATCGCGTGGCTCGCCGCGGCAACCAAGCAGATCAAGCTCGGCACCGGCACCGTCAACATGCCGAACGCGCATCCGGCAGCGGTCGCGGCCTCGATCGCGATGCTCGACCATATGCTCGACGGACGCCTGATCTTCGGCATCAGCCCCGGCGGCCTGCTGTCGGACGCGGAAGTGTTCGGCAATCTCGAGGCGGACAGGAATGCCATGTTCCTGGAGGCGATCAATCAGGTGCTTCAGATCTGGGCCAGCGAGCCGCCCTATAATCTTCAAGGCCAATTCTGGAACATATCGGTTCAGAAGACCCTGATCGAAGACATCGGCCAGGGCTTCATCCCGCGCCCGCTGCAACGGCCGCACCCGCCGATCGTGGTCACGGCGGTGGCGCCGTTCTCGAAGGGTGTGACGGAAGCCGCCGCACGCGGCTGGGAGCCGATCTCGGCAAACTTCCTGATGCCGGCCTGGGTGAAAAGCCACTGGCCGAAATATGTCGAGGGATGCGAACGCGCCGGCCGGCCTGCGGATACAGCAAATTGGCGCGTTGCCAAGAGCGTGTTCGTCGCCAAGGACGCAGCAACGGCGAAGGCCTACGCCACCGATCCAAACGGGCCTTATGTTTATTACTATCGCTCGCTGTTCACCAAGCTGAAGCGCGGTGGCCGTATCGAATTGTTCAAAACGCGCCGCGATCAACCCGACGACGAGGTGACGCTGGAATCGATCTGCGACAAGTTGATCATTCATGGCACGCCGGATAGCGTAGCGGATCAATTGCTGGCTTTTCAGGAGGAGACCGGGCCGTTCGGCACGCTGCTCTACGCCGGCAAGGATTGGAAGGATCGCGAACTCGGACGCCAGTCCATGATCCTGATGGCCGAAAAGGTCATGCCACGCGTCAATGCCGGCACATCCAGTGGCTCCAAGGCCGCCGAATAGTCCATCTGCACAAGGAAGCTTGCCGTGGCACTGAGCGATCGCATCCCCTACCAGGCACAAGTCGACCGACCGAAGCTGACGCTCCCCGGCGGCAAGAAGCTTGCGGTATGGGTTATCCTCAATGTCGAAGAATGGCGGATCGAGAACGCCATGCCGCGCACGGTGCTGAGCCCGCCGATGGGCCAGCCGCTATTGCCCGACGTACCGAACTGGTCCTGGCATGAATACGGGATGCGCGCCGGCTTCTGGCGGCAGTTCAAGGCGCTGACCGACCGCAAAATGCCGGTGACCTTGGCGATCAATGCCAATGTCTGCAATTCCTATCCGCGCGTCGCGTCAGCGGCGCTCGAAGCCGGATTCGAATTCATGGGCCACGGTTTCGTGCAGGGACCGATGCACAAGGTCGAGAACCAGGCGGATGCCATCAAGCGCTCGGTCGAGACAATTTCGAAATTTACAGGGAAGCCGCCGCGGTCATGGGAAAGCCCCGGTCTCACCGAGACCGAGGAAACGCTTGATCTGCTGCGCCTCAACGGCATCGAGTATGTCGCGGACTGGGTGATCGACGATCTGCCGCAGGACATTGCGACGCCTCACGGAACCATCACCACAATCCCCTATTCCGTCGAAACCAACGATATCGTCATCCACGCGCTCCAGCATCTGCCTTCCGACCAATTCCTGAAGCGCTGCACCGATCAGTTCGATCGGCTATATCTCGAAGGCGCATCGAACGCGCGAATCATGGCAATATCGATTCACCCCTACATCACGGGTGTGCCACATCGCATCAAGTATCTGGAAGCGCTGCTCGACTACGTGCTCGATCACGACGGCGTTGCACTGATGACAGCCAGCGAGATTGGCGACTGGTATCGCGCAGAGATGGCAAAGAACTAAAGATTGCGGATCTACCGCAGCAACGCCGGCGAGCTTCGGCGAACCGCTTACGAAGAGCCGTTGCCGTCTACGGTGATAAACCGGCCGAAGCTGCCGCGCGCAAACAGCAAGGGTTCCTGCCGATTGTAGGCGTAGGCTTCGACGGCACCCAGGAAGATGATGTGGTCGCCGCCGTAATACCGATTGGCCGCGCGGCACTGGAAACTGGCCACGCTGTCGGTCAACACCGGCGCGTTGCCAAGCCCCGGCGTCCAGCTCACGCCGGCGAACTTGTCGTCCGACGATTTTGCAAACTGCGACGCCAGTGCTTGCTGGGAGGCTCCGAGAACATTGATCGTGAAATGGCTGGCATTCTGAAAGATCGTGAGCCCCTGGGAAAACATCCCGAGACTCCACAAGACCAGCGGCGGATTGAGCGACACCGAGGCAAAGGAATTGCAGGTCACGCCGTATGGCCTGCCATCCGCAGACATCGCCGTGACGATGGTGACGCCCGTGGCGAAAGTCCCAAGCGCATTGCGAAAATCGCGAGGATCGATCGCCGAGTTGTCGCTGGCAAATTCATTGGCCGGATCGGCCGGATGTTTGGGTGCGTCAGACATCCGCCAGGCCTCAGAGCGTCAGATTTTCGGACGGCAGACCAAGCGCCACGCGTCCATAATTGGTTCCCGCCGCATCGAAATTGAATGCGAGGTGCGAATTCACGGCGTGGGCGTCGCGGAATTGCCGCTGCAGCGCGCCCGACGTGAACAGACTGCGCGCACCGCTTGCCGCGAATAATAGCGATACCGCTTCGGTGCAAAGGTTCACCGAAAAAGCGCCATCCCGCCGAAGCCGTGTCTTGCCCGCAAGATCCGGAATGTAGCCACGCCGTGCATCAGCCATGGCTTCGATGCAGTTCGTGCGCATGACAAGGCGCGCCGCATCGATCTTGGCGGAGGCCTCTGCGATCTTGATTTGCGTCGTCTGAAGGTCGCTCAGTTTGGCACGATTATAGGTCGAGGCCCGATGCCGCGCGAATTCGACGTAGTCATTCAGACACGCTTGTGCATTACCCAAGCCGACACCCGACAATACGTAAGGAAAGAGAGAGAATACCGGCAGCGCGTACAGCGCGTTTGGGTTGATCATGCTTCCCGGCGTCGGCCCACCGGTCAGCTCGCTGACCGCGACGGTCATTTCCTCCGCAACAAAGACATCCTCGACCCATACGTCGTTCGATCCGGTGCCGCACAGTCCCGTCGCATTCCAGGTGTCGTTGATCCTGTACTCGCTCCTGTTGAGCAGGAATATCCGGTATTCGATGCCGTCAGCGTCATCGTCCGACGACACAACGCCGGCAAGCATGTTCCAGTCGCAAGACTCGACGCCGGAGGAGAACGGCCAGTGACCGCGCAGGACATATCCGCTATCCACCTTTCTCGCGCGACCGGCTGGAAAGATAAAGGACGACGCAATCAACGCATCGGCATTCCTGCTCCAGACGGCGTCCTGCGCCTGCCGGTCAAACATGCCCAGCATCCAGTGATGGCTGGCCAGATTGGCGAAATTCCATGCTACGGAAGCGTCCGCCTGCCCCAGCGCGTCGGCGCAATCGACCAGTGCGACATAGTCAAGCTCGGCGCCTCCAACGCGTTTGGGTTGCACGATTCGGAACAAGCCGGCGTCATGCAAATCGCGTTCGGTCTCCGGCGGCAGGCGCCGAAGCTCTTCCGTCTTTGAGGCACGATCACGCAGTGCCGGAATCAGGGCCATGGCGCGCGCAACCATGGCGACATAGCCATCCGCACCCGGCCCCGCGGATAAACTTGCCTCCGGCTTTCCGCCGCCTCCAGCCATATGTTTCCTCGCCTGCCCCGTTGCTTAGCGCCGCCCAAGCTTTACCAGTCTACCGGCTGATCACCAATGATCAAGGCGCACGGGAGGCATGGCTACTCCCCACAAGACTGGTCCAAAAACGCAAAAAAGCCCGGTGGCCTTAAGGCCACCGGGCGGGTAAAGCAATTTGGGGTACGCAACGGATGAGCGCTATTTTACGACCTTGCGCCAATAAAGCGTATTCGGCCAGGCCCAGGGATTCCGGGGGCTGAACAAGCGATAGCCCGCGCGAATGAAGTTGTTGGCTGAGTGCATGTTGTCTGTGGTGTCGGAGATCACCGAACACCACCCATTCAGACGCGCACGCGCCTCCACGGCCCGCATCATGCGCAACTGAAGCCGTGTCCGCAATGCTTCCCCAGCACGCCAACGCGACAAAAATAGCCCGCATTGAAAACATGGGTGGACGGAATGATACCGGCGAAGGCGACCGGCTCGTTTCCGTGAAAGGCAAACCACCAGTGCCCTTGATCAAATTCGGGAACGGGGGCGGCGTCAAGGAATGTCGACTGATGAAGTTCCGCGAGCGTGTCCGCAATATCATCGTCATTCCCGTCAACCTCGCGAATTCGATACACCGCCGGACCTGAATTCGTGCTCATCATTAGCATTCGGTGCCGTCCACAGATCATTTCCCGAGCGTTGCCTTGATGCCGAGCCACACGGCCCCGACGAACCCGGTTACGATCACCGTGATGACCGCCTTGAAGGTGTAGCTCTGTGCTTGCTCGACGCTTCGGCGCCAGCGTCGCAGATGCTGAAAATCAGCCCGAAGCTCTTTTCGATCTTCCTCGTCGATCCCGAACGAGGTCAGTGTCGTCGTGACCGCTTTGAAAACCACTGCATCGATATCGTCGTGACGAATTCTCTGCTGTTCGGCCAAGGTCTCGACGACGATAGCTCTGACATCCGCAGCCTGCTCCCCAGTCATCGCTGATGATCCGCGCCCCATTCTCGAAACCTCGTTTGGCAAAATAGACGATGACGCGCGACCCGTTGAATCAGTTGGAGCGCGCCGTCACCGTTGTTCTCCAGCGGTTGCGTGGCCTTGCCCCAGCCGCGATCGAGAATGGCGTTGGCGGCTGACACGCGGGCGGCGGGAGTTGCGTCCTTGCATCGCATGATGCCAACGAGAACGCGGATTGCGGTCCGGGTATGGCTGCGTGCGAGAGAGCGAATTTCAACAAGAGTCTTGGCCACGCTAGGTTTCCCGCCTCTCCGGTTCAGCAGGCTGGCCTGCGGCAGCATCGGCGTGAGCGACGGCGGGATCATGCGCCGCAGAGCGGAAAGCAATTGTCGGGAAATCCGTTTGTGCATCGTCGCGTCTGGGACGCGGGATGAATTGAATGATTTCGGCGCTCATGAAAGCTCCTCCGATACGGCGACGACAACGAGGCCGATGAGCGCAAGCGATATCAGGTAGGCGGTCATCGGCTTCTCTCCGGCAAAATAGAATGTGCGGCATGATCGCGGTGCAGGCGCTGATCATTTGGGGCGCGAACCTTATCCCGTTGGGGGCCGCGTGCGGCGGTGACGATCCGCGCCGCAAGCCGGCACGTTCGCGCGTGCCGGCCAATGACATGTGCGATTGAAGGCTCGGACGGCGGCGCGCTCGCGACGCCCGGCGGGGGCGTTGGGAGTTGCGGCGTCGATGTGCGGCCGCCGTCCGATTGGGAGATTCCAAAACAAAAAGCCCGCGACGGAATTCTCCGTGCGGGCTTTTGCAATTTTCGCGATGATGGCGTTATGCCGGTGATTTGCCCGACATGTCAAATCGTTTTCGGACGATCAACAAATTGCAGAAAATTCGACGAAACGGTTTCGACAAATTGAAACCGCCCTGGCGGACAATGTCGAAACGAAAAAGCCCGCCGCCGTTTCCGGCGCGGGCTCTACGATACCGGCGATGATGTCAATGTGCACCTGATTTGCCCGACGCGTCAAGAGGCCAAAGCAAACCAGATTCAGCACGGCGACATCGAAAGCAAAATCGTTGGGCCGTGGATGGCGCAACCTGCGGCCCAACCGAGCGCAAGGAGGCTGTCGGATGTTTTTCGTTGCTGCCGTGCTCACGATTCTGTCGGGCTTGTTTTATGCGGCCAGCCGTCACGAGATCGGCTCGCTGGGTGTAACGATGTGCCAATATGGCAGCCCGTTCTGCGACAATCCGCTGCTCGTACTGGTCGCTGCAGGGTTGGCCGCGTGCTGGGGTGCGTTCGTCAGCGTGCGCTGACGCGCTCGTTCGGAAGCCTGCGGACTTCGGTGATGATGCCGTTATGCCGGTGATTTGCCCGACGTGTCAAACGTCGCGCTTACTGCGGCGCTGGGTTCACCGGATGAATGGGCTTTGGCATGGGGGGCTCAGGCTCCACCTGCAGCCTCGGCTCGGTCGGCATCACCTTGGCGCCGGTCGCCCGGGCAGCTTCGCCGGTGGAACTGTAACTCGCCATGAAGGCCGGCTGCACCTTGAGCTTGTTCCATGGTCCATGGTCGACAATCAGTATGCCGAGCACGCCTAGCGCGGCGACCGCAATCGCAACCTTCAGCGGCGCGCCGCCGTGTCGGCTCGAACGATTTTCGGCCAAATCCTTCGTCATTCGAAAATCCGCTTTTGATTTCCTCTGACGAAACCAAATCCCGGCAGGGACGAAGGTTCCTCATCAATACCGGAAGGTTCTTCATCAACGCGCCAGGGCGATAACTTCCGGGAACAAATGTTCTGGCCGCGTATTGTCAGGACGTTAGCCGTCACCCAATAAGCGCTCGAGCGAGTTGAAGAACGTGAAAATCGAACCCACAGACCCATCGCAGCCTGGTATGGCGGAACGCGCCATCGATACGGCAACCGATGTATCGCGCACGCTGACGGAAGTGTCTGCCGGGCTGCAGGCAGCGGTCGGCCGTCTCAGCGACGCGATCACGGCGGCACGGCAACCCGGAATGCCGCTCTCGACCATCAGTGCGATTACCCGCGAAGCGCCGCTGGCCAGCCTGTTCGTCGCCGTTCTATTTGGCGTGGCGATCGGTCGCCGCCGCTAGCGCACCACCTCAGAATTTGCCCTTCGTCGAATCCTTTGCGGCCGATATGACGCCGCCGGTGATCTGACGCATATGTTCGCCGGCGTTGGTGAACTGGCTGCGCAGGAATTCGGACTGGATCCGCATCGCTTCCTGAAGGTCGGTCGCATGGACCAGCTTTCGGGCATGCTCGAACGCAGCCTTCATATTCTGCTCGGTAAACGACAGCGCCTGCTTGGAAATTTCGGTCCCCGCACCGGGCATCGACGTCATGGACTTACCGGCGGCATCGAAGAACATGCCGAACGCCTTTTCTGCCTGATCGATGGTTTTCTCGGCCAGTTCGCGCAGTTCGGCCGGAACTTCGAGTTTCGGTTCAGTCATGGTCGCTTCTCCAATGTCGACCTTGGCAGGTTAGCACAATTCCGGGCGGCGTCTGCGTCGTATTGGAACGAGTTCTGCCGGGGCACAGGCCGCCGCCGCGTCATCCGGCGCGACCTCCCAAATCCGAACGAACGGCTAAAGGAATGATTTCCTTTTCTCGCGATCCGTTGCCGTACAGGTGGACGCCCGATTCCAAAGGTGGCAACAGTGTGGCATAGTGATTCGCGTTAGGGATCGACTTTCTGTGGCGTTGCGTCTCTGGTTTTTAAGTCTCTCTTGGGACATGGGGATAAAATGCTGCAATCGTTTCGACCGACGCCGACCTGTACGCGGTTTCAGACCAGTATAGAAATGCCTTGCATGAAATGCGGCGCACAGATGCGGTTGGCCACGATCGAGCCGCGCGACCAGAATTATGACGTTCTGACCTACCGCTGCACGCCTTGCAACTCCGGCGAGAGCTTCCTGAAGGCGCGCTGACTACTCTCCGTTCAGCATCGCGATTGCAGCTTGTGTCAGCACGATCCCTTCGTCGCGCACTTCGACCAGGCCGAGGTCCGTCAATGTCCTCAAATCTTCATCGCTCACCGGCGACATTTTCAGCCGGCGAGCCTGAATGTCACGGAGCGTCCAGCGAAGACCGATAGCCTTCTCGAGGCTGAATTGAGCGAAAGGATTTTCTGCCATTCGCGCGACTATTGGGCCATGGGAGATCAAACTCGTGTTTGGCGGCGTCGTCCTCGGCGCAGCTGATAATGCGGAGATGCCTCGCCAGGTTCCCTGGCGAGCGACCAACTCCGTATATGACAAGGCTGGCTTGAGGCGAAAAGACCCGGCGCGGCAGCTTTCTCAATAGCGATAGGGTTCGATATCCAGCAGCGGAAAGGCGCTGAATACGCTCGGCGGATTCGTCGCAGTCGCCGCATGCAGGTAAGACTTGTCGAGTTCGGCAAAGTTGGTGACGCCAAGCAGCCCGAGGCAGCGTATCACCTCGTCTTCCAGCAGCTCCAGCATCCGCACGATGCCGGCTTCGCCGGCGGCCGCGAGCGCCCAGCATTGCAGGCGGCCGATGCCGACCAGATCGGCCCCCGAAGCGATCGCCTTCACGATGTCGGTGCCACGGCAGAACGAACCGTCGACCATGATCCTGGCGCGGCCGGCAACCGCGTCGACGATTTCCGGCAAGACGTGCATCGCGCCGCGTCCATGGTCGAGCTGACGGCCGCCGTGGTTCGACACATAGATCCAGTCCACCCCATGATCGAGCGCAATGGCGGCGTCTTCCGCAGTCGCAATACCTTTGATCACCAGCGGGATTTTGTACTTGTCCTTGATCAGCTTCACGGTGCGCCAATCCAGCCCCTTCTGGAAGTCACCGCCGGTGGCCCGGATGCGGCTTTCGCGGACATACCGCTTGGCGATATCGCGCTCGCGACGGCTGTAATGTGCGGTGTCGACGGTCAGACAGAAGGCAGCATAGCCGTTGTCGATCGAGCGGCTGACAGTGTCTTCGACAAAGGCGTCGTCGCCGCGAACGTAGAGCTGGTAAATTCGCAGCGCATCGGGCGCAGCCTTGGCGGTGGCCTCGAGCCCCGGTTCTGACACCGAACTCAGCATGTGAGCCGCGCCGAACCGCCCTGCGCCGCGCGCGACGGCGGCGCCTGAAGTCGGGGTCGAAAATCTCGAGCGCGCCGACCGGCGCAATCATGACCGGCAGGCGCAAGCGGCGGCCGAGCACCTCGGTCGAAGCGTCGACCTTGGCGACGTTCCGCAGCACCCGTGGCCGGAATGCAATCTCGTCGAGCGCCATGCGGTTGCGACGCATGGTGGTCTCGGTTTCCGCCGCACCGACGATATAGTCCCATGCGTTCTGGTTGAGCCGGGCGCGGGCCTTTCGGACAAATTCGTGGAGATTCTGGAATTCTTCGCCGCTGGCGCCGAGTTCGACATTCCTCGCCGGCCGGCTGGGCGTTCCGTCGTTCATGGTGCTTCTCTCCCGTTTTGCCGGCACCTTAACCGCAGACAAACGGGAAAAGCTACCGCTTTGAACGAGTTAGGCGTCGCTCAAACGCAGGGATGTTATTCGTTTGCGAGATGCATCGAACCTGGTCGGCGCCGCTCAGGCCGTGTTGCCCGGCTTCCCGAAAGCCCCCGCCTCGGCCAACGCCGCGATACGTCGCTCATCGTAGCCGAGCGTCTTTCGGAGCACTTCGCTGGTATGTTCGCCGAGCAGCGGCGCCGCCACGGGATCGATGGTTGGCGTCAAGCTCATATGCAGCGGCGTTTCAATATTGGGGACGACGCCCGCGGTCGGATGCGGAATCTGGCTGAGACGATGGCGGCCGCGCACTTCCGGCGCGTTAAGACCTTCTTCCACGGTGCGCAGATAGCCGACCGGTATGTTGGCCTTCTTCATCTTCGCCATCCAGTGCTCAAGGCTGTCGCTGGCAAAGATACCGGCGATGATGGCGCGCAACTTCTCCTTGTTGGCGGTTCGGTTTTTCCTGTGCGCGAACTGGGGGTCGGTGACGAGGTCCGGCCGATCCAGCACGTCCACCACGAGCCGGCGGTACAGACGGTCGTTGGCGCAGGCCATGTAGAGCGGCCCGTCGGAGGCCTGGTAAAGACCGACGGTGGGCGAGCCGTTCGGCGAATTTCCAAAGCGGCCAGGATTCGCGCCGCTGACAAGATAGGCCATGCCGTAGAATGCGGTCATCGCTACGGCAGTGTCGATCAGCGCGACCTCGACCTGCTGGCCGCGGCCGAGCCGGTCGCGGGCGATCAGCGCCAGCAGGATCGCGTTACATGCCGACATGCCCGTCGCCAAGTCGACGATCGGCGGACCGGTCCGCACCGGCTCGCCATCCGGAAATCCGTTCAGCGACATGAAGCCGCTTTCGGCCTGCGTGATCGGATCAAACCCCGGACGCAAGGCGAACTCACCCTTGCGGCCATAGGCCGAGATCGAGCAATAGATCAGCCGCGGATTGCTCGCCACGACGGAGGCATAGTCAAGACCATACTTCTTCATCACGCCGCCGGAGAAATTCTCCACCACGACATCCGCTTTCGCGATCAGTTCGCGCGCGACTTCGAGCGCCGCAGGATTGGTGAAATCGAGGGCGATGCCGCGTTTGTTGCGATTGAGGCTGAGGAAGGCCGCGCTCTCGCCACCGATTTCCGCATGCTCGTAATGGCGGGTATCGTCACCCCCGTCGGGGTTTTCGATCTTGATCACTTCGGCGCCGAAATCTGCCAGCGTTTGCGTGCAGGCCGGGCCGGCAACGACCCGGGTGAAATCGACGACCAGCAAACCATCCAGGGCAGTCGGCTCTCCCTTTGCGCGCGGCGTTCGCTCCGGCAATTGCGGCTTGGCGGTCATCTCCGGCATTTCCCCTTGTTATTCTGCCGGGCGAAACGAAGGTTTTTCACCACGACTTCAAGGCCTTCTTACCGGAACCAGAGGGGTAACGCCAAACCCCGATTTTGCAGGGCGGGACCTGCCGCCGACATAGCTCTCAAGACGGCACGCGGGGCCGCTGCATTGCCCTCACCTCCAAGCTGCCGACCTGGACTAACCGCAAACCGCACCTCAAAAAGACGTCGCCCGCCCCCGGTCACGTCCGGGAGTCGGGTGACGCCTTGTCGACAAACAGACGCCGCGAACAGCGTTCGCTGCGAGGTCACTTCCGGGAACGTTTTCCTACTCGGCGATCACCTGACCGGACCCACCAAGCTCGGCGGGAAAATCCTTCAGTTTGGGCAGCCCATCCCGCATCGGCAGCACCGTCTCGGCATAATTCACGTGCACGCCGGGCGTGAAGGGAAGTGTCGGGAGGGTTGCGGCGAAGACATCGACCAGCCCGAGCGTCGGATGATTGGTCATCAGATGACCGCCGCACTCCGCGCAGTACTTGCGCTGACTCATCGGCGTCTTCTCGAACGTCGCAACATGTTGCGCCCCCGCCGTGATCGTTACCGCTTCCGGCTTCCACAGGGTGAACGCGTTCACCGGTCCGCCGGACCACGAGCGGCAGGAACGGCAATGGCAATATCCCATTCCTTCCGGCGCACCGGTGACCTGGACCTCGACCGCACCGCAAAAACAGCTTCCAGTATGTTTCATAGTTCCTTCGTCTCCGTGCAGATAGTTGGGAAGTGATCAGTTCAGTTTGCGCCATGGGAACAGCATCGAAACGTGCTCCCGATAACAGCGATACTCGTCGCCGAACATGCCGACGAGATCGCGCTCTTCGAGCATGATGCCGACGAAGATGTAGGCCGTGGTCACCGTCGCGAACAGCAGATGCCCGGCGCTCATCGTCGGGGCCGCCCAGAACGCGATGATGAAGCCGAGATAGATCGGGTGCCGGACAAAACGATAGAAGAACGGCGTCCGGAACACCGGCGCCGGCATCTCGCGGCCGACGAGATTGTTGGCGACCTGATGCAATCCGAACAGTTCGAAATGATTGATCAGGAAGCTGCTCGTGAACACGATCACCCAGCCGATGAACGACAGCGTGGCGATCAGCATGGCCATCTCGGGCTCCTGGACATTCCAGATCACGGTCGGCATCGGGCGCCATTGCCAGAATAGTAACAGAAGCGTCAGGCTTGCACACAGCACATAGGTGCTGCGCTCGACCGACTTCGGAATAAACTGCGTCCACCAGTGTTTGAACGATTTCCGCGCCATCACGCTATGTTGGATGGCAAATAACGACATCAGTACGAGATTGACGACAATGGCCTCGAATATCCCCGATTTCGCGCCGGTATCGATCGTCTTCGGCACGACGAGTCCCGATACGAATCCGATGGCGTACAGAATCGTGAACAGAAATGTGAGATAGGCCACACCGCCAAATAGAAATGCAGTGAATCTTAGCAGCCGATTGCCCGGAATCGCCGGGCCAATGGCTTGGGTTTCCGTCATGAAATTGACTCCGCTACGGGAAATGGGATTGCAACTCCCGATTTTGGCAGAGATGCATGGAAAATGGCGACAGGTCTTTGCCTGACGCTTGATCTCTTCATGAGACGGACTTGATTGTTTCTTGAGAAAATATGCGATGGGGCAAGTGAAATTCAACTTCGATAACCACATCCTCGACACCGATCGTCGCGAGCTGCGCCGTGGCGCCGACCTGGTGGCGATGCAGCCGCAAGTGTTCGACTTGCTGGTTCACCTGTTGAAACACCGCGACCGCGTGGTCAGCCGGGACGATCTCATTGCGCTGGTGTGGGGAGGACGAATCGTCTCGGACTCGACGCTGGACAGCCGCATCAACGCCGCCCGAAACGCGGTCGGCGACAACGGCAAGGAACAGCGGCTCATCCGCACCATTCCCCGCAAGGGAATTCGTTTCGTCGGCGCCGTGAACGGGCCATGCGATGCACAGGCCGCTTCGTCGGTAGAAGCAGAACAGCCGGGTCCGGCGCTAGCGCTGCCCGACCGGCCGGCAATCGCCGTACTGCCGTTCAACAATATGAGCGACGATCGCGAGCAGGAGTATTTCTCCGACGGCATCAGCGAGGATATCATCACCGCGCTGTCCAAACTGCGTTGGTTCTTCGTTATCGCGCGCAACTCATCGTTTACCTACAAAGGCAAGGCGGTGCATATGAGGCAGGTCGCTGCCGAGCTCGGGGTGCGCTACGTGGTCGAAGGCAGCGTGAGAAGGAGCGGCGATCGCGTGCGCATCACCGCGCAGCTCAATGACACTGCGACCGGAAGCCATATCTGGGCAGAGCACTACGACCGCGATCTGACCGACGTTTTCGCGGTGCAGGACGAGATCACCGACGCCATCGTCACCGCGATCGAACCCCAAATCTACGCTGCCGAGAACTTTCGCAGCCGGCGCAAGCCGCCCAACAGCGTGGACGCATGGGACCTGGTGATGCGGGCGCTGTCGCATCACTGGCGGGTGACGCGAACCGACAGCCTTGCCGCGCAGGCGCTGCTGGAACGCGCGATTGCGATCGATCCGAACTACGGCCAGGCGTTGGCCCTGTTCGCGACCAACCATATGTTTGGCGTGCATCTGGGCTGGACGGATCTTGCAACCGCAGCGCCCATAGCCGAGCGAGCGGCATTGGCGGCGATTGCCGCCGACAGCGAGGATGCCTGGGCGCATACGGCGCTCGCCAGCGTGTATTTCTCCACGCGCCGGCTTGACCATTCGCTGGCCGAGTTCGAGCTGGCGCTCCAGCTCAACCCGAACTTCTCGCTGGCGCAGGGGTACTACGCGCTGGCGCTGTGCTATAGCGGGCGATGGACGGATGCCTATGCGGCGACACAGCGCGCCATCCGACAGAGCCCGCGCGATCCCTCTTCCGCGATCTATTACGGCGTTGCGGCCTACGCCCAGTTCGTCGGACGGAACTATCAGGAAGCGATTGCACTGGCGCGCGAGGCGACCCGCCAGCGCGGCGACCTCACCGGCGCCTATCGGGTGCTTACGGTCGCGGCCGGCATGACCGGCCAGATCGAGCTTGCCCGGAGCGCGCTTGCGGAGTTGCGCCGGACCCAGCCCAATATTTCGCTTGCCTGGATCTCGACGCAGTTACCCTGGAAGCATGACGCCGATCGCGAGCACTATCTCGAAGGCTTTCGTCGCGCCGGGCTGGAATGAGCTGCGGCCACGAGCCCTTGGATTATTGCTGCTTCTCCCGGAACGACAGCAATGGTTGCGTCCGACGTCGTGCAGCCTCTGCGATTCAGCGCGAGAGGGTTTTGACGGGAACCGGGTGCTCCGTCGCGAACCCATACAACAGCGCCAGCCGGTCGAGGCATTCGCGGAATCGCCTCGAAAAATAGTCGCCCCAGCGTTTGGTACACAGGCCTCTCCGCTGGCCAACCTGCTCCATGGTCAGACCCTGAACCAGCACGTCATGCACCAGCGCCGAGCCGTCTGCGCCGAGCTCGCGTTCGGCCCGGTTCAACCGCAGCACGGCCTTGCGCTGGCCCTCGGTGATCGGTTCGCGGCTCTGCCCGCCATCGACATATTCCCGCGTCGGGTCGACCGCGCGCGGTCCGCGCTCGGCCTTCTCCCAGTCGCTCTGGAACGCACGCCCGGCCTGATACTGCGCTTCGTCGATCTGGCGATGCGAATGCAGGCGGGCGAGCGGATCGTTGCGGATCGAACGCAGGGCAACGATCTTCTCGCCCGGCTCCAGCGCCAGCGGATTATCGACCTCGACGGTGGCGACTTCGGCGTTGCGTAACAGATCGCGGGACCTTCGGTCATGTGCCTTGGCGGGATTGTACGGCTTTCGGCGTTTGGCTTTCGGCATCTGATGGACTCCTCGAAAACGGTGGAATTCGATCTCAATCAGAAAAACTATTCGATTGATGCGTCCGCTATCTCCTCGCGCAGCAGTTCGGATAATTCATCCCGACGGCCGCAGCCCTCCGGTTGAAGTCCGATCAGCGCACGCAGATGAGCGATCCGATGGCCGCGCGGCAGCCGTTTCAGCCTGTCGGCCACACAGCTGACAGCGGTCTTCTTCATGCCGCCCTCACCAGCCGCCGCGAAACGATACTCACGCATTCGTGCGGCTCGACCGGATTGCGGCTCAAATGAAAATGCGGGCTGCAATAACTCGAACCCGCGCGGCGCGGATGACCGCAGAAGGTGATGGCCTCGCCCTCTTCGTCGCCGCCATAGGGATAGCGGCAATCGCCGCGCTCCAACTCGATCAGGGAGAGATGCCTCGGTTCGATGCCAGCGCAGCGCAGCTTGACCGGCACGACCTCTTTGAAGACTGGCATCGGCCAGGGAAGTGCAAGCGTCCTGAAATGACTGCGATTGGGCTCCGCAATTTCGTGCAGCTCCGCAGGCTTGGTCGGCATCGACGGCTGTCTGGCGATCGTCCGGTCCCAGCCCCAGGCGCCGGGCACGTCCAAGCGCGGCACTGCGAGAGTAGGACGTGTTGAATCGTGAATTGATGGCTCGCGCGGCTTCCGAAAAGCTCATGCCTTTGGCAATAAGTTCCCGCAGCGCGTCCGAGTGCTCGGGCGCCCAGTTCGACAGTTCCATTTGTTGTCCTTGCTCTTGTCAACGCCGCCCGACGCCGGCAATCAATTTCTGATATTCCGAAGTAAAAGTCAAGCTTGATTTCGGATAATCGGAACTGCTATACTTTCTGAAATTCGGAAGGGTCTGACCATGCTGGACATCAGGTTGATCGAACGAGGGCTGGAGAAGCCGGGCAAGACCAAGGGCGGGCTGGCGACTGCAATGGGCGTTCGCCCCGGCGCGGTTTCCGAGATCCTGTCCGGGATACGCCTGATCAAGGCGTCCGAAATCGCGCCGATCATCGAATATCTCGAACTGAACTCGGTGCCGATCATGGGCCGCGTCGGCGCCGGCGCCTCGATCGAACCGGAACACGAGCAGGTACCGCCGGAGGGCCTCGGCGAGGTCGAACTGCCCTTCCCGATCGCGGAAGAGACCATCGCTTTCGAGGTATCCGGCGATTCCATGCTGCCAAAGTACGAGAACGGCGATATCATCGTGGTCTATCGCGAGCAGCGCCACCCGCTGTCGAGCTTCTACGGCGAGGAGGCCGCCGTGCGCCTGAAGACCGGCGAGCGTTATCTGAAAACGATCGAGCGGGGGAAATCTCCGACCTCGGTGAACCTCACGAGCTTCAATGCCAAACCGATCACCGGCGTCAAGCTGGAATGGATCGGGGAGATCTGCGTCACCCTGCCGAGGGGCCAGATCGAACGATTGCGTAACAAGGCGGCAGCCCGGGCCCGCAAGGTGACAAGGTCGGCGGGCGGCCGCACGCCGGATAAGTAGCAATCGTCGTAGCGGTTACCGAACCGACTGATTCTCGAGATCCGCCACGGTGCCACCAGCCCGCGCGCGGCCAAATTTCTGTTTTTCCGAATTTTTACTTGACTTATTTCCGTTTTTCGGAAATACTACCCTCATCGATTCCGAGACGCGGAATGAGGTCAGATCGCCAGCATGCAGTATTTCGTCGTGATGATCGACTACGGCCGCCGGGGTCGCGAGGCCATCGTCGACCCGGAAATCACAAGGCGCGAGGTCATCTCCCGGATCGCGTCGGGTGAGTACAGGAATATCAGCTTCATCCATGAAATCGCAGATTGCTCGGTCGAGGACATCACCGCCGAGATTCTCAGCGAGGCGGCCCTGCCCGACCTCGGCGCGACAGGCGCCGACCTGCAAGCCAGCCAGTTCGATCACATCCGCGATCTTCGCAAGCACGAAAGCGCGTGATCCTGTTCGGCCACCCTATTCCCTCAAAACATTGTGATTGTTAAGTGGGCTTTAATCGCCGAGAGCTTGCTTAATTATTCTTCACGTAAAGTCTATTCCGGCTGAGCGGACCGTCGCGCTAGATTCGCGATTCGATTCCTCCGACCTGCAAAGTTCTTAAACCACAATGTATCCGTCACTGAAGTCCGAGCTCGCCGCGCGCGACGGCGATCTCCGACTCTATCTCCTGCTCGGTATCGCGGCCTGGTTTCTCTTTCTGGATCACGTGCCGCACAATGCGGTCAGCATGCTGACCATGCGCAATTTCGGGTTCAGCGGGGCTGTCGACCTGTTCGTGTTCGTTGGCGGTTATACTGCCGCTATCCTCTATGGAAGGATGATGCTGGAGCGCGGGTTAGTCGTGACGGCAACCCGAATCTTCAAGCGCCTATGGCAGCTTTACGCCGCCTATATCGTCCTGTTCGTGATTTATATAAACCTGATCGGATATGTCGCGCGCCAGTCCGCGGCGCCCGCGCTCATCAGCGAGTTCAACGTCACTGGAATCGTCGATCACACGGTCCGGACGCTGATTCACGGCCTGCTGCTTCGGGCCAAGCCGCTGAACCTCGATGTGCTGCAACTGTTCATCGTGTTGATGGCAGTCTTCCCGCTCGTCCTGCTCGGCATGGTCCGCCGGCCGAATGTCACCGTGGCGGCGTCGATTGCTCTCTACTTCGCGGCTCGTCAGTTCGACTGGAATTTGTCTGCGTTTCCGGAGGGGCACTGGTACCTCAACCCGTTCTGCTGGCAACTCCTGTTCGTGCTCGGCGCATGGCTTGCATTGAGCGGCCCGGCTCAAATCCGCGCCGTACACAAGCTTCAGGAATTCTCAATCCTGCGCGCCGTCGCATGGTTGTACCTGTTCCTTGCCTTGGCGGTGACGGTGGCAGGGAAATTTCCCCAAGCCGCCATCGTCCCGGATCTCTTGCGCGATGTCTTTGGTCCCAACGACAGGGAAAACCTCGCCCCTCACCGGGTGCTTCACTTTCTCACGCTGGCTTTTCTGTTTAGCTACATGGTGCCGCGAGACTGGTCCGGTTTCCGATGGCAGGCGTTGCAGCCGGTCATCAAATGCGGCCAGGAGTGGCTGGCGGTCTTTTGCGCCGGGGTGTTTCTTTCGTTTGCCGGACACCTTGTCCTGATCACAGGCCCGGATTCGCTGGCTATGCAAGTTCTGGTCAGCTTTACCGGGATATTGATCATGACGGGCGTGGCCTATTACGTGTCGTGGTCCAAACGGCAAGATCACAAGCCGGCATTCCGAACTCCCACGATGACGGGACTTCCGGAGGAAGGCCGGTTCGCCAAGTAATTGCGCCGGTTTTTATCTTACCCCGCGCCCCTCAATCCGCGAGCCCCTTGATAAGTCCGGCATCTATCAAAAGTCGGTTCAGGCGACTGGCCTGCGCCCCTTCTTCGCAACTGTAGAATAGGCCGTCGCACCGTTGCAGGATCGTCTTCTGCTCCGCGAAGCTCGCATCGAGTGGAATTCCCGCCGCCTGCAGCGCGACCAGGGGCAGGTACGGCGCATCAAGCCGGTCGAGCGCCGATGTGATATCGACCGGCGCGAAGTTCACCGCGTCGAGCGCGTAATATGTCGTCAGGTAACGCTGGTCCAGGGCTTTCGCCCGTTTCGCAATTTCTTCCTTGCCGAGCGATGGATCGATCAGGCGAGCTCCAAACTGAGGTTGATGATCGCCGTAGCGGATGATGAGGAAGGCTTCCGCGGGAAACTCCTGAGCAAGCCTTTTCAGGAGTGCTTGATATTCCTGCGCGGATATCGCCTGACGCCGAATGTACTCTTCCACCTCAGGTGCGTTGCCAAGGTCGCGCCAATCAGGCTGCAGCTGCGGGCGCAACCGTTCGTCCCACGGAAAATGATTGGCCACCGTGTACACATAGAGAAAGAGCGCTCCCTTGCCGCGTTCTCGCCTGATCAGATCGATCGCCCGGTCGTAGTAGAAGCTGTCGGCCTCGAAGCCGCGGGTGCCCAGGTCGTGCATATCCAGGTAGTGCGCGATACCGGTGGTCGTGTGAAATGCGCGCGACCCCAGAAAGGAGCCGTAGAACGGGTAGAGACTGAAGGTGTCATAACCGCATCGCTGCAATACGCGCGGCAGGCCGCGATAGACATGTCCGGCAGCGATTCGTGTCACAGATGTCGCAAACCGCCCGAACGATCGAACCGAAAGGCCTGTAAGCACATTATACTCGGTGAACCAGCTTGGTCCGCCGACGCCCTCCACAAGAAGCTTGCGCTCTCGGCCATCGAACGACTTAAAATGTCGATGATAGTCAGCCGGTACATTGACCCCCGGCGCAACGGTGATGTCAAAACTCGATTCATCGTGCAGCAGTATGATATGTGGAAGCTTCCGTGTTGGATGACAGACGGCGTCGGCGGCCTCGGTCACATGTCCACGCGCACTCCCAGCCGCGTCGAGATAGCCGCGAGAGGACAATTCGTGAACTGCCTCTACTCCCGTCCGCGCAAATTTTGAGACATAGCTTCGGCCTTCGAAATCCTCGCTGAGTCCGGTCGGCCAAAACAGCGACACAGCCACGAGCGTCGCAGCCGTTATCGAGAACCCAGCGAGGCTGGTCTGGAGATTCACACGATATCGATCCAGCCGCCAGGCGATGACGATCGCGACGACCGTCGCCACAACCGTCAGCAGGATCCACCAGCGCAACGGTGGAAATATCTCCAGTAGAAATGTAGTCGTGTCGCGATCAACGATCATCACATCGACGAAGTCGATCGTCATCCAGAGCTTGTCGAACTTGAAGCGCGACAGCAGCGTCAGCACGATGAGAATTCCGAGCGAAATAAGCGCCGCCACGGTCGGCCTGCGCAGCAAGGCCAACCACAGGCAGTTGAGCATGACCCAGACGAGGAGGAAGACGGCCACGCCCGCGAGGCTGATTTCGGTCATGAGCATGAGGACCATCGCGCCTGCGTGCAGCAACAGCGCCAGGCAGAGGGCGACTATCCTGCCGCGACCGTCCCTCCTCATGGAGCCACGGTTGACGAAAACACCGGACGCGCCGCGGAGCATGCTCGACGCGCGCTCGAAGCCGGTTCCGCGCACTTTATGAATATCGCTTTCGGTATCACCAATCATTGAACTTTGGTCGCAAAGCGTCGCGTGAAATTTGCTTGCAGTGTCATATCATATGCAACCTTTCAGCCGGTTCGTTATTCCCGAACAGAGCCACTCATTTAGCTTCGGGGCGGCAAACAGACGATCGGAGGCTTGCATGCGCTTTCTCGCGGCAATCGGTGCATTGGCAATCGTGGTCGGCATTGGCGCTGCGGCCTTCTTCTTCGGCGGCTATTATAGCGTGGCCGGGACGACCGAAGACCCCGCCGCCGTCACATGGGCTCTGACCCGGGTCCGGACCGCGTCGATCAATCGCCACGCCAACGATAACCCGCCGACCTCGTTTGGCGACGCCACCATGGTACAGGCCGGCGCCAAAGCTTATGCCAGTTTCGGCTGCGCGAACTGCCACGGCGCGCCAGGCGTCAAATGGCTAAAATACTCGGAAGGATTACATCCCGATCCGCCGGACCTGAAGGAGGTCGCCGGTGATCTCTCCCCTGCCCAACTGTTCTGGGTCATCAAGAACGGCATCAACATGACGGGCATGCCGAGCTTCGCGCAGGCCGGCGCCCAGGACGACGAGATCTGGTCGATTGCGGCATTCGTCAAGAAACTGCCGAGCGTTTCCGACGCCGACTACAAGACCTGGACCGCGTCGGCTGAACCCAAGCAATAGTCCGTTCTAGCGCGGTGGCTCAGTTCCCCTGCCTTCACCGGACGCAGCAACGACGCTACCGGCAATGGCAGCCAGCACCGCCCAGTAGCCGTAGCGGAAGTCGGACGCCACGCCCAAGGCATAGAAGCTCGACACATAAATCGCCGCCGAGCCGCAGACCCCCAACGCGAACGCTGCTTCGCGGGGAGCGCTTCGTCTCCAGCTCAACCAACAGACGATGATACAAGCCAGAAGCCAAAAGCCCACGCGAAGAAAAGGCGTAGGTTTGAGCACGTCGTGGGCCGCGACCAGCGCATTGAACGCAGTTCGATCGGCAAAGACATTCTTCGTCGGATGTTCAACGTCGGCCGTCCACATCGTCAGATTATCGGCGGCGAGAAAATTCCACATGAACGCCGAGCGGTGCTGCAAATAGGCAATCGGATGATGGAGGATCGCTGACAGCCATGCCCCGGATATCGCCGGGGTACCGAACAAGCCCTTTTCACGCTCGACCTTGCGCATCACGAAATCACACGGCTGGAGCCGCCAGTAAATGTCCCACAGCGTCGGCTGATAACATTTATTCAGCAGCATCGCGTTTTCCGATTCACTCCAAGTAACGGGAAACTGGTTTTCTTTCGAGAAGTGGCTGATGCCGCCGAGGTCGAAGATCATGATCGTTTGCAGCGGATGCTGTCGTTTGGCGTCCAGCATCCCGTAGTAGACGAGTTGCACGATGCCAAAGACACCAAACACGACCGGAACGTAGAGGATGGCCGTTTTGCGCAGGGAGACTCGCGAAAGCCAGACGATGTAGGCCATGAGTATCGGCGCAGCCAGAAGGGCGTTCGGCCTCAGCAGGACCCCTGATATCAACAACACAAATGCCAGCACCTGCCCGGTCGACCTGATCGGGGACGGGCGTTCAGACACTGCGAAGGCGACAGCCGCGGCAAGCAACCAGCACGTTGCAAACAGAACGTCCCGCCAGATGATCCCGGCAAAAGACAGCGCCGGCGGCGTCATTGCCAGCAAAGGCAGTAGTAACGCGATGGCCTTGCCGCGAGATGCGAGAGCAAGTGAAAGGACGCCAAAGCCCAGCCAGTAGGTCGTCGCAATCAGCAGAAACATACTGCCGGCGCCGGGAGCAATCGGATCGATCAGAGCCCACAGCCAGACCATGACCGGCGACTGCCAATCGCCCATCGTACCCTTGGCGATATCCTCATAGACGAACTTGGCATCATAGGTCATGACGCCGGGATAGAAGATCAACAGCGTCAGGCCGAAACCCGCCGCGAGCAGTATGGCGACAGAGAACGTCAGGAGCCGCGGCTGCAGTCGATCAGGCCGCGACGGCATAGATGTCTCCGGAATTGGCAGCCTGCGGCAACTCAGTCAGCCAGCGAGCGATGTCCCGCGCATTCATCCAGTCCCCGATCAGCGTCTGGCTTTCGCCAAGGGCTGCGTTGAAGCGCCCGTAACCCAACGCCGAGCACCGCTCGATGCAGGCAAGGCCTACGTCGCGTTGGATGGTCGTGAACTCAAACGAAATTGCGTGCACCGCTTGCGACAGGCCTGACAACGCCTCTGCCTCAAAACCCTCCACATCGAGCTTGATGAATGCGGGAACGCCGTGCTTGGCGATCAATGCATCGAGCGTGGTGACGGGGACGTCGATGGTCTCGTTCCAGCGCTGGGTTTCCCAACCGGGCGCGCCGTGCGCGGCTTCAACAAAAGCCGGAGAGATCGACGACACCGTTGGATTATCGACATTGATCAGCATGCGCGCCCTGCCCGGCTCACGCCCGACCGCCAACGCCTCGATCGCAACAGATTTGCTGCGGCCATAGAGCAGCCTGAGAGCCCTCACCATCGACGGCTGCGGCTCGACCGCAACGACGCGCGCACCCAGCCGGTGGAACGAGGCGACGCGATCGCCGACATGGGCGCCGACGTCGAACACCAGATCGCCGGGCCGGACGAAGTTGCCATAGAGCCGGTCCATCGCCGCAGCCCGCCTCTTGTCTCCGTAATAGATACGAAGCGACCTGATGGTGGCACGCACGGTCCTGACGACGCCAGAGCACTGTCTAGACCGAGCGTGTCAGAGGCGGCCGGCTCTCTGACTTGATCGCAGGCAACGCCAGCTCCAAGAGATCCTCCGGGGTTGCCGTCTCCTCGGGAACGCGGCCGATGCCCAAACGGACGGCGAGGCCGCCGAGCGCAGGCCAGGCCGTTACCATAGCAAAGAAAGCCGACAGAGCCGGCCCGCCGGCTAGCAGGAAAATGTACGGCAATGCCCATGGCTGGCTCGCCAGCACGAGGCCGAGCGAGGCGCATCCCACGAGAGTCTGCGGCCAGAGATCCCGTAACGCCAGCGTCAAAGGCACCGCGTGATCGTCGCGGACCTGCCCCATCCAGCTGATCTCGCGATTGAACAGCAGGCCAAAGAGAAAGATCGTGTGACTGATCCAGAGGATCGGACACAGGATGATCGAGTAGATGGTTTCGATGACGAAATTGACGGTGAACCGGCCCGCGCCGCCGAATGCGCGGCGCTCCTCCGGCGAGAGCAGGACATCGAGGGCGCCCGCGATCTTCGGCGAGAACCACATCACGAGCACCCACGTCAGCAACGCGCCGCCGGCATCGCCGCGCATGATCGTGGCAGGATCGTCACACGCTACGAGCGCGATCGTGGCGAGGACGAGCAAGCCAATCCAGGCCGGCGAGCCGATGAACATCAGGATCGCGAGTACCAGCTGATAGCGGCTGACCGGCCTGAGGTTCGGCAGCAACAGAAATCGCCAGTACTGCATGTTGCCCTGACACCAGCGCAGGTCGCGACGCATGAACTCCAGCAGCGTCGGCGGATTCTCCTCCCAGCCGAGATCTTCCCGCGGCACCACGCGCACGTGATAGCCGGCAGCGCGCATCAGCGCCGCCTCGATCTGGTCGTGACTGAGGATATGCCGCTCCGCCTCGCCGCTCTCGGACAACAATGGAAGCTGGCAGTGCTTTATGAACGGTTCAAGCCGCAAGACGGCGTTGTGTCCCCAATAAGGTCCGCAATCGGACTGCCACCACGCGCTTCCGATGGTGTAGGAGCGCATGCCGAGCCGCATGCCGAACTGGAAGATGCGGGCGAACAAGCTCGTTGACGGTAGCCCCACGATCAGGCCCTGCAGGATACCAAGCCTGGGATCGACCTGCATGATCCGGACCAGCCGGATAATCGCGTCCGCCGACATGAAGCTGTCGGCATCGAGCGTGACCGCGAACTCGTGGCGGTTTCCCCAGCGTTCGCAAAATTCGCGGACATTGCCGGCCTTGAAACCGACATTCACGGTACGGCGCCGGTAGCTGATCGCGATCCGATCGCGCCAGCTTGCGATCAATTCGGAAAAAAGTGCTTCCTCCCTGACCGCAAGATCAGCATCGCTGGTATCGCTGAGCAGGTAGAGGTGGAAGCGCTCACCGTAGCCGGAAGCGTGGATACCCTCGAGCATCGGCTCCAGGTTACGAATGATACGGAGCGGCAGCTCATTGCGAACGCAAAGCAGGATCGCGGTCGACGCCGTCACCGGTTGGTCATCCCCGATCAGCCCGGCGGCGGGCAGAACTGCCGCCACCGGATCGGCCGAAAAGCGCATGATGATGAAGCCGATCACGGCATTGGCGAACCCCGCGACCATCCATGGCAAAGTGATGGCGAACAGGACAAGTGCGGCGAGATCCAGGATTCCAAATCCGCCGGGCATCAGCGCCACTGCGGCGAGCCATAGCGATCCCGCCATGGTGACCAAAAACAGGACGGCAAAAACCGCTCGCCTGGCGAATATGCTCTTGTCGGCGGCTTCGGCTTGCGTCATGGCGGAGCGGGCTACTCGCAGCAGGAAAGGTTACGACTTCTCATTCGCCCGCGGGCGGTGCAGACTACCGCTTATAACACGTCCAGCCGGCAGGAATTCCAGTCCGAGATCGAAGAAAATGGCTGTCAGTGCGAGCGCCAATACTACCTTGGCTCTTTGGTATCGCGGACCCAAACAGGTCGAGCTCCGCCAGGAAGTCATACCCACCGCCCGGCGCAGGCGAAGTACGCGTGAAGACGCTCTACAGCGCCATCAGCCGCGGCACTGAATCGCTCGTCTTTGGCGGGCGCATACCTGTGGGCGAATTCCAGAGGATGCGCGCGCCGTTCATGGCGGGCGATTTTCCATTTCCCGTCAAATACGGCTACGCCGCCGTAGGACAGATCGAGAACAGCGGCGATACCCTGCGAGGCAAGACCGTCTTTGCGCTCTACCCGCACCAGACCGCATTCAACATCCCTGCGGGCGCCGTGGTGGCGCTTCCGGAGGACGTGCCGCCACTCCGCGCGGTGCTGGCTGCCAACATGGAAACCGCGCTTAACGGCGTGTGGGACGCGGCACCAGGACCGGCCGATCGCATCGCCGTTGTCGGGGCCGGCGTGGTCGGTTCCCTCGTCGCCTACCTGTGCGGGCGGATCCCCGGTACGGACGTCACGCTCGTCGACATCAACTCCAGCCGTGCGGAATTGGCAGGGAAACTCGGGGTTAGATTCGCAGATCCCGGAAACGCAAAGGCCGAATGCGATCTCGTTGTTCACGCCAGCGGCTCGCCCGATGGACTGCGAACGGCACTCGAACTGGCCGGAGACGAAGCGACGGTCCTGGAAATGAGCTGGTACGGCGACGCGGCGGTGACCGCCATGCTTGGAGGCCCGTTCCACAGCCGCCGGCTTCGGCTTGTATCGAGCCAGGTCGGACGCATCGCGCCATCGCATCGTCCGCGCTGGACGCACGGCCGCCGCCTCGCGGCCGCAATCGCGCTGCTCAATGATCCAAGGCTCGATGCATTGCTGGCGCCAGCCGTTGCGTTCGGCGATTTGCCGGAACGATTGCCGGGAATTCTCGACGCTAAAAGCGGGATACTCTGCCAACCCATCATCTACTCGTAAGGAGCTGCCTTGTTCACCGTCGAAGTTCGCGACCACATCATGATCGCCCATTCTTTCAAGGGCGCGGTTTTTGGACCCGCGCAGAGGATGCATGGCGCCACATTCGTGGTAGATGCCGCCTTCATCGCCGAGAGCCTCGACGACAATGGAATTGTGATCGATATCGGCCGCGCACACGATGCGCTCAAGGCGGTCCTGACCCCGCTCAACTACCGCAATCTCGACGAGGTTCCCGAATTCAGGGGTAGCAACACAACGACGGAATTTCTGTCCAAATATATCTTCGATGGCTTGGCAACGCCGGCCCGCGCTGGTGAACTCGGCCGTCCCGGCCGGGAGCTCAAGGCCCTGCGCATCACGCTCTCCGAGTCGCACCTCGCGCGCGCGCAATATGAAGCGCCCTTGTGGTGAAGCACGTCGTCTTTGCGGTGCCAGGCAGTCTCGATACGCCAACCGGCGGCTACGCGTACGACCGGCGGATCATGGCCGAACTCCGGCAATTGGGCTGGGACGTCGAATGTCTCGACATCGGCGAAGGATTTCCTTCGCCGGATGAGGCGACCCGGTCTGCCGCGCGATCCCTTCTGTTGAAGGTACCGGACGGCCAACCGATCGTGGTAGACGGCCTGGCCCTGGGGGTCCTGCCAGATGTCGCAGCGGAGGTTGCAACCCAGCATCCGTTGCTTGGGCTGGTTCATCATCCCCTCGCGCTGGAATGGGGGCTGTCTGCCGAACGGGCCGATGCCCTGCACCGCAGTGAACAGGCTGCACTCGCTCTAGTGCGCGAAGTCGTGGTGACGAGCCCCACAACCGCAAAACTTGTCGCTTCCGACTATGGTGTATCGGCCGAGCACATCACTGTGGCAAGGCCCGGCAGCGATCCTGCGCCGAGGTCTCGGGGAAGCCGAAGCGAAGTGCCGCATTTGCTGTCCGTTGGCGCTGTTGTGCCCCGGAAAGGATTTGACGTACTCGTTGCCGCGCTGGCTACATTGGCTGAGCTTCCGTGGCGGCTGACGATTGCCGGGGATCTCACGCGCGATCCGAATGAGGCCGCAAGACTGGATGCCAGCATATCCCAACACAGGCTTGCCGGCCGAATCGCAGCGCTTGGCGCCGTATCTTCCGAACGTCTTGCCGCACTATACGACAACGCCGATCTGTTCGTTCTCGCCTCCCGCTTCGAGGGATATGGAATGGCCTACGCCGAGGCATTGTCGCACGGTCTGCCTGTGATCGGGACAACGGCGGGAGCCATCCCGGACACCGTTCCGCAAGAAGCGGGCTTGCTGGTCACCTCCGGCGACGTGGATGCACTGGCGAAAGCCCTGCGCCGGGTGATCGCTGACGCCGATCTGCGTCGCCGCCTGTCGGACGGCGGCATTGGCGACGGCGCGAACGTTGCCCACCTGGCAGCAATCCGGCGCGATCTTTGCCGCCGCACTGGAGAAGCTCGCATGAGCGGCTTCTCCGCCGAATGGCTGGCCTTGCGGGAAAGCTATGACTTGCGCGCGCGCAATCCGATCGTGCTCGACGCGGTGGCCGACTCTATTCAAGTCGCACGACGCAATAAGCGTCGTCGATCTCGCCTGCGGCGCGGGCTCCACCGTCCGCGCGCTTGGTTCACACTTGCCGGCACGACAACACTGGGATCTCGTGGACAACGATCAACGTCTGCTGACTTTGGCGTGCAGCGGAAAATCTACCGGCGATGTCAGGCTGAATGCCGTTCCACTCGATCTCAGCGGCAATTTCGAAGTGGTGCTCGACGGCACAAAAGACCTGATCACGATCTCGGCACTACTCGATCTCGTCTCCGAAAACTGGCTGGATCGCTTTACCCGCCATGTCGCCTCGCACGCGCTGCCGGTCTATGCAGCACTGACCTACGATGGCCGCATCGACATTTCGCCCTCCGATCCGCTCGACGAGACCATCACGTCGGCGGTCAATGCCCATCAGCGCACCGACAAGGGCTTTGGGCCTGCGCTGGGCCCCTCGGCCGCCGCTGCGGCCATTTCCAGGTTTGAGGCGCTCGGATATTCGGTCGTTCACGGCAATTCCGATTGGGTGATCGGAATTGCCGACCAGGAGATCCAACTCGAATTGCTGGCCGGATGGGCTACCGCCGCCAGTGAGATCGAAGCGCTGCCGCGCCGCGATATCGACAATTGGCTGGCAAGACGAAAGGACGCGGTCGGCGCACGCGCTTCAACGATGCGCGTGGGTCATCTCGACTTTTTTGCAACGCCGATGGCGATCCGCTGATCAGACAGGTCGCAATCGAACAGGACATCGTCCTCGATCTTGTGCACGCGGACCTGCATCCGGTGGGCCTGATCGGCCCGTTCGAGCGGCGGCAACTCGATTCCAGGGCCTCCCGCGCCCAACATGACGGGCGCCACGTTTACATGCAACCGATCGAGACATCGCGCCGCGATAAAACGCGACACGGTATCGGCACCGCCCTCAATCAACATTCGGCGCATCCCTGCACCGGCCAGCGACGCGACGATGGCGGACGGCGCAATGTTTCCGTCCTCCGCAGGCAAGGTGATGACTTCAACGCCGGGGGGCGGTGTGGCCTGCGAACCGTCTGTCGTAATCAACAGACGGCGAACGCCGTCGTCGGCAAACAG
Organism: uncultured Alphaproteobacteria bacterium; assembly: GCA_963840465.1. Lineage (GTDB taxonomy): Bacteria > Pseudomonadota > Alphaproteobacteria > Rhizobiales > Xanthobacteraceae > Bradyrhizobium. Next base: position 72,222 of record CAWIZF010000044.1, on the reverse strand, counting down.
CTTTGCATTCGCTCCCAGGCGTCCTCTCGGATCGATCACGGCACGCGCGGGCTGAGGACCGGCGACTTGCCTGACCGTCAATTGCGGGTTATCAGCCAGCGCCGTTCCAACGCCGACCACGACAATATCGACCAGCGCGCGGAGCCGGTGCAGATGTTCGATACCGGCCGGACAGTTGATGAACTTCGAGTGACCCGTCGCCGTCGCGACCCGACCGTCGAGCGATTGGCCGACCTGCCCGACAATCACGAGATCGTCCACCGTCCCGGTGCGCAACGGGCCGAACAGACTCCGTCCAGGCCTGGCGCCTGCGACAAGGGTTGCTGTTCTCTACGAAATTGCTCGACAAAGCTCTCCCACGTGTCGGAAGAAGCAAATTTGCGGGTGGGGAAATTGCTGAGCTGCACGGTGAAATTCGGTTCTCGCGAGTTATCAATGATACTATCGACCAGTCGATCCCAGAAATCCATCTGATTTCTAGCGGAATGATTTAGGACTTTCGGTGTTCCACGAACGCGCCCAGTAAAAGAAAGTCCTGCAAATGAACGCCGCGCACTCTCCTGCAAACTCTGCCCTGTTTGGCAACGAGGAACACCTCAGCGTTAGCCGCGCTTTGGCCGAACTGCAAGCGCGAAGGCCGATTCGTGTTAACGCCCCTGGCGAGATATTGTTCGCTTTGCCCGTGGAGGGCCTTGACGACCGGACGGCTGCACGAATTCCTGGGGCTGTGCGGCCGCGAATGCGTCGGGAGCTGAGCGCGCGCCATCGAAATTGATGCATCAACGCCAATGGCACTGCCGCTTTCCGACATGTACGAGCGATATCTTCGCCCTCGCTGCTGACTCCGGCCATAAATTCGTTACTCTGAAAGCTTCCGCCAGCGAAAAGTCCTGAGCCTGCAATGCCGATTTTCATATTGAGCCGTATCACGCCTGGCATGGACAGTCGCTGACATGTCCGGCCGGGCACTTCGCCTCGATGACCGCTCGTTCCGATTTCTGATCGTTGGCACCGGCCTGTGTTGGTCCGTCGCATTCCCGATCATCGCACTTTTCTATCAGCTCGAGCTCTATGGCGACGGCGCGATGTTTTCATACGCCGTCGCGGTCCAGGACGTTTGGGCCTTTCATTGGCATAACATCTCTGGCCGAACGTCGGTCTTCCTGTTGACCCTGTTGCCGGCCGAGGCGTTCGTCCGAATCACGAATAGTCCCTCGGCTGGAATCATCGCCTATGGGCTGCTCTTCTATATTTCTCCATTGATGGGACTGGCCGTGACCTACGCGGCCGACCGCTCACCCGGCCGCATTATCTTTGTCTATGCGTGCGGATCGACAGCCCTGCTCTGCCCGCTGATCTTCGGCTTTCCCACGGAGATGTGGCTCGCCCACGCGATGTTCTGGCCAACGCTGGCGCTGAGTCACTATGCGAAAGCCAACGAGTATCGGAGCCTTGCTGGTGTTTGCCGCTTGGCTCCTGCTGGCCTTCACGCACGAAGGAGCGCTGGTGCTGCTCTTGGCCATCGCAGCAACGCTGGCGCCGCGCGGCTTGTGGAGCGCAACTTTCGTACGCGCAGCAATCAGCCTTACGATTGTTGTGGTACTGGCCGTAGCAGCGAAGATCATCCTTCCGCCCGATGACTATTATGCAGGCGCGTTTTTGCGGGCTGCGCTGCACTTCTTCGATTTCGAAATCTTCAAGGTGGAGGTCGTCCTGGTATTGCTGGCGGCGATCATCGCCTACGGTGCAATCCTGATGCTGTTGTCAATATGGATCCCGAGACGGGCATGCATCTTGGCTCTGGGGATTTTGCTCGGATTGCTTTCCATCTACTGGCTTCATCTCGATCATTCCGTCCATGCGAGCAGCCGCTACTACTTGCGGACCGCACTGGTCGTCGTCACGCCCCTGCTTGGCGCGTTGGCGGCCTTGGCCGCCCTGACCAGAGAAGGGATCGTCCCTAATCGATTAGCGAGGCTGCGGCACACCCTGATCTTGCCCCGCGGCGGGACGCTGTGCGCCCTCGCCTCGATCTTTCTCGTGGTGACCTTGATTCATGCAATCGAAACCGGGAAATTCGTCGCGTCGTGGATCGATTACCGTGACGCCATTGCGATGCTGGCGATGAGTAGCAATTCCGACCCCGCGCTCGGTGATCCGCGCTTTGTCTCGGCCGAGCGAATTTCGCCGGCCCTGGCTCCCCTATCGTGGTTCTCGACTATCCCTTATCTGTCGATCATTCTCTCGAATTTCTCGCCGAACAGGCTGGTCGTCGATCCCGCCGGAAATTACTTCTGGTTATCCTGCGGAACGGCCACAAGGAACAAGGATGCAGAGCTTGTCGTTCCGGTGCAGACCCGCGAGCTGGTCCGGGTTTATTCGTGCCTGCATCGATAAGCGAGACGATGTCCCGTGACAGCACCAAGATCACCAACGACCTACTTTGAGAAATAGTCTTGAAACTGATCATCTTTGATTTCGACGGCACATTGGTCGACAGCCGCTGCTCTGATTCTGGAGAGCCATCGAATCGTGTTTGCCGAATTTCAATTGCCTGCCCCATCGCCGGCCGACAGTCTTGCGCTGGTTGGAAAGTCACTCGATGTCATTCTGACTCAGCTGGCCGGCCCGACGGCCCCTATACTTGAGATGGTCAGAGCCTACGATCTCCTGCTGCCGCAATTGAGAGCGGATCCCGCCTTTGCCGAACAGCCATTCGACGGAGTTGGCGACCTTCTGTATGAGCTGAGTTCTACTTCGGATACCGTTCTGGGCATGGCGACCGGGCACAGGTCTGACACCGTCGCTCCCGCGCTGGACGCGCTGCGATGGAACGGCTTTTTTCGGACCATTCAGGCCGCCGACACGGCGCCCTCCAAACCGCATCCCGGGATGCTCCTTCAGGCACTCGCGGCAACCGGGGCAACGCCCGAGAACGCCGTCTTCGTTGGGGACACTACTTTTGACATGGAGATGGCGCAGGCAGCCCGGTTGCGGTCGATCGGTGTCAGCTGGGGATATCATCAGGCCGACCGATTGGTCGCGGCCGGGGCACATCGCGTTGCCACGGCCGTCGACGAACTAAGAAGTTGTATTCGATCTGTCATGAGCGAGTGAGCCGCCGTCTGGAGGTACGCCTGTCGTATCATTCCCGGCGTAATCGATGTCTTCGGATCGGAATCAGATCCTCCGGGGGAGGAAGTTGGCCCGAAGAGGTAATCCACTCGATGAGGCGCAGTGCGATTTCGTCCTGCTCGGCCTTGCGCAGCAGCTCATCCCGTTCGTCGCCGGCGGGCAGCCCTCTGGCCTTCTCGCGAAGTTCTTTGATTTGATCGCTCAGGCGATTTACGTGAGAGGCTTTGTTCAAGATCGAATACTTCGGTTTGACTGCGATCCGTAGGGTACGGGCAGTTCGCCGGAAGGTTTCGAACCGTTGAGAGATTATCCGACCCGCGGCGACCGCCATTGGATCTGAGCATCTGCGAGCCTGGATGGTCCGTTGCGCACAACGTCGCTTCGCGCCGGAAGCGGCCGTTCCCCAGAGGCTTCCATTTTTGCTGTCGGCACTAAAAGAAAAAAGGCCACGCGGGCATTACACCGCATGGCCTTTGCGAGACTGTCCCCCTAGGCCCTCCAGAGATTCCGTCTCGGGGCGCATAGTGTGCGGGAGGGGGTGTCTGTCTAGGGTGTGATGGATTTACCCACAGCTCAGACGAACGAACACGCTTCGCCTACCCCGCCGTTAAACGGCGTCTTTAGCAACCTTCAGCGGTGATGCCTTGACCGACTTGCTGGCTGGCTTGGCCGCGAATTCCATAGGCTCTTTCGTGAAAGGATTTACGCCGCTGCGGGCCTCGGTAGCGGGTTTGTTCACGACCGACATTTTGACGAAGCCCGGAATGACGAACTCGCCGGATTCATTCAGCTCTTTATAGCCCACGGTCGCCATCTGCTCGATGACGGCTTTTACGTCTCCTTTGGAAACCTGCGTTCCCTCTGCAATTGCGTCAATCAACTGATTCTTGGTCATCTTGGCCATGATAGATCCCTTTGTGGAGGCTCAGAACAGGCTAAAGCCCATGAGCCATCGTGTGGTGCGTTACTCGGTCTGGAACGCGGCAAAGCCACGCAGTTCGCTTCTCGTTCATACCTGCGGTCATGAAGTCACCGGGCTTAAAACCTATCGAGGTCCAAAACGCAAGGAGCAGCCCGGCATTTGTTCCTTATCCAGCTACTCCGGGCCAGGCGGTCATTAGGCGGCGCGGGCGCCTCGCGGACGGGTTTTTCCTACCTCCATGGAGCATCCCCGCTATCCGAACGAAAGCACCGGGTTTCGTGCCGTCAGAAAGGGCTTCGGAACGATAAGATCGCGCTCGGCAGCAGCGCGCCCCGCAACGAGTTTGCTGCTTGCTGCTGGCCAGCTTGTCTGTAGGCTACGTCAGAAATGACAAAAAGCGAATTTGAGGGGGCGATTGATGGGAAGGCATTTGGCAGCAGCGGCCGTCGCCATGATGGCAGTAGCTGGAATAGGTGACGCACGGGCTCAGGATTATCCCACCAGGACAGCCACGGTTATCGTTCCTTTTGCCGCTGGCGGGCCAGCCGATATTACTGGCAGGATCGTCGCCGACATCTTCAGCCGCTACCTGGGCCAGAAATTTGTGGTGGAGAATGTCGTAGGCGCCGGCGGAACGACGGGGGCGATCCGCGCCGCCCGTGCGCCGGCGGATGGATATACGATTTTGTCGGGACACCTCGGCACCAACGCGCTGGCGCCGGCGTTCTACCCGAACCTCGCCTACGATCCGCAAAAGGATTTTGAGCCGATTGGGTTGACCGCCGAATATCCTGAACTGCTGGTCGCCCGAAAGGATTTCCCGGCCAACAACCTCAGGGAATTCGTGGCTTATGCAAAGGCCAACCCGGAAAAGCTCAATGTCGGACACGCCGGATTGGGCTCGGTGTCCTATATCGGCTGTCTGCTTCTGCATGCGGCGATCGGCATCAAGCCGACGATGATTCCATTCACCGGCACCGCCCCGGTCTTGAACGCCATGCTATCGGGTCAGGTTGATTATGAATGCGATCCCGTGCTGGGCACGCTGAGCCAGGTGCAGGCAGGAAACGTCAAGGCGCTGGCGGTCGCCGCCAAAAAACGCAGTCCGTTGCTGCCGGACGTACCGACCTCCTACGAGCAAGGCCTGCCCGAATTCGACATCGCTCCGTTCTACGCGGTGTTCGTGCCGACGGGCACGCCGCAGGCGATCGTCGACAAGCTTGTCGATGCCCTGAGCAAAGGGCTCAACGAGGACGCCGTGAAAAAACGCCTTGCGGAGCTTGGCGCCGAGACCGTGGAGCAAGATCGCCGCGGACCCAAAGCCCTCGCCGACCTGGTAAAGTCCGAGTCCGCGCGGCTGCTGCCCATTCTCAAAGCGGCAGCGGAGAAATAGACGCAGCGAAGCGGCGCCTTTCAAACGCTTCGACACGTCATCGCAGGCGCTAATGTCCCCGCAGAAAGTCCGCGCGCACCGGCGCAGCGCCTGACGGCGGCACATCGAGACGCACCGCGATGCCCTCGAGCGCCGGGCTCGGCGCCGGATAGAGCTTCATCACGAGCGGATCGTGGCCCGGCACGATATGGCTCTCGTCCGGCGCCAGCGCGAGCAGTTTTTCGAAGCCCTCGAGCATTTCGCCGATGTGCAGCGCCGTAGTGAACGGCCGCTCGCTCGCCATGTTCTCGTAGAAATGGCTGACATCCGAGGCGAGCACGACGAAGCCGCGGCGGGTCTTGACGCGAACGAATTGCAGTCCGGCCGAATGACCGCCGGCCGCATGGAGCGTCAGGCCCGGCGCGAGCTCCGCATCACCGTTGTAGAACATGACGCGGCGCGCATAATTGAGTCGCACGATCCCGCAGATGTCCTCCACTTCGAAGGAATGCGACAGCCTCGGATATCGCATGTAGCGACCCGTGGCATACGCAAGCTCGCGCTCCTGGAGATGGAACCGCGCGTTCGGGAACCGGTCGAAATTCCCCGCATGGTCGTAATGCAGATGCGTGAGGATGACATCCTCTACCCCATTCACATCGATGTCGAACGCGCTGAGCGTGTCTACCGGACAGCGCAGGAATGTCCGTTTCCGCTTGTTCGATACTTCCGCGTTGAAGCCGGTGTCGATGACGAAGGTGCGCCCGCCTCCTTTCGCCACCCACATGAAGTAGTCCATCGGCATCGGCCCGTCGTGCGGGTCGCCGCCGATGAAATGGTCGCTGCGCCGCGCCTCGCGGGTCGCATAGCGGATGGCAAAGAGTTCGTATTCCGGCTCAGCCATGCGACTTCCTGCTCTGGACCTTCGCTACTTCGATTCGGCTTCGTTGAGCGCCTCGCGTGCGTTTCGGAACGCATCGATGCCGGCAGGCACACCGCAATAAACGGCCACCTGCAACAGAATCTCCTTGATCTCCTCCTTGGTGACACCGTTCTTCAGCGCGCCCTTGACGTGCAGTTTCAGTTCGTGAGGCCGGTTCAGCGCGCCGAGCATCGCCAGATTGACGATACTGCGGGTCCGCCGGTCCATTCCGGGCCGGGTCCACAGTGCGCCCCAGCAAAACTCGGTCGACCACTCCGCCATCGTCCGGGTGAATTCGTCGGCGCCGGCGATGGATTTGTTGACGTAGTCCTCGCCGAGCACTTCCTTGCGGACCTTCAATCCCTTGTCGAACAATTCGCTCATCGTTGGTTCCTTTCGTGGTTTGACTGTTTCAAGGCAGCGAGCTCAGCCGTGCGCCCTCATCAGGCTCGATACGTCCGCAAGCGTGTCAAGGCGCCAGACGTCGTCGATAATGCGATCTATATCCCAATCGGTCCCGCCCAGCCGCGCACAATCGCGCAGCTTTGCTTCGATATCACGATCCGACAGCGGATCGGCAAGGCTGCCCTTCGCTTCCATCACAATTTCTTCGAACGTCTCTCCCGACGCGAGTTGGGCAATGACCCGCGCGGCACCGTCCGGAAGCGAAGCGTCAAGCTCCGCCTTCACCTTCTGGCGCAGGGACACGATGTCGGGCCGAAATACGGTCGCATCCGCGAATTCGAGAACGCCGGCCGAGCCCAGCAGCAGCGCACAGGCCGAGCAATGATGAATGCTGACCCGTGCATCGCGTTCGTTGCGAACCACCCTATCGCCGCGCGCCAGCAGCAGTGCTGAGCCCTGCACCGTGATGGAGGCGATATCATCGATCCGCCGGTTCAGCTTCGCCCGCAAATTGAAGCAGGCGTCGATCACCGCATGAAACACAATGCCCGCCGGATAGGGCTTGTAGGTATTCTTCGCAATCTCCCAGGTCTTGCCGAGACCGCCCGTCAGGCGCGCCATATCGGGCTCGTCGCCCATGGCGCGGGCCCAGCCGAGCGGTCCCTCAATGGCCCGTGGCGATGCGGAATAGCCTTCAGCCGCAAGCAATGCCGCGAACAGGCCGTTGCGCGCCGCGTTGCCGACGCTGACATTCTTGGCCGCGCTGGGCAGGTTTTCGACGATGCCGGCCGATTGGCTGGCGGCAATCCCGATCGCATTTGAAATCTTGTCCGCGGGAAGCTCGAGCAGTTTCGCGCAGGCCGCCGCCGCACCGAACACGCCGCAAGTCGAGGTGATGTGCCAGCCACGTGCATAATGTCCCGGGGACACCGCGTTGCCGACACGGCATTCCACCTCCACGCCGAGAATGAATGCCGTGAGCACAGCCCGCCCGGAAAACCCGCGCGCTTGCGCCAATGCCAGCACCGGCGCCGCGACGGGCGCCGCCGGATGAATGATGGTGTCCAGATGAGTATCGTCGAAATCGAGCAGATTGGCCGATATCGCGTTGAGGAACGACGCACTCATCGCATCAAGCCGTTCCGGACGGCCGATGACCGCTGATGTCGCGGTACCGCTGAACGGCAATAACGTGCGCAATGCGGCGGTGACGGCCGGGTCATTCGCCGACCCCAGCGCGGTCGCGAAAAAATTGAGGATCGAGCGTTTGGCTTCGTGATCTTGCGCGGCGACGTCCGCCGAAATTGTGCCGGCGACGAAATCGGCGAACGTCGTGCCGGCGCCTTGCGCTTCATCTTGCCGCACTGAGCGAATTCCTCGGACCTTGTTTTCGCGACCCTATTCCGGCGTGCCATGGCCTGTCGACAAGAATCTTATGCTTGACAGATTGACTGACAATCTTGAAATTCGGCGAAACGCGACCGGGAACCTCGGCGCGGCAAAGAACAACAAGCGCCCGTGCTTGCGGCGCGACAGGGAGCGAACCATGGCAGCAGAAACAATCGGCTTTGTCGGCACGGGCCGCATGGGCGGACCGATGGCGGGGCGACTGCTCGACGCAGGCTATTCGCTGTGCATCTACGATTCGCAGCCAGAAGCGACCAAGGCGCTGGTGGCGCGAGGCGCGCGGCTTGCGAAATCGCCGGCCGAAGTCGCTTCCAGCGCGGATATCGTGCTGGCCAGTCTGCCGACGCCCGACATCGTCAAGGCGGTCGCGCTGGGGCCTGATGGAATCGTGGCCGGAAACCGCGCCACCGTCCTTATAGACCTGTCCACCACCGGGCCCGGCGCCGCCAAACTGATCGCGAAGGGATTTGAAGCGCGCAACATAACGCTGGTCGATGCGCCGGTCAGCGGCGGCATCAAGGGCGCGGTGAACGGCACGCTCGCAGTGATGGTGTCGTGTCCGAAGGCGACCTATGACCGGGTCGAGCCGATCCTGAAGCACTTCGGGAAACTGTTCTACACCGGCGACCAGCCGGGCACGGCGCAGACCGCAAAGCTCGCCAACAACCTGATGGCGGCCGCAGCGCTCGTGATCACCTCCGAGGCGGTGGCGATGGGCGTCAAGGGCGGCGTCAACGCCAAGGTGCTGATCGACATCATCAACGCCAGCAGCGGGCGCAACAGTGCCTCCGAAGACAAATTCCCCCGCGCCGTGCTTCCCGGCACCTTCGACTTCGGGTTCACCACCGGCCTCTCCTACAAGGATGTGCGGCTCTGCGTCGATGAAGCCGAGGCCATGGGCGTCCCGATGGTCTGCGGCGCGGTCGTCCGGCAGATGCTCGCCATCACCAACGCCAAATACGGCGCGTCGTCCGACTTCACCTCGATCGCCAAAGTACTGGAGGAATGGGCCGGCGTGGAAATGCGCGGCTAGACCCGGGCCACCGGCGCGCGAGGGGCGATTGCCATGACAATCGGATCGACCGGATCAAGCGAGGTGTCGTTGGCGCGGGCGTTGGCACGCACTGCGCTTGCCGTTGACCTCGGCGGTTTCGATGCCGATGTCATCGCCAAGGCGAAAATCTGCCTGCTGGATTTTCTTTCCTGTGCCTTCGAGGCGCGTAACCACCCGTGGAGCCGCCAGGCGATCGGCATCGCGCGCGAGGTCGGAAACGGTGCAACCGTCATCGGCACCCGCACCCTCGCCTCGCCGGGCGATGCGGCCTTTGCCAACGCCACCATGGGCCACGGCCTGGTGCGCGAAGACATGCACGCCGCCAGCATCTGCCATCATGGCGTGGTGATCTGGCCGACCCTGCTGGCTCTGTCGGAACGGGCATCGCTATCCGGGCGCGACATTCCTCGCCGCCGCGATCATCGGCTACGAGACCGGCGCGCAGATCGGCCGCGCGCTCTTTACCGCCGACCTCGCCCGCCTCTACCGGCCGACCGGCCTTGTTGCACCGCTCGGCGCCGCGCTGGCGGGAAGCCGCGCGCTCGGCCTTTGCGAAGATGCCGCGACCAGCGCGATGGCCATTGCCGCCAACACATCGTCCGGCCTGAACGAATGGCCGCGCGCCGGCGGCTCCGAGATGTATTTCCATCCCGGTTTTGCCGCCCGCAATGCGATCGCCGCGATCGAACTGGCCGAAGCCGGCGCGCGCGCTTCGGAAACAATCCTTGAGGGCGAGGCCGGATTGTTCGCCGCCTTCCGCCGCCAGCCCGCTCCGGCCGAAATCAGGTTGTTTGCTGGCGCAGAGCCGGAAATCATGGCCGTCTACAACAAGCCGGCTCCCGCCTGCAATTTTGCGCAGACCGCGGCGCAGACAGCGCTGCGCGTCGCCCGCGAACTCGGGTCATCGGAAGACATCGCCACCGTCTCGATCCGCGTTCCGGAAGCTGCGGCCCGCTACCCCGGCTGCGACTCCAAGGGACCTTTTCACAACGCGCTGCAGGCCAAGATGAGCATTCCCTTCAGCGTCGCCGCCGTGCTTGCGCGCGGTGCGCTCGAAGAAGAGAATTACGCTGATATCGGCGACATCCGGATTCTACGCCTCGTCGAACGGATCGATCTGCAAAGCGCCCCTGATCTCACCGCCGCGTTCCCGGCCAACCAGGGCGCCGAAGTTCTCGTTGGGCTGCACAACGGGACGACGATCCGCCAGCGCCTCGACAACGTCATTGCCGCCACGCCAGAGGAAATCCGCGCCCGCTTTCGACAGGCGGCTTCCAGCGTCATCGGCGACCGCGCGCGGGATCTGGAAGAACTGGTCGATAACTGCCCGTCGCTTCCGGACAGCCGTGTGATCGCCGCCCGGTGCCGGCTTGAACCGGCCGAACAACGGCTGCGGCCAGCGTCATGATGGATAACGAAAAACGGAAAATGGGGGACACGATGTTCAAGCTGAAGACGGCCAACGAGCCCAAATCTACAGCTCTTCGGAAACACGGATACGCCCTCGCCGCGCGAGGTCCCCGGTGACCCAGGCGCTGGAAGGTTTTCTGCAAGCGCTATCCGCCGGCCTCCTGATCGGCGCGGTCTACGGCCTGATGTGCGTCGGGCTCGGGCTGATCTTCGGCGTCATGCGGGTGATCAATTTCGCCCAGGGCGATTTCATGATGCTCGGCATGTACGCGGCGTTCTATTTCTTCACCGCACTCGGCGTGCAGGCCACTTTCGGCAACACCTTCGGGCCGTTCGTCGCAATCGTGCTGGCCGGCCCGGTGCTGGCCGTGTTCGGCTATTTCGTCCACCTCACCCTGATCTCGCGCGTATCGGGCACACGGACCTCTTCGCTCGAGGGCGAGGGTCATTATGCCCAGCTCATTCTGACGCTCGGGATCGCCCTCATCCTGCAGAATGGCGGCCTGCTCGTATTCGGCTCGGTGCTGGCCTCGATCCGGACGCCGCTGTCGAGTTCGGCCTGGGAGCTTGGACCCCTGTTCAACGACATCAGCGTTTTCGTCAACAAGGCGCGCGGCATAGACGCCGTGGTTTCGCTGGTGACGATGATCCTGCTGACGCTGATGATCACGCGGTCGCGGATCGGAAAATCGCTGCGGGCCGCCGCCGACAATCCGACCGCGGCGACCTATATGGGTATCGACGTCGACCGCGCGCACCGCATCGCCTTCGCGCTCGGTACCGGCATCACCGCGATCGCGGGTGGCCTGCTCGCCACCAACTATCCGTTTCATCCCTTTGTCGGCGTCGAATACGTCATCGTCATGTATGCCGGCGTCGTGCTCGGCGGCATGGGCAGCATCATCGGCGCCTTCTGGGGCGGCATGACGATCGGCCTGGTCCAGCAGATGTCGACGCTGATCCTGCCGACGCAATTGCAGAACGCCGCGATCTTCGTCGTGTTTCTCCTGATCATCTTCTTCCGTCCGCAAGGTTTCTTCGGGCGCATGGTCGAGAGGACATGACCATGCGCGAATGGCGTTCGCTGCTGCCCATCATCGTCTTCACCGCGCTCTATGCCGTGGTGTCGCTGAGCGTGACCAATTCCTACTATCAGCTTGTCATGACGCTGGTTCCGGTCTGGGCGATATTCGGCCTGTCGTGGAACCTGCTCAGCGGCTACACCGGGCTGATCTCGTTCGGTCACGCCGCCTTCTTCGGCGTCGGGGCCTATGCCGTGGTGCTCGGCCAGATCCATTTCGACCTGTCGCCATGGATCATGATCCCGATCGCGGCCGTGCTCGGCGGCATCGCCGGACTGCTGATCGGATTTCCGACCTTCCGCCTGCAGGGCCACTACTTCGCGCTGGCGATGCTCGCTTACCCGCTTGCCATTCTCTACGTGTTCGAATGGCTTGGCCTTCAGGAAGTGACGCTGCCGATCAAGCGCGAAAATGCCGCCGCCTATATGCAATTCGCCGATCACCGTCTCTACACGCTGCTGGCGCTGGCGATGATGTTCGGAACGATCCTCCTGACGCGCGCGGTCGAACGGTCGCGTTTCGGCATGGCGCTGCTCGCGATCAAGCAGAACGAAGCCGCCGCGGAAGCCGCGGGGATCAACACGCTGGCCTGGAAGCTTCGTGCCGTCACGCTCAGCGGCGCCATCGCCGGTGCCGTTGGCGGATTTTACGCGGTCGTGCTGCTGGTGGTGACCCCGCAATCCGTATTCGGCATGCTGGTGTCGGCACAGGCGCTGACGGTCGCCATGTTCGGCGGGGTAGGAACGGTCTGGGGTCCGGTAATCGGATCGGTGATCCTGATCCCGCTGGCCGAAACGCTCAACGCCGAAGCGGGCTCGCGCTTTCCCGGCATTCAGGGCGTGATTTACGGTCTCGCCATTATATGCGTGATCCTGCTCGCGCCGGAGGGCCTGTTCTGGAAAGTACGCGACTTCCTGCGCAAGCGATCGGCGGCGCCGGTTACGGCAACCCCGACCACATCGGATGTCACGATCGCCGCTTCCGCTGAACTCGTGCCACTGCGACCCAAGCGAGCCGCCGGAACAGGCGATGTCGTCCTTGAGGTGCGTAACCTGTCGCGTTCCTTCGGCGGATTGAAGGCCGTCCAGGATGTCAGCTTCAAGCTGCGGCAAAACGAGATCCTTGGCATCATCGGCCCCAACGGCGCTGGCAAGACCACGCTGTTCAACCTGCTGAACGGGTTCCTGCGGCCTGGCACCGGCCAAATCCTGCTCGACGGGCGCGAGATGTCCGGCCGCAAGCCGCATGAACTCTGCGAAGCCGGTATCGGCCGCACCTTCCAGATCATGCGCCCGTTCCTGCGCATGTCGATCTCGGACAACGTCGTCGTCGGCGCCTATGTCCGCGCCAGGACCGATGCCGAGGCGAAGCAGCTGGCGGCGGATGCGATCGCCCGCGTCGGCCTGTCCGGGATCGCCGACCGCATCGCCGGCGAACTCACGACCAAGGAATTGCGGCTGATGGAACTTGCCCGCGCGCTGGCCGGGCAGCCGCGTATCCTGTTGCTCGACGAGACGCTCGCAGGCCTCGGACATGACGAAGCCAATGAGGTCGTGGCGGTGATCCAGCGGCTTGCCCGCGACGGCATGACGATCGCGATCATCGAACACACCATGCAGGCGATGGTCCGCCTGGTCGACAGTTTTCTGGTGCTCGACCACGGCGCCGTCATCGTGGAGGGCGAACCGGAAGCCGTCACCCGCGACAGCCGCGTCATCGAGGCCTATCTCGGCAAAAAATGGGTGGCCCATGCTCCGCATTGAAGGGCTGACATCAGGCTATTCGGCTATTCCCGTCCTGAACGGCGTTTCGATCAAGGTCGAGGAAGGTCAGTTCGTCGCGATCGTCGGACCGAACGGCGCCGGCAAGACCACGCTGTTCAAGACGATCTCCGGCATCGTGCGCCCAAGCGCGGGAACAATCACCTTCGAAGACCACGACCTGCTCTCGATCCGGCCCGCGCAACGTGCGCATCTCGGCATCGCCCACGTCCCGGAAGGCCGGCAGGTTTTTCCGTCGCTCACGGTGATGGAAAACCTCGAAATGGGCGCGATGACCGAGGCCGGCCAGCGCGACTGGAAACAGAACATCCAGCGCATCTTCGAATGGCTGCCGATCCTGGCCGAGCGCCGTGGTCAGTTTGCCGGCACGCTCTCGGGCGGACAGCAGCAGATGCTGGCGATTGGCCGCGGGCTCGCCTCGTCACCAAAATTGCTGATGCTGGATGAACCCTCGATGGGGCTGGCGCCCACCACTGCCGATTTCATCTTTGAACGGCTGATCGAAATCCGCCGCCAATCGAAGCTGACGATCCTGCTGGTCGAACAGCGCGTGGCGGAGGCGCTTGAATCCGCCGACCACGGCTACGTGCTCGAGGCCGGCCGCGTCGCGCTCGAAGGCAACAACCAAACCCTGCGGGCGGACGACCGCATCCGCAAGGCCTATCTCGGCATGTAACCAACGACAAACAACACCATTGGGAGGACAAGAATGGGCCAGGACAAAGTATCCGGCAAAATCTCGAAGACATCGCTGACGCGGCGAACCGTGCTCTCAGGCGCCGCCGCCATGGGACTGTCGACGGTGGCGCGCGCGCAGCAGCCGGCCGAGGTCAAGGTCGGCCTGATCGTGCCGCTGTCGGGAATCTACACCCGCCCCGGCCAGGTGATGAAGATGGGCGCAGAGATGGGCATCGAGCACATCAACGCGCAAGGCGGCATCAAGTCGCTCGGCGGCGCCAAGATGAAACTCGTCGTGATCGATTGCGGCGACACCACGGAGAAGGCCAAGAATGCCGCGCAGCGCATGGTGGCGCAGGAGACCGATCTGGTAGCGGCGACAGGCTCCTATCTGAGCTCATTCACGCTCGCGGTGACCGAGGTGACGGAACGCGCGCAACTGCCGGTGCTGACGCTGTCCTATTCGGACCTGCTGACCGACCGCGGCTTCAAGTTCATTTTCCAGACCGCAGCGCCCGCCAGCGTGCAATCTCAACTCGGCTTACCCGAACTGATGAAGCTGGCGGAAACCGCCTCCGGCAAGCGGCCGAAGACCGTGGCGATGCTGATGGACAACACGGCGACCTCGGTCGCGACCGCCAAGGCGCTCAAGGAGAAACTCCTCGCGCAGGAGGGCCTTCAGCTCGTCGTCGAGGAAGTCTGGACGCCGCCGCTCTCCGACGCCACCCCCCTGATCCAGAAGGTCAGGTCAGCAAGACCGGACTTGCTGCTGTTCATGCCGAACGCGGTTTCCGACGCCAAGCTCGGCCTGGAGAAGATCAACGAATTCGGCCTCGGACAGGGCAAGATCCCGACCGTCTCTTTCAGCATCACCATTGCCGAGCCGGACATGCTGCAAAGCGTCACACCCGAAGTCGTGCAGGGCATCATGACCATCGTTGCCAATTGGGGCTGCAAGGGACATGAGGACATCATCGCTGAATTGAAGACCAAGTACAAAGAACCGTGGGCGACGCAGAACGTCATCTCGACCTATGGCGACATGTGGCTGATGAAGGCCGCGCTCGAAAAGGCCGGCAAGGCCGATCGCCTTGCCGTCGCCGACGCCTTCCGCACCCTGGATGGCGGGCCGGCGAAATACTATCCCGGCGGCCAGTTGAAGTTCGACGAAAAGGGCCGGCGCGTCGGCGCCGGCGTCGTCATCGTGCAGTGGCAAAACGGCGTACCGGTCACGGTCTACCCGTCCGACCTCGCGCAGTCGTCACCGTTCTGGCCGAAGAAGTCCTGACCAACCATCGTCTCAAAAAATTTCAGGGAGGAATAGTCATGACAAAAAATACCCGGGCCGCATTGACGCGGCGCAGCCTGCTTGCCGGCGCATCCGCCGGTCTGATCGCTACCCGCGCCTGGGCGCAGCAGCCTTCCGAAGTGAAAGTCGGATTGCTGGTGCCGGTCTCCGGTCTCTATGCGCGCCCGGGCACCGTCATGCGCGAAGGCGCCGAGATGGCGGTCGACCACATCAACGCGCAGGGCGGCATCAAGTCGCTCGGTGGCGCGAAGATGAAGCTGGTCGTGCTCGATTCCGGTGACACGACCGAGAAGGCCAAGAACGCCGCGCAACGCATGGTCGCGCAGGAAACCGATATGGTCGCCGCCAGCGGCGCGTATTTGAGTTCATTCACGCTGGCGGTCACCGAAGTCACGGAGCGGGCCAATCTTCCGGTCCTCACCCTCTCCTACTCGGACCTGATCACCGATCGCGGCTTCAAATACGTGTTCCAGACCTCGGCAACGGCCGGCTCGCAGGCCAGGCAGGCCCTGCCCCAGATCGTGAAGCTTGCGGAAACGGCTTCCGGCAAGAGACCGAAGACGGTAGCAATCGTCACGGACAACACGGCGGCATCGGTGTCCTCGGCAAAGGCAATGCGCGACGGCCTGCTCGCCGAAAACGGGCTGCAACTGATCGTCGACGAAACCTTCACCCCGCCGCTCGCCGACGCCACCTCGCTGGTGCAGAAAGTCCGCTCCGCCAAACCGGACCTTCTGTTCTTCCTGCCGACCGTGATTTCCGACGCCAAGCTGTTGCTCGAAAAGATGAATGAGTTCGGGCTCGGACAGGGCAAGATTCCGACGATCTCGTTCGGCATCGCGATCGCCGAACCCGACATGCTGCAGACCGTCAGCCCTGAATTGCTGCAGGGCTTGCTCACCTGCGTCGCAAGCTGGGGCGCCAAGGGGCATGAGGCGCTGATCGCCGAACTCAAGACCCGCTACAAGGAACCGTGGATGACGCAGAATGCGATCTCCACCTATGGCGACATGTGGGTGATCAAGGACGCGCTCGAAAAGGCCGGCAAGGCCGACCGCGTCGCGGTCGCCGATGCGCTGCGCACCATGGATGCCGGTCCCTCCAAAGTATTACCCGCTCGGCGAAATCAAGTTCGACGAAAAGGGCCGCCGCGTCGGCGCCGGCATGACCATCGTGCAGTGGCAATCCGGCGTGCCCGTCACAGTGTTCCCGCCGCAACTGGCGCTTGCACAGCCGTTCTGGCCCAAAAACTAGCTGAAGATTGGATACCGACATGGACAAGACGACATACGATCGAGGCCTCCAGATCCGCAAGAGCGTCCTGGGCAGTGAATTCGTCGACAAGGCGATCGCATCGGCCGACGACTTCAACCGGCCGATGCAGGACCTCACGACGGAATATTGCTGGGGTTATGTCTGGGGCCGCGACGGCCTCACGCACAAGACCCGCAGCTTCCTCAACCTTGCAATGTTGTGCGCGCTCAACCGGCCGCAGGAACTCAAGACCCATGTGCGGGGCGCGCTGACCAACGGCGCCACGCGCGAGGAAATACGCGAGGTGTTCATGCAGGTCGCGATCTATTGCGGCGTGCCGGCCGGCGTCGATGCTTTCCGTAATGCCAAGGAAGTGTTCGCCGAACTGGACAAGAAGTAACCGGGGCCTGAGACGATGCTGAAGAGCAAATGGGCGCTCGTGACCGGGGCAACGGCAGGCTTGGGCCTCGCCGTGGCCGAAAGCCTTGCCGGCGCGGGCGCCAACATTGTTCTGCACGATCTGGTCGAACCGGCCGAGACGCGGGATCGCCTTCGCACGCAATTTGGCGTCGAAGCGGTCAGCATTGCCGCCGACCTGTCGCAGCGCACCGCCATCGAGGCCATGATGGCGGACCTGCTCGGTCGCACCGGCGGACTCGACATCCTGGTGAACAACGCGGTGGTGCGGCATTTTTCACCGGTCGAAAACTTCCCGCCGGAACGTTGGGACGAGGCGCTCGCCGTCAATCTGTCGGCCCCGTTCCACCTGATCCGTCTCGCGTTGCCCGGCATGAAGACGCGAGGCTGGGGCCGCATCATCAACATGGCGTCGATCTATTCGACCCGCGCCGTCGCGGACCGCATCGATTACGTGACTACCAAGACGGCCATCCTCGGCCTGACCCGCGCCGTTGCGGTGGAGACGACGCGGAACGGGATCACCTGCAACGCGCTATGCCCGGGTACGCTGCCGACGCCGGCCATCCAGGGAAAAATCGCAGGGATCGCGGCCCGCGAAGGCCGCAGCGTCGACGAGACCACCAGCGACTATCTGGCGAGCCGCCAGCCGACCGGACGGTTCGTCGCGCTGGAAGCCGTCGGCGCGATGGCGACCTTCCTGTGCAGCCCTGCCGCGCAGGACATCACGGGCGCGACGCTGCCGATCGATGGGGGCTGGTCCGTCGCATGAGCACCACCGCCCGTCCCACCCAGGAGATCTGCAATGGCTGAAGGATCGAGCCGAAATGCCGTGGTGACCGGCGCCGCCGGTGGCATGGGTCGCGCCATTACGAAAGCCCTGGTCGAAAGCGGACGGCGGGTCGTACTGGCCGACCGCGATCCGGCTTCGCTTCGTGCGTTTGCCGCCGAAATGGGCGACCAGACCTTCCCGATCGAACTCGATATCACCGACGCCAAGGCCGTCGACCGCCTGCCCGATCTAATCCCCGACGCCTTCAAGCCGATCGACATCCTCGTCAACAATGCCGGTCATGACATCGGCGGCCGGACGCGGTTCGACGCCGGTTCGGCGGACGATTGGTCCGCGATCATCCAAACCAATCTGATCGGCCTGATGCGGGTGACCCGCAGCCTCCTGCCGGACATGGTCAAACGCAACACGGGCCACATCGTCAATATAAGCTCGATCAACGCCGTGCGCATCGTCCCTGATATGGCCGCCTACAGCGCCAGCAAGGCGGGCGTGCACATGTTTACCGAAACGCTTCGGGGCGAGCTTGCGGAAACCGCGATCCGGGTGACCGAGATGCAGCCCGGCCTGACCAGGACCAACATCATCCTGACCCGCTATCGCGGCGACCGGGAGAAGGAAAAGGACTATTTCGACCAGTTCAGGATGGCGCTCGACCCGGCCGACATTGCCCGCTCGATCGTCTTCGCGTTGGATCAGCCGCCGCATGTTCAGATTGCCGAGATGATGATTCTACCCGTAAATCGCTATTGAACCCATGCCGGTACCAAGGCGGTAGACAATGGACAAACGCGGTGAACTGCAATCGACACTCCGGATCGAGGACGTTCCGACCGTCCGGTCGATGGTCGCGCAAAAGCTGCGTGAAGCGATCATGTCCGGGACCCTGAAGCCGGGCCAGCGCCTGATCGAGCGCGAGCTCTGCGAGATGACCGGCGTCAGCCGCCCGTCGATTCGCGAGGCGCTTCGGCTGCTGGAGGCCGACGGCCTCGTCAACACGGTCCCCCATCGCGGTCCCGTCGTCAGCACCATCAGTCTCGAGGAAGCAAAGCAGCTCTACGCGGCGCGTGCCGTCCTCGAGGGGTTTGCCGGCCGGGAATGCGCGCGCCTGCACGATCCCGCCGTCGTGCGCCGGATCGGCGACGCCCTCACCAAATTGAAGGCCGCGTTCGCCGATGGCGACCTGATGACGGCGCTGGAGGCCAAGACGGAGTTTTACGCCGCGCTGATCGGCGGCTGCCAGAACGCCTTCATCGAACGAATGCTGAGGCCGCTGCACGACCGGATCACGCTGTTGCGCATCACCTCGATGTCGCAACCCAAGCGCATCAACAAGAGCCTGCGCGAGGTTACCGCGATCTGGCGCGCCATCCAGAGCGGCGATCCCGATCTCGCCGAGCAATGCTGCGTCGATCATATCAATGCGGCGGCCGTGGCCGCGCTCAGCATGATCGAGCAGTCATCCGCGTCGAACGAAAAGGCGATAGCGGACGAATGACCCAACGTCAGGGCGATCAAGCCGATTTCAAAGGGCCAAGGGGCCGATAGGAACTACCATGAATTTTGTAAAATGCGTTTTTCTGATGCTGCTGCTGTCGTCGGCACTGCCGGCATTCGGCCAGGAATTCCCGAGTCGGCCGATCACAATGGTCGTTCCCTTCTCCGCCGGTGGTCCGGGCGACGTCATTGCCCGCCTGCTCGGGACGTCGATGAGTGCGACGCTGAAGCAGGCGATCGTCGTCGAAAACGTCGTCGGCGCCGGCGGCACCCTCGGTACCAATCGCGTCGCCAAGGCCGCACCCGACGGCTATACGATCCTGCTGATGCATGTCGGCCAGGCGACCGCGCCCGCGCTCTATGCCAAGCTGCCGTTTGATCCCGTCGGCGACTTTGCCCCGATCGGCCTTGTCACCGACGTACCCATGATCCTGGTGGCGCGCGCGAACTTTCCCGCCAAGGACTTGAAGGAGCTGGTTGCTCATGTCCGCGCCCAGGGCGACAAGGTGACCTATGGCAATGTCGGACTCGGCTCCGCGTCACACCTGTGCGGCCTGATGTTCATGAGCGCCATCGAGGCCAAGCTGACACCGATCTACTACAAGGGCGGCGGCCCCGCGCTGAACGATATCATCGCCGGTCACATCGACGTCTATTGCGATCCGGCAACAGGACCTACGCCGTACATTCAGGCCGGCACCATCCCCGGCTACGCCATCACCAGCAAAAAACGCGTGCCGACCCTGCCGAACGTGCCAACTTCAGCGGAAGCCGGCGTGCCGAAGTTTGACGTCACGACCTGGTACGGGCTGTATGCACCACGCAATACGCCCAAGCCGATCGTTGATGCTCTGGTCGATGCCCTGCAAAAGGCGCTCAAGGACCCGCCCCTGGTCAACCGCTTTGCTGAACTCAGCATGGCGCCGGTCGAGCAGGAACGCGCGACGCCCGCAGCGCTCGAAGCCCTTCTCAAGAGCGAAATCGACAGATGGGGCCACATCATCAAGGATGCCGGCATAACGCCGCAGTGAAGCGGGCGCAATCGCAACAAACCGGCGCGCATCAATCGCTCGGAATATCATGCGGTTGGCTTTCCCGAGGGAATGTTCCGTTCAACCGGGCCTCACTGGCGGCCAGCATGGCGGCGTCGAGCTTCCCCTCGGCCGAGGCCGCCACGGCACAGCCAAAGATCCGATAGAACTGCGCTCCGTCGAAAGCGACCAGCAGCAGATCGACACCGGCATTGAGCGCCTCGAGCACCGCCGTACAGACATTACGTTGATAGATCGCCCCCATCACGAGGTCATCGGTCATGACGATGCCTTGATAGTTCCATTTCTTGCGAATGATGCCGTCGACGACCCGTTTGGAATGCGACGCCGGGCGGTCCGGATCAACTGATTTCAGTGTCACATGCCCGATCATCAGTTGCGCTTTCGAACCGGCCAGCACCTTCCTGAAGGGAATCCAGTCCGACGCTTCGAGTTCCTCGAGCGGCGTATCCAGATCGGCGCTGAAATGATGGGTGTCGGTTCGCACGCGTCCGAGCCCCGGAAAATGCTTGACCGTCGCGCCGACACCTGACGCTTCCAGCCCGGTTACGTAGGCCCGCGCGATATCGGCGACGACAGCCGGATCATCCGAAATCGCGCGTTGGCCGATCAGCGTGTTGAAATCGAGCCGGTTGCGCTTCGGTTCGGGTCGCAAATCCAGCACCGGCGCAAGGTTCTGGTTGACGCCAATCGCCGCCAACTCCTGCCCATGCGTACGGCCGAACGCCTCCGCCTTCTCGGCGCGAGCATCCGGCGGCAGGCTCGCAAGCGTCGATAGAGCCGGCAACTTGGTCAAGGGCGGTGCCAGATGCGATACGATGCCGCCTTCCTGGTCGGCCGCGACGATCAGGGGTGGCAGGCCGGCCGCGCGCCGCTTTTCCTGCAGCGCCGAGAGCTCTTCTTTCAGGCGCGCCGGCGACGATCCCACGACATTGTGCCTGGTGATGTAGACGCCGGAGATCAGGCCCTTCTCGGCCAGAACCGCCACCTCCGGGAATGACGAGTATCCCACGATGAAGTGTCGCCCGAGGCTTCGCGCCTGCGCAGCATCGGTTTGCAAGACGTTCCGCTTGCGCCATTCAAACGAAGCATGTGCGCCGAGCATCGACAGCGATGGCAGGCACCACAACAGAATGAGCAACCGTCCGGCGATGCCTCGCCGCCAATAGCCGCGGCGGATGAGGACCACGACGGCGATGATGCTCGCCGCCGCCAGAACAATGTTTCCCGGCCCCCGCAGCGAAATCAGATAGGGGTCGTTCTTGTTGACCGCTGCGAAAACGAAGACAGCTCCGGCGAGCCAGACGAGGATGATGCCGATACGCTTGAGGATTTGCATGAAAATGGATGGGGCTTGCGCGAGGAGATCGAACGAGACGATTGCCCGTATCAAACTTGTCCCGCCGGCGCGAGCGCATAACCGCGACTGCACGGAAACTGCATAAAAATCCTGAACTCTTGCAGACGGTGCTCCAAGCAAATGCACACCGGCATCGGATAGTTCGTCCTGCAAACCGGGGCGATCATCGAATGCCTGTTCCCACGAGACTAGCTAACGACGGATGGTGGCTGTGCGAGCGGCCCGCAACAGCGCTGGTTTGCAATTTTCCTCTCCAGACAGGTAGCGCAATGATGGCTGATTTCACCGCGCCGGCATCCAATGCCGGCTCCGTTCTCGAAGGCACCTTTCCCGTCAAAGCAGCCATTGTTCTCGCGCTGGCTGCGCTGGCCGACTGGCTGTTCTACGGGCACGGCATCGGAATATCGGCCGCCATCTTTGCGGTCGCCGTTGCCTGCGGCTCGCTGCTCGCCAACCTCGCAACTTTGAACCGAAGGCAGGTGCTGCCGGCCGGGGTGCTCCTGCTGGTCGCCCTTGTCCCCGCCATCGAGGAATTCAACGTCGCGTCTCTGACCTTCATCGTGCTGGCTCTCGGCATAGGCCTGCTGCTGACGACCAATCGCGATCGGCATCGTCTCGGCGAACGAGCCGCGGCGTTGTGCGATCTTTATCTGGTAGGCCCGTTCAGATTTTTCCGCGATGCTATCGCTGCATTCAATCTGCCGGCACTGAAGACCGGCTTTGCCGTCTGGTTCATTCCGATCGTTCTCAGCGGCATCTTCGTGTTTCTGCTGGTATCGGCCAATCCATTGCTCGAGAAGTGGATCAGCCTGCTGAACCCCGGCAACACGGCTTCTTACGTGAGCCTCGGGCGCGTATTGTTTTGGACCGTGGCGCTGTCGATCGTATGGCCCTTCATCCACGTCCAGTGGAGCGGCAAGCGAGAGATGCCGTCAGGTCTCGCCGAAGCGGCAGCACTGGCGCAGGACAATGCCGTCGGGCCGAAACGACTTCTTCGGTGTTGCGACGATCCTGCGTTCGCTGATCCTGTTCAATTTGCTGTTCGCCGTTCAAACCATTCTCGACGTGGTCTATCTCTGGGGCAACGCGACCCTGCCGGCCGATATCAGCTACGCTGCATATGCGCACCGGGGTGCCTATCCTCTCATTGTCACGGCGCTGTTGGCCGCGGGCTTCGTTCTGGCCGCCATGAGGCCCGGTGGACCGGCTGAGCGCTCAAGCGTGATCCGGCCACTGGTCTATCTGTGGGTCGCGCAAAATGTCCTGCTGGTGCTGTCGTCGATCCTGCGCCTCGATCTCTATGTTCAGATCTACCTGCTGACCTGGTGGCGCGTCGCGGCTTTCATCTGGATGGTACTGGTCGCGTTGGGGCTCGTGCTGATCGTCACCCGCATCGTTCTGAACCGCTCGAATGACTGGCTGATCCGCGCCAATCTCATCACCCTGACGGCAACGCTCTACATCTGCTCGCTGGTCAATTTCGCCGCCATCATCGCCGACTACAATGTCAGCCACAGCCGCGAAGCCGCCGGCAAGGGCGTGTGGATCGACATGAACTATCTGTTTTCCCTCGGACCGCAGGCATTGCCGGCCATCGACCGGGCCATTGCCCTTCGCGGCTTCGACCCCACCCTTGTTTCCCGCCGTGGTTGCCTTGTAGAACAGCAAGTGAAAGCAACGGCTTCCTGGCGCTCCCTGGGCCTTCGGAACTGGCGTCTCCAGCGCGCCCTGGACGCCCAACCAAAGAGTTCGACCATAGGCTAGTTCGATATGCCGATCTGCGCCGGGAGAGACGTTTGACGCACCGCATTCTGATCGTTGACGACGACCTGCACATCCGCGAGGTCATCCGAGTTGCACTGAAGAAAGCCGGGATGACCGTCTTCGAGGCGCGCGACGGCAAGGAAGCATTGACCCGCTTTGCCGCCGACCGGCCGGATCTGATCATTCTGGATATCGGCATGCCGGAATTCGACGGCCTGGACGTCTGCCGGGAAATTCAGAAAGTCCTCGGACGTTCCGATCCTGTTTCTCTCCGCGCGCGACGACGAGATCGATCGTGTACTGGGCCTGGAGATCGGCGGTGACGATTATGTCACCAAGCCCTTCAGTCCGCGCGAACTCGTCGCGAGGGTGAACGTCATCCTGCGTCGCATGGCTTCGCGCGGGCAGGATGCCGAAGGCGTCCATGGCCGCGCTGTCGCAAGGCAGGCTGTCCGTCGACCCCGAACAGCATCTCGCCGAATTTGCGGGCACCCAGCTTCGGCTCACGGCCATCGAGTTCGGAATTCTCAGGGCATTTCTGACCAGGCCGACGCTCGTCTTCAGCCGCGAGCAGATCATGAGCGCCGCCTATCAGCTCAACATCCAGGTGTCGGACCGCACCATCGACAGCCACATCCGCAATATCCGCGCCAAACTGTCTGCCGTGAACTGCGACAATGTCATCGAAACCATTCATGGCGTCGGCTTCAAGCTCGGGCGATGCGAGCCGCAGGCATGATGTCCCGCACGGGTGAAAAATGGCGACCATCAGTAGGGCAGGTCATTTTTACCGCGCTCGCCGCCGCGGCGACACTGCCACTGGTCGGGCTGTTCTTCTTTCGCCTCTATGACAACCAGCTCATTCACCAAACCCAGGCCGAACTGATCGCTCAAAGCCGGGTACTCGCCGCGGTCTATGCGCGGGAAGTGGAAGCCCGCCTCGGCGCCGGGATTACGCTCGGCGCCGAAATTCCGTCCGAGGCGCGATCCGATCGCGAGGACCAGTTGACGCCGATCCGGCCTGCGCTCGATCTCGCCGCCGGCGCCGATCTGCTTCGGCGGCGGCCCGATGCGCTCCCGGCAAGCGCTCCGGCGTCCCAACCCTATGTCGAGATTGGTGCGCGGCTGATGCCGATCATCCGGGAAACCCAGAAAGTCACGCTGGCCGGTTTCCGCATTCTCGATCCCCGCGGCGTCGTCATCGCCGGCCGCGACGAGGTCGGCCAATCGCTCGCCCATATCGAGGAAGTCGCAACCGCACTGCAGGGCCAATACCGGGCGGTCTTGCGCATTCGCAAACCCGACAAGACGCCTCCTCCGATCTACTCGATCAGCCGTGGCGTCGGCGTCCACGTGTTCTCGGCAATGCCTGTCATCGTCAACAACCGCGTCGCGGGCGTCGTCTATACGTCGAGAACGCCGAGCAACATCTTCGACCATCTCTATCAGGAGCGCGGCAAGTTCATCCTGGCGGCACTGGCCGTCGTCCTCGCGACCATCATCATCGGCCTGGTCTTCTCGCGAACCATCACCCGCCCGATGCGCGAGCTGGTCGATCGCGCCGCACGCATCAGCCGCGGCGACCGCGATGCATTTCGACCGCTCGCCCACTATGGCACGCGTGAATTCGCCCAATTGTCGCACAGCTTTCTCGACATGGCCGAGCAATTGGCGCGGCGGTCGGACTACATCGCGACCTTCTCCGCGCACCTTACCCACGAATTGAAGTCGCCGTTGACCTCGATCAAGGGCGCCGCCGAGTTGCTGCTGGATTCGCTACAGAGCAAGTCGGACACGCTTACCCGGATGGAACAGAAGAATTTCATATCGAACATTCTGGGCGACACCGGGCGCCTGGAAGCCATGACCCAGCGGCTGCGCGAACTGGCGCGCGCCGAGGCCGCACCGCAGAACGAGCAAACCGAATTGTCACAGGTTGTCGGGGGATTGAAGAGCCGATTCCCGACACGAGCGATCGAGGCAACCGGAAGCCTCGAGCGCCCAATCGGCATGTCCAGCGAAAAAGCGCTGATCGTGTTGTCGCATCTGACCGACAACGCCATCCGTCACAACGCGAAGACGGTGCGGCTGGAAGCGATCGAGGAAGCCGGATCCGTCAGGATGACGATCAGTAATGATGGCGATCCGATATCCGAAGCGAATCGGGAAAAGATCTTCGATGCCTTCTTCACCACACGCCGCGACACCGGCGGCACGGGAATGGGACTGGCCATCGTCCAGGCCGTTATGACCAGCCACGCCGGATCGATCCGGCTACTGCCGTCCGATCGAGGCGTTGCGTTTGAGCTCTTGTTCCCGGCTGCCTAGTCTAGATTGAGCAGTCGCCTCAGATCCGCTCGATAATGATCGCCGGTGCCATGCCGCCTGCCGCGCACATCGTCACCAGGCCACGCTTGAGATCGCGCCGCTCCAGCTCGTCGAGCACGGTCCCGATCAGGATCGAGCCGGTTGCACCGATGGGATGGCCGAGCGCGATCGAGCCGCCATTGACGTTGACCTTCTCACGGTCGAGCTTGAGGTCGCGGATGAATTTTTCGGCGACGACCGCAAACGCCTCGTTGATCTCGAACAGATCGATATCATCGAGCGTGAGACCTGCCTTGGCCAGCACCTTTCGGGCGGCCGGCACCGGCGCGTTCAGCATCAAGGTCGGCGAGTCCCCCATGTTTGCCATCGCGACGACGCGGGCACGCGGCTTCAGGCCATGGGCTTTCGCGTAACTCGGCGACGCCAGCAGGATCGCGGCCGAACCGTCCACGACGCCGGACGAATTGCCGGCGTGATGCACGAAGTTGATGTCGAGGTCGGGATACTTGTCGAGGATGAGCTTGCGATAAGTCGTGCCCTTGTCGTCGAGCGCATAGTCGGCAATCGCAGGAAATGCCGCCTTCAAGCCGGCCAGTCCTTCGAGCGTGGTCTGCGGCCGCGGGTATTCCTCGCGGTCGAGCGCGAGGCTGCCGTCTTCGCGGTAGACCGGCACGAGGCTCTTGTCGAAATGTCCGCCCTTGATGGCAGCCGCCGCCCGCTTCTGGCTTTCGAGGCCGAGTTCATCGACGTCCTGCCGCGTGATGCCTTCCAGCGTCGCCACCGCATCGGCGCAGACGCCCTGATGCGATTGCGGGTGCTTGGCGCGCAGGCGAAGATTGCCGTTGTCCATCATGAACGGCCCCTCGCCGCGACGGCCTTCCATCGACATCATCTCGGTGCCGCCGGCAATCACGAGATCCTCGGAACCCGACATGATCGAATTGGCGGCCATGTTGACGCTGGTAATGCCGGATCCGCAAAATCGATCCAGCGTCACCGCGCTGGCGCGCACGTCATAGCCGGCGTCGAGCGCCGACATCCGGCCGAGATCGCCGCTCTGCTGGCCGCGTTGCGAACTGGTACCCCAGACGATGTCGTCGACATCGGCGGTATTGATGCCGGTGCGATCGGCCAGCGCGCGCAATACCGTTGCTCCGAGCTGCTGCGGATGGATGCCCGACAAGGCGCCTTTGCCTGCCTTGCCGATGCCCCGAGGCGTCCTGCATGCGTCGATGATCAGCGCGTCAACCATGGTGCTTTTCTCCCATGAACTCGTTGGCCGCATTTGCTGCCGATCGAACTCCAAAGTCAATTCGCCCGGCGCGCGCTCGCGCCTGCCTTTGGCCCCGCGCTCCCCGGTTGTGGCTACGCCCATTCGCAGCCGGGGCGCCATCCTTGACGATCAATTTCGTTTATGCGCAGCTACCCAAAACAACAACATGTCCCCTGGGAGGAGATATGGTCGCGGTTCTGCGAGCGCTTGCCGGTTCCGGCTTCCTGATTGCATCGACAATTCTTGCTCAGGCCGCTGAGCCCCTCCATTTGCGCGTGGCGGACTCGTTTCCGAAGGGTCACTACCTCGTCAAGCTCGTCCTCGAGCCCTGGATGGAAGAGGTCAAGAAGCGAACCAACAACGCCGTCACGTTCGACCATTATCCGGCGCAACAGCTCGGCAAGCCGGCCGACATGCTGAAGCTGACCCAGACCGGCGTCGCCGACATCGGTTATGTCGCTCCGGGATACACTTCGGACAAGATGCCGGTTTCCGAAGTGGCGATGCTGCCGGGGGCCTTCGAGCATTCCTGCCAGGGCACCCTCGCCTACTGGAAATTGGCGCGAAACGGCGTGATCGCGCAGCAGGATTATACCCCCAACAATATCCGCCTGCTGCTGGCCGTGAGCCTGCCGCAGTATCGCATTTTCACCGTCAAAGCGCCGGTGAAGGATGTCGGCGATGTCACCGGGCTGAAATTGCGCTCCACCGGTGGTGCGCAGGACCTCGCCCTGCGCGCGATCGGCGCGGTGCCGGTGCGGATGGCCGCACCCGACGCCTATGAATCGCTTTCGCGCGGCACCATGGACGGCCTGCTGTTTCCGCTCGAAAGCGTGGTCGCCTACGGCGCCGACAAGCTCGTCAAATATTCCACCGACGGGCTCGGCTTCGGCAGCTTTATCGTGTCGTATTCGATCAGCGACAGCGTGTGGAAAAAGCTCTCGCCGGAGATTCAAAAGGCGATGGTCGACGTCGCCGAAGAAATGATGCCTGCCGTGTGCCAGCAGGTACAAAAGGCCGACAACGAGACCAAGAAATCGCTGGAAGCCGCCGGCATCCGTTTCGAAACCCTGCAACCCGAGGCCAATGCGAAATTCAAGGACTTGTTGAAGGGCGTCGCCAAGGCGTGGTCGGAAGGGCTCGACGGGCGCGGCAAGCGGGGCAGCGATGCGCTGAAGGAATTCGACGCAGCGGTGGCGGCCATCCCCGCCAAATAAACGCAAGATGCGGATGGCCGCAGCCTGCAAGATCGGCGCCTTGGGGAGGTGAATTTTGCTTGACGGAATATTACGAGCGGTCGGCAGGATCGAAAAAATCGCCTCGACCATCGCCGCCGCGTTCATGTTCGCCATCATGATGATCGTGTTCAGCGACGTCATCATGCGTTACGCCTTCAACCGGCCGTTCTCCTGGGCCTACGACCTGATCTCGATCTACCTGATGGCGGGCGTGTTCTTCCTGGTCCTCTCGGAGGCCTATACCAGCCGCGCGCATGTGAGCGTCGACATCCTGCAGCAGAAATTTCCACCGGCGATGATCCGCCTTTCGGAAATCGTCACCTGCCTCGTCGGTATCGTTGTGTTCTCGCTGATCGCCTATCTCGGGTTTCTGCGCGCCGTCGACAGCTTCCAATCGGCTGACGTCATGGCGGGCGCAATCCCCTGGCCGATGTGGCCGTCGATCGGCCTCGTGCCATTGGGAGCCGGATTGATCACGATACGCCTTGCGCTGCATCTGATTGGGCACGTGCTTTCACTTCTCACCGGGCGGGCCTTTATCGCGCTGCCTGCATCGCACGCTGCGGGAGAAACTTTCGAATGATTCTCACACTGGCGATGATCGTGCTGTTCGTGCTGCTCGCGATCGGCACCCCGGTGGGCTTTGCGATGGCCGGCTCAGGCGTACTCGGCCTCTATCTGGTCGGCGGCATGCCGATGCTGAGCGGCATCCTGCAAACCGCGCCGCTGTCGGCGGTGACGTCCTATGAGCTGATCACGATCCCGATGTTCCTGCTGATGGCCGAGTTCGTCCTGGTCAGCGGCATTGCCGATGATTTGTTCAAGGCTACCGCCGCCTGGGTGGGCCGCATCCCCGGCGGTCTTGGCATGGCGACCGCGCTCGCCGGCGCTGGTTTCGGCGCGATCTGCGGCACCAGCACAGCTTCGGCCGCAACCCTGTCGGCCACCAGCCTGCCCGCGATGTTGAAGCAGGGCTACGAACCGAAAATGGCCGCCGGCGTCGTTGCGATCTCGGGCACGCTGGCGATGCTGATCCCGCCATCGGTCGCGCTCGTCATCTACGGCCTGCTGGCCGAGGTGAATATCGGCGCGCTGTTGGTTGGCGGCGTCATTCCCGGCATCCTCGTGACCTTCACCATCATGGCGACCGTCTGGTTTCTTGCCTGGCAGGATCCTTCGCGCGCACCATCGGCGCCGGCGGTTTCGTTGGCGGAAAAAGTCCGGATGCTTCGTGTGGTCGGGCCCATGCTGCTGCTGTTCGGCATGGTGACCGGCGTGATCTATACCGGCGTCGCTACGCCGACCGAAGCCTCCGCGCTGGGGGCGTTCGGCGCTTTCGCGCTCGCGTTCTGGAAGGGCAAAATAAACCTGCAGAGCTTGCGTAGCGCACTGCTGCGCTCGGCGCACGGCACCTGCATGATCGCGATGATCCTGTTCGGCGCCTCGATCTTCGGCTACTTCTTCACGCTGACCCAGGTGACGCAAAACCTGGTGGCCTGGGTCGGCAGCCTGCCGGTGCCGCCCTGGGTGATCCTGACGATCATCCTGTTCGGCTACATCGTGCTCGGTTCCTTCATGGACCAGATCGCCATCCTGGTCCTCACGGTTCCGATCGTGCTGCCCCTGATCAAGTCGCTCGGCTACGATCCGTTATGGTTCGGCGTCATCAAGATCGTCACCGCCGAGGTCGGCATGATTACGCCACCTGTCGGATTGAACTGCTTTGTGGTGGCGCGCTATTCGGGGCGACCGGTGGCTGAAGTGTTCCACGGCGTCTTTCCGCATTTCATCGCTCACCTGTTCGCCATTGCGATCCTGGTCGTCTGGCCGCAGATCATTCTGTGGCTGCCAATCAAGATGGGATACTGAGTCAAGAAACAACAAAGGGAGGAGAACCTCATGATCGCAGCTCTCGACAGGCGAATTATTCTTGCATCGACGGTGCTTGTTGCCGTGGCAGGTCCTGCTGCGGCGCAGGAGAAGATCACCCTGCGCCTCGCCGAAAGCCTTCCCGCCGGTCATGTCATCCACGAACTGGTGGCGAAGCCGTTCATGGAATTGGTCACGAAGGCTACCAACGGACAGGTCACGTTCCAGCATTACCCGGCTGAGCAGCTTGGCAAGGCCAAGGACATGGCGCAGCTCACCGTCGCCGGTGTCGCTGACGTCTCCTACATCGTTCCGTCCTATTCATCGGAAAAATATCCGCTGACGGCAGTTGCCGAACTGCCGGGCATTTTCGATACCGAATGTCAGGGGTCGCTTGCCTTCTACAAGATCTCGCACAATGGCGGGATTCTGGAGACCAAGGAGTTCGGACCCAACCAGTTGCGTCCGCTGGTGACGATCGCGCTGCCTGCCTATCAGATCCAGCTTGCCACCAGCCGCGAGGTCAAGACCGCGAAAGATCTGGAAGGGCTGAAGATCCGCACCACCGGCGGCGCCATGGATCTCATGATGCGCTCGATCGGCGGCGTTCCCGTCCGTATGGCCGCACCCGAAATTTATAAATCGCTGACCCGGGGCACGCTCGACGGCCTGATCTTCTCGTATCAGAGTTCGGTGTCCTATGATTTCGGCAAGATCCTGAAATCGGGCACCGAAGGGCTGAACTTCGGAACCGCCATCTTCACCTATTCGATCGGCGAGACAAAATTCAAGTCGCTGCCGGAGAATGTGCGCAAGGCGTTGGTCGAGGCCGGCGAGCAGACCACGCGCGAGGGCTGCAAGCGCTTCGAGGACGGCGAGAAGGCCGCGACCGAAAAGATCAAGTCGCAGGGCATGAAAGTGATCAACTTCGGCACCGACGACAAGAAGGTCTTCGATACCGCGTTCAAGGCTGTGGCAGAGGACTGGGTCAAGGACATCAACAAGCGCGGCAAACCCGGCACCGAAGTGTTCAAGGCCTTCACCGAGGCCTTGGCCGCAAGCCATTGACCGGGCATCCGCAGAAGGAGCCCAGCCCTGCTACGCCGGCGGGACCGCTCGCCGGCGTCAAGGTCATCGACCTGACCAGCGTGATGATGGGTCCCTTCGCGACCATGCTCCTCGGCGACTATGGCGCCGACGTCATCAAGGTCGAAAGCCCGGATGGCGACGTCATGCGCTACGCCGCGCCGATGCGGCATCCCAAGATGGGTGCGATGTATCTTCAGGGCAATCGCAACAAGCGCTCCATTGCGCTTGACCTGAAGAAAGCCGGCGGCCGGCGGCGCTGCTCCGGCTGGCGACGACGGCGGATGTGTTCGTGCACAATGTGAGGCCGGCAGCGATGGCCCGGCTCCAGCTCGGCGCGGACGATCTGCTCGCGATCAACCCGCGGCTGGTCTATGCCAGCCTGCACGGTTTTGGCGAACAAGGCCCCTATGCAGGGCGGCCGGCGTATGACGATCTGATCCAGGGTTTGACAGCGCTGCCCGCGCTGACCGGCAAGATTACCGGCGAGCCCCGCTATTCCCCAGCCACCATGGCCGACCGGATCGTCGGGCTGAATGCCACGCACGCCATCCTGGCAGCGCTCTTTCATCGCGAGCGTACCGGCGAGGGACAAGCGATCGAAATCCCGATGTTCGAAACCATGGCGCAGTTCGTGCTTGGAGACCACATGGCGGGCCGCAGCTTCGAGCCGCCGATCGGACCGCCGGGTTATTCGCGATTGCTGTCGCCCGACCGCCGCCCCTACCGGACCAGCGACGGCTATGTCTGCGCGCTGGTCTATTCGGACAAGCAGTGGAACGCGTTCTTTCGCCTGATCGGTCTCGAAAACGAAGCCGACCGCGACCCGCGCCTGAACAGCATCAGCGCGCGCACCAGGAACTACGACTTCGTCTATGAGTGGTTTTCGCAAGTCATGAAAACCCGCTCGACCGCCGAATGGCTGCAGTTCTTCAACGAGGCTGACATTCCCCATGCGCCGCTGCATGATCTGGACAGCCTGATCGACGATCCTCATCTCGCAGCCGTCGGATTGCTTCAATCGATCGAGCATCCGACCGAAGGCACGCTACGCGTTGCAGGCCCCGCCGCGACCTGGAGCAAGACGCCGCCCTCGATCCGAAAGCATCCACCGCGGCTTGGCGAGCATGGCGAGGAGATTCTGCGCGAGGCCGGGTTCACCGATGATGAAATTGCGGCGCTTGAGGTCGAAGGCGCGCTGATCGAGCCTGACGGCACTGATCTCAATCCGTCATCCTGAGTTCGTAGGTAAGCCAAGCGAAAGCGCGCCCGGTGTCAGACCTCATCCTGAGGAGCCGCCAACGGGTCGCGCGAATGCGCGCCCGATGACAGGTTCCGCGGCGTCTCGAAGGATGAATGGCACGAGCCGGGCCTCATGGTTCGAGACGGCGCTGCGCGCCTCCTCACCATGAGGGTTGTCGGTCGCAATACGCTATGCTCTCCGCAGCGCCAGAATCTTCTCCGCCGCGCGCAGATGCGGCTTGTCGATCATCTTGCCGTCGATCTTCACCACCCCTGACGTCGGATTGTCGTTGAAGGCCTTGACCACCTTCTCCGACCAGGCGATTTCCTCGTCCGTCGGCATGAAGGCGGCATTGACGACGTCGACATGCTTGGGATGGATCACCGCCTTGGCAAGGAAACCATCCTGACGCGCAGCGATAGACTCTTCCCTGAGTGCGTCGAGGTCGTTGATATCGGTGGCGATGGTGTCGATGGCGACCACGCCGGCCGCCGCCGCGCTGATCAGGCAGAGATCGCGCGCCAGCAGAAACGGCCCGTGGAAGCGGCCTGCCGGTCCGGTTTCGCGACGCGCCGAGCGAGGCCGCGAGATCCTCGGCGCCCCACATCATGCCCCACAGCCGCGGGCTCATGTTTTCGAAATCGAGCAGCTTGAGGACGGCCCTCGCCGTCTCCGTCGCCACCGTCACTATTCTCGTCGAGCCCTGTTCGATCCCGGCGGCGGCCTCGAAGGCATCGAGATAGAGCGAAAGCCGGTTGACGTCGGCGGCGCCGGCGCATTTCGGCAGCACGATGCCGTCGGGCCGGCCCGGCATGACGGCCGCGAGGTCGCCAAGCGTCATGTCCGTGTCGAGCGCATTGACGCGGACATATATCTTCTGGCTCGGATTCCGGGCGTCGAGCATCTCGCGCACCGTACGCCGCGCGCCGACCTTTTCGTCCGGTGCAATCGAATCCTCGAGATCGAGGATCAGCGCGTCGGCCGCGGTCTTCTTGGCGTTTTCGAACTTGCGCTGGCTGTCGCCGGGAACGAACAGGAATGATCGCATCGGCTTATGCCTTCGGTTTGCAGTGCATCAGGCCGGTGCGGCGGCAGCTTGCCACCACCTCGCCGCGCTGATTGGTCATGGTGTGCTCGAATTCCACGATGCCCTGGTTCGGCCGCGACTTGCTCTCTCGCTTCGAAATGATCTTGGTGTGCGACTTGAGCGTATCGCCGTGAAACACCGGCTTTGGGAACTTGACGTCGGTCATGCCGAGATTGCCGATCGTGGTGCCCAGCGTCGTATCGTAGACACTCATCCCGATCATGATGCCGAGCGTATAGAGGCTGTTGAACAGCCGCTGGCCGAACTCGGTATTTTCGGAGAAATGCGCATCGATATGCAGCGGCTGCGGGTTCATGGTCAGCAGGCTGAACATCGTGTTGTCCATCTCGGTCACGGTCCTGGAGAATTCATGATGAAATTCCCGGCCGACCTCGAACTCCTCGAAATACAATCCCGCCATCAACGTCCCCTGTAGTTTGGCGTCCGCTTTTCGACGAACGCATTCAAGCCTTCCTGACAATCTTCCGTCGTTGCGACAAGCGCAAAGCTCTCGGCCGCGTTTTCGACCGAGCGGCGGAAATCGGCGTCGACCGCGCGCATGAAGGCATCGCGCCCGATCTTCATGACGATGGGTGACTTGGCGGCGAGCTTGCGCGCGATCTCACGCGCCCGGTCCAGCGCGGTTCCCTTCGGCACCACTTCGCTCAGCAGTCCCATGCGAAAGGCTGTCGCGGCATCGAAAGGTTCGCCCAGAAACAGCGGTCCAAATGCCTGATGCTTGCCGACCAGCCGCGGCAATTGCACGAAGTGAATGGCCGGGATCAGGCCGACATCGATCTCGGGATAACCGAAGGTACAGGCGTCGCCCGCGATGATCATGTCGCAGGAGATCGCAATCGTCATGCCGCCGGCCCGCACCGCGCCGTCGACGGCGGCGATGGTCGGCTTGCCCATGCGGTACTGGGTATCGTTGAGCGCGAAATACAGCCGTTCGAGGAATTTCTTGGTCTCGATCCCCGGCTTGCCGCGGACGATATCGAGATCAAGCCCGGCGCAGAACACCTTGTGTGCGCTGCCGATGATGACGGCGCGCACCGCTTCGTCGTCTCGCGCCTTCGAAAGCGCCGCCAGCAGCGCATCGATCAGGTCCATGCTGAGCGCATTGACCGGCGGACGATCCAGCATGATCTCGGCAATATTGCCCGAGACGGAATAACGAACGAGATCGGTACTCATGCCGTACCTCCCTTGGCCTGACGCACCGCGCCGGCCTTGACCAGATCGTCGATGGCGCCACGCTCGAAACCCGCTTCCAGCAGCACCTCGTAACTGTCCTGGCCTATATCAGGCGCCGGGCGCAAGTCATCCTCCGAGAAGCTCGCAATGCCCGGCGTCCGCGGTGAGTACACCGGCCCCACGCCCGGCGTCTGCTGGCAGACCGCGGCCTTGATGGCCTCGACATGGACGTTGCGCAGCCATTCTCCGGGATTGAGGATTCGTTCGGCGATGAGATCCGCGGCATGCAGGCGGGCCAGCCAGGCATCCGTCGGCTGTGTCAGAAACACCTCGCGCAATTGCGGGATCAGCGCATCCACGGCATCCGCACGCCGGGCAAAATCGGCGAACCGCGGATCGCTGGCGAGGTCGTCGCGGCCGATCGCCGCGCACAGCCGCTTGTATTGCGGCTCGTTCACCAGCGTGACCATCATCCAGCCGTCGGCCGTCTGATACGAGCCCGCCGGAACGTTGAGCGCGCGTGGCGCACCGCCCTCCAGGATGTGTTCGGCGACCTTGTGACCAAGCAAGGCAGACGTCGACTGGCAGAGATTGACATCGATCCAGCGCCCGGTGCCGACGGTTGCGCGCGCGAACAACGTCGTCGCGATCGCCTGGAAGGCGTAGACGCCGGTGACGACGTCGGAGATCGTGGTGCCGGCCCGGTGCGGCGTACCGTCGTTGCCGACATTGATCGATACAAAGCCGGAAAATGCCTGCGCCACGGAATCGGAGCCCGGCCGCTTCGAGTAGGGACCGCTCTGCCCGAATGCGCTGACCGAGAGATAGATCAGACCGGGATTGTCGCGCGACAATTCCTCATAGCCGATCCCAAGCCGAGCGGCGACGCCGGGCCGAAAACCTTCGATCAGAACGTCGCAATCCCGGGCGAGCCGCCGTGCGATTGCAATTCCGTCCTTGTGCTTCATGTCGAGGCACAGGCTGCGCTTGCCGCGGTTATAGACCGCCGACAGCGTGGTATGGCTTCCATAGGTCGTGCCCAGAAACCGCGACCAATCCCCCTCCGGCGGCTCGACCTTGATGACGTCGGCCCCGTAGACGCCGAGCAGCATCGCACAATAGGGCGAGGCGATGCCCTGCCCGAAATCCAGCACGCGCAGGCCGCGATATGGCGCCTCATGCGTCGGCGATAGCTTGCGGTCGATAGCCATGTCTTCTCCCGGATCGGGCCGAAAGCTACAGCGCGAGGTAGCGCTGACGAATGTTTTCGTTGGCTTTCAGCTCTTCGATCCCGGATGTGTAGACGATCTGGCCCTTGTCGATAACCGTCGCGTGGCTCGCAAGGCCAAGGCAAAAATGCATGTTCTGCTCGGCGAGGATCGTGGCGGTGCTATTGGCTACCGCAGCAGGGCGAGATAAGCCTTGATCACAGCCTCGCTGCGACGGAACGTAGTCAAGAGGAGTTCAGGGATGGGGAATGGAAATGCAAACCGAAAGCTCGTCTCGCGCGAGCCGATCACCCCTGGAAAAAGGCAATAACCATGACCGCTGAAGGTATCGTTCTCGTCACCGGCGGCAGCCGCGGCATCGGCGCCGCAACCGCGACGCTGCTGGCCGAGCAAGGCCAGCGGGTCGTGGTGACGGATATCGCGCCGGAGCCGCTGGCCGGAACGCAAACGATCCTGTGGCCGGCCCCGTTCGATGTCGCGAGCGAAAGCGCCGTCGTCAGCGGCATCGCCGATATCGAGGCCGCGCACGGCCCGATCACGGGACTGGTCAACGCCGCCGGCGTCTTCGGCAAGATGCACAGAATCGAGCGCGTGCGGATGGATCAATGGGACCGCGAGGTCAACATCGATCTGCGCGGCACGTTTCTGGTCGCGCGCAGCGTCGGCGTGAAGATGGCCGAGCGCCGGCAAGGCGCAATCGTCAATGTCGCCTCCGTTGCCGGCATGACGTCGGGACCGATCCATGCCTACACCGCGGCGAAAGCCGGCGTCATTCAGATCACGCAGACGCTGGCCGCCGAATGGGGCCGCAGCGGCGTGCGCGTCAATGCGGTCTCGCCGGGCTTTACGCGCACCGCCATGCTTGAAGCCGGCATCGCCTCCGGCGCGCTGAACAGGAAATTGCTCGAAAGCCCCACCGCCATGAACCGGCTGGTCGAGCCGGTCGAGGTCGCGCAGGCGATCGCGTGGCTGCTGTCGCCAATGAGCAGCGGTGTCACCGGAATCAACCTTCCGGTCGATGCCGGATATATCGCAGGCACCACCTGGGCCGCCTATGGCGGCCTGCCGGAAGCACCAGGCGCGTAAACGAGGGCACCAGCATGAATATCGAGCTGCCGCGCAAGAAACTCGACCTGTCATCCGCCGTCGCCGAGGGCGATATCCGGGTGCTGCTGATGGTGCTGGTTCACATGACCGGCGACGAGCGCTGGCTGGAACCGCCCTACAAGCCGAAGCGCGACGTGCGCCTGATCCCGGACCCGCAGGCCGGCGTACCAGCGGAGATCCAGGCGGAAATCCGCGCCGCCGTGCTGAAGCTGTTCGAAAACGGCGAACCGAAGCCCGTTATCACCGACCCCGGTGACGAATTGATGCTGAAGATGATGCGCGCCACGCTTGGCGAGAATGTCGCGCCGGAATATGCGCCGTTGATGCGCGAGGAAATGGGTTTCATTCCCCGGGAGGCGCGCTGGACCAAACCGCCATCGAGCGAAACGCTGGCGCAGCAGCACGTGCTGATCGTCGGCGCCGGCGTCTGTGCCATCGCGCTGGGCGTCGCGCTTGGCAGGCTCGGCATTCCCTACACCATCGTCGAGAAGAACGCCGAACTCGGCGGCACCTGGTATGTCAACCGCTACCCCGGCTGCGGCGTCGACACGCCGAACCATTCCTATTCCTTCTCGTTCGGCGCGCGCAACCCGTGGACGCGCTACTTCGCCCAGCGCGAGGAATTGCTCGATTACCTCAAGAAGGTCGCGGTCGAATATGACATCCGAAAGCATCTCCGCCTCAACACCGAACTGAAATCGTCGCGCTGGGACGAGAACAAGCGGCGCTGGATTTCAACGCTCAAGACCGCCGATGGCGAGGAGATCTTCGAATCGACCACGCTGGTCAGCGCGATCGGCCAACTCAACGACCCCTCACCCGCGCACTTCAACGGCGAGGAGGACTTCAAGGGCCTGACGCTGCACTCCGCCCTGTGGTCCGACGACATCAAGCTCGACGGCAAGCATGTCGCCGTCATCGGCACCGGCGCGACCGCGATGCAGCTGGTGCCATCGATCGCCGACCGCGTCGCGTCGGTCACCGTCTATCAGCGCACCGCGCAATGGGCGCGCCCCGTGGCAGGCTATTCCGATCCGATCACCGAAGGCGCACGGTGGCTGCTCGCGCATCTGCCGTTTTACGTGCAGTGGTATCGCTTCAACATGTTCTGGCGCTACGGCGACGGCCTGTTGCCGTTCCTGCGCAAGGACCCGGAATGGCCGCATCCCGAACGCGCCGTGAACAAGGGCAATGACCGGCATCGCGAGGAACTGACGGATTTCATCCTGTCCGAACTGAAGGACCGTCCAGACCTGATCGAGAAATGCGTGCCGACCTATCCGCCCTACGGCAAGCGCATCCTGCTCGACAACAACTGGTTCAAGACGCTGACGAAGCCGAATGTCGAGCTGGTCACCGACAAGATCGATCATTTCGCGCGCGACGGCATCGTTGCTTCGGACGGCAAAACGCGGCCGGCCGACGTCATCGTGATTTCGACAGGCTTCAAGGTCACGGAGATGGCGGCACGTCTCAACATCAGCGGGCGTGACGGAAAGAATCTCAGAACGGCGTGGGCCAACGACAACCCGACAGCCTATCTCGGCCTGACCGTGCCGGACTTTCCGAACTTCTTCGTGATGCTCGGACCCAATTCAGGCCCCGCCCATGGCGGCAGCGTGATCTTTCAATCCGAATGCCAGAGCCGCTACATCTCGGCCTGCCTCGTCGAAATGATCGAGCGCGATATCGCCGCCATCGATGTTCGCCCGGAGGCGCACGATCAATACATTCGGAAAGTGGATGCCGAGCACGAGCAGCTGATCTGGACTCACCCGGGCATGACAACCTACTACCGCAACGGCCAGGGCCGGGTGTTCTCGGCGATGCCATGGCGATTTGTGGATTACTGGGCCATGACCCACGATCCCGATTTACGCGATTATCGCCAAACCATGATCTGACATTTGTTCCGGGGGAACCGTGTTACTACTACCATTGTGATAGCTTGACACCGGCCTGCATCTGCCGCAGCATTTGTAGGCTGCACCTGATGGAGTCACGGAGCTTTCGGCTCCCTGGTACGCAGGCATTGGCGCCCCCGGTCAGATGATCAAGGCGGCACGCAGCGGGTACGGACGAAAGTCCGTCGGCCAACTCTTGAGGAGGAGCATGACGCCACCGGATCAGACTGGTGACCTTGCTCATCGCAAGGTCCAGGTGCGGTCGAGGTCATAAGCAGCTGCTAACCTCATCGCGCCTTCCGACAATTCGAACATATGCGCGGGACCAGAGCGCAAAGGCCACGCGCTAACGGATCCTGAGAACATACTGGTGTCTACCAGAAATCCTTCGCCTATAACGAAGATGTAGGGCCCCGCGATGCTTTCATGCACCGGGGCCCATTCGTTTTTGCAATATCAAAACCGCGCCGCATGGTTCCATGCTGTGTTCGGATCGGAGATACTGGTCCGATCGAACAGGACAAGCCATGGATAAACCGCGCGTACGAATCTACACCGACTACAAAAGCCCCTATGCGTTCGTCGCCAACAAGCGGCTGTTCGAACTCGAGGACGCTCATGGCGTCGAGCTCGAATGGTTGCCGTACACGCTGCGCATTCCCGAATTCATGGGCACGGTGGAGGAGCGCACGCCGCATTTCTGGCGCAAGGTGCGCTACTCCTATATGGACGCGCGCCGCCATGCCAACGCGCAGGGCCTCACCATGAAGGGACCACGGCGCATCTATGACGCCTTCTATTCCAGCGCCGGCATGCTGTTCGCGCAGCGCCATGGCTTGTTCCGCGCCTATCACGACACGGTATTCCGTCGCTTCTGGAGTCATGATCTCGAAATCGACGAGCTGTCGGACATTTCGGGCGTGATCGCGTCGATCGGAGGCTCGGCCGAGGCGTTCGAGGCTTACGTCCACGGCGCTGCGCGGGCCGAGCACGACCGCATCATCGATGAAGCCGAAGCGCTCGGTGTCTTCGGCGTGCCGACCATGGTCTTCAACGGTGAACTGTTCTGGGGCGGCGATCGCATCGACATGCTGATCGAGCGCATCAGGAAACCGGAATTGATCGCAACGGCGCTGGGCAGCCGTCACCGGACGTGAGGCGCGGGGACCAGGCCGTGGGCTGACAGGCCTCGTGGCGTGACGCACCGGAGGCGATGTCAGCTCTGCCTCTGGAGCTGCGCAGTCGCGAATTCCTCAACGCGTTCTTTTCGTGACGATTCAATGACGGAACAGCTTTGCATCGAGTGCACTGCGCAACAAATGGACGCCTTTTGACCCGTGTCAAAGCGCGAAACGAAAGTGCCGCGCATATATCGCAGCAACTCCTGCATCAAAGGCGCTATTCATGTTGCCCGCCGCACGATCGGCTTTCCATCACTCTGTCCGAACATCGAACAGCAAATGACAAAGCGGATTGCAATCATCCAGGGCCATCCGGATGCGGCCGGCCACCACCTGTTGAACGCGATGGCCGACGCCTACGCCGAAGCCGCAACTTCAGCGGGGCACGAGGTGCGACGTATCGAGGTAGCGAATCTCGATTTTCCTTTTCTGCGCACGCAGTCGGATTTTGAGACCGGCGAGTTGCCGCCGGCGCTGGTGCAGGCGCGCGACGACATGCGGTGGGCGGAGCACTGGGTGTTTCTCTTTCCGCTTTGGCATGGAACCATGCCGGCGCTGTTCAAGGGCTTTCTCGAACACATTTTCCGACCAGGTTTTACAATGGAATACCGGGAAAAACGGTTCCCGAAGCGGTTGCTTGCCGGTCGTTCGGCCCGAATTGTGGTCACCATGGGGATGCCGGTGATGCTCTATCGCTGGTATTTCGGCGCCTTTGGGTTGCGCGGCTTTGAGCGCAGCATGTTGAGCTTCGCCGGAATCAAGCCGATCCGCGAGAGCCTCTATGGACTAACGTTTGCCGACGAAAAGAAACGTGCTCGCTGGATCGAAGATTTGCGCCGGCTCGGCAGGCAGGGTGATTGACGCTGGCCAGCGGTAGTCGCCGGCGATACGAGGAACGCCGCCCTACCGCGGCGGGGCCATAGGCCCGCCTTGCCGTCGGAAGTCTTCAGCAGTGCCCACTCAACTGCTCAGACAAAAGTAAGCAGCCGCTTCGGCGTCTCCACCATGATCGTGTCGATTTCCGCTTCCGAATAGCCACGCCGGCGCATCATCGGAATCACGTTCCTGAAGATGTGCTGATAACCGTGGCCGCCGTATCGGGTAAGCCGGGTACGGTGACAGATGTCATGACTGATGACGATTTGTTCGAGATAGCCATTCTCGATCAACTTGCGCAGCAGACGCAGCCGAATGGCATCGTTCGGCATGTCGATATCGGAGTGCGGGTAGTAGGATTGCTCCATCCCGAACAGATCGAATTCGATCACGCATCCGGTGTCGGCCAGTTTGAGCAGCCGACCTTCGTCAAAGATCGTGCGATCGATATGGCTGAGGACCAGACGATTCATCGGCGCCCCGCGCGACAGGAAGAAATCCGCCACTTCCTGTGGTTGATCTTCATGCCGCCCCGGGTGGACGTTGATGGCCGCCCCCGTTTCCTGCTGGGCGATCAGCGCGCCCTGCATGACACGACGCTCCAGTTCGGTCCACGGCGCCTGACAGCCGATCTCGCCGATCATGCCTGCGCGAATGTCGGTGTCCCAGGCTCCCTCCAGCACCTGGCCGATCATTTCTGCCGCAAAATCGTCGACCGTTCTTGTATGGTTGCGCTTGTCCTGAAAGTCGTGGA
The DNA here is from genome assembly GCA_963840465.1 of uncultured Alphaproteobacteria bacterium. GTDB lineage: Bacteria > Pseudomonadota > Alphaproteobacteria > Rhizobiales > Xanthobacteraceae > Bradyrhizobium. The sequence goes on along the minus strand of CAWIZF010000044.1, from coordinate 30,236 downwards.
CATAGTGACCGCATCCCATGACGATATGCGCGCCCGTTGCCCGGGAAATGTCGGCCAGACTTCCCGGTCTCGGCTTGAGGCCGCCGCAGGTCAGCTCGACGACGGTGCGGCCGCCGGCCGCAACCATCTCCTGAATCTCCCGTGTCGCAATGTCGGCCTGGTTCAATTTGTACTTCAGTGCGGAGGTCTTTTGCCCGTAATTGATCTGCCAGCAGTTGCAGATATCGATCTCGTCACCCTCGACACCCGTCGCCGCCAGCTTGGGCGGCGTGATGTCGCAAATGATATGTTCATGCATCAGCGTCGATCCCAACTGTGCAGGATCGATCAAGCCGAGAACCGTTTGTGATCGGCCCCTGAGGTCAGACCGGGCAAGTCTGGTCATTGAGCTATCCGCCTCACTGGTCGGCTTTCAGGCCGGCAAAGTCGATGACCTTCTTCCATTTTACGGTTTCCTCAGCGATCAGCCTTGCCATGTCCTCCGGAGAGCCGCCGACCGGCTCGGATCCGAGCTTGCGCATCCGGGCGATCGTTTCCGGTTCCGACATGTATTTGTTGACGCTCGCATTCACCTTGTCGATGATCTCGCGCGGCGTTTTCGCAGGCGCCGCGATCGTGAACCATGCAGATGCCTCGTAGCCGGGAACGCCGGCTTCCGCCACGGTCGGCACATCGGGCAGCTCGGGCCAGCGTTTCGTTGTGGTGACGGCGAGCGCCCGCAGTTTTCCGGCTTCGACGAATGGCTGCACCGCAGGCAAATTGTCGGATGAGACTTCCACCCGTCCTCCGACAACGTCAGTCAAGGCCGGGGCGCTACCGCGGTAAGGGACATGCAGGATATCCATTCCCGTCATTGATTTCAGGAGTTCCATGGCCACATGGCCGGTCCCGCCTATGCCGGCGGTCGCGTAGGACAACTTGCCGGGCTGCCCTTTCACGAGGTCGATGAGCTCTTTGAAGGTCTTGGCCTGAACGTCGGGGCTGACCGTTATGATGTTGGGCACCCGCGCAATGACGATGACCGGCGCGAGGTCCTTTACGCTATCGAATGGCTGGTTCTTGTACAGGAACTGATTGATGACATGCGGCCCCGGGGTGCCGACGACAAACGTGTAGCCGTCGGGAGCTGCTTTCGCGACAGCGTCAGTACCGATGTTTCCCCCTGCCCCGCCCTTGTTTTCCACGACGAACTGCTGGCCGTACTCCTCGGACAGCCTCTGCGCCATCAAACGCCCGAGGATATCGGTTGTCCCGCCTGCCGAGAATGGCACCACAAATTTCACCACCCGGGTCGGCCATTGTTCAGCGTTTGCATGCCCTGAAAACGAACACAGGACGCAAACAATGGCGATCAGTAGATTGGCAGGCAGGTTGCGCATCCGCGATCTCTTTTCCAATGCGTTCGATGGTCGAGGACAAACATTGCGACCGGCTGTAGCTGACCCGAGAGCCTCAAATCACCGACCATCTCTTTCGTAAGCGGAGCAGAAATCATGAACTGATCCAATAAAATTCGACAGGGTAACGTCCTTCGGTCATGGCATTCCCTCGTCCCGCGCCATAGCGCATTCGAATTTTACCCGCCAGACCTGCAATAACGCCTGCGGTGCTCGCCTTGCAGCGCAGCGAAATTTACCGCTATTCTAGCGGCCAATGATCGGACCCCGTCCGGCTCAATAATTCAACCGTGGAGAAACGCCATGAATCCGCCCGTCAGTTCGCCGGCCGTCAAGGTCGTAAAATCAGTCCGCGAGCAGGTGAGCGCGGAGGAATGGCAGGCGCGGGTCGATCTCGCGGCCTGCTACCGTCTCACCGCGATGTACGGGATGACCGAGATGGTGGCCAACCACATCTCCTGCCGCGTGCCGGGCACCACCGACCAGTTCCTGATCAACCCTTACGGCATGCTCTACGAGGAAATCGACGCTTCCAGCCTGATCAAGATCGATGTCGACGGCAACACGCTGTTCAATGCGTCGGACTATGACGTCAACGTCGCCGGCTTCGTCATTCACAGCGCCATCCACATGGCCAAGCACGACATGGACTGCGTCGCGCATACGCACACGCCGGCCGGCATGGCCGTCTCGGCGATGGAATGCGGCTTGCTGCCGCTGGCGCAGACCTCGATGCGGTTTCTCCACATCGCCTATCACGATTTCGAAGGCATCGCCGACAATGTCGACGAGCGCGAGCGGCTGGTGAGAGACCTCGGCGACCATGAAGCCATGATCCTGCGCAACCACGGCCTGCTCGTCGTCGGCCGTACGGTGCCGGCCGCCTTCAATGTGCTGTTCCGTCTCGAGCGCGCCTGCCAGGTGCAGGTCATGGCGCTGTCCTGCAACACCAAGCTGATCTACCCGCCGCAGAGCATCCTCGAAGACACCTATCAGCGGATGCAGCCGAAGCCGGGCCGGAGCGCCCGCAACGGCGACCTCGCCTGGCCGGCGCTGCTGCGCAAGCTCGATCGGACTGATCCGTCTTATCGAAACTGAGAGTTTATCCATTCGCTCAGGCTCGCCAGCCTCCGCCCGATCTTTGGGCGGAGGCTGCCTGTAATTTGTTCGCACATGTCGTCGCTAAATCGCCGATGCTGATGTCAGGCGTAGCGACAGGTGCGTCCGATGAAGACATTCATTCGCGTGGTTGAATTGTGGTATTGGCGCTGCCGGTCTTCGCCGGCGAATTCCTGATGGTCTCATCATCGTGGTGTGCTGCGGCAACGACGAAAAGCCCGTGGGCGCCATCGAGCTGCGCAGCGCGATGACCCGCCGGGTGTTCTCGAAACCCGACACATGCGCCGAGTTTGCCAGTATTGTGGCCGATCCTTTCCTAACCTACCAAGCCAACGAGCAGTTCGATAACGTCCTAACTTGGGGAAGGTCGTCTATTAACGTTCCTCGGTAGGGTTAAATGCGAGATCTAATAGCTCATCGGTCGTCAGTTCGGTAAAGCTTCGACTTTACTGAGGACTAGTCCAATGACGACGGAATCGCGTCAATCGTTAGAAAGGCTTAGGGGTCTAGCTGATGTTACCAAAGCCCTCGCTGGTCAGATGGCCGAATTGCTCAAGTTGCGAGAAGCGGTCCAAAAGGCCGAAGAAGCAAGGAAGCGCAAGACGGCCATGCAACGTCACCGCGAGAGCATCTCTACCGCTCATCGCGCGAAGGCAGACGCACTTGAAACGAAGGCGCAAGCGAGCCATCGCCTCGCTATTCGGAGAGACTATGATGCCTTTTCCAGATCGGCAGCTCAGGCCCCCGACGTGACTTCACCCGAACATCTTCGCGAAGCGCGCATTCGGAACGGCACGAGGAAAACAAGATCACTCCCCGGCAGACTATTCATGCAATCCCAGTGGCGATGAAGAAGAAGTGCCCGTGGCCGCCCGCGCTTTTAGTTTAGCGCGGGCTTCAAATCGACCGCTTCTGACCTTGCCATCAAGACTTATCCAATTCTGAGTTCGCCCTTGATCGTTGGTTGTGCCCGTTGGTTTGAGAGCGGCCGCTAAGGATCCTAGGGGTGAGCGTTCCATCAAGAACAACGTCCTCTGTAAATGGCTCCCGCGTTGCAAGGGTTAATTTGACGCAGTGGCATTGGTCGGGCGCAGTCCTCTGTCCGGCCTGTTGATGCAGTCAGTTGAGACTGCTGGCCCAGATGGAGTTTGCGAACAAGTCCCATTCTGTTGATCAGGCTATGACGCCAGATCGACCAGACGTGGGTCGATTCCCGGGACCGTATTTTGCACGGCGCACAAGTGACGTCATGCCGACAATGGGCAGCTTGAGTGGCCCATCTTGGTGATACGGCCGAGCCGTTCTTTGCCGCCGCTCGACTTCTGAAGTGGCGTCAGTCCCAGCCAGGCAGCGAGCTGGCGCCCGGACCGGGCCTGCTACGGGTCGGTGACCGATGCGGCAAGTGCTGTCGCACCGACCGGCCCGATGCCGGGGATGGTCATGAGACGACGCGCGACAACGTTGCCACGCAGCCAAACGACCAGATCTCGATCAATTTCGCGGAGCCGAACGTGGGTATCGAGCTCCTGTTGTGACGGCAGCTTCAAAAGGCACCTCAGGTGCATTACCTTCGACCATCTGTCGCGCCAACAGCAGCGCCCGCTCCAGCTCCTGGGGATGTCGACGCCAAACTCGGCCGTTAGACTGCGGATCATGTTGATCGGCTGCGTACGCCGCTTGACCAGCAGATCGCGCGTCAGGTGCGTCGACGGCGTCGCCGGCTGCGCGGGCGACTTGACGGGCGCGAACCGCATCGTAGACCGCGTCACCGCCTCGCAAACCTCTTCCGCATCGGCAGCATCGGTCTTCCCGCGCTTCACATACGGTTTGACGTACGCCGATGGCATCAGGCGCACCTCACGACCGAACTGGATCAGCTCGCGCGCCCAGTGATGCGACGCGCCGCACGCTTCGATGCCGACCAGGCAAGGAGGCAATTTCGCGAAAAATGCCAGCATCTGTGACCGTCGATGCGACTTGCGAACTATAACCTGGCCGGTCGCATCAACGCCGTGGACCTGAAAAACGCTCTTGGCCAAGTCAAGTCTGATTGTGGTAATCATGGCGGATGGCTCCGATTTGCTCGTGAACGCCTAATGGCCTTCACACTTTGGCACCCAGATGCAGTGAGTGAGAGCAATCTACCTCATCTGTTGAGGTTCGGAAGCCCGGAGTGACAATACGATAGGCCGAGCCTCCAAGCAGTACCCGAGAGATCCGACAACCGTCGATGCGCCTGCTGGGCGTGATTGCACTATAGTCAGTAGGCTAAACAGAAGCCCTCGCTGGTGAGCCATCCCACGATAGTTCGTTGAGTGTCTGCAATCGACGCTCAAGCGTGCCTTTTGGCGAGTAGCCGGGGGTCAATACCGCTACTTTCGCTGCGCTGAACGCGCTGCAATCCGCGAATCCATTTGCGACTGGCCGCGAGAAATCGTCGATCAGTACTTTGACTGACGAATTCCGTTTCTTAAGGGCAAATCGGACCGCCCACTTGCGTGCCCAGGCTTCTGAATTTGCCCCCCCCACGCGGGCTACGCGCAAAGCAAACGGCGCGGCAAATGTCCCGCGCCGTTCGGCGAAACGTTAACGAATGGAAGTCGCGATTAACCTTTGCGGACCAGCGGCGGCGGTGCGTAGACTTCCGGGCTGGTCAGATCCCAGCGCACGCCGAGCTTCAGATCGTGCGAAGTGATGTTCTTGAAGGTCATCGGATTGTTGGTGTTGACACCGCTGCCGTCGAAGGTCCGCAGGTCGCCGGTCAGGCCGTCGCCCATGTCGAGGTAGCGATAGGCGAGTTCGACGGTGAAGTTCGGCGTGACCTTGTAGGCGAGACCGGCATGGACCGCCCAGGCAAAATTCCACTTCGACACGTTGTCGGCGTAGGCGAGACCCGGCAGCGCGCCAGCGCCCTGATTGGCAACGCCCGCGTCGGTGAATCCGTTGATCGCGACCCGCGCACCGCCAACGCCGGCGCCGATAAACGGGGTGATGCACCACCAGGTACCGAGATCGACATAGGCGTTGGCGAGAACGACCCACTCGTTCTTGGTGCCGTTGTAGGTGTCGATACCGACGCCACCTGGATAGGTAATGCGGTCGGTGCCGTCGAACTGCGAATTGCCGCGGTACTCACCGGTCACGTCAGCGCGGAACCAGTTGTTGACCTGGTAACCGACGCCGAGGCCAAAGATGCCGGCGGTATTGAAGTTGCTGTTCTGAACCGACGAAGTAAGGGTTGTGTCGAGTGCGTTGTTCAGACGATCGACGCGCTGATTGCTGAAACCGATATCGCCGCGCAGATACCAACCGCCGAAATCTTCGACCACCGCAGGCGCATATGGCGGCCGTGCGACCGCCATGTCGGCAGCGAACGCCGCCGAGGACAACAAAGTCGCTGCACCGGCGGCAATAAATGACTTAACGCTACGCATGGCTTAGTCCTTTTGTCCGGTGGGGCTAAAACTCACGGACGGACCATGGCATTAAATGCTTAAGCGGCGCTTAACCCTAATTTTCAAGGTTGACAAACTCTGACTTTTCCGCGACGCGGTCGCGACGCGAGAGTCATGACGCGTTTTGCAACACGGCGAATGAGAGACGAAACCGCCAAACTTCCTAACGATGTATTGATGAGGATCCGTGCGTTGCCGCCCCGTTAAACCGTCGGGCGGCGGCTCGTCGCACCCGACTGATCGTGTTGGGGGAAACGTTGTAAGACCGAGCGAGCAACCGCGATCTCTGACTCCGCAATCTGATGAGGCTGAGGATCGGCTTTCGACTGACGTGCCCCCGCCAAATTAGGCCGGTTTGAACTGGAATTTTCCATTTATTGTCCCGTGACGGGACGAGGAGAGTTCCATGAAGGCATCGAAGTTTTCAGAGGCGCAGATCGCATTCGTTTTGAAGCAGGCTGAAGATGGCTCGGCAGTTGCGGAGGTCTGCCGCAAGGCCGGGATCAGCGAGGCGACGTTTTACAATTGGCGGAAGAAGTATGCGGGCCTGCTGCCCTCAGAGATGAAGCGGCTGCGTCAGCTCGAGGAAGAGAACAGCAAGCTGAAGCGGATCGTCGCCGACCTGTCGTTGGACAAGGCGATGCTTCAGGACGTGCTCTCAAAAAAGCTCTGAGGCCTGGCCGCAAGCGGGAGCTTGTCGACAAGGTGCGAAGTGACTGGAAGGTCTCGATCAGGCGGGCCTGCTCGACCCTTCGGATCGATCGCGCACTTTACGTCTACAAGTCGAAGCGCGGCGACCAGGCCGCTCTCAAACATCGGATCAAGGACATCTGCGAGACGCGGGTGAGATACGGATATCGCCGGGTTCATGTCCTGCTGCAACGTGACGGCTGGGCCGTCAACGTCAAGCGCGTCTATCGTCTCTATCGCGAGTTAAGCCTGCAATTACGCAACAAAACGCCGAAGCGTCGCGTGAAGGCCAAGCTGCGCGAGGACAGGACGGAAGCACGGCAGATCAACGAGACCTGGGCGATGGACTTCGTTCACGACCAGCTCGCCACCGGCCGCAAGATCCGCGTGCTCACGATCGTGGACACCTTCAGCCGCTTCTCGCCAGCCGTCGATCCGCGTTTCAGCTATCGAGGAGAGGATGTCGTGCTGACTTTGGAGCGCATCTGCAAAACCGTTGGCTATCCCAAGACGATCCGCGTCGACCAGGGATCGGAGTTCGTCTCCCGCGATCTCGATATCTGGGCTTATCAGAAGGGTGTCGTGCTGGATTTCTCGCGGCCGGGTAAGCCAACGGACAACAGCTTCATCGAATCCTTCAACGGCAAGTTCAGAAGCGAATGTCTGAACACCCACTGGTTCCTGAGCCTTGACGACGCACGGCAGATTAGCCTCGGGTCGTGGAATTAACTTCGATGGTTGAGATTAGGGCCGGACTGGAAGTTACCGCTTCCGTCCGGCCTGCTTTTCGTGTACACAAATAATCATGACGACGCAATCAAGAATTGTACACAAAAAATCGAGGGGCCGGCCCGCTGGGAAGACCTACACTGAAACGATCCCAGCCCGGCTCGAACCCGCAACTGTTGCCAGCCTTGATGCGTGGGCTGAGGCCAACGAGGTTTCTCGCTCCGAAGCCATCCGCCGACTTGTAGATCTGGGGTTGAAGGCGAAGGGCAAGCACTGAGAGAAGTGGTGTGGGTGATTATGGACCGGCCGGCTGAGACTACCAGTTTGGCGGATTGGCAGCTTGCTATAGAAGCATTGGCGCTGGTCTCCGAGAGCGGACCGACACCTTTAGCCCGGCTCGCGTTCCTGAGGCGCTGAACAGTAATATGGAGGCTAAGGGAGCTTGGGGCTGAAGGACGAAAGGGAAACAATGAGCGCCCCTGACGACGACGAAGAACGTTTGCTTGCGCGGATTCTTGCCGCTGAAGAGAGTACCCCTGAGGACGAATTCGAAGAGGCCGAGCAATACCTCGCAAACGGACGTCGATTCTCACAACTGTCTGATGAGGAGGCGTGCGTGCGCTGGCAGTTGAACTTCAAAAAACGCATCCAACACCCGTTTGACCCCGAATTTATGGAAGTTGAAAAGGATCTTCGGGTGGAAGCTCGGCTCCGCAACTTACCGTTGCCCCAAAGCGAAGAAGATCTTATTGCCTTGATCGAAGCAACAAGACAAGCAGCCAAGAAGATTCTCGATCCCTAACGCCACCTAAAATCGCGCCGGGCTTTTTCGTGCCGGATCTATTGGCGTCTTTCGACGGCTGACACGACTTCTGAAAATGGCAATCCTCTCTTTTGGGCTAATCTGTTCGACAAATGCGCAGTCAAAATTTGTCTGCCAATGCGTCAACGGACGTATCCAGTCCGTTTGTTCGAGCCCTGGAGATATGATTCCCGCAAGCTGCCCAATGGCGGCGTGTCCGATGACTGGCCCTACTGTCCTTTCGCGGTAGGGACGCGAGTTACCTCGCGCCCCCCCGCACAGATCCGTACGGGCCCAATTCGGGCATACGGCTCCCACCTTGGGTGTCTAACGGCGAAGCGAATCTCTGGCCACGGATGAAGGATTTGCGGTAGATTGGTGACGTGGAATAGGAACGCAGTCAGCCTCGACCTATTTGTCGGCACCGCGTGGTAGTTGAAGTAGCCGGTGACGACCTGCTGCAACCATCTTCCCTGCTGGGGAATCGGCTGATGAATGCTCCGTCGCAGTTCCTGTTTGATGGCTTGCAACTTTGCCTGCATGCGATCCCGCCGGGACTTCCGTTTGATTTGGAATTTGCCCCGACGAGTTTTGCCGCAGATAAAGGTGAAGCCCAGGAAGGTGAAGGTCTCCGGTTTGCCGAGCCCGCGCCGCTTGCGGTTTTCCACCGCGAAGCGTCCAACTCGATCGCCGTCTCTCCGAATGAAGCGACAGTGCAAACTCCTGTAACCGCTTACGCATCTCGTCGAGGAAGCAACGGGCGTCGGTCTCGTGCTCAAAGCCAACAATGAGGTCGTCGGCGTAGCGCACGATGATCATATTGCCCGCAGCCTCACGCCGTCGCCAGCGCTCGGCCCAGAGGTCGAAAGCGTAGTGCAAGTAGAGATTGGCCAGAAGCGGTGAGATCACCGATCCCTGCCCGGTCCCCTTGTCACTGACCGTCACGATCCCGTCTTCCAGGACGCCTGCCTGGAGCCATTTCTGGATCAGACGGACGATGCGTCGGTCGCCGACGCGATGTTCCACAAACTTGATAAGCCACTCCTGGCTCACTGTGTCGAAGAACGAGCGGATGTCGGCGTCCAGTATCCAGTTCACCTTTGTGCTGGTGATCCCGACCATGAGCGCATCCATCGCATCGTGCGTGCTGCGTCCGGGTCGGAACCCATACGAGAACCCGAGGAAATCTTCCTCGTAGATCGCGCTCAGCACCGCAGCCGTGGCCCTCTGGACGATCTTGTCCTCAAGGGCGGCGACCGCGATCGGGCGTTGCCGACCATCCGGCTTGGGTATGTAAACCCGCCGCGACGGTAGTGCCCGATACGCTCCCCGATGGACGCGAGCATGCAGGTCCTCAAGATTGCGCTCAAGGTGCTGCTCGTAGTCCCGACATGTCAGCCCGTCCACTCCAGCTGCAGCATTCTCCTTGAGTTTAGAGAATGCCTCTGCGAGGTGATCAATACTGACGTGATGGAAGAGCGCGGTGAACTTCTCCTTCTTCCTTCGCCTTGCAGCTTGCCGTATGCGCGCCAGCGCCTGTGACACGGTTCCCCGGTACTGGGCCCGGCCCGTGCTTTGGTGGGCGGGATCACGCCTTGCGACAGCACGGCATTCAACTGGGAGGGAAAAAACGGGGATCGACCGGCGGACTGCATCCCTCGCAGTCGTGAACGACACTAGATTCCACGGCATCTGGCGCGGTAAGTAAAAATTCATTCTTATTTTCAATTTGAAGAAATTCCCGGGGATACTGGGTCCTGTCTGCAAAGATGTTCAGGATCCGAGATCCTTTCTCCCTCATTGATTCCGCTTGAGCATTGAGCATATCAGCAGGCATCACCGGCGGGAGCTTCTCGCGCTTAAATCGCTCAGGTAGTTTCGTCGCCGGTTGTCGACGGCATTTTTCTGTCTGATTTCGAGCAGGACGAAATCGGCCCCGATCTTTTCCGGCACGCCAGCTTCCTTGTTTTTGGAGGGGTTGGTACCTAAGCACAAGGACCGGCAGTATCGCCCAGGGTCACCATGTGCGAGCGTTTGGATGGCCTGATAAGCGGTGCCACATTTCGCAAAAAGGAATAATACGACCGCTGTCGAGCGACCGTCGCCAGAGTTAATCCAAACGGCTTTCTGGGCATCTACGGCGCCTCTCTTTGAGGTGAGAAGCTGCATCACACGTTAGAACAAAAGCCGCCGTGCCGTGCTGCAATGCCATTCATTACCGAGCACGGCACTTGAGACTGGCCGGGGCGCGGCGGTTATTGCTAATAAAAACAGTCGCGCCTGCAAGCGAACTTGTGATGAGCGTCTGCGCCTTACAGGTCCGGAGCAAGTTCGTCATAGATACCTCCGTATGAGCTTGGCGAGAGGCAGATGATACTTCTCGTTCCTCGTGAGAAGTATAGGCCGCGTTTGTTTCGGGCCTGCTTCACTGCTTAATGAATTTATTTCGTCGGGACAAAATTTGCTGCTGCGGCCCATTGTCAGGAAGGCGCCCGGCCGGGCGTCCAGCTAATAAGCCATGTAAGATCCAGCCCACCAATGCGAGCGTTCCGGCCGCGCCTAAAAAGGCACAGACGGGAACCAATCGAGACGTCGTTGAACCACTGGTGAGTTGCATTCGACCGCTTTTGCAAACGCTTCCTTCGCCGTGGCGGTGGTCACCGACAGCGAATGATGGTCCCATTAGGCTTTCACCAAAAGGACGTGCGGTAGATTAGCCGAGTCTACGCTGCTCGCAGACAGTCAGGGGTAGGTGTTCCCTTTTGGTGGTTACTTGCGGAAAAGCTTTGCCGCAGCCTCGTTGAATTTATCACGGTCGCGGCCAATTTTCTGCATCAGCTCATTGGTTTACTCGAGCGAGATATCGTTCCTCTGCGCAAAGTAGTCGGCATTATAAGGGACGTCCAATGCCCGCCGTCCGCTGTGCCGCTTCTTTCGCCTCGCCATGCCAACGGCTTTCGGCAGAGGGACGAGTTCAACCGCTGTGTGGCGCTTGCCAGTAGCCGCTTCTGTTCGATTAGGGGCTTGTCGCGGACGTCGTCGAACCTTCAGTTCAATCAGATCGAACGCGAATTATGGCTCAGATCACCAGCGCCGATGAATGAACACGGACGTGCGCACATTATGGTAAGATAGTAGCTGCGGTTTTGGTTTCCCGCACATAGGTGACAAGTGCCACTCGAGTTTCTCATTCTCAACACAGTTGACCATCAACAAATAACCGGGTGGGGGTCATCGGAGTGAGCATGATGACCGTCAAAAATGTAGTTATTCCTTTGGAAATTGAGTATTTGCAGGCCTTTGCCGCCGAACGCGGGATATCCCGAACGAAACTTGTGCGCGTGATCATGCAGAAAATTGTCAGGGAAGAACTGGTTCCTCAGATCCTCGATGACGATGACTTAATTGAACCACATCAGCCAAGATATCGGCGATTTCAAAATTCAGCATAAAACTTGTGTGCGAGAACCTCAAGTTGCGCGGATTTCTTTGACGCACAGTTTCACTGTCCACGACGCAATCAAGGTTGTTGGACAAAGTGATCATTAGCGCCAATCGATCGTCACAAGTGAACGCAGCCAAAAAAGTCGCGGGCATTGTCGCTCCGCGGCCGCCGGGCTAAAAATTGATTGTTTCCTAATCGCCAGCCCCGGTGATCGAATTCTATACTGATGTGTGCACGTGTGCGGAGCAAATTAGGTTCGCCAATCAAATATAGCCGTAGAAGCAGTCCCAATCGTTCACCGGTTCACCGTATGGTTCACCGCATTCCGTGCAGTTGAAGCAGCCGAATGCTGATTGGACCGCAGCTCCTACTCGGCAGCGTAGGTAGTGCCGCAAGGGCAAGCAAAGTGCACCGTGATAGATGAGCCCTCATTTCGTGAATATGCATCGCGCGACCACATCTGCCAATTCGTAAGGCGGGGGTACCAGCCTGCGCATATCTATTTCCTTAGCCTTGAATACCGCGCCTCAGGAACGCGAGCCGAGCTAGAGTCGTCGGTCCGGCTTCGGAGGCTAGCGCGAGTGCCTCCATAGCAAGCTGCCAGTGCGGTAAACTGATGGTCTCAATTGCAAGTCAATGATATAGTCGGCGGCGTCACGTAAGCTAATCAGTTCTCGCCCGTCGGAGAGCACTATCGTTTCGTTGAACTTACGTGCCCAGGCCCACACCACCACTCTCTCAGCCCTTGCCCTTCAGCCCGAGCTCAAGCCGACCAATCGTCATCCCATTTCGTTCTGCAGCGACCTTGATCTTTAGCTTTTCGGCGTGCCTGCGAATTACTGATCGTGATCGATTCATTCGAAGGGCGATTTCCCCGAAACTTAGCCCTGACTGGGCCAGTTCGAACAGGCGCCGATCTTCATCTGTCGACCAGGGAATGCCGGGTGTCATTTCTTCGCCTTCAGGACCAACTCTACAAGCCGACGAATGGCTTTGGAGCGGCTGGGCTGATCGTGTTGACTGACCGCCCAAGCATCGACATCGGCCATAAACTCGTCTGACAGACGGATGCTTCGCCTTGGATCGATCCCAGTAGCCGGCCGGTCTAGGCCACGGCGTCTTCTGCCCACCGTTTGGGCCGGGCGACCGCGGGGGCTAAGCTTGAGCGGCTGTGATTTGTCGGCAACGCGCCGCAGTTTTCCAGCTTCCTTGAAGGCCTGAGAGCGAGCTATGCCTGGAGGTAGGCTGCGGACGTACTTGAGGGCCTCGGCAGCCGCGTCTAACTCCTCAAAGTCGTTCTTTTCCATCACTTCATTGCCTTCAACCCCAGCTCAAGGATGCCACGTATGGCTTCAGGCCGGGTTACGGGGGGCTTTCGCTTGGCCGCCCAAGCGTCAACCGCGCTGATCATTTCGGGCTGCAGTCGGACGCCAACGAGTGTTCCAGTGTTGGCGGATCGCTTTCTGTCGGGCTTCGCTATGTTATCATAACTTCATTTGGCCATGTGCTATGTAAACATAGAGGCAGCCCGGCGGGAAGGTAGAAGCTCCCGCAGCGGGCCTAACCTGAACCATGAAGGGGCTTATATCCACATGACCCAGGCTTATTGCGCTTATCACGCCACCAACATGCACGCCTACCGATCTCATGTATGGCCTGATCGAAACCCACCGACTAGCTGACGCCGCACATCTCGCCTCCCTTGAAGAGCAAAACCGGTTGGTTGCTGATCGGTGATCCAGACTTAGGATCGGTCACGGAGGCTCCCTGTCACGCAGCCATGGATGCGTTCAACGATTTAATCGGGCGGCGCCTAACGACATTCGCGGGCCCGATTGCCTTGGGCGGCCTACCTCGAAGAAATCCGGCAGAAAGACTCTTGGATAGCCATTCCTTTCGCCTGCGACGACTGCGACCCAGCTTTTCCTCGACGAACGGATTGCCACGACGGCGCGGGCCGGTTGCTAACGATGAGAAGGAAACTCGCGTTTTCATTTCACGGTCTACCTCTGCTTTGGACGTAAAGCCCTCTAACGAGCACTTTGTCCGGCCCTTGGCTTCCGCCGCGACCTTCACGACCCGGCGTTCCTTAACTTGAAATCCCACAGCCCCCAGCGTGCGCCTCGCCAACGAGGCAGGTTTAGGCGGGGGTGATGAATTCCGCTTTCGTTCGGCAGAAAAAGAGCACCGGCCCGACTACCGGCGATAAAATCAGGCAGGTAAGAATCCACCCTAAAGAAGATCGCCCCTTGGTCAATGCCAACAATCCGGTCAGACCTGAACATCCATTCGGAATGGCGCAAGGATCATCGTTCGGAATAAAAACGGCCGAATTCGAGAACTGCTTGATCGGGTTTGGCGAAATTCTGGCTGGGGGCCAAAGGGATCGAACCTCCGATTGGCGAATCAAAATCAGGCTAATTCGTTTGATCTTTCAAGGGAGATTCCGACTTTGAAGCGAATTCGGCCCGTTATCGGTCAATACGTTACCACTCAATTCAGAATGCGCCGCCATGCGATGCGCGTGCCGTTTCTTGGTCGCAGACAGCATTCGAGCAGCAGTACGTTTGGCGTAGCCCTCGTGAGACTGCTGAGTTCTTGTGTGCGGACAGAGCCCTCCCCTGCCCGTCCGTAAGCTACGCTTCTTCAAGCTCGTCAACCCGCCGTGGCGGCAAGCATCCAGCATGAACGTTGGCGGTAAGACTACGTTCTGACTTGAGACTCCTGCGGGGTCACATTCCCTGCCAATCTCACCTTGAAACTCTGCCGCATCGATAAGACACTTCGTCTGACATCAAGATCGGGGGCTGGCAGCCTCCGGACCAACCTGCCCCATCGAGGTAAGGTTGTTTTTCCTCGACGAGGAAGATGCGGCTGAGGATCAGCGACTGTATCGAATATATGCCAGCCGCCTGGTAGTGATGCGCCAGCAACTCAGGTTGCGCTTCCGAGATTTCTGGAAATCGCTGCGCAAGCACGTCGGCGTCCGTGCATGCAGTTGTTGTCGGGTGCTCAAGAGCATGGTTCCGTAGGCGACGTCCTGAAATCAGCGCGTGCTAGAACACGTAACTAGTTTGTGGTGAATCGCAGCAGAATGGCAGCCCTGCCTGAATCAACGCGTCGAGTGCCGCGGTCACAGCCTCCCGCCGCTGCGACAAGATGGCCGTCAGGAGGACCTCGCTGAATGCGCGGCCGAGCCGCCTCTCATTTGGGGGTCCAAAATCAAGACCGCCCCCGGCCGGCAAGAGCGGCGGCAAGTCAGGATTGTGTGTTGACCGGCATCGGATCGTGCTCATGGTGTCGGTCAATGCGAGCCGCGGCTCATCTGTCGGCTCTCAGGCCGGTGGCGAGGGCAGCTGACCGCTGCGCTGGCGGCCGGTTGCGTCGCTTCCATTTTGGTAAACTGCGGAAGAAACTTGGAAACCGGATCAGTTAGCTGAGTCAGAGGGAATTCGTTGGAGGAGGCATTAGCCTCAGCCAGGCGACTCTTCGCGCCGGAAAGTCCGAAAGCGCAGTTCGCAGCTGGTGCCTGCAGCACGGGTCGGGTAGCCGAGTTGGAGGCGGCGTCTGGGTAGTCAGCAAGGTCGCGCTATCGATGTTTCTCGATGGCGACCGGAAAGCGTTGTTGGCATATCTAGCTGGGGTCGCTCAAGCCCGTTGGTTAAACGATACTTTGAGCGGATGGGCGTACCCCTCCCAAAGGTTGCTTAAGACGTCCCCCTAAGACGTCCCGATCTACCTTGCCTACCGCGAATATGCTTGGCGAAAATCTCTACAATACAGGCCGCGCGCTCACGCGGGCATCGAACAGTGCGCACGCAAGTTCTTCGATAGTATAGCGATGTTTCTGAAATTGGCTTTGTCGGTCGGCCGGGCCGGCTGATCGTCTCGCGCCAGCTAGTTGATCCAAGGCGCTGCCGCTGATTGCACAATCGACAATCCGGGCCGATGCATCGACCATTGTGAATCTCAAGGTCATCATTTCGACGTCGTAGCCGACAATCATTCCGCGCGTGAGCGGCATGACAGAAATCCTTTCAAATACCTTTTTGATTGTCGAGCCGGCGTCCGCGCGATCGGCGGCCTTAATGAGTCAGCCAGAGCCAAACCAGGCGGGCTTAATCACACGCCGTTTCTTCTTCCTTCTGAATCTGCTCAAGCAGGTCAGCCAGAGCCTTTGTCCCGGCAGCCTTCGCAGCGTGATACGAGCCAAATCCGCCTTCGGATAATTTAACGCCGAATGGTATTCTTCGCCGGTATATTCCCCACCTGAAAGGACTGTCGTTGCCGTCGCCTTCGCGACGAACGAGAACGAACAAGCCTCGACTCTTGGTGTGATGGCGCATGACGCCATTTAATCGCAGGCGGCGTCTTGACCCAGTTAATTTTTCTCAATGCCTAGATACCTGTCGAAAGATTAATTCCCCGGGCAGCGCGGTAACGCATGTTTCGAAAGCCGCACTCAGGGTTAAGTCTCAACTTTCACAAGGTCCGCAGCGTCCGCAACCTTGCCGTAGCAACAAGATCCGAGGAAATTGACGCGCATTCCCTCGACGATCTCGAGTGCTCGCGCACATGACTGGGATGCTTGATCCCCGAACTTGAGGGTGATGTGCTCGAGGAAATCGGCCGCATCGTCGAAGCCGGCACCAATAGCAGCCCGGACCTCGGGCGAAAGCGCTACGAGTTTGGGAAGAATGCCGCCTGTAAGGCAAGCGTTTCGCCCGCTACCGACTCTATTTCGAACAATCGTGGATCCGGTTTTTCAGCCATTCGCAGTCTCCTGCGGAGCGTTACTTTCCGTGAAAGATGGTCCATGCCAGCCGACCGCCGTACTGGCCCCGGCCACACATGCTGCAAGGGCGGCTAGGCGTGTCCAAAAAACCTGCCGATCATGACGCTGCTGTTCTAGCCGGGCCTGTTGCTGATCCTTCCACGTGAGCCATTCCTGCGCAAACCCAATTGTCAGGCCCTAATCGTGCCTACCGGGTCGATCCCGCTGAGCTGGTACCAGTCTTGAGGGTGGCTAAGATTATTCGCGCGTTCTCGGCGCCTGTGCGCTCAAGGACATCCAACCATTGCTTAGCTTTGTCTTCCTGCGGGCAGAACGCGCAGGCCTTGTAGTCAAACGTTTTGGTTGTTTGGCCATTTCACTTCTTCGCTTTCAGGCTATAGGACCGGCGGATGATTTTGGGGGAGGAAGTGGGCCGCGCGTTTGCGCATCCTCAGATCGTGTCCCTATTTTATCTGCGAAGCGGCCCGATCCAACACCTGTTGCAACGGCTCTAGCCCAAGTCCATTGTTCGCCGGATTGACATCTTCTCGGCCGAATGCGCCGACCTTCACCATGTAGCGATCGGCCACGATGCGCGTAACGCCATCGACCTCTGCAATGTACAGGGAAAGCCTTTCAACGGCGCTGGATGCGTCGGTGCTGACAAGGGCGCCAACCACGGCCGCTCCAACTACGTTGCCCCATGGCTTTTCAAACACTACCTGATAAGGCGTTTCGCTCTTCAGCCGTCTGCCATCGTTGAGCATGGCATTGACGAGCTTTGGCTTCGCCTGGTCCGGGTTCATGGATTGGATAGTGACTTCATGTCTACCGCTCGGTGTCGCACTCTCTGTTTGGCAACCGGCTAGAACGGCACAGGCAATAACCAACGCAAATTTTCGCATGGTGGCCTCGGCCTCCCCAGACCCGACGGCCATCCAAGCGCAACTATCGGTGGAGAGCAAGCAGAAGCGCGACCCCTGTAAGGGTTTTAAACTTAGACCAGCCCTAGCGATCTTTGCGCGTGCTCCGGAAGGCGCTCGCCCTTCAACCAGCTTCCGCTTACGAACCTCTCGGTCTTCTGCTGAGGCTCCCGCGTCGATGCGCTTGTCGATCGTTCTGGTTGCCAGTTCAGCGGCACGAGCAGCGCTTTGTTTGCTCGTGGAAGAAGGCGAGCGCTCGGGCCTTTAGACAATCCTAGTCTAAAAGCCGCCGAACTGCCTCCGCTGGCGGGCTTCTCAACGAAAGTTGCCCCAGTCTCGCAGGAGAGGCTGGGGCAGTTTGCCTTGTAAATATTAGCATTCCAAATCTCCAGCCAGGATGCGGGGGGCAGCCTGTTTGGCTTACGATAAACACGGTTGGCGGCGTTTCGTTCCCGCCGGGTTGCGCTGGCAGGTTTCTCGGCTTTGCGGCTGACTGGTAGAAAGCGAGCCGGGGCGGCGTTTGCGACAACCGCCCCGGTTCTAACCCGAGTCACAAAGTCTGCTGGAATCATGACCCAGGCTGACGGGCAGCTTAGCGTGCCACTCCGAAGATATCCGTAACCCGCCTCACGGCCGGAGAGCGGCCAGCGGGAATAGCATCGGCGCGTATCTATATTTGACGCCTTGGCGTCAGTAACAGGATGGATCCACAGAAAGCTGGTTGCTTATTTGGCTGCGCTGTTCGCGCAGCAGATCGATTGCTGCGCGTTCTGCGTTTGCGCGGCGGTGATTTTTTCAAAGGGACGAGCAAGCGCGCAACTTGGGACCTTAAGCAAAGCAGCTCGTGGTATTGAGCTGCTAAATCATTATCTTTTTGACGAAGTGATTCTAAGTCGCGGCTGTACTCGGACATAACTCAGCCCCCTGAAGGAAATCGGGAATAAACGAATCTGCAAGCTTGAGAAATTGGATTCTGACACGGGAACGGGTTGCGCGCCATTTGGCCGCCATTTTACCTCACAAAATGCTCGCTACGTTTTACCTTGTCCCTATGGGAAAGAAATAGTGCTCTTATTAAATCACGAAAAAATGACGGAAGTGTCGAATGAGAATAATGATTGGAGTTAGTCATGAAGCGAATCAATATTGAGCAAATGAGTGCAGATGACCTATGGTCGCTGCACGTCGAAGTCTCTCAACTGTTGCAGCAAAGAATCCAACAGGAAAAACGACAACTGGATGAGCGGCTGAAGCAGTTGGCAGCGCCGGTATTAGGGCGTCGGCCGTACCCGGCGGTATGAACCGCCCCGGGTTTGCCGGAGGCCATTTGATTTAAGTTAAGTTATGCCGCCATGGCGGGTTGTTCCAGCGTGGCGTAGTAGCGTTGCTCGGCTTCGGCCGGCGTGCCGATGGGCTCCAGGAGCCGCCGGTTGTTGAACCAATCCACCCATTCCAGGGTCGCGAACTCGACGGCCTCGAAGCTGCGCCATGGCCCGCGCCGATGGATTACCTCAGCCTTGTAGAGACCGTTGATGGTTTCGGCGAGAGCGTTGTCATAGGAATCTCCGACGCTGCCGACAGAAGGCTCGACACCAGCTTCAGCCAGACGCTCGGTGTACTTAATGGATACGTATTGGTTGCCCCTGTCGCTGGGGTGCACGAGCCCGCCACGATGGACCGGCCGTCGATCATGCAGGGCCTGCTCCAGCGCATCGAGCACGAAGCCGGCGTGGGCCGTGCGTGAAGCCCGTCAGCCCACGATCCTGCGGGGCATAGGCGTCGATCACAAAGGCGACGTAGACAAAGCCGGTCCAGGTCGCGACATAGGTGAAGTCGGAGAGCCAGAGAACGTTCGGCCTTGGTGCCTTGAACTGGCGGTTGACGTGATCCAGCGGGCATGGCGCGGCCTTGTCGCTGATCGTGGTCCTGACCGGTTTGCCGCGGATAACCCCTTGCAAACCCATGTCCCGCATCAGTCGCGACACCGTGCAACGGGCAACATCGAAGCCTTCGCGCTTGAGCTGCTGCCAGACCTTGCGCGCGCCGTAGACGGAGAAGTTTTGATCGAAGACGCGCCGAACCTCGATCTTCAGCGCGGCGTCCTGCCTGCGCGCGCCGACAGCTTGGCGGGGTCGCGCCGTGCGCCGCTTGGCCGCATGAGCGTGGTAGGTCGAGGGGGCGATCGGCAAGACCTTGCAGATCGGCTCGACCCCATGCGCCCCACGATGATCGTCGATGAAGGCGATCATGGCTTGGACCGGCGGTCGAGCTCCGCCATCGCAAAATAAGCGCTTGCCTTGCGCAGGATCTCGTTGGCCTGCCGAAGCTCGCGGTTCTCCCGCTCGAGGGCCTTCAGCTTCTCGGCCATCTCGGTCGGAACGCCGGCCCGCTGCCCGCTATCGACCTCGGCCTTCTTGACCCAGTCATGCAGCGTCTGCGGGGTGCAGCCGATCTTGGCAGCAATCGAGGTCACTGCCGCCCAGCGCGACGGGCGCTCGCCGGTGTGATCCAGAACCATCCGAACCGCTCGGGTCCGGACCTCGGGTGAAAACTTGTTCGTCGTCTTGCTTGTCATGGCTCCATCCTCTCAGGAGTTGGAGCCTCCGGCAAACCGGCGCGGTTCAGTTCCCCCGAAATATCGCAATCCTGATCAGCCTTCGGAAGCTTGGGCCGGACGCGGTAAGCAGCCGCGCTGGCTGGTGGCGAAGTTACGCTCGGGTACGCGGATCGAAGATTTCAGATTAAGAAGGCGGCCAATAGACGATAAGGTCGGCGCCAATTTAAGCGCCGCCGGTCCGGATCGTTCTTTTTGATCCAAGTTTCCGCGGCGTCGGCATTCGCAAACACCCTCATGTGCTCGGCGTCGCCAATGCTGCAGCCGATGGCGGTCTGTCGCCGAGCTTGAATTTAGCTATTGCGCTCCACGGGAGGAAAAAGAATGTTTTTCAGCAGACCGGCCGTATTACTTGCAATCGTAACGTTTGTGATTGGTGTGCTCAGTATCGTGCTTGGCACTACAGCCACGATGGATCATTTTGGATGAGGTCACCCGTGCTCGCTTCGTACGCAGGCCACCGGAACAGATAATTTATGGGGAGATTTACTGCATCCTCGCTTCGGTGGCGCTGGGCACGCTGGCCGAGATGAGTTTGTCACTTCGCCGGTGGACAGCCGATAAACTCAACGCCGGCCTTCTCGAGGGCGACCACCAATGCCTTTCCTGTAGCGGGAGCTGCAGTGGTCGGTACGAAGGTTTTTTCAGCTGATGCGCGAGGGTCTAAAGTAAACCGGAGTTCCAGAATTAACCCGCAACGCGGGCATCAAGCTTAATCCGCGAGTTTCGTTGCGGCCGAACTTTGCAGGTCCAGCGTGACAGCAGTCGCGCAGATGGCCAGCTGTTTCTAGCCTGCGTACTGCGCGATTAGGGGCCGCTTGTCCCCACGGGCGGCCGGCCCCATCAACCAAAGAAGCCCGCCGAGTTGAGGCGGCGAGCTTCCTACGCGGTTACTCTCGCGGGCCTTGGGGCAATCCGCGATTGCCTTCGACCCTAACATGCGGCGCGTTAAGGAAAAGTGGCCAGCACAATTGGAACCAATGCCGGCTGAGCGAAGTTGGGTAGCGCGCTTCCGGCTCAGCCCCCAAGCCCCCGCCGGAAACACGCGGCCCCAGCTTCCTTTCCAGTAGCTGGGGCCGTTTCTCATTACGTGTGAGATAGGATCGGCCCGCCAGCGTGAACCAGCGGGCCTAATTGGATGGCGACCGATATCAACCCACCCTGAGGTTTTCGGCGGATTCCTTCCCGCGGTTCGACGCCAACTCGTAGCTTACCTTCGCGCCCTCATTCAGCGAGCTCAGACCAGCTCTCTCGACGGCCGAGATATGGACGAACACGTCCTTGTCGCCAGTGTCGGGCTGGATAAAGCCATAACCCTTTGTCGCGTTGAACCACTTAACTGTACCTACTGCCACGTCGTCTCTCCCCTGGGATTTTTGAACGAGATAGAATAGTGACAGAAATCCGGCAAAAAAAGGGCCAATGCAAGGCAGGATCGAAAAAGCCGCCGCTGCGTGACAGCGACGGCTTTAACGCAAATCCTCACGGGATGCCTCACCGCGATTAATCGAACTCTACCGGCTGACGGTTGCCGGTTTATTAAAAGCCAGCGAGCCATTGCCCGAGCACGGCAACCGTGAGCTTAACCGGAAGCAAGCCCGCGCCCGTAGGGGCCGGGCCAAGCGCACTCGCCGCCTCCGATTCTGACGATGGTGGCCGATGGCGGGTTCAACGCACCGCGTAAAGCCGTCACCCGCTTGTCGATGTGGAATGCGGCAAAGGAGATCATCTCGCCTTCATCGCGCGATACTTCAAAGACCTGAGGATTGGTGTCCGGCGCCTGTAACTTCACGACAGCGTCCAGAAGAACGGCAACCATCATCTCGATTTCGTGGACGGCGCCATGAACCTCGTCGATGTCCATCCACCACAAGCTTGGGCAGGATCTCGGTCAGATTTTGAATCAGGAAGTAGTGCGAGGATCGAATTTTGCTGCCGTCGTCCGACTGCAGATCCGTAGGCCATGTCTCACCGTCCTTGTCGGCAGTTACCGCGTATTGCAGCAACGCCAGCGCGCCGGCCATCGTTGTCGGCGGATCGCCAACGAGCAGGCAAGCCGCATCGGTTTCGTCGTTAAAAGCCTGCTGGAGTGCCGCCTCGATTTCTTCCCCACGTTGCTGCTCGTCTTCCCGGCGGTTTTCCTTCCCCAAACGCCCATCGGCTTGCAACTCTCGTTCGAAAACAGAAAGCCGCTCGACGGCAGCCCTCGTTACAGCAGCCGCAGCCTTGTGGACCTCGATAGCTGCGTGGATCGGGTCAGGATCTCGTTGCCGAAGTGCAAGGGCTGGCCGAGCAGCCATGACGGACGTTGCGACAGCGGCGGTAAGGGCGAGGAAATCGCGGCGACGTGTGTCGGTAGCTTGAGCCATTGGGCGCACCTTTGGTTCGCCGGGGCGGAAGTTGACGCTTCCCCTCGGCTTGCATTTAAGGTACACCTATATTCATGAAGAAGTCAATAAAGGTGCACCCAAAAAAGACGCGCGGTCGCCCCGCGACTGGCAAGGACCCGCTCGTCAGCGCGCGGTTGCCCCAGGGACTTATTGATCAGGTTGAGCATTGGGCGGCGTCTAACGAAACATCACGCTCCGAAGCCGTCCGCCGGCTTGTAGAGCTGGGACTGAAAGCCAGGAGTAAGATCTGATGGCGGCTCTCCGCAATCGTTGGACACCGGAAGAAGATGCCCTCTTTCGGAGCATGGCGGCGGCGAGCACCAGCCCAGAAATGATCGCGGCAGAACTAAACCGATCGGTTCACGATGTTAGGGCGCGAGCCTATGTGATCGGCCTTCCGCTGAAGTGGTTCAAGCAAAAGGCTAAGGCGGAATGAGCGACCCAGCTGAGCGATGAACAGCAGAACAACTTGCTCGCGGGAATGGCGGCCTTACTCTTTGCGTAACATCCCAATCGTCGCGAGAATGCTCCAAACCAACATTGCAAGGCTTGGTATTAAAATCACGCTCGCTTCGAGGTGTTTGCCGTCAGTAATCAGCCAAACAGGTACTGCCATCGCGAGCGCTGCGATAACAGCAGCGCCCGTCCAATACTGAAAATATCTTGCCATTGATCATGTTGCACAGATCGCCCGGTGATACACTTCTAATTTCAAATCTTGGCAACAAAGGGAAAACGCCGGAACCTTTGGTCTGAAAACGCACCGTGTACGACTGGCCGCCTGGTCCGGATATCCCACTGTCGGTACAAAAGCGTAGCCGCTGCGCCGGCATCTTTTTTGTTGCGTTTTCCAGTATTGGTTGCACTGCGGTATTGCCTTCGCGCGTCTTTTTTCGGCCATATTGCGGCTTGGTACACCCGCGTGGCAGGGGTTAAAATATGGAACGTTTAGTTCACGTTTTCGACCAGGCTTACCTCGTGCAGACCACGGCCGATCTTCTCAACCAACGGGCCGAAATTCAGAAACTCAAAGACCTGATAGTGGTGGCAGAAGCTGCAAAGCGAGGCCAAATTGCCCGGCAGTCACCAATAGTCCCGACACACTAGGTCTCGACGTCTCCAACCGCCCACCGAGTTGCTTCGATCGACGCTCAAGCCCAACCTTCTTGGCCTCGAGCTTTTCTCTGAGCACCTCTTTGATCTGTTCGCGCAATGCGAACAGATCATCGACTGTCATAGATCCCCATTCGCTCCTCATTGCAACTCGTCCCTACCATCATGACCCCGACTGCAGTTTGGACGTGAACTGGTCAAACGACAAGATTCACAAATAGCATAACTGACTAACACTCTTCGTCTGGCACAAACTGCATATTGTGCGGTCGTCTGCACGCGCTTCGATGCTAGGCACGCCGAACGGCGACGCTGGCCTTTAGCGCTCCTCGTCCGGATGGACCCACTTGTAAGGCGTGATCGCGCGCGTTTCTGTCAACTTGATCATCCGTACTGGCGGGGCCGAGTTTTAGCGCTCCTCTTCCGGATGCACCCACTTGTAAGGCGTGATCGCGCGCGTCTCCGTCAACTTGATCATCCGTACTGGCGGGGCCGAGCGACCTTTCCGGCAGGATCGGCACTTTAGCGAGGCCTCCAGCTTCCAGATCGATGTATCCCCCGGCTGGCGGATGGCATCCAGCGGCAGGCTCGCTCGTGTCCTGCAGCGATTGCACTCCACCTCCAGCCAGGCGAGGCCCGATCGTTGGCGACGGCTGCGCGGGGCCACCGTAGCCCTCCATTCGGACAGACCATGCCTCCGCTGCGGCATGATCGGCTTCCTTGACGGCCTTATGCGCGGCTTTGCTTGCAGGCTGCTCGAGCACTGGCAGCAACCCTGTTGCGGACATGCCAGCGTGGATGGGTGGCCTACCGGCCGATGCACCCCCGAGACCCGGGACGCCAGCCTACGATGCGTGGCAAGCTGAGCGAGCGAAGGAGGCAACGCGACCAAAGAGCAGTACGAGCCAGCCGACTCGCTGATTCCTTACGAAAACACCCCTTCTAGGCGCGTTCCTCACTGTTCGGGCGAAGCAAAAGCCGGTACTGAACCTGTCGGAAGCCATCCGCTACGCCGAACTCGACGATGACAAAGGGGGACGAAAGCATGTCCCGCAAGAAGTCTGATGAAGCTCTTAACATGACGCAGCGAACAGTTTTGCAATATCTAAGCCCGACCGACTGGAAGAAAGCTAGTCGGCTTCCCATTCCGGCGGGGGAAATGATGTTGAGCCGATTAGCTCATTCGGGTTGGATTGAGATGCGCGGCGAGAAACAACATACCGAGGTCAGGCTCACTCAGGCGGGACTTGGAGCAATGCGACCACCCGTTTGAACATCCGCCGGCTTGTAGAGCTGGGGCTAAAGGCCAAGAAATAAGGCTATGGACGCCAACAGACAGTTTCGCCCGCGACAGCGAGGCGCGTTCACTGGGCAATCGTCGCCTTGATTTTCTTCGCGCTTATTGATTGTTTCTGGCTGATGAAATGGCGCTGAAGCCCTAGGTAAAATGGCGATCCGCATCATCAAGCACGAAGCCGTATCGCAAACCGGCAGCTTCGAGGTGCAGTTCGACGACGGCCGTCCGAGCAAGTTTTTCTATTGGGATGACATTCCGGAACGGGGGAACGGGGGTGAGGTCCGACCAGCCTGACAGCAATCAGGCCAGGGAAGCGGCGATAAGGTTCGCGCGGAGTAAGCGCCGCCAGTTTGAGGTCTAAGAACCAAATGTCCGGACTTCGGACATTTGCTTAGCTCTAGATTGAAGGCAGGAAATACTGTGTCATACGGGCGAGCCGTTCTTGCGGATTTTGAGTGTAAAGCTAGGTGCGACCGTGCTGTTCCAACTCCCCATCACTTTCCCACACTCGACGCAGCTTACCTCATCACTGTAGCTCGCAGGCAGCCGCTTGATTTGCACAGCGTAAACCGCCCCGCAATGGGGACAAATAAATTCCCCGCCACTTCCTGATTTCCAGACCACCTGCACCATGCAAGGAATATGCGCCCGGAATTTGCCGTTTTCTACCCCCGGCAGCCACAATCAAACGACCTCTACCCCGTAGACCGGCGGAACGAATTGCCGAAAATTTGATTGAGTCGCGGTTCTGTTGCGTAGAGTTGAGTATGCGCAAGTCGGGATTGACGCCTTTGATCGTGCCGGGCGGGCACGATCAAACCGTTTATCTCGTGGCGGATGGCTATGGTCGAATTGGTCGAGCCTGGGCTGAGGCGGATTATGGAGGCACCGACCTAGAAACGGTTATTCAGGACCTCATTTCCGGACAATATAATAATCCAATCCGCGTCATCGCCTTCACACTGCGGAGCGATGGTCCGAGGATGTTTCCGAAGATGTCGCCTCAGAAATCCGGCGCCGCTGCGATCTCCAGATGCCGATATGCCATCCGCTATTCAGGATTTTGTCGAGAGTCATGAAAGCAGTCGCCGGCAATTAACGCTCCGATTGGTCTGAAATGGGATGTATGACAATGGAAAGGTTGCCGCCACCAGCGTCACCTCCGTTTCCTTGGGAACATTCCAAATGAAAGAGGCCGCCAACTTAGGCGGTCTTACGACGTTTTCGACATCTGCTGTTGGTCAGCTTTCTTGGAAGCCCGAACGTATTCCGAGAACGTGATTGAGTACCCATGTTCCTTCTGGGCGCACTGGAATTTCGCTCCGTGA
Source organism: uncultured Alphaproteobacteria bacterium (assembly GCA_963840465.1). GTDB lineage: Bacteria > Pseudomonadota > Alphaproteobacteria > Rhizobiales > Xanthobacteraceae > Bradyrhizobium. The sequence continues at coordinate 4,160 of CAWIZF010000044.1, read as the reverse complement.
GTCGTGGAGCGGACCAAGCGCATCTTTTGATTGCAGATCAGGCAGTTCGGAAAGTGATTTACGAAAAATGAAGAATCCATGCTCACGCCAAACATCTTGGCGGAAGCTGATTGACCGTCGCGCGCCTTCAGAGATGTCCCAAATGGGATAATGGATTCTGGAACATAGTTGTCAAACAATTTCTACCAAGCCGGTACAAGTACGGTGTGTGCAATCTCGATGGCGTCGATAAGCGCCGCCATTTTGTCGGACAAATAGGAGCGGCGTGACTTGCGGCTGGGTGTGCGACGTCCATCAGGACCAGCCGTGGGAAGCACCCATGCGGGCACCTGTGGAGCCGCGGGGGCGCCCTGTGCGAATTGCAATTCCGCATCTCCCGATTATCCACCTCGGCTTCCCACGGGCTTCAAGACTGCGGTAAGCTTGACGAGTTAGCTTAACAACCGGCTTTCGTTGCGCTCCGAACGTCTTCCGATAGGATCCAACATGCTCGGTTCTCCCAAGTATCCGAGTGCCCACACTAGCCGTCAGGCGGCCCCACCGTCTGACGGCCCCCCCGTTCTCCTAGGATATCTGTGGCTACATCGTAGAACGTGTGTTCCTGCCCGGGGACCGCGCATTTTCATTTATCCGCAATGTCGCTCCGATATCAGCTTCACGCCGGGGCTGGTTCATACTTATTATATCAACACCCGCGAGCCGCAGTGCGCGAATGCTGCGGCTTTTTTACATTCGAAACTGAAACTCCCGCTGAAAGTCGTTGAAGCGGGGCTGAAGGCGATTTGCCAAGTGAGCCCAGTTGTTCAAACATGGATTAAATTGGCAGCGTGGCTTTGCCTTGTAGCAATCGTGGTAGTGACCATTGTTCCGATAGGACTGCGGCCCACGACTTCCGTATTCTCCAAATACTGAGCGATTTTATGCAATGGCAGTTATGGGAGGCTTGTTCGTTCTCGCCTATCCTGGACGGTTTTGGACCATCGTGCTGGCACTTACTTGCGCCGTCCTGTTTTGCGAATCACTACAGTTCCTAGCACCGAGTAGACATCCAGCTTTCCGCGACGTGCTTGTTAAATCGGCAGGGACAGCCACCGGCGCGATTGTGGGTCATCTCATGGCTTGGATCTGGTTTCCAAACCTAGTTAGAGGACCGATGAAAATCACCCGCGATCGGCCTTAGCGAGACCAAGTAGGCAACAAATAAATACGAAACCGGCGCCGCGGCCATGACGTGGTGCTGTTCGCGTTCGACCTCGTCGAACTGAAAGGCGGCCCTGTTGTGGCCACTCCGCAACAGAACTTTGGTTCCTGCCTGGAGCGCGTATTTTTGATTTACTTAAATCGCGCACGGTTATTAGCTTCACGCACCGGGGCTGCATTTCATACGCATCCAAGCCCGGTGGGCCGCAGCGGGTTTTTCAACGTGAGACGGACCGGCTACCAGATAACTACGCCATGCAGGCAATGCGATCATCGATTTAAAGCCAGCCGCCGGCTGGTAGAGCTGGGGCTGAAAGCCAGGCGCAAGATCTGATAGCGACTCCCCGAAAGCGCTGGAGACCGGAAGAGGATGTCCTTCTTTCGAAGCATGGCGGAGGCGAGCATAGCCCGGAAATGATCGCGGCAAAACTAAACCGATCGATTTACGATGTTAGGGCGCGGGCCTATGTGATCGGACTTCCATTGAAGTGGTTCAAGCACAAGGTGAAGGAGAAATGAGCCATAGCGATCTCTCCGCCAACGGCATCGATTTTGATGCTCCGGCTACTTTTCATAAATGGCCTTCACTCAACGGTCAGCGGCGTAACGAGAGTGCCGGCCCGTACTTGCTTGTCGACGGTACACTTGATGAGTGCATCCGGCAGTACCTGGCCAAGCCGGTCGAGACGCGACACCTCTATGAGATCCATACATCACCACAGGCTCCCTTGGTGGACGCCGTGGTATCTGGAGAGATCGTCGCCGAACTCGCACGCCTTCGAGATTTTCTTTGATCTACTCGCCCACGCAAAAAGGAACGAGCCCTGTGGCTAGAGATCTTTTTCCGAGGCTTCTCAGCTTGCGGGTTTCGACGCGCAACGCGCCTATGTCGTATGACTAGACTTCACTTATTGGGTGCTGACGGCTACAGAATGTTACGCCATCAGGCGATGTGATCGCCGATTTAAGCCATCCGCCGGCTTGTCAGCTGAGGGCTGAAGGTAAAGGGCAAACCTTGACTCCTCGGCCGAGCCACATTTCCAACCACTACGAGCGCAGCGCGCTCACGAAACTGGCATCCAGCCGCGAGCTGGGGCTTTCTAAACTTCTGGTGGGTCGTAAAACCATTGGTACGTTGCTAGAGAAGGGCTGGATCGAGCGATCTGGCCCCGCTTATCGAATAACTGAAGGAGGCAAGGCTGCTTTGCGAGCAAAAGTGCGGTAACCACCGTCGAGCGATTTCGCGCCGTCGTTCGTTTGATTTTCAGAGAAATCAAACAAGCGGAATAGATTTTACTTTTCAAATCATTACCGTGACAGCGCAGCCTTGAGGCCGCCAAGGCGCTTGGAGAGCCGAAAGGAATAAACAGCCCAAAGTAGAACTACGAAGCCTTGGCAATTCACGGTGGGGCCATAAACCCGAAATTTTTCCAGATCGCAATCGGATCCCGACGCCGAAGCGAAGAGGATTGGGGAAAATAGTCCCGTACCTGCCGCTTAGGGAATTTGGCCTCCTGTTCGCCAAAATTGGAACCCACCATTCGTTTTTCCGCAGATCGTCTGGCTCGCGATGAAGTCATCTAAGCCCCGAGAATGGACCGACCTGGAGGTTAGAGCCCTTATCTCCATGAGCGGGCGGCATAGCGCCGACGAAATATCGAAATCGCTGGGACGCTATGTTGGCGGTGAAAACGAAAGCCCGGCAGCTTGGTTTAGTATCCTTCAAAAAGCGGAAGCACGCCGGCGCGGGGCGGACTGATCATTGTTGAGCGAAGCGGCCCGCATCCTTGCGCAACTAGGATGTCCCTGGCGCTTTTCTGCGGCCCCTTTGCTTTGATATGCCTGCCCGCGTTCGCAGGACGGGGTGTGCGATGCCAGAGCCAGAGCCGTCATATACAATCGATAAAGACAAGATTGACCTCGGTAAAAGCGCTATGGCCGGACGGGCGACGAGTGGTCTCGAAGCCGAGAAAGCCTGTGAAGCCATGATGGCAGAGCTGCTCAAATAAGAAACGCCACGCGACTGCCCGGTCAAAGTAATAAGCTTCGTGATGGAACCGAACTTTTTTGCAAAACCGAACTCGCTCCTGTCGCAGGTGAGATAGGCTAATGCTTCAACGGTAAGTTATGCTAAGGAGTGCGCGATGAAATGGGAGTATTGGGTTCAGTCACTTGTTCTGCCAAGCGGGGTACAAGCGTTGCAAAAGGCGCTGGATGACGCAAGCGATGCAGGTTGGGAACTGGTTTCTGTTACCCAAGATGGCGACGGTTCCGCTTATATGCTTTTTTGGAAGCGACCGAGAGATCGCTAGAAATCGCGCCGCGCCAATCGTGCCGGGATCTAGTCGTCCGTTAAGAAGCTGAATTGAGCGGGGCTGGACAGGCGAGCGTTCGCGATAGCTGGGCCAGGAACAGGCACAAGAGTTCTCTGAGCCAGGCGAGGATGCGGCGGAAGTTGTGGCCCACTGCTGAGAGAACGACGTTGGCGGCATCGCCGGCGCGGCCCTTGAGGTAGCAGCGTCCGAGGTGGCCTTCCGCCTTGAGGTGTCCGATGATGGGCTCGATGGCGGAGCGGCGGCGCAGCTCGCGCTTGATGACGCCGAAGACGCCGCGCTTCTGTCCGGAGATGAAGACGCGACGGGGATTTGGCGCGTCGTGGCCGCGGTATCCCTTGTCGACATAGGCCCGCTCGATCGGACAGCCGGTGAGCGTCTCGGTGCGGTCAAGGACGTCCCGCAGGGTGTGACCGTCGTAGGGGTTATCGGGCAGCGCCCTGGCGTGGAGCACGAACAGTCCACCGGGAGCCCGGCGGTTGTTGGTGACGATGGAAGCCTTCACTCCGAACTCGTAAGGTGCGCTGGCCTTGCCCTTGCCGATGCACTCGACCTCCGGAGCATGGAAGGAATACAGCTTCCAGCCGCGCTGGCGCTGCTGCTGCAAGCGGATTGGGGTGGCTCGGC
>CAWIZF010000043.1:0-27990 GCA_963840465.1 uncultured Alphaproteobacteria bacterium | reverse complement strand
GAGCGCCGCCCGCGGCGCGGTGCGCGTCGTTCCGGAGTGAGCGCGCGGCAGCTTCATATTGGCTCCGCGCGACCGGTCGGCTCCCTCGCGCTTGGCGAGCCGGCAAGGGGGAGGGTTACGAACGGGCCGGTGACATCGGCAGTGTGCCTTTTTCACTTGTCCGTCGACCCGTAAGCCGAGATCATACTGATGTAAGCTTGAACGTTCCCGCCGATCATATTTAACGCGCGGCTACATGGTTCGATGGCTTCTTCATATTGACGGAGGTGCAGGTGTGCAACGCAGAGAAGCCGCGCTGTGATGTTGTCCTGCAAGACGGCCAGATTTGTACGGTCGCCGTCGAATCGATCTGACCAGATGTCGCGGGCGGTCTGAAGATCTGTTAGCCATACGTTGACGCGCACTTGGTCTCCGTTTCGTCTTACCGCGCCCTGTACGGCCCAGCGGATGCCGAGATCCGTCCCGAACTGCTTCAGATCGATCGACCTGTTCTTGTAGGTAGAGGCAGCTTCGCGTCCAATGACGAAAGTGGCGGGCGCGCGCGCGAGATCGGCCGTCAAATTTGTCGTGATGGCGTCGGCAAAGTAGTCCTGCTCTGGATCGTTGTTGAGGTTGACGAAGGGCAACACGACGAGAGATAGCCGAGGCGTGATCTCGGGCCTGACTGTCGGTTGTTCCTGGATCCTTTGAGCTTCCCGAACCACGTCGGTGCGGACCGTCGTCCGGACATTCCAATGACCGGCAAGGACGCCGGCAATTGCGCCGATGGCGGCAACCGACGCCAGCGTCCCGCCGACGAGCTTCAAACGACCTCCGAGGTGACCCAGCCAGCCATCGGATCGCCGCTTGCCAACTACTTTTTCAGAGGAATCTGGGTACGAAACCGTGGCCTTCCCGGCAGCGCGGGCCAGCTTTGACAGTTCTGCGATGGCGTCTGAGACCAGCGCGGTTCCTGGCCGCCGATCCTCATCGTGTACAGCGCCCACGAAACGAAAGCCCTTTCGTGGAAATGTCTTGATGAGACGTTGTTGCTCGCCGGAGTCGCCGATCGCGCGTCGGACGGCGTTCAGTCGGGTCGTCAGCGCCGCATCAGATACAATCCGACCGTTCCAAATCGCGTTGACGAGATCGTCCTTGCTGACGACCCGATCCCTGCTGCGGATCAAATATTCGAGCAGGTCGAGAACCTGTGGTGTCGTAGGCACCACATCGGGCCCGCACCGCAACTCGCGCCGGTCAGTGTCCAACGCACAGTCCTCGAAGAAATAGCGCATGGCACCATTCCCCAGGCTTGCCCTCTACCTTCCGAGAGCGGGGCAGCAATTGTCCGGCAAGAATAAGCCTTCGGTAAGGGAAATGTAAGCCTCCAGTTAAGCGCGCTGGCGCATCTTGCGGCACCTTTGCATGGTGAAACAGTCCAGACAGGACACCGCCATGAGCACGATCCGCGGGATTACCGAGCTGGGACCGGCAACGGCAAAGCGGCAGGTTTACAGTCCTTTCGAAAATTATTGGAATGCATTTCTGGAGTGGCGCAAACGTGATAGGATGCGTACTCAATTGTGTCACCTGACGGATAGCGAGCTTGCGGACATCGGTGTCACGCGCGGTGATATCGATCACGTCGCGTCGCACCGGGATATAGATCCGCGAAGCATCCCATCCGCCAGCTGAACATCTATCGCCTGCCGGGGCGCGTACCCGCGACAGGCAATCGGCTTGGCGAATTGACGGCGTCAATCGTGGACGCTTTACGTCAGCACCTTGACGCCGCCGAGCGCGGTAACGCGTCCCTGTTTCAGCATCACGATCTGCGTCGCCAACTGACGCAGCTCGGCCGCATCGTGGCTGACATAGACCATCGGAATGCCCTCGTCGCGCAGCCGGATGAGATAGGGCAGGATTTCCTCCTTGCGGCCCTCGTCGAGCGAGCCCAGCGGCTCGTCCATCAGCAGCAGTCGTGGCTTCGAGAGCAGCGCGCGGCCGAGCGCGACGCGCTGGCGCTCGCCGCCGGAGAGCTGGCCGGGACGGCGGTCGAGCAGATGGCCGATGTCGAGCAGGTCGGTGACGCGCGCGTGTTGCGCGGTATCCACCGCGAGCGCGTTCATGCGCCGGCCGTAGTCGAGATTCTGCCGCACGTCGAGATGCGGAAACAGCCGTGCGTCCTGGAATACGTAGCCGATCCGCCGACGATGCGGCGGCACATGAATGCCCTTCGACGTGTCATCAAGCGTCTCGTCGTCGAGCGCGATAACGCCGCGATCCGGCCGCAGCAGGCCTGCGATCATGTTGATCAGCGAGGTCTTGCCGGCGCCGGACGCGCCGAACAGCCCGGTGACGCGGCCCTGGCTTTCGAACGCGGCTTCCAGCGAGAACTCGCCGAGCTGTTTGGTGACGTCGACGCGCAGCATGGTCAGTTCCCGTGCAGGCGTTTGGTGGCGCGCCGCGCGAACCATTCGGATGCGATCAGCGCGCCCATCGCGATCACGATGGAGATCAGCACCAGCCGCCCGGCCGCCGCATCGCCGTCGGGGGTTTGAATCAGCGAATAGATCGCGGATGAAATGGTCTGGGTCTCGCCGGGAATGTTGGAGACGAAAGTAATAGTAGCGCCGAACTCGCCGATCGCCTTGGCGAAGCCGAGCACCATGCCGGCCAGCACGCCTGGCAGCGCCAGCGGCAAGGTCACGGTGGCGAACACCTGCCACGGCGCGGCGCCGAGCGTGCTCGACGCCTGTTCCAGCCGGCGGTCAATCGCCTCGATCGACAGCCGGATCGGCCGCACCAGCAGCGGGAACGACATGATGCCGCAGGCCAGCGCTGCCCCGGTCCAGCGAAACGCGAACACGATGCCGAGATGGTCGGCGAGCCACGCGCCGACCAGGCCGCGGCGGCCGAAGGTCAGCAGCAGCAGATAGCCGGTGACGACCGGCGGCAGCACCAGCGGCAGATGGACTGCCGCGTCGAGGATGGACTTGCCCCAGAATTCACGCCGCGCCAAAAGCCACGCCAGCGCGATGCCGAACGGCGTCGCCACCAGCGTCGCAACGACGGCCACCCGCAGCGATAGCAGGATGGCCGTCCATTCGGCGGGCGAGATATCGAACATCAGGTGGAGGGGCTGACGAGGAACTTGAAGCCGTATTTCTCGAGGATGGTCTTCGCCGCGGTCGAGCGCAGGAAGGCGAGATAGTCCGCCGTCTCCGGTTTTGCCGTCGTGGTTGCTGCGACGGGATAGATGATCGCCGGGTGGGAATCGGCCGGGAAGGTGCCGACGACCTTGACGCCGGGTTCGACCTTGGCGTCGGTCGAATAGACGATCCCGAGCGTCGCTTCGCCGCGTGCCACCAGCGTCAGCGCGGCGCGCACGCTCTCGGCCATCGCGAATTTCGGCTCTGCGGCCTGCCATGAACCAAGCTTCTCGAGTGCCGCCTTGGCGTATTTGCCGACCGGTACCGACCTGACGTCGCCGGTCGCGATCCTGCCGTCGCCGGCGAGCTTGGCGAGGTCGAAGCCGGCGCCGATGTTCACATTGTCGACCTTGGAATCTTTCGGCGCGATCAGCACGATGCTGTTGCCGAGCAGATTGACCCGGGTCGGCTCATTGATCGTCTTTTTTCCGATCGCGTAATCCATCCAGTCGGTGTCGGCGGAGATGAAAACGTCGGCCGGCGCGCCCTGTTCGATCTGCTTTGCCAGTGCTGAGCTTGCGGCATAGCTCACCGTGATCTTGATCCCGGTTTTCGCGGTGTAGGCGGCATCGATCTCATCGAGCGCGTTCTTCATCGAGGCGGCGGCGAAGACCGTCAATGACTTGTCCTGCGCGGCGGCGGGCGAGAGGATGGTTGCGAGTGATACGGCTAAGGCCAGAAAAATGCCGGCAAGACGGTTCATCGGGGCGCTCCATGAATGATTGCGAGCCGCGGATCGCGCACGCAAGACAGGCGTTGGCTGAGTGGGGCGAACGTCGGAAGCGCCGTTCCGGTATTCCCGAGAGGACTTGCGGTCGATCGGGATATCGCCGACCCGGACAATAGTCAGGATCGGGGAGGAGGTAAAGGCGTCTGCACCGCCGTGCGGGGTATAGCCGGGGCGTGGATGGCGGTGTCGCGCGTGCCCGCCGCCACCGTAACCCCGCATCCTTGGTCGTCTGCGACGCGGTCAGGGCTTCGCGTCCGGCGCATGCAGCACGGCTTTGCAGGCCGGCGGCAGGGCCGCCATGGTCATCGGCGGTTTGGGCTTCGGCGGCACCGCGGGCGGCTTGGGATGCAGCACCGAATCGCTGAACCAGTAGGCGAGATCGCCGCTGCTGCAGCCTTCGCCCTCGTTCGGTTCAGGCTGGCTGTCGCATTCACCGGAGCCGGGCGGGCATTTGATACGAATGTGGAAGTGATAGTCGTGGCCGTACATCGGCCGCACCTTGTGCAGCCAGTAGCGATCGCCCTTGGCCTCGCGACACAGCGCCTTCTTGATCGCGGCATTGACGAAGATGCGCTGCACGCTGGGCTCCTGCGCGGCGGCGCGGATCACCGCGAGGTGGCCCGGCGTGAACACTTTTGTATCGATATCGAGCCGGTCCTCGCGCACCATCATCACGGCGGACATTTCCTCGCGCTCGTTGCGCGATAGTTGGCGGTTCGGCATCGGCGTCAGCCAGATGTCGGCGTCGAGTCCGACCTGATGGCTGGCGTGTCCGGTGAACATCGGCCCGCCGCGCGGCTGCGACATGTCGCCGACCAGTATGCCCGGCCACCCTGCATCCTTGCGCGCTCTGGCAGCGAGCCGCTTGACCAGCGCGACCAGGTCGGGATGACCCCAGTAACGATTGCGCGACAGCCGCATCACCTGCCAATTGTCGCCGTTGATCGGCAGTCCTTCCGCGCCCGCGATGCAGCCATGGGCATAGAACCCGTACACGCGTGTCGGCATCGCTGCCGGCAGCACCTTGCGGCCGAACAGTTCCTTGGCGGCGACTTTGGGATCGTTGGGGTTGGCGAGCGGCGGCAGCGGTTTCGGGTGGACCGTGCCCTTGTCCTGCGCCCACGCGCTTGCGGCATTGGCGGCGGCCATTACGGTGATGAGCGGGATCAGAATCAGGCGACGGTTCATCGGATCACTCTATTCATGCGAAACGTAGCATGAAACCGGCAGCGGATCACAAGCGCGGCAAACGCGAGTAATGCCAATTATAGCAGGATGCAATGATGAAGTCTGCGTGGGGCGCAAGGCTGGCCGCCGCGGCCGCGGCCTACTGCAGCTCGATATTGGCCGACCTGATCACCGCGGCCCATCGGTCGACTTCCTCGCGCATGTATTTCGACGTCTTGTCGACCGGGCCGCCAAAAGTGACGGCCGACAGCTTCTTGAGTTGTTCCTGCAACGCGGGCTGGCGTAACGCCTCGTTCACGTCGGCATTGATTTTATCGACAATGTCTTTCGGAGTTTTGGGCGGCGCCACGATGCCGTACCACGCGACCGCTTCAAAACCCGGAAGCGTTTCAGCCATCGTCGGTACATTCGGCAGTGACGGCAGACGCGCGGACGAGGCCACCGCGAGCAGTTTCAGCTTGCCGGCCTGAACCAGCGCCAGCGAAACACCGAGATTGTCAAACATGACGTCGACGTCGCCGGCGACAAGACCCTGCAGCGCAGGCGCCGAGCCGCGATAGGGAATGTGCCGCAGCTTCACCTTCGCCATCAGTTGAAACAGCTCCGAGGTCAGGTGCGAGGTCGTGCCGTTGCCTTGCGTGGCGCAGATGGTCCTGTCGGAATTACCCTTCAGGTATTCGATCAATTCGGGCACGCTCGATGCCTTGATGTGGTCCGGATTGACCATCAGCGCATTCGGCACCTGGGCCATGACGATGACAGGCTCGAACTTCGTCGGGTCGAAGCCCAATCTCGGGTACAGATTGTGATTGATCACGAGCGGCGGCGGTGGTGACGAGAGCAGCGTGTAGCCGTCGGGCGCGGAATGGTAGACCTGTTCGGCGCCGATGTTTCCGGCAGCACCGGTGCGGTTCTCGATGACCACCGGCTGGCTCCATTTGCGCGACAACCAGTCGGCGACAATCCGCGGAATTGCGTCGGCCGTTCCACCGGCCGGAAACGGAACGACGATTTTGACCGGACGGTTCGGGTAATCACCGGCGCGCGCCGGTGTGTAACCATGCGCGAGGAGAGCCAGAAGCAGCGTCAGGACCGCCAGTTTACGGCGAACGGGAAGATCTGGCCTAGAGCCGGGCATCCAACCTCCTCCCGCTGCCGCTTTTACGCCGTACAGTCCGAGCTGTCGGCGCTTGGTGTTTGCAGCAAGGGAGGATAGCTTGAACGCGCAAGCTTCCGAAGCAGTTTTTGCGTGGGACGATGACGCAGCCGCAACTCACTGTCGTGATCATTGGAGGCGGAATTGGCGGGCTGTTCGCCGCGAACGCACTGATCGCCCACGGCTTCGATGTTTCCGTCTACGAGCAGGCCCCGGCGCTCGGCGAGGTCGGGGCAGGGGTATTCCTGACGCCGAACAGCGTGCGGCAACTGCAGCGGGTGGGCCTTGGACATCAGGTGGAACGTTGGGGCGCCAGGGTCGGCCACGGTTCTCACTATTTTCGCCATGACGGCGCGCCGATCGCGCCGGTCCAGGTGACGGACTCGGCGGGCTGGAACGCCACCTTCGGCATGCATCGCGCCGACCTCGTCGAGATGCTGGCGAGCGCATTGCCGTCAGGCGTGGTGCACACCGGACATCGCGGCACGGGCTTTGAACAGACGAGCGAGGTCGCGCGTGTATCCTTCGCCAACGGTGCGGTCGCCGAAGGCGACGTCGTTATCGCAGCCGATGGCATCCACTCCGAACTGCGGCCCTATGCGGCGCCGCCGTCCCGGCCGGTCTTCCACGGCTCCGTTGCCTATCGCGGCGTATTGCCGCGTGAGCGCATTCCGCACTGGCCGACCGATTGCTGGCAGATGTGGCTCGGCAAGGGAAAACATTTTCTCAGCTTTCCGGTGCGATCGGGCGAACTCATCAACTATGTCGGCTTCGTGCCGGCCGATGCGGAAATGAAGGAATCATGGTCGGCGCCCGGAGATCCCGACGTGCTGCGCCGCGAGTTTTGGGGCTGGGACCCGCGCATCGGGACCCTGCTGAGCCAGGTTGAAAAGACGTTTCGCTGGGCGCTGTACGACCGCGAGCCGCTGCCGGCCTGGACCCGCGGCCGGCTGACGCTGCTCGGCGATGCCGCGCACCCGATGCTGCCGCATCTCGGACAAGGCGCCAACCAGTCGATCGAGGACGGCATGGCGCTGGCGACAATTCTGGCGCGGGCGTCACACGCGGGCGTACCGGCGGCGTTGCTTGCGTATGAGCAATTGCGACGCGAGCGCGTGGCGGCGGTTCAGCGCGGTGCGCGCGAGAATGGCATGCGCTATGACTCCTCCTATGCCGATCTCGGCGTGCGCGATGCCGAGATCACAGCGCATGCGGCGTTCCGCAGGCGGCTTTACGATCACGACGTCGTGCCGGAAGCGCAAGCGGTGGCGGCTGCCTTGAGTTGAACGGACGTTATGTCGCTACCGCCGTTAACCGCGCGATAACCCTGTCGATCGTTGACGCAGTCTCGTGCGCACGTCCGGCGTTTCGCGCATTCCTTGTGCATCCAGTACGCGCGTTGCCTTTCGGCCACTCCGGCGTGGCGATTCTGCCCGTTAACTTGCGATTTGCGTCAAAAGCGATGCACGCAGAGCGTGCGCATGCCCTTCCGACAGGTAGCGGACTGTGAGGTGCGCGTGAGCCTTTAGGCGGCAAGAGATACCATTTTTTCAGATACTTATCTGACAACGTCGCTCGCGGTAATGCGCGGGGTAAGCGTAGCGATGTCGACGAAAAAGCGAAAAACAGCAGGGAAGCCCGGGCAGGCGGCGGCGATTGTCCGCTTTCGCGGCCGGCCGGTGAAATCCACGTCGAAGCCCCCCGCCAAACGCGGGCGGAGCCCGTCCGTTGCCGCAGGCGAGATCGTGCGCAAGCGCGCCGAAATTGACGCAGCGCTTGCGGAGGCGCGCAAATCGCACGAGCGCTTGCGTGAGGCGATCGACATCCTGCCGCAGGGCGTCGTGTTTCTCGATGCCGAAGGCCGCTATATCCTCTGGAACAAGAAATATGCCGAGATGTACAGCCGCAGCTTCGGACCTGTTCAGGCCGGGCGTACGACTGGAGGATACGATCCGCGTCGGCGTCGCGCGCGGCGATTATCCGGAAGCCGTCGGCCGCGAGGAAGAATGGATCGCAGCCCGGCTCAAAAAGCTGTTCCAGCCCGGCGAGCGGCATGAGCAGACGCTGGCCGACGGCCGCGTCATCCTGATCGATGAACGTCTGACCGAGGATGGCGGCATCATCGGCCTGCGCGTCGATATCACCGAGTTGAAGCAGCGGGAGGCCTCGTTCCGGCTGCTGTTCGACAGCAACCCGGTTCCGATGATCGTCTGCGCGCTCGATGAGCGTATTCTCGCCGTCAACGATGCTGCGATCCAGCACTATGGTTACAGCCGCGGCGAATTCGAGAAGCTGACGATCCGCAGCCTGCAGGCCTTCGACGCCGAACTGCCCTGGACCGGCGACGACCGCGCGGCGCGCACCTGGAAGCATGTCCGCGCCGACGGCGGGCTGATCGACCTCGCGATCTATTCGCGCCAGCTCGTCTATGGTGACCGGCCTGCGGTGCTGCTCGCGCTGATGGACACCACCGAACGCAAGCGCGCCGAAGCGCGGCTGACTTTCATGGCCCAGCATGACGGCCTGACCGGGCTGCCGAACCGCAATTTGCTGCGTCAGCAGATGGACGACATCCTGCTGCGCACACGCCGCAGCGCCGAGAAGGTGGCGGTGCTCGTGCTCGGCCTCGACCATTTCAAGGCGGTCAACGATACGCTCGGCCATGGCGTCGGCGACAAGCTGCTGCGCGGCGTCGGCAAGCGATTGCGATCGATGCTGCGCGACGACGATATCCTGGCCCGGCTCAATTCCGACGAGTTCGCGATCGTCCAGAGCGGGGTGACGCGGCCCGAGGATGCCGCGTTCCTGGCGCGGCGCCTGTTGGACGCCATCGGCGATCCCTATCTTCTGGACGGGCATTCCGTCGTGATCGGCGCCAGCATCGGCATTGCGATGTCGCCCGGCGACGGCGATGAATCCGAGAAGCTTCTGAAGAACGCCGATCTCGCATTGTCGCGCGCCAAGAACGATTCGCGCGGCACATTCTCGTTCTTCGAGGCCGGAATGGACGCGCGCGCCCAGGCGCGCCGCAAGATCGAAATCGAACTGCGCGAGGCCGTGCAGAGCGATACGCTGCGGCCCTATTACCAGCCGCTGGTCGATCTTGCGAGCGGGCGCATCACCGGCTTCGAAGCGCTGGTGCGTTGGCCGCATCCCGAGCGCGGCATGATCTCGCCGGCCGAATTCATCCCCGTTGCCGAGGAGACCGGACTGATCAACGCCGTCGGCGGATTGATGCTGCGCCGCGCCTGCATGGATGCGGCGCAATGGCCCGACGACGTCCACGTCGCGGTCAATCTGTCGCCGCTGCAGTTTCGCGTCGGCAATCTGCTGTCGCTGGTTATGGACACGCTGAAGCAGTCGGGCCTGCCGGCGCAGCGCCTGGAACTCGAGATCACCGAGACGCTGCTGCTGGAAAAGAGCAGCGAGGTGCTGGCGACGCTGCATGCGCTGCGCGCGCTCGGTGTCCGCATCTCGATGGACGATTTCGGCACCGGCTATTCCAGCCTGAGCTACCTGCGCAGCTTTCCGTTCGACAAGATCAAGATCGACCAGTCCTTCGTGCGCGACCTCGCCGCCAACCCCGACGCGCAGGCGATCGTGCGTTCGATCATCAGCCTCGGCAAGGGCCTCGGCGTTACCATCACGGCGGAAGGGGTCGAGACCGAAGCCGAACTCAACTGCCTGCGCAAGGAGGGATGCCACGAGGGGCAGGGCTTTCTGTTCAGCCGCGCGCGGCCCAATTCGGAGATCGTCGGCCTGCTGAAGACGCAGGGCAACTGGAGCTCGCCGGCAGGCGCGGCGCTGGTGGCGTGAGGCTGGCGCGACCTCAAGGCAAAGCGTAGCCCGGATGGAGCGCAGCGAAATCCGGGGCCGTTACGTGACTGTTCTGCGCCGATCCCGGATTGCGCTGCGCTCCATCCGGGCTACGCGCACTGCCGGAATGACGCTATTGCGCCGCCTTCCGCTTCCTCGCATGATACGTCAGCGCCAGCGCGATGCAGTGGCGCAGCGCGGCCTCGGGCAGCTTCTCGCCGGCGTCGAGCAGAATGCTGCGGTTGCCGCCATAGCGCAGTTCCGGATAGCGCTCGCGAAACGTCTCGACCAGATCGGTCTGGCAGTGGAAATAGACCGCGTACCCGCCGGCTTCCGCCTTCAACTGGTCGATCCGGATGGTGCTGCCGCTTTTGCTCTCGGTCGTGAGATAGCTCGGCTGCCCCCATTTGAGGGCTTCCTCCAGCGCTCCGACGCCCGTGGTGGTCTTCGCCGTGTCGAAGATCAGCCGGCGCAGCGCCAGCAATCTGGATTTTACCGGTTGGGGATAGGCCTCGAAGACGGCTTCGACCGCGCGACCCGCGCTATCAGCGGGGGTTTTGGTGATGCGCTTTGCGGCCTTCTTCGGTGTCGGCTTCTTCATCCGTCTTTCCGTGCATACCAGGCTGTACTCACAGCCTATAGCACGGACCGACGGGCGGGAGCGACTAGCGCTTCGGCGCGGCCGTTTCGAACGACTACGCGGCGTCGCGCAGGCCCGCCAGGAACGTGTCGACGCTCTTGGACAGTGCATCGGCCTGTTGGCCGAGCTGGCTGGACGCGGTCGCCACGTTGTTGGCCAGCGTGCGCGACTGGTCGGCGGACTGGCTGGCGCCGGTCACGTTGAGCGAGACTTCGCTGGTGCCGGTGGCTGCCTGCTGGACGCTGCGGGCGATTTCCCGCGTCGCCGAATCCTGTTCTTCCACGGCCGCGGCGATCGTGGTGGCGATGCCGCTGATTTCGCGGATGGTGTTGCTGATGCCGCCGATCGCCGTCACGCAATCGCCGGTCGCGGCCTGGATCGCAGCCACCTGTCCGGCGATTTCCTCAGTGGCCTTCGCGGTCTGATTGGCGAGTTCCTTGACCTCGGAGGCGACGACCGCAAACCCGCGACCGGCCTCGCCTGCGCGCGCGGCCTCGATGGTTGCGTTCAGCGCCAGCAGATTGGTCTGGCTTGCAATCGCTCCGATCAGGCGAAGCACGTCGCCGATCTTTTCGGCGGCCGAGGCCAGGCTGCTTACCATTTCGGTGGTCTGTCCGGCCTTGATCACGGCGTCGTCGGCGACCTGGCTGGAATGGGTGACCTGACGGCCGATCTCGGCCACCGAGGATGCCAGCTCTTCGGTGGCAGCGGCAACGGCGTTGACGCTGGCGGATGCCTCGTCGGAGGCGGCAGCGGCGGCGGCGGCGCGCTGCGAGGTGCCGCCCACGCTGGTGGTGATTTCGCCGGCCGCGCGCTGCATGCCGGTTGTTGCCTGCGCGACGGCGGCGACGACGCTCTTGACGTCAGCCTCGAAGCGGTCGGCCATCTGGCGCTGCAAGACCTTCTTTTCGAGTTCGGTCTGATGCTTGGAGGCCTCCTGCGCCTCGCGCATGCTGCGGGCCTCGATCATGCTCCGGCGGAACACGTCGACCGCGCTCGCCATGGTGCCGAGTTCGTCGCGGCGCTCGCTGCCGGGGATCGTGACGTCGATTTCGCCGCCGGAAAGGCGGTTCATGACCGCCGTGATGGCAGTCAGCGGGCGTGACAGGCCGCGACCGAGCAACAACGCCAGCAGGATCGCGCCGATCAGGATGGCGACGGTTCCGAGGATCAGGCTGCGCTGCGAACTCGCTGCCGCCGCTTCGTACTCGGTGGTGTCCTTGATGACTTCGAGAATGCCGACCGGCTGGCCGGCGTAGTTCTTGATCTGTCCGAGATAGAGCGCGGAGGGACGGCCGTTGATGGCGGCGTCGCGGCGCAGCGGCTGGCCGTCGAAGACGCCCTTCAACTCGCCTGATGTCGCGACCACTTCATCGCCGAAGGTGGAGGATAGCTTCTTGAAGTCCTTGCCGTCGAACGAATAGACCGCAAGGTCGATGCCGAAGCGCTTCTTGGCCCGATCGACGAATTCCTTGCCGAAAGCGGCGCCGACGTCGGCATTCGCCATGATCTTGCCGTCGCGCATGATCGGTGTCATGCCGAAAATGCTCAGCGCCTCCCGGCCGGGTTCAACGCCGACGATCTGCTTGCCGGTTCTGGTCGCCTCAACCACGGTGCTGCGGCGTGATGAGATATCGTCACCGAAGACTTTTGGCGCGTGGACCCGATAGACAACCGTGGCCGGCGGCTTCTGAAACGTGATCAGCGGGATGCCCTGCGCCGTCAACGCCTTCATGGCGTCGCCGAGCAACGCGGCCAGTCCATCGCGGTCTTCCCTGGCAATCGCATCGGCGACCGGCGGCAGCGCGGCGACCACCGAGCTGACCGCCAGCGCGGCGCGGCCTTCATAGTCGATGGCGGCGATCACGCTGTCATATTGCAGCTTGAGCTGCTGATCGAGCGCAAGCTGCGTCAGGGAGCGTTGCTGGGCGATCGAGAAGGTTCCAAGGATGCCGCAGGCGACAGCTACTGTCAGCGAGATGGCGAGGATCAGGCGAACGGCGATCGAGCGAATCTTGAACATGATACGTACGGAAGCTCCAAGTGCGAGGCTTCCTAAGAGATTTCATGAATTGTTTAACAACACGGGGGCCGACCGGTCCGTAGAACTACGGATCGTCAGCGCGCGGTCGGCGTTCCCTCGAGATTGCCCGACAGGATCGCCTTGCCGACATCCTCGTAGTGTGAGTCGCGTCCCTGGATCTGCTGCGCGATGGCGTGCATGTCGCGAAAGCGGCGTTCGAACCGGTTGGCGTTGAACACGGCCGTGGCGCCGGCCATGTGATAGGCCGTGTCGACCACGGCGGCGGATTGATGGATGCTCCAGGTCGCGGCGATGCGCAGCGCGATGCGGTGAGCTTCCGTGATCGTTCCGTCGCGCAAGAGGTCGCGCCAGACTTCCGCTGCCGTGGAATAGAGATAGGCGCGGGTGGCGCGCCACTGCGCCTCCATGCGGCCGACGACGCCCTGCACGGCGTTGTTCTCTCGCATCGCCTTTTGCGCTTGCGGCGTCTTGCCACGCGCGAGGTCGATCGCGGCATCGAGCGTCGCGCGGGCGACGCCGATGGATGTCGCCGCAAAACCCATGCTGAACACCATGTTGGTGGAGAGCTGGTACAGCGGCCCGTTCTCGCGGCGGGCTTCTGCCTCGTCGCGCAGCGCGGCAAATTTCTCCGGGATGAAGAGGTCGTCGACCGAATAGGAATCGGTGCCGGTGCCGCGCAGCCCGATCACGTCCCAGACGTCGTACATCGTGGCGCTGGTCACCGGAAACAGGATGGTGCGGATCTCCGGTGAGCCATCCGGCTTGCGCCGCGGCGTGCCATCGGCCTCGATGACGCGGACATGGGCGCCGAGCCAGCTTGCCTGCCGCGAACCGGAGGCGAAATCCCAGCGCGCGCTGGCTTTGTAGCCGCCCGGAACCGCCTGCACTTCATGATTGATCGCGCCCCAGGCCAGAATGCCGGGCGCGACGTTGAAGATTTCATTGGCGGCGTCGGGATCGAGATAGGCCGCGGTCATGGCGCAGACGCTGCACTGGCCAAGGCACCACGCGGTCGAGGCGTCTGCCTTGGCGACCTCCTCCTGCATCTGCATGAAAGCTTCCAGCGGAGCCTCGGTGCCGCCAAAACTCTTCGGCAGCAGCGCGCGGTAAAGCCCGTTCTCGATCAGCGCCTGTGTCACCGCTGGCGTCAGCCGCCGCGTCCGCTCGATCTCGTCGGCTTCGCGCGCGATCAGGGGCGCCAGCGCGCGCGCACGCTCGACGAGGTCGAGGCCGGGATGCTTGCTCATGCGTTCCTCGCATTCTCTTCTTGGGCTTGTTCTTGTGCTTGGTCGCAATGGTGACCCATCCGCCGCCATCGATCAAGGCAGCGGACGTCTCACGCCGTCGCCCGTCCCAGATCGAGCGACGGTTGCGATGGGCGCGGCGCCGACGGGAAGCTCAGCGCCACGGCGACGGCGGCGATGCCGATGGCGAAGGAGCCGACATAGAGCCAGTTGTAGGCGTGGAAGGTGTCGAACACCCATCCTCCGGCGAGCGGGCCGAGCGCCATGCCGAGGCTGGCAAAGGCGGACACCGCGCCGAACATGCTGCCCATGATGCGCACGCCGAAATATTCGCGCACCAGCACGGCGTAGAGCGGCATCACGCCGCCATAGGCGAGGCCGAACACGACCGACAGCGCGTAGAATTCGCCGAGGTGGCCGACCGCGAGAAAGGTCGCGATCGCCAGCGCCTGCACGAACAGGCCCCCGACCAGAACGTACTTGGCGCCGAGGCGATCGGCCAACACGCCGAGCAGCAGCCGGCCGCCGAGCCCGGAGAAGCCCGCAAGGCTGTAGACGGTCACGGCGGTCAAAGGGGCGATGCCGCAGATCATGGCGTAGCTCACCATGTGGAAGATCGGCCCGGAATGCGCCGCGCAGCAGGCGAAATGCGCACATGCCAGCGTGATGAATTGCGGGGTTTTGAGCGCCTGCGCGACGGTCCA
Organism: uncultured Alphaproteobacteria bacterium; assembly: GCA_963840465.1. Lineage (GTDB taxonomy): Bacteria > Pseudomonadota > Alphaproteobacteria > Rhizobiales > Xanthobacteraceae > Bradyrhizobium. The sequence goes on along the minus strand of CAWIZF010000043.1, from coordinate 13,277 downwards.
CTGCCGGTCGGGCGCACCGGTTCCATTTGCAGCCGCAGCGGTTGAGGGCTCTGGCGCGGGGCGCACCAGAAACGAGGCCGGTATCAAAAGCGCCAAGGCGGCAATGCCGATCACCAGCATCGCCGTGCGCCAGTCATAGGTCGTGATCAGCCAGCTCGCGAACGGGGCGACCGTGAGCGGCGACACCCCCATGCCGGCCGACACCAGCGCAACCGCAAGGCTGCGCTGGTGTTCGATCCAGGCGCTCGCCGCCGCCACCATCGGCGCATAGAAACTGCCGGCCGCAATGCCGATCAGGACGCCGAACGTCAACTGGAACTGCCACAGGCTGGTGGCCTGGCTCGCCCCGATCAACCCGGCGCCGAGCAGCAGCGAGCCTGATAAGACGACGATGCGGGTACCATACCGGTCGGACAGCGCGCCCCAGAAAAATGCCGCCAGTCCCATCGCGAGAAAGTCGATCGTCGCCGCCGCCGACACGCCGCTGCGCGACCAGCCCATGTCTTGCGAAATCGGCTGCAGGAACACCGCCAGCGACAGCATCGACCCGAACGCGACGCAAGTCATCAGCGCGCCCACGGCGACGACGACCCAGCCGTAGGAAGATCCGGAAGCCTTGCTCATGCGTTCCCTCGCGCTCTTTTTGTATTTATAGTTTGAGCGGGGGGATGGTGGCTGATCTGCGGGAAGAGGGCAAGGTGGCAGACGCCCCAGATCTGAGCAGCTATCGCGCCAGACCAAGCACGACGAGCAGCGCGCGATCGAGCTGTTCGCAGATTTCTGAGTCGATATGCCCGATGACCTGCCGAACCCTGTCCTGCCGCAGCGCGATCATCTTGTCAGTCATGATCTGCGAGCGAAGCCGAAGGCCGTTGGATGGTCGCGCGTGAGGCTGGATTGCGCCGGTTCGGATGAATTTGGCGAGCGCCGATCACCACGCGCTGCGATGATGGCGTCATGCCGCTGATTTGCCCGACGTGTCAAATGGTTTCGTAAGGTGCGCAGGCAGCACGCCGGCAATCGTCGGCTACTTTGCATGGGGCTGTTTTCGATATTTTTGTTGTCCGGTCACGGAAGCCTTAGATCGGACCTGATCTCATCATGCTCTGGCGGTTGAGCATTCGCCTCAGCTATCCACCTTCAGCGCCGCAATGAACGCTTCCTGCGGGATGTCGACCTTGCCGAACTGCCGCATCTTCTTCTTGCCTTCCTTCTGCTTCTCCAGAAGTTTTCGTTTGCGCGTGATGTCGCCGCCGTAGCATTTGGCGGTGACGTCCTTGCGCAGCGCGCGGACGGTTTCGCGGGCGATCACCTTGCCGCCGATCGCGGCCTGGATCGGGATCTGGAACATGTGCGGCGGGATCAGTTCCTTCATCTTCTCGACCATGGCGCGGCCGCGGCCTTCGGCGCGGGTCCGGTGCACCAGCATCGACAGCGCATCGACCGGCTCGTTGTTGACCAGGATCTGCATCTTGACGAGGTCCGCCACCTTGTAGTCGGTCAAATGATAGTCGAACGAGGCGTAGCCCTTGGAGACCGATTTCAGGCGGTCGTAGAAATCGAACACGACTTCGTTGAGCGGCAAATCGTATTTCACCATCGCGCGGGAGCCGACGTAAGTGAGCTCCTTCTGCGAACCGCGCCGGTCCTGGCAAAGTTTCAGCACGCTGCCGAGATATTCGTCGGGCGTGAGGATCGTGGCCTCGATCCAGGGCTCCTCGATGTCGGCAATCTTCACCACATCGGGCATGTCGACGGGGTTGTGGATCTCGATTTCCTGGCCGTCGGTCAGGTGCATCTTGTAGATCACGCTTGGCGCGGTTGCGATCAAATTGAGGTCGAACTCGCGCGACAGCCGTTCCTGGATGATTTCCAGATGCAACAGGCCGAGGAAGCCGCAACGGAAGCCGAATCCCAGTGCCGCCGAGGTTTCCATCTCGAACGAGAAACTCGCGTCATTGAGCCGTAGCTTGCCCATCGCCGCGCGCAGCGTCTCGAAATCGTCGGCGTCGACCGGGAACAGGCCGCAGAACACCACCGGGATCGCCGGCTTGAAACCCGGCAGCATCTCGGTGACCGGCTTCTTGTCGTCGGTGATGGTGTCGCCGACGCGCGTATCGGCCACTTCCTTGATCGCCGCGGTGATGAAGCCGATCTCGCCCGGGCCCAGTTCGTCGACCTGCGTCATCTTCGGAGTGAAGAAGCCGACCCGCTCGACGTCGTAGGCGGCGTTGGTGCCCATCATCCGGATGCGACCACCCTTCTTCATCGATGCCGTCGACGACGCGGATCAAAACGACGACGCCGAGATAGACGTCGTACCAGCTATCGACCAGCAGCGCCTTCAGCGTCGCGTTGCGGTCGCCCTTCGGCGGCGGCAGGCGGGTGACGATGGCTTCCAGAACGTCGGGAACGCCGAGGCCGGTCTTGGCCGAGATCATCACGGCGTCCGAGGCATCGATGCCGATCACGTCCTCGATCTGCTGCCGTATCTTTTCGGGTTCGGCCGCGGGCAGGTCGACCTTGTTGAGGACGGGCACGATCTCATGGCCCGCATCGAGCGCGTGGTAGACGTTGGCGAGCGTCTGCGCTTCGACGCCCTGGCTGGCGTCGACCACCAGCAGCGACCCTTCGCAGGCCGCCAGCGACCGCGAGACTTCGTAGGCGAAGTCGACATGGCCGGGCGTGTCCATCAGGTTGAAGATGTAATCCTTGCCGTCCTTGGCGTGGTAGTTCAGCCGTACCGTCTGCGCCTTGATGGTGATGCCGCGCTCGCGCTCGATATCCATGGAATCGAGCACTTGCTCCTTGCCCGCCATTTCGCGGTCCGTCAGACCCCCCGTCATCTGGATCAGGCGGTCGGCCAGCGTCGATTTGCCATGGTCGATATGGGCGACGATGGAGAAGTTGCGGATGTTGGAAATCGGGACGGTTGTCATGGGGCGCGGGATAGCATTCACACCCCCGGGCGGCAACCATCTTGCTGTATTTCAAGGGGGTTTCTTCACGCCAAGCTGATTCCACTTGCGCCGAAAACGCGCTACGCAATGAGACCATGTCGACTGCATCCATTTTGCCCACGGCCGCGCGCGGAAGGCGCATTCCGACGATCCGGCGGCTCGGGGCATGGCTGGCTGCGCGCGCCAGCGATCCCAAAGCCGGCCTGTGGCTGGTCACCGGCTTTGCCGTGGCCCATGCCGTGCTGTGGACGCTGATTCTGGTCAATCTGAAGGCCGGGCAGGACGTCCATATGGACGTCGCCGAGGCCTACGCCTGGGGGCAGAAGTTCCTGCTCGGCTATGGCAAGCACCCGCCGCTGTCGGGATGGGTCGCCGGCGTCTGGTTCAGGTTTTTTCCGGTCACGGACTGGGCGACCTATGCGCTAGCGATGGCGACGCTCGGTTGCGGACTCGTGATCTGCTGGCTGCTGGCGCTGCGGGTGGTTGATCGCCGCCGCGCGTTCTTTGTCGTGGTGATGCTGGCGCTCTATCCGATCTTCAACTTCAAGGGCTTCAAGTACAATCCGGACCTGCTGCAGCTCGTCACGCTGCCGCTCGTCGTGCTGGCCTATCTCGACGCGTTCGAGAAGCGCAGCATCAGATCCGGCGTGTGGCTCGGGCTTGCCGGTGCGCTGGCGCTGATGACCAAATACTGGGTGCTGACCATGATCGGCGCCATCGGCCTTGCCGCGCTGATCCACCCCGACCGTTTGCAGTTCCTGCGCTCGCCGGCGCCATGGGTCGCGATTGCCACGCTCGTGGTGGCGATGCTGCCGCATCTGATGTGGCTGAAGCAGGTGGATTTCGTCCCGCTCACCTATGCCGGCGATACCTATGCGCTCACCGACCGCGCGATGATCGGCGATCTTGCGCTCGGCTATGTCAAACACAATCTCGCGCTGCTGGCATTGCCGGTGGTGCTCGGCGCGATCGCGCTCGCCTCGCGGCCGTTCCGCTGGCCACCGTTTCCGGCGCTGGCGCGCGGCGCCAATTCCGGCGTGAACCTGTCCCAGGCGCTCAATGTCTGGATCATCCAGGCGGTGGTGGCGATCGGCCCGCCGCTCGGCGCCGTAATATTCCATGTCTACATCAAGACCGACTGGGGTATCCCGCTGTTCTTCCTGATGCCGCTCGCGCTGATCGCGATTCCAGCCGTGCGGGTCCGGACAATCGCGCTGTTGAACCTGACGGCGATCTGGCTGGTGATTTCGCTCGTCGTGCTGGCGGCCGCGCCAAGGATCGTCGCCTATGAAATGAGTGAAAAGCGCACGGCTGGTGCAACCTACCGGGCGCGCTCCGAACTCGCCCGCGAACTGACGGAAGCCTGGCATACGCGGTTCAATTCGCACTGGCCGGTGGTCGCGGCCTATACCGATACCGGCCAGCCCGTCACGTTCTACAGCCCCGATCACCCGGCGCCGCTGACCCCGGACGAGCCGTGGTCGTCAGGCCTGGCCTCGCTCGACGGCGCGAAGCGATCGGGCTTCATCGGCATCTGTGAGGCCGGCCACTGGAAGCTGGAAAAATGCGAGGCGTGGATGAAGGACCATGCCGCCAATGCCGAGCACATCGTGATGACCACGCGGCGGTACTTTCTGGGGATGCCCGGTCCGGCGACGGCCTGGAATATCTTCATCGTGCCGCCGGCCAAATAGAAGTAGCCAACAAAGAATAATCGAAGGGGGTAACGCATGGATATGGATCTGACGGACAAGACGGCGCTGGTTACCGGATCGACGCGCGGCATCGGGCTCGCGACCGCCATCGGGCTTGCACAAATGGGTGCAGAGGTGATCGTCAACGGGCGCGACGACGCGACGGTTGGCGCGGCCGTGGCAAAAGTCCAAAAAGCTGCGCCGTCGGCCAAGGTGCATGCCGCGGTGTTCGATCTCGGCAATGCGGCGGGCTGTGCCGCGCTGGTGAAGCAATTCCCCGACGCCGACATCCTCGTCAACAATCTCGGGATTTATGAGCCCAAGGGATTTTTCGACATCGAGGACGCCGATTGGACCAGAATGTTCGAAGTCAACGTGATGAGCGGGGTTCGGCTGACCCGGCATTATCTGAAGCGGATGCTTGATTCCAAGGACTGGGGCCGCGTCGTGTTCGTCTCCAGCGAGTCCGGCGTCTACATCCCGAAGGAGATGGTGCATTACGGCTTCTCCAAATCGGCGCAGCTCGTCATCGCGCGCGGCGCGGCGGAGAGCACCAAAGGCACCAACGTGACCGTCAATTCGGTGATGCCCGGTCCGACCTGGGTCGAGATGGCGCCGGTCCGTCTGGCCGCGCGAGCGAAATCGATGGGGACGACCATCGAGGATCTCGTCGCGCGCACCTTCAGTGAACGCCGCCCGGCGTCGTTGCTGCAGCGCTACGCCAAGCCGGAAGAGGTCGCCAATCTGATCTGCTACGTCTGCTCGAAAGCCTCCAGCGCCACCAACGGCGCCGCGCTTCGCGTCGACGGCGGGATTGTCACGAACCCGTTTTGAGGCTTGTAGGGTGGGCAAAGCGAAGCGTGCCCACCATTTCGCTGCGCGTCGGCTGATAGATGGTGGGCACGTCGCTTCGCTCCTCTGCCCACCCTACAAATGCGGCTTGATGCGTTCACACGCCTTCTTCGTTGAACTTGTCGGCGACCAGGGCTGCGATAGCGTCGACCGCGGCCTGCGCCTCGGGGCCGATCGCGGAGACCGTCACTGAGGTTCCCGGTCCCGCCGCCAGCATCATCAGGCCCATGATCGAGGTGCCGCCGACGGTCTCGCTGCCGCGCGTCACCCAGACCTCGGCGTTGAACTTCTCGACCATCTGGACAAATTTGGCCGAGGCCCGCGCATGCAGGCCCCGCTTGTTGATGATTTGAAGTTCCCGCGAGATGGCGCCCGTGGGCACGCTCGGCCCGAGTTCCTTTTCGGGCGCGGCGTCGTCGCTCATTTGCCGGCGAGTACGCGGCTGGCGATGGTCACGTATTTGCGACCGGCTTCCTGGGCCATGGCGATGGCGTCTGGAAGCGAGCGCTCTTCGCGCACCTTGGCCAGCTTGACCAGCATGGGAAGATTTATACCTGCGAGCACTTCCACCTTGGGACGGCTCATACAGGAAATCGCGAGGTTGGAAGGTGTGCCGCCGAACATGTCGGTGAGGATGGCGACACCATCACCGCTGTCAACGCGATTTACCGCTTCGATGATATCGCTTCGACAGAGATCGGAGTCGTCTTCGGCTCCAATCGTGATGGCTTCAATTTGTTTTTGCGGACCCATGACATGTTCGAGCGCCGCCTTGAACTCGTCAGCAAGGCGCCCATGGGTCACAAGCACTAGACCAATCATCGGAAACTCCTCGCGGGTGCTTTTTGGTGCACCGCACGAACGCGCCACTTTGACCATCCAGAGGCCCCGCGCAAGAGGGCATCTTGGCTATTGTTCCAGTACTTGGCGGTAAACAGTGAGGCCTGTGCCGGTTTAATCAGTGGCGATATTGGGGCTTATATGGTTACCAATTCCCTTCGAACAATCATCCAAAGGTTGGATGGAGTCTGAACCCGGGGTTGTCGTCAGAGCGGCTGCAATCAGGGGGAGGGGCGCATAACCAATTCCAATAGGGATTCGCGGTAATAAAACACCGTTTAGGCGGATAGAGAGCGCTTCTGGCGGCGGCAGCCGCTCTGCATCGCTGGCCGCAAGATCAACGATCAGGCCGACCACCGCCTCCGCAATAAAGTCGCAATGTCTGATTCCGAGGCCACGGATCTCGATCAGGCCGGCCAGTTCTGGCGCCGGGCGAACCCACAATTGTTCGGCGACTGTGTCGAGATGGACACGGTCATCGCCGACCAGAACGGCCGGCGGAAGCTGTCCGGCGCGTCCGGCGAGCATCAGATCGAAGGCCAGCCGCGACTTGCCGGCGCCCGACGGCCCGCGGATCAGCACGGCGCGGTCCCCCACCAGCACGGCGGAGGCGTGCACGCTCGCACCCTGCGTCATCATGGCGCTGGCAGTCGAACCACGAAGCGCGCGCCGACCACCGTCGGCTTGCCGTCGGCATCGGCCGGGCCGTGGCGATTTTCCGCCCAGACCCGCCCGTTATGCGCTTCGATGATCTGCTTGGAGATCGACAGGCCCAGGCCCGAGTTCTGGCCAAAGCCCTGATGCGGCCGGTCGGTGTAGAAGCGCTCGAAGATGCGTTCCAGCGCATCCTCGCCGATGCCCGGCCCGTCGTCATCGACGACGATTTCGATTTCCGAGCGCACGCGGCGGCAGGTGACGCGCACCTTCCCGCCGGGGGTGGAGAACGATTGCGCATTGGACAGCAAATTGGAGATCACCTGGCCGAGCCGGGAATCATGGCCCGGCACCGAGAACGTGTCGGTCGCGCCGCGCCCTTCGAAGCGCGCCTCGACCGCGACGTCGTGACCGAGCCGGGTTTCGTTGGCGACCGAGGTCAGCGTCGTCAGCAGCCGCCGCAGATCGACCGGCGCCATGTCCTGGCGCTGCAATTCGGCATCGAGGCGGCTGGCGTCGGAAATGTCCGAGATCAGCCGGTCGAGCCGCTTGACGTCGTGCTCGATCACCTCGAGCAGGCGCGCGCGGCTGGTGTCGTTGCGCGCCAGCGGCAGCGTCTCCACCGCCGACCGCAGCGAGGTCAGCGGGTTCTTCAATTCATGGGCGACGTCGGCGGCGAACATCTCGATCGCCTCGATGCGGCTGTAGAGCGCATTCGTCATGTCGCGCAGCGCGCCGGACAGATGGCCGATCTCGTCGCGGCGGCGGGTGAAATCGGGAATCTCGACGCGGGTCTGGATGCGCCGGCGGACGCGCTCGGCGCCGTCGGCCAGCCGCCGCACCGGGCCTGCGATCGTGCTCGCCAGCAAGAGCGACAGCACGATCATGACCGCGGACGCGACACCGCCGACCTTGAGGATCGCCAGCCGCTCGGCGGTCACCATCTGGTCGATGTCGTCGCCCTGCGTGGAGAGCATCAGCGCACCATGCACGGCGCGGAACCGCTGCACCGGGACGGCGACCGAGACGATCACCTCGCCGCGGTCGTTGACACGCACCATGCTGCTTTTGACGCCGTCGAGCGCCTGCACGATTTCCTGGTAGCCCTTGCCGTTCTCGGGGCCGAGTTCGCGATAGAGCGGCAGGTCGCCGCGGTTGAGCCAGGTGCGGATCGAGATCGTGGCGCGCTCGACAAAGCCCGGCTTCTCCGTCGAGGGAGGCGGCAGTTCGAAGCGCAGCACGTCGCCGCGGCCATAGAGACTGCGGCTGTCGAGGATCATGCCGCCATCGCCGCCATAGATGCGTGCACGGGTCTTGGTCGGCGAGATCAGCCGCCGCAGCACCGGCGCGACGCGCTCCGGATTGATCGGAAAATCGAGGCCTGAGGATTCGTCCGGCGCGCCGTAGCTTTCGCCGGGCTTGAGGTCGAGCAGGCGGTCCGGATCGATGGTGATGGTGTTGGTTTCGACGGTGGCGGAGGCGGCAATCGCGCCGGCGATGATTTCGGCCTGCACCAGCAGGCTCTGCGCGCGCGCGTCGATCAGGCCGGCGCGGAACTGCGAGAGATAGAGAATGCTCGCCACCAGGGCGACGAGGCCCGCCAGGTTGAGCGAGACGATCCGGCGCGTGAGGCTGGAGAAGGAAAGCGCGAAGAAGAATTGCCCGGCCCGGCGCAACCAGCCGAGCGGCCGCCGCCAGCCCTTTTCGCCCGGGCTATCGTCGGCAACGCGATACCGATCGGGGAGCTCCGAAGCATCCTCGTGGTTCACGCTGGGATCGGGCTGCGTTCGATCTAGCAATGGCCGAGCTGCCGGTTGTGATGCGCCGCTTTGAAATTCTTATGCGTTCTACGCCGAACGGGCGGATGTGTCAGTCGGCACGTCCGCCCGGAAAACGCAGATCAGGCTTCCTTGAAGCGATAGCCGACGCCGTACAGCGTCTCGATCATCTCGAAATCGTCGTCGACCACCTTGAACTTCTTGCGCAGCCGCTTGATGTGGCTGTCGATGGTGCGGTCGTCGACATAGACCTGATCGTCATAGGCCGCATCCATCAGCGCGTTGCGGCTTTTCACCACGCCGGGCCGCGTCGCCAGCGCCTGCAGGATCAAAAATTCGGTCACCGTCAGCGTCACCGGCTCGTTCTTCCAGGTGCAGGTGTGACGTTCCGGATCCATCCGCAGCAGGCCGCGGTCGAGCGCGCGCGCATCCGGCTCCTTCGGCACGGCGGTCGGATCCTTGGGCTGGCCGCGGCGGAGCACGGCCTTGACGCGCTCGACCAGAAGCCGCTGCGAGAACGGCTTGCGAATGAAATCGTCGGCGCCCATCTTCAGGCCGAACAATTCGTCGATCTCTTCATCCTTGGAGGTCAGGAAGATCACCGGCAGGTCGGATTTCTGCCGCAGCCGGCGCAGCGTTTCCATGCCGTCCATGCGCGGCATCTTGATGTCGAGGATCGCGAGGTCCGGTGGCGATGTGCGGAAGCCATCCAGCGCCGAGGCACCATCCGTGTAGGTCATGATGCGATAGCCTTCGGCTTCGAGCGCGATCGACACGGAAGTGAGAATGTTGCGGTCATCATCGACCAGGGCGATTGTGGGCATGAGCCTGCTTTCGAATAAGAGAGTGGCTTAAACGGCGTGCAATCCAGCCAGACGCCGCATAAATGGGCTTCGTACGCGGTCAACGAGCAATGCAAGCTAGGCTGAAGTGTGACCGAGTTCCGCAAAACGCTCCCGCGGTGATGCGCCGCATCCCGTATAGCACCCCCTCTGGCCGAGAAAAGGCCTTTTTTGCAATAAGATGGCCCGGATAATACCCATGCAGCCGAACGCTAATTTTGATGCTTCCAAACTCGCCCGTTCGCTGCTCCGGCGCAGCCGGCAAGGCGCGCTCGCCACCCTTATGCCCGAAAGCGGCGATCCCTACTGCTCGCTGGTTAACGTCGCCAGCCATGCCGACGCTTCCCCGATCCTGCTGATTTCGCGGCTCGCGCTGCATACAAAAAATATTCTCGGCGACGGCCGCGTATCGCTGATGCTGGACGAGCGAGCCGCCGGCGATCCCCTGGAAGGCGCGCGAATCATGCTGGCGGGCCGGGCCGAGGAGGCCATCGGAGAGGCTGCGAAAATCCTGCGTCGGCGCTACCTCAACGCCCATCCATCCGCGGAAGCCTTTGTGGATTTCAAGGACTTTTCGTTCTTTCGGATCGCGCCCTCTGGCCTGCATCTGGTCGCCGGTTTTGGCCGCATCATCGACCTCAAGCCCGAGCAGTTTCTGACCGGGATCGGCGACGCCGCCGATCTGCTGGAAGCCGAGCAGGGCGCGGTCGAGCATATGAATGAGGATCACCGCGAGGCGATGGGCCTCTATGCGACCCAACTGCTGGGCGCCGAATCCGCCGATTGGCGCTGCACCGGCTGCGATCCCGATGGTATGGACATGCAGGCCGGAAGCGCGACGCTGCGGCTCGATTTCCCGGAACGGGTCACCAGCGCCATGGCGTTGCGCAAGATGCTGGTGCGGCTGGCGGGCGATGCGCGGGCCAAAGGCTGACGAGAACTGACAAGGGTTAACGCTGCCGTGCCGGGCGCGGATTTGAACGCGCGCGGACCTTTGCGCGACGCAAGGCAAGCCCGCGAAGGTGACCCGCGAAAGTCTGGATGAAATTCTGCCATCGATTGAAATTTTCAGCGTGCCTCGCGTTGAAATTTTTTGATTGTGCGCTGCAGCAATTTCGTGCCGGCCGGTCAACGGCGGATGGTCGCGCAACCACGACGCCAAACCATGGAAAAGCGCTGCAGCATCCCATTGATCCAGATCAACCGCCGACGCCCGAATAAACCAAATCGCGTGGATCAGCTTGGCAAGGCCAGCGTTCATCAGTATTAGGTCGCCGGACCGAGGCCGTAAGGCTATATACAGGGGTCACCGCGACAGAGCGCGTCAAGCGACAGGCGCGCGTATCGAGTAACGCGGGTTCGAGGAGGAGTCTTCGTGCAAGAGACGGGTCTACGCAACGGTGCCTTCGGCGCCGACAAATTCGGTTTAAAAAATCTCAAAACAGTGCACTGGAATCTCGGTGCGCCGCAGCTTTATCAATATTCACTTGCGGCGGGCGAGGCCGTGTTGTCGGCCGACGGCGCGCTGTGCGCGGATACCGGTGAGTTCACCGGCCGAAGCCCGAAGGACAAGTTCACGGTTCGCGACGCGACCACCGACAAGAACATGTGGTGGGCCGGCAACCAGTCGATCACGGCGGACCAGTTCTCCGCGCTCTATGCCGACTTCCTCAAGCATGCCGAAGGCATGACGCTGTTCGCGCAGGACCTCTATGGTGGCGCGGATCCGACCTTCCAGATCAAGACCCGTGTTTTCACCGAGCTTGCCTGGCACTCGCTGTTCATCCGCACGCTGCTGATCCGCCCTGAAGCTTCGACGCTGAAGGATTTCGTTCCCGAACTCACGATCATCGACCTGCCGAGCTTCCGCGCCGACCCCAAACGTCACGGCGTGCGCTCGGAGAACGTCGTCGCGATCGATTTCGCCCGCAAGATCGTCCTGATCGGCGGGTCTTATTATGCCGGCGAGATGAAGAAGTCGGTCTTCACCACGCTGAACTATTATCTGCCCGCCAAGGGCGTCATGCCGATGCACTGCTCGGCGAACGTCGGGCCCAAGGGCGACACCGCGGTCTTCTTCGGCCTGTCCGGCACCGGCAAGACCACGCTGTCGGCCGATCCGAACCGTACCCTGATCGGCGACGACGAGCATGGCTGGGGCAATGACGGCGTCTTCAACTTCGAGGGCGGCTGTTACGCCAAGTGCATCAAGCTGTCGAAGGAAGCCGAGCCGCAGATCTTCGCCGCCAGCAGCCGCTTCGGCGCCGTGCTGGAAAACGTGGTGCTCGACGAAGACACCCGCGTGCCCGATTTCGACGACGGCTCGAAGACCGAAAACACCCGTTCGGCCTATCCGCTCGACTTCATCCCGAACGCTTCGCGCACCGGCCGCGCCGGCCAGCCGAAGAATGTCGTGATGCTGGCCGCCGACGCGTTCGGCGTGTTGCCGCCGATCGCAAAACTGTCGCCGGCGCAGGCGATGTATCACTTCCTGTCCGGCTACACCGCCAAGGTCGCCGGCACCGAGCGCGGTCTCGGCAACGAGCCGCAACCGGAATTCTCCACCTGCTTCGGCTCGCCGTTCCTGCCGCTCGATCCTTCCGTCTACGGCAACATGCTCCGCGAATTGATCGCCAAGCACAATGTCGATTGCTGGCTGGTCAACACCGGCTGGACCGGCGGCAAATACGGCACCGGCAGCCGGATGCCGATCAAGGTGACGCGCGCACTGCTCACGGCCGCTCTCGACGGCAGCCTGCGCAATGTCGAATTCCGCACCGACAAGTATTTCGGCTTCGCGGTGCCGACCGCGCTGCCGGGCGTGCCGAGCGAGATTCTTGACCCCGTCAACACCTGGAAGGACAAGGCCGAGTTCGACAAGACCGCGCGTGCGCTGGTCGGCATGTTCCAGAAGAACTTTGCCAAGTTCGAAGCCCAGGTCGACGCCGAAGTCCTCGCCGCCGCGCCGGACCTCAAGCTCGCGGCGGAGTGAGATCAATCGGGTTTGAATGATCAAAAGGGCGGCTCATTGAGCCGCCCTTTTATCTTGCCCGGCCGTTTGGACGCCCCGTCGAAGCGGGCCGTCAGACACCGCGCAATCAGGAAAACGCGCGGCCGGACCTCAATCCAAGCTTGCTGAAGATCATCGCTGCCGGACAAAATCCGGTGATCGATGCCTGCAGCAGGTTCAGGCCGACAAAGGCGGTCAGCGCCAGCCAATAGGGGCTGACGTAAAGGGCAAGCAGGACGCTGGCCAGGATCATGATTCCGGCGAAAGCCATCACGGCCCGATCGACATTCATTTCAATTCTCCATTGTTAAGGTTGCGCTTGATAGTTCCTTGGCATCTCAGCGGGCCCCTGCGAGCTGACCGCGGGTCCATGCGACGATCTTTCCGGTGTCCATCGCGCCGGCCGTCTTCGCCACCAGTCTGCCGCCGCGAAACAGCAGCAGCGCCGGAATGCCGGACACGCCAAGCTCCGCGCTGACGCGCTGCTCCTCGTCGGCGTTGAGCTTGAGCAGCCGCACCTCAGGCTCGAGCTCGGATGCAGCCCTCTCGAACATCGGCGCCATGGCACGGCACGGACCGCACCACTCGGCCCAGACATCGACCAGAACCGCGATGTCATTGGCATGGCGATGCTTGTCGAAGCGGGC
>CAWIZF010000042.1:0-79993 GCA_963840465.1 uncultured Alphaproteobacteria bacterium | reverse complement strand
TCAGGTAATAGGCAACTCCAATTGGAGCTTAACCCGCGCAGGGGTCGGCTCTGACTTGAGTTAGCGCAGTAAGAACTGGGTCTGCGACTCCAAAGGTGCTTCAGGGGAGCTGAGGGGTACGATCTTTTGCGTTCTGCCGCCCCGAGCACCCTTTGTTTCGGGCCCGCGCTCTACCCTGGGAAATTCGGTCCCAGCAGATAATTCCTCCAGCCTTGCGCGATACAATCATTCAAACTGCTGAGGGGAGCCGAGGGGGAGCAAACGCATAGATGTTGACGGCGGCTTTGGTCGGTTGCCAGTCACTTCCGGTCTTCCCCTGCTGGTTCAACCGGTCGACGCAACACAGGCGTCAAATCTCTCTGCTGGGGTTTCAGATTGCAAGGTCTCACGTGGTCGTTCGTTTAACTGGCGAGCCAACTTGCAAACTCGCCTTGCATTACCGCGAGTTGGGCGATGACATGCGCAAGGTGATTGCGACTAAAGACGCTGCCCACAGCCGAGAAAAATGTCGATGGTGACGTTCTCTGGCGCACCCCAATTCTCGCTGGCGACCTTTCCGTTCGATCGCGGCCTTGCCCAGGTTCTGCAGCAAAAGCCTACCGCTCTGAACCGGTGCCGTGACTTTTTAATTTTAGGTCAACGGGCGTCAGCGGACTGCGAGCCGGTGAGTCTTCGTCTTCGTACCGCGCAGCTAAGTCCAGAAGACGCCTTTTCGTGAAACGATCGGTTGCTATCGCTGCCAACTCACGCGCCGTTTGGGCGCGTTGTTTCTTAAATTCGGCATCCAACATGACACATCTCCAAAGCCATCACCCGAAAAGCCAGATGCTACTCAAGACAATGACATGCGCAAAATGGATGCGCGTCTGGATGTGGATAAGCCGAACGGGGAGTACCAATCGCCGGTGAGCGGTTCGACATGCGCGGCCCCGGGCAGGTTCGCCCCAACCGTCGAGTTCCAATCCTGCGATATTTTCGTCACACCAAGTACTCAATCGGATCCATTGCAAGCCACCCAAGTTTACAACGGCACACCTCGGTAGATACTCGCGCCGACGCAAACTTCGAAGGGAGTCGTGCGGTGTCGGCAGTTCAGTTTGACAGCGAAATTGGCTGGGACGGCAATAGCCTGACTGTCTGGGCCAGCGTGAATGGTTCCCGCGTGTTCTGCGAGATTCCTCGGTCTACTATTCATGGAGTGCCGCTCTTAAGCGACGAGATTTCGTGGGAGATTTCACGGGATCGTGCAGCAATTTTTGATCGTCTGCGACCGGCCGTTGTTGCGAAAATCGTTCGCAGCCGTGACAAGTCGATACGGCTTCATTCGTCCGACGTCAGTGCGCCAGCACTCGAGCTGGCCGTGGGCTGATGTCCTGAAATTAGACGGGCAAATTTCGATAGTGCGTCGCCTTCTCTCTGTAATGCTGCCGCGAATGCTCTGCGGGATATTTTCTGCAATCAGCCTCTAGAGGTCGGGGTGTCGTGAGGCAAAGGGTATTGACGATGAGGTCACTGCTCATTCTCGTTGCTATCTGCTTTTCGGCAACCGCATTCGCTCAGAGTGCGCCGCCCAAGGTCGGTAACAAACCGCTGGTTCAGGTAAAGCCGAAAGAGCCGATGGGCTGCAAACTCGTTGGAACGGTCCGGGGCACAAAGCTATGGGCTGGTGACTGCGCAGGGTCAGAGCTTAGGGGCTCGACAACCACGACGGAAACGCAAGCCTTGCCTGAGCAGCGACCGCAGTAATCCCGCCCGGTCAGAAAGAGTGATAGCTGCTCAGACGCCTGCCATTTGGGGAAACGCAGGAATGTACGTCGTCACGCTGGTCACGCAAAAAGGCGGAAGCGGCAAGAGCACGCTCACCGTGGGCCTTGCTGTCGCTGCGATGGAGGACGCAAACCGCGTTGCCGTGATCGAAGCAGATTCGCAAGGCACGGTATCAAGCTGGCGCCGACGGCGCACCAACCCCTATCCGCGCGTTGATCGGGTTGCCGATCGCGTTGAAATTGAGCGTGCAATACCTCGCCTCAGGGCCGAGGGGGTCAGGCTCGCGATTATCGACACTGCAGCCACGAACAACAACTTGAGCAGCTGCGCCATTTCGGTGGCTGATTTTTGTCTCATACCGGCCCGTCCGAGTCCGGCAGATATAGAAGCTGCGCTGCCCACGCTTACCACCATTCGCAGGTTCAACCGCCGATTTGCTTTCGTCCTCAACCAAACGCCGCCTCGCGGCTATCGGCTGAGCGAAGCTGCGACGGCACTCAATTCGCTCGGAGTACTCGCGCTGCCCTTCATCGTCCAGCGCAACGACTACCAGGACGCGCTCGGGGCGGGTTTGGGCGTCACAGAATTTGCGCCCGAAGGAAAGGCCTCAGAGGAAATTCGCGCGTTGTGGGGCTGGGTTTCGAAACAACTCAACAGGGAGGCGGTCGTTCATGGGTAAACCGCAGTCAAGGCAGCCTGCTCATGGGCGCCCCGTTCGTCGCTCGCTCGTGGAGCTCACGGCCGCGGCAGTGAGCAGTGCCGCACGTGATGGAGAGCGCGTGACGTCGCCGGCTCCGATCGCGACTTTCTTCGAGGACGTGAAAGCAGGTGAAACCGCAAGTGAGAGCGCTGACCAGCTCACCATGAGCATCACGGTTGCCCCTCCGGCCACGGGGCATGCGGAGGCCTCGGCCGTAATCCAATTGCCTCATCCGGCAGACGCGCTCACCTCGAGCGCTCGCGCGATCTCGAATTCCGCCGATGGTACCACCGAAATGGCTGTGGAGGCCGTTGAAGATCATCGGGCCCCTGTCCTGCAAAACCTGAAAGTCTGTGTGAGTGCCTCACCGGGTGATGTGAAGGACATTGCCAGCCGAGAGTTGCCGACCGGTCCAGCGCTGGAATCGGCGACTCTAGGAAGCGAACAGCAGCCATGGTGCTGTAAGCTCGGAGAAGACGATCCCGGCGGCCACCATTGCTGCGACCGTTGCTGACTATCAGGCCAAGGCGTTTGGACTCACGGAGGCGAACATGAGCGCCGCACTGGAATACGCGCAGCAGCTGGTCAATCTGAGGTCGGCCTCCGATTTCATCAAATTGTCGAGCACGCATGCGCGAATACAGATCGAGCTGATGATCAAGCAGTCCAGCGAATTGCGGTCGCTTGCAATGAACTTGACGCCGTCCTACGACACCCACACCGCTACTGATCCCCAGGTGTTAACAAAATCCACTGACCGCCCGTAGAGCGCGTTGGTTCCGAACGTGATGACAATTCGAAGAAAGTCATCACGCTCTAGTCCAATTCCCTGATCGACCGTGGCCTCTATCTTGAGGCCCTCTCACGAGAGCGGTCTCGTTCATTCGAAAGCGGAACGACCTGGGTCGGAGCTCAACCAGCGCAGGGTCATGCTCTGAGCAAAAATACCTTGGCTAGTTACACGGTTACTACGATTAGACGGAGTCGGGGGAGCTGTTTTCCTCGCGAGTATGGGCCTCGTCCAATCCGCGCATGAACAGGAGGTAGGTGATCTGCTCGATCACCTCTAGCGGGTTGGCGATGCCGCCCGCCCAGAACGCATTCCATACATTGTCGATCTTGGAGCGAAGTTCACCCGTTAGCATCTCGTCCCCAGTGCCGTCTCTCAATTCCCGACACAACCAATATCGGAAAGGGATACCTGAGCGACAGCACGCCCGCAACTCTGCTCGTCTTGCGATCAAACGCCTTTCAATTTTGACTTGGGGAAAACGGCGGCGGTTCAAGCGACGTAGTGATGAGAGAGGATCCGAATTTTGGCTCTGCAGGCGTAGCCTGATGATGAATGATGGCCGATAAGCTTCGCGTTATCGCTCCCCCGTAGGCTCCCCCAAGATACATACGACAAGGCCGCCTTTCGGCGGCCTGATGGAAGTTATTCAAATACCAAGAAAATCTGGAGCGGGCGAAGGGGCTCGAACCCTCGACCCCGACCTTGGCAAGGTCGTGCTCTACCACTGAGCTACACCCGCATCCGAGATGGCGGCGAACGCTCGCCGTCAACGGCAGACCTATGCCAAATGCGGACCGCGAATGCAACAGTCCGGATGCGATCCGATGCCGCGCCGATCATCCAATTTCATTAACAAATGGGAGCGAATCGGTCCGAAACAACGCCTAAACGGGGATGTCGGCCCCTTTAGGCCCACGCCGGGAACCCCACGATCAATCGCCCAGCGTGACGCGGGGCGATTCGAGCCGCTCCCAGCGGTTCCACTCCCCTGCCGGAAGACGCCTGCCGATTGAATTTTGCGGCCAAGCCGCCATCTAGCGGATGAGGAACTTCGCCCCTAGCCGTGCTAGAACGGGCCCGAATTCCAGGACATCTTCTGAGATCAAGACACCTTCTAATTCCAAGACCTAATTCCAAGACATCTTCTCAAGACATCAGGCGAGGATACCGTGACGATAGTTGAGCAGGGCGGCGGCCCGGCGCCGCAGGCATTACCCGATCTGATCAAGGAGACGACCACCCAGACCTTCGTGAAGGACGTCATCGAGGAATCGAAGCGCCAGCCGGTGCTGATCGACTTCTGGGCGCCCTGGTGCGGACCCTGCCACCAGCTGACGCCCGTGCTCGAAAAGGCGGTCCGCGCGGCCAAGGGCAAGGTCAAGCTGGTCAAGATGAATATCGACGAGCATCCGGCGATCCCAGGCCAGATGGGCATTCAGTCGATCCCGGCCGTGATCGCGTTCGTGGCCGGCCAGCCCGCCGACGGTTTCATGGGCGCGGTGCCGGAGAGCCAGGTCAACGCCTTCATCGACAAGCTCACCAAGGGCGTGACGGCGCCGGGCGAGCCGAATATCGCCGAGATCCTGCAGGAGGCCGAGGCCGTGCTGGCGGAAGGCGACCCTGCCGCCGCCGCGCAGATCTATGCCGAGGTATTGGGTTTCGATGCCACCAATATCGCCGCGCTGGCCGGGCTGGCGAAATGCTATGTGACGACGGGCGCGATCGAACAGGCCAAGCAGACGCTTGCGATGGTGCCGGAATCGAAGCGCAACGACGCCGCCGTCAAGGCGGTGCAGGCCTCGATCGACCTCGCCGAGCAGGCCCAGGCGGTCGGGCCCGTGGCCGAACTGGAACAGAAGGTCGCCGCAAACCCGCTCGACCATCAGGCGCGATTCGACCTGGCGACCGCACTCAACGCCCAGGGCAACCGCGCTGAAGCGACCAACCAGTTGCTCGAAATCGTCAAGCGCGATCGTAAGTGGAACGATGACGGCGCGCGCAAGCAGCTCGTGCAGTTCTTCGAGGCGTGGGGCGGCGTCGACGAAGCAACTGTCGATGGACGAAAGCGGCTGTCGACGATTCTGTTCTCGTAAGGTGCGTTTCCACCAGAGCGGGCATGGTCTTGTGAAGAGAACACGCACCGAACCAACGAACTGACCGGGACTGCAGATGCCGATCAATGCCGAATACCGCGGACCCGGCGAGCTTCCCGAAATCATTCCGGTGTTTCCGTTGCCGGGTGCGCTGTTGCTGCCGCGCGGCCAGATGCCGCTTAATATTTTCGAGCAGCGCTATCTGGCGATGGTGGACGACGCGCTGCGCGACGGTCACCGGCTGATCGGGATGATCCAGCCGGATATTTCGCACAGCAAGGACGAGGCAAGGCCGGAGCTGTTCCGGGTCGGCTGTGTCGGCCGCATCACACAGCTCGCCGAATCCGGCGACGGCCGCTACATCCTGGAACTGACCGGCGTCGCGCGCTTCAAGGTCGTCGAGGAAATCTCGGGCCTGACCGCGTACCGGCAATGCAAGGTGGATTTCTTTCCCTATGCCGACGATTTCGTCGCGCGCAAAGGCGAAGACGCCGTCGACCGCGCGGCCCTGCTCGACGTGCTGACCGATTTTCTCGAAGCCAACAATCTGAAGGTGGATTGGGAAGGTATCGAGAGCGCGCCGAACGAGGCGCTGGTTAACGCGCTCGCCATGATGTCGCCCTACGGTCCGGCGGAAAAGCAGGCGATGCTGGAAGCGCCCGATCTCAAGACCCGCGCGGAAATCCTGATCGCGGTGACCGAAATGGATCTCGCCAAGAAGCGCACCAGCGGCGACACCGGATTGCAGTAGCGCTCGCGCTGCGAAGCGGGAGCTCCATTCCGGTCGCGGTAGTATCCCGCGAGCTCAAAGCAGCTATTCCGGTCGCGCGTAGTATCCCGCGACCGTTAGCGCGTGACAGCGGCGGTCAGGCAGCCCGCACCGAGGCGAGGAATCTTTCCGACTTCCGTCTTGAGCCTGTTGCTGTCGCCGGACAGCATCTGCGCCGCCGACAGAACCTGCGAGGAAGCCGATCCGGTCTCGCTGGCGCCGCGCTGCACGTCGGTGATGTTGGAGGACACCTGCTGGGTGCCCTGCGCGGCCTGCTGCACGTTGCGGGAGATTTCCTGCGTCGCCGCGCCCTGCTCTTCCACCGCAGCCGCAATCGTCGAGGAGATCTCGGAAAGCTTTTCAATCGTGCCGCTGATTTGTTTGATCGCGCCGACCAACTCCAGCGTCGCCGCCTGGATGCCGGCAATCTGCTGGCCGATTTCACCCGTCGCCTTCGCGGTCTGCTCGGCGAGCGCCTTCACTTCGGAAGCAACGACCGCGAAGCCGCGCCCGGCCTCGCCGGCACGGGCGGCCTCGATGGTGGCGTTCAGTGCGAGCAGGTTGGTTTGCCCCGCGATGGTGTTGATCAATTCAACCACGTCGCCGATCCGCGACGCCGCGTTCGACAGTTCGGCGACACGATCGTTGGTGTTGCGCGCCTGATCGACGGCATCGTTGGCGATTCGTGCCGATTCCTGCACCTGCCGGCTGATCTCGTTGACCGATGAGGAAAGCTCCTCGGTGGCGGACGCAACCGACTGCACGTTGGTGGACGCTTCTTCCGAAGCTGACGCGACCATCGGGTCAGCTCCTGCGACCGCTCGGCGGTCGCGGTCAGCGTCGAAGCTGAAGCCTCCAGCTCGGTCGAGGCCGACGATACGGTATCGACGATCTCGCCGACGGCGGATTCGAAATCATTGGCGAGCCGGTGCATATCAGTCTTGCGTTGCAGCGCCGCGCGGGCCTCGGTGTCCTTCTTTTCCTCCCGGTCGAAGCCAAGCTTGGCCTGCAGCGCCTGGAGGTTCCGCAGCGCAACGCCGATCTCATCGTCCCGCTCGACGGTGACACGGCTGTTGAATTGGCCCTGGGCGATGTTTCCCATCACGTCGTTGAGGTGCGCGAGCGGGCGGCCGATCGCCCGCATGGACGCCAGTGCCTGCCAGGCACCGGCCAGAAGGCCGAGGCAGAGCGCCACGAGCGCGACGATATTGGAGATGAGATAGGCGCGCTCGACCGCGTCATACTCGGCTTTGGCTTCCTTGACCTGGATCGCAACGAGCTTGTCGAGGTCGCGCTTGGCATCGGCGAACAGCTCGGCCGCCCGTCCCGCCATGTGCGCGCCGAGGTCGTCATACTTGCCGTCGGCCAGCAGGCTCAGGCCGACCTTCAAACCCTTCTGCACATACTCGCCGCGCTTCGG
The DNA here is from genome assembly GCA_963840465.1 of uncultured Alphaproteobacteria bacterium. Taxonomy (GTDB): domain Bacteria; phylum Pseudomonadota; class Alphaproteobacteria; order Rhizobiales; family Xanthobacteraceae; genus Bradyrhizobium. Next base: position 72,451 of record CAWIZF010000042.1, on the reverse strand, counting down.
GGCGAATGCGTCAGCCACGCCCTTTTCCTCAGGCGTGAGGTAGGTCGCCATGTAGTCGGCCCAGTTCTTGCTGATCGATTCGATGTTTGCGGCGATCCTGCCGGAGACGTCGCCAACCGATTGGCCGGAACGTCCGTTGGCGATGGCGCCGTACAACGCCAGCGAGTTGTCCTTCATCCGGTCGTTGATCTCGAACAGCTGCGCCAACGGAACGGCGCGATCCTCATAGATCGACTTTGCGTGCTGATTGATCTGGTTCATGGCGAGGAAGCCGACGGCGCTGACGACCAGCGTCGCCGCTGCCAATGTGGCGACCATGGTTCCCAGGCGGGCCTTGAGGCTGCGCGTGAAAAACGCGAACATGTCCGCGGCCGACCGCTTGCGGATCATTCCGGCCTCGATCCGGTAGGCATTGGCTTTCCGGGCGCGGAGCAGCGTATAGACCTGCTCGGCTTCGTGGCGCTGATCCGACGGCAATCTGGTCCGGATCGACATGTAGCCTGTGACTTGACCGCCTTCATAGATCGGCGTGGCGCTCGCAAGCACCCAGTAGAAGTCGCCGTTCTTGCGGCGGTTCTTCACAGCGCCCGCCCAGGGCTTTCCTGCCTTGAGCGTGTCCCACAGGTTCTCAAACGCTTCTGGCGGCATGTCGGGATGCCGGATGATATTGTGCGGCTGGCCGATCAGTTCCTGTTCGGTGAATCCGGAGGCGTCGACGAACTGGTCGTTGAAATAGGTCAGCTTCCCCTTGAGGTCCGTCTTGGAGACGATGAGGGTTTCGTCGGTAATTGGATATTCGACGTGGGTAACCGGAAGATTGCTGCGCATTTTCTTATTCCTGCTGAGAGGTTCGGCCTTAGGGTTTCAACGAGCGATGGTGGTACGGCTGGCGCGCGGCTTCAGAGATTTGAGGCCATTTGCCGCGCAATCTGGAGCAGCTGTTCAATGGTCGTGATCTGAGCTTCGAAATTTTCCCTTCGCGAAGGATCGGATATTTCCTTCACAAGGAGGCGCGCGCGCTGGGCGGCAATGTCGAGCAACAGAATTGAGCGATAGACATCTTCCTTGACAATCGCTGGCTGGTCGAAAGCGCGAGAAGCTAGCGCGCATGTCGCTGCGCCGATGGTCTCCGGCAAGTACGATCGCGATGCTTCGCGCGAATATCGCGCCTCGCGGAAGCTGATTACTTCTGACATCGGTCGTTCCGTCGATCTCAATGCTGCGCTTCGCGGCGAAGCGCTTGACGGCAAATTAGGTTAATCAAGTTAGCGACGGTTGAGACCGAGTGCTGACAGACATGTCCGGATTGTGCCACGCCTCGGGACAGGGGTGGTTGGACTGGCGGCGCTTGCATGGCGTAAACTGAGTAACGGCGGCACGATTTGGATGTCCGGCGGGCAACTTCGCTTTGCCGCGCAACCTTTGGTGGGTTGAGTTCCGAAGTACCTAGCGCATTGATTGTATGAGCTCCCGAATCAAATGACAGCCATTGATCATGCCGACCCGTTCGACGCCCCTGAGCAATTTTCCTGTTGTACGCTCCGGCGATCCGGAGTTCGTCCGCGACCGCTTGTTCAGCGTATACGGTGCCAACCGGTTCGATATCGGAAGGACGAATGCCGCCTTTGCGGTTGACGCCAATCATTTGCAGATCGGCAGTCTCGGACTTTCTTATTGCGACTATGCCAGCGACGTGTCGGTCGGATTTGGTCGAGGCTTCTTTCGTGCGGCAGTTCTTCAATATCGAAGGCGTGGCCCGTTACACCGCGGGTAAGCGATCCGGCGAGATAACGCCGGGATCGTGGACCCCTATCCTGCACGCGCAGGAGCCGCTCAAGCTCGACTTCAAATCCGGCTACCGCCAGCTTGTGCTGCGAATCGAATTCGACGCTCTGCTGCGCAATCTCAGCGCCTGGTCGGGCAAGATGTCGGCCGGAAGCTGGTTTTCGACGAAACCGAGGTCTCGACAACCGGCAATGGAAGCCCTGCGCCGGCGTCTGTTTCAGTTTGCCATCGACTACAATGAGCGTGGCACCTTCTTCTCCGACCTGGCCGCGGCCGAAGTCGAGCGCATGGTGATCATGAAATTCCTGATGTGCCACCGGCACAACTATACCCATTTGCTGCTTCGCGAGCCGCTACCGGTCGGTTCCTCGACCGCGGTGAGAGCGGTCGAGGAATTCATCGAAGCCAACTGGGACAAGCCGATCGACATCGAGGCGATGGTCGACAGTTGGCGAAGGTCAGCGCCACGAAGTCTATTCCGGCAATTCAAGAAAGACCGGGGCTACTCGCCGGCGGATTTTGCGAAGCGGGTGCGGCTCAACCGCGCGCGGGAGTATGCTTGAGCAATGCGAGCGCGGACAGTTCCGTGATCCAGATCGCGTTGAAGTGCGGCTTTCAGAATCCTGGTCACTTCGCGCGAGACTATCGTCTCGCCTTCGGTGAATTGCCTTCCGAGACACTGCAGAGGACCGCCGAGCTGGCTCAGCCTCCGGCAGCTCGATACATTTTCTATCGGCCCCGGCTTCTCTAATACCCCGCTACCGCGAGCACGACGACCGCACCGAGCGCTTTCCAGCCGAAGCCGCGGCCGCGCGACCACCACGCGTTGGCGGCGGCGGCAAAGGCGTAGACCGCGACGATCGTCACGACGATCCAGTGCCGCGCGCTTTCCGACCCAAACGAGGGCGCGGCAATCAGCAGCACGCCGCCGCCGATCCAGGCCACGGTGCCGGCCTGCCATACCAGCCGGATCAGGGTCCGCAGGCTCTCCGGCTGGATGGTTGCTCTGGCGAATACCTTGGTTTCCCCCAGCACGCCGTGGATCAGGGCCACCGCTATGCCGGCGACGCCGGCGCATTGCAGAATGAGATCGCGCATCGAAACACCTCCATACAGTACTGTATGGTTATGCGCCGCATTCTGGCGCCTGTCAATACAGTAGTGTATGGTTGATGTCGCATGGAACGAACATGAGCGATCAACTCTCGGCAAAGGACTGGGTCGACCAGGGCCTCAAGGCACTGGCGAGCCGCGGCTTCACCGCGCTGAAGGCCGAGCCGCTGGCGAAGGCCTTGCGCGTGTCGCGCGGCAGCTTCTACTGGCACTTTGCCGATATCGCCGCCTTCCATGCCGCGATCCTTGCGCGCTGGCACGAGGTGGCGGCCGAGCAGATCATCGCCAATGTCGAGGCCGCCTCGAAGGACGAAAACCCGCTCGCGCTGCTGCTGCGCCGGGTGTTCGGCGAACGCCTGACGCTGGAACGGGCGGTCCGCACCTGGGCGAGTGTCGACCCCGCCGCCCGGGCCGCCGTGCAGGCCATCGACCGGCGGCGGCTCAGCTATGTCGAAAGTCTTCTGACGCAATCCGGATTATCGACGGATGTGGCTCGCGCACGGGCGCAAATTCTCTACTGGGCGTTTCTCGGCTTTGCGTTGTCGGACCAGCCCTTGCCGAAAGCACGGCAACAGGCCGTGCTCGACGAACTGGTCCGGATCGCCACGTCATGACAGGCCGCAATTCAATATGCTAAGGACCAGCGTATAGCCGGAGACTTCCCATGAATGCCACGCCCGAACGCCTCGACGGCACCGTCGATCCAAAGCTGCTGGAGATCCTGGTCTGTCCGGTGACCAAGGGTCCGCTGGAATTCGATTCGACCCGGCAGGAACTGATCTCGCGCTCAGCCAAGCTCGCCTATCCCATTCGCGACGGGATCCCGATCATGCTGCCGGAAGAGGCGCGGAAGATCGAGTGAGGGAAGTCGGCGAATGGCGAGTAGGCGAGTGGCGAATAGACGGTCCACTATTCGCCACTCCCTATTCGCTACTCGCCCTCTATAACGCCTCGCCCTTCAGCAGCCGCGGGACTTCGCCGGACAAACCCGCGGCCTGGCGGATGAACAGGTTCTTCAGCGGCGGCGCGCGATCGACCAGGCCAAGCCCGATATCGCGCACGGTGCGCAGCAGCGTCGATTCGTTCGAGAACAGGAAATTCAGCGAATTGGTGGCGAGCCCCATCGCCATGGTGTCGAAGCGCCGCCAGCGCTGGTAGCGGTCGAGCACGTCGGCCTGCCCGGGATCGATGCCGAGCCGGGCCGCATCGACCACGACTTCGGCCAGCGCCGCGACATCCTTCAGGCCCATGTTGAGACCCTGCCCCGCGATCGGATGAATGACATGCGCGGCGTCGCCGACCAGCGCCAGCCGCTCGGCGATGAATGAGCGCGCGACGAAATAGCCGAGCGGAAACGCGCGCGGCTTGTCGAGCGCCTTGATCTCGCCGAGGTGCAGCCCGAAGCGCTTCTCCAGTTCATCGTGGAATTCGGCTTCGCCGAGCGCGGTGATGCGCGCGGCCTCGGCGCGATTCTCGGTCCACACCAGCGACGAACGCTTGCCGGTGAGCGGCAGGATCGCGAACGGACCCGCCGGGAGAAAATGCTCTTCGGCGCGGCCGTGATGATCCCGCTCATGTCCGACGGTGACGACGATGCCGGATTGATCGTAGTCCCAGCCATGGGTGGCGATGCCGGCGCGCTCGCGCAGCTTTGAGCGCGCGCCGTCGGCGGCGACCAGCAGGCTTGCCTCGATGACATTGCCGTCGGCGAGCGTCACGGTGACGCCATCGGGACGGGAATCGTAGGTCGAAACCGCCGTGGCGCGGAGATCGATGCCTTCAGCCTCGGCGCGCGCCACCAGCGCATCGATCAGCCGGCGATTTTCGACCATGTGGGCGAAGGGTTCGCCGGGCTCGACCTCACCCGCAAAGGTCAGGAATACCGGACGGGTGGCGTCCTCCAGTTTGGAATCGGTGACGACCATGTCGAGGATCGGCTTGCGAATCCGATACCTGATCCCAGACGCCGAGCGCCTCGAACAACCGCCGGCACGCGGCCACAATGGCGGTCGCCCGCGGATCGCGGCTCGGCCGCGTGGCAAGGGCCGGATCGGCCACGATGACGGGAATATCCGCGCCAAGGCCCTGACGGAACGCCAAGCGCCAGCGCCAGCCCGGCAAAGGCGCCGCCGCAGATGACAATGCTTCGCTGTGCCGCCATGCGATACCTTACCCGGTTACGTCATCACACTACGCTTGCTACCTGATATTAGCTGGGCGAAACAGGGCCGAGAAACAAGGTACTTAACGTCATTCCGGGGCATCGCGACGATCGATTTCGGGGCGGCCGCCGGAATCGACCAGAAAGCACCACCATGTCCAAAGGCCTGATTGACCTGATTTCCATCCTCGATCTCGAACAGCTCGAGGTGAACCTGTTCCGGGGCAACAGCCCGAAGACGAGCTGGCAGCGGGTGTTCGGCGGCCAGGTGATCGGGCAGGCGATGGTCGCGGCATGCCGCACCGTCGAGGGCCGCCTGCCGCATTCGATCCATTGCTATTTCATCCTGCCCGGCGACCCGCAGATCCCGATCATCTATCAGGTCGAACGGCTGCGCGACGGCAAGAGCTATTCGACCCGCCGCGTCACCGCGATCCAGCATGGCAACGCGATCTTCTCGATCATGGTGTCGTTCCATGCGGAAGAGGAAGGTGCGTTCAACCATCAGGACCAGATGCCGGACGTCCCGCCGCCGGAAAAACTCACGGCGGAAGAAGTGTCGAAGCAGCCGATATTCAAGGAGATGCCGGAATTCATCCGCCGCTACTATGAATCCGACCGGCCGATCGAATTGCGCCCGGTCGAGCTCGGCCGCTATTTCGGCCAGAAGATCGACGACGGGCGCATCCATGTCTGGATTCGCACCGCGGCCAAGCTGCCCGACGATCCCGCGCTGCATTTGTGCGCGCTGGCCTATGCGTCGGATTTCTCACTGCTCGATGCGGTGATGGCGCGTTACGGCCGCACCCTGTTCGACAAGCGCATGATGCCGGCGAGCCTCGATCACGCGATGTGGTTTCACCGGCCGTTCCGCGCCGACGAATGGCTGCTCTACGCGCAGGATTCGCCCAGCGCCCAGGACGGCCGCGGATTGACCCGCGGCCTGATCTTCAAGCCCGACGGCACGCTGGTGGCGTCGGTGGCCCAGGAAGGCTCGGTGCGCCAGCGCAAATAGGCGGCGACCCGGCTTCAGCCAGTTCCGCGGCTGGCGTCTCGTTTGGCCTGCGCACGCTTGTTCGCTTGCGATACCCGTCCGATTTTTGACGGCGGGATCTTCATATGGCGGCGGCGGCTTGGAAGAGGTCTCATCCCTTCGTGCGAGCGCGGTTCATTTTGCGGCCGGGAGAATTGCTGCGCCCGGCGAAGCGCCAATGCGCGTCGCGCCGCTTCTCCAAGCTCCTTCCTTGCTTCGAACTTTCGCAGACGCTCGAGCTCCTTGTTGACGCGCTTGATGGCGGCGACGAAAACCTGGTTGCGCTGGTTGGCATGCACCGCCGTTCCCGAAAAGCTCTTGCCCCGCGGCTCGGCCTTTCCCTTCGTTTGGCGTCTTCGATGCCGTGCGAGGGTGCGTTCCTTGCTACCGAGGTCCCGAAGCATTGAGCGAAGGTCCTCGAGCCTTTCCCGGTTCATTTCCGCAATAGCGGGGTGGTGGGTGTCACGAACGATCTCCTGTTCGTCGTGCTTCAGAACGCTGAATTCAAACTTGCAGGAAGTTGACATCGAATTCTCCTCGTTTGATGTGCTGACGCATGTGAGGTTTCGATCACCGATGGCGCCTCTCGACGCCGCTCATCCCGATCCGCCGCGCTCGACGGTAACGCGGGCCTGCATAAGCCGCTGAAACAGCTTTCGACGCCGCAACAGCGGAGGCCAGGCATAAAGAAAAATTTCAGAGGGCCGCCAGATCGCGACCCAACCGAGGATCAGAAAGCCCTCCCGGAAAATATCCGGAAATGGACCCTTTTGAAATTTCTGCGACAAGAACAAGCCGAGCATCAGGCAGACCGAAAGCACGATCAGGCCGACAAGGAGGGAGAACCGGCCCGTTCTGAACAGCTCCTGCATCTCGCGCGTGGTCTCGTGGCTTCTAAGACCGAACCAATCCCTGATTGCAGACGCGATCTCCGATGAAGAGGATTGCGAACATTCCTCGGCGTGCAAGTGCAGGACAATGTCGATTGGAACTCCCTTCGGCACATCTTCCGCATAATCGACGATGTAGTCTTCCGCCTCCTTTGCGAGGTCTCGTTCCCGGAATGGCGAAGGATCAAGCGTGTTGAAGAGCTGCGAGACCGTGCGCAGTTTCATTTCGATTCGTCCTGCGTTCGCAGGGTCGCTCGAAGCGGCTGTCATATGGGCACTCGGTCGCGTCTACCGGTGGCTGTGCGTTCGCCACCAGGCCGCTCCGGTTGAAATACCATCGACCGGCCGATCGAAAAATCGGGATATTCCTACCCAAGCTTCAGGGTTTTGTGGGACTATCCCGGGGCTCGACTTGGCAGCCGTCCCAGGGGCGAGAGTGTGTCGCCGCGCAAAATTGCCTTTGACTGCGCATGGTGCGTGTTCGGGCAGCAATTCCACACCCGATCCGGACGCTCCCTTGCGCTAGCCGTTCGCCTGCGTACCGCGGTATTCCGGCGCAAGACGGCCGCGGATTGACCCGCGGCCTGATCTTCAAGCCCGACGGTAAGCTGGTGGCATCGGTGGCCCAGGAAGGCTCCGTGCGCCAGCGCAAGTGGGCTTTAGCCGCTGGCCGATGCGCCTCGCTCGGCCAAGACGGTCTGTGACGCCAGCCACTGGAACATCCAGCGGTACATCCACGGAATCGGGATGATGAAGAAGGATGCGACTCCAGCCACGATCGCGCGCCAAAGAAATTCCAGGCCGCTGCCGATGAAGAGGACTTCGCGTCGCGTGCCCTGGATATTCCGGCAGAACCACCGCACCCAGGCAACGTAAACCCAGGCCCAACCGATGATAGTGATGACGGAGATAACCGCAAGAATGGTCCAACCGAGGTAAGCCCAGACCGAGCCGGAGAAACTGAGCCCGAGCGGCTGCCCGTTGGACGCGAGATTTGCGATGAACCATTTGAGAAACAACCAGTATAAAGCCATCTGAACGAGGATCATCAGATTGCTGAGCAACTGGCTGCCGATCATGCCAATAGCGATCGTGAGAACGACAAAGCCGAAAAACCAGGGAACGATCGCCATCGCCTCGCCTGCGAAGCTCAGGTTCGGCCGCCCCGGCACGCGCACGCACGGGACGATCCACTTGATGTACCAGACCAGAACCCACGGTGCCGGGATGATGAAGATCAGGCCGACCACGAGCACCAGGGTGCGCCACGTAAACTCCAGGATCTCAAAATCGATCGAGAGCGGACCTCCGCTATAGCTTCCGGCCATCTGCGGTGGGCCGCCGGGATGCGGAACGGAAGGTGGAGCCGATCCGCCGGGGACCAGGCCGGGAATGTCTCCGGCCCGCTGCCAGCCCGACATCCCCTCGGTCCAAACCAGCGTGTCCGCGCTCACCGTGCCCCGGGTAATGAGGTCGCGAAGCTGCGCCTCCGGATAGGGGCCCTGTTGCTGACCGCTGGATGCATAAAACCACGATCGGTTTGACATTTTTGTACCTTGAGCCGTGGGGAGGGGGAAGCCAGCCGGACGGCTGGCGATGAAACCGTATTTTGGCGGACGATCCTGCCGCCTGTACAGTGATCAAAATCACCAGCCCGTAATGTTTTCCTCTTCTTCCTGCAACTTTTTTGTGCCATTTGCACAGAAAGATGCCAGATTTGCGCCGGCAGCGATGCGGCTGGGTGGTCGTTCTGCCGCGTGCTCAAGAAATATCCAGGGAAATAAAGGCCTGACCATGAAACTCGTCGTCGCGATCATCAAACCCTTCAAGCTTGACGAGGTGCGCCAGGCGCTGACGGCCATCGGCGTCCACGGCATGACCGTGACCGAGGTCAAGGGCTACGGCCGCCAGAAGGGTCACACCGAAATCTATCGCGGCGCGGAATACGTCGTGAACTTCCTGCCCAAGCTGCGAATCGAAATCGCGGTCGCCTCCGACGTCGCCGAGAAGGCGGTCGAGGTCATTACCGCGAACGCGCGTACCGGGCAGATCGGCGACGGCAAGATCTTCGTCACACCGATCGACCACGCCTTGCGAATCCGCACCGGTGAGACGGATAGCGACGCGCTCTGAGACATCGCTGCAAGGCGCGGCGGCAACGACGCCGAACGCGAGAAGCCAAGAAACGACAACGACACGACAACACGCCGGGGGAATTTTTATGGGGGCACCATCGTATCGTGCAGCGGTGAATGCTGCGCTCATCGCGCTTGCGGCGAGCTCGCTCACGACGCCGGCCCTGGCCGCCGAGACATCCACCATCAACGCCGCCGACACCGCGTGGATGATCGTCGCCACCGCGCTGGTCCTGATGATGACGATACCGGGCCTGGCGCTGTTCTATTCCGGCATGGTGCGCAAGAAGAACGTGCTGGCGACGATGGCGCAGAGCCTCGCTGCGGTTGCGCTCATCTCGATCCTCTGGGTGGCATACGGCTATTCGCTGGCCTTTGTCGGCGACGGTCCATGGATCGGCACGCTCGATCGCTGGTTCCTGATCGGCATGACGATGGAGAGCGTCAACCCGGCGGCGAAGACCATCCCGGAAGCGCTTTTCATGCTGTACCAGATGACGTTTGCGATCATCACGGTGGCGCTGGTGGCGGGCGCGGTGGCGGACCGGATGCGGTTCTCGGCCTATCTGCTTTTTTCCGTCGGCTGGTTCACCTTCGTCTATGTGCCGCTCGCACACTGGGTGTGGGGCGGCGGTTTCCTTGGCACCATGGGCGTGCTGGATTTCGCCGGCGGCCTCGTCGTGCATCTTTCCGCCGGCATCGGCGGACTGGTTGCCGCGACGGTGATGGGCCGGCGTCAGGGCTATGGCAGCGAGAACCTCGCGCCGTTCGACCTGTCGCTTGCCGTGATCGGCACCGGATTGCTGTGGGTCGGCTGGTTCGGCTTCAACGGCGGCTCGGCGCTGGGCGCGAACTCGCGCGCGGTCATGGCGATCACCGCGACACACCTGGCCGCCTGCGCCGGCGCGCTGACCTGGGCCGCGATCGAATGGGCGACACGGCGCAAGCCCTCGGTGCTCGGCATGATATCAGGCGCGGTCGCGGGTCTTGGCACCATCACGCCGGCCTCCGGATTCGTGGCGCCGTGGCACGGCGTCGTCATCGGCGTCGATCGCGGGAACGCTCTGTTTCTGGGCCTGCACCTGGCTGAAGCAGCGCTTCAAATATGACGACTCGCTCGACGTGTTCGGCGTCCACGGCATCGGCGGATTGACCGGCACGTTGCTCGCCGGCGTGTTCGCGGTGAACGCGATCGGCGGCACCTCGGGCCTGATCGAGGGCAATGCGCAGCAGGTGCTGATCCAGCTCTATGGGATCGCCGCCACGCTGGTGTGGTCCGGCGGCGTCACCTTTGTACTGCTGAAGCTGGTGGGCGCGTTCGCGCCGTTGCGGGTTTCGGTGCAGCAGGAGCTGGAAGGCCTCGATATCTCGCAGCACGGCGAAGCACTGCAATAGGTCACCCACCCTATTACCGTTTTCTTGCCCGCATGCTGGGCAGGGATTGTGACGCTCAGTCAGGCCTGCTCACAATTTGAGCAGGCCTGACTACACTTTGGGCGCGACGGAATGGCGCAGGAACGTGCAATTCCCGCAAAGGGCGAAAAGGGCCGCATTCATAAACTGTTAGGGAACGATGCCGATCTGGCACGGCATTTGATTCTATGGGTCCTGGCTGTGCCCGCGAAGTGAACCTCTCCGCGTGGTGAACCTCAGTCGAGAACGCCCGGTCGGTCTGAACCGGGCCCAAGCGGGGATAGGACCCATGAAAATTGTTATGGCGATCATCAAGCCATTCAAGCTCGAAGAAGTCCGTGACGCCCTGACCGCCATTGGCGTTCATGGTCTCACGGTGACGGAAGTCAAAGGTTATGGCCGCCAGAAGGGTCATACGGAAATCTATCGCGGCGCCGAATACGCCGTGAGCTTCCTGCCCAAGATCAAGATCGAGGTCGCTGTCGCCTCGGATCAGGTCGACAAGACCATCGACGCCATCACCTCCGCTGCCAAGACCGGCCAGATCGGCGACGGCAAGATCTTCGTCATCAACCTCGACCATGCGGTGCGCATCCGCACGGGTGAGGCGGATGCCGCGGCCCTCTGATTTCGCGCTCAAACCTTACCATTCAGGAGTAAAATCAAATGACGTTTAAACGTCCCTATAGCGCGGGACTGGCCGCCCTCGCAGTCGGCCTGTTCGCCGCGACCGCGGCCTACGCCGAACCAACCGTCAACAAGGGCGACAACGCCTGGATGCTGACGTCGACAGTGCTGGTGCTGTTGATGACCATCCCGGGCCTGGCGCTGTTCTATGGCGGTCTCGTCCGTTCCAAGAACATGCTCTCGGTCCTGATGCAGGTGTTCTACACCGTCTGCATCGTCACCCTGCTCTGGGCGCTCTACGGCTACAGCCTCGCCTTCACCGGCGGTTCCGACTTCATCGGCGGCTTCTCCAAGGCCTTCCTGATGGGCGTCACCACCGGATTCGAAAGCGGCGACCTTCAGCGTCGACGCCAACATCACCGAGCTGATCTATATCTGCTTCCAGATGACCTTCGCGGCGATCACCCCTGCCCTCATCGTCGGCGCCTTTGCCGAACGCATGAAGTTCGCGGCGATCGCGTTGTTCGTCCCGCTCTGGGTGACGCTGATCTACTTCCCGATCGCGCACATGGTCTGGTACTGGGCTGGTCCGGACGCGATCACGGATGCGGCCAAGGCGCTCGCCGCGGCGGCTGACGGTGCGGCGAAGACCGCGGCGCAGGCCAAGCTCGACGAGATCAACGCCGACGCCGGCTGGATCTTCAAGAAGGGCGCGATCGACTTCGCCGGCGGCACCGTGGTGCACATCAACGCCGGTATCGCCGGTCTCGTCGGTGCGCTGCTGATCGGCAAGCGCGTCGGCTACGGCAAGGAGCTGATGGCTCCGCACTCGCTGACCATGACCATGATCGGCGCTTCGCTGCTCTGGGTCGGCTGGTTCGGCTTCAACGCCGGATCGAACCTGGAAGCCTCCGGCGGCGCCGCGCTCGCCATGACCAACTCCTTCGTTGCAACCGCAGCGGCGGCGTTGGCCTGGATGTTCGCGGAATGGATCGTCAAGGGCCATCCCTCGGTGCTCGGCGCGTTGTCGGGCGCGGTGGCGGGCCTCGTGGCGGTCACGCCCGCGGCCGGCTATTCCGGTCCGATGGGCGCGATCGTGCTCGGTCTCGTGGTCGGCGTCGTCTGCCTGTTCTTCTGCACCGTGGTGAAGAACTCGCTCGGCTATGACGACTCGCTCGACGTGTTCGGCGTCCACTGCGTCGGCGGCATCGTCGGCGCGCTCGGCACCGGCATCCTGGTGAATCCGGCCCTCGGCGGCACCGGCGTCATGGACTACGCCGCCGGCAAGATCGCCGACTACGACTTCGTTGCGCAGATGACCTCGCAGATCTGGGGCGTCTGCACCACGCTGGTGTGGTCGGGCATCGGTTCGGCGATCCTCTACAAGGTGGTCGACGTGATCGTCGGCCTGCGCGTCAACGTCGAAACCGAGCGTGAAGGCCTCGACGTCACCGAGCACACCGAGCGCGCCTACAACATGTAAGTTCTCCCGGGATGCGGTCCCCCAAGGGTCGCATCCACAACTCCGGTTCGGGCACATACCCGGCAATGCCCTGACCGTTGAGGGGCTCCAGCGCAAGTTGGAGCCCCTTTCTTTTTGCTTCGCCCCCGAGAAAGGATTTGCCAAAACTCCGCAAGCCGTCGAAAATGCCGGCAACAGCACAGGGAGAGCGTCATGAAAATCGAAGGCGGATGCTATTGCGGCAAGGTGCGCTACGAGGCCGAGGGCGAACCGATGATGGCGGCGCAGTGCCACTGCCGCGAATGTCAGTATATCACCGGCGGCGCGCCGAACATGTTCGTGGCGATGCCGGTCAGCGGCTTCAAATACACCGCAGGCCAGCCGAAGCAGTTCACCCGCAGCGACCTCGAACGCGCGGTGACGCGTGAATTCTGCGCCGAATGCGGGACCCATCTGGTGACCAAGGTGCCCGGATTGCCTGCCGTGGTGCTCAAGGTCGGAACTTTCGACAACCCCGCCCTCTTCAATCCGCAGATGGCGATCCACACGCTCGACAAGCAGGCCTTCCACCACGTGCCCGAAGGCATGCCGGCCTTCGAGCGGCTGCCGCAGCGGTAGCGCGGTTCCGACCCCACAGCCGGGCGCCTAAAGCCAGAAAAGAGACCAAAATCGGCGCTGGCGCCGATGGTTAAACGCGTCTTAACCTCGCCGTATCTATGGTGGTTTGATGTGTTTCCGGTCATCGGTCTGGGCCCTCGACCGCTTTTGAAAGTGCTGGCGTTTCAGACATGGCAATGACCGCCTCTTCCGGCGTGGCGCAGGGCGCCGGCAGCTTGCCTGCCGGTCAGGCCGAGCGCTCGCCTTTCCTCCGGACGACCGAGCTGCTGGCACCCTACCAACCCGCCAAGCCATTGATCACGCTGTCCTTGGGCGAGCCGCAGCACCCGGTGCCGGACTTTGTCGGGCCGGTCCTGGCGAAACACATCGCGGATTTCGGCCGCTATCCCCTCGCCAAGGGCATCGAGCCGTTCCGGCGCGCGGCCGCAAGCTGGCTGACCACCCGGTTCGACCTGCCGCGGCCGGTCGATCCCGAGAGCGAAATCCTGGTGCTGAACGGCAGCCGCGAGGGGCTGTTTTTCGCGGCGATCACCGCCGCCCGCTATGTCGGCCCGCGCAAGGGCAGGCCCGCGATCCTGATGCCCAACCCGTTTTATCCGGCCTATGGCGCGGGCGCCCGCGCCGCCGGTTGCGAACTGATCTATCTGCCGACCACGCGCGCCAACGGATTCTTGCCGGATCTCGATGCGCTCGACGAGGCGACGCTGGCCCGAACCGTGGCGATGTTCATCGCCTCGCCCGCCAATCCGCAAGGCGCGGTCGCCTCGCGCGACTACTTCATCCGCCTGAAGAAGCTCGCCGACCGTTATGGCTTCATGATCCTCAGCGACGAGTGCTATTCGGAAATCTACACCAGGCAGGCGCCGGGCAGCGCGCTGGAATGCGCCGGGCCCGACTTCACCAACGTCGTTGCGTTTCAGTCGCTGTCGAAGCGCTCGAACCTGCCCGGCATGCGCGTCGGCTTTGCCGCCGGCGACCGCAAGTTTCTCGCGGCCTATCACGAATTGCGCAATGTCGCCGCACCCCAGGTGCCGGTGCCGCTGCAGCACGTCGCGGTCGCCGCCTATAGCGACGAAACGCATGTCGAAGAAAACCGCAGGCTTTACCGCATCAAGTTCGATCTCGCCGACCAGATTCTCGGCAGCCGCTACGGCTATGTGCGGCCCGCCGGCGGCTTCTGCGTCTGGCTCGACGTCTCCGAACTCGGCGGCGACGAGGCTGTGGCGGTGAAACTCTATCGGGATGCGGGGGTCCGCGTGATACCCGGAAGTTACCTGTCGCGGCTGCAGAACGACGGCTTCAATCCCGGCGCAGGCTACATCCGCCTCGCGCTGGTCTCAGACAGTGAATCAACGGCCGAGGCGCTGCACCGGCTGGTCGAAATTCTGGATTAGTCGCAGGGCCCCATGAGCATGCCAGCGATCGAACGTGTTATCCCCCTGGTCGGTCATCTGCCGGTCGCAATTCGCGACGCCCTCGCCCGGCGCCTGCGCGAACTCGCAGGCCTCAGCCTGATCTCGCTGTCCGGCGTGGCGGCGGCGGCGCTGATGACGTGGTCGGTACAGGACCCGAGCCTGAGCCACGCGACGTCGCGTCCGATCCGCAACGTGCTCGGCTATCCCGGCGCGATCGGCGCCGATCTCCTGATGCAGATTCTCGGCCTCGGCGCGATCATGCTGATTCTCCCCGTCGCGGTGTGGGGCTGGCGCATGCTGACCCATCGCACCTTCGACCGCGAAGCGCTGCGTCTTGGATGCTGGATTCTCTGCACGGTGATCGCGGCGGGCTTTGCAAGCTGCTGGCCGCATGGCGGCGCGTGGGCGTTGCCGACCGGCCTTGGCGGCGTCGTCGGCGATGCGCTGGTGCGTGCGCCCGCCGTGGTGTTCGGCCCGGCCGGCTTCACCTATCGTCTCGTGCTCGGCATCATCCTGTTCGCGGCGATGGGCGCGACCTTCCTGTTTGCCAGCGGCTGGGGCTCGCGCCCGAGAGAGGAAGAACTGACGCCGATCGAGGACGATGACAGGCCCTTCGAGGAAGAAGAGGACCGCAGTTCGGTTTCGCTCGGCTGGGTGTATCACGCGCTGATGAGCTTGAAGGCGCGGCTCGGCTGGCTGATGAGCGCGGCCTACCGATCGCTGGTATCGAGTTCGCCGCCGCCTCGCCGAGCTTCGTTCGAACGTCAGGAACCGACCCTCCGCGGCCGCGCTGCGCCGGCACTGGCCCCACAGGACGAGGAATTCGAAGACGAGGAAGAAGAAGAGGAAGTAGAGGAAGACGAGGAAGAGGAAGTTCCCGCCGCCCGCGCTTCGCGCAAGAAAGCCCCGCCGCGCGCGGCGGCGCGCAAATCCGAAAAGTTCGAACTGCCTTCGGTCGCCGTGCTGACGGCGCCCAAGGCGTCGGACCGGCAGCCGCTCAGCAAGGTCGAGCTGGAGGCCAATTCGCGCGCGCTGGAAGGCGTGCTCGGCGATTTCGGCGTCCGCGGCGAGATCGTCAAGGCCAATCCCGGCCCGGTCGTGACGCTCTACGAACTCGAACCGGCGCCCGGCATCAAATCCTCGCGCGTCATCGGCCTCGCCGACGACATCGCCCGCTCGATGAGCGCGCTCTCGGCCCGCGTCGCCGTGGTTGCCGGCCGCAACGCCATCGGCATCGAACTGCCGAACGTGCATCGCGAAAAAGTCTACTTGCGCGAATTGCTCACCGCAAAGGACGAGTTCGCATGCCAAGCTGCCGCTCTGCCTCGGCAAGAACATCGGCGGCGAATCCATCATCATCGATCTGGCGCGCACGCCGCATATGCTGATCGCCGGCACCACCGGCTCCGGCAAATCGGTCGCGATCAACACCATGATCCTGAGCCTGGTCTACCGGCTGCGGCCGGATCAGTGCCGCCTGATCATGGTCGATCCAAAAATGCTCGAACTCTCCGTCTATGACGGCATTCCGCATCTGCTGACGCCGGTCGTGACCGATCCGAAGAAGGCGGTGGTGGCGCTGAAATGGGCCGTGCGCGAGATGGAAGAGCGCTACAAGAAGATGGCCAAGCTCGGCGTACGCAACATCGACGGCTACAACCAGCGCCTCGTCGAAGCCAAGGGCAAGGGCGAGGATCTGACGCGCACGGTGCATACCGGCTTCGACAAGGAAACCGGCAAGGCGATCTACGAGGAAGAAAAGCTCGACCTCGATCCGCTGCCCTATATCGTCATCATCGTCGACGAAATGGCCGACCTGATGATGGTGGCCGGCAAGGACATCGAAGGCGCGGTGCAGCGCCTCGCCCAGATGGCGCGCGCCGCCGGCCTGCACGTCATTCTCGCCACCCAGCGTCCCTCGGTCGACGTCATCACCGGCACCATCAAGGCGAACTTCCCGACCCGTATCTCGTTTCAGGTCACCTCGAAAATCGACAGCCGCACCATCCTCGGCGAAATGGGCGCCGAGCAGCTGCTCGGACAGGGCGACATGCTCTATATGGCCGGCGGCGGACGCATCAGCCGCGTGCACGGTCCGTTCGTCTCCGACGAGGAAGTCGAAAAGGTCGTGCGTCACCTCAAGACCCAGGGCCAGCCGGAATATCTGGAGGCGGTCACCGCCGAAGAGCCGACCGACGAGGACGGCGCGGTGTTCGATTCCACCGGCATGGGCGGCGACGGCGGCGGCGACCTGTTCTCGCAGGCGGTGGCGATCGTCAAGCGCGACCGCAAGGCCTCGACTTCCTACATTCAACGCCGGCTGCAAATCGGCTATAACCGGGCCGCGTCGCTGATGGAGCGAATGGAACTCGAAGGCATCGTCGGGCAGGCAAATCACGCCGGCAAGCGCGAAATTCTGGTCGCGGAAGAAGAGGGCGGATTCTAGGGTGCCGGCGCCGAAGGTAAATTTGGCGCAACGATTTTCACGGAAAAACGATACCTCCTTTGGTCGAAAGCACGATAAAATGGCCGGGAGCGGGATGCCTCGTCGAAAAGAGATCCGAAATAACTGATGAAACAATACTCCACCCATCGCGGGCTGCGTTCCGGACTGGCCCTTTTGATCGCCACATCCATCGCGGGCTTCGCGACGCCGTCGCGCTCGCAGAACGTGCCGGTTCCAAAGCCCGCGCCCAAGGCGCGCGACGGCGGCGTGCAGATGAGCGCGCAGGACAACAGGGGGCCGACGACCACCGGCGCCACCCAGACGCCGCCGAATCCGGTGATTCCCGATCCGCGCCGCAATGTCCCGGCCAATGTTTTTGCAACCTTCGACGCCAACCAGAAGGCGCAGGCTGCCCGGGTCAGTTCCTACCTGTCCTCGCTGCAGACGCTGGTCGGAAATTTCGTCCAGGTCGGCCCGGACGGCAGCAAGACCAAGGGCGATTTCTACATCCAGAAGCCGGGCAAGGTGCGCTTCGAATATGAAGCGCCCAGCCCGATCGCGATCATCGCCGATGGCTCGTCGCTGGCGGTGCGCGATACGAAGCTTGCGACCCAGGACATCTATCCGCTGTCGCAGACACCGCTGCGCTTCCTGCTGTCGGACCGGATCGATCTGCTGAAGGACACCAATGTCGTCAACGTCACGGCCGATGACATCTACATCAGCGTCACCATCGAGGAGAAGCAGGCCCTGATCGGCACCAGCCGGCTGATGCTGATGGTCGGCGTCAAGGACGGCCAGCTCAAGCAATGGACGGTGACCGACCCGCAGGGCTACGACACCACGATCGCAGTCTACAATCTGGACTCGTCCAAGAAGGTCGATCCCGGCCTCTTCAAGATCGACTTCACCAACTACATCACGCCGGCGAACTGAACGATCCGCTGCCGCATCTTCCACCCGCCCCTTGAGGGGGCGGTCGGCTCACATGGAGCGCAGCACCAGTGCGGCGGGGCGGGGGACAGTCTCTCGTCTCGGGTGATGTCGGACGCGGAGAGACCTTCACCCCACCTCGGTTCGCATTACATGCGAACCGATCCTCCCCCTTCAGGCGAAGATAAGTCGAGGCCCAATCCACTGTGGACAAGCATGGCACGCCGTCATCGCCAACCGTGGTAATACACGGCCCTCATGCGGTTTTCCCTGACAACGTGGAATATCAATTCGGTGCGCCTGCGCATCGACATCGTCGCCAAATTCCTCAAATCGGCGCGGCCGGACGTGCTGTGCCTGCAGGAAACCAAATGCATCGACGACGCCTTCCCGCTGAAGCGATTCAAGCGTCTCGGCTATGAGCATGTCGCGCTGAACGGGCAGAAGGGCTATCACGGCGTCGCCATCGTCTCGAAACTGCCGTTCGAGACCACCGATATCAGAACCTTCTGCGACAAGATCGATTCGCGTCACATCTCGGTGGCGTTCGGCGAGAAGGCGCAGCTTGCAAAGCCGCTGGTGCTGCACAATTTCTACGTTCCGGCCGGCGGCGACATTCCCGATCCCGCGCTCAATCCGAAATTCGATCACAAGCTGAAATTTCTCGACGAGATGAAGGCGTGCGAACCGCTGCATCCGCGCGGCGACGACCGACACATCCTGGTCGGCGACCTCAACGTCGCGCCGCACGAGAACGACGTGTGGTCGCACAAGCAGCTCTTGAAGGTCGTCTCGCACACGCCGATCGAATGCGAGAAGCTCCTGGCGGCGCAGGCCCATGGCGAATGGTTCGACGTCGCGCGCGAGCGGATCCCGCTTTCGGAAAAGGTCTATACGTGGTGGAGCTACCGCGCCGCCGACTGGACGGTGGGCGACCGCGGCCGGCGGCTCGACCACATCTGGGTCTCGCGCGCGCTGAAAGACGGTGTCAGCGATTTCAGGATCACCCGCGACGCCCGCGGCTGGGAGCGCCCGTCCGACCACGTGCCGGTGACGGTGACGCTGGACGTGTAGGGCGCGCCACGGCCACTGATCCTCATCCTGAGGAGCGCGCTTGCGCGCGTCTCGAAGGATGTAAGCCCGTCTGTGGCCGCATGGTTCGAGACGGCGCTAACGCGCCTCCTCACCATGAGGATCGCTAGATACTCAGCTTGGCGCCGGCCATCAAAATATCGCTGGCGATCTGGCTGGTGCGGGTGGCGAGTTCGTCGCGCAGGCGGCGCGCCGCGCCGGGGTCGCTTTCGAGCACGCGTTGAAACAGGCTGCGCGCCACCCGGATGACCGAGGAATGATCGAGCGCGACCGCACTCGACGGCCGCTTCATCGCAACGATCAGCGCCAGTTCGCCGATCAGGGAACCGGGCCCGGCAACGACTTCGGCGCCGCCGTCCTCGACGCGGAACGAACCGCGTTGGACGATATAGCCGGCATCCGCCTCGTCGCCGGAGTTGAACAGATAATCGCCGGGCGAGAAATCGCGCTGCTCCGAGCCGATCGCCAGCATGCGCAGCGCCGCCGTTCCCAACAGGCGCAACGTCGGGACCCGCTCGAGCAGGGCTACATCATCTTCGATCGACATGGATCTGTGACCGGGATGCGTGAAAAATTACGAATTGAGGCGGCGAATCGTGTCACGGCACCAGCTTGTAGCCACCGGCTTCCGTCACCAGGATTTCCGGATTGGCCGCATCCTTCTCGATCTTCTGCCTCAGACGGTAGATATGGGTTTCCAGCGTGTGCGTGGTGACGCCCGAATTGTAGCCCCAGACCTCCTGCAGCAGCGTCTCGCGCGACACCGGCAACTGGCCGGCGCGATACAGGAAACGCAGGATCGCGGTTTCCTTCTCGGTCAGCCGCACTTTTCTGGCGTTGGCGGCGGTCAGCATCTTGGAGCCGGGGCGGAAGCTGTACGGACCGACGGAAAACACCGCGTCCTCGCTGGCCTCATGCTGGCGAAGCTGCGCCCTGATCCGTGCGAGCAGGACGGCGAACCGGAACGGCTTTGCGACGTAATCATTGGCGCCGGATTCGAGCCCCAGGATGGTGTCCGAATCGGTGTCGTGGCCGGTCAGCATGATGATCGGCGCCTTGAAGCCGCCCTTGCGGAGGCTGCGCACGACTTCCCGTCCGTCGGTATCCGGCAAGCCGACATCCATCAGCACCAGATCGGGGGAATTGGCTTTGGCGGCGCTGGCGCCCTTGGCGCCGGTATCGACTGCGGAGGCTTCGAACTCCTCGTGCAGCGATAATTGCTCGACCAGCGTGTCGCGCAGATCGTTGTCGTCCTCCACGATCAGGATCTTGCGGGCATTGGGCATAGGATACGATCCTCTCGAGGCAGGCGGCGGACACAGGGGAAGCGTCAAGCCGGGTCGTCAGGTACTGATTCGCATTGAGGTAAGCGATTGTTACAGATTCACAAGCCGAACCGCAGTCTATCCCAAATTTGAGCCGCGTTTGGATGAATGTCCTGTAATGGCGTCATTAGGGCGATTTTGACCGGAGCAGGCAATCCCAAGATTTGGACATTGGCATGGAAAGCAACGCTATTTCAATCACTTATAAGACAGCCGCGCGTGATCGGCCGCTTGCGGCCATTCGGGTCCGCAGGGCGGCCGGCGATCCGCGCCGGGGCTGGCTGACGGCGGACGGCTGGACCGTGCCGGTGGCGCTTGGCCGCGGCGGCATCCTTGCCAACAAGCGAGAGGGCGACGGCGGCACCCCGAGGGGCACGTATCACCCGCTGCAATTGTGGTGGCGCGCCGACCGCCATCCTCGACCGCGGACCTATTTGCCGGTCCGGCCGATCCGGCCCGAAGACGCCTGGTGCGAGGACCCGCAGGACCGCCGTTACAATCAGCCTATCCGCCTGGTCCGCGACCAGCCCGGCGACCGGCTGACGCGCGAGGACCATCTCTACGATTTCATCGTCGAAATCGATCACAACGCCGGGCCACGGGTAGCCGGCCGCGGCAGCGCCGTATTCCTGCATCTGGCGCGCCCCAATTTTTCGCCGACCGCGGGATGCGTTTCGATGACGAAATCCAGCATGCTGCGGCTGTTGCGGCGAATGGGCCCGCAGACGAAAATCATGATCGGCTGATAAGGAATCAAAGCCATGCTCGACGAGAAAGCGATAGCAGCCGCATCGAAGACGCTGCACGACCACTGGCGCGCCGGCACCAAATTCGCCGGCCTCGACGATGGATTGCGGCCGCACGATCGCATCGACGGCTACGCGATCCAGGCGGAAATCGAAAAATATTCGTCCGAAAGTCTGTTCGGCTGGAAGATCGCGGCCACCAGCGAGGCCGGACAAAAGCACATCAATGTCGACGGCCCGATGGCCGGGCGCATCCTGGCCGAGACCGTCATTCCCGACGGCGGAACGGCTTCGATGGCGGGCAACGAAATGCGCGTCGCCGAACCCGAATTCGCCTTTCGCATGCGCGTCGATCTGCCGGCGCGCGCCACGCCCTATACGGTGCAGCAGGTCCTCGACGCGGTCGACACGCTGCATCCGGCCATCGAGATTCCGGATTCGCGGTTTGCCGATTTCGTCAGCGCCGGCGCCGCGCAGATCATTGCCGACAACGCCTGCGCGCATCTGTTCGTGCTGGGACCGGCCGACGACGCGCAGACTGGCGTTCGCATGGATCTCGTCGAGGAGCGGCCGGTCATCACGCATGCGCGGCCAGCAATTTGTTGGTCACGGCAAGAATGTGCTGGGCGATCCGCGGATCGCACTGACATGGCTCGCCAATGAACTGCGTCAGCTTGGCGTGACGCTGAAGGCCGGCCAGATCGTTACCACCGGCACCTGCCACCCACCGCTGCCGATTTAATCCGGCGATTTTTGCGCCGTCGATTTCGGTGTGCTCGGAAAGGTGTCGGTGGGGTTCAAGTAGGCTCTCTCCCCGTCATGTGCGAGCGATGCGCAGCGATAGCGACAGCAATCCACTCTTTCTTGCCGCGCGATGGATTGCTTCGCTTCGCTCGCAATGACGGAATCAGCGGTGCCCGAAAATCGCCGAGCCCACGCGCACATGCGTGGCGCCGAACTGGATCGCGACCGCAAAATCGGCGCTCATGCCCATCGACAGATTTTTCAGTCCGTTGCGCGCGGCGATCTTGGCCGTCAACGCGAAATGCGGCGCCGGCGCCTCGTCGACCGGCGGGATGCACATCAGTCCGGAAATAACCAGACCATATTTGTCGCGGCAGCTCGCGATGAAGGCGTCGGCGTCGCCCGGTGCGACGCCGGCCTTCTGCGGCTCCTCGCCAGTGTTCAGCTGAACGAACAATTCCGGCCGCCTGTTCTGGGAATTGATTTCCTTGGCTAACGCTTCGCAAATGCTGGGACGGTCGACCGAATGGATGGCGTCGAACAGCGCCACGGCCTCCTTGGCCTTGTTGGATTGCAGCGGCCCGATCAGATGCAACGCAATTCCGGGACAGGCCGACATCAGCGCCGGCCATTTCGCCTTGGCTTCCTGCACGCGATTTTCGCCGAACACGCGCTGGCCGGCATCGATGACAGGCGAAATGGCTGCGGCGTCGAACGTTTTCGACACCGCGATCAGCGTCACCGACGTGCGCTCGCGGCGCGCTTCCTTGCACGCACGCGCGATGTCCTGCTCCACCTGGGCCAGACCGTTTGGTAAAGACTTGGTTAGCGGCGTCGTCATCTCTCTCGCGTCATGTCCTGATTTCGGTCGGTAAATCTTACGGCATTTCCTCGAATTTTACCAAGTTCGGGAAAGGCTTTTTGAACCCTTCACTCTACCCTGCGGTGTGGGGGGCGAGATGTCTGGCGTAACTTTCAACCGCAAACGGGTCAAACTCAAGAAGCTTCTGGGAATCCGGGCGCGGCTTGCCATGCTGGCCGTGCTGCTGGTGGCGCCCTTGATGCTGGAGCGCGTCCGCTCGCTCGAAGACACCCGCGCCAGGCAGATCGCGACCGCTTCGGAAGAATACGCCAATATCACCCATCACAGCGCCGAGACCCAGCGCGAGGTGATCTCCTCCGTCGAGACGATGCTGAAATCCGCCGCCTATATCCGCGCGGCCAGCGGCATCGGGCGCAGTTGCGAAATCCTGCGCGCCAGCCTGCCCGCCAACCTGCCCTGGATCCGCAGCATCATGCTCGTGAGCAAGGAAGGCGTGGTGCAGTGTTCCACGCTGAACATTCAGGTCGGCCTCAACATCGGCGATCGCGACTATTTCAGGAAGGCGCAGGAAACCCGCGATTTCGTCTTCAGCGACTACCTGTTCGGCAAGACCAACAACCGGCCGATCATGATGGCGGCCTATCCGGTCTCCGCGATCAATCCGGAGGAAGAATTCGGTTGCGGTCGCCGGCATCAATCTCGACTGGCTGTCGAAGATCATGGCCAACTTCAGCGGAAAGCCGGGCATTTCAGCGCTGCTGATCGACAGCACCGGCGTCGTGCTGGCGGCGCCGCCCGACCAGGCCAGCATGATCGGCCAGCCGCTCGGCAACGTGCCGCTGCTGTCGGCCATCACCTACAAGGCGCTCAGCGCCAACTCCGATACGGGCTCGATTTCCTTTACCGCGACCGACGGCTCCAAGCGCGCCATCAGTTTCGCCCGCATTCCAGGAACGCAATCGCGCCTGGTCGTCAGCGTCGACGAGGCCAAGGTGACGGCCGCGATCAATCGCGACATCCGCACCGCCTATCTGCAATTGGCATTTGTCTGCCTGTTCGTGCTGCTCGGCGCGCTGATCGGCGCCGAGAAGCTCATCATCAATCCGATCGAAGTCATGACCGGCATGGCCAAGCGGTTCGGCGAAGGCGACTCGTCGGCCCGCGTTGCGCGCAGCCGCCTGCCTGCGGAATTCATGCCGCTGGCGCGCGCCTTCAACGCGATGGCGGCCCAACTCAGCCAGCGCGAGCGCGAACTGGTCGCCACCAACGACCGGCTCACCGTGATGGCCTCGATCGACATGCTGTCGGGCCTCGCCAACCGCCGCGGCTTCCAGAGCCGGCTCGATTTCGAATGGATGAAGGCGCAGCAATATCAACAGCGAGCTGTCGCTGTTGATGATCGATGTCGATCACTTCAAGCTCTACAACGACACCTATGGCCACCCCGAGGGCGACGCCTGCCTCACCCGGCTCGGCGAAGCGCTGGCCGGCATCGCCGCCGGCACCATGGGCTTTGCCGGCCGCTATGGCGGCGAGGAATTCTGCCTGCTGCTGCCGAACACCAGCCCCCAGCGAGCGCTGGAGATCGGCGAAACCGTGCGCGCGACCGTGCAGGACCTCGGCCTGCCGCACATCACCTCCAGCCACCGCACCGTCACCGTCAGCGTCGGCGTTGCCGCGACGCTGCCGAACGACGCCCAAACCCCCGGCGACCTGATCGAGGCCGCGGATGCCGCCCTCTACGCCGCCAAGCACCGCGGCCGAAATACCGTCGTCGAGCACGGCTTTGCCAAGCCGGTGGACGAGGCCGGGATGGCGATGGCGGGGTGATGCGGCCGCGCTGCGCCTTCGGTCAAATGGCCGTTCTCCCCTCCCCAACCCGTTGACCCCGCAGCCGCTTTTGTGGCCTAGTCCGCCGTCCTCTGGACGGGACCCGAATCCACAAAAAACCCTGCGATTTCATGACCTCCGAACGTTACAACGCCCGTGATTCCGAGCCGCGCTGGCAACGCCAGTGGGACGAAAAGGCGATCTTCGCCTCGAAAAACGACGATCCGCGGCCGAAATACTACGTGCTCGAGATGTTCCCCTACCCGTCCGGGCGCATCCATATCGGGCATGTCCGCAATTACACCCTGGGTGACGTGCTGGCGCGGTTCATGCGCGCCAAGGGGTTCAACGTGCTGCACCCGATGGGCTGGGACGCGTTCGGGCTGCCGGCGGAGAACGCCGCGATCGAGCGCAAGGTCGCGCCGAAGGCGTGGACCTACGACAACATCGCCGCGATGAAGAAGCAGTTGCGGTCGATCGGGCTGTCGCTCGACTGGTGCACGCGAATTCGCGACCTGCGATCCCAGCTATTACAAGCATCAGCAGAAGATGTTTCTGGATTTTCTGCGCGCTGGCCTCGCCGAACGCGAGAAGCGCAAGATCAACTGGGATCCGGTCGACATGACCGTGCTCGCCAACGAGCAGGTGATCGACGGCCGCGGCTGGCGCTCCGGCGCCGTGGTCGAGCAGCGCGAGATGAACCAGTGGGTCTTCAAGATCACGAAGTACTCGCAGGAACTGCTGGACGCGCTCGACGGTCTGGACCGCTGGCCCGACAAGGTCCGGCTGATGCAGCGCAACTGGATCGGCCGCTCCGAAGGCCTGCTGCTGCGCTTCGCGCTCGATCCGGCCACGACGCCATCAGGCGAAACGGAGCTGAAGATTTTCACGACGCGGCCCGACACGCTGTTCGGCGCCAAATTCATGGCGATCGCGGCGGACCATCCGCTGGCGCAGGCCGCGGCGGCGAAGAATCCGAAGCTCGCCGAGTTCATCGCGGACGTGAAGAAGATCGGCACCGCGCAGGAAATCATCGACACCGCCGAGAAGCAGGGTTTTGACACCGGCATCAAGGCCGTTCATCCGTTCGATCCGAGCTGGAAGCTGCCGGTCTACGTCGCGAACTTCGTGCTGATGGAGTACGGCACCGGCGCGATCTTCGGCTGCCCGGCGCACGACCAGCGCGACCTCGACTTCGTCAACAAGTACAAGCTCGGCAATATCCCGGTGGTCTGCCCCGAGGGCCAGGACCCGAAGACGTTTGTCATCACGGACACCGCCTATGACGGCGACGGCCGCATGATCAATTCCCGCTTCCTCGACGGCATGACCATCGAGCAGGCCAAGGAAGACGTCGCAAAGCGGCTGGAAAGCGAGATGCGCGGCAACGCGCCGGTCGGCGAACGGCAGGTGAACTTCCGCCTGCGCGACTGGGGCATTTCACGCCAGCGCTATTGGGGCTGCCCGATCCCGGTGATCCACTGCGAGAAATGCGACGTGGTGCCGGTGCCGGACGATCAGTTGCCCGTGGTGCTGCCGGAGGATGCCACCTTCGACAAACCCGGCAACGCGCTCGACCATCATCCGACCTGGAAGCACGTCACCTGCCCGAAATGCGGCGGCAAGGCCCAGCGCGAAACCGACACCATGGACACCTTCGTGGATTCGTCCTGGTACTTTGCGCGCTTCACCGATCCCTGGAACGAGAAGGCGCCGACCACGCCCGCCGTGGTCGACCGGATGATGCCGGTCGACCAGTATATCGGCGGCGTCGAGCACGCGATCCTGCATCTGCTCTACAGCCGCTTCTTCACCCGCGCGATGAAGGCGACCGGCCATATCGGCATGGACGAGCCGTTCGCCGGCATGTTCACGCAGGGCATGGTGGTGCACGAAACCTACCAGAAGGCCGACGGCACCTATGTCACGCCGGCAGAGGTGAAGGTCGAGAGTCGGCGGCAACGGCCGCCGCGCCACGCTGCTAATGACCGGCGAAGAAGTCTACGATCGGCCCGATCGAGAAGATGTCGAAGTCGAAGAAGAACACCGTCGACCCCGACGACATCATCGCGACCTATGGCGCCGACGTCGCGCGCTGGTTCATGCTGTCGAACTCGCCGCCCGACCGCGACGTGATCTGGAGCGACGAGCGGGTGCAGGGCGCCTCGCGTTTCGTGCAGCGGCTGTGGCGGCTGGTCGAACGAATCAGCCGAGATCGCCAAGAATGGCCCCGGCCGACCGGCCGGCCTCGTTCGGCGCCGACGCGCTGGCCTTGCGCAAGGCCGCCCATGGCGCGCTGGACAAGGTGTCGTCCGGGATCGAGCGGCTGCATTTCAACGTCTGCCTGGCCCATATCCGGGAATTCGCCAATGCGCTGGCCGAGGTGCTGGGCAAGGGCGGAACACCGTCGCCGGACACCGCCTGGGCGGTCCGGGAGGCCGCGATCATCCTGGTTCAACTTTTCGCGCCGATGATGCCGCATCTGGCCGAGGAGTGCTGGCAGGTTCTGGGGCAGTCCGGGCTGATTTCGGAGGCCAACTGGCCCCAAATCGAACGCGATTTGCTGGTTGAAGACACCGTGACGCTGGTGGTCCAGGTCAACGGCAAGAAACGGGGTGATGTTACCGTGCCACGGGTCGCCCAAAATCCGGAAATTGAGGCTGCCGTTTTGGCGCTCGATGCGGTAAAACTCGCTCTCGGCGGCAAGGCCGTCCGCAAGGTAATCGTTGTTCCCATGAGGATCGTGAATGTCGTTGGCTAGGACCCGGATCGCCGTTCGGCTCATCGCCGTCGCCGCTCTGGCGGCGCTCACGGCCGGCTGCTTCCAGCCGATGTATGCCGAACGTAATGACGGCACGCCCGGCCTGCGGGAAAAGCTGATGGGCGTGGAAGTCCCGCCGGTCGACAAGCCAAACGCGTCCCGCGAAGCCCGGATCCAGGTGGAGATCCGTAACGCGCTGGCGTTCAAGCTCTACGGCAACGCCACCGGCATGCCGCCGACCCATCGGCTGGTGCTGCGCTTCAACACCTCGCGTTCCTCGCTGATGCTCGATCCGGCCACCGCGCTGCCGTCGAGCGAAAACTACGGCATCGACGCGCAGTACAATCTGATCGACCTTGCGACCAACAAATCCGTCATGACCGGGACGACCTTCTCCCGCGTGTCGTACGACATTCCGGGCAATCTGCAGCGCTTCGCCCGCCAGCGCGCCTTCCGCGACGCCGAGGATCGCGCCGCCCAGGAGATCGCGGAAAACATCCAGACCCGGCTGGCATCGTTCTTCGTCGCCGGCACCTGATCGCCCTTGGTCGCGCTCCGCGGAAAAGACATCGACGCTTTTCTCGCCCGGCCCGATGCCGGCCGTCCCATCATCCTGCTTTACGGCCCGGACGCCGGCCTGGTCCGCGAGCGCGCCGAAGCGCTGATCGCCTCCGCCGTCGACGACCCCAACGATCCCTTCTCGCTGGTGCGACTGGACGGCGACGAACTGTCGGCCGAACCGTCGCGGCTGGTCGACGAGGCCATGACGATCCCGATGTTCGGCGGCCGCCGCGCCATTCGCGTGCGCGCCGGCTCCCGCAGTTTTGCCAGCGGCGTCGACACGCTGGCCGATTCGCCGTTGAAGGATTGCCGCATCGTGATCGAGGCCGGCGAACTGCGGCCGGAGTTGCCGCTGCGCAAGGCCTGCGAGCGCGCCAAGACCGCGGTCGCCATCGCCTGCTATCCCGACACCGAGCGCGACCTTGCCAGATTGATCGACGAGGAATTGCGGACTTCCAATCTGCGGATCGCCGCCGACGCGCGCGCCGTGCTGATGTCATTGCTCGGCGGCGACCGCCAGGCCTCGCGCAACGAGCTGCGCAAGCTGGCGCTCTATTCCCACGGCAAGGGCGAGATCGCGCTCGACGATGTCATGACCGTCGTCTCCGACGCGTCCGAGCTGAAGCTCGACCCGATCGTGGACGGCGCCTTTGCCGGCAAGCCGGACCTGGTCGAAAGCGAGTTCGCCAAGGCGATGGTCGCCGGCACCTATCCCGGCGTCATCATCTCCGCCGCGCAGCGCCAGGCGGCCTGGCTGCACAAATCGGCGCTCGCGGTGGCCGAAGGCACGCCGGTCTCGACCTTGCTCGAAAGCGGCTATCCGCGCCTGCATTTCTCGCGCAAGGGCGCCGTCGAAATCGCGCTGCGCAATTTCAGCGCGGCGCGGCTGGTCACGATCATCGATCAGCTCGGAACCGCCGCGCTCGACATGCGCAAGCAGGCGACGCTGGCGTCAGCGATCGGGCTGCGCACGCTGCTCTCGATCGCGGTGAATGCGAAGCGGCGGGGGTAGCTCTTCTCCCTCGCCCCGCTCTTGCGGGGAGAGGGGCGAGGCTGCTATCCGCGGCACGGCGTGGTGAAGCCTGTACCCCCTCACCCGGATTGCTTCGCAATCCGACCTCTCCCCGCAAGCGGGGCGAGGTTAAGGAACGATCACTTCCCCTCGCCAGCCGCCGCATCACCTCATCGAGCTGTTCGAGGTTGCGGTAGCTGATCTGGACGGAGCCGCCGGGGTCGCGGTGGTTGACGGTCACGGCAAGACCGAGCGCGTCGCTGACGCGCTTCTCCAGCGCGATCGTGTCGGGATCCTTGGCCTTCCCGCCGCCGCCGCGCCCTCGCCTTTTGCGGCTTGCGCTCCGGCACGCCCTCTTCATGCGCCAGCGCCTCGGTCTGGCGAACGTTCAGACCCCTCCTCGACGATGCGCTTCGCCGCGGCCAGCGGATCGGGCACGCCGATCAGGGCGCGGGCGTGGCCTGCCGATAATTTCCCGTCGGAGATAAAGGCCTGCACCTCCGCCGGCAGCTTCGTCAGCCGCATCATGTTGGCGACGTGGCTGCGGCTCTTGCCGACTTCCTTGGCGATGTCTTCCTGGCTGCGTTTGAATTCGTCGGCGAGCGCGTGATAGCCCTGCGCCTCTTCCATCGCATTGAGGTCTTCGCGCTGCACGTTCTCGATGATCATGATCTCGAGCGCGTCGGAGTCGCTGACGTCGATCGGGACGATCGGCACCTCGTGCAGGCTGGCGAGTTGCGCGGCGCGCCAGCGCCGTTCGCCGGCGATGATTTCGAAGCGATCCTGCGACCCCTTTACCGGCCGAACCACGATCGGCTGGATCACGCCGTGCTGCTTGACGGAGGCCGCGAGCTCACCGAGCTCGGCATCGGAAAAGGTCCGGCGCGGGTTGCGCGGATTGGGCTTTAAAAATTCGATCGGCACCTTGCGCTGGTTGCGCGGCCGGTCGACATGCGCGGCCTCGCCGCCGACATCCCCGATCAGACTTGCGAGACCACGACCCAGTCGCGAACGCGTTTCGTCGGCCATCGCCGCCAACTCCCTAGGATTCACTTACGCCACTCCGGAATTCAGAAATTCGCTTGTTGGTCAGCCGTAGGGTGGGCAAAGGCGCACGCGCCGTGCCCACCGAGTCCATCGCGAAACAAAGCTGGTGGGCACGCTTCGCTTTGCCCACCCTACGGACCCTACGCCCGACTAATGCGTCCGCAACTCGCGCTCGCGCTGGATCACTTCCGTCGCCAGCTTCAGATAGGCTTCGCTGCCGACGCATTTGAGATCGTAGACCAGCACCGGCTTGCCGTAGGACGGCGCCTCGGAGATGCGCACGTTGCGCGGGATCATGGTGTCGTAGACCTTGCCGCCCATGAACTGCCGCACGTCGGCGACGACCTGGTTCGACAGGTTGTTGCGGGAGTCGAACATGGTCAGCACGATGCCGTGGATCGACAGGTTCGGATTGAGCGTCGAGCGCACCTGCTCCACCGTCTGCAGCAATTGCGACAGACCTTCGAGCGCGAAGAACTCGCATTGCAGCGGCACCAGGATCGCATCCGACGCCGCCATCGCGTTGACGGTGAGGAGGTTGAGCGACGGCGGGCAATCGATCAGCACATAGGTGTAGTCGGTGTCCGGCGCGGCGTTCTTGTTCAGCGCCGCGATCGCATCGCGCAGGCGGAACGCGCGGCCGGGTGTCGCGCCGAGTTCGAGCTCGAGGCCCGACAGATCCATGGTCGAGGAGGCGATGTGCAGCCGCGGCACCGCGGTGGGCACCACCGCGTCGCGCAGCGGCGCTTCGCCGATCAGCACGTCATAGGTCGAGCAGTTGCGGGTGCGGCGATCGATGCCGAGACCGGTCGAGGCATTGCCCTGCGGATCGAGATCGACGATCAGCACGCGCTCACCGATCGCCGCGAGTGCCGTACCCAGATTGATCGCCGTGGTGGTCTTGCCGACGCCACCCTTCTGATTGGCGAGCGACAGGATGCGCGGATGGGGCGGTGGAGTTGGATCCCTATCCTCTTGATATAGTTCATCTAATTCAGTCATGCCCGATCGCCATATGTGATCGCGGAGGGGTTGCGCCGCTCGATCCGATCGAGTTCGACGATCCAGCCGTGCCCGCCCGTGCGGCTGGAGTGGAGTCGCGGTTCAATATTCCAATATTTAGTGGCCTCGGTCAATTCAGCCTCTACATCTTGGCCCTTGAGAAACAGAGCTTTCGCGCCATCCCTCACAAACGGTTC
The DNA here is from genome assembly GCA_963840465.1 of uncultured Alphaproteobacteria bacterium. Lineage (GTDB taxonomy): Bacteria > Pseudomonadota > Alphaproteobacteria > Rhizobiales > Xanthobacteraceae > Bradyrhizobium. The sequence goes on along the minus strand of CAWIZF010000042.1, from coordinate 41,280 downwards.
CGCGAAACCGACAAGCTGATGTAATGGAGCCAGCGCCCGTGCAGTGACGCAATCGACGTGGCCGCCAAGTCTATCCACAATATCCCCGATTCCCGCCAAATGCACGGTCGCAGCCGCAGAAGTTATGCGGACCGCTTCGCGCAGAAAGGCCGCCTTCTTGGCGTTGCGCTCGACCAGATGGACATTGGCGCCCGGCGTCTCCGCCAGCGCACAGGCCAGCACCACGCCTGGAAAGCCGCCGCCGCTGCCGAGATCGACCCAGATCTTCGCCGTCGGGGCCAGGTCAAGCAGCTGCAGCGAATCGGCGATGTGCCGGGTCCAGAGATGCGGAAGCGTCGATGGCGCGACGAGATTGGTCTTGGCCTGCCACTCCACCAGGAGATCGACGTAGCGATCGAGCCGCGCCTCCGTTTCACGTGAAACGGGGGTGAGGGCGAGCGCCATCGCTTTGTCGTCAGCGGAGGGAAGGTCTGCCGGTTGGACTTTGCCCATGTTGGTGCTGTCTGTTGAGGCCGTCATTGCGAGCGCAGCGAAGCAATCCATTTCGCAGCTTGCTGGAACATGGATTGCTTCGTCGCTGTCGCTCCCTTGCGCAAACGCATCGCGTTTGCTGCAGGCAATGACGATAGAGAAGCGGCATCGCCTCTTAAAGCAGAGACTTGTCGGCCCTGCCCGTTTCACGTGAAACAGATTTTTAAGCCGTCGCCTTCGAAGTCTTCCGCCGCGCCTCACGACGCAGATACGCCGCCAGGATACCGAGCGCTGCCGGCGTCAAACCATCGAGCCGACCCGCCTGCCCCACCGTCCGCGGCCGCGCCGCCTCGAGCTTGGAGCGCGCCTCGTTGGAAAGCCCGGGCACATCGGCATAGTCGATATCGGTCAGGACCAACCCCTCGTCGCGCCGGAAGGCATCGACGTCGGCGGTCTGGCGCTTGAGATAGACATCGTACTTGGCGTCGATCTCGAGATGCACGGCGATGGATGGATCGATCGGCCGACAGCTCCGGCCAGATGCCGCGCAGCGCTTCCCATTCGATCTCGGGATAGGCCAGCAACTCGAACGCCGAACGCCGATGGCCATCCCGGTTGAGCGCCAGGCCATGCTTGGCCGCTTCGTTGGGAGTCATCGTCAGCGACTTCGCCAATGCCTTGGCCGCAGCCAGCGCGGCCATCTTGTCGCGATGTCGCTCCGAGCGCGCCTGCCCTACGCAGCCCAACGCGATCCCCTTGTCGGTCAGGCGCTGGTCGGCATTGTCGGCCCGCAAGGTCAGGCGATACTCGGCCCGCGAGGTGAACATCCGATACGGCTCAGTGATCCCGCGGGTCACGAGGTCATCGATCATCACACCGAGATAGCCGTCCGCCCGATCGAACACGATGGGGTCGGCACCGCTGGCCGCCAAAGCCGCGTTCAGGCCCGCAACGATTCCCTGCGCCGCCGCCTCCTCATATCCGGTCGTGCCGTTGATCTGTCCGGCCAGGAAGAGACCCGGCAGGCGCTTGGTCTGCAGCGTCGGCTCGAGTTCGCGGGGATCGACATGGTCGTATTCGATGGCATAGCCCGGCCGGACCATCTTCACCCGCTCGAGTCCGGGAATGGTCGCGAGGATCGCGAGCTGAACCTCCTCCGGCAGCGAGGTCGAAATGCCGTTGGGATAGACCGTGGAGTCGTCGAGCCCTTCCGGCTCCAGGAAGATCTGGTGGCCGTCGCGATCGCCGAACCGGACGATCTTGTCCTCGATCGAGGGACAATAGCGCGGACCGCTGCTCTTGATCTGGCCGGAATACATCGGCGAGCGATGCACGTTGGCCCGAATGACTTCATGGGTCGCGGCCGTCGTCCGGGTGATGCCGCACTGGATCTGCGGCGTCGTGATCCGGTCGGTCATGACCGAGAACGGCTCCGGCGGATCATCGCCGGGCTGCATTTCAACGGCGGACCAGTCGATGGTCGTGCCATCGAGCCGCGGCGGCGTGCCGGTCTTCAATCGTCCGAGCGTAAAGCCGGCTCTCTCGAACGAGGCCGAAAGCCCCATTGCCGGCGCCTCCCCGACCCGTCCAGCGGGCCAGTTCTTCTCGCCGAGATGGATCAGGCCGCGCAGGAAGGTCCCGGTGGTGATGACCACGGCACCGGCGGAAAGCTCACGGCCATCGCCCAACCGGATGCCGGTGACGCGGCCGTTCGAGACGATCAGCTCGTCCGCCTCGCCCTCGATCACGCTGAGATTGGCGGTCTCCCGGATCGCGGCCTGCATGGCGGCGGCATAAAGCTTGCGGTCCGCCTGGGCGCGCGGTCCGCGGACGGCCGGACCCTTGCGGCGGTTCAGCATCCGAAATTGGATCCCGCCGGCATCGGCCACGCGACCCATCAGACCATCCAGGGCATCGACCTCGCGGACCAGATGGCCCTTGCCGAGACCACCGATGGCCGGGTTGCAGGACATCGCGCCGACGGTCGCGAAACGATGGGTCACCAAGGCAGTCTTCGCGCCCATCCGCGCAGCCGCGCTCGCGGCTTCGCAGCCGGCGTGGCCGCCGCCGATGACGATGACGTCGAAGGAGTCTGGCTTGGGAAAGTCATGCGGGACTTCTATCCCGGAGTTCGAGGGCGCGGAAGCGGCCCGAAAACAAAATCTCGAAAACAACCCCATGCAAAGTAGAACTCCACCCGGGGGCCGGGCTGCAGGTAGCAGCATGACCCCGTCATGCCCGAACCTAAATTTTGCCCTACGTCGTATGGTTTGTTTCACGTGAAACACCGAGCCTGGTGGAACCCTGGAACTTGTTTCACGTGAAACATCCCGAGAGGTAGGGAAGGTCTACTTACCTACGCAGAACTCCCGGAAGATGACGTCGAGAATGTCCTCGACATCCACGCGCCCCAAAAGCCGCCCCAGCGAATGGGCCGCCATGCGCAACTCTTCCGCCGCCAGCTCCTCGCCCTGCCCGACCACTTCAACGCAGCGCCGTAGCGAGGCCGCCGTCTCCTGCAAGAGTTTGCGCTGGCGGGTTCGGCCGATCAGACCACCCTCGCTGCCGCCAAAATAACTTTGCGCGAAACCGACCAAGGCCGCGATCAGCTCAGGCAGACCGTCGCCACGACTGGCCGATATCTGAAAACCGCCCTGCCCTGACGCATCGGCCAATGGCCGACTTCCGGCTTCGAGATCGATCTTGTTTCGCACCATCCAAACCGGCGCCGTGCCGTCGTGCTGGATAGCCACCGGCGACACATCAGTCAGCCACAGGACGAGGTCCGCATCCGCTGCCCGAGCGCGGGCACGACGCACACCCTCCTGCTCGACCGGATCGTCCGTCTCGCGAATGCCGGCGGTGTCGATCACCGTCACCGGATAGCCGTCGAGATCGAGCTGCACCTCGATGACGTCGCGCGTGGTGCCGGCGTGCGGCGACACGATCGCGACCTCACGACGCGCCAGCTGATTCATCAGCGTGGACTTGCCGACATTCGGCGGACCGGCAATCGCAACCACGAGGCCATCGCGAAGCCGCTCGCTCCGCCCCTGCCCCGCCAACACTTCATCGATCTCGGTCAGCAACGCTTTGACCTTCGCCAAGGCCGGCGCGATCAATTCCGCCGGCACGTCGCCCTCGTCCGAGAAATCGATTCCCGCTTCGATCAATGCTGACGCCTCGATGATCCGCGCGCGCCAGTCGCGCGCCTTGTCGCCGAGCAACCCCTTCAACTGGCGCAGCGCCTGGCGCCGCTGCCGATCGGTGTCGGCATGGATGAGATCGTCGAGACCTTCGGCCTCGGTCAGATCGAGCTTGCCGTTCTCGAAAGCGCGCCGGGTAAATTCTCCGGGCTCGGCCGGGCGAACATTTTCGAATGCGGACAGCGCGGCGAACAAGGCGGCCAGCACTGCACGTCCGCCATGGACGTGAAACTCGGCGACGTCTTCGCCGGTCGCGCTGGCGGGAGCCGGAAACCACAGCACCACCGCATCATCGATCGGCCGCTGGCCGACATCTCTCAGCAGCGCGCGGGTCGCCATTCGCGGCGACGGCGTTTTGCCGGCAAGCGTTGTCACGATCTTTCCGGCCTGCGGACCCGAGACGCGCACCAGGGCGATCGCGCTAGGGAGCCGGCCCGACGACAATGCAAAGATGGTCTGATCCCGCGGATGCATGGCCTATTTGTGCGGGCGGTTTTGAAAAGGCAACGCGATTCAATTCAGTGGCTGAATCGCTCAGACGAGGGCCGACGTCCACGCAGACAGGTACCGGCAAAAAATGCTGCAAAATCCGGAGAGGCGCCCTCCCCCGAGCACCCGGATCAAAATAAATATAATAAAATTCAATATGTTATATGGTTAACCAACCCCTAACGCCGATTTTCCATTGCTGCATTCGCATCGCAGCGACGCCCGCAGCATGAAAAAGGGCGCCCCGCTTCCACGAGGCGCCCTCTCCTGACCCTGGCCTGACGGCTCAGGTATTCATGGAATTGAAGAACTCCGAGTTGTTCTTGGTGTTGCGGAGCTTGTCGAGCAGGAAGTCGATCGCATCCATGGTGCCCATCGGATTGAGGATCCGGCGCAGCACGTACATTTTCTTCAGGAGCTGCGGATCGGTGATCAGCTCTTCCTTGCGGGTGCCGGAGCGCGAGATGTCGATCGCCGGGAAAGTCCGCTTGTCCGAGACCTTGCGATCGAGGATCAGTTCGGAGTTACCGGTGCCCTTGAATTCTTCGAAGATGACTTCGTCCATTCGGCTGCCAGTATCGACCAGCGCGGTGGCGATGATCGTGAGCGAACCGCCCTCCTCGATGTTTCGCGCGGCGCCGAAGAATTGCTTCGGCCGCTGCAGCGCGTTGGCGTCGACACCGCCGGTCAGCACCTTGCCGGATGACGGCACCACGGTGTTGTAGGCGCGGCCCAGACGCGTGATCGAGTCCAACAGGATCACCACGTCGCGGCCATGCTCGACGAGCCGCTTGGCTTTCTCGATCACCATCTCGGCGACCTGGACGTGACGCACCGCCGGTTCGTCGAACGTCGACGAGACGACTTCGCCCTTCACCGAGCGCTGCATGTCCGTGACTTCTTCCGGACGTTCGTCGATCAGCAGAACGATCAGATAGCATTCCGGATGATTGGCCGTGATGGAGTGCGCGATGTTCTGCATCAGCACCGTCTTGCCGGTGCGCGGCGGCGCCACGATCAATGCGCGCTGGCCTTTGCCGATCGGAGCGACGATGTCGATGACCCTTGCAGAAAGGTCTTTTCGCGTCGGGTCTTCGAGTTCGAGGCGGAAGCGCTGGTCCGGAAACAGCGGTGTCAGATTGTCGAAATTGACCTTGTGCTTGGACTTTTCCGGATCTTCGAAATTGAGCGTATTGACCTTGAGCAGCGCGAAATAGCGTTCGCCTTCCTTCGGGCTGCGGATGTGGCCTTCGATGGTGTCGCCGGTGCGAAGGCCGAAGCGGCGGATCTGCGACGGCGAGACGTAGATGTCGTCGGGGCCGGGCAGGTAGTTGGCATCGGGCGAGCGCAGAAAGCCGAAGCCGTCGGAGAGAACCTCAACGACGCCTTCGCCGATAATGTCGATTTCCTGGATCGCGAGCTGCTTGAGAATGGCGAACATCAGCTCCTGCTTGCGCATGGTGCTGGCATTTTCGACCCCGTTCTCTTCCGCGAACGAGACGAGCTCGGCCGGCGTTTTCGATTTGAGGTCCTGGAGTTTCATTTCCCGCATTGGGGTGGTCCTGTGGAGTGTTCTTTAGGGGAAGGGGTGCGAGGTGGCTTAAGGAAAAAGCGGACACGAAAAATGGAAGGTCCGCAGGTCTAAGCAAGGAAAGCGCCGGTGAGGCTTCAAACCTGATGCGGCGGCCGGTCCAGTGAAGGAGCCGAAACGCAACCACATCCGCCTGCGTGGGGTGGGATTTCGACAATATAGAAAATCGGCCGCTGCTTCGCAAGCCGGAGACAAACCGCTGGGTCGAACGAAATGCTTGGGCTAGAACGGCTTCACGATCACCAGGATGACGATGAAGATCATCAGGACAGTAGGCACCTCATTGATAATACGATAGAATTTCTGGCTTCTGGTATTCTGGTCGGCGGCGAAATCCTTGACCAAACGGGAAAAAAAGCCGTGGACACCCGACAGGATCAGCACCAGCGTCAGTTTGGCGTGAAACCAGCCGGAGGTGTACCAGTGCCCGCTCCAGGCCAGATAGAGCCCGGCCAGCCAGGTGACGATCATCGCCGGGTTGATGATCGCTTTCAGCAGTCGCCATTCCATCAGCTTGAAGGTCTCGGACTGCTTCGATCCGACCTCGGCCTCGCAGTGATAGACGAACAGCCGCGGCAGATAGAGCATGCCGGCCATCCAGGAGATGACCGCAATCACATGCAGCGCCTTGATCCACGGATACGCGGTGATCGTGATCCACTCGTACATTGCAGTCGCCCGACCTTGCTCGTCCCCGGAACGTTCCGACCATCTCAGCGTTGCGAAGAAGCTCTGCCAGAGAGGGGACGCAAGACATATCCGCAATGCACCGCTTCTCTAAACTAATAATTTTAGAATCTTAGGTTTGAGTCTAAGTGACCGTGATTATGACTCACACAAAATGATCCCGCATGTTTGCGAGGCTTGTTCACAGTCTTCCCCAATTTCGGCCAGGCATTGCATCATCCTGATAACGCCCTCCGTATCAATTGCTTGCGTGGCTTCGCGGTCAGCTTATGCAGAGACAAGTCCACACCTTCCCACTATCATGGTGATGAGCCCGTGGAGTTGTCCTCACACGCGGCCCTGTGAAGAAAAGTCCGGGTTATCCCTGACGTGACGATCCAAGGCCTGATATCTCGGCTAAGCTCCACAGGCATCCACAGGATACACAGGATTACACAGGGGTCTTGGTGCCTACGACCGGCAACTATTTTCATCTTCATCTGGTCTCCGATTCGACCGGCGAGACGCTGATCACGGTGGCGCGCGCGGTGGCTGCGCAATACGCCAACGTGACCGCGGTCGAACATGTCTATCCGCTGGTGCGCAGCCAGAAGCAGCTCGACCGCGTGCTCGACGAGATCGAGGAGGCGCCGGGCATCGTACTCTTCACGTTGCTGGAAAAGGATCTGGTCGGCCGGCTGGAGACGAAGTGCAGGGACATCAACATTCCGAGCCTGTCAATTATTGGGCCGGTGATGCAAATGTTCGAGGCCTATCTCGGCGCGGCGACGACGGGCAGGGTAGGGGCCCAGCACGTTCTTAACGCGGAATATTTCAAGCGCATCGACGCCTTGAACTACACCATGATCCATGACGACGGCCAGCATGTCGAAGGTCTGGAAGATGCCGACGTGGTTCTGGTCGGCGTATCCCGTACATCGAAGACGCCGACCTCGATCTATCTCGCCAACCGCGGCGTCCGCACCGCGAACGTGCCGCTGGTGCCGGGCATTCCGCTGCCGCACCAATTGGAGACATTGAAAAAGCCATTGGTCGTCAGCCTCCATGCGACGCCGGAGCGGTTGATCCAGGTCCGGCAAAACCGGTTGCTGAGCATGGGCTCCGATACGCCCAACGATGAGTACATCGATCGTCAGTCGGTGACCGATGAAGTCGCCTACGCCCGGAAACTGAGTGCCAAGTTCAGTTGGGCGCAGCTCGACGTGACGCGCCGCTCGATCGAGGAAACCGCCGCGGCCGTGCTGAAACTGTTCACCGATCGCCAGCGGCAGCGGCTTTCCGAATGATGCGGATACGATGACCATCTGGCGTGGAAAAGATCCGTTGATCCTGGCCTCGCAGAGCCACGCGCGGCAAATGCTGCTCGCCAATGCCGGCATTTCCTTCGAGGCCGTTCCCGCCGATATCGACGAACGGCTGGTGCAAAAGAATTCCAGTCTTTCCGCGCCCGGTGAAATCGCTGGGCTACTGGCGCGGGAGAAGGCGTGCTTCGTATCGTCAAAAAATCCCGGCCGTTATGTCGTCGGCGCCGACCAGACGCTGGCGCTCGGAAACCGACTGTTCAGCAAACCTGCCGGCCGCGCGCAGGCGGCAGACCAATTGCGGCTGCTCGCCGGCCAGACGCACGAACTGCATTCCGCCGTGGCGGTGGCGCGCGATGGCAAGATGCTGTTTTCCGAGGTTTCGATTGCGCAGCATGACCATGCGTCAGTTGAGCGGCGAGGAGATTCGAACCTATCTGGATACGGCCGGGTGACGCCGTCACGACCAGTGTCGGCGCCTATCAGCTGGAAGGGCTGGGGGTGCATCTGTTCGAGCGAATCGAGGGCGATCACTTCACCATTCTCGGTCTGCCGCTTTTGCCTCTGCTTGCATTCCTGCGAGGCGCAGGGGCTACTCGGTGTTTGAAACGATGCGAGCGGACAACTATGCTAGTTCTTGGTCTCACCGGCTCAATCGGGATGGGCAAGTCCACGACGGGTAAAGCTGTTCGTTGAAGCGGGCGTTCCGCTCTATGACGCCGATGCAGAGGTCCACAAACTCTACGAGGGCGAAGCAGCCCCGGCGATCGAGGCCGCCTTTCCCGGCACGACGTCGAACGGCAAGGTGGATCGGCAAAAGCTCAGCCGAGCTTGTGGTGCACGATCCCGCGGCCATGAAGCAGCTCGAGCAGATCGTCCACCCGATGTTCGGGGCCGGCCGGCAGAAATTCCTCGAGGAAGCCGAACGCGCTGGCGCACCAGTCGTCGTCGATCGATGTACCGCTGCTGTACGAGACCGGCGGCGAGAAGCGCGTCGATGCCGTGATCGTGGTGACGACCTCGCCGGAACTGCAGCGCGAGCGGGTGCTGGCGCGCGGCACCATGAGATGGCGCGAAACTCGATTCCATCATTGCGCGGCAGGTACCCGACGCAGAAAAACGCAAGCGCGCGGATTTCGTGGTGGATACCTCGCACGGCCTCGACCCTGTGCGTGCGCAAATCAAGCGACATCCTGGCCGAGGTCGTTAAGATGCCGCAGCGGCGAACCTGATTCGCCGAATCTCCGGTCTCACAATCCATGCGCGAAATCGTTCTCGATACCGAAACCACTGGCCTCGACCCGCTGCGCGGCGACCGGCTGGTCGAGATCGGCTGCGTCGAAATCTACAACCGCATGCCGACGGGACAGACGTTTCACCGCTACATCAATCCCGAGCGCGACATGCCGGCGGAAGCGTTTGCCGTGCACGGCCTGTCCAGTGAGTTCCTTTCCAGCAAGCCGCTGTTCACGGAAGTGGTCGAGGAGTTCCTGGAATTCATCGGCGATGCGCCGCTCGTCATCCACAACGCCTCGTTCGACATCGGCTTCATCAATGCCGAACTCGACCGCATCAAGCGGCGGCCGATTTCGCGCGATCGCCTGGTCGATACGCTGTTGCTGGCGCGACGCAAGCATCCGGGCGTCTCGAACCGGCTGGACGATCTCTGCTCGCGCTATGCGATCGACAATTCCCGCCGCACCAAGCACGGCGCGCTGCTCGACGCCGAGCTACTGGCCGAAGTCTATATCGACCTGATCGGGGCGCGGCAGTCGCAACTGATCCTGGCGTCGGAGACCCGCGTCACGATCAGCAACGGTTTTGGCGAAACGCCGCGCCGACAGCGCGAGGTGCCGCTGGCGCCGCGAATCACCGACGCAGACCGCGAAGCGCATCGCGCCTTCGTCGCCACCTTGGGCGACAAGCCGATCTGGAACGATTTTCTGGGGGCCTAGCGGCTTTTGGCCGCTGGCTTGTTTAGCTCGGCTTTGCGCCGGAAGCGGCCTGCGCCGCAGCCTGCCGTTCCATGTTCTGGCGGTACAGCCCGACGAAATCGACGGGATCGAGCATCAATGGCGGGAAGCCGCCGTCGCGGACCGCGGTGGCGATGATCTCGCGCGCGAACGGGAACAACAGCCGCGGGCATTCGATCATGACCAGCGGATGCAGGTTTTCCTTCGGCACATTGACGATGCGGAACACGCCGGCATAGGCCAGCTCGAAGCTGAACATCACCTTGCCGGCGTTTTCAGCCTTGCCCTCGATCGAAAGCGTCACTTCGAACTCGTTTTCCGAGAGGTTGTTCGCGCCGACGTTGATCTGGATGTTGATCGCCGGCTGCTGCTGTTGCGGCGCCAGGGAGGAGGGGGCGTTCGGATTCTCGAACGACAAGTCCTTGGTGTATTGCGCCAGCACGTTGAGCTGGGGAGGGGCCTGCTCGGGAGGTGCGCCGTTGCCGTTGGTCATGAAACTATCTCCTGAAGCTGGCGAGCGGTGCCCGTTTTCGTCTGAATTCGCTCGATGGGCGGGATGCCTTTTCCGGGCGAGTGGCTATCATAGCCCCGCCTCGTTCCACAAGGACGACGGGCTGGCCCATTGGACCTCAGCGAAATGTGGCGGATATGCCTAATACGGTCCCACCAACCGCCCAATACATGCCCTAAATAATTGAATATGCGTGATTTCCGGACACGATCGGGTTTCCCCTCGCCCTCAAAACGCGCTACAATTCACCCGCGCCAAAACGCGCCATTGGCCGGGCGCAGTTTCATGCCTACATGCTGCAGTCTCAATCGATGATGTAATCTCTGCCGTTCTCAGGGAAAACTCGTAAGAGAGCTTCTCATCAGGGAACGCTCGACCGCCGGGCCCGTTGCCGGCGTTAGAACCAGAAAGCGAATACGACGTGGATATTTACACCATCATCTTCCTGGCGCTGGCGGTCTTTATCTTCCTGCGCCTGCGTAGCGTCCTCGGACAGCGCACCGGGAGCGAACGGCCGCCCTACGATCGCGCCGCGCCCAATGTCGTGCAGCGTACGCAGGACAACAATAATGTCGTTCCGATGCCGGGCGCGGTGATCGATCAGGCGCCGCTGGCGCCGAGCGCCGATGTCGCGCCCGCCGACCGCTGGAAGGGCATTGCCGAGCCGGGCACGCCGCTTGCCGCGGGCCTCGACGCCATCGTCGCCCAGGACTCCTCGTTCGATCCCCGGCACTTCATCTCCGGCGCCCGCAGCGCCTACGAGATGATCGTGCTGGCCTTCGCCAATGGCGACCGCCGCGCGCTGAAGGATCTGCTGTCCAGCGAGGTCTATGAAAGCTTCGAGGCCGTGATCAAGGATCGCGAGAAGCACGAGCAGAAAACCGAAACGCGGTTTGTTTCGATCGACAAGGCCGAGCTGGTGAGCGCGGACGCCCGCGACCGCTCGGCGCAGCTGACCGTTCGTTTCGTGTCGCAGATGATCTCGGTCACCCGCGACAAGACCGGCGCCATTGTCGATGGCAATCCCGATAAGGTCGCCGATATCACCGATGTCTGGACATTCGCCCGCGACACGAGCTCTCGCGATCCGAACTGGAAGCTGGTTGGCACCGGAAGCGCGGCCTGAGACGCGACGCCTTGCGAGGCTCGCGTTTGGCGTGATCGCTTTGGCGTGTTCGCTGGCTCCGGTGGATGCCCTTGCGGCACGTCATGCGCGTTCGCAAAAGCCTTCGCATCCGCCGTCCGTCCGTCACCTGCCATATCCAGAGCTCGAATTGCCGTTTCAGATCAACGGCGGCCAGTACGCGCCGGTCGCCTGGTCCGAGATCGCGGGCTGGAGCGAGGACGATCATCTCGCCGCCTACAACGCGTTTCGCGTCAGCTGCAGGCCGATATCGGCGCAACGAACGCCGCCGGCCGATCCCAAGGCGCTCGGCACCTCGCTGCGCGATCCCTGCCAGATCGCGAAAGGTCTCGAACTATCCGACGGACTGAAGGCAAAAGCTTTCTTCGAGGAGCATTTTCTTCCCCTTGCGCATTTCGCGGCTTGGCGAAGGCGAGGGCTTCGTCACCGGCTATTACGAGCCCATCGTCGATGGTTCGCGGACCGAGAACGAGGTCTACAAGGTGCCGGTCTATCGCCGGCCGTCCAATCTGTTCGTCCGCGGCACCACGCAGAGTTCGGCCGGCCTGCCCAACAAGGGCCAGGTATTTCGCAAGATCGGCCGCCGCAAGCTGGTGCCCTATTACGACCGCGGTGAGATCGAGGATGGCGCCATTGCCGGCCGCGGGCTCGAAATCTGCTACCTGAAGGAACAGACCGATCTGCTGTTCTCGCAGATCCAGGGTTCGGCGCGGGTCAGCCTCGACGACGGCTCGACCGTCCGCATCAATTACGACGCCCATAATGGCTATCCCTATACGGCGGTCGGCCGCATCCTGATCGAGCGCAACATCATCCCCAAGGATCAGATGTCGATGCAGAAGATCCGGGAGTGGATGGAGGCGAATCCCAACGAGGCCGACGAACTGCGGCGGCAGAACAAGTCCTACGTCTTCTTCCGCGAGGTGCAGCTTTCCGACAAGGACGAGGCGGTCGGCGCCCAGGGCGTGCCGTTGACGCCGGGCCGCTCGATCGCGGTCGACAAATCTTTGCATGTCTATGGCACGCCGTTCTTCATCGAGGGCGAGCTGCCGATCGAAACGGCTACATCAAAGACGCCGTTCCGCCGCCTGATGATCGCGCAGGACACCGGCTCCGCCATCGTCGGACCCGCGCGCGCCGATCTCTATTTCGGCGCCGGTCTCGAAGCCGGCAAGGTCGCCGGCCGCCTCCGTCACAATGCGCGCTTTGTCATGCTGGTGCCGAAGAGCCTCGATCCCATGGCGCGCGGCCGCAAGCTGCCGGTGCCTGACGCGCGGCCGTCGGAGATCGATCGCAAAACTGTTTCCGCAAACCGCGCCGTTGACGAAACCGCCCGAGGTGACCGCGGCGACCAATACCAGGCCGACGGCGCAGGCAGCACCGCCGACGCCAGCAGCCGGGCCTTCGCAAACTGCCGGCGATCCAGGCGCCTGTGGCAAAGCCGGTGCCGCTTCCCGAGCCGCGGCCGAAGGTTGAAGCGGTTTCCGACAAAGCCGGTTCAGCGTCACCTGCGCCGATACCGCCATCGTCGATGAAACGCCGGCGGCCTGATTCGATTCCCGAATTGCCGGAGCCGCCGCGACGCAAGCGCGGCCTGAGCGAAGAGGACCGCGCGCTGTGGGAGAGCGTCGCCAAGCAGGTCAAGCCGCTGCGCAAGCGGCGCGCTTCGAAACCATCGGTGGCCTCGGCGGAAGCCGATACCAACGTCGCGCAAAAATCCGACCGCTTCGCCAAGGCATGTCGCGCCGGCGCGAATCGCTGCTCCCTCAAAACCGGAGCCGCCGCCGCTGGCGCCGATCGGCCGCCGCGAGCGGTCGCATCTGTCGCGCGGACGGAAGGAGATCGACGCCCGGCTCGACCTCCACGGCATGACGCAGACGCGGGCGCATCGCGCGCTGTTCGGTTTCCTGCAGCGCGCCCATCATGACGGGCTGACCTTCGTGCTCATCATCACCGGCAAGGGCAAGATGGGCGCCGAATCCGAGCGCGGCGTGTTGCGCCGTCAGGTGCCGCAATGGCTCGGCCTGCCGGAATTCCGCTCGCTGGTGGTCGGCTTCGAGGAAGCCCATATCGGCCATGGCGGCGAGGGTGCCTTGTATGTCCGGGTGCGGCGGGCGCGAATTTAAGCCATAGCGTTTTCGAGCGAAGTGGGTACCGGTTCGCGTGAAGAAAACGCGTCAAAAAGTCAAAAAGGCCGCACGATTCCGACACGCGGGATCAGCGTGTTGATCCAGCCGAACGCCAATGTCTTCCGATCATCCGCTGATATCGGCGGTGTCTCCTTCGAAGCGGGCAGCATCTTCACCGCATGCAGGATCAGGAACAGGCACACCGCCCAGTTCGAAATCCAGCGGGAATAATCGAACACGATCGCGAACATGACGAGATAACCGAGGCTGATCATGACGATCGCGGCGGTGACGATGTGGCGATGCGCGTCAACGGAAAGCGCTGCGATCAGATCGCGAAAATATCGCCAGAGCGGCGTGTGCAGCCAGATCAGGAGCGCAAACACCGGCACGCCGAGCAGGTTGTGCGGCAGGCGAGCCCAGGTATCCCAAATTTCCTTCGAGAGCGGCTGGTACCAGATGTATCCAAAACTCAGCAGGTTCGTTTGCGACGGGTCGGCCATCCGGCCCTGCAGATAGGCGACGAACTCGGTCTCCGGCACCGTCATCGTGCCGTAGAATTGCGCGGCGATGAACAGCACGCCGATCGCTGCGAGCGATGCGATGCCGACGGCCACGTTCTGCCGGCCAGTTCCGTGCACGAGATAATGACGCAGCACCACGATGGCGGCGATCGTCGGCACATACATCAAGAGATGAATGTGGTGGATCAGAACGAGCACGATCGAGAACATCGCGGCAAGCAGCACATAGGCAAGCGAGCGCGCTGGAATCAGCAGCAGGCAGATCGCCAACAGGCATCCGTAAATGTCGAAATGCCCGAGCGTGTGCATGAAGTTCTTCAGGAAGAACGGCGAGCCTGCCATGAACACGAACAGCGGCAGATGCTTTTCGTCGAACCCGAACGTTCGCCGGAACAGCCGGACGAACAGCCCGGCCGTCACCAGCCACACCGCGCCGCCCAGCGCAAACACCAGCCACACCGGCACCTTGGCCGTAAACAGCGAGACGATCGCGCCGATCAGGGCGCGCTTGGTGAAGCCGAAATGATAATCGACCAGCAGGTGGATGTAGGGGACGTAAGGCGGCAGCGCGATCTTGTGCCAGAACACCCCGATCAGCACCGCGGCATTGACGGCCAGCATCAAGCGCCAGGGGTTTTCCCATAGCCGCGAATTCAGGTTCATCGTCGTCCCGGCCAAGCGATAGCGCGAGCCGGGACCCATAACCACAGGCCGGCGTTGCAGACGGGATAGCCGCCCGGGCGAAACCGCACAATGGAGAATTGAGCGCGTAGCCCGGATGGAGCGCAGCGCAATCCGGGGCCTTACCGCAAGCGGATTCACCGCTCCCGGATTGCGCTGCGCTCCATCCGGGCTACGAAGCGCCTACAAAATAAACCGGCTCAGATCGGCGTTCTTGGCGAGGTCGCCGACATGCTTCTGCACGTAATCGGCATCGACCTTGATGGTCTCGCCATGACGGTCGGGTGCGGCGAACGAAATCTCGTCGAGCACCCGCTCCATCACCGTCTGCAGCCGCCGCGCGCCGATGTTCTCCACCGTCGAATTGACGGCGACCGCGACGTCCGCCAGCGCGTCGATCGCATCGTCGGTGATGTCGAGCGTGACGCCTTCGGTCTGCATCAGCGCGACATATTGCTTGATCAGCGAGGCTTCCGGCTCGGTCAGGATGCGGCGCATGTCGTCACGCGTCAGCGCCGACAGCTCGACGCGGATCGGCAGGCGGCCCTGCAATTCCGGCAACAGGTCCGAAGGCTTTGCGATATGGAACGCGCCGGAGGCGATGAACAGGATGTGGTCGGTCTTGACCGCGCCGTGCTTGGTCGAGACCGTGGTGCCCTCGATCAGCGGCAGCAGGTCGCGCTGCACGCCTTCGCGCGAGACGTCGCCGCCGCTGCGGCCGTCGCGCACGCAGATCTTGTCGATCTCGTCGAGGAACACGATGCCGTTGTTCTCGACCGCGTTGATGGCTTCCAGCACCAGATGGTCGCTGTCCAGCAGCTTGTCAGCTTCCTCGTTGACGAGAATCTCGTGTGAGCTCTCGACCGTCAGGCGGCGGGTCTTGGTTCGCCCGCCCATCTTCCCGAAGATATCGCCGATCGAAATCGCGCCCATCTGCGCGCCGGGCATGCCCGGGATTTCGAACATCGGCATGCCGCCGGAGGACTGGGTCTCGATCTCGATTTCCTTGTCGTTGAGTTCGCCGGCGCGCAGCTTCTTGCGGAAGGAATCGCGGGTCGCGGGGCTCGACGCCGGTCCGACCAGCGCATCCAGCACGCGCTCTTCGGCGGCCTGCTGCGCGCGGGCCTCGCACGTCCTTGCGCTTGCGCTCGCGGACCTGCACGATCGCGACCTCGACGAGGTCGCGGATGATCTGCTCGACGTCACGGCCGACATAGCCGACCTCGGTGAACTTGGTGGCCTCGACCTTGATGAAGGGCGCGTTGGCCAGCTTCGCCAGCCGCCGCGCGATCTCGGTCTTGCCGACGCCGGTCGGCCCGATCATCAGGATGTTTTTCGGCAGCACCTCTTCGCGCAAGCGAGCCGGTGAGCTGCAGCCGCCGCCAGCGGTTGCGCAGCGCGATCGATACCGCGCGCTTGGCGTCGGTCTGGCCGACAATGAAGCGGTCGAGTTCGGAGACGATTTCACGGGGAGAAAAGTCGGTCATGTTTCCTAGGTAGTTCTCAAATGTTGCGAGAGCAAGCCGGGCAGGAGGGCAACTCAAATGATCGGCGGCCCACTCTGCCAAACCTTGATCGCCTCGAACGGGTGAATCAGCATGATGATGTTCAGCGTCAGATTGTCGCGAATGTGCAGCGCCAGTACCAGTTCGAACAACAACGCCAGCGCCACGGTGATGGCGACCGGGAGCTTTTTTGCCAGCAGGAAACCGCCGATCATCGCAAATGAATCGGAGATCGAATTGACGATGGTATCGCCGAAATAATCCAGCGAGATCGTTCCGGCACGGTAGCGGTTGATGATCCAGTCGGAATTCTCGACCAGTTCCCAGCCGCCTTCCAGCAGCATGGCAAGGATCAGGCGGCCCTGCCAGGCGAGGCGCGGGAAGGCGAGGAAGGCCGCGCCGTAGAACAGGATGCCGTGCAGGATGTGCGACAGCGTGTACCAGTCGGCGATGTGCTGCGAGTTTTCCGAACTCTGCACCACGCCGTGCCAGAGTTTTACGTAGCCGCAGGCGCAGATCGGCAGGCGGCCCATCCCGTACAGGATGGCGGCCTGCGTTGCGAGAATGCCGGCCGCGATCAGCGTCCAGTGCCAGGTCGAAAGCGTGCCGAACGTGGGAGCCTTCTCGATACTGCCGGTCGAGGTCATGCGTTGCGGACCATCAAGAGTGCGGGGCCATCAGGTGTATCGACCATACCAGCTTTTTCAAAGCCCGCCTTCTCGTAGGCGCGAACGGCCCGGGTGTTGGCCGGATCGGGATCGGTGACGATGCGCGGTGCACCCTTCCGCAAGCGCTCGTCGACGAAGGCGCGGATGAACGCCGAACCATGGCCGCGCTCGATCATGTCGGGCTCGCCGATGAACTGGTCGATGCCGCTTGTGCCGCGCGGATGTTCGCCAAAGCCCGAATTCCACGCGGTCAGGTCGTAGCACTGCAGATAGGCGAAATCGCTGCTTCCGGCCGAGACGATGAACTGGTCCATCGCGGGCTCGTCGAGGTCGCCGCTGACGAGATCATATTGCTCGGACGGATCGCCCCACCATTGCACGACATGCGGCTCCGCCAGCCAGCGCCGGACCAGCGGCAGATCGCCTGTCGTCATCGGGCGGAAGACGTAGTCCGGCGCCATGACCGGCGGCTCCTTCAGAGCGATTCGATCGTGACGTTGCGGTTGGTGTAGACGCAGATGTCGGCGGCGATATCGAGCGCGCGGCGCACGATGGTCTCGGCGTCCTTGTCGGTATCGACCAGGGCGCGGGCGGCGGCCAGCGCGTAATTGCCGCCGGAGCCGATCGCCATCACGCCCGATTCCGGCTCCAGCACGTCGCCGGTGCCGGTCAGGACCAGCGAGACGTCCTTGTCGGCGACGATCATCATGGCCTCCAGCCGGCGCAGATAGCGGTCGGTCCGCCAGTCCTTGGCGAGTTCGACCGCCGCCCGGGTCAATTGCCCCGGATATTGCTCGAGCTTGCTTTCCAGCCGCTCGAACAGGGTAAAGGCGTCGGCGGTGGCCCCGGCAAAGCCGCCGATGACGTCGCCCTTGCCGATTTTGCGGACCTTTTTGGCGTTGGCCTTGATGACGGTCTGGCCGATCGAGACCTGGCCGTCGCCGCCGATCACCACCTTGCCGCCCTTGCGGACCGTCAAAATCGTGGTGCCGTGCCAGATCGGCAGGCTGTTTTCAGATGCTTGCATGGATTGTCCTCGTTCCCGTCAGATTTAGGGGTTGGCGGGGAGGGTTACAATCGCGGCATTCCAGCCGGGATTCCGGTCACCATAGGCCGAAGTTCAGCCTCCAAAAGCGTCATCCCGCAGTAGCGAAGGCGACATCGGCCTGTTAAAAGGGCCGCGTTTTCGGCCCCCAAGCGGCCAAAGGGAAGCAGTTTTCATGCGCACGGCGTCCATCAAGCGCAAGACCAAGGAAACCGACATCGAGGTCGCGGTAAACCTCGACGGCACGGGCGTGTCCAAGGTTTCGACCGGTATCGGCTTTTTCGACCATATGCTCGATCTGCTGGCCCGGCATTCCCGCATCGACATCACCGTGAAGGCCGATGGCGACCTCCATGTCGACCACCACCACACCACCGAGGACGTCGGCATCGCGCTGGGGCAGGCCGTGAAGCAGGCGCTCGGCACCATGGCCGGCATCACCCGCTATGCCTCGATCCACATGCCGATGGACGAGACGCTGTCGCGCGTCGTGATCGACATTTCGGGCCGGCCGGTCCTGGTGTTCAAGGTCGAATTCCCGCGCGACAAGGTAGGCACGTTCGACACCGAGCTGGTGCGCGAATGGTTCAACGCCTTCACCATCAACGCCGGCGTGACTTTGCACGTCGAGACCCTATATGGCGAGAACAGCCATCATATCGCCGAATCCTGCTTCAAGGGTCTGGCGAGGGCGCTTCGTGCCGCGGTCGCGATCGATCCGAGCGCGGCCGGCGAAGTGCCTTCCACCAAGGGTCAGCTCGGCGGCTGATTTCTTGTTCGCGTTTTTCGGTGGCGGCGGAGAGGTTCGATGCCGGTCTACACAGTGCATGCTCCCGTAGCCAACGGCGCCGATCTCGCGGCGACCGACAAATTCGTCTTTGTCCGCGACGGCTTCCATTTCTGGGCCGCGGTCGCGAGCGTGATCTGGCTGCTGTGGCATCGGCTGTGGCTGGTGCTGATCGGCTGGATCGTTCTGATGATCGCCATCCAGTTCGGGATGTCGGCGCTGGGCGCCAGCCGCGGCACGATCTTCGCCGTTGACGTCCTGATTGCGATCCTGATGGGCTTCGAAGCCGCCACCTTAAGGCGCTGGACCCTTTCGCGGCGCAAATGGCGCCAGCTCGATATCGTGGTCGCCGACGACGAGGAAGCGGCCGAACATCGCTTCTTCGAGCGCTGGACGGCCCGGCAGCGCGGCTCGACCAACGACCAATGGGCGGTCGATCGCGGCGCACCGCCGCCGACGCGTCAACATTCCGGGCCAGCCGTTCTCCAAGCCGCCGCCGCCATTGCCGCAAGGCGGGATCATCGGCCTGTTCCCGGAACCGGGAGGGCCGCGATGACCGTTGCGATCGTCGATTACGACTCCGGCAATCTTCACTCGGCGGCGAAAGCGTTCGAGCTTGCCGCGCGGAGCATGCAAGATCCGCAGAAGATCATCGTGACGCGCGATCCGGAAGCCGTGTACCGCGCCGATCGCATCGTGCTGCCCGGCGTCGGCGCCTTCGCCGACTGCCGCAGGGGGCTCGACGCGGTGAACGGCATGCTGGAAGCGATGACCGAAGCGGTGCGCGTCAAGGCGCGGCCGTTCTTCGGCATCTGCGTCGGCATGCAGCTGATGGCGACCCGCGGCAAGGAGCATGTCGTCACCGAAGGCTTCAACTGGATCGCGGGCGACGTCGAGAAGATCGCGCCGCGCGAGGAAAACCTGAAGATCCCGCACATGGGATGGAACACGCTCGACATGATCCGCGAGCACCCGGTGCTGGAGCGACTGCCGCTCGGGCCGAAGGGCCGCCATGCCTATTTCGTGCACTCCTATCACCTCAACGCTTCCAACGAGGCCGACGTGCTGGCGCGCGCCGACTACGGCGGGCCGGTGACGGCGATCGTCGGCAAGGACACCGCGATCGGCACGCAGTTTCACCCCGAGAAGAGCCAGCGTTTTGGATTGGCCCTGATCTCGAACTTTTTGAAGTGGAAGCCGTGATCCTCTTTCCCGCCGTTGACCTGAAAAACGGCCAGTGCGTGCGCCTCGAACAGGGCGACATGGCGCGCGCGACCGTGTTCAACCTCGATCCCGCCGCGCAGGCGCGCTCCTTCGCCGAGCAGGGGTTCGAATATCTGCACGTCGTCGATCTCGACGGCGCCTTTGCCGGCAAGCCGATGAATGCGCACGCTGTCGAGGCGATGCTCAAGGCCGTCACCATGCCGGTGCAGCTTGGCGGCGGCATTCGCGACCTCAAGACCGTGGAAGCCTGGCTCGACAAGGGCATTGCACGCGTCATCATCGGCACGGCCGCGGTGCGCGATCCGGAGCTGGTGAAGAGCGCCGCGAAAAAATTCCCGGGCCGCGTCGCGGTCGGGCTCGACGCCCGCGACGGCAAGGTCGCGGTCGAAGGCTGGGCCGAGACCTCGCAGGTGACCGCGCTCGAGATCGCGCAGCGGTTTGAGGATGCCGGCGTCGCCGCCATCATCTTCACCGACATCGCGCGCGACGGTTTGCTGAAGGGCCTCAATCTCGATGCCACGATTGCGCTGGCCGAGCGCATCTCGATCCCGGTCATCGCCTCCGGCGGTTTTGCTTCGATCGAGGACGTCAAGGCGCTGCTGCAGCCGCGCGCCAGAAAGCTCGCCGGCGCCATTGCCGGCCGCGCGCTCTATGACGGCCGGCTCGATCCCGCCGCCGCGCTGACGCTGATCCGCAACGCGCGCGCCGCGGCCTAGGAGAATTCTTATGTTCAAGGTTCGCGTGATCCCCTGTCTCGACGTCAAGGACGGAAGGGTGGTCAAGGGCGTCAATTTCGTCGATCTGCGCGATGCCGGCGATCCCGTCGAAGCGGCGATTGCTTATGACGCCGCCGGCGCCGACGAATTGTGCTTCCTCGACATTACCGCCACCCATGAAAACCGCGGCACCATGCTGGATGTCGTCCGCCGCACGGCGGAGGCCTGCTTCATGCCGCTGACGGTCGGCGGCGGGGTGCGCACCATCGACGACATCAAGACGTTGCTGCGGTACGGGGCCGACAAGGTCTCGATCAATTCCGCCGCGGTCTCCAACCGCGAATTCGTCAAGCAGGCGGCCGAGAAATTCGGCGAGCAGTGCATCGTGGTCGCGATCGACGCCAAGCGGGTCAAGCGCGGCGGCGGCGGTGAGCGCTGGGAGATTTTTACCCATGGCGGGCGCAACTCCACCGGGATCGACGCCATCGAATACGCGCAGGAAGTGGTGTCGCTCGGCGCCGGCGAAATCCTGCTGACCTCGATGGACCGCGACGGCACCAGGCAGGGGTTCGACCTGCCGCTGACGCAGGCCATCGCCGACAGTGTTCCCGTACCGGTCATCGCCTCCGGCGGCGTCGGCAATCTCGACCACCTGGTCGACGGCATCCGCCATGGCCACGCCACCGCGGTGCTGGCGGCCTCGATATTCCACTTCGGCGAATTTACCATACGCCAAGCCAAGGAGCACATGGTGCGCGCGGGCCTGCCGATGCGGCTCGATCCCTGACGACTCGCCGTCACAAAAGTGCTAAGTCCCTCTCTGGGACGGCGTCGCGGCCTTCGGCCGGGCGCCAGTGTTGAGTTCAGTTGATGCCGCGTTTCACGATCCATGATCTGGCCGCCACCATCGATGCACGGGCTGCATCGGGAGGAGAGGCGTCCTACACCCGCAAATTGCTCGACAAGGGCGCGGAGCATTGCGCCAAGAAGCTGGGCGAGGAAGCGGTCGAGACCGTGATCGCGGCGGTCGAGAACGATCGGGACCACCTGATCGCCGAAAGCGCCGACCTGCTGTTTCACCTGCTGGTGCTGTTGAAGGCGCGCGGCGTCAAGCTCGACGAGGTCGAGGCCGCGCTGGCGCAGCGGACGTCGATGTCCGGGCTCGAGGAAAAGGCGTCGCGCAAGCGCGACTAGCGGAAGGGATAGTTCATGGACATCCGGACCACCGAACAGCAATACAATCCCTACCGTATCTTCACGCGCGAGCAGTGGGCGCGGTTGCGCGACGACACGCCGATGACGCTGGAGCCCGGCGAATTCGAACGGCTGCGTTCGATGCACGATCGCCTCGACATGCAGGAGGTGGAGGACATCTACCTGCCGCTGTCGCGCCTGCTGTCGATCTATGTCGACGCCACCCACCGCCTCTATCAGGCGCAGCGCCAGTTCCTCGACATCCGCGACCGCAAGGTGCCCTACATCATCGGCGTCGCCGGCTCGGTCGCGGTCGGCAAATCGACCACCGCGCGCGTGCTGCAGGCTTTGCTGGCGCGCTGGTCGCCGCGGCCCAAGGTGGATCTGGTGACCACCGACGGTTTTCTGTTTCCCAATGCCGTGCTCGAGCGGCAGGGCCTGATGCAGAAAAAGGGCTTTCCCGAGAGCTACGATCTGCCGACGCTGCTGTCGTTTCTCAGCGACATCAAGGCCGGGCGCCGGCCGGTGCGCGCGCCGGTCTATTCGCATCTGGTCTACGACATCGTGCCGAACAAGTGGATCGAGATCGACCGTCCCGACATCCTGATCGTCGAGGGCGTCAACGTGCTGCAGACCGGCCGCCTGCCGCGCGACGGCAAGGCGGTGCCCGTGGTGTCCGACTTCTTCGACTTCTCGGTCTATATCGATGCCGAGGAGCCGGTGCTGCGCGAATGGTATGTGCGGCGCTTCCTCGCGCTCAGGGATACCGCGTTCCACGATCCCAAATCGTACTTCCATCGCTACGCCGTCTTGTCGGACGAGGAAGCCACCGCGACCGCGATCGCGATCTGGGAACGCACCAACCTCGCCAATCTCGAGGACAATATCTTGCCGACCCGGCCGCGCGCGACGCTGATCCTGAAAAAGCGCGCCGATCACCTGGTCGAGACGGTGGCGCTGCGGCGGCTGTAGCTCGCGTCGTCTCGTAGGGTGGGCAAAGGCGCAACGCGCCGTGCCCACCATCTATCCCGCGATCGCTAGCTGAGATGGTGGGCACGCTTCGCTTTGCCCACCCTACAAATCCTTCGCAATCACCTCACGCCGCGATGTGCCGTGACGCGACGAGGCCGGCGAGCGCTTCGGCGAGTTTCTCGCGATCGAGCGGCTTGATCAAAAATCCGTCCATGCCGGCCTCGAAGCAGGCATAGCGGTCTTCCACCAGCGTGTTGGCGGTGAGCGCGAGGATCGGCGTCCGGCTGCCCGGCTCGCCGGACTCGAGGACGCGAATCCGCTTGGTGGTTTCGATGCCGTTGAGCTGCGGCATCTGGATGTCCATCAGCACCAGATCATAGGGCGTCCCGGCGGATTTCGCCGACAGCCAGGATTCCAGCGCCTCGGCGCCGTTGGTGGTGATGACGGTGTCATGGCCGAGCCGGCCGAGCAGCGAGCGGATCAACAGCGCATTGATCTGATTGTCCTCGGCAACCAGGATCGACAGGCCCTTGGCCGACGGCGCGGCTGATGTCTCGATCGGGCCGATGGCCGGCTCCAGGCTCGGCGCGGCCACCTCCGGTGCGGTCGTCAGGCGCGCCGCCAGCGAAGCCGCGCGCAGCGGCTTGACCAGATAGCCGGTGAGGGCGGAGGTCGCCGACGGCTGCAATTCCTGCCGCGTCGCCGGCGTGAACATCACGATACGCTGGGTGGCATGCAGCCGCGCGGCTTCGCCGAGCCGTTCGATATCGGCCAGCCCCATCGCGTGATCGATCAGCACGGCGTGCCAGGGCCGCTCGGGCAGCAGGGCTTCCGCGACATCGGCGTCCGATACCATGCAGGTCATGCCCGCCCCAGCGCTGCAGCCGCCGTGCCGTCAGCGATGCCTGCGATGCTCTGTGGCGAGACCAGCATGATCGACTGGCCGGAGAGATCGGGCGCCGCGAAGGACGTCTGGTCGCCGTCGGCGGCGATGAGCGGGATCGACACTTCGAATGTCGAGCCGGCGCCCGGCTGGCTCTCCAGCGTGATGCGGCCGCCCATGCGCTTGACGATGCGATCGGAGATGCTGAGGCCGAGCCCGGTGCCGCCATAGCTGCGGGCGATCTTGTCGTCGGCCTGCTCGAACTCGCGGAAGATCCGCTCGCGCGCCTCGGGCGCGATGCCGATGCCGGTGTCGCGCACCAGAAAGCTGATTTCATTGGGCCAGATGCCGGGCTCGACGATCAACGCGACGCCGCCGGTCGAGGTGAACTTGATGGCATTGCCGGCGAGATTGAGCAGCACCTGCCGCAACCGCGCCGCGTCGCCGATCACGTGCATCGGCAGCCGCTCGTCGACATAGGCGGCGATCTCGATCTTCTTGGCCTCCGCGCGCGGCGCCAGCAATTCGGTGATGTCCTCGATCATGCCCGACAGCGCGAACGGGCGATGTTCGAGATCGATCTTGCCGGCCTCGATCTTGGAATAGTCCAGCAGCTCCTCGATCAGCGAGAGCAGCGCGTCGCCGGACGTCTTCACCGCCTTGACATAGGTCGTCTGTTCCGGCGTCAGCGGCGTATCCATCAACAGGCCGCTCATGCCGATGATGCCGTTGAGCGGCGTGCGGATTTCATGGCTCGCCATCGCGAGGAAGCGCGACTTGGCGCGGCTTGCCGCATCGGCCTGGTCGCGGGCCTCGGCCAGCGCGCGCTCGCTTTCGGTGCGATCGGTGACGTCGCGGCCGACGCTCTGCATTTCCGCCGGTCCCCCGGCGTCGTTGCGGACGAGGCCTTCGCGCCATGCGATCCAGCGCGGGCCGAGCGGACCTGCGACCTGCTGGTCGTGAACGCGGGTGCCGTTCGGTTCGAGCGCGGTGTCGCCCTGTTCGAGAACTTCAAGTCGCAAAGCGGGTGCCGATCAGCGCATCGCGCGGCCTTTGCGCGAGTTCGCAATAGGCATCGTTGGCATAGGTGATGCGGCCCTCGGCGTCGCGCAGCACGATCAGATCGCCCTGCGATTCGAACAGGCGGCGGGCGCGCTGCTCGGCTTCCTGCAATTCCCAGTTCCGGTCGGCCAGCGCTTCATTGTGCAGGGCGACCTTGCGCATCTTCTTGCGCATCAGGCGGAGCCGGACGCTGAAAGTGGCGAGCGCGACGCAGGCGAGCGCAAACAGGAAAGCGACGCCGATCGCAAAGGCGTGCGGGTCGTAGCCGGAATTTTCCGCTTTGCTGCCGGCAATGAAGCCATAGGCGGCGCCGAACACGACCGAGAAGATCATGAAGGAGCGAAGCGTGAAGGTCAGCCAGGGATGGCGGCGACCGAAACGGCGAAAGCGAAGTTTGATCCGGAAGGTCCGTCCCATCGCCAATGACCCTGAGATTGCTGTTTGAACCAGGTCGGCGGTCGCCGTCTGTCTTGAACAGACGATGCGTCGCCGACATTGCAAAGTGCTTGAGGTTAACCGCGGTTGCGGGCCGCGATGAGAACATGGTGAATGAAGTGTTAACCGAGCATGGTCCGGACAAAGTGGGAACCGGTTTTCCGAAAAGACCATGCTCAAACCTTAAAGCGATGCCGCTTCGACGCGGTGGCGCTCGCCGCGGGCGCCGACGATCAGGGCTGCGGCATCGAGCAGCGAAAAGCTGTTCGAGGACACGAAGATCCGGTAGTCGGCCGGTCCGTCCCGCGAAAGATAGATCACGGGATCGGAGGGCGAGGGATCGCGCGAGATCGCGACCAGCCGCGGCGGCGCGTTGCTCTCGCAGGCGCCGGCCTCGACGGTGTCGATGTCGTCGATCACGGTGAAGTCGGCCGCTTCCGCGTTGTCGGAAATCTGCACCCGCACCGTCGCGCGGGAGGGATCGTTGGTGAAACCGACGTGGCGGTGCGCCTGCCAGGAGAGGGCGGCGATCTGGACGGACGTGCCTGCGATCTCGATGCAGGCCCGAGGCCCGGTCAAAAACTCGCCGCGCGCGAACAGGGCGGCAATCGCCAGCGGAACAACCGAGGCCAGGATCTTCAAACGCAACATGACACGCTACCCACTCACCATAAGCCCGCGACAGGGGGCTTATGGTTGGCAGAGGGTAAACGAAACTAGTTACCGAGGTATTGACGACGGTTGTTTTTGTTGGCCCGGCATCCTCGTGGCGAGTCCTGCGAACCGATCCGCGTTAGTTCCCGAGCGAAAACCGCTTCACACAGGCAAATGCGCCCTTCGGGTCCGGATCAAGCGCTATGCCGCGCGCCGCAGATCTTCCGCCAGCGCGCGATAAGACAGCGCTTCTGCCAGATGCAGCCGGCCGATCTTTTCCGCGCCGTCGAGATCGGCCAGCGTGCGCGCGACGCGCAGCACGCGGTGATAGCCGCGCGCCGTCAGCTTCATGGTCTCGGCGGCGTCGCGCAGCAGCTTCTGGCCTTGCGCATCCGGCTGCGCGATCGTTTCCAGCAGCGATGCCGGCGCTTCGGCATTGGTGCGGACATGCGGCATGCCGGCAGCCGCGTAGCGCGCGAGCTGGAGGTCGCGGGCGGCGGCAACGCGGGCGGCGACTTCGGCGGAGCCTTCGGAAGGCGGCGGCAGGATCAGGTCGGCGGCGGTCACCGCCGGCACCTCGATGCGCAGGTCGATGCGATCCATCAGCGGGCCGGAGATCCGCATCTGGTAATCCGAGGTGCAGCGATCGAGGCGGCGCGCGCTTGCAGGAATAGCCGGGTTCATAGGCATGGCCGCAGCGGCACGGATTCATCGCCGCGACCAGCATGAAGCGGGCCGGGTAGGTGACGCGGTGATTGGCCCTGCTCACCGAGACCTCGCCGTTCTCCAGCGGCTGGCGCAGCGAATCCAGCACGCGCGCATCGAACTCCGGCAATTCGTCGAGGAACAGCACGCCCTGATGCGCCAGCGAAATCTCGCCGGGTTTTGCGCGCATGCCGCCGCCGGTCAGCGCGGCCATGCTGGCGGAATGATGCGGCGCGCGGAACGGCCGCCGCGCGGTCAACGCGCCGTCGCGGATTTCGCCGGCGACGGAGGCGATCATCGAGACTTCCAGAAGTTCGGACGGCGACAGCGGCGGCAGGATCGACGGCAGCCGCGCCGCCAGCATCGACTTGCCCGCGCCGGGCGAGCCGATCATCAGCAGATGATGCCCGCCGGCCGCCGCGATTTCGAGCGCGCGTTTGGCGCTCTCCTGGCCCTTGATGTCGCGCAAATCGAGATGCGTTGCCTCCGGCTCGTGCACTTTCGGCTGCGGCCGCGACAGCACCTGCGTGCCTTTGAAATGGTTGGCGATCTGGATCAGCGATTTTGCCGCGATGATCTGGATATCGGGGCTCGCCCAGGCGGCCTCCGTTCCGCACGCCGCGGGACAGATCAGGCCTTCCTCGCGCGCGTTCGCGCCGATCGCGGCCGGCAAGACGCCGGCGACGGGGGCGATCGAGCCATCGAGCCCGAGCTCGCCGAGCACGGTAAAACCGTTGAGCGCGTCCGGCGGGATCGCGCCGATCGCGGCCATCAGGCCGAGCGCGATCGGCAGATCGTAATGGCTGCCTTCCTTCGGCAGATCGGCCGGCGCGAGGTTGACCGTGATCCGCCGCGCGGGCAGCGCCAGCCCCGAGGCAATCAGCGCCGAGCGCACCCGCTCGCGCGCCTCGGAAACCGCCTTGTCCGGGAGGCCGACGATGGCAAACGCCGGCAGGCCGGGCGCGACCTGAACCTGCACGTCGACCGCGCGGGCCTCGATCCCCTCAAAGGCTACGGTAGAAACCCGCGCAACCATGCTGCCCCCAGTTCCACAATCGAAGGTAGCGGGGAACCGTGGGGCAAGTCAAGAACATTCAGGGAACAAGATGGCAGGCTTTGATTCCGCGCCGGTAAGAGCAGTCGGTGAGACAACTCCTGGCTGCTTTTCGCCGCCAACGAATTCGCTCTCGCCGGACGCCCGAAAAGGGAGTTCCGGAAACACAGAGGGGCAACGTTCAATTCAGCTTCCCCGCCGCAATCGACACCGTGCTCTCTTGCGGCTGCTCCAGCATCTTCAGTGCCGCATCGAGGCCGTTGCGGAGATTGGCGGCGGCGTTGGCGCTGCAGCGGATGCGGCCGGAGGAGATGAATTTCACTTCTGTCGATCCATCCGGCTTCGGCACCAGAATGCGGGTCGCCAGTTCCACCTCGACCGCACCGTTCATGGTGCCGTAGGCGCCGACGATGTCGAAATAGACCAGCGGAGCTGCAGCCCCGGTGTCCTCGTAGATCAGGTCGGACGGCTTGGCGGGCGGTTGGTCGGTCAATGGCCTTCTCCCGGATCTTGCGCAGAGGGTGATTCGCCGATCAAGACTTACGCGACCGGGCGTTCGATCCCTAACGGGAGACGGGAGATCCGGGGCCGGCCGTGTCGACCGGCCCCGGAAATTGATTCCCTCAGAGCTCCATCTTCATCGGCTCGGGATAATAATGGAATCCATCGCCGGTCTTGGCGACGTGGCCATAGCCCGGCCAGGCGAAGTGATAGGACATGACCGGGGTCTTGTTGGCCGCGATCGTGTCGAGCAACTTGACCCGGGTCCCTGCCGCCTGTTTCGGGTCGGTGTCGTAGGAAAACTCCATCCGCGGCTTTTCGAGCAACAGCACGGCGTGGTGCGTGAGATCGCCGAGGAAGGCGAAGGATTTGCCTGCCGACGTCACCATGAAGATGGTGTGGCCCACGGTGTGGCCGGGCGCCGCGATCGCCTGCACGCCGGGCAGGAATTCCTGGCCGTCCTTGATGAACACGATGCGATCGCGCACCGGCAGCAAATTCTTGCGGGCGTGAACCACGAAATCCTTCAAGGGACTGCCGAGCTTGCCTTCATCGGTCCAGAACTCGAAGTCGCTCTGGGTGATGTAATATTGCGCGTTGGGGAATAACGGCTTGTCGTCGGCGCCGACGATGCCGCCGATATGATCGATATGGGCGTGCGACAGCACCACGGCGTCGATATCGCCCGGCTTGATCCCGGCTTCCGCCATGCTCTTCTGCTGGCGGCCGGTGGTCGGCCCGAATGCTTTCGACGTGCCCATGCCGGTGTCGAACAGGATCAGCTTGTCGCCATTGTTCACGATCGGCGAGTTCTGCTCGAGCACGACATTGTCGGGATTGAGGAAGTTGTCGGAGAGCATCTTTCTCACTTCTTCATCGGGCACGCCGACGAAGGTGCCCTTGGGAGGGCCGAGCGGCAGCGTGCCGTCGGAGACCACCGTCACTTCGGCGTCGCCGAGAACGAAGCGGTGCCAGTAGGGCGTCTGCGTGCCGAGCTTCGGCGCTTTCGCCAGCGCGCTGCCGCCGAGCATGGTGAAGCGCCCAAACCGGCGCCGAGCGCAAGCAAAGACCGTCGTGAAACGTTCATCGTCATACGTCTTCCTCCACTGTTTTTATGAACTGCAGCATGCTGCCCGGACAGATTCATCCGTGACTACAGGCTGCGCCTGCTTCCCGAAATTGGCAAGTGGGATGAGAGAGCGTGCGAGAGATGCCAGAACGAAGGATGACGCAGCGCGTCACGTTGCGCCGTCCGCTCACGACGCGCTCGATCTGTTGTTGCCGAACCGGATTTCAACAATCGCCGCCCGGCGGCTACCAATCGTCGTAGAGCCATTCCTGCGGGTATGGATATCTCGGCCGCGCTCTCACTTGCGGCCGCGGCCGTTCCGGCCTGCGCAAGGCCGTAGCGGGCTGCGCCGGCAGCGATGACGCCCTGGGCGGCGCCTGATCGGGAATCCTGGCGAGCGCACGCTTCATCTCGTCCTGGCTCGCCTTCAGCTCCCCGATGGCCTTTGCATTGTCGCTTGCCATCTGTTGCTGGTTCGTCCTGAGCTGTTCGATGTTGCGCTCCAGATTCGCCAGGTCGCGCGCCATCGTCTGCAGCAACTGCGTTTGATCTGATGGCGGCGGTGCGGCCGTCGCCGGTCGGGCTTCCTGCGGCGGTGCGGCCTGCGCAAGGGTTGGCCCCGGCGGTGCTGGTGATGGCGGCGGTGCCACTTGCGGCGGCACAGCCTCAACCGAGGCCAGCTGAACGGTGGATGGAGTGGTCTGCGCCGACGGATTTTCCGGCGGCAATGATGGCGCTGAAGCGAGCTGCGGCGGAGGGCGGACCCCGCCGCCATAGGACGATTGCCAAACCAGGGCCACGACAACGATGCCCGCTGCCAGCATCAGGCCCACGGGAACCGCGAGCGCCGGCTTTGCGGGCGGTGATGGTGTCGCTGGCGGCGGCGTTGCTGATGATTGCGCGGGCGGTGGTTGCGGGCCGGGCTCGGCCGGAGGCGGGCGCACGTCATCGCGCTCCAGTTTCGCAAGCTGTTCGCTCAGGCGCGTGAGCTGTTCATCCGCCTGTACGATCTGTTCGTGGGCATGCGCGAGCTGCTCATCGGCGCGGCCGGTCGGGCCATCGCTTGGTACGTTGTCTTTCGAAGGCGTGGAGTTCATTGGCGCTTCCATTTTTCAGTCCAATGTCTTCCAAGAGTAACGGCAGACTGTCCGCCTGCCCGCCGTCCATTCTTGTCCAAAGAATGGCTGTATGATGGTGGAATACTGGATCGCATGGCAATGGCGTTCCTGGATGCCGCCGTCCAGACCCGGCGGCGCAGCCGGAGGGCTGCCGCGGCTCCCCTCTTCGGTTTCATTGGCCGATAGCGCGAGGGAAATTATTTCCCGGCGCGCTTCGCCTCGATGGTGTCCCAGATCCTTGCCGCCACATCCGGCCCGCCGAGCTTGGCAATCGCACGGATGCCCGTCGGCGACGTCACGTTGATCTCGGTAAGATTGCCGTCGATCACGTCGATGCCGACGAACAGCAAGCCGCGCTCGCGCAGCGCCGGGCCGAGCGTGGCGCAGATTTCGCGCTCGCGGGCTGAGAGTTCGGTGGCCTGTGCTGCGCCGCCGCGAACCATGTTGGAGCGGAGGTCGTCGGGCGCGGGCACGCGGTTGACGGCGCCGGCGAATTCGCCGTCGACCAGAATGATGCGCTTGTCGCCGTGCTTGACCTCGGGGAGGAAGCGCTGGATCACCCAGGGCTCGCGGAAGGTGACCGAGAACATGTCGAACAGCGAGCCGAAATTCATGTCCTGCTGCATCACGCGGAATACCGCCGCGCCGCCATGGCCGTGCAGCGGCTTCATGACGACGGCGCCGTGTTCATCGCGGAACGAATTGATTTCATCGAGGTCGCGCGAGATCAGCGTCGGCGGCATCAGCTGCGGAAAGTTCATCACGAACAGTTTTTCCGGCGCGTTGCGCACCGAGGCCGGGTTGTTCACCACCAGCGTCTTGGGGTGGATGCGTTCGAGGAAATGCGTCGAGGTGATGTAGGCGAGGTCGAAGGGCGGGTCCTGCCGCAGCAGGATGGCGTCGAACGCCTGCAGTGGCTCGCGCCTGGCTTCGCCGAGCGCAAAGTGGTCGCCGACTTCGTCGCGCACGGTGAGATGATGCACCGGCGCCACCAGCTCCTCGCCGCGCAGCGAGAGCTTGTCGGGGGTGTAGTAGGAAAGGCTATGGCCGCGCTTCTGCGCCTCCAGCAGCAGCGCGAAGGTCGAATCGCCGCGGATGTTGATACGTGCGATGGGGTCCATCTGGACGGCGACATTCAGTTTCATGGGAGGGTCCGGGTCTCTGGAGGGATCTTATTAAGCGCTGGCGTCGAATGCCGCTAACAGATGGCGCGGCAGACGCCGCGGCGCAATCAGGATGGCGTCAAATCGCAGCTCAAATTCGGCATGCTCGGGATGCGCCATCAGCCACCCCTGCGCGGCGTCGATGATGCGCGCCTGCTGGCGCGGCGTCACCGCATAGGCGGCGTCATCGAGGCTGGCGCGGGCCTTGACCTCGATGAAGGCGATCAGATTGCGCTTCCTCGCCACCAGGTCGATCTCGCCATAGGGGGTGCGGAAGCGCTTTGCCAGGATGCGGTAGCCTTTGGCCATCAGAAGGGCGGCGGCGCGGCTTTCGGCCGAAAGTCCGGTGCGGAAGGCCGCGACCCGCTCGGGCGCGGCGATCTTGGCGGACGCTTCGGGCGGCCTGGCGCCGTCAGTCTTCGCCATCGTCGCCTCTGGTTTCTTTCGCGAGCTCCAGCGCGCGGGCATAGACCTCGCGGCGCGGCCGCCCCGAAAGCTCGACGGCATGCGCCACGCTGTCCTTGACGCTGTCGCGCGCCAGCGACGAACGCAGCAAGTCGTCGAGGTCGTGCTGCGTCATGATATTGGCATCCGCGCGCGGCGGGCCGACCACGAGCACGAACTCGCCGCGGGTTTCCAGTTGATCTGCGGCCTTCGCCAGCTCCGTGATCGGGGCGCGCTTGATCTCCTCGTGCAGTTTTGTCAGCTCACGGCAGATCGCGGCGTCGCGGCCGGCCATCATCTCGGCGAGGTCGGCCAGCGTCTCCTGCACGCGGTTGCCGGATTCGAATATCACGAGCGTAGCGTCGATCCGGGCAAGCTCCGCGAGCCGCGTCCGCCGCGCGACTTGCTTGGCCGGCAAAAATCCCTCGAAGAAAAACCGGTCGGTGGGAAGGGCTGCGACCGAAAGCGCCGTCAGCACCGAGGACGCGCCGGGCACCGCGATCACGGCGTGGCCGGCGGCACAGACCTCGCGCACCAGCTTGAAGCCGGGGTCCGATATCAAGGGCGTGCCGGCGTCCGACACCAGCGCGATCGAGGCGCCCTGCGCCAGCTTCTCCAGGATTTTCGGCCGCGCCATCGCCGCGTTGTGCTCGTGATACGGCTTCAGCTCTGCCGAGATCGCATAGCGCTCGGTCAGGCGGCGGGTGATGCGGGTGTCCTCGCAGGCGATGATGTCGACACCGGCCAATGTCTCCAGCGCGCGCAAGGTAATGTCGCCGAGATGGCCGATCGGGGTCGCCACCAGATAGAGGCCGGGAACCGGCTTCGGGGCATTGAGGACGTGGCCGCCAATTAAAAATGTTCTGTTGGCCGAACCCGGTTCGGTGTCAGACCCGTAGTTGGAAATGGGTTTTGCGCGCATAATGACAATCTAGAGGGGTCTTGGTGCGAGCGCTATATCCGGCGGGATGGCGGCAAGACCGGAGTTCCCCGCGGCGTGCGGTGGGGCAGTAATCCTTTTGTTTTGGTTAACTAATTCTCGACAATGTGCAGAATCCCGTAGTGGTTTCAGTAGCGGTTCAGGTGCCTTGGCCCAGAAAGCCGGCATCCTGACCGACGGCGGTCGGTCAAGAGAAGAGACAAGATGTTAGGCCCGCTCAATCGCAAGCCTGGATCTCCGGATCCCGGGCTATCGGGACCGACCCGCCGTGCGGCGGTCGGCCTTATTCTCGGCGCACCCCTGCTCGCCGCCTGCTCCGGCAGCCAGGTTTCCAGCCCGCTCGGCCCGTCCGCACCCGAGGGAGCCGCAGGCCCGCAGCAGCAGCCGCTTGCGGTCGGCTCCGGGCAGGTCAAGGTCGGCCTGATCCTGCCGCTTTCGGCCGCCGGCAATGCCGGCGTCGCCGCGCAATCGATGAAGAACGCGGCCGAGATGGCGCTGGCGGAATTCCAGAATCCGAACATCCAGCTTCTGATCAAGGATGACGGCGGCAACCCGCAAGGCGCCCAGCAGGTCACCCAGCAGGCGCTCGCCGAGGGCGCGGAAATCATTCTGGGCCCGCTGTTCGCGGCCTCGGTGCCGGCGACCGCGCAACTGACGCGCGCGCGGGGCGTTTCGGTGATCGCGTTCTCGACCGACTCCAGCGTCGCCGGACGCGGCGTCTATCTGCTCAGCTTCCTGCCGGAATCCGACGTCAACCGGATCGTCGATTACTCCGCCAGTATCGGCAAGAAATCCTTCGCGGCGCTGTTGCCGGACAATGCCTACGGCAATGTGGTGGAAGCAGCGTTCAAGCAGGCGGTCGGCCGCAAGGGACGCATCGTCGCCTTTGAGAAATATGCCTCCGACCGTTCGGCCGCTGCGCGGACGGTGGCGCAGTCGCTGGGTTCGGCGGATGCGCTGTTCATCGCCGACGACGGCGAATCGGTCGTGGCGACGGCGGATGCCTTGACCGCGGCGGGCGCGAATTTGGGCAACATTCAGTTGCTCGGCACCGGGCTGTGGGACAATCCACGCGTCCATGCGAGTCCTGTGCTGCAGGGCGGGCTCTATGCCGCGCCGGATCCGTCGGGCTTCCGCGCCTTCTCCGGCCGCTACCGCGCCAAATACGGCGCCGATCCCGTGCGCACCGCAACGCTGGCGTATGACGCGGTTGCGCTGGTCGCCGCGCTGTCGAAGCAGGGCGCGCAACGTTTTGCGCCGGAAACGCTGACCAACCCGTCGGGCTTTGCCGGCATCGACGGCCTGTTTCGGTTCCGCTCCGACGGCAGCAATGAGCGCGGCCTTGCGGTGATGAAGGTCGCCAGCGGCGGCAGCATGCCGGTTGCAGGCTCGCCAAAGAGTTTTGGGGCGTGATCTTTTCGTAGCCCGGATGGAGCGCAGCGCAATCCGGGGTTCTCGCGGCAAGCACACTTCCCGGGCGGATACACCGTTCCCGGATTGCGCTGCGCTCCATCCGGGCTACGGTTCTTGCTACGCCGCTAGATCCGCGACCACCGCATCGAGCACGGGGAAACCGTCTTTCGTCACGCGCAGCCTGCCGTCGGCGTCGACGATGATGGCGCCTTCCTCGCGCAGCACGGCGATCCGGCTCGGGTCGAGTGCGCGGCCGGACAGGGCCGAATAGCGTTTGGGGTCGATGCCCTCGGCGAGCCGCAATCCCATCAGCAGGAATTCGTCGGCGCGTTCTTCGCTGTTGAGATCATCGTCCGTGACGACGCCGTGACCGTTGGCCTCGACGCGCATCAGCCAGGCCTCGGGACGTTTCTCGGTCGCGATCGCGTGCCTGATACCATCGATGTCGAGGCGGCCATGCGCGCCAGGGCCGACGCCGGCATATTCCTCGCCGCGCCAGTAGACCAGATTGTGCTGGCATTCGGCGCCTGATCGGGCGTGGTTGGAAATCTCGTAGGCCGGCAAGCCGTGATGCGCGCAGACTTCCTGCGTCACATCGTAGAGCGCGCGGGCCACCGCCTCGTCCGGCGTCTTCAGTTTGCCCGCCGCATGCAGGCCGAAGAACGGCGTGCCTTCCTCGATCGTGAGCTGGTAGAGCGACAGATGTTCGGCAGCTTCGGAAATTGCGAGCTTCAATTCGTCGGCCCACATCTGCGGCGTCTGGTCGGGACGGGCGTAGATCAGGTCGAACGAGTAACGGTCGAACGCGCTGCGCGCGATGGCGACCGCGTCCAGCGCTTCGCGTGCGCTGTGCAGTCGTCCGAGCGCTTTCAGCGAGGCGTCGTCGAGCGCCTGCACGCCGAGCGAGACGCGGTTGACGCCGGCTGCGCGATAGCCGCGAAACCTCGTTGCTTCCACGCTGGTCGGATTGGCCTCCAGCGTCACCTCGACATTGTCGGCGACGCGCCAATGCTTGCCGATCGAATCCAGGATGGCGCCGACGGTTTGCGGCTGCATCAGCGACGGTGTGCCGCCGCCGAGAAAGATCGACGTGACGGTTCGATCAGGCGCGCGCGCCGCAGTCGTTTCGATCTCGCGCGCAAACGCGCGGGCAAATCTCTCCTCGTCGATCGGTGCGTGGCGGACGTGGCTGTTGAAATCGCAATACGGGCACTTCGACAGGCAGAACGGCCAGTGCACGTAGACGCCGAACTGCTTCGCGTGATGGCGTTCGGCACTAGCCAAGACAGATCTCCGCCAGCTTGACGAAGGCGCGCGCCCGGTGCGACAGGCCGAGGCCGAGCGGTGGCAGGCCGTGTTTCTCGATCGAGGTCATCTCGCCGAATGTCCGCGTATGCCCGTCGGGCAGGAACGCCGGATCATAGCCGAAACCGGCGGTGCCGCGCGGCGGCCAGACCAAAGTTCCATCGGCGCGGGCCTCGACCTCTTCGAGATGACCGTCCGGCCAGGCGACGCACAGCGCGGACACGAAATGCGCCTTGCGCTGGTCCGGCGTGGTGGCGCCGCGTTCCTGCAGCAGGCGCTCGATCCGGCTCATCGCCGCCATGAAATCCTTGCCCTCGCCGGCCCAGCGCGCCGAGAAGATGCCGGGCGCGCCATCCAGCGCGTCGACCACGAGGCCGGAATCGTCGGCAAAGGCCGGCAATTGCGCCGCCTCGGCGGCTGCGATCGCCTTGATCGCCGCATTGGCGCGAAACGTCTGGCCGGTTTCCTCGGGCTCGCCGAGGTCCAGTTCGCCCGCGGAAACGGCCTCGACGCCATGCGGCGCCAGCAGTTCCCGCATCTCGGCGAGCTTGCCGGGATTGTGGGTCGCGATCACGAGCCGGCCTGTGATTCGACGGTGCATGTGCGATCAGACTACGCGACGGCCAGCTTCTGCAAGTCCACCAGACGCGCGACACCCTTGCGCGCCAGTTCCATCAGCGCGAGGAACTCGTCCTGCGAGAACGGCGTCTTTTCGGCGGTGCCCTGCACCTCGATGATGCGGCCGTCGCCGGTCATGACGAAATTGGCGTCGGTCTCGGCCTCGGAATCCTCGGCATAGTCGAGGTCGAGCACCGGGGTGCCGTTGTAGATGCCGCAGGAGATCGCCGCGACGTTGTCGCGCAGCACGTTGGTCTTCAGCATGTTGCGGTTTTTCATCCACGCGATGCAGTCGGCCAGCGCCACCCAGGCGCCGGTGATCGAGGCGGTGCGGGTGCCGCCATCAGCCTGGATCACGTCGCAATCGACGGTGATCTGGCGCTCGCCGAGCGCTTCGAGGTCGACGGCTGCGCGCAAGCTGCGGCCGATCAGCCGCTGGATTTCGACGGTGCGGCCGCCCTGCTTGCCGGCGGCGGCCTCGCGGCGGGTGCGCTCCAGCGTGGCGCGCGGCAGCATGCCGTATTCGGCCGTGACCCAGCCACGGCCCTGGCCCTTCAGCCAGGGCGGCAGCCGTTCTTCCAGCGTGGCGGTGACCAGCACATGGGTGTCGCCAAATTTAACCATGCAGGAACCTTCGGCGTATTTGACCACGCCGCGTTCCAGCGACACGGGGCGCAGCTGATCGGGCGCACGGCGGCTTGGCCGCATGGGAAATCCTTTCGAAATCGAGCGAAAATTCGTTCGCGGTGCTTGTAGGAGGGGGAGCGGGCAGCGGCAAGGCCTTTTGGCCTTGATTAGGGTAAATAGCGCCTCGGAACCGATGTGCTATCCTTTTGTTTTGACGCGGTTTCTTTGTGCGAACCGGTGTCTGCTTCGGTCGAAAGCGCCAATCTGCACGCTTGTCATCGGCCCTCCGGATAGACAGATTAGGGCGTCAGGGGAGTTAACAGTGGCCCACCACGATCCGATCGGCTTGATCGCGCCGAATGCCGGGCTCGCCCAGCTCAACGAGCGCTCGCGCGACATTTTTCGTCAGATCGTCGAGAGTTATCTTGCGACCGGCGAACCCGTCGGCTCGCGCAATATCTCCCGCCTGATCGCGGTGCCGCTGTCGCCGGCATCCGTCCGCAACGTGATGTCGGACCTCGAAGCGCTCGGGTTGATCTATGCGCCGCATACTTCTGCCGGCCGCCTGCCGACCGAACTCGGCCTGCGCTTCTTTGTCGACGCCCTGATGCAGGTCGGCGACCTCACCGAACCGGAACGGGAATCGATCCAGAACCAGCTTGCCTCCGTCGGGCGCGCGCAATCGGTCGAGGCGGCGCTCGGCGAAGCATTGACGCGGCTGTCGGGTCTGACCCGTGCGGCCGCCGTGGTGCTGACCGCCAAATCCAATTCGCGCCTCAAACACATCGAATTCGTGCGGCTGGAGCCGGAACGTGCGCTGGTGGTGCTGGTCGGCGAAGACGGCCAGGTCGAAAACCGCGTGCTGACGCTGCCGCCCGGCGTTCCCTCCTCCGCGCTGACCGAAGCGACCAACTTCCTCAATTCGCGGATTCGCGGGCGGACGCTGGCCGAAGCCCGGCTTGAGCTCGAAACCGCGCTCACCCAAAACCGCGTCGAACTCGATCAATTGACGCAGAAGGTGATCGCGGCCGGCATCGCAAGCTGGTCCGGCGGCGACAATGACGACCGGCAATTGATCGTGCGCGGCCATGCCAATTTGCTCGAAGACCTGCACGCGCTGGAGGATCTCGAACGCGTCAAGTCGCTGTTCGACGATCTCGAGACCAAGCGCGGCGTGATCGATCTGTTGGGCCGGGCCGAGCGCGCCGAGGGGGTGCGGATTTTCATCGGATCGGAGAACAAGCTGTTCTCGCTGTCCGGTTCCTCCACCATCATCGCGCCCTATAGCGACGCCGCGGGCCGCATCGTCGGGGTTCTCGGCGTGATCGGGCCGACACGGCTGAACTATGCGAGGGTGATCCCGACGGTGGATTACGCCGCCCGGATCGTCAGCCGGATGCTGGGCGGCTGATCCAGCCCGAATAGGGCCTCAATCCGGGCTGGTTGTGCTTGATTTTCGGCCCCTAAAGCACGATATCCCCCGCAGCAAATCCCCATCGAACCAGAACCGTTTTTTGAGAAGGCAGCCTTATGACCGATCCCAACCGGCCGAGTGATGATGCGGTGAAACCGGCCCAGACCGGCGAGCCCGTGGTCTCAAAACCCTACATCATGCCCGACGATCCCGAGGAAGGATCGGTGGAGCTGTTGGTCAAGGAAGCGACCGAGTCGCGCGACAAGATGCTGCGCACGCTGGCGGAGATGGAAAACCTGCGCAAGCGCACCGCCAAGGAAGTCGCCGATGCGCGCGTCTACGGCATCACCGGGTTCGCGCGCGACATTCTCGATATCGCCGACAATCTGCAGCGCGCGCTCGACGCCATTCCGGCCGAGGCCAAGGAGACCGCCGATCCCGGCCTCAAGGCCTTCATCGAGGGCGTGGAGCTGACCGAGCGCTCGCTGCTCAACACGCTGGAGAAGAACGGCGTCAAGAAATTCGATCCGTCCGGTGAGAAGTTCGATCCCAACTTCCAGCAGGCCATGTACGAAGTGCCCGACCCGTCCGTTCCGTCCGGGACGGTGGTTCAGGTCGTGCAGGCCGGCTTCATGATCGGCGAGCGCGTGCTGCGCCCGGCGCTGGTCGCCGTCTCCAAGGGCGGCGCGAAGGCCGCGCCGGCCAACAACGAACCGAACAGCGCGGCGTAAGCCGCCACCTACCTGATCCTCATGGTGAGGAGGCGCGTAGCGCCGTCTCGAACCATGTAGCCCCGCTGCTGCATCTCGGCCTTCATCCTTCGAGACGCCGCCAACGCGGCTCCTCAGGATGAGGGTCTGACAGCGTCTGTCTCGCGCCTTCTTACGCCGCGATATCGTCCGACTTGATCCGCTTGACGCCGGCCTTGGTCATGTCGGCCCAGGCTTTTGCCAGCGAGCCCTGGGTGTCGATGCCGCGGCAGGCGTCCTCGATCACGTAGGTTTCAAAGCCGGCCTTGCGCGCGTCGAGCGCGCTCCATGCCACGCAGAAGTCGGTGGCGAGGCCGGCGAGGAATACCCGCTTCACCTTGCGCGCTTTCAAATAAGCGGCGAGCCCCGTCGTTGTCTTGCCGTCAGCCTCGGTGAAGGCCGAATAGCTGTCGACGTTCTTGTTGAAGCCCTTGCGGATGACGAGCCCGGCATGCGGAATCGCAAGGTCCTTCGACAGCGACGCGCCCTCGGTGCCCTGCACGCAATGATCCGGCCACAGCACCTGCTTGCCGTAGGAGAGATCGACGCTCTCAAACGGCTTCTTGCCGGAATGGGTGGACGCGAACGAGACGTGGCCCGCGGTGTGCCAGTCCTGCGTCATCACCACATTGGCAAAGCCCTTTGCGATGCGGTTGATGATGGGGACGACCTGCTCGCCGTCTTTGACCGCGAGGCTGCCGCCCGGCAGGAAACAATTTTGCACGTCGATGACGAGCAGCGCGGAAGCGTCATCAGGCTTGATCGGTGCGGCCCACAGCGCCGATGGGGCGAGGGCAGTGGTTGATGTCGCGGCGAGACCTGTCAGAATAAGCCTGCGCGTGAACATGGTGCGTCTCCCCGATCATGAACCCGATGGGGGAAAAGCTAGTTCCATTGGTGTGCGAACGAAAGCCCGAAGTTTTGGCGGGCTTTGCGAATTTCGAAGATCAGCCGCGCGGATGAATCCCGTCGCGCACCGCGCGGAAGCGTGGAAAGGCCTTGGTCCAGTCATCGCGCGGCGAAGAACCGATGATGCGCATCGAGGTCTGGGCGCCGAACCGCAGCCACTGCACGATGGTGACCGGCGTATTGTCCTTGCCGCTGGTGGCGTCGATCCGCGTCTCGTAGCCGGGCTGGCCATCGATGCGGACCGGCTCCGACATCGTGATCCTGCCGTCGCGCACGCCGGGAATGGTGGTCGCAATCTGCTGGGCAAAGCGGCCGCGATCATCGGGCGAGGCCGCCGTCGAGCCGATCATGCCGATGATCATGAAGGGCGCGGTTTCGAAGCCGCTCTTTTCGTCGCCGTCGGAGATAATGAGGGCTGCGCCCGGCGCCAGGGTGCGGATGTTCTTGAAGCTCGAGAGCTCGCTGATCTTGAACGGCATCAGCCCGAGCTGCTCCTCGACCGGGACCTCGTTGCGGATCACGGCGGAAGCGAACATCTGGCGCACGGCGTCGTCGGTATAGATCCTGGCGGCGTTCTCCGGCACCTGCACGGCGACATAGCCGGAGAAGGTGGGGCCGGGCAGGATCATCGAATAGCGGCGCACACTGGTGGCGCCGTCCTTGCCGTTTTCGACGGTGTAGTAGGCAAGCCCCGCCGCGGTCTCGATGCTCTCCGGCTTGATGCCGCCGATGCCGCCCGGGACGGCTTTGAAGGCATTGGCAACCTCGCCATAGGCCTCGGCGGGGAGGTCGGCGATCAGCACCTTGACCCCCTGATCCTCGGTCTCGAAACCGATGAACGCTCTCGCCTTGCTGAGGCCGACCAGCGGCGTCATGCCCACCCTGGCGCCCGGCGGGAAGACCGGGTCGGCGGCGAACGCGGAACAGAAGACGGTAGAACTGGCGGCAACGATCAGGGCAACCGCAGCGAAGGATCGAAGGAGCTTCATGAAGGATCTACCGGGTTTGCTTGGGGGGCCGTTCAGTGGGCCCCTCGATGCAGCTGGGAATCTCGGGTGAAATCTTGGAGACAATCTTGGAGCCTTGGGGCACGACAGGGGTCGTCCCGGCCGGCCCGCTTTTAGCGGTTTTGATGTCCCTGCAACAGGGCAGGGTGGGCGTCCGTTCCACCGTTACGTTCCGATATGTTGGCCATTTTGCGTGATTTGGCTCGCTATCCGGGCTCTTTTTGAGGCGCTTTCAGCGGCCAAATACCGCGTCCCTTGCCACGGCGGCCAGCTCCCGCCCAGGCAGGATGGATGCCGCTTCAGTGCGCAACGCCTCAGTGGTGCTGCGCGATGAGCGGCCCGACGCGAGCGGCCTTGCCGATTTCTTAACGGCGCCTGTGGCGCCGGCCCGG
>CAWIZF010000041.1:0-36473 GCA_963840465.1 uncultured Alphaproteobacteria bacterium | reverse complement strand
GGAGCAAGGATCTCGACGATCCCGGGTGGTCCCCCGTAGTCTTGCAGTCAGGACAGGAGGACCGAGACGACGGAGACGGCCCAGGCGAAGCCCACGATGAGCTTCAACCACGCGGTCGCAAGCCCGCGCCAAAGTGCCGGCGCAGACCGCAGGTCGAGGTAATCGAGCAAAATCCTGCGGCCCTTGATTGCGGCAATGGCGAGAACCACACCGTCGACACGCACCCGATTCCGGACGAGGCCTGCGAGCGCCATGGTCGCGAGCGCCAGCGCAATCAGCGCGATCAACGTGAAATCCAGGCGGTCGGGCGCGCACCGCATGTTTCAGCGCACCAGGTAGACGATCGGGAACATCACGATCCAGACCAGATCGACCATATGCCAAAACACCGTTCCGGTTTCCACATGGGCAGGATCGGCGCGACGGCAGACGACGGCGAGAATGACGATACCGAGGCAGACGTGCAGCAGGTGAAAGCCGGTCAGGAGGAAATACAGCGTGAAGAACACGCTCGTCTCGAGGCCGATGCCGCCGCCAATCTCGCGCGCATACTCGACAAGCTTGATCGTCACGAAGGCGCCGCCGAGCGCCATGGCGAGAAACAGCCAAAGCCGTGCGCGACGGCCTTGATCGGCGCGCGCCGATGCTGCCCCCTTGGCCGCGGCCCAGCCGCTGGTTACCAAAACAATCGTGTTGTATCCGGCAAGCGCCAGATCGAGTTCGGTCTGTCCCGATGCGAATACCGCGGGCCTGACCGCACAGGCGACGATGAACGCGCCGAGGAACAGACCGAAGGCCACCAGTTCGCTGAAGACGAGCACCCACATCATGGGGTCGCCGGGAAGTCCTTCAAGGACACCCCACCCCGACTCCTCGCCCTCGCAATCCGCTATCGACATCCGACCTCTCGGTCGATGCCTATCATCCCCGACGGAAAGGGCTCTTTGTCGCCGCGCAAACACCGGGCCGGTAGCGCCTATCGCGCCATTCCTTGTGGGAGCGCAACGTCAATGGCCATCGTAGCGGCTAGATAAGTGGGCCTTGAAGCAATCAGGACGGAAAGCCATGAGCGACGCACAAATAGGCCTGCTTACCGCAACTCCCATCATCATCGCCTTTGCCGGTGCACTGAGGGCGATGGGCGTCCTGTCCACCACGGCGACCGTATTTGCCGTCGGGCTATCGATCGCCATCGCCGTGGTGCTTTTCACGACGCAGTAGCTCCGCAATATGCGTCGTCGCGCGCGTCACTCGATGAGGATAGGCGCCGCGATATCGACACGGTCGTCCTTCGCCATGT
This sequence comes from uncultured Alphaproteobacteria bacterium, assembly GCA_963840465.1. Classification (GTDB taxonomy): domain Bacteria; phylum Pseudomonadota; class Alphaproteobacteria; order Rhizobiales; family Xanthobacteraceae; genus Bradyrhizobium. The sequence continues at coordinate 35,173 of CAWIZF010000041.1, read as the reverse complement.
CGATGCCGAGCGACAGCGACCACTTCCCGCTCGCCGCAGCCGTCAGGCGAACACGCCAGCTATCAACCGACACGCGCTCGGCCGTTGCGCTGACGGGAGCTATCCCGTTGTCGGGATTGGACAGGGTCACGGAAAGCGCATCGACCGCGAGAGGTTTTTCGTCGCCGTCTTCGAGTTGCACCAGCACCTCGACCGGACCGCTGCGGCCCGGCGAAACGGTGATGTTCGCCATCACGCGCGTTCCGCAGATGTGGGTGAAGAAGGGTTCGTCAGTCGCCGCGGGTCGTGCCGGCGCGATCGCCGTCACGGCAGGCTCTGTCGAAGCCATCTGCAGCCGGGGCCCCTTGGCGCCGACGCTGCCGATCTCGAAGATTGTCTCGATCTTGCCGGCGCGCTCGAAATTCAGCGAGACCGGGATGCGTTGATCCTCCTCGAACGGCGCGGTCAGCCCAATGAACATGATGTGGTTTCCTCCCGGCACGAGCGTCACCGTCGTGTCCGGAGGGATCGCAAGACCGTCGTCGAGAGGCCGCATCGTCATGATGCCGTCCTGCATGCTCATCTGATGGATTTCGACCTTGGCGGCTGCGCCACTCGACGCCGAAAGCAACCGGTCGGGCTGCATCCCACGGTTCTCGATGGTGAGGTAACCGCCCGCGACCTTCGCCCCTTTCGGAGTAGCGCGGCTCCAGGCCTGTTTTGCGGTGATGTCATGCGCGGCTGCCGGTGAGGAAACGAGGAACGCCGCCGAGGCGATGGCGACGAACATTATTTTGCTGAACCGGTAGAACATGACTGACCTCCGATGAGACCGCGCTTGCTTCCGCAATGTCACATATCCCGGCGTTCCAGACTTTGATAAGGCGCAAACTGGCGACGATTGGAGCAAATTGCCGTCAGCCGGGCGGCGCTTCAGCGTTCGACGTCCTGGCCTCTAGTTGACTGCGGCGAAGCCGAGCGAGGCCCGGACGGCCGGCGCGATGCGGGAGGGCGCCCAGGGCGGATCGAACGTCATCACGATGTCGACGGAGCGCACGCCCGGCACCCTTGCGGCTGCGTTCGCGACACCCTCTTTAAGGAAACGGATGGCCGGGCATCCCGGGGTAGTCGCGGTCATGGTGATGCGAACGGCGCCATCACCGACCGAGATGTCGTAGACGAAGCCGAGATCGATGATGTTGTGACCAAGCTCGGGATCGATCACGACGCGCAGTGCATCCCGGATACGGTCGACGAGTTGGTTCGTCATGACGGAGCCCTGACGGTCAGTTCATAAGTGGCACCGTCCGGCAAGAACCCGCCGAGCCAGCGATACCCACGCTTCTCCAGTTGCGGAAACAGAAAGACAGGCTCGCGCCGCAGCAGCGCCGAAAGCGTCTCACCCGGCCCCAGCTTCTCGGCGGCTGCGAGGATCCGGACCATCGGTTCCGGGGGATCGAGGTCGCGATTGTCGAGCTTGACGGCCGGCTCCGGCCAATCGCCGAAGACCGAGCTGCCGGAGAGCGACGCCGTCTGTTTCGTTGCCCCGGGCGTGAACAGCACTTCCCATTCGCCGGCATCGAGCGCCCGCGCGGAATGTGAGAATCCTTTGTCTGCCATAACAGCGAACAACGGAACCGGCTTGAACGTGGCGTAGAGGCGGAGCCCCTGCCCCGGTTCGAGGCGTTCGAGCGCGGACATGATGACCGAGAACGGCTCGCCACCTGCGCGCAGGACCGGACGCACGTCGACATCGATATATTCGGTCATGCTTCTTCCTTTCGTTTCATCTTCAGCTCTCATCTTCAGTTCCTGGCACACAGCAGATGCGGCGCGCATGCGCCGTCCGGAAGGCGCAGCGCGCTCTCGACGTCCGCAAGCCGCCGCGTCCGGATCACCTCCCGGGCGATACCGACGAGGCCGATCATCATCATCGCTGCGGCCGCCCGGAACGCCGACGGTTGGCCGGCCAGCAGCATCAGCGTGCCGAGCCAGACGCCGACATGGTAGATCGCGAACCACTTCGATGCCCTTGCCTCGGAAACGAGGTCCTGAACGCGTGGGGTCGGGGTCCGGCCCATCACGGGACCGTAGGTCTCGAGCCAGGTCAGGAACGCCACGATCTTGTAGAGCTTGGCCAGCACCAGGCCCGACAACCAGCCGAAGATGGCTAGAAAAGCGAACGCGCCGAGATACACGGCGAAAGTGCCGGTCAGGACGAGCACCATACCAAGCAGCGCCGCTCCTGCGAGACTGGCAAAGGACAGCACCGCCATCTTCGTGTTGAGCTCGAGCTGCCGCCGCTTGCGTCCGCCAAAGATTTCGATCACGTCGCGCCCATACAGAACGATCGTCGCCAGGCCGAGCGCGCCGACCACAGGCAACACGACGCTCAGTCCGGAGAGGAGCCAGATTGCGAAAATCCCGCCGACCACCGCAACGGCGATGGCGAGCGTGCCGGCCGCCAATGTCATATTGCTTTTCCGCTCATCGACATCGGACGCGAGCATGAACATCGAGAGCAGCCGGTAGCTCACCCCCATGGCCGTCAATGTGAGCCAACCGCCAAGGCCCGCAATCGCGTGCAGCGGAACCCCGCTTGCCAAGATCGATGCCCCGATCGATCCCGCCCAGCCCGCATGCGCAAACGCGAAGATCGCGCCGAAGGCTGCGGTGGCACAGAGCGAAGCTAGCCCTGCCAGAACGAAACGTGCGGGACCTGCCGGCCGCAGCCATGCCGTCAACCCGAGATCGACAACGACCAGGCCGAACCCGGCGATGAGCAGGACCGCGCCGACCGGAAGGAGCCAGAGCCAGGCGGGAAGCCGGCCGCCCAATCCCAGGAAGCCCGCGAGCAGCGCGGCGAGACCGGCGGTCAGCAGGCCAAGCGCCGGCAACGCCCACTTCTCCGAAAACAGCGGCCTTGCCACGAGGACCGGCACGAACTGAAACAGCGCCCCGCACATCGCCAAGCTGAGCCATCCGATGCAGACCACATGCACCAGGACGAGGGTATCCGGCGATGCAACATGCGTCGCCGGATAGCCTGCCCCCGCGACCATCATCGCCAGCGCGACGAACAACCACGCGAGCGCCGCCGCGAAGTAGCTCATCGTCCATCGTGATATGCTGGCGCCGATCATCTTGCCCCTCTAGAACTTCCGCACGCCGCACAGCAGCGGTGCGTAAACGAACGCGAAGCCGAGAAACGCCGCCGCCCACGCAACGCCCGAGATCACAAGCAGCGGGATCGCATGGCCCGGCTCGAGCGCCGCACATATCCGCGCCAGCGCGGCGACGACGATCGACGCGTAGACGAGCTGCGTCGCAATGGACGCCGAGAGCGCCTGCCCCGTATGGCCAAGCGAGGCGCGGGTCATCACGGCGATCGTCATCGAGCCAATCGCGCCGCCGGTCCAGGCGTGGATCCCGGCGCTGGGGGCGACAAGGTCCACCGCCGATAGCGCCGCCAGCAGGAAGCCGGCCGGCACGAACGCGTAGGCCACATGAAGGATCAGCACCAGGCGGTCCGATACGGTGCGATAGCCGGCCCAGCGCGCCAGGCGGACAACGTGGAGCAAGCCGGCGACGCCGAGCGCGGCTGCGACGAAACGGCCCGAAGGCGTCACCACCCACGCAATCATGGCGCCGACGCCCACGACCATCACGATCGCATCGAAGCGATTAAAGGGGACGGGCAGCCGTCCCGGTTCGCGGCGCGCCAACCAGTTGCGCGTAAAACTCGGAACGATCCTTCCTCCGATCACGCAGACCAGCGTGACCACCAGGGCGACGCCAAATCGCGTGGAATATTCCGCCAGACCGCCAAGATGCGCCTCGACATGAAACGCGATGTTGGCGACGGCCAACAGCGAGATGATGCCGACCACCTTCAGGTTATTCCACTTGCGCCCGGCGACGATTTCGCGCGCGGCTGCGGCAGCGAGCAGCAGCAGAAAGGCGACGTCGATCGCCAGTGCGATCTGCCAGCCGATCAAGCCGGAGAATGTCACGGCCAACCTCCCGGCAAGCCAGGCGCTGAACAGGGTCGCGAGCGGAACGCCCTGGATCGGAAGGCGGCCGGTCCAGTTCGGCACCGCCGTCAGAAGAAAGCCCGCGATCACCGCGCTCACATAGCCGAACAGCATTTCATGGACATGCCAGTCCCGCGGCGCGAAGGCGGTCGGCAGCGAGACGTCGCCGGCGAATACCGCGAGCCACAGCGGAACCATAGCACCGGCATAGATCGCGCCGAACAGAAAGAACGGCCGGAAGCCGTGGGAGAACAGCGCCGGCCCCTGGTAGGCCCTCAATTTCTGCATCGTCGCCATGGGCGATCCTCATTTAATCGTTATGATCTTAGGTCGATCCGATCGGCGCTCTTTGTCGGAGCGCAACTTGCAGCATCGTTCGGCGGAGTGTTTGATCCGCGACAAAGATCGCCCTGCCCCCGACCCTGCATTGTCAGCCCGCCATCAACGGAGGCCACGATGCGGATTTTCGAGAGATTGCGAGGACGAAGCCGGAGCGATAGCGCCATCGAGCGCAAACTTTTCGAAGCCATCACCGACGATCTTCTCGGGAAACTCGAAGACGAAACCTCGGTTCCGGTCTTGACCGAGAGCAAAGCGAATTGCTGTTCCTGCTGCTCGGCCGAAGAAGAGGCGCCTTACTAGACGATCTTGCTGGACGATCTTGCGCCAGATCAACCTGCGCCCATAGCCTCCGGCGAGAATAACCGCTGATGTGAGGGGCTGCTCCGCGCGACTGGCTTCCGGTGGCACTTGCCCCTGACGATTGCGCCCTCGACCCCAGCTGCGTCCCAAGTGGCCGGATCGTGCGCGTTGGGTTTCCGTGCCGATGCTAGTCCGGCGTCCGTACAATATCTGGATGGACGAGGCGTTGCTCATCCATCCCACTCACTGGAGAAGCTGGCGCTGGAAGACCGCTATTTGGAAGCGGTCTTGCTGGCCTCGAGCTTGTCGAAGAACGACGCAAAAACCTGCTTTGCCTTTCCGACCTGCGGAACGGCCTTGGCCTGGTCGACATTGCCGGGCTTTCCAACCACGATCATCGCAACCATCCCCATGCCGTAGTGAGGCAGGCACTTGATGCCATAGACGCCTTCCTGCTCGAACTTGACGGCGATATCCTCGTTGTTCTTGCCGAGGAACGGCGTGGCGCCCTCGGGGAGCATGCCCTTGATCGATTCCGCGTTGTGGCCCTTGTCCGTGGATACGAACTTGACGGTGTCGCCTGGCGCGATCTTCACGAAGGCCGGCTCGAACACCATCACAGCGCCATCGCCGCCCTTATTGAGGAGCTTGACTTCGACCTCTGCCGCCCGGGCGCCCCCGGCCAGAACCAGGGCCGCCGCCGCGGCCAGCATCGCAATCTTTTTCATGATTCCCGTTTCTTTCCTGTTTCCTGTAACTTGCGCCCGGGATTCACCGGGCTCCCGGGGCATCAGATACCGCCGCCTGGTCCTGCGGAGATTGCGCCAGCGCAATCTCCGGGGGGAATTATGGGCTAAGAGATGATCCTGGCAGGCCGTTGAGGCCTGCTTCGACCGCGGGTACCATCCGCCAGATTGGAACGAGGATATCGATGGCCTCAGTCGACCGCTCACTGGTCGCAGACCTGCCGATGTTCGCTGGCCTTGCGCCCGCCGAACAGGACGAACTGCTGCGGGAAGCGCGTTCGACTCGATACCCGAAGGGAAGCGCCGTCTTCGATCAGGGCACGGAAGCAGATCGTTTCTACATCCTGCTTCACGGCCATCTTCGCGTCGAAAAGACCACGCCGCAGGGGCAGCAGTCCGTCGTGCGCTACGTGTCGGCCGGCGAGTTGTTCGGCGTCGCGCAGGCGATGAACCTGACACACTATCCGGCGACCGCCGTTGCGGCCGTCGACAGCATCGCGCTCGCCTGGCCCTCGTCTTCCTGGAATCGCCTGATCGCGAAATATCCGAGCCTCGCCTCAAGCGCGTTGCAGACGGTCGGCAGCCGCCTGCAGGATACACAGGCCCGCGTCCTGGAGATGTCGAACGAGCAGGTCGAGCAGCGCGTGGCGCATGCGCTGCTGCGCCTGGCCAAGCAGGCAGGAAGGAAGGTCGATGCCGGCGTCGAGATCGATTTTCCCATCAGCCGGCAGGACGTCGCCGAGATGACAGGGACGACATTGCACACTGTCAGCCGGATTCTCAGCGCGTGGGAGCAGCAGGGACTGGTCGAGGGAGGCAGGCAACGGATCGTTCTGCGCGATGCGCACCGGCTGCATGTCCTCGCCGAAGGCGAAGATGCCGCTCAGGCGCGCAAGCCGGCGTCTTAGACCGCGGCTTCATATTGATAATTTTAACCTGCCGGTTACCAACCCTCTTTGATCTCGCGCAAACCACCGAACCGTAACGCGGTCGATCGATAACGCGTCTTTCGTTGTTCCAGAGCAAAGAGACTCGCCGCCACATCGCGCATCCTGCATCCATCGAATTAGTACATACGAAGCGATGGAGAGCATCATGCTGACGAGAAGGACTGCTTTAATGGGCGCCGCTGTCGCGACGCTGATGATGGCCGCACCGGCCGTGGCGGGAGCAGCAGACGATCTGAAACTGCCGCGCCAGAAAGTCGAACTGGTCGCCCCGCCCTCCGTCCACGCCCACGAACAGGCGACCAAGGCGGGACCGAAGATTGTCGAATTCAAGATGACGATACAGGAAAAGGAAGTGGTCATCGACGCGGCCGGCACGAAATTCCATGCGATGACGTTCAACGGATCGATGCCTGGTCCGATGATGGTGGTCCACGAGGGCGACTACATGGAGCTCACACTGGTCAACCCCGCAACCAACAGCATGCCGCACAACATCGACCTGCACTCGGCGACCGGCGCTCTCGGTGGCGGCGCGTTGACCCATGTCAATCCCGGCGAGCAAGTGGTGCTGCGCTGGAAGGCGACACGTCCCGGCGTCTTCGTCTATCACTGCGCCCCGGAAGGCATGATCCCCTGGCATGTTGTCTCCGGCATGCACGGCACGGTGATGGTATTGCCGCGTGACGGCCTGAAGGACGCCGAAGGAAAGGCGCTGCGCTACGACAAGATCTTCTACATCGGCGAGAACGACCTCTATGTGCCGAAGGACGAGAACGGCAAGTACAAGACCTACGAGACGATCGGCGAATCCTATGCCGACACGACCGAGGTCATGCGCAAGCTGATCCCCACTCACGTGGTGTTCAACGGACGGGTCGGATCGCTCACCGGCAAGAACGCAATGACCTCGAAGGTCGGCGAGACCGTCATGCTCGTGCATTCGCAGGCCAACCGCGATACAAGGCCGCATTTGATTGGCGGGCATGGCGACTACGTCTGGGAGGCCGGCAAGTTCAACAATCCGCCGCAGAAGGATCTCGAGACCTGGTTTGTTCGCGGCGGTTCGGCCGGCGCGGCCCTCTACACTTTCCGCGAACCCGGCATCTACGCCTACGTCAACCACAATTTGATCGAGGCGGTTGAGCTCGGCGCCAGCGCCCACATCAAGGTCGAGGGCAAGTGGAACGACGACCTCATGAAGCAAATCACCCCTCCAGGCCCGATCCCGCCTGACAAGGTCGGCGCCGTCGCACCGACGGCCGTCACCCGATAGGTGAAGTCGAAAGCGACGGCCCGCGATTTCGACCGCGGGCTGTCGCACGAAGAGGAGGCAAAGTCGTGCTCATCCTGATCAAAATAAAAGCGGCGATGTTCGCAGGCGCGCTGGCCGCGCCGATCCTGGCAACCGTGCTCGCGCCCGCTCCTCCGCACGACCAGGATGGCGCCCTGCGGCTGGCGTCCGCTTCCTTCAGCTACCGGGCCGCAGGCGATTTCTCACGGAACGGCCGGCCGGTCGAAGGACCACTGCGCGAACTGCGCCTTCCCACCGATCTCTTCATCATGAAACGGCAGGTCACAGTCGCCGAATACGCGCGCTGTGTCGACGAAGGCGCCTGCCCCCGCGTCGCCGTTCCGGGAGGCGCACAGGATGTACCCGTCGTCGGCGTCAGTTGGCACGATGCCTCGGCCTACGCCGCATGGGTATCGCGCAGGACCGGTATCACCCATCGTCTGCCGACCGACGAGGAGTGGACATTCGCAGCCGCCGAGAAGGCGCGCGACGAAGCGATGCCGCTCGTCGACCCCTCCGATCCGGCGCAAGCCTGGATCGCCCGCTACGAAGCCGAATCCGCCCGCTCCAGCCCGGCCGCGACGGCCGCTCAGCCGGGCGGCACGTTCGGCACCAACAGCAACGGACTGGACGACCTGGCCGGCAATGTCTGGGAGTGGACGAATAGCTGCTTCTTGCGCGTTTCGCTCGATGGCGAGCGCGAGCAGATCACCAACACCAATTGCGGCGTTCGCGTCGTGGAGGGAGCCCATCGTTCCTATATGACCGACTTCATCCGCGATCCCAGGTCCGGCGGCTGCGCCGCGGGCGTCCCGCCGGCCAATCTCGGCTTCCGGCTCGTCGCCGAACCATCCCGGTCGGTCGCCACATCCGTCGTCCGGAACGTCACAAAGCTGCTGCGCCGAGCATAGCCGTACCGGGAATAACGGTGGTTTGAGCCAGCGCAAAGTCCCTCCGCCCCGAGTCCGCTAATTGATCCGAAGGCGGAAGGAGACAAGCAGATGCGATCGGACTTGGCGAAATCCTACGGGCAGGACCGGCTGCCGCGCTACACCAGCTATCCCACGGCCCCGCATTTTTCGCCGGCGATTGGCGAGGAAAGCTATCGGAGCTGGCTGAAGTCGATGCCGGTCCGAGAGCCGGCCTCGATCTACCTGCACGTGCCGTTCTGCCGATCCATGTGCTGGTACTGCGGATGCCACACCTCGGTCACCAAGCGCGACGATCCGATCGCGACCTATACGGCGGGTCTGCGTACCGAAGCCCGCCTTGTCGCCGAGACAATCGGCCAGAGAATACCGATCTCCCATGTCCACTTCGGCGGCGGTACGCCGACCATCATGTCGCCCGAGACGTTCGTGGATCTTGTCGGCGCGCTACGCTATTCGTTTTTCATCCTTCCCGACGCTGAAATCGCCGTCGAGATCGATCCGCGCACGCTGACGGAGCCGATGGTCGAGGCGCTCGGCTATTGCGGCGTCAACCGCGCGAGCCTGGGCGTCCAGAGTTTTGACCCCGCCGTGCAGCGCGCCATCAATCGGCTGCAGAGTTTTGAGCAAACCGCGGCTGCCGTCGAGCGTCTGCGCCGGGTGGGCGTTGGCCGGATCAATTTCGACCTGCTCTACGGGCTCCCGCTGCAGACGGTGGACTCGTGTCTCGACACCGTCGCCAAATGCGTCGAGCTTCGGCCGGACCGCTTTTCGGTGTTCGGTTACGCCCACGTTCCCTCGTTCAAGAAGCACCAGCGCAAGATCGCCGAAGACTCCCTGCCCGGCAGCACCGAGCGCCATTTGCAGGCCGAAACCATCGCCGAAGCCCTGCTGGACGCAGGCTACGTCCGCATCGGCCTCGATCATTTCGCCCTTCCGGGAGACAGTCTGGCCATCGCGAGACAGGACGGCAGGCTGAAGCGCAACTTCCAGGGCTACACCGACGATTCCGCCGATACGCTCATCGGCCTTGGCGCCAGCGCCATCGGCCGCATGCCTCAGGGGTTCGTGCAGAACGCCGTTCCGACGCGCGACTATCTCGCGCGGATCGCCGAGGACCGGCTCGCTACCGCCAAGGGATACGCATTCACCGGCGAAGATCGCTTCCGCGCCGACATCATCGAGCGGATCATGTGCGACCTTGCCGTCGATCTGCCGCGGGTATCCCGGTTGCACGGCCGCGACCTTCGATCCGCGATCGTCGACCGGCCGCGGATCGAGAGCCTCATCGCCGACGGCGCCGTGACCATGATCGACGACCGGCTCTCGATCAGCGACGGCGCGGAATTTCTGGTGCGGAGCGTCGCGTCGGCGTTCGATGCCCACCTTGCGAATTCTGCAGCAACGCACAGCCGCGCGGTATAAGGCGCAGCAAGAGATTATTTTGCCGCGAGAGACGGAGCCTGAACCGCCTCCATGTACCCGCTGCGGGTCTGCGGAATTTTGGTGTCGAGAATCCTGGACGCCACCAGCGTCCGCAGCACCTGCGCCGTGCCGCCGGCAATCGTGAACATGCGGGCATCCCGAACCATGCGTTCGAGCGGATAATCCCGCGAATAGCCCCTGGCGCCGAACAGCTGAAGCGCCTGGTTGGTGACCATGTTGGCGGTCTCGGACGCGATGATCTTCGCCTGCGCGGCGAGAAGAGGGTCCGGAAACGGATCGGCGCTAAGCGCTGCCTGATGCAGCGACAGCCGCGCGGCATTGAGCGCCACCGCCATGTCGGCCAGCATCCACTGCAGGCCCTGGAATTCAGCGATCGGCCGCCCGAACTGCTTGCGCTCCTTCACGAAGGTCATGGCCTTCTCAAACGCACCCTGCGCCAGCCCGAGCGCGACGGTTCCGGCGCCGACCCGCTGGCTGTTATAGGCGTCGATGAGATCGGCAAATCCGCGCCGCAGCCCGCGCGGCGGCAGCAGCAGCATATCCTCGGAGATTTCCAGGTTTTCGAAGATGATCTCCGTTTCAGGGATGCCGCGGAGGCCCATGGCGGGCTCGCGCTTGCCGATGATCAAACCGGGCGTACCGCCAAGCGCGAGGAAGCCGCCGATCCCCTGCTCGGCGCCCCGCTCGTCGAATACCCGCGCGAAAATCAGATGGAGTTTGGAGACCCCGCCGCCCGTAATCCAGTGCTTCTTGCCCCGGATGACATAGGTGTTGCCGTGCTTGTCTGCGCGCGTCGTCATCTCGGTCGCCGCCGATCCGGCTTCCGGCTCGGTGATGCAGATCGCCGGCTTATCGCCGGAAAGAACGAGATCGGCGCCCAGCCGCTTCTGCTTCTCGGTGCCATACTGCATGACCGCGGAGATGGCGCCCATGTTGGCCTCGACCGTAATGCGCCCCGTCGCCCCGCATACCCGCGCCATTTCCTCGATGATCAGGGCGGCCTCGAAGTAACTTCCTCCCCGGCCGCCGTAGGATTCAGGAATCGTATAGCCCATGAAGCCCGCGGCCTTCAGCGCGGCCACGTTGTCGAAAGGGTAGGCTTCGGTTCGATCGATCTCCGCCGCCTTCGGCGCGAATTCGGTTTCGGCCAATTCGCGCGCGGCACTGCGGAGCTTCAGTTGCCCGGGCGACAGTTTCATATCCATGGCATTATCCTCCCAGCGTCGCGGTCTTTCGATCATTCGGCTCCGAAGCGCACCAAAACGCAACCGAATAATTTATGATGCAATCGGTGGCCCGGCATGCCGCTCCAGCTTTGCTTATCGCGCGCGAACCTGACATTAAGCAGAAGCGCGCTTGGAGACCTTCGAGATGTCCAATTCGAAAACACCGCTTGTGGATCGGTTCGGCCCTGATGCTGCGGATGTGGAATTCGGCGATGACGCCCCGTCCCTCTTCGGTCAGTTGGCGGCTCGCGGCTCGGTCCGAAAATTCCGCTCCGATACCGTTCCTTACTCGACCTTGCGACGGCTATGTGCCCTGGCGCTGTGTGCTCCGACCAAGAGCGATCTCCAGCAGCGCGACATCATCATCATCGACGCGCCGCCTCTGAAATCACAGATCAGCGCGCTGCTGGCCGACGGGCCGCTGGGCCAGAAATGGCTTGCAAATGTTCCGAGCCTTCTCCTCTTCTGCGGCAACAACCAGCGGCAGCGTCGAATCCACGCGCTGCGCGACAGGCACTTCGCCAACGATCACCTCGATGCCTTCTTCAATGCCGCGGTCGATGCGGCGATCGCCTTGTCCGCGTTCGTCATCGCGGCAGAGGCCGAAGGCCTTGGCGTCTGTCCGGTCAGCGCGGTCCGCAATCACTCCGGCGCGCTGTCACAGCTCCTGAAACTTCCCGACCATGTTTTCCCGGTAGCCGGCCTCGCCTTGGGATATCCGGCAGAGACGCCACAGATCAGCATGCGGCTTCCGCTGTCCGTGACCGTGCATCACAACACGTTTCGGGAAGACGGACTCGATGATGCCATCGCGGCATACGATCGGCGCCGCGAGGCAGCCCAGCCTTATGCGGCCCAGCGCTATGTCAGGGAATTCGGATTGGCCGATACCTATGGCTGGTCGGAGGACAAGGCGCGGCAATACGCGCGCCCCGAGCGTGCGGACTTCGGCGCCTATGTGAGGCGTATCGGCTTCAAGCTGGACTGATCAGATATTTGGACGCGCGCGAAGGCGCTGCGTCCCCTTCGGGTCGGCGCCATCACCGGCTCGCGAAGCGCGGGCAATGCTTCGTCCAGCAAATGCAAATTGAGGAATTCGTCGATGAAATTCGTTCGGCACACCGTCCGGTCCTGCCGCGTATTGTTGCATCGGCGAGATGACGATCCGGTTCGGAAGCGTCACGCTGCGAAGCGTCAGCGGGCTGAACAGGTGCATGGCGGTCATCCAGCCAATCCTATGCGGTCGCGAACCCAGGCCGACGCGATCCCAAGCGCCAGCGCGGGACGTCGTAACCGGTGCCAACGGATCGGCGCGAGAGCCGTGGTTGGAAGCGGAGGAGCCTCGCCTCGCAACGCCTTCGCGGCGAGCCAGCCCCCCATCACCGTCGCCATCGCCACGCCCCGGCCGTTGTAGCCCATGCCGATATGCAGGTTCGGCGCTGGCTCGTGGACGCGTGGCAATCCGTCGAGGGTCAGCCCGATCTGGCCCGACCATTGAAAGGCGACGGGCACGTCAGCCGCTTCCGGGAAGATCCGGCGCATCGCCGCAACAAGCGCCTTGGTGAAAACCGGGCTCTCGGAATCGCCGACGGCGCCGCGCCCGCCGAACATCAGCCGACCGTCGGGAGAAAGCCGGAAATAGAATGCAAGCCGCCGGGTTTCCGAACAGCAGCGGCCATCCGGCAAAATATGCGCCTGGAGATTGTCCGAGAGCGGTTCGGTGGCCAGCTGCGCGCTCTGGACGAGCAACATCGCTTCCGGAAGTCCCGCGACCAGCGGCGTCGAATAGGCATCCGTTCCAACGACGACGGAGCGAGCCCTGACGGTGCCGCCCGCCGTTTTGAGCAGCCAACCTTCGCCGTCCTGTTCCAGCTTCTCGACCGCAGAGTTTTCGTGAACCGCAACCCCCGCGTCGCGGGCGGCGCGCGCGAGACCGCGGGTGAAGGAAAGCGGATGGAGCGTGCCGGCGCGCTTGTCGATCCAGCCACCTAGATACTCACGCGTCCCGACCAGCCTTTCGACGCCGGACGCGTCGAGCAATTCAACCGCAGCGCCGACATTCATCCAGTCGCGCGCCCGCTGCTGGACACGGGCAAGGGCAGGCGCGGCATGCGCCGCCTGAACCCACCCTCCCCGCTTCGGATCGCAATCGATGCGATGTTTTTCGATTCGATCGAACACGACATCGGCCGCATTGCCGACCGCCTCCGTGAGCTTCCGGCCGGCGGCTGCGCCGTATTTCGCCGACATCTCGGACGGATCGTATTTCAGGCCGGGAATGACTTGCCCGCCGTTGCGACCCGACGCGCCCCAGCCGATGGTCTTCGCCTCCAGCAGAATGACGGATGCGCCGGATTCGGCCGCGTTCAGAGCCGTCGAACAGCCGGTAATGCCGCCGCCGATCACGGCAAGGTCGACGCTTCTGTTGCCCGTGAACGGCTCGGCAGCGAGGGCCGCTTCGCGCATTGTCGCCGACCAGAGCGAGCGATCATGGCTTGCGGCGGAAGAGCCCATCGGGACCGTCACTCCGCCGCTATTCTGGAAGAGGCCCAGCTTGCGGCGCGCTCAGCCGAGATAATCCCGTCGGCTTGATCCTCGCGCAAACGTTCGGCGGAACGCTTCGCGGGATCGCCGAAGCCGTCACCGCCGCCGACCGCAAGGGTGACGATATCGCCGGCCGGCGGCTTCGAGCGAAGTAAAGGCGCCCTTGTCCGGACTGGCCGGCGTGCTCGGCACCTTGATGACTTCGACCCTACTCCCATCCACCGCGACCAGATCGGTGAATGTACCGCCAACTTCGATACCAACCCGCATAGGACCCTCGTTTATGTATCATTTGTAAATGCAAAGCCGAACGAATTGCAACGACGCTAAAAAATTTGATTCAAAATTTCAATTCGGCATAGAAGCTCTATATGCGTCGGCGGGAGGAATGAATGTCAGATCATGCAGAAATTGAGCCGACGTCGGAGACGGACCGCGACGAAGGCCTCGGACGGAAGCTGAGGCTCAGGCGAACCATCAAACGGTTCTCGCTGCAGTACGTGGCGGAACGCGCCGACATATCCGTCGGACTTCTCAGTCAGATCGAACGCGGGCTTACGACTCCGTCGCTTCGTTCGCTGCGCCAGATCTGTGCAGCACTGGATATGCCGGTTGGTTGGCTGTTCGACGTGCCGACGTCCAGGCAGGAAGACGCCGTGGTGCGCGCGAGCGCCCGCCGCACGCTCGATCTCGGCCCGAAAGGCATGCGGAAGGAGCTTCTCTCGCCTGACGAAGTCACGGGCATCCAGATGATGCGTATCGAAATCCAGCCGGGGGGATCCTGGGGCGAGGCAGTCCGCAACGAGAGCGGCGCGAAATGCGGCATCGTGATGTCAGGCACGCTGGCGCTCGAGCTTGATGGGATCGTCCATATGATTGGGCCGGGCGACTCGTTCGCGTTCGAGGCGACGAGACTGCATCGCGCCTGGTGCGAAGGTCAGGAAACTGTCGATCTGCTTTGGGTCGTCGCGCCTGCTGTCTATTAGAAGCGATCGCGTTCTCGTTCGACAGTGACCATGAGACCAACGAACAACCATGCCTTGCCGTTCAGGAGCGGCACGAATTTGGTTCGGCCTGATCAAACGGCTTCTCTCGTTGAGTTCTTGAAAGGCTTGGTGGGCGCACCAGGGCTCGAACCTGGGACCCGCTGATTAAGAGTCAGCTGCTCTACCAACTGAGCTATGCGCCCGGATCCTGATCCGGAAAGCCCTCGCAAGAGGGCGTCGTTTAGCAAAGCGACCCCGGGATGTCCAGCAAGCCGGGCCAAGTTTTCCCGGGCTTTGGCGGACCGCCGGAACGGCGAAAAGCCGCTGGATTTCAGCGGCTTCCGCCGATGTTCGGATCGCGCCCCTGCAGGGCGCGTGTCAGAGCCGTTCGGGGCCGCCCCGGTCCGGGCCGCCATCCCGGTCATGACGGTCGCGGCGGTCGCCGCGATCGCGGTCAAAGTCGCGGTCCATGCCCATTTCGCGCTCGAACCGGTGATGGCGCCAGCCTTCCCGGCTCCCAAACCGGTCCATGCGGGTCAGCACGGCGAGCCGGCGCTTCTGGCCGTCGTCGAGCGTCTTGTAGAGCGGGTCGGCGGCTTCCGCGATCTTCTTCATGGCCCCGGCGGTGGCCGCCATATTCTCGGCCCGGTCACGCAGCCGCGCCACCGGATCGTCCGGCTTCTGCTGGCTGGAATCGTCCCGCGGCGCGTTCATCCGCGCGTTGGCGCGATCGATCCTGAGCTTGGCGAACTCCTTGACCGCGGCCTCGACCGGCGGCCACAGCTTTTCCTGGTCCGCCGTCAATTTGAGGCCGGCATGGACAGCCGCGATCCGGGCGTCGGCGTAGGCCGACCGGTCCTCCGGGCTCATCCGCGAAAAGCCGTGGCTCCAATGGCGGTGCTGGGCGTAGACGGCGGTCGAACCGGCGATGGCAAGAACCGCAACCGCTGCGATGGCGAACTTCCTCATGCGAACCTCCTGTGAAAGGTTGCCTGAAGATGGGCCCGCACGAGTCGGCGTTCAACTTAAGGATTGGCAAGAGAGCCTTCCCTTACCAAGATGTAATGTGACGCCGTTTGATCCAAAGCAATGCGCGCGAGGCTAAAGCATCCCCAGCACGCGCGGCAGCCACAGCGAGATTTCCGGCACATAGGTGACGACGCCGAGAAAGATCAGCATGGTCAGCAGCCACGGCCACACCGCGATCGTCAGCTCGGTGATGCCCATCTTGGCGATGCCGGAGGCGACATAGAGGTTGAGCCCGACCGGCGGATGGCACATGCCGACCTCCATGTTGACGACCATCAGGATGCCGAGATGCACCGGGTGGATGCCGAGCTTGACCGCCACCGGAAACAGGATCGGCGCCATGATCAGCACGATCGACGACGCCTCCATCACGTTGCCCGCGATCAGCAGCAGCACGTTGACGATCAGGAGGAAGATGATCCAGTCGACGCCGATCGAGGTGATCCAGGCTGCGATCTGCTGCGGAATGTTTTCATTCGCCATCAGGAACGAGAACAGCACCGCGTTGGTGATGATGTAGAGGATCATCGCGCTCATATTGGCGGAGCCGAGCAGCACCCGCGGCACGTCCTTCAGCGACATGTCGCGATAGACGAACACCGCGATGACGAAGGCGTAGACCGCGCTGATGGCGGCGGCTTCCGTCGGCGTGAACAGACCGGCATAGATGCCGCCGAGCACGATCAGGATCAGCAGCAATCCCCACATGCATTTGCGGAAGGCGATGAAGCGCTCGGCCCAGCTCGCGCGCGGCAATCGCGGATAGTCGAACTTCCAGGCGCGATAGAAGGTCGTCAGGCCCAGCAGCGTCGCCAGCATCAGGCCCGGAATGACGCCCGCCATGAACATCTGGCCGACGGAGGCCGACGACACGCGATGCCCGGCCGGATCGAGCGCAATGCTGCCGCCGGTCGCCACGCAATAGATCACCATCACGATCGAGGGCGGAATCAGGATGCCGAGCGCGCCCGACGTGGTGATGACGCCGGCGCCGAAGCGTTTTGGAAAACCCTGCTTGACCATCGCCGGCAACATGATCGAACCGATCGCGATCACGGTCGCCGGCGACGAGCCGGACACCGCGGCGAACAGCGCGCAGGCCATCACGCCCGCGAGGCCCAGCCCGCCATACCAATGGCCGACCATCGAAGTCGCGAAATTGATCATGCGGCGCGCGACGCCGCCATGGGTCAGGAAATTGCCGGCCAGAATGAAGAACGGGATCGCCATGATCTCGAAATTGTCGATGCCGGTGAACAGCTTCAGCGCCACCAACTCGGTCGGCACGTTGGTCATGGTGAAGATGAAGGTCAACACCGTCATGCCGAGCGCGATCGAGATCGGCATGCCCGTCAGCATCAACGCGATCAGCAGCGTGAAGATGATCAGGCGCTCATCGGGTGACCTCCGCAGCGCCGATACCCGGCTCTTCGACATCGACGCCCTCGACATGGGCGTGGTCATGATGCGGCAGTTCGCCGGTGTAGAAGTAATGATAGGCGACCTGCAGGAAGCGGAAGCACATCAGATAGGAACCGAGCGGAATGCAGAGATAGACGAACCAGCTCGGGATCTCGAGATCGGGCGAGACCTGGTCGGTGTGCATCAGCCCATAGACGAATTTCGCGCCCATGGTGCCGATCACGGCGGTGAAGAACGCGCCGCAGAGCAGGCCGAACAGCACCACCGCATTGCGCCAGGGCGACTTGAGCTGGTTCACCACCACGTCGACGCCGACATGGATGCCGGTGCGCACGCCATAGGCCGCGCCGAACTTGGCGACCCACACGAACATGTAGATGCACAATTCCTGCGCCCAGGACAGATTGATGGGAAACAGGATCGGATACAGCAAGGGAATGCCGACGAGATAGCGGTGCATCACCGCGATAAAGATGATGACGGTCGCGAGCGCCATCAGCGTCGCGATCAATATCTCCTCAAGCCGATCGAGGATTCGAAGAAACATCCATTCCCCCAAAAGATCGAGCACTCGTCATGGCCGGGCTTGACCCGGCCATCCACGCCTTGCTTGCTGCCCGACGAATAAGACGTGGATGCCCGGCACTGCAGGCTCGCGCATTGCCCGGACAATGACAAAGGTGCCCCTGTGCCGACGGCGCTGAAAAGCGCCGCATCTCAAGTCGATCGTCTTAGTTGGTCGCGCCCCTCGTCTCCTTGAGGAATTCGTCGATCAGCGGCTGGCCGACGCGCTTTGCCACATCCTGGTAGACCGGTTCGAGCGCCTTGCGCATCGCCGCATCCTGCTCCGGCGTCAGCGTGACGATCTCGCTCTTGCCGGTCTTCTTGATTTCGGCGAGCGCGTCGTCGTTTTCCTTCTGCCGACTGGCCGTTGCCGTATTCGGTGGCTTCCTTCATGGCCTTCTCGCAGCTGGGCGCGAATATCCGCCGGCAGGCCGTCCCAGAACTTCTTGTTGGTGACGACGACGTAGCCGATGTAGCCGTGGTTGGTGTCGGTGATGTACTTCTGCACCTCATGCATTTTCTGGGTGTAGATGTTGGACCAGGTGTTCTCCTGGCCGTCGACCACGCCGGTCTGCAGCGCCTGGTAGACTTCGGAGAACGCCATCACCTGCGGAATCGACGCCGAGCGAGCGGAACTGGGCTTCCAGCACCTTGGAAGACTGGATGCGGAACTTCAGTCCCTTGTAGTCGGCCGGCGTCACCAGCTTCTTGTTGGCGCTCATCTGCTTGAAGCCGTTGTCCCAGTAGGCGAGACCGGTCATGCCCTTGGCATCCAGCAGCTTCAGCAGCCTGCCTGCCGAGCGGGCCGTCGGTGACTTTGCGCAGCGTCTTCAGGTCGGGGAGGATGTAGGGCAGATCGAACACCTCGAATTCCTTGACCCCGATCGGGCCGAACTTCGAGTTCGAGGGCGCCAGCATCTGCACCGCGCCGAGCTGCAGCGCTTCCAGCTCTTCCTTGTCCTTGTAGAGCTGCGAGTTCGGATAGACTTCGACCTTGACCTTGCCGTCGGTGTATTTCTCGGCCAGTTCCTTGAACTTCTCCGCCGCCAGCCCCTTCGGCGTGTTGGGCGCGACCACGTGGCTGAACTTGATCACGATCGGCGATTGCGCCGCGGCGGGTCCGACCAGGGTCAGTGCCGCGATCGATGCCGCGGCCAGTATCAATTTACGCATGTTTCCTCCCGTTATTTCTCCGGAACGCTGACGCCGTTCCGAAGCTTGCATGCCAAGTTGCACCAATACAGACAAGCCGACCGAATTGCCATTGCCCGTTAGCAGGGGCCACGTTGATGGTTTTGCTGCATTGCAAAATACGACATTCTGTCCGTTCGGGTTTCCGGCCTGTTTCGTGGGCAATCCCGTTGGCCGCCTCGCCCTTCGAGAGGGTGCGTGGCAAGATCTACTCCGCGTCCATGCAGTCCCGTAGGATGGGTGGAGCGAAGCGATACCCATCAACTCCGGTGCGTGTGGCGATGGGTATCGCTGCGCTCCACCCATCCTACGCGGATACGACTTCGCGATCTCGCGGCGCTATTGCGCCCGAGGTTTGCATCTTCGTTTGCCCTCTTCGAAATCGAGGGCGCAGGGAAGACCGGGTGCTTGCTGCACCCGCGGTCTCGCGTGCGATTTGCGCAAACAAAACTGCACACGAGCATACAGGGCAGCGGGAGCATTCCGGCCTTCCCTGCGCAATGGCTTTACGGCTTACTTCGTGCTCTTCCCGGAGAACGGCTCTTTTGCCTCCGTCGCCTGCGAGAAGCTATCTTCTCGCACGACTTAACGCCAGCACCGCGGCGCCCGAACCACACGACTTCGCCGTACGCTCAAGCTGCACACGTCAGTCGCAGCTCTCGCGTCCATCGCATCTCACCGCGCGTTCGTGACGATGGCGAACGCCCCTCATCCGCCGTGAGACGAGCGGAGTTATGCGACTGATTTGGCTGAGAACGAAAGCGGAATATTTTTCAATTCCTGGGCTTGACACGATTTCTGAAAATCAGAAGTGACTTGCCCCTCGTGCCGATTGGTCGCAGGCCTTGCCTCCGCATCGTCATTGCGAGCCACCTTCTATTTGATTGCCTCGTCGGTTATGTCGCTCAAAGTCTTCGCGAACGGCGCGTAGTTGGGTGGCACATCCAATCCATGCCGCGGGTATATTGTCTTATACAGATAGTCGGCTGAATTATAGGACAGCCATACCTTGCCCTGATCGTCCTCCCAAACAAGCGCCTTCGGAGGATTGTCGATCGCCAGCAATGGCGTCTTTGCCATTACCGGCGTGCCGAGTTTCGGATTGCCAAAGATGATCACCGTGCGAGGCCGCATATCGATGCCGAATTTCTTTCCAGCGGCAGCATGATCGATTTCGGTGAACACGACGAAACCTGCCCCCTCTCTCGATTTGACGGCTGCCCCAAATCGCGAAATCGTTTCCTGCACCGAAAAGTTACTGGGCTTCGTGATGATGCCATCGCTTGCGCAAGCCGGCGTTGCAATGACCAGTGCCAAGAGAGCGATCATGAACTTCATCGGAACTTCTCCTTCTGGGTTTTCCTCAAGCAACGCAGCATGCGACCGGTGGTCCTTGCCGGCATGAGCCTCAAAAGCGTGTGGTCAGATTGGTCAGCCACTCCGGCGAAACGTCGACCAGAAAGGTTTCAAACGTCTTGTCCGCACCCGAGATGATGAGCAGACCAATGACGAGAAGAAAAAGACCCAGCGCGGATTTCATTCCTGCGCCCGCGGCTAACAATCGGCCGCGCCAGCGCGCCATTGTTTCCCGGGAAAGCCATCCCAATCCCAGCAATGGAAGCGCCGCGCCGATACCGAACGCAAGCATCGTCAGCGCGACCTGACCAAGATCCTTGCCTTGGGCGGCAAGCAAGGACGCAGTTCCAAGTGTCGGCCCGACGCATGGACTCCATACGGCTCCCAGGAGCACGCCGATCCAGAACTGCCCGGCAACGCCGTTGGTGCGGCTCGTTGCCAACCTGCTATCGGCCCAGTTTCCGATCGGGCCCGCCGCAACTGCGATTTGGGCCTGCAACCGCGGAACAACTAGCACGAGGCCGACGAGCATCATCAGCGTCGCCGCAACGTAGCGAAGTCGGTCCGCATCCAATCCTATCGAGTGGCCGACCGTCGCCACAAATAATCCGATGCCGACAAACGATAGGGACAGTCCGGCAGCGAGTGCCAAAGGTCCCTGCCGATGACTTGATGCCGCGCTGCCCAGGACAATCGGAAGTATCGGGAGCACGCAAGGTGAAAGGATAGAAAGGATCCCTGCGAGGAATGCCAACAACGTACTGCCGATCGTCATCGCCGGTTTCCCATCTCTAAATCACCTTTGCTGACGCGCTTAGGCGTTTCGCAGATACTCAATAAGCGCTGCCGCCGCAGGCTCGGCCCAATCCGCGGAGCCAGGCATGTAACCGACGATCCAGCCGGAACTTGCAATCAGGTAAGTGATCGGCATTCCGTAAAGGGCGAACGGCGATTGTCCGATCCGGATCGGCGTGGCCGACATAACCGTTCGGATCGAGATAGACAGAAAGGTTTCGAATCCCCAATGACTGAACGAATTGGCCGACCTGATCCCGACCTCCCCGATCCTCGGAAACGGCCAGAACATTCAGTCTCATCTTGCGAGCGCGCTCGCTCAGCCTGTCGAGCATCGGCAATTCGACCCGGCACGCAGGACACCAACTCGCCCAGAAGTTCAGGAGAATCGGCTGCCCCTGGAGACTGGCAAGATCAAGCGTGCCTCCGCCGAGGCTGAACAGACGGATCGACGGCAGCATCCGTCGCGGGGACACAAGCGTGAATTGATGCCCTCCCGACGTGAGGACGGGCGGCAACGTCTCCGCGCCGGCCGGTGCGAACCAGGAAAGAGCCGCTGCAAGTCCACCGGTGATGGCGCCTCGTCGCGAAGCCAAATCCAATGCTATCCGGGCGGAGCGTTCGGAACCGTCATCCTTCATCGAATACCTCAAGATATACGAGGACGTCAGATCGCTTTCCCGACCATGGCAAAGATCGAGTCCCGCTTGGTATCGCCGACGGAGCGCGCCTCTTCCTTTTCACCCTTGAAGGCAATCAGGGTCGATTGCGAGCGGACGCTGAAACGATTGAGCAGATCTTTCTGGCTGTCGAAATCGATCACGAAATAGACGAGATCCTTAAACCTGGGATCGGCCCTCAGATCGCTCAGGATCGGTGCCTGCGCCTTGCAGGTTGGACACCACGGGGCGTGGACCGCAATCAGGATTGGCTTGCCAGCCTTCTGGGCTGCAGCGAACGTCTTGGCGTCGAACGCAGGGGCATTCTCCGCCAAGGCAGGCGAAGCGGCGAGAATTCCGGCAACGAGCGCGGCGCCGAGAATGGAACGGCGGGTCAGCATGATATTCTCCTTGTTGATCCAGATGAACTTCGTTGATCCAGATGAACTTCGTTTCGGAGGCCGCAAATGTTACGCCCCCACACCAGCAGCGGCATGGACTGCGCAGGGTTCACGATTGGAAGTTCGAGGCAGACGCGGCAAAGGTTAGCGGCCCAGCCAAAAATTCTTTTCTGTCGTCGCCGAGGAAGCGGGTGTACCCACGCAGGGCGTCAGATCACGAGAACGAGCAGTCGGGATGCCGGGTTGCAACAAGGAAAATCCCCCATACCCTGATACTCCCAGGCTCACGCTGGTTCGTACGCCTCCGGGCACCAGCCAGCCTTCCGGTGGCCAATGGTCGATGCTTATGGCGCGCGCCCAGGATGGCGACCGCGAAGCCTATCGCAACCTGCTCACTCAAGTTGAGCCCTATGTCCGCTCGATCGCCATCCGATATCTGAGATCGTCCACCGATCTGGAAGATGCGGTCCAGGACGTCCTGATGACCATCCATTCGATTCGACAAACCTACGACCCGAAGCGGCCGTTTGGTCCCTGGCTGGTCGCCATCGCGCATCGCCGCATCATTGACCAGTTGCGCCGGCAGACCCGGCGTAGGTCCCGCGAGACTGAATTGTCGGCCGAGCATGAAACCTTTGCCGCCCCTCCGACGAAATTGTTCGGTGATAACTCGGCTGAACTCGCTCTGGTGGGCGCAATCGACAAGCTGCCGCCAGATCAACGCGATGCGATCAGGATGATGAAGCTCAAGGAAATGTCGCTGAAGGAGGCGTCGCAAGCCAGTGGCCGGTCGATTTCCGCGCTGAAGGTCGCGACCCATCGCGCCATGAGGAATCTGCGCAAGCTGCTGAAAGGCGAATTGTCGTGAGGAAAACGTCCGATCTCATCGATTCGCTCGTGGATTCGGCAACGCCGGTTCGAAGGCTGGCTCCTCCGCTGTTGCGCACCTGCATTTGGCTGGCGCTGACTGCTGTCATATTGGCGCTGCTCTGCATCGCGCATGGGGTGCGGCCAGACCTTTCAATGCGTCTGAAGCAACCGGTTTTTGTCGTCAGCATGTTTGGCGCACTTGCAACCGCCGTGCTGGCAGCATGGGCCTCTTTCGAGCTGAACCTGCCTGAATCCCGGCGCTGGTGGCTGTTGTTGCCGCTCCCGGGGGTCGCGGTATGGGTATCGACAATCGGATATGGTTGCCTGACCGATTGGGTCAGCATGAACCCGAACGGAATCCAGATGGGCGAAGCAGCGCGCTGCTTTGCAACACTCTTGATGACAAGTACGCCTCTCTCGGTCGCAATGCTGATCATGCTGCGTTTTGCAGCGCCATTGCGGCCGGCCATGGTGAGCGCGGTCGGTGGACTGGCGATCGCAGCCATGACGTCGTTCGCGCTGTCTCTCCTGCACAACCTCGATGCGACGATCATGATCCTGGTCTGGAACCTAGGCATGGCGGCCTTGATCGCCGGAATGGCCAGTGCGCTCGGCCGGCCGTTGCTGGCGTGGGTTGCCGCACGCGTTATGCCGTTGCTCCCGCCGCACTTATCGAGGCCGCAATGAATCTCACGGCTCCTCATGTCGGCCGAACCGGCAAACCGGGAAGGCGCCCTGCTTGGCGAGTTTCTTGAGAACGAAGGCTACTTCAATGTATTGCAATCGCTCGGTAACTGTTCACGTGTTGCGCGGTCTGGGAGCCACGACCTTGATCGTGTTGGCTTTTGCGTACGGCAACACGTCCGGCTGGCTTCTTCCGGCCCTTCTGATCGGCGCCGTTTTGCTTCTGGGTGGTTGCCCGGCATGCTGGCTGACGGGCCTTTTCGAAGCCATCCGTACCCGGCGAAACGTCGACGCCGGGCCACTGAACTGATGAGCTTTCGCCGCCGCCGGTTGGTGGGCATTCGGGCGAGCGAGCAGGAAATCTCAAATCGGGGCCGTGGAGCAGTCGCAAAAACGCGGCGCACCAAGGCGCCGCGTTGCACAGATTGGTTGGTCATCAGGCGTTGCGGCGATCAGCTCGCCGCCTGCGCCGGCCTGTCGCGCTGGTGCTTCATGACGATCTTGTTGAGCGCGCCGAGATAGGCTTTTGCCGACGCCACCAGCGTATCCGGATCGGACGCCTTCGACGTCATCGAGCGGCCTTCATGGGCGAGCCGCACCGACACTTCGGCTTGCGCGTCGGTGCCTTCGGTGACGGCGTGGACCTGATAGAGCTCCAGCTTGGCCTCGTGCGGCACCAGCGCCTTGATGCAGTTGAACACCGCATCGACCGGGCCGTTGCCTTCGGCTTCCTCGATCTTCATCGTGCCTTCGACGTCGAGCTTCATGGTGGCGCGCTGCGGGCCATGGGTGCCGGCGATGACCGTCAGCGAGGCCAGCTTGATGCGATCGTGCGAGGCTGCGATCTCCTGATCGACCAGCGCCTCGATGTCCTCGTCGTAGATGTCCTTCTTGCGATCGGCCAGCGCCTTCATCCGCACGAAGGCGTCTTCCAGCTGGTTGGCGCCGAGCTTGTAGCCCATCTCCTCCAGCTTGTGCACGAAGGCGTGGCGGCCGGAATGCTTGCCGAGCACCAGCGACGACTTCTTCAGCCCGATCATTTCGGGGCGCATGATCTCGTAGGTCGATGCGTCCTTCAGCACGCCGTCCTGATGGATGCCGCTCTCATGCGCGAACGCGTTGCGGCCGACGATGGCCTTGTTGTACTGCACCGGGAACGAGGTCGCCGCCGAGACCAGTTTCGAGGCCCGCGTCAGCATGGTGGTGTCGATCTTGTTCCACCACGGAAACACGTCGTTGCGGACGTTGATCGCCATCACGACTTCTTCCAGCGCGGCATTGCCTGCCCGCTCGCCGATGCCGTTGACGGTGCATTCGATCTGCCGCGCGCCGCCGGCGATGCCGGCCAGCGAATTCGCCACCGCCATGCCGAGGTCGTTATGGCAGTGCACGGAGAACACCGCCTTGTCGGAATTCGGCACCCGCTCGATCAGCGTGCGCATGAAGTGGGTGTATTCCTCCGGCACGGTGTAACCGACCGTGTCAGGGATGTTGACCGTGGTGGCGCCGGCCTTGATGACGGCCTCGACGATGCGGCAGAGATAATCCATCTCGCTGCGGGTGCCGTCTTCGGCCGACCATTCGACGTCGTCGATCTGGTTGCGCGCGCGGGTGACGTTGGCGATCGAGAGCTCCATCACCTGCTCCGGCGTCATGTTCAGCTTGACCCGCATGTGCAGCGGCGAGGTCGCGATCACGGTGTGGACGCGGCCGCGCTTGGCGAACTTCACCGCTTCGGCGCAGCGGTCGATGTCCTTGGGGTTGGCGCGCGACAGGCCGGCGATGACGGCGTTCTTGGAGCGGCGGGCGATCTCGCTGACCGCCTGGAAGTCGCCTTCCGAGGTGATCGGGAAACCGGCCTCGATGACGTCGACGCCCATGTCGTCGAGCATTTCGGCAATCTCGAGCTTTTCCTCGAACGTCATGGTCGCGCCCGGGCACTGCTCGCCGTCGCGCAGGGTGGTGTCGAATACGATGACGCGGTCCTTCTCGGACTTGTTGGCGGTGGTCATTTGCTGAATTCCTTTTGGGTCGTGCGCCGGTTCAATAGGCGCTGAAGGGTCTGGTGATCTCGCTCAAAACCCCTGAGTGCCCAGGCGCAAACGCCCAGACGGCCCTCAGGGGCCGATAAGAAGCAGAAGCCCGCCAAGAAGCAGGGTGGGCGCGGACGCAGCCGGAATCGCGGGGGTAGCCTTGGAGGCAGCCTTGGCCGCTCCACCCCGAACTCCGTACTTTTCGCTGCGAATCAGCATTGCCAGACCCTTTGGACGGCCAAATCCTCAGCCAAAACCATTGACGGTTCGTTGCCGGGACGGCGTTCCGGACCTGTTCTAGACGAGAATTATGGCCGGCCGCAATGGGCAAAGATGGTCAGGAAGGGTGACCTAATCTCCGACGTCGTCGTCCGGCTTGACCGGACGACCCAGTATTCCAGAGGCGGCAGTTAGACCCGAGAGGCCGCGGCGTACTGGCTTCCCCGCCTTCGCGGGGAATGACGGCCGGAGCGGATTTCCGAAAGTAGATCCTATGGGGTGGCAGGTGGTCAGGGGTAAGTTGAGCTTGCGACCACCCACTCACCCAGAGGATCAACGATGTGCACAGATCACGCTGACACACCCGCCGGCTGCGAGTATGGCACGGTTTACATTGCTTTCGAACTGAGCAAGGCGAAATGGCAGCTAGGCATAATGATGCCTGGTACCGAGAAGATGAGCCGTTACCGGATTGATGGAGGCGACCTGGCGGCGCTGTCGGGTTTGCTGGTCAAGGCTCGATCGAAGGCGGAGCAGACGGGGAAGCCGGTTCGTATCCTGTCTTGCTATGAAGCGGGTCTCGACGGTCATTGGCTGCACCGCTGGCTGGCCGACAACGGGGTACTCAATTACGAGATCGATGCGTCGAGCATCGAGGTGAACCGGCGGGCACGGCGTGCCAAGACCGATCGGATCGATCTGGCGCAATTGATGCGCTCGTTTCTGGCTTACCTGCGTGGCGAACCGCGGGTTTGCAGCATGGTTCGGGTTCCCACGCCTGAGGATGAGGATCGCAAACGGCGCACCCGCGAACGCGAGCGGCTGCTGAAGGAGCGCACCGGGCACAGCAACCGGATCAAGGGGCTGCTGCATGGCCAGGGTATCCGCGATGCCATGCCCTTGAAGCCGGGCTTCTTGTCGGATCTGGACGAGATGCGTACCGGCGATGGGCGCGTTCTGCCGCCCCGGCTGAAGGAGGAGATCCGTCGCGAGCATGAGCGCTTGCTGTTGGTGCACAAGCAGATCAAGGTGCTCGAGGCAGCGAATGCGACCGCGCATCGAGCACCGGCCAAGGACTCGGTAGAGGCGAAGGCGGTCCAGCTCGCCCAACTCAAGGCGATTGGCCCGCAGATCGCCCAGCTTCTGGCCAATGAAGTCTTCTACCGTGACTTCAAGAACCGGCGTCAGGTCGGCGGTTGCTTCGGACTGACCGACACACCCTACGACAGTGGCGCCAGCCGGCGACAGCAGGGCATCAGCAAGGCCGGCAACCATCGCGCGCGAACGACCGCGATCGAGCTCGCCTGGCTATGGCTGAGGCATCAGCCCGACAGCGAGTTGAGCCGCTGGTTCCGCGAGCGGGTTGGCGACCTCAAGGGCCGCATCCGCAAGATCGCCATCGTAGCGCTGGCGCGCAAGCTGATGGTGACGCTGTGGCGCTATCTGGAAACCGGCCTCGTGCCAACCGGTGCTGCGATGCGCCCAAGCCTTTAACGGACGCCGGTGCGCCAATGACGGCCGACGTGACCCAGGACAGACGTGTGACCGAACCCGGGCTTGGGTCTTCGGATTCCGCTTTCGTAGATGGGTCCCGTCTCTTCTGGGCCTTACCTTCACCCGTGCATGAAAGATCAGGGTCCGGGTCACCACACCCGACCGGATACAAGTTGATGCGGTGTTGGCCGCATAACAACGTCACGGCCCAGTCCAGGACATCACGCCAAGCCGCCAATCGCGCGCATCGAAACGTCCCGACCGAAAGCTTTGCGGCGGCCTCGCCACCGTCAAGGCCGCTACGCGCCGCCTCCGGCGGTGGCCTGCGGCCAGCCTTGACTGCGGCTGCGTCCGACGCAACGGCTATCCATCGGGACGAAAGGACCATCGCGAGCGCATCGCGATCCACCAAACATGCCAAAGGCAAAGCCATGCCCTGATCAATCAGTTCCCCCTTGACAACGAACACCTCATACAAGCCCGGATGAGCGGAGCGATATCCGGGGCCGCCGTCAGACGGGTGCGACGCTCCCGCATCTCGCTTCGCTCATGCGGGCTACCAACTGTGGAAGCGCTTTCCCGGCGCGTTGTGAATGATCTGGAGAACCAAACGCACGCCAGCGGGCGTTCATGAGTCATGGTGAAGCATGGCGGGCAAAAATATCGCAGTGACGACCAAATAATAATAGCTCAGGTCGAAACCCGGATTTCGTTGACCACTGTGGCCGCCCGATTCGCTATGATTCCCGTGTCGCGGGGATCGAGAACGGGATTGCTCGAGGCAGTTATTTCTCGCGGTCGCGGCGGGGGCCACGATCGTGATGAGGGGGCGCCGAGATGCCCGCTGTGGGTGATGCCTGCAGCGGGCAGCTCGAGCCGAGTGGGTCAGCATGGCATCGATCAGATTTACAACCATCAACATCCGCAAGTTCGGATTGGAGCGGCGCACTGCCAAACCAACCACCTGGCATCTACAGCGGGTCATCATGCCGAGACGCAGCATAACCGGCCGGCTGGTGCGCGGACAGGTTTGGCGGCGCCATGACGGCCGTCGCTGGTTGTACAAAAAATTTGTCGCATAGCGCGCGGGGACGATGGTCGAGCAAGCCGCCAGACGGACGTGACGTTCCCGCATATCGCTCCGCTCATGCGGGATATGCAGCCGTCACTTTGCCTTCGCCCCCTTCTCCTCCGCCAGCAGCGCCTCGCGCACCTGCTTGAATTCGCCGCGGTCGGCCTTGTCGACTTTCGGGAAATGCAGGTCGAGCCTGTCGAGCGCGCTGACGATGGCCGAGCCGATTACCACGCGGGCGAACCATTTGTGGTCGGCCGGCACGATGTGCCATGGCGCGTGCTTGGTCGAGGTGTGGCGGATCAGGTCCTGATACGCCGCCATATATCGCGGCCACAAGGCGCGCTCCGTGACATCGGCAAGCGAGAACTTCCAGTTCTTGGCGGGCTCCTCCAGCCGTTCGAGAAAGCGCTCGCGCTGCTCCTTCCTGGAAACGTTGAGAAAGAATTTCAGGATTACGATGCCGTTGCGCGCGAGGTAGCGCTCGATCGCGGTAATGTCCTCAAAACGTTCGCGCCAAATGTTCTTGGTGACGAGCGGCTTCGGGATCTTCTCCTTGGCAAGCAGCTCCTTGTGCACCCGGACCACGATGCACTCTTCGTAGTGGGAGCGGTTGAAGATGCCGATGCGGCCGCGCTCCGGCAGCGCGACCATACAGCGCCACATGAAATCGTGATCGAGTTCCTTGGTCGACGGCTGCTTGAACGACGTGACCTCGCAACCCTGCGGGTTGACGCCCTCGAACACGCTCTTGATCGCACTGTCCTTGCCGGCGGCGTCCATGCCCTGGAAGATCAGCAGCAGCGACCAGCGGTCCTGCGCGTAGAGCTTTTCCTGGAAATCGTTCAAGCGCTCGCGATTGGCCTCGATGATCTTGGTCGCTTTTTCCTTGTCGAGGCCGCCCTTCTCGTTGGTCTTGTGCGACTTGAGGTGAAACTCGCCTACGCCGTCGTAGCGGAACGGGGCGACGTATGGCTTCAGCTCATCGGCAAGCGGTTGCAAGGATTTCTTGTTCATCTATCTCTCCCCGTCATGCCCGGGCTTGTCCCGGGCATCCACGCTCTTACCACCGTCCGCAAAGACGTGGATGGCCGGGACAAGCCCTGCCATGACGGAGAAAGCGGTGTGCATCGGGACAATCCTTCAGGTCTTCTTGGGTTGCGTCTTAAATCTGTCGAGGACGCTACCAAGAATGCCCTTGGGAAGGAATATGATGAAAACGACCAGCAGCACACCGTAGACGAGGTTGTCCCAGCCCACTGCCTTGGTTCCGAAACCGATGCGCAGCACTTCGGCGAGCATGATGGTGATGATGGCGCCCACCGTCGGCCCGAGCGAGACGTAGAGGCCGCCGACGATGACGGCGAACACCATCTGCAGCGACACCGCGATGCCGCTCACCGTGTCGGGCGAGATGAACATCTGGTACTGGCAGTACAGCGCGCCGGCAAGCGCGGTCATCAGCGCCGAGATCAGCGTGATCTTGAGCTTTTCGGCCGTGACGTTGACGCCGGCCGCGGCGGCGGCGTCCTCGTCCTCCGAGATCGCCTCCATGGCGTAGCGGCTCATGCTGCGGTCGACCCAGCGCCAGATCAGCAGGCCCAGCACCCAGACGCCGAGCGCGATCAGGTACCACGTTATCTTGTCGTCGAACTGCAGCGCCAGCAACTGGCTGCCCTTGGTGCGGTTCGGCGTGTAGCCGAGCGAGCCACCGGTCCAATCGCGGGTCGCGGTGATGACCTGCAGCACGATGCCCGACAGCGCCAGCGTCACCAGCACGAAATAATGCCCGGTGATGCGGAAGCGAAAGCAGGGATAGGCAACCACGAGCGCAAGCGCTCCCGCCGCCACCATGCTCACGGGAATGCCGATCCACGGCGACACGCCGAGGTGGTTCCACAACAGCGCGGTGACGTAGGCGCCGACGCCCATGAAGCCGCCATGGCCGAGCGACACCAGGCCGAAGCGGCCCATGATCGACCACGCGGTGTAGGCGAACGACCAGATCAGGATCAGCACCAGGATGTGCAGGTGATAGGGCTCGCGATAGACAAACGGCAGCGCGATCAGCGCGGCCAGGCCCACAGCCCAGGCGATGTGGCGGGGATTCACGAGCGCCTCGCAAAAAGGCCCGCGGGCCGGATGAACATCATGACGATGAAGAACGCGAAGGCCAGCACGTAGCCCCATTCGAGGTCGGAGAACAGGCCGCCCAGCGAAATGATCTCGGCGAACACGAACGCCGCGATGAAGCCGCCGACGAAATTGCCCAAGCCGCCGAGCACGCAGATCAGGAAGGTGATCGGCCCGAACGACAGGCCGACAAAGGGATGCACGTCATATTGCAGCACCAGCAGGCAGGCGGCGAGGCCGGCGAGCGCGCCGCCGAGCGCCGAGGTGATGAGATAGATGCGCTTGGTGTCGACCCCCATCAGCGGCATGATCTGGCGGTCCTGCGAGATGGCGCGGATCGCGGTGCCGGTATAGGTGCGCGTCATGAACAGATAGACCGTCACCATGCCGATCAGGGCGGCGGCAAAGGACAACAGCCGTGAGTAGCTGAAATGCATCTCGCCGAACGCCAGCACCGGCAGGCGGATGCCGAGATTGCGGAAGTCGATGCCGAAGGCGACGGTGGCAAAGCTCTGCAGGATGAACAGCACGCCGCCGGTGGCGAGCAACTGGTTGATCGGCGGCGCGGTCAACAGCGGCGCGATGACGATATAATGCAGCGCCGCGCCTAACGCCGCGACCAGCAGGATCGCAAACGGCGCCGCAGCCCAGTACGGCATGCCGAATACCTGGACCATGTAGTACATGCCGTACATGCCGATCATGACAAGTTCGGCGTAGCAGATCCAGGTGACGTCGATGACGCCGAAGATCAGGTTAAGCCCAAGCGCGAGCAGCGCCAGCACGCCGCCGAGCAGGATGCCGTTGACCACGGCTTCCAGCAGATAGATGTCGAAGATGTCGAGGAATGCCTGCATCTGTGCCCTGCCCTAAACGCCCAAATAGGCCTGCTTGATGGTGTCGGTCGACATCATCTCCTCCGACGTGCCCGACGCGCGGATGGTGCCGGCCTCCAGCAGATAGGCGCGGTCGACCACCTTCAGAACCTGCTGCACGTTCTGCTCGACGATCAGAACCGTCAGCCCGCTGGCGCGGATGCGCTTCACCAGTTCGAACACCTGCTGCACCACGACCGGGGCGAGACCCGCCGACGGCTCGTCGAGCAGCAGCAATTTCGGATCCGACATCAGCGCGCGGCCGATCGCGCACATCTGCTGTTCGCCGCCCGACATGGTGCCGGCCATCTGGCTGCGCCGTTCCTTCATGCGCGGGAACAGATCGAACACGAACTCGAGCCGCTGCGCATATCTGGCGCGCGCGCCCGGCATGTAGGCGCCCATCTTCAGATTGTCGTCGACGGTGAGCCGTGGAAACAGCCGGCGGTTTTCCGGCACGTGCGCAATGCCGAGATCGACGATGCGATGCGCCGGCGTCGCCAGCACGTCGTGGCCTTCCATCGAGATCGCGCCTCTGGTGGGGCGGATCAGGCCGGAGATCACGCGCATCAGCGTGGTCTTGCCGGCGCCATTGGGGCCGATCACGCCAACCGCCTCGCCCGCCTTGACCTCGAGATTGACGCCGAACAATGCCTGGAAGGTGCCGTAACCCGCGTCGACCGCTTTCAATTCGAGCATGCCTCAGACCCCCGCCTTGCGGCGCGCTTCCGAGGCCGCGGCCTGGCTCGAAATCCGCATCGGTGCCGAGATAGACCTCGATCACCCTGGGATCGCTAGCCACCGCGCTCGGCAAGCCTTCCGAAATCTTCTCGCCGTGATCGAGCACCATGACGCGATCGACCACGCGCATCAGCACGCCCATGATGTGCTCGACCCAGATGATGGTGATGCCGAGCTCGTCGCGGATCTTGCGCAGCATGTCGGCGGCCTGATCCATCTCGTGCTCGTCGAGCCCGCCGAGGCTTTCGTCGGCGAGCAGGAGCTTCGGGCCCGTGGCGAGCGCCTTGGCGAGTTCGAGCTTTTTCAGGCCGGCGGCGCCGAGGCCGTCGACGCTGGCGTGGCGATCGGTCGGCAGGCCGACCATGGCAAGCGCGCGCTCGGCGGCCTCATCCGCCTTGGCGCGGCTGTGGCGGCCCTGGCCGTAATAGCCCGCCAGCGCGACGTTCTCGAACATGCTGAGCCGGTGAAACGGCCGCGGGATCTGGAACGTGCGGCCGATGCCGCTGTTGATGATGCGGTGCGGGGCAACGCCGGAGAGTTCCGCGCCGTCGAACAGGATCGATCCCGCCGTCGGCACCAGCGTGCCCGACAGCATGTTGAAGATCGTGCTCTTGCCGGAGCCGTTCGGGCCGATCAGGCCGAGAATCTCGCCCTGCTCGACCCGGAACGACACGTTGTTGACTGCGGTGAAGCCGCCAAAACGCTTCACCAACCCTTCTACCGTCAGCACGCCAGATGCTCCGCGTTACTGGTTGCTGAACGTGGTTCCCTTCGGCAGGGGCAGCACGGCCTCGCGCTGCGCCTGGCTCTTCGGCCACACCACGTAGGACTTGTCGTCGACGTACTGGATGACCACCGGGAACGAGCGCTCGTTCTGGCCGGCCATCTGCGTGCCTTCGCCATGGAATTTGACGCCGAAGCCCAGCATGGTGCCGCCTTCAGGAATGTCGACCTCCAGCGCCGCCTTGCGCAGCGCATCGGGATCGACGCCGCCATATTTCTTGATGGCGCGCGGCAGCACGTCGGTCAGAAAGACGTAGGTGTTCGACGCCGCCATGCCGACATGGGCGGAACGGATCGCGACCCCCGGCTTCGCCTTGTCGAATTCCTCGCCGACCATCTTGATGACCGGCGGCAGCTTCGGGTCCATCGATTTCTGGTTGGCGAGCCAGATCGAGATCGGATCGGTGTTGAAGACGTAATTGACGTCGGCGCCGAGACCTTCCTTCAGCTTCTCGTAGACGCCGTAGCCCGCACCGTGGCCGACCAGGGCCGCGAATTTCAGGCCCTGCTCGCGCGCCTGCCGGCCGAACAAGGTGATGTCGGGATTATAGCCGGTGTGGAAGATCACGTCGGGCCGCGCGCGCTTCAGCTTGGTGACGAGCGCGGAAAGATCGGGCGCGGTGGCGGAATAGCCTTCCTTCATCACGACGTTGAAGCCGGCCTTCTTGGCGCCGGCCTCGTTGCCCTTGGAGACGTCGACGCCATAGGCGCCGTCCTCGTGGATGATGGCGACCCGCAGATCCTTCGGATCCTTGCCGAGCTTCGATTTCGAGTTCTGCGCGATGAAATCCATCGTCATCAGGCCGAACTGGTCGCCCGAGGCCTGCGGGCGGAATACGTATTTGAAGTTCTTGTCAGCCAGCACCGCCGAGGAGATACACGTGGTGATCCACATGAAATTCTTCAGCTGCTCGACGCGCGCGGCCACCGGCACGCATTGCGCCGACGAGAAGAAGCCGAGCAGCATGTTGACCTTTTCCTGCTCGATCAGCCGCACCGCCTCGTTGATCGCGACGTCAGGCTTGCTCTGGGCGTCGGCATAGACGGCCTCGACCTTGTAACCCTCAACGCCGGTCTTGGCGTACTGGTCGAGCATGATCTTGGCGCCGATATATTGCAGCTCCGAACCGCCGCCCGCGAGCGGACCGGTCAGATCGTAAATCACGCCGATCTTGATTTTTTTCTCCTGGGCATCGGCGGAAACCGCCATCCCCAGCATTGTCAATGCGGCAGACAGCCCAACGAGCAGGCGTGCAGCTTTGCGCCCCGGCATGAAATCCTCCCTGGATTATTTTTTGTGCACTGCGTTTTTTGTTTTTGTTGGCGCCCATCACATTGGTAGCGCGACCAGATGTCAAGCGGATTGCTGGCGGCGGTCCAGCGCGGGGCTTTCGAGCCGTCGAACTCACAACTAAAGGTTACGCCAGCAGCCGCAATGGGTATTAAGTCAGCAGCGACAGGCGCATTCTCATTGGGTCCAACTGGAGAGCTACCATGAGCTTGGTGCATTTCATGCAACGTCTCCTGACTATCGCGATTGCCGCGGCCGGTATCGCCGGCTCTGCTTTGGCCCAAGCCGCGTCACCTGCGTTCCTCGCCAAGGTCAACGCGGCCATCGACGCTGATACGGCGCGGCTGACGGCAATCTTCAAGGACCTTCATCAAAATCCGGAAATCGCATTCACCGAAACGCGCACGGCGGCGATCGTCGCCAGGGAATTGAAGGAGCTGGGCTTCGCCGTGACGACCGGCATCGGCAAGACCGGGGTTGTCGGCGTCTTCAAGAACGGTCCCGGAAAGACGCTGTGGTTCCGCGCAGATATGGACGCCAACGGGGGCGTTCGCGAGGCCACCGGTCTCGCTTATGCCAACACCAAGCCGCAGCGGCTGGCGGATGGAAGCGAGGTTAATGCCATGCACGCCTGCGGTCACGACGCCCATGTGACCTGGCTCCTGGGTCTCGCCAAGGCCATGGTGACGCTCAAATCGGAATGGTCGGGCACTCTGGTTGTGTATGGACAGCCCGCCGAGGAAGTCGGCCTGGGCGCGCAAGCGATGGTCAAGGATGGATTGTGGGAT
>CAWIZF010000040.1:482500-722947 GCA_963840465.1 uncultured Alphaproteobacteria bacterium | reverse complement strand
AAATCTAGTTGCGCGAATGGAAGCGGCTCGGTCCGGAACGGATCGAGCCGCTTTTGCTTTCCGATGGGATGGAACCTATTCGGCCGCGTCGAGCATGGCAGGCGTACTGCCACGAAATTCCGGTACGACGACCGCGCTCTTGGCGCGATAGATCAGGCAGGAGCAGCGCAGCAGCGAGGCAAAATTCTTGACCTCGCCGTGATGGTCGAGGACTTCGTCGTGCAGCGTGGTGAGGAACTTGGCGAGGCTCATCCCCTCCTTCGCCGCGATCTCCTCCAGCGTGTCCCAGAACGACATTTCCAGCCGGATCGAGGTGCTGTGGCCGCCCATCCGCAGCGACCGGGTCTGCGATTTATAGTCGCGTTGGGGCTGGTGCGCGAACAGATGGCACATGGCGTTCCTCCGGGCAGATTATAATTTTTCTAAACGATATACCTGACCGCGCGACCTCACAATCCCAAGGCCTGTCCCGGGCCGCTGCGAGCCGCCGCGAACGAAGCTGAGCATCTTCAAGGCGATAGTCTGCGCTCATCCCCAGCCGGATATCGGTTCGGCTTCTTCCCATGCATTTGCCGTCCCAGGGGCCTACAATGGCCGCCCAGCCTCGAATCGACGCATCAGCCCTCCCATGCCCGTCCGCCAGCTCCCCGAACAGGTCGTCAACCGCATCGCCGCCGGCGAGGTGGTCGAACGTCCCGCGAGCGTGGTGAAGGAACTGGTCGAAAACGCCATCGACGCCGGCGCCAGCCGCGTCGACATCTTCACCGATGGCGGCGGCCGGCGGCGGATCGGCATCACCGACGACGGCAGCGGCATGACCCATGCCGACCTCGCGCTCGCCGTCGACCGCCACGCCACCTCCAAGCTCGACGACGAGGATCTCCTGCGCATTCGCACGCTGGGGTTCCGCGGCGAGGCGCTGCCCTCGATCGGCGCGGTGGCGAAGCTCGGCATCACCACGCGGCATGCCAGCGAACCGCACGCCTGGTCGCTGTCGGTCGAAGGCGGCGCTCAAATCGCAGATCATGCCGGCCGCGTTGTCGCAAGGCACCCGCGTCGAAGTCAGCGATCTCTTTTACGCGACGCCGGCGCGGCTGAAATTCCTCAAGACCGACCGCACCGAGGCCGAAGCGATCCGCGAAGTGGTGCGGCGGCTGGCGATGGCGCGGCCCGATATCGCCTTCACATTGGCCGGCGAAGAACGCGCGCCGGTGACCTGGGCCGCGGCGCTGCCCGGTGCTGCGGGACGGCTGACGCGGCTCGGCGATATCCTGGGCAGCGATTTTCGTTCGAGCGCGATCGAAGTGCGGGCCGAGCGCGAGGGCGTCGTGGTCGAGGGCTTTGCCGCCGCGCCGTCGCTGACGCGGGCCAACGCGCTCGGACAATATCTGTTCGTCAACGGCCGCCCGGTGCGCGACAAGCTGATCCTCGGCGCGGTGCGCGCGGCGTATTCCGATTATCTGCCGCGCGACCGTCATCCCGTGGTGGCGCTGTTCGTGACGCTGGAGCCGCAGGAGGTCGACGCCAACGTGCACCCGGCCAAGACCGAGGTGCGCTTTCGCAACGCCGGCCTGGTCCGCGCGCTGATCGTGCACGCGCTGAAGGACGGCCTCGCCCGCGAAGGCCGGCGCACCGCCGCCAATACCGACGGCGCGGCGCTGTCGGCGTTCCGCCCGTCCTTTGCGCCGCGCCCGACCAACTGGGACTGGCGCAGTTCGCCGGCCTATCCGGTCAATTCAGCGCCTTCGTTCGGAGGCGCGATGGCGTCTGCGCTCGCCGAAGCGGGTCAGGCCGCCTTCGATGTCGGCACGCCGACCGCCGACGTGCGCTTCGAGGCGCAGCCCGCCGCCGACCTGCTCGACCGCCCGCTCGGCGCGGCGCGGACGCAGATCCACGAGACCTACATCGTGTCGCAGACCCGCGACGGCCTCGATCGTGGTGGACCAGCACGCCGCGCATGAGCGCATCGTCTATGAGAAGCTGAAGGCGTCGCTGGCGAAGAATGGCGTGCAGCGGCAGATTCTGCTGATCCCCGAGATCGTCGAGCTCGACGAGGCGACCGTCGAGAAGCTGCTCGACCGCGCCGAAGAGCTGGCATCGTTCGGCCTTGCGATCGAATCCTTCGGCCCCGGCGCGGTGGCGGTGCGCGAGACGCCGTCGCTGCTCGGCAAGGCGAATGCCGCCGGATTATTGCGCGATCTCGCCGAGCACATGGCCGAATGGGACGAGGCGCTGCCGCTGGAGCGCCGCCTGATGCATGTCGCCGCCACCATGGCCTGCCACGGCTCGGTCCGCGCCGGCCGCCGGCTCAAGCCGGAAGAGATGAACGCGCTGCTGCGCGAGATGGAAGACACGCCGAACTCCGGCCAGTGCAACCACGGCCGCCCGACCTATGTGGAATTGAAGCTGAGCGATATCGAGAAGCTGTTCGGGCGGCGTTAGGCGCAGCGCTTTCCTACATTCTATTGTCGTCGCTCGCCTTGTGCGCAATTGCGCGCCGGGCGGGCGATCCAGTATTCCAGAGACGTTCGCGATTGAACCGACAGGCCGCAGCGTACTGGATCGCCCGGTCAAGCCGGGCGACGACGGTTGTGGTTGCGCGAGCAGCGGTCAGCGCCTACGCAAAAACACGAACTCCGTATCGTCATACGCGCGCCGCTCCAGCTCCTCGAAACCATCGGGCGCCGCAAACGCCGCCGCCTTCGCCTCCTCCACCACCAGCAAGCGCGCCGGACGTCAGCCAGCCGCCATCGCGCAGCGAGGCCAGCGCCTTCTCCGCGAGTCCCTTGCCGTAGGGCGGATCGAGGAACGCCAGCGAGAACGGCTCCATCGGATGCGCCGGGCCGAGATTGGTGGCATCGCGGCGATAGACCTTTGTCACGCCACCGAGGCCCAGCGCCTCGACATTATTGCGCAACAGCGCGCGCGCTTCGGCGCCGTTGTCGACGAACAGCGTGAACGCCGCCCCGCGCGATACCGCCTCGATGCCGAGCGCGCCGGTGCCGGCGAACAGGTCGAGCACGCGCGCGCCTTCGATCGGGTTGTCGTAGGCGTGGATCAGGATGTTGAACACGGACTCGCGCAAGCGATCCGCCGTCGGACGGATTTCCTGCGAGGAGGGCGAAGCCAGATTACGGCCCTTCAATCGTCCACCGACGACACGCATTAGCTGATCTCGTCATGCCCGGGCTTGTCCCGGGCATCCACGTCTTCGGACTGTCGATGCAAGAAAGGCGTGGATGGCCGGGACAAGCCCGGCCATGACGACAGTGTTGACGGCAGCGATATCATTCCAACACCAAGCCCTACTCGTCCCGCGGCGTCAGATCGCGCTTGCCGTGATAGCCGCGCTTGGGGCGGCGCGGCGGGCCGTAGCCGTTGGCCTCTTCCTCGTTGCGGGCGCGGGCCTCGTCGCTGCCGGTGCGCTGCACCAGCACGCGGCGGCCCTTGCGGTCGGCGATCAGCGCGCTTTTCCCGGCCGGCTTGAACGGCTTCTTGCCGCGCGGCGCGTCAGTCTCTTCGTCGTCGGACTTTTCGTTTCACCGGCATCGGCCGGTTGAAATCGGCGCCGGCGAGCGCTTGCGATCTTCTCGCCGAGCTGCTCGCGCAGCACCCGCGTCTTGACCTCCTCGACCTGGCCTTCGACGAGTTCGCCGAGCTGGAACGGCCCGTAGGAGACGCGGATCAGCCGGTTCACCTCGAGGCCGAGATGGGCCATGACGTTGCGGACTTCGCGGTTCTTGCCTTCGCGGATCGCGAACACCAGCCAGACATTGGCGCCCTGGTCGCGCTCCAGCGTCGCATCGATCGAGCCGTATTTGACGCCGTCGACCTCGACGCCCTTCTTCAATTCGTCGAGCTGCGCCTGCGTGACCTCGCCATGGGCGCGGACGCGATAGCGCCGCAGCCAGCCGGTGTCGGGCAGTTCGAGCGCACGCGCCAGCCCGCCGTCATTGGTCAGCAGCAACAGCCCCTCGGTATTGAAATCGAGCCGGCCGATCGAGATCAGCCGCGGCAGGCCCTCGGGCAGATTGTCGAACACCGTCGGCCGCCCTTCGGGGTCGGCATGCGTGGTCATCAGGCCGCGCGGCTTGTGGTACATGAACAGCCGCGTGCGCTCGCGCGGCGGCAGCACCTTGCCGTCGACCGTGATGGTGTCGTTGGCGGTGACGTCGAGCGCCGGCGAATTGATCACGCGGCCGTTGACGGTGACACGGCCCTGCGTGATCCATTCCTCGGCATCGCGGCGCGAGGCGAGCCCGGCGCGGGAAACCACCTTGGCGATGCGCTCGCCGGATTTCTTGACGCGCGGCGGCTGCGGCGCGCGCTTGTCGAATTCAGGCTGGCGCTCGCGATAGGCGCCCCGGCCGCCGAAGGCGGGGCGTTTTGCAAAAATCTTGCTGTCGTCCTCGTTCTCGCGGCGCGGCCGATCGTCACCCGCTTCACTGCGCGGATGTTCCTGCCAGTCGGTGCGGCCAGCTGGCCTCTCGCGGGGACGGTCGAATTTCGGCCGATCCTCGCGTGAACGCGAAAAGCGCGGGCGCTCTTCGCCACCGCGGTCGTCGCGCGGGCGATCAAAGCGCGGCTTGTCGAAATTGCGCGCACCTTCGCGGGCGGGACGGGCATCACGTTCGCCGCGATCCTCGCGCTTCTGCCACGGTTTTGAGTCGCCGCGATCCCGACCACGATCGGGACGATCACCAAAATCCTTGCGCGGGCCTCTATCGGGCGCGCCACGCGAGAACTTCTTGTCACCGCCAAATTTTCTCTCAGGCCGATCACCACGGGGACGATCCCCATCACGCGACGGCCGGGCGCTGAAAGGCCGATCGCCACGCGGACGGTCGCCGTCCTTGCGAAACCCTTCGCCACGCGGCGTATAGGGCCGCTTCTCGCCGCCGCCTTCGCGCGGGGTATAGGGCTTCCTGTCGCCAAACTTCCGGTCGGAAGAACGTCCAGCCGGACGGGCATCGTCGCGATCACGGCGCGGCGGGCGGTCGTCGCGATTGAAGCTCGGACGGTCCCCGCGCGGCTTGAACGGGCGCTTCTCGCCACCGCCACGATCTTCACGCGGCTTGAACGAACGCTTTTCACCATCGTCACCGCGTGACGGCCGGCCGGCATATGGCCTGTCGCCGCGCGGACGCGGTGCATCGCCAAAGTCCCGGCGCGGCGGACGGTCATCGCCGTCGCGTTTGCCGGCATAAGGCTTTCGATCGCCGGAATAAGGCTTCTTGCCGAACGATTTTGCGCCGTCGGACTTCCCGGCATAGGGACGCCGCTCGCCGTCGCCCTCACCCTTGCCGGCAAACCCGCGCTTGGCGAACTTCTTCTCCGGCCCCCTCGCCGCCCCGGAGCGGCCCTTGCCACCGCCCTTGCTGCCGCCAGGCCGGTCACGCCGGCCGCGGGAATCGTTGTTTTTGTCGCTATCGCGGGGCATGAATGGTCTCTCGGGTACGAATGAATTGGCAATCAGAAGCGGATGGGCTGTCATAGCGATAACGCGCGCGCACTTTGCTCAAGGCGCATTCTCACGCAAAACCGGTATCCGCGTTTGCTGAAGGCGGCTCTCTTAGCAGGTTTCTTCCGATGATACGAGGCATGACTGTCCCTTCTTTCATGGATTTGGCGCTGAAAACGGCCGAAAACGCCGGAAAAGCCGGCGAAGTTCCGATCGGATGCGTCATCGTCAGGGGTTATGAGGTGATCGCCACCGCCGGCAACCGGACCCTGACCGACCGCGACCCGACCGCGCATGCCGAAATTCTCGCGATCCGGCAGGCGGCCGAGGCCATCGGCACCGAGCGGCTGGTCGATTGCGACCTCTACGTCACCCTGGAGCCCTGCACGATGTGCGCAGGCGCGATTTCATTCGCCCGAATCCGCCGGCTCTATTACGGCGCCGCGGACCCTAAGGGCGGCGCGGTGGATTCCGGCGTGCGGTTCTTTGCCCAGCCGACCTGCCACCACGTGCCGGAGGTTTATTCCGCGGTCGGCGAGACCGAGGCGGCGACGCTGCTCAAGGAGTTTTTCAAGGTGCGGCGGTAGGGACGTCGCGCTCGAGCCCGTGCATCGGAGCGCAGCGACAATCCGGGAAGTATCGTGGACGCTGGTCCCGGCATTACGCTTCGCTCCATCGCGGGCTGACGATAGTCACTCACGCCAGAAAAAACTCCCGCAACAACTTCGCCGTCACATCCGGGTTCTCTTCCGGCAGGAAATGCCCGGAATCCACCGGCGCCCCCTCCACATTCGTCGCCCATTTCTTCCACGTATCGAGCGGCGTCGTCGCGGCACTCGCAACGCCGGCATCGCCCCACAGCGCAAGCATCGGGACCGTGATCTTCTTGCCGGCCTCGACATCGGCCTTGTCGATCTCGTAGTCGGCATAGGCGCCGGCACGGTAGTCCTCGCACATCGCGTGAATACGGGAGGGATCGCGGAACGGCGCGAGATAATGCTCGAGCGCGCGCGGGTCGATCGCATCCAGCGTTTTCGTCTTGGTCTGGCTGGCCATCTTCTGCCTGAGGAAAAACTCGCCATGGCCGGAGATCAGCGTCTCCGGCAGCGGATAGGGCTGCGCCAGAAACGCCCAGTGGTAGATCTTCAGCGCCGAAAGCCGGTTCAGCTTCTCCCAGTAGTCATAGGTCGGCGCGATATCGAGCACCGCGAGTTTCGACAGCCGGCCCGGATGATCGAGCGCCAGCCGGTACGACACACGCCCGCCGCGGTCGTGGCCGGCGAGCGCGAAATGCACGTGGCCGAGCTGCTCCATCGCCTCCACCATGACCTTCGCCATCGCACGTTTGGTATAGGGCGTGTGGCTGTCGTCGCTGCGGGGCATGTCCGACCAGCCATAGCCCGGCAGGTCCGCGATGATCAGCGTGAACTTGTCGGCCAGTTGCGGCGCGACCGGGTGCCACATCACATGCGTCGACGAAAATCCGTGCAGCAGCAACAATGGCGGCCCCTTGCCGCCGACGCGGGCAAAGATGCGGCCCGACGAGGTGTTGATCCATTCGGAGGCATATCCGGGAAACAGGTCGGCTAGATCGGGCATGAACGCTCCTTGCTGCTTCAAACTTTGTTTGCCGTTGCCGCTGGCAGGTCGCAGGTTTAAGCCATTCCCCAAGCCCGACCAACAGGAACAAGAACCGAGGAAACCGTCAGATGTCGATCGATTTCGAAATCCCGGCCGAAGCCAAAGCGATCCGCGAAAAGGTCCGCAAATGGGTGCATGACGAGTGCATCCCCGCGGAGAAGGAACTCGACACCAAGCCGCTCGCCGAGGTGCTCGGCCCGCTGCGGGCCAAGGCCCGCGCGCGCGGCCTGTGGTGCCCGTGGGTGCCGAAGGAATATGGCGGCATGGGCCTCGGTCCGCTGGCCAACGCGCTGGTGCAGATGGAACTCGGCGAGAGCATGCTGGGCGCGCTGTCGATGAACACGCAGGGGCCCGACGACGCCTCGATGATGACGATCCTCGCCCACGGCACGGAATATCAGAAGGAAAAATTCCTCAAGCCCCTGCTCAACGGCGACAAGCGCATCTGCTTCTCGATGACGGAAAAGGCCGCCGGCGCCGACGCCACCGGCATGCAGACCACGGCGGTGAAGGACGGCAACGAGAACTACGTCCTCAACGGCGAGAAGTGGTTTTCCTCTTCCGCCAGCGTCGCCGACATGGCGCTTGTCATGGCCAAGACCGATCCGAACGCGCCGCGGCACAAGCAGTATTCGACCTTCCTCGTCGAGCTGCCGAACCCCGGCTACAAGATCAAGCGCAACGTCGCCAACATGGCGATCGAGGGCCCGCATGACCATGCGATCCACGGCGGCCACTCCGAAATCGAGATCAAGGATCTGAAAGTGTCCGCCGACAATCTGGTCGGCGGCGAAGGCAACGGCTTTGCCATGGGCCAGCACCGCCTCGCCTACGGCCGGCTGCGCCACGGCATGCACAACGTCGCCAAGGCGCAACGCGCGCTCGACATGGCGGTCGGCCACATCACCACGCGCTCGACCTTCGGCCAGTTGATCTCGGACCGGCAGGCCGTCCAGTTCATGCTCGCGGACTGCGCCGAACAGCTCTACATCGGCCGCCTGATGCTGCTGCACATCGCCTACAAGGCGGAAAAGGGTCTTGATATCCGGCAGGAAAACTCGATCGCCAAGATCTTCCATGCGCATATGGTGCACAAGGTGATCGACACCGCGATCCAGCTCCACGGCGCGCTCGGCTTCAGCCAGGATACGCCGCTGGCCAAATGGTACACCCAGGTGCGCGCGCAGCGGCTGGTCGACGGTCCCGACGAAGTGCACAAGTGGAAGATCGGCAAGAACGTCATCAAGGCGTTCCGCGAGCACGGCACGACGGCAAGCGCGGTGGGCGGGGATTTGCTGTAAGCCGCATCGCGTAGGGTGGGCAAAGGCGCGATTGCGCCGTGCCCACCATCGCGAGCCGTGAAAGTCATGGTGGGCACGCTTCGCTTTGCCCACCCTACAGAGCCTTCTCTCGCAATGACGGAGAATCCATCTTCGCCATAACGCTCCGCCGACACGGCAGGATAAGTCACGCC
The DNA here is from genome assembly GCA_963840465.1 of uncultured Alphaproteobacteria bacterium. Classification (GTDB taxonomy): domain Bacteria; phylum Pseudomonadota; class Alphaproteobacteria; order Rhizobiales; family Xanthobacteraceae; genus Bradyrhizobium. The sequence goes on along the minus strand of CAWIZF010000040.1, from coordinate 714,371 downwards.
GCCTGACCTTTCGGATACAGCCGGTGGCAGTGTCGCAGCAACTGTGGCAAGCTACGCGCGCGACTTCCTCATCCCAAATCCTAACCGGGGAGGACGGCCATGGTAGCTTATGTCGTGCTGGCGAATTTCACGGAGCAGGGAATCCGCAACGCCAAGGAGTCACCGAAGCGCGCGGAAGCCTTCAAGGCAATGGCGAAGACGTTCGGAGTAACGGTGAGAGAAATCGTCTGGACACAGGGGCGATATGACATCGTGACCATCCTCGATGCGCCAGATGAGTCATCCTTCATGTCGCTGACGCTGAGCCTCGCTGCGCTCGGCAATGTTCGCACCGAATCGCTGCGGGCCTTTTCCGCAGCCGAGATGACAAAGGCCGTCGGCAGCATGCTTTGACGGCTGCGCTGGCTTGGCTGGCAGTCTGCAGAACCGTCATTGCGAGCGAAGCGAAGCAATCCACTCGCCGGCATTAACGGGATAGATGGATTGCTTCGTCGCTTCGCTCCTCGCAATGACGGATGGAGACGGCTAGCCTTTCGCTCGCTCCTGCTCCACCGCCTGCCAGGCGATGTCGCGGCGGCAGAAACCGTCAGGCCATTTGATGCGATCGACGGCCGCGTAGGCGCGCTGCTGCGCTTCCAGCACGGTCTTGCCCGATCGCGCAGACGTTCAGCACGCGCCCGCCATTGGCGAGGATCGCGCCGTCCTTCGCTACCGTGCCGGCATGGAAGATTTCGACGCCTTCGATCTTGGCAGCGTCATCGAGACCCTCGATGCGCGTGCCCTTCTTGTAGTCGCCGGGATAACCCTTCGCCGCCATCACCACCGTCAGCGCAGGCTCCGGATACCAGCGCAGGTCGAAATGCTTCAGTTCGCCATCGCAGGCCGCGAGAAACGCCGGCACGATGTCGGACATCATCCGCAGCATCAGCACCTGGCATTCGGGATCGCCGAAGCGGACATTGTATTCGAACAATTTTGGCCCCTGCTCCGTCAGCATCACGCCGGCATAAAGCACGCCGCGAAACGGCGTGCCGCGCTTCTTCATGCCCGCAACCGTCGGCAGGATGATCCGCGCCATGATCTGGTCGTGAATTTCAGGCGTCACGAACGGTGTCGGCGAATAGGCGCCCATGCCGCCGGTGTTCGGTCCCTCGTCGTGATCGAACACGCGCTTGTGGTCCTGCGCCGACGCGAGCGGGATCGCGGTCTCGCCGTCGCACAGCGCGAAGAAGCTGATCTCGCGGCCTTCGAGAAATTCCTCGATCACGACTTCCGTGCCGGCCGAACCGAACGCGCCGTCGAACATCATGGCGATGGCCGCCTCGGCTTCATCAAGCGTTTTGGCGACGACGACGCCCTTGCCGGCGGCCAGGCCATCCGCCTTGACCACGATCGGCGCGCCCTGCTTGCGCACATAGGCCAGCGCATCGTCAGCCGTCGTGAAGCGGCCATACGCGCCGGTCGGAATGTCGAATTCGGTGCAGAGCGCCTTGGTGAAACCCTTGGACCCTTCGAGCTGCGCCGCCTGCCTGCCCGGACCGAACGCCTTGATGCCGGCTTCTCGCGAGATCGTCGACGATCCCGGCCGCCAGCGGCGTCTCCGGGCCGACCACGACGAGATCGACGGCGTTTTTCTTGCAGAAATCGATCACCGCCGGATGATTGGCAATATCGAGCGCCACGCATTCGGCTTCCCGCGCGATCCCGGCATTGCCGGGCGCACACCACAGTTTGGTCAGCAGCGGGGAAGCGGCGATCTTCCATGCGAGAGCGTGTTCGCGGCCGCCGGAACCGAGCAGAAGAATGTTCATGACAGGAGCCAGATGCGGGGATGAGATGCGGCTTCGGTCGCACAAAACGCCCCCTCGCCGCAAGGGGACCGGACGGCAGAATAGCCGTTGTGCAGAGGAGTTTCGGCGCTATTTGCCGCCCGAGGCCGCGATGATTTCCTGCAGCATCGCGACATGGCGGGCGAAGGCGCCCCGTCCGGCGGCGGTGGCGGTCACCGTGGTCTGCGGCTTCTTGCCGACAAAGGCCTTTTCCACCGCGACATAGCCCGCCTTCGACAGCGTCTCGATATGGGCGCCGAGATTGCCGTCGGTGGCGCCGGTCAGCTGCTTCAGCCTGGCGAATTCGAGCCCCACGCCCGACGGCAGCGCGTTCAGCGCCGCCATGATTCGCAGCCGCAACGGTTGATGGATGATGTCGTCGAGCCCGGTCATGTCAGCTCCGGCGCATCCACAGGCCGCCAAGCATCAGCCCGCCGCCGTCGACAAAGGCCATCCAGAGATCGAACCAGTCGCCGGCCCAGAAATAGCCCGCCAGCGCCAGCGCGCTGATGGAGAGACCGATCGCAACAAAGGCGTGGCCGAACCAGAGCCCGGCGATGATGTAGAGCAGCATGAAATAGATCGGCCAGAACGTGCCCATCTGGCGCGGCGTGAAGTGGCCGAGCACGCTGGTGCAGAGGAAACCAAAGGCGAAGAACAGCACGAACGCGATCAGCATCCTGAAATCGAAGGTGCGAATGCCTGTCTTGCGATATCCGTAGGCGCTGATCGCAAACGATCCCGCGACACCAGCGGCGTTCAGCGCGGCCCAGAAATAGCCGGCCTGGCGCGGCGCCAGAAACGCGCCGAGATAGCCGGCAAATACCAGCGCGCCCCACATGATCAGCATCAGGCTGGCGAGATTGTAGATCCGCGATTGCCGGACGCGGCGCGTCATCTCGTTGATTTCGGCGAGCGCCTCGGAGGCCTCGCGGCTGTCGATCATGTTGCCCATCCCCGCCCCATCGCCGCTATGACCCCGCCATGGCGCGCGTGGCAACATCTTCGGCGACGATGGATATCGCCTTCGGCGCAGCGACGATACCCATGTGGTTGATGCCGTCGAGCACCTTGACGTCGACCGCGACCTTCGCGCCACGCACGGCATCGGCGTATTTGTCCGAAAACATCAATTCGTCGTCGGCGCCGGAGATGATCGTGAGCGGTTTTGTCGCGGCGGCGAGATCGCGGCGGAAATCGCCCCGCACCGCAAAGTTGCGCATCAAGCCGGTCGGTATAGGTCGACACCAGCGTCTTCTCGGAGTTCGGTGGCACCGCAAGCGCCAGCACCGGTAGCGCCTCACAGCAGTTGATGCCGAGCCCGCGCAGCGCCAGCAGGCCGATGATGCGCGGGATATCGGCGTGCGCCCAGCCGCCGGAACTCGGCCGGGTGGAGGGAGCGTCGTAGCCGAGATAGGGCGCGAGCAGCACGAAGCGCTCGAACAGGTTCTGGATCGGCGAGCCCGCCACACGCAGCGCAAAGCCGCCGCCGGAGGAATGGCCGACCAGCGTCAGCGGCGCTGACGGCACGGTGTTGCGCAACACCGCGACGAAATCGGCCAGATCGTCCTCAAGCTGGCCGACATAGCCGATATCGCCGCGCGTGCCTGACGTGCCGTGGCCGCGCATATCGACCGCAAAGGTTTCCACGCCGTGCGCCAGCCAGCGCCTGCGACAGCGCATGGATGGTGCCGCCGCTGGAGCCGGAGGAGCCGTGAATCACGATCGCCACGCGGCCGGTCGGCGTGCCACCCGCGCCATAATGCCGGAAGCCGAGCCAGGTGCCGTCGCGGCCCTGGAACCGCTCAATCGCAGGCAGGCTGGAAAGATCGACGGTGGCCCGCGCCCGCGAGATCGATTGCAGCTCCGGCACCGGCTGCAGCGGCGTTGCCAGCAGGGCCAGCAGCACCAGCGCCAGCACGCCGACGCCGCACAGGACCCATTTCAGGAGGCTCAGAGAGCCGCGGATCAGGAATTTGAACATCGAAATTACCTCGCTGAAATAGATTGACAGAGAACTCTGTATCACAGAGTATATGAGTTCCACAAGGGCCGGATTGGCGGGGATGGTTAAAAATCCCTACGTTGCGGCAACGCCTCCAACATCCGAATCAGTTGCCGATGCCTGCTGCCGAAAACCTGATCAACGCGCCCGAATTCACCGTCTCCGAGCTGTCCTCCGCGCTGAAGCGGACGGTCGAGGACGCCTATGGCCATGTCCGCGTCCGCGGCGAAATCTCCGGCTTCCGCGGGCCGCACTCCTCCGGCCACTGCTATTTCGCGCTGAAGGACGAGAGCGCCAAGATCGAGGCGGTGATCTGGAAATTCGTCCATGCCCGGATGCGGTTCAAGCCGCAGGAAGGGCTCGAGGTCATCGCCACCGGCAAGCTCACGACCTATCCGGGCTCGTCGAAATACCAGATCGTGATCGAGGCGCTGGAACCCGCCGGCATCGGCGCGCTGATGGCGCTGATGGAGGAGCGCAAGAAGAAGCTCGCCGCCGAAGGCCTGTTCGACGAGGCGCGCAAGCAATTGCTGCCCTGGCTGCCGGAGGTGATCGGCGTCGTCACCTCGCCGACCGGCGCCGTCATTCGCGACATCCTGCACCGGCTGGAGGATCGCTTTCCCCGCCGCGTGCTGGTGTGGCCGGTGAAGGTGCAGGGCGAAGGCTCGGCCGAGCAGGTGGCTGCCGCCATCCGCGGCTTCAATGCGCTGCCCGAAGCGGGAAAGATTCCGCGGCCGGATCTGTTGATCGTCGCGCGCGGCGGCGGCTCGCTGGAGGATCTGTGGTCGTTCAACGAGGAGATCGTGGTCCGCGCCGCCGCCGAAAGCATGATCCCGCTGATCTCGGCCGTCGGCCACGAGACCGATATCACGCTGATCGATTTCGCCGCCGACAAGCGCGCCCCGACGCCGACGGCCGCGGCCGAAATGGCCGTCCCGGTGCGCAGCGAATTGTTCGTCGAGGTCGAAAGCCTGGCGCGCCGCACGATGGTGTGCTGGCAGCGCGGGCAGGAGAGCCGCCGCAACGAATTGCGCGCCGCAGCCCGCGCGCTGCCCAGCCTGAGTGAACTGCTCGCGATCCCACGGCAGCGGCTGGATCACCTCGGCGCCGCCCTGCCCCGCGGCTTGAAGGCCAACACGCACGCCCACCACCGCCGCTTCTCGCATCTCAGCGCCGGCCTGACGCTGAAGGTTTTGCGCGGACAGGTCGCGCAAGCCAATCATCGTCTCACGGTGTCGGGCGAACGCATCCGGCTGTCCGCCCGCGCCCTGCTGCGCAACCGGCGCGACCGCTTTGCCGGGCTTGAGGTCAGGCTGAAGGCCTCGAAACTCTCCAACGCCCAGGCGCAGCGCAATGCCATCGCGCGCGATCGCGAGCGCGCGCAACGGCTGGCCGAGCGCGCCCGCCGCGCGCTTCTGACCGCCCTGCAGCGTTTCGACGCGCGCGTCGCCCATAGCGGCCAATTGTTGTCGGCGCTGTCCTACCGCGGCGTGCTCGCGCGCGGCTTTGCCCTGGTGCGCGACGAGCACGGCCACGCCGTGCATGCCGCCGCCGCGATCGGACCGAGCGCACATCTGTCGATCGAATTCGCCGACGGCCGCGTCGGCGCCACCGCGGATGCGGATCGGCCTCAGGCAACGGCTCCCGCCGCGAGTGCGCCGAAAGCCGCGACCGCACGAGGCGAAGCCGGCGGCGCCGAAGCGCGTCGTCAAGCCGGTCGATCAGGGAAGCCTGTTCTAGCGCGCCAGCCACTCCGTGACGCGCCGCTGCGCGTCCTTGCGCGCGTCCGCATCCGTGCCGATATGGCCGCGTTCGGGCAACGCGGCGTCGGAGCCTGCGATCGCCCGCAGCGGCAGGTTGGCACGGTCGAAATCGTGGGCCGCGCCGGGATAGACCACGATCTGCGCCAGCGCGCTGCGGCCACGGGCCCCTTCCACCACCTGGCGGCAGGCTGACGGCGAACTGACGTCGTCCTGCGCGCCGATCAGCAGCAGCGTCGGCACCCGCGTGCTCCAGCCGAGGCCGGAGGAGATCCGGCAATCCGGATAGAATGCGATGGCCGAACGGAATTCCGACTGGATCCCGCGCGCTGACGATTGCGGGCGCACCGCCCACAGCACCGCGCTGGCGCCGTGCGCCCAACCCATCAGGCTGATTCGGTCACGCGCGGCCCAGGGCTGCTGCGAGAGCCATTGCCGCGATGCATTGACATCGGCCACCCGCTCGCGGCGGGCGCGCACCGAGCGCTCCTTGACGCGGCATTGCGGGCCGAGCTCGCGCGAACCGTAACTGTCCGGCAGCAGCACCGCATGGCCGGTCTTCAACAGCTGCTCCGCCCAATCGCGGTAGCGCGACTGCACCGGCTCCGATTGCCAGCCCAATCCGCCACAGCCATGCAGCGCGATCACGGTGGGAAACGGGCCGTCGCCATCCGGCTTGTAGAGCTGGGCATGCAGGGTCAGACCGCCCGCCGGGATATCGACCTGGCGCGGCGCCGGCAATGGCGCGGCACCGGCCGTGCAGGCCGCAGCAAGGAGCGTCAGGGATAGCGTGGCTGACAACAGGCGCATCGGTCTCTGTCGGATCGGTATGACGCTGCGGGCACGGCAAAATTCACGCTATCATGCAGGCAGGCGCAAAATCATCACAAGTAGGTCAGTTTCCGGGGCGGACAGTACGACCTATTTATGATAGATCGAATTGGAAAATATACTTAAGGCCAGCCTGCGGGCGGCCCATCGGAGAGTTTGACGGTGCTCAATAAATTCGGCCCCTCGGGCCATGGCGAAGCGCAGGTGCAATATCTGGACGGCGATTTCCGCGTGATCTCGCCCGGAACCTATGTGCGTTGCGCCATCACCGACGTGCGGATTCCGCTCGACGAATTGAAGTACTGGAGCGTCGACCTGCAGGAGGCCTATTCGGTCCCGACCGCCGTGCTGCAGCGGCACTTTCCCGGCGCGCTGAAGACGCAGGGTTGAGCGCGGTTTCGTAGGGTGGGCAAAGGCGCGTCAGCGACGTGCCCACCATCTATCACCGAGCAAACTGCGAGATGGTGGGCACGCTTCGCTTTGCCCACCCTACGGTTCTTTCCTCTCGCGCGCCTTGAACAGCCGATCGGCGACGAACTTGCGCAGCAGCGCCGGATCGTCGAACTCCAGCGTCACGGGGAACGGCACGATGTGCTGCGACCAATCCCGCAGCCGCGCCATATCCTTTTCCGTCGTCACCAGGGTCAGCCCATCGCGCTGGGCTTCCGCCATCAGGCTTTCGATCTCGGCTTGCGAATACGGATGATGATCGGCGAACGCGCGCTGCGCGGCCATTTCGATGCCGCTGGCGCGCAGCGTGTTGAAGAATTGCGTGGGATCGCCGATGCCGGCAAACGCCAGCACGCGCCTGTCCCGAAGCCGTGCGACCTGCGCCTCATCCGGCTTCAGATGCGCCGACAACACCGGCTTGCCTTGCGCCGCGATCTCGGCTGACACCTTTTCCGCGGCACTGCCGTTGCCGACAACGATCAGCGCATCGGTGCGGGCCAGTTGCGGCCGCAACGGCGCACGCAAGGGGCCGGCTGGAAACACCTGCCCGTTGCCGAGCCCGCGCGCGCTGTCGATCACGATCAGGGACGCGTCCTTGACGACCGCCGGGCTCTGGAAGCCGTCGTCCATCAGGATCACGGTCGCGCCTTGCGCCCTCGCCAGCGGCACGCCGTCGGCGCGCTTGCGCGACACCACCACCGGCAGCGTGCCTGCCAGCATCAAGGGCTCGTCGCCGACATCGGAAGCCGCATGCCTGACAGGATCGACCCTGACCGGCCCGCGTAATTTCCCGCCATAGCCCCGGCTGAGCACCACCGGCGTCTCGCCTAGCTCGCGCAACAATTTGGCCAGCGCCAGCACGGTCGGCGTCTTGCCGGCGCCGCCGACGTGATAATTGCCGACGCAGAGCACCGGAATGCCGGCATTCAATCCCCTGCGCTGCAGGCGCCGTGCGGCGACGGCGCCATAGAGCGCGGCGAGCGGTTTCAGCAGATGCGCGTTGAGCGAAGCCGGGCCGTGCCAGAAGCCCGGCTCACGCATTGGCGGCTCCCATCTCGATCCGCAATTGCAGCAGATACGGCTCGAGCGCGGAGAGCGTGCGCTCCAGCGCGCCGCCGAGCTGCCCGACCACGCGCTCGGATGCAGTCAACAAGGCTTCGCGCGCCTTGGGATCGGCGAGCATCTGCCCGAACTGCTTGACCAGCGCTTCCTGCGTATCGGCCCGCCGCGCGCCGCCGGCGGCATCGAGGGCTTCATAGACGTCGGCGAAATTGAAGACGTGGGGACCGTGGACGATCGATGCACCGAGCTTGATCGCCTCGATCGGATTCTGTCCGCCATGCTCGACCAGCGATCCGCCCATGAACACGATCGGCGCCAGCCGGTAGAACAACCCCAGTTCGCCCATGGTGTCGGCGACATAGATGTCGGTCGTGGCGGTGGGCAAATCCTCGTGCGAGCGCAGGGTCGGATTGAGGCCGGAAGCTGCGATCATGCGCGCGATGGCCTCGCCGCGATCGGGATGCCGCGGCACGATCACGGTCAACAGGCCTGGAAAATAGCCGGCAAGCGTCCGGTGGGTTTCCGTCAGGATCTCTTCCTCGCCGGGATGCGTGGAGGCCGCGACGACCACGGGGCGGCCTCGCGTCATCGACATCAACATATCCAGCTTGTTGGCATCGGCCGGCGGGGCGGGAACGTCGAGCTTGAGGTTTCCCGTCACCACGACGTTGCGGCTGCCCAGCGTCGCAAAGCGATCCGCATCGGTCTGCGACTGCGCCAGGCAAACGTCGAACTTTTCGAGCAACGCCGAGATGGTCCCTTGCACCCGCTGCCAGCGCGGAAACGAGCGCTGCGACATCCGTCCGTTGATCAGCACCATCGGCAGCCGCCGGGCGGCGCTCGACAGGATCAGGTTCGGCCACAGGTCGGATTCGATGAACAGCGCCAGCGAGGGCTGCCAGTGATCGAGAAACCGCGTGACGTAGCGCGGCGAGTCATACGGCACATATTGATGGATGACGTCAGGCGGAAACCGTTTGGCGACGATCGCAGCCGAGGTCACCGTGCCCGACGTCACGAGGATGCGCAGGTTGAGCGCCCGCAGCCGCTCGATCAGCGCCGCCGCCGCCAGCACCTCGCCGACGCTGGCGCCGTGAATCCACACCAGCGGCCCGGTGGGCCGGATATCGGTGCTCAGACCGCGGCGCTCGCCGAAGCGCGCCGGATCCTCCTTGCCGAGCTTCAACCGGCGGCTGATCAGCGCAGGCGACAACGGCACCATCGCGTACGACAGTTTCCGGTAGACGCGCAACGTCATCGGCAGTGGATTAGCCAAGAGCGGCCTCCGGACGCCCGACGGCCGCATAGGCGCGACGAGTCGCTTCGTTCAGATAAGCTTCTACCTGAAGGCGCAGCTTTTCCATAGTCTCGGCATCGGCATCCGGCGGTACGTGAACAGCTTCGATACCGACAAGCGCGCCGCGCCCGAACGGTAAATTGATGGTGGTCGAGTCCCAGTTCTTCAACCGGATGAATCTGGAGGTCACCATCGCAAACGGCATGATCGGCCGGCCGGACTCCCGGGCCAGCATGATGATGCCAAGCCCCACCACCCGCGCGCGCTTCGGCACGTCGGCGGTGGTCGCGACGTTCCAATCGTCCTCCAGCGCCTGCAGCATTTCCCGGAACGCGCCGACGCCGCCCTTGCGGTGGAAGGCGCCGCCGTGATCGCCGGAGCCGCGGATGGTTCCAATGCCGAGCCGCTCGGCGGCGATGGCGTTGAACTCGCCGTCGCGATGCCTGGAGATCAGCACCTTGGCGCGGTGGCTCTTCTTGGTCTTGATGAACGGCGTCATGAAATGCTGGCCGTGCCAGAACGCGAAGATCGCCGGCATCTCCGGCTCGACCCGCTCATAGACGTCGGCCGGGTCATAGCTGAAGCGGTTGGTCAGCCACACCAGCCGCAGGTATTCGGCCGCGAGCACACCCAGCGCGCGCTGAACCCAGGTGCTGCGCAGCAAGTCGCGAAGGAAACGTTTCAACTGCTGGACTTCTTAACCGGAGGACTTCGTGTCTTGACCTGGGTCGAGCAACCGGTGGAGGTGAACCACGAAGTAGCGCATGTGGGCGTTGTCCACGGTCTGCTGCGCCTTCGCCTTCCAGGCCGCGTGAGCGGATGCGTAATTCGGATACACGCCGACGATCTCGACCTGGTCGAGGTCCTTGAAGGTCGTGTGCTCGAGATCGGTCAATTCGCCGCCGATGACGAGGTGAAGCAATTGCTGCGGGGCGCTATCTGACATGGTGGTCCTTCCTGATGAGATGCCCGGCAAGCAAAAGAGACCGCAACTATCGCGGCGTGAACAGGATGATATGTGGCACGGATTTCGACCGATTCAGGGCAACCGATGATTCCGGAAATGCTCGACAATACGGCTATGTCGATCCTGTCCCGCCGCCACCAGCACCCCGTGCACCACCTCCCGGCGATTATACTCAATCGCATCCCCCGAGAGCGCGGTCATTCTACCATTCGCTTCCTGCACGATCAAATTCGCCGCGGCAAGATCCCAGTCGCGGCTCTGGCCGCCTGCAAAAGCGGCATCGAGGCTGCCGTCCGCGACCCGGCACAGCCGAAGCGCCAGCGATCCGATCCGCGGATGCAGCGTGATCTCCTCCGCTGACGGGCTCAGCCGTTGCACCAGCGGCTTTGGCCCGGCCATGCGGGAAAAATCGAGCTCGCTGCCTGCGGCCGCACGTACCGGCCTCTCGTTGCGCGTGGCGCCCTTATCTCGGATCGCGAAGAAGAATTCGTCCGTGGCCGGCGCGAACACGGCCGCCAGCACCGGCGCCGAGCCTGCGACCAGCGCCACGCTCACGCACCAGTCCTCGCGGTGGGCGAGATAGGCCCGGGTGCCGTCGATCGGATCGACGATCCAGGCCAGATCCTTGCCGAGACGGGAATCGTCGTCGACGCTCTCTTCCGACAACCAGCCATAATCCGGCGTCGCCGTGCGCAGCCGCCGTTCGACGAGGTCGTTGACGGCGATGTCGGCCTCGGAGACCGGCGACGAGGCGCCCTTGGTCCAGTTCTTCAGTTCGGTGCGAAACAGCGACAAGGCCAGCGCGCCGGCCTCGCGCACGGTGTCCCTCAACAGCGCGGCATCGCGCGCCCAGACCCTGTCGGCGATATCAGCGTCCGCCAAGCGTCAGGCCCTCGATGCGCAGCGTCGGCGCGTTGACGCCGTAGCGGAATTCCAGATCGTTGGCGGGAACGAGCGATTTGAACATCGGCAGCAGATGTCCGGCGATCGTCACCTCGCTGACCGGGTACGTGAGCTCGCCGTTCTCGATCCAGAAGCCGGAGGCGCCGCGGCTGTAATCGCCGGTCACGCCGTTGACGCCGGAGCCGATCAGGTCGGTGACGTAAAAGCCCTGCTTGATGTCGGAGATCAGCTCTTTCGGCGTCATCTCGCCGGGCTCGAGATGCAGATTATACGATCCCGGCGACGGCGAGGACGAGACGCCGCGATGGGCATGTCCGGTCGTGACCAGCCCGAGTTCGCGCGCGGTCGCGCAATCCAGCAGCCACGTGGTCAACACCCCCTCGTCGATCAATGCGATCTTCTTCACCTTGACGCCTTCGGCGTCGAAGGTCTGCGACCGCAGGCCGCGCACCCGCAACGGATCGTCGATGATGCGGATGTTCTTCGCGAACAGCTGCTCGCCCATCCGGTCTTTCAAAAAGCTCGTCTTGCGCGCGATCGAGGCGCCGTTGATGGCGCCGACGAGATGGCCGACCAGCGATCCCGACACCCGGGGATCGTACACCACCGGCACCTTGCAGGTTTCGACCTTGCGCGGATTGGACCGCGCCACGGTGCGCTCGCCCGCCTTGCGGCCGACGCTTTCAGGCGACGCGAGATCGGAGGCATGCGGCGCGGAAGTGAAATCGTAATCGCGCTCCATGCTGGTGCCTTCGCCCGATATCGCGGTCATCGAGATGCCGTGGCTGGAGCGCAAATAGGAGCCGTGAAAACCCGTCGAGGTCACCAGCACCATGCCGCCGATGCCGCTCGAGGCGGACGCGCTGCCCGATTTGGTCACGCCCTTGACCGCAAGACCCGCGGCTTCGGCTTCGCAGGCGCGGCGTTCGAGTTCAGCCGTCGAGGGAACTTCGCGATCGAGCAGATCGAGATCGGCGAACTCATGCGCCAGCAGCGCGGGATCGGCGAGACCGACATATTTGTCGTCGGGCGCGACGCGGGCCATCGCGACCGCCCGCTCGGCGAGCTTGGCGATGCCATCGCCGGAAATATCGTTGGTCGAGACCACGGCCTGGCGCTGTCCGACCAATACCCGCAATCCGACATCGTCGCCTTCGGAGCGCTCGGATTCCTCGACCCGGCCATCACGCACTTCGACGCCCTGCGAGACGCCGCGTACCGCAACCGCGTCGGCGGCGTCCGCGCCCGCGCGCCTGGCGGCCTCGACCAGCCGCTGCGCCAGCGTCGAGAGCGCCGATTGATCGAACAGGTCGGAGGTTGCGCCGGAAGTCTTTGAAAGCGACGACGTGCTGGATGGTGAAGAGTTCACAAACAAAATCCCTGACATTGAAGAGAGCGGGAAAACGCAAATCGGCAAGATCTTTCAGATGTGCCTGATTCACTGGGATTTCAAGCATTTTGCGCTGCCAAATGGCAAACAATTTCGGCATTTCCGCAAGGTCTCGTCAATCATGCGTCGCAGATGCAGGGCGGGTGACTTCTCCTTAACCAGCCTTTTTAAGGCGAAACGGAAATCGCTCCGCTAAGGTCTCGCGTATCGACCGGGAACATAATCCCGGCGGGGAGATCAAAACCGTGGGGCGTCAAACAGCAATAAGCGGGATCAATCCCGCCGGGTCGAGCCGTGTCACGCGGCTCGACCCTCTTTCTCTTCCGCTCAGCTTCCAGCGCACGATACCCGCGCGGACGGCGGCGTGCGGAGGATCGAACTTCACCGCGAACGCGTCGTGCTGCACCGTGCCGTCAAGGGCATGCGGATGGCGATCAACGTTCGCGTCCAGGACTTTCTCGGCGTCGCGCTGCGCAGCGTCGAAGACGATGCGCAGGTGCTGGTGCTAGTCGCATCGCGATCCCGCGCTCAACATTCCCTTGTGCGAGAGCGCCGATCGCGAGGAGATCGTGTCGGCCTGGCTGACATGGAGCGACATCTTCGCGCTTCCGCAATTGATGGAAGACGACCACTACGAACCGGCGGCCCGCCGCCGCCGCCACAACGCCATCCGCGCCCGCCGCCCGAAATTCCTGGTGCGCCGCCGGGGCGGTAACCTGACCAATACCGAGACTGTTCATCGGGACGAGCGCGAAATCGTCGCGCGGGATTGAGGTCGCGCGCGTTTCTCGCCACGCGTTGACTGTCATCCCCCGCGCAGGCGGGGGATCCAGTACGCCGCGGCCTATCGGTTCAATCACTGCTGTCTCTGGAATACTGGATCACCCGCCTTCGCGGATGACGACATGTGAATGCGTGTTGGCGATCTCGCGACATGATTTGCCCGAGGTTTGCTGGAAATTTCCCGCCCTCTTCGAATCAGAGGGCGCAGGGAAGACCGGGTGCTTGCTGCACCCGCGGTCTCGCGTGCGATTTGCGCATAACAAGTTGCACACGAGCATACAGGGCAGCGGGAGCATTCCGGCCTTCCCTGCGCAATGGCTTTACGGCTTACTTCGTGCTCTTCCCGGAGAACGGCTCTTTTGCCTCCGTCGCCTGCGAGAAACTTCGCTTCTCACGACTTAACGCCAGCACCGCGGCGCCCGAACCACACGACTTCGCCGTACGCTCGAGCCGCACACGTCAGTCGCAGCTCTCGCGTCCATCGCATCTCACCGCGCGTTCGTGACGATGGCCAACGCCCCTCATCCGCCGTGAGACGAGCGGAGTTATGCCGATGATTTGGCGTGAGAACGAAAGCCGAATATTTTTCGATCCGGGCTTGACACGATTTCGGAAAATCAGAAGTGATTTGCCGTCGTGTTGATTTGTCGCAGTTGCGCATCGCGATTGTGCTTGCGCGCGAAGCAAATCAGTTCGCAGCAAGTAGCCCGCATGAGCGCAGCGACATACGGGAGTCGGGGAAAATGACGAAGGCTCCGGATGTCGCTACGCTCATCCCGGCTACGCGCCCATGTCCGCTTCACAGCTAAAGCGACCGAATTATTGCGCCGCCGCGAAATGACGCAATGTGCCATGAGCGGAAGTGGCGCTGATCCGAAAATTCCTTACTCTTCCTCAATCGCACGCCGTCGTTTTCCGGCGTCGTACCGGAGACGTCCAGCTTTCTTTAGCGCCTCAATTCGCTCGGGACCGCCAGGCATTTTCTGGGCGGCGGCGAGAGCGGCCTCAGCAGCGCGCCACTCTTCGTCAACGCATAGGTCAGGCGTATTGGTGACCATAGCAAAATCTTAGTGGGCACATGCGGTATAAAAAAGCCCCGGACGATGCCGGGGCTTTTATAGTTGGATTAGCTAAGCTCAGTATCTGGCGACGACCGGGCCGCCCAGGTTGAAGTGATAGTTGATACCGGCCTTGACGGTGTGGAACGTGTCGGCCCACTCTGAGCGGTTGGCCGGCGCAGCACTGTATTGAATAGTGCTCTTGCCGAGATCGATGTAGTTGTACTCGAGCTTGCCAGACCAATTCTGAGCGAACATGTACTCGACGCCAGCACCGACCGTATAACCCCACCGGGTATCGTTCCGGACGAACGTGTTGGCAGCGCCGCCGTTGAGCGCCGCATCGTAGCGGTGCTGCAGGTCGCCAACCGCAGCGCCGCCACTGACGAAGAACAGGGCGGGGCCGGCCGCGTAGCCGAGACGACCCTTAATGTCGCCGAAGCCGCGGAGCTGGGTGTAATAGGTATCGCCGAGGTTTGGCGGGCCGACATTGATGACAGAAGAGCGACCGTTGATGTCGGCCCAATGATAGTCGCCTTCAATGCCAAACACGAATGCGCCAGCCTGCCAGTTGTAGCCGGCCACACCGCCAACAAAGCCGCCGGTGGTGTCATATTTCTGGGTGCCGACGAACGTGGCGGTGTTGGGCCCATTGAACAACACTTCATCGCTGGAACCCCAGCCGCCACCACCCTGGAGACCGACGTAGAAGCCGGTCCAAGTCATCACCGGGGCAACAGCCACAGGAGCCTTGGTGTACGGACGGGCCGCCAGATCGGCCGCTGATGCGGAGGTGACCATTGTGAGTGCAGCGACCGTGCCGAGCAGGAAGTTTTTCATAGCCATCTTCTCCAGAAATCATTGCGCACTGAGTCGTTTCGCGAAACTGGATAACAGAAACCGACCGGCATAAGTGTGGCCCACCAGCAACGGTTGGCCGAGAACGACGGCAATACTTCTAAAAACTAGCGGCGATACCCGTTGAAAAAATCGGCGTCCACCGGACAAACTAGGCCAAGGACTATTTTGCCCGTTGTGGGTCATTCGCGACCGGGTCGAACCGGCAGCAAGTCCGGCCATGTCCGCTACGCCGCCGAAAGCGGAAGTAGGCAGAGCTGTGGCGTGCCCGCCCTCACGAGCGGAATGCTTGACGGTGGGCACGGCGCAAGTGCGCCTTTGCCCACCCTACGAGACCGAGCGCATCACCGCGTCTGCGAGCAATCCCGCGAACAGCAACAGCCCCGCATCGCGGTTGGATTTGAACACACGCAGGCACAGCGCAGGATCGCTGATGTCCAGTCGCCTGATCTGCCAGACGAGATGCGCGGCGAAGGCGATCAGGCCGATCCATGCCGGCCAGCGCGCGCCACCCAACACGAACGCGACGCCGATCAAGACCACCGCGAGCGAATAAAACATCGCGAGCGCCCGGTGGGTGCGTTCGCCGAACAGGCGCGCGGTGGATTTGACGCCGATCAGCGCGTCGTCTTCGGCGTCCTGATGCGCGTAGATCGTGTCGTAGCCGATCACCCAGGCGATCGAGCCGGCATAGAGCACGAGCGCGGTCGGATCGATCCGCCCGAGCATGACGGCGAACCCCATCAGCGCGCCCCATGAGAAGGCCAGGCCCAGCACGACCTGCGGCCACCAGGTGATGCGCTTCATGAAGGGATAGACCGCGACGATGACGAGCGAGGCGATGCCGGTCATGATCGCAAACCGGTTGAACTGCAGCAGCACGGCAAGCCCGATCAGCGCCTGCAGAACCAGGAAGGCAAATGCCTGCGCCACGCTGACCTGGCCTGCGGGCAATGGCCGCGACCGCGTCCGCTCGACGCGGGCGTCGAGATCGCGGTCGGTGATGTCGTTCCAGGTGCACCCCGCCCCGCGCATGACAAAGGCGCCGATGAAGAACAGCGCGATCACGAGCGGCAATTGCGAGACGTCGCGGGCGATGCCGGCGGCCAGCGCCGCCGACCACCAGCACGGCATCAGCAACAGCCACGAGCCGATCGGACGGTCGAAACGGGAAAGCCGCAGATAAGGCCGCGACCAGGACGGCGCGTGCGTATCGACCCAGTTGCCGGTCGCATCGGCAACGCGGGCGGTCACCTCGCTCATCGGCGCGGGGTCATCGTTGGAGAACGTTGCCGTTCAACGTATCGAAGGTGCTGCCGCCCTTCTTGACGGCCTGCGCCTCGGGCGCGCCGCCGAGGAGCCGAGCACTTCGCTCAGGCTCGGACCGGCCGGTCCTCGCGTCTGCCGCCTGCTGCGCGACGTTACAGACCTGAGTCTGCATCTTCTCGGTGTTCTTGTGGCCGTTCTTGAGCTGGTCGGCGATCTGCGGCGGAATTCCGCATTTGGCGGAATTGGTCTGGACATATGCG
Organism: uncultured Alphaproteobacteria bacterium; assembly: GCA_963840465.1. Taxonomy (GTDB): domain Bacteria; phylum Pseudomonadota; class Alphaproteobacteria; order Rhizobiales; family Xanthobacteraceae; genus Bradyrhizobium. The sequence continues at coordinate 697,649 of CAWIZF010000040.1, read as the reverse complement.
ATCATCTTCAATTCGGCCTGGCCGAAATTTCTGATCAGCTTGCAGGCCTCGTCCGGCGGCGCCTTGCGGTCGCTCGCGGCCTTGATCATCTTGCCGCGCTTCTCCGCCTCCTCGCGCAGTGGAACAAACCCCTTCATGCAGGCGTCTGCCCCGCCGCCCGCCTGCGGCGGACCGCCGGCTTGCGGCATTCCGCCCGTGGGCGAGGCTCCGCGATCGAAGACCGAGCCGCCGGAAACCGGCGCCGCACCTGAGACCGGCGCGCGCCAACGCCATTCACCGGCGGAAACGGCGAAGCGTTCGCGGGCGCGGCACTCTGGTTCGGGAGTGGCGCCGGAAATGGAGTTTGCGCAAAGCCGTGGCCCGCGTGAAAGCTCACGACGGCAGCGGTCAACGGCACAATCAGGCGGCGGATCATCAAGGGTGGTTCTCCGGCAAGGTCAGGCAAGCCCCAACGTGTCCGAACGAAGCAGATTTGCGATGGCTTTTTACGATTCCTGCCGCACGCTTAACAACCCGTCGATTAGGGCAGCACCGCGGCGCGGGGCGGCCTCGAAGACCAAAAACAGCTCCGGATTCCGGCGCTTTGGGCTAAAAGCGCCCGGTAACGGAACCTTTACCCATGCCTGAACTCGATTTTCGCGCCCCCGCCTGTTCGTCGACGCCCCCCTGAGAGAGGGCGAACGAATCGCGCTGGAGCGCAACCAGAGCAATTATCTCGGCAACGTGCTGCGGCTCTCGGCCGGCGAAACCATTTTGGTGTTCAACGGCCGCGACGGCGAATGGCAGGCCGCGATCGAGGGCCGCAAGCGGCCCGATGGTTTGAGCATCGTCGCGCGGACGCGGCCACAGGACCGCCTGCCCGACATCGCCTATGTCTTTGCGCCGCTGAAGCACGCCCGCCTCGATTACATGGTGCAGAAGGCGGTCGAGATGGGAGCCTCGAGGCTGCAGCCGGTGCTGACGCGGCACACGCAGGTTTCGCGCGTCAACAGCGAGCGGATGCGCGCCAATGTCATCGAGGCCGCCGAGCAATGCGGTATCCTGAGCCTTGCTGAGGTCGCAGAGCCTGTCGCGCTGGAACGCTATCTCGAAAAGCGCGAGACCAAGCGCCTGCTGGTGTTCTGCGACGAGGCGGCCGACATCTCCAATCCCATCGAGGCGCTGCAACAAGGGCTAACGGCGGCCGAGGGGATCGACATCCTGATCGGCCCCGAGGGCGGATTCGCCGAGGAGGAACGCGCGCTCCTGCTGCGGCAGCCGCGGACGCTGCGGCTGTCGTTGGGCCCCCGCATCCTGCGCGCGGATACCGCCGGCGTCGCCGCGCTGGCGCTGGTGCAGGCGGCGCTGGGGGACTGGAGGAGTTCAAGCGAAGGATAGTGTTCGACCGCAGCGCCACGTTTTCACTCTCCGGACAAGTCCAGTTCGCCCAGATTGCGCGCCGCATCGACGACGCGCATGATGCGAACGCCGTCCTTCGTAATCTCGTAAAGCGCCAGCCATCGCACAATCACCAGCATCCGCGCATTGTCGGCGATGTCCGGGCGAGGCGGTCCGGACTCCGGAAATTCCGCCAGTTGGCGGCACCGCGCTTCGATACGATCAACCCAATGGTCCGCCGTGTCCGGACCTTTGTCCGCCGCGATGTGAAACCAGATTTCCAGGAGATCACGCCGCGCGAGCTCGGAAAGGCGGACCTCTCCCAACTTACTTGCCCGCCGCCTTCAACCGCGCCCGACCTTGCGCCTTGATGTCAGCAAAATCGGCCGGGCCTGCGTCGCCACTCGCCTGGCCTGCCGTCCAGGCATTCCGCAGGAAGGCCAACCGGGCCTCTTCCGTCTGCTCCATGATCCGCAGCGCCTCGCGCACGACCTCGCTTGCCGAGGTGTAACGGCCACTCGAAACCTTGGATTTGACGAACTCGCTCAGTTCGTCGGTCAGTGAGACATTCATGTTCATGGCGGAAACCTTTCCCCTCTGATTATGGGAGCGACCACGAACTTTAGCAATCTTTGCCATCCAGCTCGCATGCTTCAGTGCCCGATTCGCGCTTACCTAGCCAAGCCGTCCTGAAATCGTTAACGCTTCCAATCATTAAGCCACTTCGCCAATCCCTGTCGAAACCGCGGTTCGGTCGTGGTAAGGCCTGCGCCAACAAAGCCCAAACCAACCTTGGAACCCGGTTTTTCCGGATATTTGGACGTAAAATGACCGCGACCGCTGCCGCCAGAGGTGCTGCCGGATCCGCCGCCTGGGCGGACGCCCTGCTATTGTCGTTTGCACAAGGCGGCTACGTCCAGGCCCACCCCGGCATCCTGCAGCCGGCCGAGCCGTTCCTCGACCTTTCCGGCGAGGACATCCGCAAGAGCCTTTACCTGACCACCGACGCTTCCGGCGAGGAGCTCTGCCTGCGCCCCGACCTCACCATTCCGGTGGCGCGCGATTATCTCGCCTCGGGGCGCGCCGGCCAGCCCGCGGGCTTCAGCTATCTCGGGCCGGTGTTTCGCTATCGCGGCGGCTGCCCCAGCGAATTCCTGCAGGCCGGCATCGAATCGTTCGGCCGGCAGGACCGCGCCGCGGCGGATGCGGAAATGCTGGCGCTGGCGCTGGAAGCAACCACCGCCTTCGGATTGAAGGATGTCGAAATCCGCACCGGCGACGTCGCGCTGTTCACGGCGCTGATCGACGCGCTCAACCTCTATCCGGTGTGGCGGCGGCGGCTGATCAAGGATTTCAACCGCAAGGTCAGCCTCACCGACGATATCGAGCGGCTGACGCTCGCGACCGCGCCCGGCCGCAACGAATATGAGGGCGTGCTGGCGGCACTCGCCGGCTCCGACCGCAAGGCGGCGCTGGCGCTGGTCACCGACCTGATGTCGATCGCCGGCACCACCAATGTCGGAGGACGCACGGTCGCCGAAATCGCCGACCGCTTCCTCGAACAGTCGACGCTGAAGGGCGGCGCGCTGCCGCGCGACGCGCTCGACATCATCAAGCGCTTCCTCGCGATTGCGGGCGACCCGGATGAATTGGTGGCGCAACTGCGTGCGCTGGCATCAGACGCCAAGCTCGATCTTGCAGCCGCCATCGACCAGCTCGAAAGCCGCGTCGGCTTCATGGCCGCGCGCGGCATCGACACCAGGCGCGTGCGGTTTTCCACCTCGTTCGGCCGCGGGCTCGATTACTACACCGGCTTCGAATTCGAGCTGCACGCAAAGGGCAACGGCGTCGAACCGCTGGTGGCGGGCGGGCGCTATGATGGCCTGATGACGCAGCTTGGATCGCCGACGCCGATCCCGGCGGTCGGCTTCTCGGTCTGGATCGAGGCCCTGACGCAACACGCCAAGCAAGGGAGCGCCGCATGACCGCCCCCTTCGTTCTCGCCGTTCCCTCCAAGGGCCGCCTGCAGGAAAACGCCGAGGCGTTTTTCACGCGCGCGGGGCTCTCGCTGGCGAAACCGCGCGGCGCGCGCGACTATCGCGGCACGATTCCCGGCCTCGACAATGTCGAGATCGCCTATCTCTCCGCGAGCGAAATCGCTTCGCAATTGGCGCGCGGCATGGTGCACCTCGGCGTCACCGGCGAGGATCTGTTGCGCGAAAGCATTCCCGACGCCGACAAGCGCGTGCTGCTGATCGACAGCCTCGGCTTCGGCAGCGCCAATGTCGTGGTCGCGGTGCCGCAGGCCTGGATCGACGTCCGCACCATGGCCGATCTCGACGACGTCACCACCGGCTTCCGCGCCCAGCATAACCGGCGGATGCGGGTCGCGACCAAGTACATCAATCTGACGCGCAACTTCTTCGCTTCGCACGGCGTCGTCGACTACCGCATCGTCGAAAGCGCCGGCGCCACCGAGGGCGCGCCCACCGTCGGCACCGCCGAGATGATCGTCGACATCACGACGACAGGCGCCACCCTCGCCGCCAACGGGCTCAAGGTGCTGGACGACGGCGTGATCCTGCGCAGCCAGGCCAACCTCGTCGCCGCAAAGCGACGCCGACTGGTCGGCTGACGCCCGCGAGACCGCGCGCGTCATCCTCGACCACATCGCCGCCCGCGCCCGGGCCAGCAAATACCGCGAGGTGCGAACGCGTTTCGCCGGCTGCAACGATGCGCTGCTGGCGGAGGCCCATAACCGGTTTGGCGTGGTGGCGCCGTTCGGCGGGCCGACCTCGTCGGGCATGATCACGCTGCACTGCCCGCCGATGCAGCTCTACGCGCTCGGCAGTTTTCTGCGCGAACACGGCGCCGACACGGTCTCGATCGCCTCGCTCGACTATGTGCTGGACCGGGAAAACCCGTTATTTGCCAGGCTCGAGGCGTTCCTGCGGCAATAAGGCTGCCGTTTGTTCATCGTTGCGACAGCCAGCGTCAGGTAGCATATACGGTTGTAGGATCACGTGATCTGGGACCTGATCGATGACGCTCGGCTCTGACGTTTCCCGCCTGACGACGACCGCAGCCAGCGCCGCGGCGCATGGGCTATCGATTATCGTGCCGCTGTACAACGAGGCGGCCGGGCTCGCCGGGCTGCACGAGCGGCTGGCCGGCCTCGCCCGCACGCTGAAGGCCCGTTACGGCCTTGGCAGCGAGGTGGTCTATGTCGACGACGGCAGCGCCGACAATACGCTGGCGATCGCGCGCACGCTTCCCGCTGATGCGCTCGACGTGCAGGTGGTGTCGCTGTCGCGCAATTTCGGCAAGGAAGCCGCCCTGATGGCGGGGCTGGACCATGCCCGCCTTGGCGCAATGCTGTTCATGGACGGCGACGGCCAGCATCCGCCAGAGCCTGGTCGAAAAGCTGGTCTCGCACTGGATCGATGACGGCTATGACGTCGTCTATACGGCGAAAGCGCATCGCGACAATGAGACGTTCCTGCGCCGCCAGGCGGTGCACGGCTTCTACGCGCTGATCAACTGGGGCGCGCGGCAGAAGATCCCCGAGGACGCCGGCGACTTCCGCCTGCTGTCGCCGCGCGCGGCCACGGCGCTGCGCCAGTTGCCTGAGCGCAACCGCTTCTTCAAGGGCCTGTCGAACTGGATCGGCTTCCGCCAGATCCGCGTCGACTACGAGCCGGCGGCGCGCGCGCACGGCGTCACGACATTCAGCCCGGGCCGGCTGATCGGCCTGTCGATCGAGGGACTGACGTCGTTCTCGGTGGCGCCGCTGCGCTTTGCCAGCCTGCTCGGCGTGCTGCTCGCGTTCACCGCCTTCATCTTCGGCCTGACCATTCTTTGGGAGGTTTTGACCACCGGCAAGCAGGTCCCCGGCTATCCCTCGCTGATGATCGGCTTGATGACGATCGGCGGCGTGCAGCTCATCATGATCGGGATCGTCGGCGAATATATCGGCAAGATCCTCTCCGAGCTGAAGGGGCGTCCGATCTACTTCGTCGCCGAACATTCCGAAAAGCGCGCCGATGGCGAGACGTCGGCGAGCGCTCCCGAGCGGACCGCCGCGGAATGAACGACGCTGCGCTGCGCCGGGTCTGGCTGTGCGCCGACGATTACGGGCTGGCCGAGGGTGTCAACCGCGCCATCCGCGATTTGATCTCCCGCGGCCGTCTCAATGCCACCTCTGTCATGGTGGTAGGCGCAGCGATCGGGCGCACCGAGGTCGCCGCGTTGCAGGACATTGCAGCGAGCAGCCCGCGCTGCGCGATCGGGCTGCACGCGACGCTGACCGCGCCGTTTCGTCCACTGACGATGTACTTCCGGCCGCTCAATGGTGGCCTGTTCCTGCCGTTTCCGACCATGCTGCGATCAGGGCTGTTGCGGCGGCTCGATCCCGGCTTGATCGAGGACGAACTTCTGGCCCAGCTCGCGGCCTTCAAGGAGCTGTTCGGCCGCGCGCCCGATTTCGTCGACGGCCACCAGCATGCGCAACTCTTCCCGCAGGTGCGCGACGCCTTCCTGCGCGCGGTGAAGGAAGCCGCCCCCGCAGCCTGGGTCCGCCAGGGCGGACGCCTCCAGCCGCTGGCCAAGCTGGTCGGCGCGCCCAAGGCGCTGGTGCTCGACGTTCTCAGCGCGCAATTCCGCAAGCGCGCCGCGGTTGCCGGCATCCCGTTCAATCCCGCCTTTGCCGGCGCCTATGATTTTTCGAAAGAGCCCGATTTCGCCGTGCTGATGGGTGAGTTCCTCGATGGACTGCCGGATGGCGGGCTGGTGATGTGCCACCCTGGTTTTGTCGACGAAACCCTCGAAAGCCTCGACCCCCTCACCACCCAGCGCGAGGCGGAACACGCGTATCTCGCAAGTGATCGATTCCCGGCATTGCTGGCGGCGAATAAAGTTACATTGAGTTGATCAGCTCAGAGAAATCCCGGCATTTTGTCGCATACCAAAATTTAATTCGGCCACCCACTACTTGCGACACAAAGCCCGCCCTACATCTCGGCCGCGCGTTGACGACGATCCGACGCGAGGGAGAGGGCCATGACACCGCAAGAACGCCAACTGATTGACGATCTTTTCGACCGGCTCGCCAAGCTGGAAAGCGCCAAGCGCGATCCGGAGGCGATGTCAGCGATCATGCAGGGCCTGCGTAACGCGCCCAATGCGGTCTATGCACTGGTGCAAACGGCACTGGTGCAGGACGAAGCGCTGAAGCGCGCCGACATGCGCATTCAGGAACTGGAAGCGGGCGCGGGTCAGCAAGGACAAGGTCAATCCGGCGGCTTCCTCGATTCGATGCGCGACGCGATCTTCGGGCAGAACCAGTCGCAGTGGTTCGGTGCCCAACGTTCGCGCGCCCGAGATCGCGGCGGCAGCCGGCCGGCCTGGAACACCGGGCAGGTGCTGCAGCAGGGCCAACCGCCCGGACAATACAATCAGCCGGCCTATGCCCAGCCCTATGGCGGCGCACCGCAGCAGCCGTCTGCGTTCGGCGGCGGTGGCGGCTCGTTTCTCGGCACCGCTGCGGCGGCCGCGGTCGGTGTGGTCGGCGGATCGATGCTGGCCGGCAGCCTCCGTTCGATGATGGGCGGCGGCGGCAACCACCAAAGCTTCGGCGACACCGCCGGCCACAGCGGCGGAATTGAAGACCGCAGGCCGTGGAGCGACCAGTCCGGCGGCAATCTGGCGCGCGAGGCCGGGATCAACGACATCGGTTCGTCGGGCCGGCGCGCCGACAACAACGACAATGATTCCGGTTCGCGGCAGGGATTCTTCGATCAGGCCTCGCACGACGATGACGACATGGACCACGATTCCGACGGCTTCGACGGCGACGATGGTGATGGCGACAGCGATTACGCGTGAGTGCGTGTCTGAGTTGAAAAAGAGAAACGGCCGCCCGATCGGGCGGCCGTTTTGTTTCGACGTTCGTAGCCCGGATGGAGCGAAGCGCAATCCGGGAATCTTGCCGCTTCACGACCTGCCCCGGATTTCGCTTCGCTCCATCCGGGCTCACCGCCCTCACCCATACTCCGCGGCCGCAGTTGTTGAGCGCGTTGGTCGACGACCTTCTTCTGCGACGTAGATCGGTGGTTATGGTCCCTGTGCCCGTGCGCAATTGCGCACTCGGCAGGGACGACACCGTTTTCGTGTCGATCTTGGGACGGATCAGATCACCACCACCCTGGCGCCGACGCCGACGCGGCCGTAGAGATCGATGACGTCTTCGTTGCGCATCCGGATGCAGCCGGACGATACGTTGGTGCCGATGGTCCAGGGCTCGTTGGAGCCGTGGATGCGATAGAGCGACGAACCCAGATACATCGCACGCGCGCCGAGCGGATTTTGCGGGCCGCCCTCCATGTGCCGCGGCAGATCGGGACGGCGCGCCAGCATTTCCGGCGGCGGCGTCCAGGCCGGCCATTCCTTCTTGGCGGAAACGGTCTTGACGCCCGACCAGGTGAAGCCGGGGCGGCCGACGCCGACGCCATAGCGCAGCGCCTTGCCGTCGCCCTGCACCAGGAACAGGAACTTGTTCGGGGTGTCGATCACGATGGTGCCCGGGCTTTCCTTGCCGTGATACTCGACCACCTGCTTTTCGTATTTCGGATCGAGCCGTCGCTGCGCGGGATCGACCTCTTCCTCCTCGCGGCGCATCGACTGCTGCGGATCCATCGGCGGCAGCAGCGCGCGCCGCCCGCCATAGCCGTAATCCGGCTGCGGCTGATAGGCCTGATCGCGCTGATAACGATCGCCCTGCGGCGCATCGCCGAACAGGAATTCGATGAAGCCGCCGCCCATGTTGGAGCGTTCGGCAGGAAGCCATGCGCACCGGCGCGGGCTGGCGGGCGTAGATCACGGTGGGTTCGGCAACCGGCGAGGCGTCGATCGCACTGGCCTCACTGGCGAAGCAAAGGCATGACGCGCTCGCAAGGAGCGCAAAGGTGATTTTTCCGGACATCGACGTACTCTGTACTGTTCGTCACTGCGGGTTGGCGGCAGCGGCTCGACGACGAACGCCGCTGCACGCGATCAATACAAATCAAAACCTAATCGGTTTGGTAAACGGATCGGCCGTTTCGATTCACCATCTCGGCAATCGCGCCCGGATTTGTCCGGTAGCGTTTATTTTGCGTGAACGCGGAGCCTCATGGTTAACCGCTGGTATCCGGCCACAGGCAAAAGTGCGCCACGACACGTTCCCGCGTGAACCTCGCGTTAAATGGCGTTGGTTTAGAACAGGCGCAGAGTGCAAGGGGTGGGAAAAACTCATGTCGGTCAATCGCAAGCGTTTTCGTATCGAACAGGCCCTTCTGGGCGACGCGCCAATTGTCATGGCTGGCGTCGAAGGCGGCGAGATCGGTCCGATGCACCGTGAGATCATGGCCGAGCTGCGCACGATCCGCGCACAGATGGCCGGCTTCGGCCACGCCCGCGACAATTCGGCTGTCGCCACGGATGTCGCGCGCGAAACCGCAGATGCCCACGCATTGCTGGAAACCTATCGCGCCCAGATCGAGCAGTGCGCGAAGCTCAAGGTCGAGCTTGACCTCATTCACGACGCGATCAACCGCACCAAGCGCGAAATCGCCACCCTGCACGGCACCAGCTTTGACGGCCAGGAAATGGCCAAGGTCAATGGCGAGCTCGGCGCCGTCGTCGGCGGCACCGAACAGGCCACCCAGCAGATTCTCGAGGCCGTCGAGGCGATCGACCAGGCCGCCACCGCATTGTCCAAGAACATCTCGCCCGACCAGCAGAAGCTGCTCAGCGAGGACATCCAGGAGCGCGTCGTCGCGATCTTCGAGGCCTGCAATTTCCAGGACTTGACCGGCCAGCGCATCAGCAAGGTGATGACGACGATGAAATTCATCGAAAAGCACATCATCGAGATGATGGAGATCTGGGGTGGCGTCGACGCCATCAAGGCGCACGCGCCCCCGATCGTCGATACCCGCGAAGGCGACGCCAAGCTGCTGAACGGCCCGAAGCTGGACGGCGACGACGGTCATGCCTCGCAGAACGACATCGACGCCCTGTTCAATTGATCGGGCTGGTTAACACGGACTAAACAAAACGCCGGCAGCGATGCCGGCGTTTTTTGTTTGGGCTCCCGTCCTCAGCTGTCATCGTCCGCCTTGTGCGCAATTGCGCACTGGGGCGGACGATCCAGTATTCCAGAGACGTCAGCAATTCAGCGGAGAGGCCGCGGCGTACTGGATGCCCGCCGGAGCCTGTCATCTGGCGCGCATTCGCGCGACCCGTTGGCGGGCATGACGAGCAAGGGTGTCGGCCGCCTCACGCCCGCGGCGCGCAGCGGACATAGACCATGTTGCCGTAACGGACCGCGGCATCCTTGTCGATGAAGCGGGTGATCAGCACGCGGCCGTCGAACGAGACGATCTCGCGGTCCTGCTCGCCGGGCGTCGGCCCGGCCGGGCCGATATAGTTCTTGCCGCTCGGGCTGCCCTTGAGGCGCAGTTCCTGCGGGGTGGCCTGGTCGGCCAGATGCATGACGACGCCGCCGCTCGAGCCGGCGCCGATCACATAAGGCTGCTTGCACTGCCCGCGCGCCGCGGCTTCGGTGCGGGGGCGGTCGTTGGGATTCTGGAACGAGGCCAGGCCCCAGCGGCCGACGATCTCGTCGGCGCGGATGCTCGCGGGCATCTCCGGCGCGACGCCGGGCTCGGCGTCCGGTGCGCGGATTGGATGACAATGACGGCAGCGTGCTGCTGCAGGCTCCCAGGAAGATCGTCAGCGCCGACGCGATCGCCAAACTGGCAAGCGTACGCGCATTACGTGAACTGATCATCGTATTCCCCCGAGCAATTCCTTGAGCCGCTCCCGTCAAGCAGCCAAGCGCAAAACTCCTGCCGGAGCAATGACGTCCATAAAACTACGCCGCGGCTCCGATTTGGTTTCCGTGGCAGCATCCTATATTGGCCTCAAGAAGGCCTTAACCCCCTTGTTTGCTTGACAGGATCGGCGCCAAGCCATATTCCCCGGCTCCACGTTTAGCACTCAACTGCGATGATTGCTAAGGGTCAAGGCCTTCCCGCCCGGGACGGCATCGAATACCCGGCATTTCAGCCAGTTTCAATGGCAACCAGTTCGGAACCCAGCCTCCCAAGAGGAACTTCAAGAGGAGACGTCATGTCGAAATCCAAATTCCGTCCGCTGCACGACCGCGTCGTGGTCAAGCGCATCGATGCCGAAGAGAAGACCAAGGGCGGCATCATCATTCCCGACAGCGCCAAGGAAAAGCCGTCGCAGGGCGAAATCACCGCCGTGGGACCGGGCGGCCGCGACGAGGCCGGCAAGCTGATTCCGATCGACCTCAAGGTCGGCGACCGCGTGCTGTTCGGCAAATGGTCGGGCACCGAGGTCAAGCTCGACGGCGAGGAGCTCCTGATCATGAAGGAGAGCGACATCATGGGCGTGCTGAGCTGACGCACGCTCACCCGGCCGTCGCGACAGCTACACGTCTGCCCGGGCTTGACCCGGGCATCCATCCGCTTCGCAAGACGTCTTCCAAGCGATGGATTGCCGGGTCAAGCCCGGCAATGACGGTTAACGACGCGGCGTGAGGCCACCCATTTCCAGGAGCAACACACATGGCTGCCAAAGACGTTAAATTTTCCGGAGACGCCCGCGATCGCATGCTGCGCGGCGTCGATATCCTCGCCAACGCGGTGAAGGTGACGCTCGGTCCGAAGGGCCGCAACGTCGTGATCGAAAAGAGTTTTGGCGCACCCCGCATCACCAAGGACGGCGTCACCGTCGCCAAGGAGATCGAACTCGAAGACAAGTTCGAGAACATGGGCGCGCAGATGCTGCGCGAAGTCGCCTCCAAGACCAACGACACCGCCGGCGACGGCACCACCACCGCCACCGTGCTGGCGCAGGCGATCGTGCGCGAAGGCGCCAAGTCGGTCGCCGCCGGCATGAACCCGATGGATCTCAAGCGCGGCATCGACATCGCGGTCCTCGCCGTCGTCAAGGATATCGAGAAGCGCGCCAAGCCGGTCGCATCTTCATCGGAAGTCGCCCAGGTCGGCACCATCTCGGCCAATGGCGATGCCGCCATCGGCAAGATGATCGCGCAGGCGATGCAGAAGGTCGGCAATGAAGGCGTGATCACGGTCGAGGAGAACAAGTCGCTCGATACCGAAGTCGACATCGTCGAGGGCATGAAGTTCGACCGCGGCTACCTGTCGCCCTACTTCATCACCAACGCCGAGAAGATGACGGCCGAACTCGAAGACGTCTACGTGCTGCTGCACGAGAAGAAGCTCTCCGGCCTGCAGTCGATGCTGCCGGTGCTGGAAGCCGTGGTGCAGTCCGGCCGTCCGCTGCTGATCATCGCAGAGGACGTCGAGGGCGAGGCGCTGGCGACGCTGGTGGTCAACCGCCTGCGCGGCGGCTTGAAGGTCGCCGCCGTCAAGGCGCCGGGCTTCGGCGATCGCCGCAAGGCGATGCTGGAAGACATCGCGATCCTGACCGGCGGTCAGCTGATCTCCGATGAACTCGGCATGAAGCTCGAAAGCGTCACCGTCAACATGCTCGGCCGCGCCGGCAAGGTGGTGATCGACAAGGAGAACACCACGATCGTCAAGGGCGCCGGCAAGAAGAAGGACATCGAAGCCCGCGTCACGCAGATCAAGGCGCAGATCGAGGAAACCACCTCGGACTACGACCGCGAGAAGCTGCAGGAGCGGCTTGCGAAACTGGCCGGCGGCGTCGCGGTGATCCGCGTCGGCGGCGCGACCGAGATCGAGGTCAAGGAAAAGAAGGACCGCGTCGAGGACGCCCTCAACGCGACCCGCGCGGCGGTCCAGGAAGGCATCGTGCCGGGCGGCGGCGTGGCGCTGCTGCGCGCCAAGAAGGCGGTCGGCCGCATCCACAACGACAATTCCGACGTCCAGGCCGGTATCAATATCGTGCTGAAGGCGCTGGAAGCTCCGGTTCGCCAGATCTCGGAAAACGCCGGTGTCGAGGGCTCGATCGTGGTCGGCAAGATCCTCGAAAACAAGTCCGAGACCTTCGGCTTCGACGCCCAGACCGAGGAATATGTCGACATGGTCGACAAGGGCATCATCGACCCGGCCAAGGTGGTTCGTACCGCGCTGCAGGACGCTTCGTCGGTCGCAGGCCTGCTGGTGACCACCGAAGCCATGGTCGCCGAACTGCCGAAGGAGCCGGCAGCCCCGATGCCCGGCGGTGGCGGCGGCATGGGTGGAATGGGCGGCATGGGCTTCTAAGAGCCCGGCTTTCCCGCTCAATCAGTCGAAGGCCGCCTCCGGGCGGCCTTCTTTTTTGGTTACCCCACCCGCCCCTTTCGAGGGGCGGGTGAAGGCGAGGCGTAGCTACGGATTCGAACGAAGCGATTGTCCGGAACGTGCAGCCTCCGCATCGCCTTCTTTTTGGCTGAAGACATCGGGGTTTGCTGCTACGACGTCAACGATTTCATCGCTTCCCGGGAATTTCATATGCGCGCGCGCTTGCTTCTCCTGCTTGGTCTGATCACGGCCTCTCCGACCATCGCTTTCGCCCAGATGAAACTCCCCTCCAAGACGGCGCCGGGCGCGGTCGAGACGCGGTATTTCACCGCGATCGACGGCCTGATGGACGGCAACGCCGACGTCATCCTGAAGGAGACCCGGCAGGGCAAGAACGTCACGGCAGCCACGCTCGACGTCTGCTACCCCGCCGCGAAGGGTTCCGACCGCAAGGACCGCTTTGTCGCCAATCTCACCGTCAATGGCCAAAGCCTGACCGGCACCGCGCAGAGCCTCGGCGACAAGCTGCCGGTCACCGTCAAACTGGCGCGCAAGCCGACCGGCGATACGTTCGAGTTCCGCGGCCAGATCACCATTGGCCAAAATGTCACCGAAGTGACCTCGACCGACAATTCCGATCTCAGCGAAAAGGAATTTTTGGACAACCAGACCAGCGACGACGGCATCACCCCGGCGCCAAAGGATTTTACCGACGTTTCGCCTGAGGCGTTCGGCGTGCGGGTCAAGCTCGACGCCGCGCTCGACTTCCTCAAGAGCCTGAAGGGCGAGGCCGTCGAGGTCGGACTATCGAGCCTTTCGATCTCCTGCGATGCGCTGCGCGCCGGCGAGCAGACCATCAACCTCACGGCCGATCCGGAGCGCACGGCAGCGCTGATCGCGAAGGCCAAATCGATGCCGGGCGTGGTCGCGGCGGGATGGACCAGCGGCAGCTTCGAGATGGACCGCACCATCCGCTTTGCTGCGGCCGAATGGCGCGACGGCGACAAGATCAACCGGGACAAGATCGCATCGGCGATATCGGGCGTGCTCGCCAGGACGCTCGCCGCCAAGGCGGCGGGCACCGAGTGGGACGCCAATACCGGAAAACTGACATTGACCCTGAAGCGGCCGAGCCCGGTCTATCCGCCGCTCGCGCTCACCGAAACCATCGAGGTCACCGCACTGGTCTCGCCGGACAAACCGGGCGCAACCGACCGGCTGATGCTGTGGATCTCGAGCCCGGTGATCACGACCGCGGATGAAGGCACCGGCCCCAAGTTGAACCTGTCGGAAGAATCCACCGGCGACGAGGAAGGCGGCGAGCCGAAGGACGACAATGGCTCGGTCGAGGCGCTGGCGAAAGAATTCAAGGGCCAGCGCTGGAACGCCGACAAGAGTGTGTGGAAGTGATCCGCCTGCCGCCGGCCATGTGACGGGTGCGATGCTGCCGAGCACCACGGACCAATGCGCAATGATCCGGCCACGGGCTTTGATTGTTAAGATTCGATTCAGTTTAGAGGGACATCATCGGCTCTCCTAAAAACTGGGTTAAGCCATGCAGTATCGCGAGCCGAGTACCTTTGAGATCTGGTCAGCGAGCGCGGTTCGCCGCCAGCGGTCGCCGCAACCCGCGCGCCTGTCGAGCTTCCTGAAGTCCGATCGCGACGCGGTACTGGTGGTGCGGGAGCCATTTGGCGATCGGGCACGCGCCGCGGTGCTAGTCACTGCGGCGATCGTGGCAAGCTTTGGATTGGGATGGGCCGGCGGCTTGAATTGGCCGCAGTTCGCAAGCGAGCTCAGTCTTCTGGCCGTTGCGCAGAAAGAAGCGCCCGCGCCGCAGATTTCTGAAGCGCGATCAAACCGCGGGGTTGAAGGCGCGCGAAAGACGGCGTCGGCGCCGGATTTGCTCGCCATTGTCGGCAGCATTCCCAAGCCACCCGTCCTGTCGCCGGGCGGCGCACGCCCGACGCCCCAGGCCCATGCGGGCACCGCCCCTGCGATCGCGATGCGGCAGCCGCTGGTGGCGGCGCCGGAAACCAGGCCGGCGACGATTCCCGGCTGGACGATTGTCGATGTTCGGGACGGCACCGCGGTTCTGGAAGGTCCTGACGGAATTCGGATGGCCGCGCGCGGCGACACCATTCCCGGAGTCGGACGTGTGGAGTCCATCGTGCGCTGGGGCAGCCGCTGGGTCATTGCCACCGCCGGCGGATTGATTGCAACGCCGTAACCGAGCGCCCTACCCGGCTCGCAAGGCCACGCGCTCCCGACCTAATTCGTATTGATGCGAAACCGCAGCGTCTTCGCGCCCACGAACGACACGAGATCGCCCTGCCGCTTCCAGGTGCCGGCGTCGGTAAGCGCCGCAATCAACTCGTCATCGGCCTGCGCGCGGTCCGGCGGACAAGGCCGGTTTTCCATCGCGCCGGCAACGAAGATCACGGTGTTGCCCGCCACCGAAAACTGACCCTTGCCGCCCTTGCACCAGAGCTCGAACACCACCTCGCCGGCCTCGCCGATATCCAGATTGGGAATCCGCTTCGATCCAGGCATGCGGTTCACGTCGAGCTGCATCTGCGTTTCGAACGGAAAGCCGTCATCAGCTTTAGCCGGGGTGAAATGCAGGGCGGCGGCCAGCAGCAGCGAAGCAGTGCCTGCCCGGACCGTGCGTGCGAATGAAATCATGCTATCTCCCGAAAATACCAGACCTACCGCGCCGCGCGCCGTTCTATTGAACAATGGCCTGATTGGCTAGAGCGCAAGGCTGAATCAATAGGCAAAGAAGCTATTTTTCATTCACGTCATGATGCAGCAACGCTTTGACTGCTGCGATGAACTGAGGTGGGATCAGGCGTGCGCCTGAAGCGCTTTCAAATCGGGGAGAGACACCATGTGTGCGGGTGACGACAAGAACTGTCCGGATTTTGAATTGCACCACCGCAGTTTCAAAGAAACGCTTGATCGGGAACGTCGGTCGTTCCTGAGATCCGGCTTCGCGGCGGCCGGGGGCGTCGCAGCGATGACCGCGGGCGGCATTTCTCTGGTGACGCCGCAGATGGCGGCTGCCGCCGAAAAGAACCAACCCGCCAAGCGCTCCTATCACCATTTGCCGGCGAATGCCGATACGGTGCATTGGGGCTATTTCAGCAAGAAACTGAAACCGCAGGTCGAGATCGATTCCGGCGACCTCATCACCATTGAGGCGTTGACTCACCATGCCAATGACGACGCCGAGCGCATGGTGAAGGGCGATCCCGGCGCCGAAAGCGTGTTCCTGTGGACCAAGGAAAAGAAGGGCGTAAACCGTCGTGGCGCCGGACCGATGGATGCCTCGCTGTTCGGGCGTGGCGCCGGCGAGGGCCTTGGCGTGCACATCTGCACGGGCCCCGTCTACGTGCGCGGCGCCCAGGAGGGTGACGTGATCGAGTTGCGCATTATCGACGTCACGCCCCGGCCATGCGCCAATCCGCAATATCCCGGAAAGGCTTTCGGCAGCAACGCGGCGGCATGGTGGGGTTTCCACTACAAGGACCTGTTGACCGAGCCTAAACCGCGCGAGGTGATCACGATCTACGAGGTCGACGCGTCAGGCGAACGCAACTGGGCGAAAGCCGTGTACAATTTCCAATGGACCCCACAGACCGATCCTTCGGGCGTGGTGCACAAAACCATCGACTATCCCGGCGTTCCAGTCGATCACGCCACGATCAAGGAGAACCACGGCATCCTGAAGAATGTGCGCATTCCGATACGTCCGCATTTCGGCGTCATCGGCCTGGCGCCAAAGGAAGCCGATATCGTCGATTCAATTCCGCCGAGCTATACCGGCGGCAACATCGACAATTGGCGGATCGGCAAGGGCGCCACGATGTATTATCCGGTTGCTGTCGAAGGTGCCCTGCTTATCCGTTGGCGACTCCGCACGCTTCGCAGGGAGACTCCGAGCTGTGCGGCACGGCCATCGAATGCTCGCTGAACGGCACCTTCCAGATCATCCTGCACAAGAAAGCCGATCTCGTCGGTACGGCTCTCGAAGCCCTCGACTATCCGATGCTGGAAACCAGGGATGAGTGGCTGGTGCACGGCTTCAGCTTCGCCAATTATCTCTCCGAATTGGGAGACAAGGCGCAGTCGGACATCTACTCGAAATCGTCGGTTGACCTGGCTTTGCGCGACGCGTTCCGCAAGATGCGCAAATTCCTGATGACGACCAAGAAGCTGACTGAAGATGAGGCGATCTCTTTGATTACGGTCGGCGTCGACTTCGGCATCACCCAGGTGGTCGATGGAAATTGGGGCGTCCATGCGGTCATCAGGAAGGATATCTTCGCCGGCGGCGAGACCTGACCTGTACCATCGACGCGGTCGGTTCCGGCATGAGCCTGGCCTGCACGATCGAATGCAGGAAACATCACGAAGGATCGAGCCTTCGTGGCCGTACCAGTTGGTCGCGGTCGAGGCGACGACGATCGATTTCAGCGGGGTTCCTGCAGACACACGTTGAAGACCCGGGGATGTCGGCCTCTTGATCCAAAGCAGACATCGCCCAGGCTTGAAGTCAGTCAGCCGCATATGCTCCGACCATCATGCGGCAGGCACGAATCGAATTACTTTGCTTCAGTCGTCGTCATCGAACTGCGCACGACGCCGGTCTACGGCTTCGCTCATGTCGTGGAGTACAAAGATCGCGATGGCCGCCATGCGCTGCCTCTGTTCGGGACTAAATGTTTTATAGAGTGGCTGCCACGCCTCGGCGAGCTTATCCACATCGGCTGATCGTTGAGCCAATGCTTCCGAGCGTCGTTGCAAGAAGGCGATGGGGTCACGATTGCGCAGGACTTCGATCGGGTTTTGGTCGGCCCGTCTGCCTACCGTTTCCGAGATTTTTGCAACACGGGCTTTCCGATCCTCCGCCCTGGCGCGAATTGCGTTCTCGACGGCCGGCCAGTATTTTTCCTGGTCAGGTGTCAGCTGCAACGCGGCCTTTGCCAGATCAATCCGCAAGTCCATCAGGGTATTCCGGTCCGCTGCATTTAGGCGTTCCGGAGTTGCAGAAGAAGGAGTTTGCGCTTGGGCTATCGGCGATGCAGTAAGGAAGAGTGCAGTTGCTCCGACCACTACTATGTTCTTCATCGGCAACCTCCTAGGTAAAAGTTATCCCCCAGGCACGCCGCAAAAAATGATCACGCACGGCAGGTCGCGTTGATTCAAATCAAAGGAACCAAAGAAGTTCGCACAGGCCACGCTGGCCGATTTCATAAATACGACACCAAGAAGAAACCCGCGCGAGTGTCGGCCGCGCGGGGATCATGTCGGTTGCCCTTGGCCGCGCCCCTACTTCAGCACCATCGCCGTGAACGGATGGACGTAGGCCTGAGCACGATCCAGCCAATCGGAAAGAAGCCGACCACGACGCCGAGCAGCGAAACGCGAATCGACATGTTGGCAGGCATGGTGATGATGGCGATTGTGATGACGTTGGCAACGATCAGCGCAATGATGGCCGCCAGATGCGCCTTGAGCTTGCCGCTGGCGATCAGCACCAGCAGCGTGACGACAGGTACGGCGGCGGCGATCGTCGACAGCGCGGCACCGGGCGGCGGCTTGATTGATGGCGGGAGCGACCTTGCAAGCGGAGGCCCGTTTGCATTAATGCGCCCAACGCTCACAACCTTGCGAAGTTCGATGGTCGCCGCCCCCCGCCGCCACAGCCATGCTAGGGTCTCACCGGCACCTGCAACAAGTCGCCGCAGGCCGTCCTTCCGATAGCCTCGTCGTAGAGCCAAATTCCTCCATTCGCTCAGGGCCTTGAGCCCCATTTTCCGGAGACGGTGATCTGTGAAAAATATCCGCTCGACGCTCGCGACGGTGTGGCGCATCGCCGCCCCTTATTTCAGCTCGAAGGACAAATGGGCCGGCCGTGGCCTTCTGGCGGCCGTGATCGCCATCGAGCTTGCGATCGTCGGCATCAACGTCCTGATCACGCAGTGGAACGCCCGCTTCTACAACGCGCTGCAGGACCGCAACTGGGACAACTTCGTCAGCGAGATCATCTATTTCAGCGTCCTGGCCGCCATCTTCATCGTGCTCGCGGTCTATCAGCTCTATCTCAATCAATGGCTGCAGATCCGCTGGCGGCAATGGATGACCGCGCGCTATCTCGGTCGAATGGCTGCATTCCGCAAACCATTACCGGATGCAGCTTCAGGGCGATGCCGCCGACAACCCCGACCAGCGCATGACCGACGACGTCAAGCTGTTCGTCGATCGCACGCTCAACATCGGCGTCGGCCTTCTGAGCTCGATCGTCACGCTGGCTTCCTTTGTCGTGATCCTGTGGGGCCTCTCCAACGCCGCGCCGCTGCACGTTTTCGGAAAGGAATACGACATTCCGGGATACCTCGTATGGGGCGCGTTGATCTACTCGGTGCTCGGCACCGTGCTGACGCATCTGATCGGCTGGCCACTGGTCGGCATCGATTTCAGGCAGCAGCAATACGAGGCGGATTTCCGCTTCAACCTGGTGCGCGTGCGGGAAAACTCCGAGCAGATCGCGCTTCTGTACGGCGAGCAGGCCGAGCGTGAGCGCCTCCTGGTTCGCTTCGGACGCGTGGTCGAGAACTGGCTCGCCATCATGAGCCGGACCAAGAAGATGACGGCGTTCACGGCGAGCTATAATCAGGCCTCGGTGGTCTTTCCCTATGTGCTGGTGGCGCCCGCCTACTTTGCCGAAAAGATCCAGCTCGGCGGCATGATGCAGACCGCCTCCGCGTTTTCGAATGTGCAGGGCGCGCTTTCGTTCTTCGTCACCATCTATCGTCAACTGGCGGAATGGCAGGCCGTGGTCAACCGGATCGACGGATTCGAGGCCGGAATTGCGGCGGCCGGAGAACTTGCAACCCGCAACGACCGGATTCACGTCAACGCGGCGCAGGGCGATGCCGCCATCGATCTCAAGGAACTGTCGCTGCAGCTGCCGAACGGAACGCCGCTGGTCAACGTGGACAGGTTCAGCTTCCGCAAGGGTGAGCGCACGCTGATGACCGGCCCCTCCGGCTCCGGCAAATCGACGCTGTTCCGCGCCATCGCCGGCATCTGGCCGTTCGGCGCCGGCTCGATCACCGTTCCGGCCGGCGCAACATTGATGATGCTGCCGCAGCGGCCGTATTTCCCGGTCGGATCGCTGCACGGAGCGATCGAATACCCGGCCAAGGAAGGCGCGTTCACCGCGGGCCAGATCGCCGACGCATTACAGGCGGTGGGATTGCCCAAGCTCGCGGCGCAGCCTGCCGAACACGGCCACTGGAACAGAACGCTGTCGCTCGGCGAACAGCAGCGGCTCGGGCTTGCGCGCGCGCTGTTGCATGCGCCGCGATACCTGTTCCTCGACGAAGCCACCGCCTCGCTCGACGAACCGTCGGAGGCCGCGTTGTATCGCCTGCTTGAGGAGAAATTGCCGCAAACCACCATCGTCTCGATCGGCCACCGCTCGACGCTGGACGCCTTCCATCAGCGCAATGTCAGCCTGGTGCGCGATGGCGAACGCTTCACGCTCGGGGATGCCGGCGAGACCTCCAAATCGTAGCCGTGCAGGCCCGCAGCAGACGGAGCGTGGTGCAATCCGGATTGCTCCATCCGCTTGCGATATGTCCTACAACCAGCGCCGCGGCCATGGCTGGCGGCGCACCCCGCGGTGCCAGAGATAGGAGAACGCGGTCAAAAGCAGCGCGCCGGCCAGCACCGGCGCCAGCAGGAACGTCGATGGCAGATTGCCTGATACCACCAGCAGCGGGTTGATGCCCGCCGGCGGGTGAAAGGTCCCGGTCACGTACATCGCCAGAATGGAAAGGCCGACGGCTGCGGCCGCGGCCCAGGCTTGCGGCCCGGTCAGCTTCAGCACGGCAAGGCCGACCAGCGCCGATATCAGATGGCCGCCGATCAGGGCGCGCGGCTGCGCCGGCTCCACGTCCGGCGATCCGATCACCAGCACGATCGAGGTGGCGAACGGGATCACCGCGAGCGGATAATGCGCGGCGAACGAGAACAACTCCATCACGCCGATGGCAATCGCGCCGCCGAGGCCCGCGACCGCGCCCGCCACGACGTTGCGGTGATCGTTGCGGGAGATCGCCTTCCGCAAGCTCCGCCGCCAATCCTGTTTCATCTGCGCCACCCAAAAGAAAAGGGGCGGCAGATTGCTCTGCCGCCCCCTCGTCTTCGACGAGAAGATCTTACTTCAGGTTGGTCAACGCGGTCAGGTCAGCCGAGAGCTTGACGATGCCGGCTGCGCCGCACCAGTTCGAACCGACGCCCGACGGATTGATCGGGGTGACGAAGGTGCCAGACGATGCCGTGATGTTGCCGCGAGCCGAGAAGTCGCTGGTGAAGGCGTTGCAATCGCCCTTCGACAGGTTGGTGTCGGAGTAACGGAAGTCCAGCGTGAACACCTTGTAGGTGAAGCCGATGCCGATGTTCCAGGTGTTGTAGTCGGCGTAGTTGATGCCGTTCGGGAACACCGCGGTGCCGTAGAACGAGTCTCGACGTGCCCAGCCACTGACGGCCGAACTCACCCGACACGTACATGCCGATGCCGCTGGCGCCGAACCAGGTGCTCGGCGCAATCGCCTTGCCGACGATCGAAGCGTAGGTGCCTTCGGCGCCGCTGTTGAGGAAGCTCGGCGTATAATAGACGTTGCCGCCCATCGAGAAGTTGTCGTTGAAGGTGTAGTTCACCTTGCCGTAGACTTCGAAGAAGCTGACGTCCTTCTTGAGAACGTTGCCGTTGAGCAGCGCGTTCGCGGCGCATTCGGCGCCGAGCGGCACGCCAGCGAAATCGTTGGCAGCGCCGTATTGGCAGGTTCCACCCGGATACATGTAGCCCCAGGCGCCGACGTCGAAGGCGAACTGGCCGACCGTCAGGCGGGCGCCGCCGTAAGCGTCGACTTCAGCCGCCGCACGGTTCGGGAACGAGATGCTCGCACCGCCCACGCCGACATAGAGCTGGAAGTCCTTGGTGACGTTGTAGCGCGGCTCGAAATAGACGTTGACCGACGGCTTGTGGTTGGACTGGGTGATGCCGCGGAAGATGTAGTCGTTGGTGATGCCACCACCGAAGGCGAAATCCCAGGGATCGAATGCCGGCGGCGGCGGTGCCTTGACGGCCTTCACCCGCATATCCGCGGCGAAAGCCGAGCCCGATACCATTGCCAGCGCCGTTGCCAACAAAACCAGTTTCTTCATGACGATCCCCATTCCACCCTACTTTGACAGTCCAGTTCCGGCGCCCCCCAAGGGCAAACGACAACCGACTGCGGCCAAATGTCTTAACGTGGTCACACAGTGGTCTGCGACGTCACGATCGTGAAGCAAAAAAGGCAAGCATGTGCCGCCTTTTTAGGCGTTCTGACGTTTTCGATACATGTTCTGCGCGTGTGTTGCATTCTCACAACAATTTTGGAGGCGTGAGTTCCACCGGACGGTATCCGGAACCGGAAGCGCGGGGGCGGAGCGACAGGCCGCAGAACGCTTTTTTGCGAATCAATCTGTCCGTGAAAACACGGGTCCGGTCGCGCAAGAATCGGGCGCGCAAATAAGAAAGAAAAAGGCCGCAGCGCTGAACGCTGCGGCCTTCTCTGAAACGTTATTTCGGCGGGCGGCCGTCTAGTTGTGGTCGCCGCCGTTGGACGAACCCGAGCCCCATGAGGGGGCGGACGGCTCCGGGGTAGCCCAGCTCGGCGCCGGTGCGGGCTCCGGCTCTCGCTCTGGCGCCGCCATCGCGGGCTCCTCCTTGGGAGCGGCGGGCTTGGCAGCAGCCTTCCTTTTCTTTGCCGGGCTCTTCTTTGCAGCCTTCTTCGGCGCGGCGGCCTTTGACTTCTTGGCTGCCTTCTTGGCGGATTTCTTTGCGCCCTTCTTCGCAGCCTTCTTCGCCGATTTCTTCGCGGCCTTCTTCGACGCCTTCTTGGCGGACTTCTTCTTCGCCACTACGGCCTTCTTGGCCTTTTTAGCCTTCTTGCCCTTCTTACTCTTCTTCGCCATCTGGTCCTCCTGTTGCGGCTGTCCATGCCTGTCGAGCGCTTCGAATAGTCCTTGGGCCAGACCGGGGCGGCACTTCTTCGAAGTGCCCTCCCGCTCCATCCCTTGTCCGGGCGTTATCTCCGGGCGAACGCTACGCGTTCGATCCCGAGGAAACCGGATGCCGATCCCGCCATCCACATGCGGGGCAGACGCTCCGGATCACGCCCTTGGGCCGATCGATCAATTCACTCCTGGGAACGATCCAGGCTTTGGACCTCCTGTCGCCCAATCGAGAAGCTCAATCGTGTGCACCACAGGAACTGACGTACCGCCGGCAATTTGAACCATGCATCCAATATTGCCCGCAGCGATCATGTCCGGTTTGACTGTCGCAAGATTGGCGATCTTCCGATCGCGCAATCTGCTCGCAATGTCAGGCTGGAGAATGTTGTAGGTCCCCGCCGAACCGCAACACAAATGGCTCTCGGGCACATCTTTCACCACGAATCCATTCTTGGAAAGCAATTCTTTCGGAAGCCCTGTGATTTTCTGGCCGTGCTGTAGCGAACAAGCCGAGTGATAGGCCACGGTCACGTCGCCTTTCTGGCTCGATGGCGCGAGCGCGAGGCCCGCGAGATACTCGGTGATATCCTTTGCCAGCGCGGATATCTGCGCCGCGGGGCCAGCGAAATCGCGGTCCTCGCGCAGCATGAAGCCATAGTCCTTGATGACCGTGCCGCAGCCCGACGCCGTGATCAGGATGGCATCGAGGCCGCCTTGCTCAGCCTCCTTTTGCCACACGGTGATGTTGGCCCGCGCCCGCGCCAGCGCGTCGCCGTCCCGCCCGAGGTGGTGGGTGAGCGCGCCGCAGCATTGCTCGTCCCTGACGAGGACGACCTCGATGCCGTGGCGCGTCAGGAGATTGATGGCGGCCTGGTTGATGCGCGGCGCCAGCACCTGCTGGGCGCAGCCCTGCAGCAGCGCGACCCGTCCGCGCCGCTCGCCCATGGCCGCAAAGACGCTGCCGCCCGCGGGTCCCGGCGCCGGCAGGCGCTTCGGCGCCAGCGCCAGCATCGCCTTGATCCGCCGCATCAGGCCGGGTGTCGCGGCCGCCTTCGACGCCGGCAGCAGGGCCGCCAACGGCCGGGCGAGCCGCGCCATGATCATGCCGGCGCGAAACAGCGTTGGCCGCGGCAGCACCAGCGCCAGCACCGCGCGCAGGGCCCGCTCCGCCAGCGGCCGCGAATAGTCGCGCTCGATCCGGACCCGCGCCTGATCGACCAGGTGCATGTAGTGCACGCCGGACGGACAGGTGGTCATGCAGGCAAGGCAGGACAGGCAGCGGTCGATATGCTTGACCACGTCAGCGGTCGGCGGCTTGTCCTTTTCCAGCATCTCCTTGATCAGATAGATGCGCCCGCGCGGGCTATCGAGCTCGTCGCCGAGCAGCACATAGGTCGGGCAGGTCGCGGTGCAGAAGCCGCAATGCACGCAGGCGCGCAGGATCTTGTCGGCTTCGGCGATGTCGGGATCGGCGAGCTGGGCGAGCGAGAATTCTGTTTTCATGTCGCTGTCATCAGCAGCATCCGGCCGCGGTTGAGGATGATCTTGGGATCGAAGCTGTGGCGCACCCGCTGGCTCAGCGCGGCGACGCCGCCGGCCTGCGGATGGAAGACGGCGACGCGTCGCCGGACGTCATCGGAGGCGCGGATCAGCGCGGCATGGCCGCCCGCAGCGTCGACCCGCGCACGGACCAACGCGGCTTGCGCGTCCGGCTTCGGCGGCAGCGCCGCCCAGATCAGGCCGCCGCCCCAATCGTAGATCACGTCGCCTTCGGACTCGCGCGCCAGCGCCTGTCCGAGCGCGCCACCCGAGGCCGGCGGGCAGACGATCCGCCATACCGGCCACAGCCCGCGCGCGCCGCTGGCGGCGAACGGCTCGACGTCGCGGATCTCTGCCCAGACCGCCGCCGAGGCGTCATCCTGCAGCATCTCCACCGCGCCGAACGCCGCCAGCGCCTTGCCGAGCGAGCCGGCGCGGTCTGCCACCGAAGCCGCGATGCCCTCCAGCCGAAGCAGGGTCAGCGCCCGCCCCGTCGCCCCGAGGCGCGCCAGCGCGCCGGCCGCGGAGCCGAACACCGAACTCGGCAGATGCGCCGCGCCTGACACGTCATAGGGCGAACCGAGCGCCGCGGTCATCGCCCGGTTCGCGGTCACGTCATCGAGCCCGGCCAATACCAGCGTCCGCTCGCTTTCGGGTTTCGGCATCACCTTCAGCGTCACTTCCGTCATGACCGCCAGCGTGCCCCACGACCCCGCCAACAGCTTGCAGAGATCGTAGCCGGTGACGTTCTTCACCACCCTGCCCCCGGTCTTGAAACTGTCGCCGAAGCCGGACACCGCATGCGCGCCGAGCAGATGGTCGCGCGCGCCGCCGGCCCTGATGCGGCGGGGACCGGCGAGCCCCGCGCCGATCATGCCGCCGATGGTGCCGTTGCCGGACACGCCCAGCAGCGCAGACGTGTCCATCGGCTCGAAGGCGAATTGCTGGTTCTTGGAATCGATCAGCGACTGCACGTCGGCCAGCGGCGCGCCTGATTGCACGGTGATGATCAGCTCGTTCGGCTCGTAGGCGGAGACCGCGTTCAGCCCTGAGAGATCGAGCACCGCATTGGTCGCCATCGGATGGCCGATCGCGCGCCTGGTGCCATGGCCGATGATTTCGAGCGGCTGCTCGCTGGCGATCGCCGCGCGCACCACCTCTTCGACGTCCTTGGCATCGCGTACTTTGAGAGTGTCCACGGAGCTACGCCTGTCCGTTGTGCGTACTGGATACCCCGCCTTCGCGGGGTATGACGATTGGAAAATTGGCGAGGAGCATGCTCAAAACCTGGGAATATCAGGAAATGCCAGCCTGCCGGCGTGCACATGCATGCGGCCGAGTTCGGCACAGCGATGCAGCGTCGGAAACACCTTTCCCGGATTGAGCAGCCCCTGCGCGTCGAAGGCGCATTTCAGGCGCTGTTGCTGGTTGAGATCGATTTCCGAAAACATCTCCGGCATCAGGTCGCGCTTCTCGATGCCGACGCCATGCTCGCCGGTGAGGACGCCGCCGAATTCGACGCAGGCGCGCAGGATGTCGGCGCCGAAAGCCTCCGCCCGCTCCATCTCGCCGGGCTGGTTGGCGTCGTAGAGGATCAAGGGATGCAGATTGCCGTCGCCGGCGTGAAACACGTTGGCGACGCGCAGATCGTATTTCACTGAGAGGTCGCGGATGCGCGCCAGCGCCTTCGGCAGCGCGCCGCGCGGAATGGTGCCGTCCATGCAGAGATAGTCGGGCGATATCCGTCCCACCGCCGGGAACGCCGCCTTGCGGCCGGCCCAGAACAGATTGCGTTCGGCCTCTGACGTCGAAATCTGGCAGGTCGTCGAGCCGCAGGCTTGCGCGATCGCCTCGACGCGCTTGATCAGTTCGTCGACTTCCACACCCGGACCATCGAGTTCGATGATCAAAAGCGCCTCGACATCGAGCGGATAGCCGGCGTGTACAAAAGCTTCGGCGGCGTGGATCGCGGGCTTGTCCATCATCTCCATGCCGCCCGGAATGATGCCATTGCCGATGATCCGCGCCACGCATTCGCCGGCGGCCTCGACCTCGGCGAAGCCGACCATCAGGGCGCGGGCCGTCTCCGGCTTCTGCAGGATCCGCACCGTGATCTCGGTGATGACGCCGAGCAGCCCTTCCGAGCCGGTGATGATGCCCATCAAATCGTAGCCGGAATTCTCCGCCGCCTTGCCGCCGATGCGCAGGATCTCGCCGGACATCAGCACGATCTCGCAGCCCAGCACGTTGTTGGTGGTCATGCCGTATTTCAGGCAATGCACCCCGCCGGAATTTTCCGCGACATTGCCGCCGATCGAGCAGGCGATCTGCGACGACGGATCGGGCGCGTAGTAGAAGCCGGCATGCGCCACGGCCTGGCTGATCGCGAGGTTGGTGACGCCGGGTTCGGTCACCACCACGCGGTTGTCGAAATCGATCTCGCGGATGCGCTTGAACTTGCCCAAGCCCAGCAGCACGCCGTCGGCCAACGGCAATGCGCCGCCCGACAGCGAGGTACCGGAGCCGCGCGGCACCACCTTGATGCCCTGCTCGAAGCAGTATTTCAGGACTTTCGAGACCTGCTCGGTGGTGTCGGGCAGCACCACGACCATCGGTGGTTGCCGGTACGCCATCAGGCCATCGGATTCATAGGGCAGCATCTCGGCCGCGCTGTCGATCACG
Source organism: uncultured Alphaproteobacteria bacterium (assembly GCA_963840465.1). Lineage (GTDB taxonomy): Bacteria > Pseudomonadota > Alphaproteobacteria > Rhizobiales > Xanthobacteraceae > Bradyrhizobium. Next base: position 670,677 of record CAWIZF010000040.1, on the reverse strand, counting down.
CCCTCGCCGGGCACGATCGCACGCAGCGCCGTGACGATGGCGTCACGGCGATCCAGGACCGCCTGATCGGAAGCCGGCATCATGATGGCCATGCGTATCCTCCAGGCCCAGCGAATAACGATTTGTGATGGCAAATCAAGCACGTCTGCCAAGGTTTGGGTAGGCCATCCGAAGGTTGGATTGCCACGGCCTCGAACGATCAGTTCTCTCTGGGACAAGTCTGCAATAGTGAAACCTGTCAAGGTTTCGTGGCTTGTCCCGTCCGAGCGGGCCTGCCACAAGAAATCTGCCTCTGTGACCTTGGGAAGAAACGAAGAGCACCACATGAAAATATCGACTTTGAGCGCGCTGGTTGTCGTTACCTCATTGACCGCAACATCCGGCGCGCTGGCGCAGGACGCCGCCGCCGGCAAATCCTCGTTCAACAAATGCCTGGCCTGCCACGCCATCGGCGAAGGCGCCAAGAACAAGGTCGGCCCGGAGCTGAACGGGCTCGACGGCCGCAAGTCCGGCACCGTCGAGGGCTACTCCTATTCCGACGCCAACAAGAATTCCGGCATCACCTGGGGCAAGGATGTATTCCTCGAATACATCAAGGAGCCGAAGGCGAAGATTCCCGGCACCAAGATGGTGTTCGCCGGCATCAAGAACGAGAATGAGGCCAATAATCTCTGGGCCTATGTTTCCTCGTTCGACAAGGACGGCAAGACGAAGTGAGAGCTGGCGCTCTTCATCCTCCCCTGGAGGGGGAGGATCGGTTCGCATGAAATGCGAACCGAGGTGGGGTGACGGTCTCTCCACCCGGACACTGTTGGACGCGGAGAGACCGTCACCCCACCCCGCCGCGCGCTTGCGCGCATGTAGCCGACCCTCCCCCTCCAGGGGAGGGTAAAGAAGCGCCATCCCATCAAGCCAGCGTATGCACGATCACCGGCCCGGCTATCGCGGTCGCCGGCCCGGTCAAGAGCGGCGCGAGTTCTTGCTCGATCCACGCCAGCGCGCGCTTGTTGGATTCCTCGGCGGCCGCAAAGTTGTTGAACAGGCTGATCGCGATCACGGTGTCGTCGGGCGCGTAGACCACGTAATAGCCCATGAAGCCTTCGACCCCGCTGATCACGGGAATAGCCCCCTCCTTGATCCTGCGTGTGAGCTCTTCGGCCTTTCCCGGCTTGGCCTTGCCCTGACGAATGGCGGCGTACATGGCGCCCTCCCTGAGGTCGGCTGCCCATTGTCGCAACTCTCGCGTCTCATCTTCACGGGAAGAGCAGCGGGATCCCGCGCGCAAGGATGTTAGCTCATCTGCAGCTGCCGGGCCACGCACGCCTCAATGGGCAGCCGCGGCTTCCGCACCCGGCGTTGCTGATTTCATCACCTCGACCTCGTCGATGACGAGATCGGGAACCGCATTCTGGACCATGTGGCCGACGCCCGGCAGCACGATCAGTTTTACGTTCGGCGCGGCAGCCGCGAACGGCCGTGAGTGGATGTTGGTCGACACCGTCTTGTCGGCATCGCCGGTAATGATGGTGACCGGCGCCTTGATCTCCGCATAGCGCGGCGCCTGCTCGGCGACCGACGCCTTCAGCGTCACCAGATCGCGCGCATTGGCGATGAATTCGCGCGGCCGCAGCAACAGCGGCGTTGCGGTGTTCCGGACAAATCCATCCGGCATCGCCTGCGGCAGGAACACGCCGCGAACGCCCGGTTCCGCGAGCAAAAGGCCGAGCGGCAGCGTGACGGTGTAGGCGAATAGCGGGCCGATTACCGGCGTGGCGATCAGCCGGTTGTATTGCCCGACGCCGCCGGGCCACGGATAGGCCACCGGCGCCAGCATCACCAGGCCGGCGACGGCGTGCGGGTAATCCAGCGCGATACGCGTCCCCAGCGCGCCGGCCCAGGAATGCACCACAAAGATCGCGCTGTTGACGCCGAGCTTGGCCAGCGCGTCGGCGATCATGCGGGCCTGAATTTTGGGCGTCGAGTCTTCGAGGCGGGCGCGCGTGCTCCAGCCGTGCCCGGGACGGTCGATCAGGATCACGCGGTGCTTCCGGGCAAGCCGCTCGCCGACCGGCTGCCGCATCACCTCGAGATTGGAACTCGCGCCATGGAGCATCACGATCGGCGGACCGGCCGCGTCGCGCGGGCCGATATCGATGACGTGGAGGGTCCCGCCCGCCACCTCGACCATCCTGCCCTGGGCGGGATGGGCCCGTTCGCTGAGAAACACGCCGGCTTGCGTGACCAGCGCCAGCACCGCCAGCGCCGTCACGAAAATCACCACTGCCATCGAGGATTTCCGGCTGATTTTCTGCACCAGCGAGCTACGGCGCGGACCGGTGCTGGTTTCGAAAGTTGTCCACAGGGTCTCGAATTCTGTGGATAGCGGGGTCATAATGGTGTCACTAGCATATTTATACAGTGGCACTGACACTTTCGCCATTTGTGCGCGTGCCTCATTGGCGGGTAGCCGAGCGCCTGAGCTTTACCCAACATCCACAGGAATACGGGCGCTCACTACAAGTTGTTCCAGCGTAAAATCGGAGAAGTACCCATGATTTCCGACGCAAGCGAAGCCGCCATCGATCAGATTGTAGCGAGTTGCAATGGCGACATCCGCGGCGCCCTCAAGGCGTTGTTGCGTGTCAACGAGCAGCTTGAGGCGGAATTGGCGCAGTTCTACGCGGCCGTAGGCCTCGACGGCATGGCCCGCGGCAGCAACGCCGTGCACTAGCCTTTTTGGGTCGACGCGTTTCCTGACGCGAAGCGATTCGAAAACCGACCTAATCGGACTTTTTTTCGTCAACCTGCGTGTTTGCGGGCGCTTCTTCGACCGCCGGGCAGCTGGAGATGGTCGAACGGGCCAGCTTGGCGTCGTCGATCGACTGATACGGTCCTGTTCCGAACCAGATATTGCCGCCGACCTGGGCGTCGATGACGGGATTGCTCGTGACGATCTCGCATTTGCTGGTCGCACGGTTGCCGACCACCCAATAGCCATCTTGCGCGAAAGCGCAGGTTCCGGTCGCGACGATCAACGCGCCGGACAGCAGCAATGATTTCATGGCTCGCTCCTGTAACGCTGTCAGCCAGTAATAGCGCGTCAGCGGCGCGACGTTCCCCTCTTGAGCAACGCGTCGGGAAACAGGGTTAACCGCGATCCCCTTGATTAGGCGCGATCTTACGCGATCTTATCGGTGTGTCCGCCTTTGCGCTTCACCCGGGCGCTTCGGGCCGGATCAGATATCGCGGCCTTCGACCTTTTCGGTCAGCGTCTTGACCAGGTCCGGCACCTTTTCGAGATGCGGATTGACGGCCAGCGCCTTGCGGAACGCTTCGAGTGCGCGCCTCTCGTCGCCGATCTCCTGCATGATCATGCCAAGGCCTGCCAGCGCACCGAAATGCCGGGGCTCGCGGATCAGCACCTGCCGGATGTCCTCCAGCGAACGGGTGTAGTCGTTCTTCAGGTAATACAGCGTTGCGCGCCGGTTCCACGCCTCGACATAGTCGGGTCGCAACTTGACGACGGCATCGAGCAGTTTCAGCGCGACATCGACCTTCTGCGCTTCCATCGCGGCCTTGGCGCGCAGCATCAGCAGCGCAGCCGTGTCGCTCGGGGTCTGCATCCACAGCGCCCAGATCCGCGCCTCGACATGCTTGGCGCTGGCTTCATCGGGGGCGGCCTTCAGTGCGCCGAACAGGAAATCCAGCCCGCGGGTGCGATCGGCGCCGACCTTCGGAAGCTTGCTCGGCGCTTCCGGCAATTTCTTTTGGGCTTTCGGCGGGGGAACGACCTGGGTGTTGTTCTGCGCAAAAGCGGTCACCGGCACGGCTGTCAGGACAGCGGCTGTCACCATGATCCGGCAGTTATGGGCGCCTGGGAATCTCAATGCCATGGGTCAAGTCTAGACGCAGAAAATCGCGCCGCAAGCAGCACGTCGTCAAAGACCTGTGAAACGAGGAAAAAAGTCGACTCAGGCGCCTAGGCTTAGCCTTCTCGAGGCTTAGCCTTGGCGAGCCTTGAAGCGGCGCTGCACCTTGTTGATCACATACACCCGGCCCTTGCGGCGGACCAGACGGTTGTTGCGGTGGCGACCGCGCAACGATTTCAAGGAGTTACGGACCTTCATGGGACAATCCTGATGCTTTGAAAGGCCGTGTTGAAGGCCGAACCTGAGCTACCCGAAAGTGGCAAAATGGGATCAGTCCCGAAAAGCGGCCGACCGCCCGGGACAGCGGGGTTTCTAAGCCATCGCGGGCCCGGATGTCAATCAACCCGTCGCAACTCCCGGGGTGCCGCAACAATCGTCTGATCTCAAACGTTATGCACCTGATTCCAAAGCTGATTCCGACAGACCGCAGCGTCAAATAGCCTCGGATTTGTGAACGCGATGCAGGCTCCGACCGTCGTATAACAAGAATTCGGCTCAGAACGCCGGTCGCCACCACTCCGATAGAAATGGAACCGATTTCGGCATGACGACCGCTCCAAGGCCGACCGCAAGAATCGCCGTACTCGCGCCCGACGCCCCTCTCCCGCCGCTTGACGGCTTGCGGATTGCGTTGCCTGCGGGCGTGCAGCCGTTCAAGCTGAACTGGCCTTACATCATCGGCATCGGCGCCTATCACGCCGTGGCAGTGCTTGCCTTCATGCCCGGCTATTTCACCTGGAGCGGCCTCGTCGTGGCGATCGTCGGCACCCATCTGTGCGGGCTGTTCGGCATCAACCTCTGCTACCATCGACTTCTCACCCACCGCGGCCTGAAATGTCCCAAATGGCTCGAGCACGCCATGGTCGTCATCGCGATGTCCTGCCTGCAGGAAACACCGGCGCGCTGGGTCGCCATTCACCGCCGCCACCATCAATTCGCAGACGAACAGCCGGACCCGCACTCCCCGCTGGCAGGCTTCTTCTGGAGCCACATTGGCTGGCTCCTGGTCCATCAGCCGGAGCTCTCGCGGCTCGGAATCTACGAACGCTATGCCAAGGACATTCTGCGCGACCGGTTCTACGTCGCGCTCGAACGCCATAACTGGCTGATCTGGATCAATCTCCTGCAAATGCCGGTGTTCTTCGGCGCAGGCTTCGCCGTCGCGTGGCTGTCGGGAGAAACGGCGGCAAGCGGCGGCCATGACGGGATTGAGCATTCTGATGTTCGGCGTATTCGTACGCACGGTCCTGGTCTGGCACATCACGTGGGCGATCAACTCGGTGACCCATGTGTGGGGATATCGGAACTACGAGACCGACGAGGACAGCCGCAACAACCTCGTCGTCGGGCTGATCTCCAACGGAGAAGGCTGGCACAACAACCACCACGCCGATCCGCGCTCGGCGCGGCACGGCCATCGCTGGTGGGAGATCGACAACACCTGGCTGACCATTCGCTTTCTGGCCTTTGTCGGTCTCGCCAAGGACGTCGTGCCGCCGAGCGCGCACCTTGCGAAGCAGGCGACGGGCAGCAAGCTGACGACCCGCGGCGCCACGGGCGTGCCTGAATAGGCACGGGCGGGGGCCCCGATTCAAAATTGCGAAAACAACCCCATGCAAAGTAGAAAAATCGCCGATTTACGGTAACAGGATACCGTGCTGGTCCGGACCACGTGCCGCCGGCCCTGCCACCGTGGCGCAATGACCGCCGCTTGCACGGGTTCTTTCCGCCTCAAGCCGAAACAGCCGGGAACGTAACCCGGTCTCGTTGCTTGTCACGCGCTCACATCCCTTACCATTGGAGAGATCATGATCCGCCGTTTCATCGGAATTGCCGTCGTTGCCGCCAGCGTGGCGCTGCCTTTTGCCGCCCAGGCGCAGGGCGTCCCCGGAGGCGTCGAGCGAGGCTCACGCGAGGGCGAACGGGCGGCGGGTCCGGTCGGCGCGATCGTCGGGGGTGTGATCGGTGGTGTCGTCGGCGGCGTGAACGGCGTCCTCGGCGTCGACGAGCGTCCGCGTTTTCGCACTTACGTCGTCGAACAGCGGCGCCCGTCTTATCAGTACCGCGAAGATCTGCGGGTCGGCGCCGTCTTGCCGGAAGAAGGCGTCACCTACTACGACGTACCGACAGAATATGGCGTTCGGGATTACCGCTACACGGTCGTCAATGGCCGCACGGTTCTGGTCGAGCCGCGCAGCCGAAGGATCGTCGAGATCGTTGAATAAAAACGTACGCCGGGCAGATCAAGGGCCACCTTCCAAGGTGGCCCTTTTTCCTCGAACCGCGCGAACCTGAACCGCAGCCACATGCGTGTGTCACCTTCGCGTTGCTACCGGGCAAGATTAGTCCGGAAACTCCACCATCGCCTCGCCCGTCGCGACCTTCTCCCCGGCCTGGTTCTTCACCATCACGTCGATCAGCACCCAGCGCGAATTCTTGGTCACCTGCTTCGACTTGATGATTCCGGTGGGCTGGATGGTGTCGCCGGGCCGGACCGGCTTGACCCACCTTGTCTCCAGCCGACGATGGATCGCGCCCGCGGGATAGGCCCAGTCGGTCAGCATCCGCGAGATCAGCCCGAAATTGTTCATGCCGTGCATGATGATGCCGCCGAAATTGGTCTTGCCGAAATTGCCCTTCATGTAGTCGTCGTCGAGATGCAGCGGGTTGTAGTCGAGCGAGGCATCGCAGAACAGGCGGATGGATTCGCGCGAAACGGCGAATTCAGGGCCGTCGATGACGTCGCCGGCGGAGAGATTCTCGAACGTGGTCGCCATTATTCGCTCCCCTCTCACATCGGCCGGATCGTCCAGCCGCGGCCGGAGCAGATCACCTCGCCGCGCTGGTTGAAGAAGACGTTGTCGTGCACCACGAACAGCCGTTCGCGCTTGATGAACTTGTCGAGCGCGCGGGCCTGCAAGGTGATGACGTCGTTGGGCCTTGCCGGAATGTTGTAGCTCCAGGACTGCCCGGCATTGACGGTGCCCGGCGAGCGCATCCAGTCGTCCGCCGGCGTGCAGGAGAACATCAGCAGGATATGGATCGAGGGCGGCGCGATCAGCCCGCCATAGCGGGTGGTCTTGGCGTAGGCTTCGTCGAAATAGATCGGATGATCCTCGCCGACCGATTTGCAGTACAGTTCGATCGCCTGCTTTGGTCAGCGTGTAGGGAATGGTCTTGCGCGGCTCGCCGGGAACGATGTCGTCCCAGACCTTTCGCAAATTGGCGTCTTTCCAGAAATCGGTCTCGAAGGCCTCGGGGCCCTCAGACGAGACTTTGGCCATGCCACGCTCCCCGTTCCTGCTCTTTTGCTTCTGCCGCCTTGCGGAATTTGTTATATAGTATAATCAATTTTCCAGAACGAAAAATCAAGCGCCGGGGAAGCCAGATGCCCAAGCTCAAACTGCCCGATATCGAAAAAGTCGTCGCGATCGACATCCACACCCATGCGGAAGAACCCTGCGGCATGCATGGCGACGACGGCTATGACGATTTCCAGGAGCGCATGGCCGACTATTTCAAGTCGCCGCACAAGCATCCGCCGACCGTGCCGGAAACCGCGGCCTATTACCGCTCCAAGAACATCGCGGCCGTGATCTTCCCGGTCGACGCCGAACGCGAGACCGGTTTCCGCCGCTACAACAATTACGAAATGCTGGAAGTCGCGTCCGACAATCTCGACGTCCTGATCCCCTTTGTCTCGATCGATCCGCACAAGGGCAAGCTCGGCGTGCGCGAAGCGAAGCAAGCTGATCGAGGAATACGGCGTCCGCGGCTTCAAATTCCATCCGACCATGCAGGGCTTTTACGCCAACGACCGCATGGCCTATCCGCTCTATGAAGCGATCAATGACGGCGGCGCGATCGCGCTGTTCCACACCGGACAGACCGGCGTTGGCAGCGGCATGCCCGGCGGCATGGGGATGCGGCTGAAATATTCCAACCCGATGTACATGGACGACGTGGCGGCGGATTTCCCCGACCTCAAGATCATCCTCGCGCATCCCTCCTTCCCCTGGCAGGAAGAGGCGCTGTCGGTCGCGACCCACAAGCCGAACGTCTATATCGACCTCTCCGGCTGGTCGCCGAAATATTTTCCGCCGATTCTCGTGCGCTACATCAACTCGATCCTGCAGGACAAGATGCTGTTCGGCTCGGACTGGCCGGTGATCACGCCGGACCGCTGGCTGGCGGATTTTGCGAAACTCGACATTCGCGAGGAGATCAGGCCGAAGGTGCTGAAGGCCAACGCGAGGAAGATTTTGGGGATCTAAAGGAGGTCATCATCGGTGGACCGTTTGCGAGGTGGTCCATGACGAACTTCGCCAAAATTGCCGCCATCCTCGCCGCGCTCCTGACCGGAAGCGCTGGCATGAGCCTCGCACTGGCAGCCGAGACGGCGCCACGTCTTTGTCGAAATCGAAAGCCCGCTGGCGGGCCCGCAGGCGCTGCAGGGCTTGCCTGCGGCTGCCCGATGACCCCGGCCCCTCGCCCGCGGTCGTGCTGCTGCACGGCTGCGGCGGCGGCTGGCGGCGGACTCGACGAGCGCTGGGGCAAGCGGCTCGCGGACTGGGGCTACGTCACGCTGACCGTCGACCGCTTCGGTACCGCGCGGCATCACGAATGCCTGCACGAGCGGACTGCCACCCATCGACCTTGCATGACGCCTATCGCGCCCTGAACTTTCCTCGACGGGCAGTCCGTCGGTCGACCCCGGCCGCGTCGCCGTGGTGGGATTCTCGCAAGGCGGCCATGCTGGCGCTGCTCTCGGTGGAGCGTGGTCAGGTCGAACGCAGCGCCGAAGAAAAATTCCGCGCAGCGGTCGCGCTTCTACCCGCCCTGCCTCGGGCTCAAGGGCAACATGACGCGTGCCGACGCTGATCCTGATCGGCGAGCTCGACGACTGGACGCCTGCCAAGAGTGCCGCAACCTTGCCGAAGGCCGCGACGACTGGGGTATTTCGCGCGAGAAGGGCAAAGGCGTTCCCGATCGAGATCATCGTCTATCCCGGCGCCTATCATGCATTTCGACGTGCCGAACTTCGCGACCCCCGTGAAATTGCTCGGCCATCATCTCGAATTCAACGAGCAGGCCCGCGGACCAATCGATCGACGCACTCCGCGAAATTCCTCGTATGCGACGATCGGCGGAAAGGCGAAACGCACCGTGACCATCAAAGCCGTTGTGTTCGACGCCTATGGCACGCTCTACGACGTCCAGTCGGTGGCTGACGTCACCGAGGATGCGTTCCCCGGCTATGGCGACATCATCACCCAGGTCTGGCGCATCAAGCAGCTCGAATACACCTGGCTGCGCTCGCTGATGCAGCGTTATCGGGATTTCTCCGAGGTGACGCGCGACGCGCTGGCCTACACGCTTGATAGCCTCGGGCTCGAATATGACGACGACAGCTTCGCGCGCATCATCGACAAATATCTGCATCTCGATCTCTATCCGGATGCGCTGGCGGCACTATCGGCGATGAAGGACCGCAAGCTTGCGATCCTGTCCAACGGCAGCCCCGGCATGCTGGATGCGCTGGTGCGCAACAGCGGGCTCGACCAACTGCTCGATGCGGTCATCAGCGTGGATGCGAAGAAGACTTTCAAGCCAAGCCCCGAGGCCTACGCGCTGATCGAGGAGGTGCTGCACGTGCCGCCGTCGGAGGTGCTGTTCATCTCGTCCAATCCCTGGGACGCCTGCGGCGCCAAGGCGTTCGGGCTCAACGTCGCCTGGATCGAACGGGTGACGCCGGAAGCGATGGCGCTCGCCTGCCTCGAAAGCGAAACGCTGCCGCCATTGACGATGTTTTGGGCGTTGCGTACCCAGATGGACGAACTCGGCGTCGTGCCCGATCATCGTATCCACGGCCTCGCCGAACTGCCCGCCCTGGTGTCTGCCATAAGGTCCTGAAATGAGTCTTGAGTCCGTCCGCGCCTTCTTCGCAGAAAAGGCGCCCGATATCTCCGTGATCGAATCCGAGATGAGCTCCGCCACCGTAGCACTTGCCGCCGAAGCCTATGGCGTCGAGCCGGCGCGGATCGCCAAAACGCTGAGCTTGCGGATCGGCGAGCGCGTGGTGCTGATCGTGGCTGCCGGCACCTCGCGGATGGACAACAAGAAGGTGAAGGCGCTGTTCGGGGGCAAGCCGAAAATGCTCGGCCTCGAAGAAGTCGCCGAGATCACCGGCCACGAAGTCGGCGGCGTCTGTCCGTTCGGATTGAAGACGCCGCTGCCGGTCTATTGCGACGTCTCGCTGAAGGCGTTCGACATCGTGGTGCCGGCCGCGGGCTCGACCCACAGCGCGGTGAAGATTACGCCGGCGCGTATGGCGGAACTGACCGGCGCCGAATGGGTCGACGTCTGCGAACTCAGGCCCGCGCCGGAAGCGCGATGTAGAGTCTTTCGACGCGTTTTCTTGACGCGAACCGGTGTCCACTTCGCTTGAAAACGCTTTAGTCGTCTTCCTCATAGTACGGTCTCGGCTGGGGCTGCACCGCCTGCGGCTGCATTTGTTGCGGCGCGCGGCCGCGTGGCGCCGTCTGCTGCGGCACGCGCTGCGCCGGCACGCGATTGGCCTGCTGCTGTTCGGCGCTCGATTTCGAACACCGCGCGGCAATTGCTGGAGAGCTGCGGCGTGTTCTGCCGCAAACATGTCACGATCCGGCCGACATCCGGAACCTGGTCGCTGCAGAGACGCCAGACGTCGGGCGTGCAGGCCATCTGCTGTTCCCAGGTTCCGCGATATTCCTGCGACGACGCGGAGGTAACGGCGCCAATGCCGGCGATCGCAACGGCAAGGCTGAGGACAATCCGCTGCGTTTGCATGGATGAAGTCCTTTCTTTTCGATTTTCAATTGACGCGGAAGTTCCGCGCGGCGATGAGCATCCAGCCTGCCGAATGAATGCGGCCACGCGACGTTGGTGCAAACAAAAAAATGTGAAGCGGGTTCCGCTATCTCGCACCTTGCCGATCTTCTTCACCGCCGCCACCAGCCGCGCGCTGTCTTCCGCGACGAATTTTGAAAACTCCGGCGCATCCAGATAGGCGACCGGGACTGCCGGCGGTCTCGAAGGTCTTGACCACTTCGGGCGCCTTCACGGCTTCCGCCATCGCTTCGCGCAGCTGCGTCATGATCGGCGCCGGCAAGGCTGCCTGCGCGAACAGTCCGGCCCAGATGTAGAACTCGACGTCCTTGTAGCCGAGCTCCTTGAACGTCGGCAGATCGGGAAAACTCTTGACGCGCTCGGCGCCCCAGTTGGCGAGCACACGCATCTTGCCGTCATCGACCTGCTGCTTCAGCGTGCCCGGCGCTGACGCCATCGCCTGCACGGTGCCGCCGAGCAGCGCGGTCAGCGCCGGACCGGCGCCGCGGAACGGCACGTGCAGCAGCTTGATGCCGGCGCTCGCCGCAAACATTTCCATCGCCACATGCAGCGTGCCGTAGGGACCGGACGAGCCGTAGGGAATTTGCCCGGGACGTTTTTTGGCGTCGTCGACGAATTCCTGCAGCGTCTTCCACGGCGCCGACGCCGGCACCGCCAGCAGCGTCGGATCGGCGAGCACGCGCGCGATCGGCGCGAACTGCGAGACTTCATAGGCCACCGGGCGATCGAACAGCCGGTCGGCTTCCGGCAGCACGGCGAGCGAGGACAGCGTCATCAGCAGCGTGTGGCCATCAGGCTCGGCGCGCGCCGCCGCCGCATTGCCGACCGATCCGCCGCCACCGCCGGCGCGGTTGTCGACGATCACGGGCTTGCCGAGAATCCGCTCCAGCGCCAGCGCCACCGGCCGCGCGGCGAGATCGGCCTGGCCGCCGGGTGGGAACGGCACGATCATGGTGATGTTGCGCGAGGGGTATGGGCTTTGCGCGAAGGCGGTGTTGGAGAGCGCGGTTTGTGCCAGCGGCAGCGCGGCGGCGGCCTTGAGAAGTTCGCGGCGGTTCATTGGTGGTGCCTCCCGGATTATTTTCGTTGTTGGAGGCAGCGTAGCTTATTCAATGCATCTGGCGATAGGGCACGGTCCCACCCGCCCCTCGAGGGGGCGGGTCGGCTCACATGGAGCGCAGCGCAATGTGAGACGGGGCGGGGTGACGGTCTCTCCACTCGGGCGCTGTTGGACGCGGAGAGACCGTCACCCCGCCCCGCCGCTGCGCGGCGACCCGCCCCCTCCAGGGGCGGGTGAAGAAAGCGCCTCGCGGCTACCGCTTCTTTCCCTTCGCGAACTGCTTCATCAAAAACTCCGCCAGCACTTCGACGCGCGCGGGCCGCGGGCCGCCGGGCGGGGTGACCAGATGCACGGCGCCTTCGGGCTGGTGCCAGCCTTTCAGGATCACCTCGACCTCGCCGGAGGCAATCGCGTCGCCGACGATGAAGTCCGGCAGATCGGCGATGCCGAGGCCGGCGATGACGGACGGCAACAGCGCCTCGCCATTGTTGACGCGGAGCTGGCCCGCGGGCCGGACGCTGGCCTGCTCGCCGGCCGCATTGGTGTAGTGCCAGACGCCGGGCGTCGAGAGATAGGCGTAGCCGAAGCATTTGTGCTCGGCGAGATGCATCGGATGCGTCGGCCTGCCATGGCGCTTCAGATAGGAAGGCGCGGCCACGGTGTAGCGCGGCATCGCGCACAGCCGCCGCGCGATCAGGGAAGAATCCGGCAGCCGCGCGATGCGCAGGCCGGCATCAAAGCCCTCGCCGATCAGATCGACCGTCGCGTCGCTCAGATGAAGATCGATCGAGACTTCCGGGAAGGCTGCGAGAAATTCCGGCAGGATCGGCGCCACGGCTTTCACGCCGAACGTCATCGGCACCGCGAGCCGAACCAGCCCGCGCGGCGCCATCGATTGCGACAGCGCCTCGTTCTCGGCGTCCTCGCCATCGGCCAGCAGGCGCGCCGCGCGCTCGGCGAGCTTTTGGCCGGCATCGGTCAGCGCCAGCCGCCGCGAGGTGCGGTTGAACAGCCGCGCGCCGAGCCGCTGCTCCAGCCGGCTGACCGCCTTGGACACCGTGGCCTTGGACAGCGCCAGCTCGGTCGCGGCCGCTGCAAACGACCGCAACTCCACGACTTTCGCGAAAATCGCCAGCGCCTCGAAATCCGGGAGCTTTGACATGCGGATCGCCCTCAAGGCTCACTTTTGGAAACAATGAGTTTCAATAGTTTCTATTTCTATACCACGCCAGGCGGCATATCCAATGGCCATCGGAATTCAAGCAACGGAGAAATCCAATGATCGAGCTCAGACCATTTGCAAAACTCGGCGGCGCCGACCACGGCTGGCTGAAGGCAAAGCATCACTTCTCGTTCGGCAGCCATTACGATCCCGACAATATGGGCCACGGCTCCTTGCGGGTGTGGAACGATGACGAGATCGCGCCGAACACCGGCTTTCCCGCCCATCCCCACGCCAACATGGAAATCATCACCTATGTTCGCGAAGGCGCGATCACGCACCAGGACTCGCTCGGCAACAAGGGCCGGACCGAGGCCGGCGACGTGCAGGTGATGAGCGCCGGCAGCGGCATTCGTCACTCCGAGTACAATCTGGAGCCTTCGAAGACGAAGATCTTCCAGATCTGGATCGAGCCGACGACGAAGGGCGGCCAGCCGACCTGGGGCGCGAAACCGTTTCCGAAGTCGGATCGCTCCGGCAAGCTCGTCACCATCGCCAGCGGCATTGAAGGCGACAACGATGCGCTGCCGATCCGGGCCGATGCGCGGGTGCTCGCCACCACGCTGAAGGCCGGCGAGAGCGCGGAATACGCCCCGCAGAAGGCGCGTAACCTCTATCTGGTGCCGGCGGCCGGCAGCGTCGAAGTCAACGGCGTGCGCGTCAACGCCCGCGACGGCGCCGCGATCCGCAACGAGGCGAAGCTGACGATCACCGCGCTGGAGGATTCCGAACTGGTGCTGGTCGACGCGGCGTAGCTGCGAACGCGTGGACGACGCCCCACACAAAACTCGTCATGCCCGGGCTTGACCCGGGCATCCATCCTTCTTCGCGAACTCTTTCAAGCGATGGATTGCCGGGTCAAGCCCGGCAATGACACCTCAAAAATCAACAACACCTCACATCAAACCCAAACCCAAAGGAAAACCATCATGGCCAAAGTACTCGTGCTCTATTATTCCGCCTACGGTCACATCGAGGCGATGGCGAATGCCATAGCCCAGGGCGCGCGCGACGCCGGCGCGACCGTCGATATCAAGCGCGTGCCGGAGCTGGTGCCCGAAGCGGTCGCCAAGGCTTCGTATTACAAGCTCGATCAGGCCGCACCGATCGCCAGGATCGAAGACCTCGCGAATTACGATGCCATCATCGTCGGCACCGGCACCCGCTTCGGCCGGATGGCGTCGCAGATGGCGAACTTCCTTGACCAGGCCGGCGGCCTCTGGGCCAAGGGCGCGCTGCACGGCAAGGTCGGCGGCGCCTTTACATCCACGGCGACCCAGCACGGCGGGCAGGAAACCACGCTGTTTTCCGTCATCACCAACCTGCTGCATTTCGGCATGACCATCGTCGGCCTGAACTACGGCTTTGCCGGCCAGATGAAGCTCGACGAAGTCACCGGCGGCTCGCCCTACGGCGCCACCACGATCACCGGCGGCGACGGCAGCCGCCAGCCGAGCGAGAACGAACTCGCCGGTGCGCGCTATCAGGGCCGCGTGATCGCAGAAACGGCCAATAAACTGCATGGCTGATGCGACAGGGGCGGCATTCTCCGCGAGGATTGCCGCCCTATCTATCGCGGAGGGGACGATGGATTTGGCATGGTCGAAATTCTCTTTATCGCTCAACTGGCACGCCGGCCGCTGCAGGCGATGGCGCGGCGCTGGTGGTGCAGGAGCCTCTTCCGCGCCTCGCGCGGAGCGCGGCGCTGCCCGGAATGCACGAAATCGTGAGGCCTGGTTTCCAGGGACCTCATGAATTCGTGGTAGGCCTTTTGCCTTCAGGGGCGGCACGCGCAGGGTTCCGGCATGAGCAATAATTCGCAAACCCCGTGGCCGGAATTGCCGACCGCGGCGTGGCGTGACACCTGTGCGACGGTCCAACTCTGGACCCAGATCGTCGGCAAGATCCGGCTGACCAAATCACCGTGGTTGAATCATTCCTGGCATGTGACGCTCTATGTCACGCCGCGCGGATTGACGACGTCGCCGGTGCCGGACGGTGCGCGAACGTTTCAGATCGATTTCGATTTCGTGGATCATCGCTTGCGCATCGCGACCAGCGACGGCGCGCACCGGGACTTTGCGCTGCCGGGTCACTCCGTTGCCAGCTTCTACGCCGCCACGCTGGCCGCACTTGCCGAACTCGGCATTGCCGTTGCCATCGACGAGATGCCGAACGAACTGCCCGATCCGGTAAAATTCTCCGAAGACACCGCGCACGCTTCCTACGATGCCGACGCCGTCAGGCGCTTCCTGCAAATCCTCGTCAATAGCGACCGCGTCTTCAAACAATTCCGCACCGGCTTCCTCGGCAAGGCAAGTCCGGTGCATTTCTTCTGGGGCAGTTTCGATCTGGCGGTGACGCGCTTCTCGGGTCGTCGCGCGCCGCGTCATCCCGGCGGCGTGCCGAATTTGCCCGATGCGGTCGCCCATGAAGCCTATTCACACGAAGTCAGCAGCGCCGGATTCTGGCCAGGCAGCGGCGCGATCGATTATCCCGCGTTCTATTGCTATGCCTATCCCGAGCCGCCGGGCTTCCGCGCGGCGAAGGTGCGCCCCGACGCGGCGTTCTTCAGCGAAGCGCTCGGCGAATTCATCCTGCCCTACGACGCTGTACGAACGGCATCCGATCCCGACAAGGCGCTGCTCGATTTCCTGCAAAGCACCTACGAGGCCGCGGCGATCGCGGCGAAGTGGGATCGCGGCGCGCTGGAATGCGATCCAGGCAGGCCGGGCGTGGTGCGGCAGGTTTGATTTGGGTTCGTAGGGTGAGCAAAGCGCAGCGTGCCCACCATCAAGCGACAGCTGTCGAGATGGTGGGCACGCTTCGCTTTGCCCACCCTACGAAGCTACGAATCGCAGCTAATGCCGCACGTCCGGCTTCACGACGGTCCGGCGAACCTCGGTGCCGCAGTCGGCGCACTCATAGGTGAAATCGATCTTCGCCATGCTCCAATGCGGCTCGACGTCGCGCACATACATCGGAAGTCCGACGCAGCTCGGACAGATGACGAAGGCTGGCTCGGTGTCGTCGTGATGATGGATATAGGCTGGCATGTCGGTTCTCCCCAAGAAAACGCCCAAGCAAGAAAGCATTCACCAGTAAGTCCCTGACCCGAAGCGCAGCCTACGCCTCTGACACGCCGGCGATCATGAACTCTCGCGAACACAGGGAGAACGTCCGCATAATCCCGGCATGTGTGACAGATTTGCACGGCCGCGGAACCGCCTCCACAACGCGTCAATTTTCTTCGTCTGACAATGGCTTACCGCACGCACCGCCTGCGCGTGGCACAAGAAGGCCCACCCGCAGAAGGCGGGTGAGCCGGCTTGCGAGTAAGGCGGAGCTGCGCAGGCGACCGCTCAACGGGCCTATAGCGGCTTGATCTGCACCTTGCGCCACTTCATCACGCCCGAGCCGTATTGCAGGGCCAACGGACCGCTGGCGTGCTTTGAATCCTGCACATCGACGGTCTTCTGACCGTTGAACACCACGACGAGATGCGGTCCCTTGGCCGTGATTTCGTAGGTGTTCCATTTGCCGCCGGCCTTCGGCATCGGGTCGACCTTGGCCACATCGACGATGGCGCCGGTGCCGTAGGTCGGATCGGGCCGCTTGTCGAAGATGTTGACCTCGTAGCAGATCTTGGCGTCGATCTTGGCCGATTGGTCGCAGCGAATGAAGATGCCGCTGTTGGCGTCATCGTCAGCCCAGAACTCGGCCTTGATCTGGAAATCCTTGTAGGATTCCTTGCTGACGAGATAGGAGGGATCCTTGCCCTCGGTGATCTTGTCTGCGACCAGCGCCCCGTCCTTCATCGCCCAATTGGCTTTGCCGACCTCGGTCCAGTCGCCCATCTTCTTGTCATCGACAAGCGTCACCCAGCCGTCGCTCTGGCCGGACGCGACGCTGGAAAATTGAACGGCGGCGGCGCCGACCAACATACCGGCGGCAAGTATCGACAAACGCTTCATGAACGTAGCCCTCCCATGGCTGCTTTTGGTTGGGTGGAAACCTATCACCGCGATACGCGGCGTAAATCCGTTTTCCATGCTGCAGTTGCGTTGTGCGACATTTCGTTTTCGCTGCCGCCGATCACGCATGCACCTGTGCGCCTTGCTCCGCGGGAAGCAGACCGGCTAGCATCGCGGCAACAGAGATGAGCCCAGCTCACGGCGGCGGAGGAGAAACAACTCCGGCGCCGCCAATCCATTCCCGAAACTATTTCCGCGGCGCATATCATGCTGTTTCGATGCAAAGTCTGCGGCCCGGCAGCCAAACCCTGGCTGGTGGCCGGCGGCGATGCTGCCCGGCTGCTGGGCCTGCCGGCGGAAGCGAAATCGGCGACCTAGCAACCATTTCAACGGCTGTGCGTTTCATGTCCTCAACCAGATCAGGATATGAAACATGGCTTCTGCTTCAGAGATCCGGGAACATATGGACGTCATCTCGTCGGACAAGAAGACGGTCGGCAAGGTCGACCATCTGGAAGGAACCGACAAGATCAAGCTGACCAAGCAGAGTTCGCCCGATGGGCAGCACCATCACTTCATTCCCGTGTCGTGGGTCGACCACGTCGATCAGCACGTCCATCTGAACAAATCGGGCGCCGACGTGACTTCGCATTGGCAGCATGGCCGCCAGTAACCGGCTGACGTGCATTGCGCTGGCCGTGGATGCCGATATCATCAGACGTCAGGAGATGGAATGCACCCGGCGGCGGTACTGCAACTTGAACGCATGATCGACGAATACAACACGTGGCGGGCCGTTCCTGAACAGGAACGCTCGCCGGCGCCGGCGTGGTGGTGGGGATCCGCGATGGAGTTGCGCGCCTCCTCGCAGCTGCTTCCCGCCGAATGGTGCGCCGAACTCGGATTGCCGGACCGGGCGACTTATGCTTCCGCCGCGGACATCTTCCTCGGCGCTTTCGCAGGCCAGACGGCTGTGCCCTGGCCTTACGATTTCCCCCGCAAAGCCAAAATTCCGGATTCAGCGGTCCGCGAGCTGCATCCGCAGCCCTCAGACGACAGCGCCTTTCAACCCTGACCCGGCTTCCGGCTGCAATGGCGGCGAGGCGAGCGGTGGCTCGGCGCGAAGCAGATCGGCCAATTGCCTGGCAGGCAGCGGCTTGGAGAACAGAAAGCCCTGCATTTCGTCGCAGGCGTGGCTGCGCAGGAAGGCCTCCTGCTCCACGGTCTCGACGCCCTCCGCAATCACGGTCATGCCAAGCGCCTTGCCCATGCTGATGATCGCCTGCGCGATGGCCTGATCTTCGGAATCGATCGGCAAATCGCGAACGAAGGAACGGTCGATCTTGATGGTGTCGATCGGAAACTGCTTCATCAGCGACATCGACGAATAGCCGGTTCCGAAATCGTCGATCGCCAGGCGAATGCCGCGGCTCTGGATCGCATCCAGCACCTTGATCGCGCGCGACACATTGCGCATCACCATGCTCTCGGTGACTTCGAGCTGCAGCAGCACCGCCGACATGCGGCTATCCACCAGCGCCTCGTCGACATCTTGCAACAGATGCGGATCGGCGAACTGCCGCGGCGACAGGTTGACCGCCATCGTCACCGGCCGCAGGCCGCGACGCTGCCAGGCCATGTTCTGCGCGCAGGCCTCCTTGAGCACCCAGCGGCCGATCGGCACGATCAACCCGGTTTCCTCGGCCAGCGGAATGAACTGCCCCGGCGATACGGTGCCGAGTTCGGGATGATTCCAGCGCAGCAGCGCCTCGACGCCGGTGATCTGGCCGGTCGCCATGTCGATCTTGGGCTGATAGTGCAGCGAGAACTGGTCGCGCTCCAGCGCGCGGCGCAGGGCGCTCTCCAGCTTCAGTCGCTCGATCGACTGCGTCTTGAATTCCTTGGTGAAGAAGCGGAAGCCGTTCTTGCCGTCTTCCTTGGCAAGATACATCGCCATGTCGGCGTTCTTGGTCAGCGTCTGAATGTCGGTGCCGTCGGACGGGTACATCGCGATCCCGATCGAGGCGGTGGTGTGGCACTCATGTCCGCTAAGCTGCAGCGGCTGGCTCAATACGGAAAGAAGTTCGCCGGCAATGCGCTCGACCTCGGGACGTTCGGCGGCCTCCTCCAGAATGACAACGAACTCGTCGCCGCCGAGCCGCGCCACCACATCGCTCGAACGCAGCGCACGGCGCAGCCTGCCGCCGATCTCCACCAGCAGCATGTCGCCGGCGTCATGCCCCAGCGAATCGTTGATGACCTTGAACCTGTCGAGATCGATGAACAGCACGGCGAACTGCTCGCCGGTAGCGCGCGGCGGCATCGATCGCGTGGCGCAGCATGCCGTTGAACATTTCGCGGTTCGGCAGATGCGTGAGGCTGTCATGCGACGCCAGATACTCGATGCGCTCGTCGGCCCTGGTCTTTTCATCGACGCGGTCGAAATTCTCCAGCGCAAAAGACACGTTGTCGACCAGCCGCTGCAACAGCTCGGCAAACTCGGGCGTGAACGTGTCCTTCTCGAGGGAAATGAAAATCATGACGCCGACCACGCGCCCCTGCGCGAACAGGGGGAACGCGCCGCCGGAATTGGCGCCATCGCTGCGCGCTCTGTCGTGGAACGCTTTAACGCTGGAGTCGGCCAGGTAATCGTTGACGATGCAGGCCTGCCGCGAACGGATCGCCCTGCCGGAGAGCCCGTGTCCCTCGGGGCGCGTTACGCTGGCCGAGACACGCACCTGCAGCGCGCTGGCAGCGGTTGGACCGGCGGCAGCGACGACATCGAGGAAGTCGTCATCCGGCTTCATCAGCATGATCGAGGTGGAGGTAAATTTGCCGCCTTTGGCAGCGGCTTCGCACACCAGTTCGAACAGCTCCGCCCGCGAAGTCGCGCGGATGATCGCCTCGTTGGTCGAGCTCAGCGCCGCCAGCATTCGCGTCAGGCGCTCCTTCTGCACCTCGGTCCTTGCCTTGTCGTCGGCGCGGTCGAAATTCTCCAGCGCAAAAGACACGTTGTCGACGAGCCGCTGCAACAGCTCGGCAAACTCGGGCGTGAACGTATCCTTCTCGAGCGACATGAACGACATCACGCCGACCACCTGCCCCTGCACCAGCAGGGGGAATGACGCGCCGGAATTCGTGCCGTCCAGCCGCGCCCTGTGGTGAAATGCCTCGGCGTTCGGATCGGCAAGGTAGTCGTTTATGATGCAGGGCCGCTGGGAGCGTATCGCCTGGCCGCACAGCCCGCGTCCCTCGGGTTTCATCTCATTGACCGATATCGTTGCCAGCCGGGCGCTGAGCCCGGTCGGACCGGCGGCCGCCACGACGTCGAGATAGTCGCTGTCGGTCTTTCTCAACGCGATCGAGGTCAAGGTGAACCTGCCGCCGCTGGCCGCGGCCTCGCACACCAGATCGAACAATTCCGGCCGCGACGTCGCGCGGATGATCGCCTCATTGGTCGCACTCAGCGCCGCCAGCATGCGCGTCAGGCGTTCCTTCTGGATCTCGGTCCGCGCCTTGTCGTCGGCGTGGTCGAAATTCTCCAGCGCGAACGACACGTTGTCGGCCAAGCGTTGCAGGAGTTCGGAAAACTCGGGCGTGAAGGTGTCCTTGTCCCGAGACATATAGATCATGACGCCGACCGGCTCGCCGCGAACCAGCAGCGGAAAGGCGGCGCCTGACTGAGCGCCGTAGGTGCCGACGACGCCCTGGAAAGCCGCGACGCGCTGGTCGGCCACATAATCATTGGTGATGCAGGGCCGTCTGGTTCGGAACGCCGTTCCGCTGAGCCCGCGGCCCTCGGGGCGGGCTTCGTCCACCGACAACCTGACGTGCCGTGTCGTCTCGGCCGCCGGGCCCGCGGCGGCCACGATCCTGAGCAGGTCGCTGCCGGAATCGGCCAGCGCGACGGTGGTCGAGGTGAACCGGCCGCCGTTCGCCACCGCCTCGCACACCATGTCGAACAGTTCGTCGCGGGATTTGGCCCGCATGATGGCTTCGTTGGTCGCGCTGAGGGCGGCGAACATCCGCGTCAGGCGCTCCTTCTGACCTTCGGTCCTCGCCTTTTCGTCGGCCCGATCGAAGGTCGCGATCGCAAACGACACGTTGTCGGTGAGCCGCTGCAGCAGCTCGGCAAATTCAGGCGTGAACGTATGCTTCTCGGAGGAAATGAAAAACATCACGCCGACCGCCCGGCCGGAAACCATCAGCGGGAACGCCGCGCCCGACATGGCGCCGTCGCTGTGGATGAATTGATGAAACGCCGATCCACGGGCGTCCGCGCGCATATCGTTGGAGATGCAGGCCCGGCGGGAGCGAAACGCGTTGCCGCACAGTCCGCGCCCTTCCGGATGATCCGCGTTGATCGAAATCTTGACCCGGCGCATGTTGTGGGCCGTCGGCCCCGCCACGGCCACCGTATCGGTATAGTCGCTGTCCGGCCGCGCCAGGAGAATGCTGGTCGAGTTGAACCGGCCGCCCTTTGCGGCAGCTTCGCACACCAGTTCGAACAGTTCGGTCCGCGACGTTGCACGAACGATCGCTTCGTTGGTCGCGCTGAGCGCCGCCAGCATGCGCCCCAGACGCTCCTTCTGGGCGTCGGCTCTCGCCTTTTCGCCGGCGCGTTCGAAATTTTCCAGCGCGAACGAGACGTTCTCCGCGATCCGCGCCATCAGGGCGACGATCTCTTCGTCCTCCGCCCACGATTTTCCGACAAAGAACATCAGCACCCCGACGCTCTCACCGGCCTTGATCAGGGGAACCGCGACGCAGGCGGTGACGCCGGTCTCGCGCGCGGTCTGATGCCAGGGCTGCCCCTGGGTCGAGTTGAGGATATCGTCGTTGACGGCCGGCTTCTGCGTTCGGAACGCCCTGCCGCAGACGCCCGTTCCATACACGTTTTCGGCATCGATCGAGAACGGCGCGTGCATGATCTGTTCGACGATGGCGCCCGTTCCCGCGACCGGCTTCAGCCAGATCGAGTCCGGCTGCGCCAGCAGGACCACCGTGGCTGCGGATTTGCCGTTGTATACCGCGGCATCGCAAACGCGCTGATAGAGTTCCTGTTCGGTCTTGGCGCGCAGAATGGCTTCGTTGGTCGCACTGATGGCGCCGAACATCCGGTTCAGCCGCCGCATCACGCGCTCGCCGCTCTTGCGCGCGGCCTCGTGTTCGAAATTGTCGAGCGCAAACGAAACGTTTGCCGAAACGCGCTCCAGCATCGCGGCGATCTGTCCGTCGATCGAGTGTGGCTCGCGCCGCGAAACGAGCAGCACGCCGACACTCTCGCCATTTTGGATCAGGGGCAGCGCAGCCGCCGCGCCCACGTGGCCGGCCATGGCTCCCTCGCGCCAGGGCAGCGAGCGCGGATCATTCAGAAAATCATTGCTGACGCATATCTTGCGGTTGCGGAAGGCCTGCCCGGAGACCCCGGAACCCTCCGGCGTACCGGCCACGATCGAAATGTCGATACTGCGCAGGCGAGGAACATCGTCGCCAAAACCGGCGGCAAAGCGCAGCAGACTGGTTTCCGGGTCGAGCAGGAAAACGGCGACAGCCAGGAAGTCGCCGACCGAGAACGCGGCTTCGCAGACCTTCGCGTACAGTTCTTCCGGTGATTTGGCGTACAGAATCGCTTCGTTGGTCGCATTCAACGCCGCGAATGTGCGCGCGATGTCGGTCTTCACCGTCCCCAAGCTCCCTGCCGGCAGCGTTGGCTGCCCTCCCGGATTTTATGCGTGCAGGAGGCCTAAATGCCCGTTATTGGCGACTGCGAGTTGAGATTCAGAGTAAATGTCGACGCGAACGAACGGTGGTTTCGCTCAGGAGAACTACGGGCTGTTTTACGATTTGTCAGCCATACCGACCGCCGGGCGGCATGCGGGCCGCCGAATACAATTGTCGAATTTTGCAGAGTGAAATTCCGTGCCGTCGAGGACCGTGCCTGCGGCATGGCTAACAGGACATTTCCACGCTTGCTCTGCCGTCGCCGCTTTGTCAGCATGCCCGCCGCGACAACAAGCAAGACCCGCCGCTCATGCGCGGGCGCTCAAAGTGAGGAAATTCCATGCCGATCGTACAGGCCGACCGTCTCACGCGCATCGGCGCGGCGCTGCTCCGGGCCGCCGGCGCGTCAGAGGAGGAAGCCGAAGCGGTAGCTGTCGGCTGCGTCAACGCCAATCTCGCCGGTCACGACTCCCACGGCGTGATCGCGATCCCGACCTATATCGACCGCATCAAGGCCGGCCATATCGTACCGGGCGCGAAATGGACCATCGTCCAGGAATTGCCGACCACGACCGTGATCGACGGCCATTGGGGTTTTGGCTTCCACGTCAACGCCAAGGCGATGGCGCTGACGATCGAGAAGGCGAAGACCGCCAATGTGGCGGCCTGCACCGTGTTCCGCCAGAGCCATGTCGGGCGGCTCGCCGCCTATCCGATGATGGCGATGCGGGCGGGCATGATCGGCATTGCCGCCGCCGACTCCGGCCGCTCGCCGAAGCACGTCGCGCCGTTCGGCGGCCGCGAGGCAAGGCTCGGCACCAACCCGATCTCGATTGCGGTGCCATCCGATCTCGAAGCGCCGTTCTATCTTGACATGGCGACCTCGGCGGTCGCGGCCGGCAAGATCGCGCTGTCGGTCGCGCGCGGCGAACAGATCCCGCAAGGGTGGATCATCGACGCCGAGGGCCGCCACACCACCGATCCCACGCAGTACCGCAAGGGCGGCGCGCTGCTGCCGCTCGGCGGCACCGAGGGCTACAAGGGAAGTGGCCTCGCCGCGATGGTCGAGGTGCTGTGCGGCCTGCTCACGGGCCTGGGCTTTGGCGTGGAGCCGACCGGCCGCCACAATGACGGATGCTTCATGGCGGTGTTCAATGTCGCAGCCTTCCGTCCCCTGAAGGATTTCGAGAAGGAGGTCGGCGAGTTCGCGCGCTATCTGAAATCGACGCCGCCATCCGAGGGCTCGCCCGGCGTGTTCTATCCCGGCGAGGTCGAACACATTCGCGAGCAACAGCGCAGGCGCGACGGCATCGAGGTCGAGGACGCGACCTGGGACAAACTGAAGGCGCTGGCCACCGACTACAAACTGGCTGCCGAACTCGACCTGAAATGAATTCCGCCAGCACAAGGAGAACGGCATGACACGGCAAATGGCGCTGGTGGGATTCCTGCAGGCGCAGAACTGCACCAACCTGCCGAGTTCGTGGCGGCATCCGGAATCGCGCGACGATTCGATGTCGGCGGATTACTACCAGGAGATCGCCCGGATTCTCGAAGCCGGCAAATTCCACATGGCGTTCTTCGACGACCGCCTGGCGATGCCGGACCGTTACGGCAACGACCACGCCCACACCGTCGAATACGGCATCCGCTGCGTGAAGATGGATCCGCTGATCGTGCTGACCACGATGGGCATGGCCACGACGAAGCTCGGGCTGGGGTCGACCGCCTCGACCACCTATTTCGAGCCGTTCGACGTCGCGCGCCGCTTCGCCACCCTCGACCTGATGTCGGGCGGACGCGCGGGCTGGAACGTCGTCACCTCGCTCAATGACGGCGAGGCGCACAACATGGGCAAGGACGCCCATCTCGAACATGACTACCGCTACGACCGCGCCGACGAGTTCATGGAAGTCGTGCTCGGCCACTGGGACACCTGGGAAGACGGCGCGCTGATCATGGACAAGAAGACCGGCCGCTTTGCCGATCCGGCCAAGGTGAAGCGGCTCGACCACAAGGGCGAGTTCTATCAAATCGCGCGGGCCGTTCACCGTGCCGCGCTCGGCGCAGGGCCATCCCGTCATCATCCAGGCCGGCGCATCCGGCCGCGGCCAGCGCTTTGCGGGACGATGGGGCGAAGTGATCTTCACCGCCGCGCGCAACGTCGCCGCCGCCAAGGAAGGCTATGCGGCGGTCCGCAACGAGGCGGCGAAAGCCGGCCGCGATCCGGACCAGATGCGCCTCTGCAACCTCACCACGCCGGTCTGCGCCGCGACCAAGGCCGAGGCCGAGGACAAGATGGCCGTGATCAACAAGCTGCCGCTGGAGATCGACGCGCTGTCGCTGCTCGCGGAAGCCTTGAACTTCGACTTCGCCTCCAAGCCGCTCGACGAGCCACTGACATCAGAAGACCTCAAGAGCATGCAGGGCATTTTGGGCATTCGCGACGGCGTGCTCAAGACTTCAGGCAAATCCAATCCCAGCGCGCGCGATTTCGTCACCTTCTCGGGCCGTGGCCAGGTGCATGACGCGATCGTCGGCGGCCCGAAAGAGGTCGCGGACAAGCTGGAGGAGATGTTCGTCGAGCGCGGCTGCGACGGCTTTGTCATCGCGGCCACCATCGTGCCCGGCTCCTACGCCGACTTCGTCAAGCATGTCGTGCCGGAATTGCAGCGCCGCGGCCTGTTCCACAAGGATTACGCCGGCAAGACGCTGCGCGAGAATCTCGGCCTGACGCGTCCCGCAGCCGGCGCCTGGAAATCCACGCCGCGGGCCGCGGCCGAATAACAATAACAAAAGGACACCTCATGCGTTGGCTCAAATTCACCGCCGCCGGCAAGACATCCTGGGGCATTGTCGAGGGCGACAACGTGATCGCCGTCAATGGCGACCCGTTCGGCGAATGGCAGCGTGGAACCCAGTCGCATGCGCTGAAAGACGTCAAGATCGAACTGCCGCTGATCCCGCGCACCTTCTATTGCGTCGGGCTGAACTACCTCAAGCATCTCAAGGAAGCCGCCGACAAGGCCGGCACGGTGCCGAACGTGCCCGACCGGCCCGAGATCGGCTATCGCGCGCAGAACGCGCTGATCGCCCATGACGAGGACGTCGTGATCCCGGCGAGCGCGACCGAGAAGATCCACTACGAGGGCGAACTCGTGGTCGTCATCGGCAAGAAGGCAAAGCACCTCACTGAAGCCAACGCGATGGATTGCGTGTTCGGCTACACCATCGGCAACGATGTCAGCGAACGCACCTGGCAGAAGGCCGACCGCAGCCTGTGGCGCTCCAAGAACGCCGACACCTTCAAGCCGATGGGGCCATGGATCGAAACCGACGTCGACCTCGACAAGATGGAAACCGTGATCCGGGTCAACGGCAAGGAGACCGGCCGCTTCCATACCAACGACATGATCTTCGGCGTCGTGCCGTTCCTGGTCGAGCTATCGAAATACTTCACGCTGTCGCCGGGCGACGTGATCTGGATGGGCACCGACGGCGCCTCGCCCAACCTGAAAGCCGGCGACGTCGTCGAGATCGACATCACCGGGATCGGGACGTTGCGGAACAGGTTTGTGAAGGAGAAGGTCTGAGGTATTTTTGACCTCATCCTGAGGAGCGCGGAACGCGCGTCTCGAAGGATGTGGCCCCGCCGGTGGCCTCGCCCTTCGAGACGGCCGCTACGCGGCCTCCTCAGGGTGAGGAAATCGCCACCTTACCGCCCTACTCGGCCTTGATGCCGGCGTCCTCGATCACCTTGCGCCAGCGCGTCTTCCTCGCCGGCAAAATAGCGGTCGAGCGCGTCTGGCGGCTCTGCCACCATGACCAGGCCTTCATTGGTGCCGAGCTTCTTGAACGCCTCGGACTGAACGGCTTTCGCCGCCGACCTGTTGAGACGGTCGATGATCTCGGGCGGCGTTTTGGCCGGCGCGTAGAGGCCGTACCAGGCTTCGGCGGCGTAGCCGGGAACGCCGGCTTCCGACACCGTGGGAAGCTGCGGGAACGCCGGCGAGCGTTCAGCCGACGTCACGGCGATGGCGCGCAACTGGCCGGCTTCGACCAGCGACGCGGCGCTGGCCACCGTCGTGAAGATCACGTCGATCTGGCCGCCCATCAGGTCGGTGATCGCGGGCGCTGCGCCCCGGTAGGGCACCGTCGCCAGATTGACCCCGGCCATGTGCTTGAACAGTTCGCCGGCCAGATGCGCCGAAGTCCCTGTGCCATAGGTCCCATAGGTGAGCTTGCCGGGTGCGGCCTTTGCCGCAGCGATCAGGTCCGCGATCGATTTGATCGGCGACGCCGGATTGACCACGACGATATTGAAGGAGCGCGCCAGCAGCGCCACCGCCGCGAAATCCTTGTGCGCGTCGTAGGGCAGCTTCGGATTCAGGCTGGGATTGACGGCATTGGCAAACGTTCCCATCAACAGCGTGTAACCGTCCGGCGCGCTGGCCGCGACCAACTGGGTGCCGAGAATGGTCCCCGCCCCCGGCTTGTTCTCGATGATGACGGACGCGCCGAGATCCCTTGCCATCTCCTGTGCCAGGGTCCGCGCCACGACATCGGTGCCGCCGCCCGGCGCAAACGGCACCACGATCTTGATGACGCGATCCGGATAGGCGGCAAGCGACGGAGCGACGGAAATCAGGACGCATGCCGTAAGAAGGACCAGGGCGGAGATAATTCTTGTCTTGCCGCAAGTTTGCATTTTCTCACGCCATTCGAAGCATGTGATCTAAATCATCCGAGCGACGACCGGAATTCTCCGCACCAGCGCCGTGACCGTCCAACTCAGCGCCAGCGTGCCGCCGAAGACGATAGCGAATTTGACGAAGGCAGGCCACGAATAATCGTAGACGGCGTATTGCAGCCAGATGATGAAGATATAATGCGTGAGGAAGATGCCGTAAGCCTGCGGCCGCATGGCATCGAGCAGCTTCATATTCGACGAGGCGAAAGCCAGGGATACGGTCACTACCGTGAATGTCATCGCGGCGCTGAACAGCGCGAAGGCCAGGCCGTAACCGGCTTGCCAGGATAGCGGCGGCGAAGCGAAATCCGCGATCCAGTTGTGGTGGGCATAGACCAGCAGCAGGATCGCAGCATAGAACAACGATGCGAAGGCAAGCCAGAGCGGCCAACGCTGGGCCAGTTCACCGTCCTGGCTCAGGATTCCAGCGCGAAGGCTGACCACGCCGATGCCGACGCCGGTCAGGAAATAACCGGCATAGAGCAGGATCCGGCTGGTCTGGATCGGCAATGGGTAGCCGTCGGGCTCAAGCCAGCTCATATCGCCGACGAACAGCCGCATCGGAACGTAAACCGCAACCGAAAGGACGAGGAACGCCGCAAACGCCGTCCACGGACGGGCGCGCAGCGAAAAGATCAGCAAGCCGAACATCTTCAGCAGGCGCGGCACGACCGCCATCAGTGCGGCGGCTGCGATGTCGAGCGCCAGCAGCACCCACAGGAACCATGCCGGCCCCGATGGCCAGGGGCCCACCGTTAGCGTACGCCACCAGAAATGGAGAAAGTTGAGATCGGTGGTGCCCGGCAGGTGGTAGCGCAGAAAGGTCGGGTAATAGGCAATCGGCATCAGCACAAAGATCGAAATCAGAAAGGGAATGCCGAGCCGCCACGCCCGATTCCGCAGGTAGTGCGACGCTCCCCTCCGGGTCAGGCTATCGTAAACGAACAGGCCTGAGATCAAAAACATGCAGGCCATAAAGAAGCTGTCGTTGAACAGCACGACGAGATCGAACCCCAGCCAGCGCATTTTGTCGCCGTTGCCGAAATGGGTGTAGTTGACTGCGGAATGATGGATCAGGACCAATAGCGTGATCAGCGTGCGCGCACGGTCGAGCGACACGATCCGTCCGGCGGCCGTTCGGGCCCGATCGTTTGGTTCCGGCCTGCGCAACATTTCGTCTTCCAATCGAGTCCGCGTTCGATCATTTTTCGAACGCATCGTAGATCAGCTTCTTGACATTCACCTGCACATGCTGACGGGCCGACGGCGCGTTCTCCAGCACGATAAAGAACATTTCCTGGGCGCGGTCGACCACCAGATAAGCGCCGGTCGCGCCGTCCCATTTGATTTCGCCGGGCGAACCCGGCGGCGGCGGCACTGCATTGCCGGGATCGGTGCGGACACCGAAGCCATAGCCGAACCCAAACCCGTCACCGGGGAAATAAAAGGAATTGCGTTGGACGCCCGAGCCCGGACCGACATGGTCGGTCGTCATCGCCGCAAACGTCTTGGGGCTGAGATAGGTCTTGCCATCGAGCGCGCCACCGTTCAGCAGCATCTGCCCGTAGCGCGCGAAGTCGGCGACGGTCGTGACCAATCCGCCGCCGCCGGATTCCCAGCGCGTGACATCGAGTGAATTGCGTTCGGTATGACGGTCCGTGCGCAACGGTTGGGCATAGCGTGTCCGTTCAGCCGGATCGGTCAAAAAGAATTTGGTTGTCGTCATGCCGAGCGGATCGAACAACTGGCTCTTTTCGAACTGGTACAGCGACTGTCCGGAGGCGACCTCGATGACGCGGCCGAGCACGTCGATGGAGTGCCCGTAATCCCACAGCGTCCGCGGCTGCTCGGCCAGGGGCAATTTGGCGACCCGCTCGGCAAATCCGGCGTTGTCGAAATCGCCGAGATAGATGCCGTCATACGCCGCCTTCACCGGCCCGCGCTGTCCGTAGAAGCCATAGGTGATCCCCGACGTATGCAGCAACAGATCCTCGATCGTGACGGGCCGGCGCAGCGGCACGAGATCGAGCACGGTCTTTCCGGACGTATCCTTGCGCTCGACGCCGACCTTCATGCCGGCGAAAGAGGGAATGTATTTGCTGACGGGATCGTCGAGCTTGATGTTCCCGCGATCGATCAGCATCATCGCGGCAAAGCTGGTGACGGTCTTGCTGAGCGAATGCAGCGGAAAGATCGCATCCGAGCGTCATGTCGACCCCGGCATCGACATCGCGCTTGCCGAAACTTTTGAAATAGACCGGCTTGCCGTGGCGCTGGATCAGGACGACGGCGCCCGGAATTTCGCCTTGTGCGACCTGACCGTTGAGAAACTCGTCGATCCGCGAAAGCTTGTCGATCGAGAGCTGAGCGTTCGGCGGCGGGCCGAAGGCGCCTGCCGGCAGAGCAACGGTCAACAAGATCAGGACGATGATTGCAGCCTGTAGCGTCGCCCAGTGAGCTCGTGACGCAGACTTGCACGGATACATCCAGCGGCCTTCCCATTCCATGGAACGACCTTATTGCAGCGGATGGCACCGATCCAGATGGTGATTATCGCGCTGACGGCCCAGGCTTGCTGTCATGCCCCGCTTCAAGCGGGGCAGCCAGTACGCCGCGGCCTTTCAGTTAGAACGCTGACGTCTCTGGAATACCGGATCGCCCGGTCAAGCCGGGCGACGACGTATCGAGAGTAAGGCGCGCTCCATCACACCGCGGTCGCCTTGGCGAACTCGACATAGATCTCGCGGAGCCGATCGGTCATCGGACCGGGTTTGCCGTTGGCGACCTTCTTGCCGTCGATCGACACCACCGCCTGCACGAACACCGTGGCGCTGGTGATGAAGGCTTCCTTGGCGGCCAGCGCCTCCTCGACCGAAAACGCCCGTTCCTCGACGCGGAGCTGGCGCTCCTCGGCAAGCGCCACCACCGCCTTGCGGGTGCAGCCGGGCAAAATGGCGCTGCCGTTCTGCCGCGTCACGATCACATCGTCCTGGGTCAGGATGAAGCACGACGACGAGCCGCCCTCCGTCACCTTGCCGTCCTCGATCATCCAGGCCTCGCCGGCGCCGGCCACGGCCGCAGCCTGCTTGGCCAGCACCTGCGCCAGCAGCGCCACGCTCTTGATGTCGCGCCGGGTCCAGCGCAGATCGGGCACCGTGATCACGCTGATGCCGGTCTTGGCCGAGGGTGCGTTGATGATGTCCTTGGTCGAGGTGAACATGATCAGCGTCGGCTTGACGTCCTTGGGAAACGCGAAGTCGCGCCCGGTATCGGCGCCGCGCGTCACTTCCAGATAGACCATGCCGTTGACGAGATTGTTGCGCTTGACCAGTTCGTGCTGGATCTCCTGGATGCGCGCGGTCGTCTCCGGCAGCGCCAGCTCGATCTCGCCGACCGAGCGCTCCAGCCGCGCCAGATGCGAGGCGTTGTCGATCAGCTTGCCGTCGAGTACGGCGGCGACCTCATAAATGCCGTCGGCAAACAGGAAGCCGCGGTCGAGGATCGAGACCTTCGCCTCTGAAAGTGGGACGAACGAGCCGTTGACGTAAGCGATCTGTTCCAAAGTAGAGTCTCCTGGAGGTAGTACGAGGCGGTGTGGCGGACCTTATAGGCAATTTGGGGAAAGTGAGGAACCCTCGCTACGCGTCATTCCGGGGCGATGCGAAGCATCGAACTATGGGGCGCCCTGCGCCCCGAGAATCTCGAGATTCCGGGTCTGGTCCTTCGGACCATCCCGGAATGACGGCGTGCCTAATGCGACAGGATCTTCGACAAGAACTGCTGCGCGCGCTCGCTGCGCGGACTGCCGAAGAAATCTTCCTTCAGCGCATCCTCGACGATCTCGCCCTTGTCCATGAAGATGACGCGATGGGCGACCTTGCGGGCAAAGCCCATCTCGTGGGTGACGACCATCATGGTCATGCCTTCGCGGGCGAGATCGACCATGACGTCGAGCACCTCGCTGATCATTTCGGGATCGAGCGCCGAGGTCGGCTCGTCGAACAGCATCGCGATCGGGTCCATCGCGAGCGCACGCGCGATCGCCACGCGCTGCTGCTGGCCGCCGGACAGTTCGGCCGGGTATTTGTTCGCATGCACCGTCAGCCCGACGCGCGCGAGCAGCTTTTCGCCCTTTGCCATCGCCTCGCTGTGCGAGCGTCCCAGCACCTTCTCCTGCGCCAGGCACAGATTCTCGATGATCCGCAAATGCGGAAACAGTTCGAAGTGCTGGAACACCATGCCGACGCGGGCGCGCAGCTTTGGCAAATTGGTCTTGGGATCGTTGACCTTGATGCCGTCGAGGATGATCTGGCCTTCCTGGAACGGCTCCAGCGCGTTGACGCACTTGATCAGCGTCGACTTGCCCGAACCCGACGGCCCGCACACCACCACCACCTCGCCCTTGGCGACGCTGGTGGTGCAGTCCGTCAGCACCTGGAAGGTCGGCCCGTACCATTTATTGACGTGGCTGATTTCGATCATGGGTTTCTCACCGGACAATGGAAATGCGCGCCTGCAGGCGCCGGACGCCGTAGGACGCGAGACTGGAAATCGCGAAATAGACCGCGGCCGCGAACAGGTACATCTCGACCAGCCGGCCGTCGCGCTGCGCCACCTTGCTGGCGGCGCCGAGGAAATCCGGGATCGACAGCACGTAGACCAGCGAGGTGTCCTGGAACAGCACGATGGTCTGCGTCAGCAGCACCGGCAGCATGTTGCGGAATGCCTGCGGCAGCACGACGTAGCTCATGGTCTGGCGGTAGGTCAGGCCGAGTGCGTACGCCGCCGCCGGCTGTCCCTTCGAGATCGACTGAATGCCGGCACGCATGATTTCGGAGAAATACGCCGCCTCGAACATGATGAAGGTGATCAGCGAGGACGCGAACGCGCCGACTTTGATCGGCCGTGATGCGCCGGTCAGCCACTGTCCGATGTAGGGCACCAGGAAATAGAACCAGAAGATCACGAGCACCAGCGGCAGCGAGCGCATCAGGTCGACATAGAGGCCGGCGATACGACCCAGCAACTTGAAGCCGGACAGCCGCATCAGCGCCAGCAAGGTGCCCAACACCAGGCCGCCGACCGCGGAAAGCGCTGTCAGCGTCAGGGTGAAAGTCATGCCGTCGAAAAACAGGTATCCGATCGACCGGCGGATGACGTCAAAGTCGAAGTTGCTGAACATCGGTGCCCTTCACTTCCCGGAAATGTAGCCGGGGATGGCCACCTGGCGTTCGAGAACACGCATGCCGATCACGACGACGATGTTGACGAGGAGATACAACACCGTTGCGGCCGTGAAGGCCTCGAACACCTGAAACGAAAACTCCTGCATGGCGCGCGCCTGGCCGGTCAGCTCGATCAGGCCGATGGTGATGGCGACCGAGGTGTTCTTGATCGTGCTGAGAAACTCTGATGTCAGCGGCGGCAGGATGACGCGGAACGCGATCGGCAGCAGCACATAGCGATAGGCCTGCGTCGTCGTCAGTCCGAGCGCGGTCGCCGCCATTTTTTGCCCGCGCGGCAGCGAGCCGATGCCGGCGCGGAGCTGCTCGGCGACGCGCACCGACATGAACAGGCCGACGCCGATCGATGCCGTCCAGAACGGCGCGTTCGGCATTTGCTTCAGCCACAGTCCGGCGCTGCGCGGCAGCAGTTCCGGCAGCACGAAGAACCACAGGAACAGCTGCACCAGCAACGGAATGTTGCGGAAGAATTCGACATAGCAGAAGCCGATCGTGGACGCGGTCTTCGACGGCAGCGTGCGCATGACGCCGACGATCGTTCCGATCACCAGCGCGATGATCCAGGCCAGCAGCGCCGTCTTGATCGTCAGCACCAGACCCGACAGCAGCATATCGAGATAGTTGCCGGTGCCGTTCGGCGACGGCTGCCAGAAGATGCCCCAATTCCAGTTATAGTTCACTTTTGCCCCCGCGCAGCGCTGCCGATATCACGCGCCAACGCCCCCGAGATTAGCGTTTATCGGAACAACGTCCATGCAAATTTCCGGCCATTTCCTGCTGTGGCCGGCAAACTTCAGACCCTCATCCTGAGGAGCCGCGCGTTGGCCGGCGTGCGGATGCCCGGCTGTGGGTCGCGGTTCGAAGGCCTGCGCTACCATTGATCTACTTGTAGGAATCCGGATCCGGCGAATCCGAAGGCTTGGCGAACTCGTTCTTCAGCTCAGCGCCGATCGGGGTATTGAGGTTCAAACCCTTTGGCGGGATCTTCTGCATGAACCACTTGTCGTAGATCTTCTGGCCCTCGCCGCTGGTATAGAGCGCGGCCGTGGCGTCATCGGCCACCTTCTTGAAGGCCGGATCGTCCTTGCGCAGCATGATGCCGTAGGGCTCCGGCTTCGAGAACGCGTCGCTGGAAATCACATAAGCGTCCGGGTCCTTCGATCCCGCGACGAAGCTGGCGAGCAGGATGTCGTCCAGCACGGCCGCGACCGCACGGTCGGTTTCGACCAGCAGGAACGACTCGGCATGCTCCTTGGCGGGAATGACGTTGATGCCGAGGTTGCGCGCCGCGTTGGTCTCGGTGAGCTGCTTGATGTTGGTGGTGCCCGAGGTGGAGGCCACCGGCTTGCCCTTGAGATCGTCGATCGAGCCGAGCTTGCTCGACTTCTTGGAAACGAACCGGGTAGCCGTCAGGAAATGCGTGTTGGTGAACGCCACCTGCTTCAGCCGGTCGGCGTTGTTGGTCGTGGATCCGCATTCGAGGTCGATGGTCCCGTTGGCCATCAGCGGAATCCGCGCCGACGAGCTCACCGGGTTGAGCTTCACCTCGAGTTTGTCGAGCTTCAGCTCCTTCTTCACGGCATCGACGATCTTGTAGCAGATGTCCATGGCGTAGCCGACCGGCTTCTGGCTGTCGTCGAGATAGGAAAACGGGATCGACGATTCGCGGTAGCCGAGCGTGATGGCGCCGGTCTCCTTGATGTTCTTCAGTGTCCCGGTCAATTCCTGCGCGCCGGCCTGTCCGGCGCAGCCGGCGATGGCCAGCGTGTACGCGATCATACGCCATTGTCTCATACGAATTTTCTCCTCACTGGATGGTTTCGGACCATTCGATGACAGCCTGCGCAGCCCTCCATGATCGAACCCGACATAAACGTCAAATGCCCATGCAATGACCGGGCCATTGCATGGGCAGGAAGACGTCGTCTGCTAGAGCCCCGTTCCGATTGTATCGGAACGGGGCTCTAGATTCTTGTCTTGACGCGTTTTCTTGACGCGAACCGGTCTCCACCCCGGATCAAGTCCGGGGCAGGCTTTCGCTGGAAAACGCTCTAGTGCTTACTTGTACGAATCCGGATCCGGCGAATCCGACGGCTTGGCGAATTCGTTCTTGAGCTCCGAACCGATCGGCACGTTGAGGTTCAGTCCCTTCGGCGGGATCTTCTGCGTGAACCACTTGTCGTAGATCTTCTGCGCCTCGCCGCCCGTATAGAGCGCCGCGGTCGCCGCATCGACCACCTTCTTGAAGGCCGGATCGTCCTTGCGCAGCATGATGCCGTAAGGCTCCGGCTTGGAGAACGCATCCTTGGAGATCACGTAATCGTCCGGCGCTTTCGAGCCGGCGACCAGGCTCGCCAGCAGGATATCGTCCATCACGAAGGCCACCGCACGGTCGGTCTCGACCATCAGGAATGCTTCCGCGTGATCCTTGGCGGGAATGATGTTGATGTTGAGATTGCGCGCCGCGTTGGCCTCGGTGAGCTGCTTGATGTTGGTGGTGCCGGCGGTGGAGACCACCGACTTGCCCTTCAGATCGTCGATCGCATTGATCTTGCCGGACTTCTTGGTGACGTAGCGGCTCGCGGTCAGGAAGTGGGTGTTGGTGTAGGCGATCTGCTTCTGGCGCTCGACATTATTGGTGGTCGAGCCGCATTCGAGATCGATGGTGCCGTTGGCGAGCAGCGGGATGCGGGTCGACGACGTCACGGGATTGAGCTTGACCTCGAGCTTGTCGAGCTTGAGCTCCTTCTTCACGGCATCGACGATCTTGTAGCAGATGTCCATGGCGTAGCCGATCGGCTTCTGGTTGTCGTCGAGATAGGAGAAGGGAATCGAGGAATCGCGGAAGCCGAGCGTGATGGCGCCGGTGTCCTTGATGTTCTTCAGCGTCCCGGTGAGCTCCTGCGCCGCAGCCGGTCCGGCGCAGAGCGCGGTGGCGACCAGACAGCCGATAATCTGACGATGTTTCACGTAACTTCTCCTCTAAAAGACTACAGATGATTGCTCATCGACCAAAACTGGCGACTTGCCAGTTAGCTTACGAACCAGCTTGCCGGATGGTTTCGCCGGCAACCTAGAACCTGTCTTTTCACGACCGCCCCGCCGTACCCGGCACTATACCTGCACAATTCGGACCAAAACAGACCTAGTGGCGGCTGGCTATGCGATCGCTGGCCTACCTGAGGCCGGTTCGCTCCGCTTCGGCGGCCAGGATCTTGTCCAGGACCGGCGAAATGTAGCGACGAAACTGTTCGGGATTTTCACTCATCGGAAAATGACCGAGTTGCTCCATAATGGTGACACTGGCGCCCCCGATGGCGGCAGCGGTCCGTATGGTGTCTTCCGGCGTGCAGGAGAAATCATACTCGCCGGTGAGCAAAAAGAGCGGGCATACTTTAGTATCGATCTTCTCGACCCTTCCACGCAGATCGCCGTCGACCCGATAGAAATACAGGTCCCCCTTGAACACCCCCGGCCCGCCCTGCTTGTAGGCCCATAACGTCTCGGCCCGGGAACTAGCCGGGCTTTGTGGCGCCATCAGGCCGGATACCAGCGCGGCGCAGACTTCCCCGCCGTGGACATCGGGGCGGTTCAACCATGACGTGTCGTACCATGGCGCCTGGAAGTCCGCGCCCTCCAATCCTATGAGGGCGCGGAATTCGTCCGCATGGTCGATCGCCAGATTGAGAACGATGCGGCCGCCGATCGAGCAGCCCATCACCACCGGTGTGTCCAGTTGCAGCGCCTTGCAGAAGGCGCGGATCGTCTGCGTGTAGCGCGCGGTCGTGAGCTGATATTCTGCGCCATCCCAGCCTGCCGGCGGATTCGATTTGCCGTGCCAGGGCATGTCGAAGGCAATGATGCGGAAGTTCTTCGCGAACGCCTCGTCGGCAAGCAGATGCCGCCATTGCCTTCCATCGGAGCCGGCGGTGTGCAGGCAGACCAGCGGGATGCCCGTGCCGCTTTCCTCGAAATAGATGCGGTACATCTCGCCGTCGATGTCGACATGCACGTAGCGACCGACGATCGGTTCTATCACGCCGTTCATGACACGACCGTTGCGAAATGGCGGCGGGGCAGCGCCAGCACATCCTTGAAGTACTGCAGGTGCGTCATGAATGGATGCAGGTCACCCTCCAGTGTCGCCTCCCCGCGCTTGGTCAACGCCAGCAGGTCGTGGAAGCCCGGGCGCGGTGCGGGCTGCCAATGCTCCGCCCATGCCACGACCGAGGCGCGATAGGAAAATCGCCAGGACCGCATCAGGACCGGCGACGGTGTCAGGTCGACGATCCGTCCCTGCCGGATCGAGACATGAAAGGCATGGCTTACAGGGCCGAGCAGGCATTCGCAGTCGAGAAACCGGCCTCGCGCGATCAGAGCCGGTGTCTGGTCGAGCAGCGCAGGAATTCCGGCGAACGCCGCGATGATGGCGGCGTCGGTTGCGTTCGAAGCTGAAATCATGGGCTCCAGGCGGGGTTTCCTGCAATGCCGCCATCGGCAAGGAAACGGAACCGGTCCTTCCGGTCGGCATATGATGGCCCGAACAACCCTACATCGCAAGGTATCCCGACCTTGAGCTTTCCTTGATTATTGCCTGACCGATCTCCCTCCATTGTTCCGAGACCCGGTCAAATTCCGTAGCTCGGGATGCCGCATGCAGACCAATTGTCGCATGCGTGTTTTCCAGCCGGTCGCGCTTCAGGCTGCGGAGGCCGCCGCGGTCAATACGCTTTTCTTCTCAGGCGATTTCGGGGAAGATCGAGCCCAGGAAAAAATAACGCGCCTCCCATCAACGAGGCTGCAAGGGAGCATTCTGACATGTCTGGACGTCACCATTTTGGCATCGCTATCGCCGCCATCGGCATGCTGATTTCAGCAGCCGCCGGCGCGCAGGAATATCCCACCAAGCCGATCACGCTGATCGTGCCGTGGCCGGCGGGCGGCTCGACCGATATCTCGATGCGGGCGATCGCCGAAAGCGCCTCAAAACTGCTCGGTCAGCCGATCGCCGTCGACAACAAGGCCGGCGGCGGCGGCACGGTCGGCCCGGCCACCATGGCGGCGGCGGCCAAGCCGGATGGCTACACCATCGCGCAGATTCCGATCACCGTGTTCCGCCTGCCGCTGATGCAGGATGTGTCGTGGAATCCGGACAAGGACTTTACCTACATCGTTCATCTCACCGGCTACACCTTCGGCGTCACCACCAGCGCCGAGTCGCCATTCAAGACCTGGCAGGACGTCGTCGACTTCGCCAAGAAGAATCCCGGCAAGGTGACCTATGCGACGCCGGGCGCCGGCACGTCGCTGCATATCGGCATGGAGCAGATCGCAGGCCTTGCCGGCGTCAAGCTGACGCAAGTGCCGTTCAAGGGCGGCGCGGAAACCAATGCCGCGGTGCTGGGACAGCACACCATGCTGCAGGCGGACTCGACCGGCTGGCGGCCGCTGGTCGACGCCGGCAAGCTGAAACTGCTTGATGGTGTGGACCTCGGTGCGCTCGCCGAACTATCCCGATGTGCCGACGTTGAAGGAGCTCGGCTATCCGATGGTCTATGATTCGCCGTTCGGCATTGCCGGACCGAAGGGCATGGACCCGAAGATCGTCGCCAAGCTGCACGACGCCTTCAAGAAGGCGCTGGAAGATCCGGCCGTGATCGCCACGCTCGCGAAATTCGACATGGTGCCGAACTACAAGAACACCGAGGACTACAAGAAGTTCGTCGTCGAAGTGACCGAATCCGAACGCCAGGTGATCGACAAGCTCGGGCTGGCGAAGAAGACGAACTAGCTTCGGCTGTGTCCCGGACGCGGTGCAGCGTTCTTACGCTGCTCCGCAGAGCCGGGACCCACTGCGCCCGCAAGCACGATGCTCGCAAACATGGACCCCGGCTCTGCAGCGCACCACCATAGCGCGTCAAGACGCGCGTAACCGCGCTGATGGTGCTGCGCAGCGTCCGGGGAACGGCCTGAGAGAATTCAATGAGCGATCAAACCAACGTCAAACTCCGCCTCAACAATTCCGAACTGTGGGGCGGGCTGATCGGGCTCGCGCTCGGCGGCTTCGTGATCTGGTCCGGGCTCAAGCTCAAGCTCGGCACCATCAACGACCCCGGCTCAGGCTTCGTGCTGTTCTATACCGGCATCCTGATGTGCCTGTTCGCCGCCTCGATCATCATCGGCGCCGTTGACCGAGGGCGGGCCGACCTTCGGCTCGCGCTGGGTGGACACGCGCTGGACCAAGCCGCTGCTGGTGATCGTCTGCCTCATCGCCTTTTCCTTTGCCCTCAACCCGCTCGGCTTTCTGCTGTCCTCGATTCCGCTGATGCTGCTGTTGTTGCGCCTGATCGATCCGGTCCGCTGGCCGCTTGCGATTCCGATCGCCGTGCTGGTTCCGCTCGGCATGTGGTGGGTCCTCAAACGCCTGCTCCTGATCCAGTTGCCTTCGGGCATCTTCGAAATCGGCTGATCGCACCATGGAAACGCTCCTCAATGTCGCCCATGGCTTCGGCGTCGCCCTTCAACCCGTCAATCTGATCTACTGCTTCATCGGCGTCTTCATCGGCACGCTGGTCGGCGTGCTGCCGGGCATCGGCCCGATCTCGGCGATGTCGCTGCTGCTGCCGATCACGCTGTCGGGGACGCCGGAGTCCGGCATCATCATGATGGCCGGCATCTATTACGGCTCGATGTATGGCGGCTCGACCACCTCGATCCTGGTCAACATTCCCGGCGAAGCCGCTTCCGTCGTCACCTGCATCGACGGCCACCAGATGGCCAAGCAGGGCCGCGCCGGACCTGCGCTCGGCATCTCCGCATTCGGCTCGTTCTTCGCCGGCACCTTTGCGCTGGTAGCGCTGATGCTGGTGGCGCCCAAGCTCGCCAGCGTTGCGATCGCGTTCGGTCCGGCCGAATATTTCAGCCTGATGGTGCTCGGCCTCGTCGTCCTCACCTTCCTGACGCAGGGCTCGATGGCGAAGGCGCTGCTGATGGCCTGCATCGGCGTCGTGCTCGGCGTGATCGGGCTCGACAGCATCACCGCGCAGCCGCGCCTGACCTTCGGCCGCCTGGAGCTGATCGACGGCATCGGTCTCGTCCCCGTGGTGATGGGCCTGTTCGGAGTTGCCGAAGTGCTGCTCAACATCGAACAGGTGATCAAGCGCGACGTCATCAACACCAAGATCACGCACCTGCTTCCGAGCAAGGCGGACTGGAAAGCCAGCGCCGGCCCGATGACGCGCGGAACGATCCTTGGATTTTTCCTCGGCATCCTGCCCGGCGGCGGCGCGGTGATCTCCTCGTTCGCGTCCTACGCGCTGGAGAAGCGGTTGTCAAAAACGCCGGAGCGCTTCGGCAAGGGCGCGATCGAGGGCGTGGCCGGACCTGAAGCCGCCAACAACGCCGCGGCCGGCGGCGCCTTCATTCCGCTGATGACGCTCGGCATTCCGCCGAACGTGGTGATGGCGCTGCTGCTCGGCGCCTTCGTCATTCACGGGCTGCAGCCCGGCCCGCTGATGATCACGCAGAACCCCGGCCTGTTCTGGGGCATCGTCGCCAGCATGTATATCGGCAATCTGATGCTGCTGGTGCTCAACCTGCCGATGATCGGGATGTGGGTGCAGCTCCTCAAGCTGCCCTACAACATCCTGTTCCCGCTGATCATCCTGTTCACCATCATCGGCGTCTACTGCTCCAGCAACAACGTGTTCGACGTCTATGTGATGATCGCCTTCGGCATCATCGGCTATTTCATGCGCAAGCTCGGCTACGAGCCGGCGCCGCTGGTGCTGGCCT
This sequence comes from uncultured Alphaproteobacteria bacterium, assembly GCA_963840465.1. Lineage (GTDB taxonomy): Bacteria > Pseudomonadota > Alphaproteobacteria > Rhizobiales > Xanthobacteraceae > Bradyrhizobium. The sequence continues at coordinate 630,093 of CAWIZF010000040.1, read as the reverse complement.
TCGTGCTCGGGCCGATGCTGGAGAACAATCTGCGCAAGTCGCTGATCCTGTCGCAGGGCGATCTCATGACCTTCGTCGAGCGGCCGATCTCGGCCGTGTGCCTTGCGTTCGCGGTCATGCTGCTGGTCGGTCCGCTGCTGCCGGCGCTGCGCAAGAAACGCGAGATGGTCGCGCTGGACGAAGGGGTGTGAGCGCTCTCCTGTAGCCCGCATGAGCGCAGCGATATGCGGGAAGACTGTTCCCGGGGTCGCTTCGCTCGCCCGGGCTACGCACGCTAAAGCGCCTTCTTCATCTCGCCGAGGTCCCAGAACACTCCCGCCATGATCGCGAGCGCCTCCTCCGTCACCGGCAGCAGAATGTGTTCGTCCGGCGCATGCTGCGAGCAGCCGGGATAGGAATGCGGCACCCAGATCGTCGGCAGCCCCAGCCCTTCGGCGAACACGTCGTTGGGCAGCGAGCCGCCGAAATTCGGCAGGATCGCCGGCGCCTTGCCGGTGGTCTTCCGGATCGAGTCCGCGGTCCAGTTCACCCAGGGACTGTCGACGTCGGTGCGCGAAGCGGCGAAACGCTGCGTGCCGCTGACTTCGACCATCGGAAAGCCGTTGCCATGCAAATACGCGCGCACGGCGTCGATGACCTCTTCATATCTGGTGCCGACGACGAAGCGGAGCTGCAGCACGGCATTGGCGCGGCCGGGGATGGCGTTGGCCGGCTTGTCGATATTGCCTGATGACATCGCCAGCACTTCCAGCGTATTCCAGGCAAACAGCCGCTCGGCCGGCGACAATCCCTCCTCGCCCCAGTCTTCCGCCAGCTGCGGTTCGTCGGCGGTCGGCTCGATCTTCACGTCCGCAAGCGCGGCGCGGACGGCGTTCGAGATCCGCGGCGGCTTGAGCGCCTCAAGCTTCATCCGCCCCTTGCCGTCGACCAGGCTCGCAATGGCGTTGCAAAGGATCGTCGCAGGGTTGGCGAGCACGCCGCCCCAATTGCCCGAATGGTTGCCGCCCTCGCGCAAATTGACGTCGAGATGAATGCGGTTGCCGCCGCGGCAACCGAGAAAAATGGTCGGCCGGTCGGCCGAGAGCCGTGGGCCGTCGGAGGCCAGGAACAAATCCGCCTTCAACTCCTCGCGGTGGGCCTCGCACACCTGCCGCAAATCGGGCGAACCGATCTCCTCGCCGGTCTCGATGATGAATTTGACGTTGAAGCCGAGCTTGCCGCCGCGGGTCTCGCGCACGGCGCGCAGGGCCGCGAGATTGATGCTGTGCTGCCCTTTGTTGTCGGCGGTGCCGCGGCCATAGACGCGCTCGCCTTTGGTCGTGGTTTTCCAGGGATCGAGGTTGTCGCGCCATTCGCCTTCCATGCCGTCGACGACATCGCCATGGCCATAGGTGAGCACGGTCGGCAGCGAGGCATCCTCGCGATAATCCGCCAGCAGATACGGCCCCCTGCCGGTCGGCGATTCGATCAGACGGGTGGAGAAGTCGAGCGCGGCGAAAGCGGGCTGGAGGTCTTCGACGAGATAGGCGCGCAACGCCGCGCCGCTGCCGGGGTTCTGGCTTTCGGTCCGATAACCGACCCTGCGGCCGAGTTCGGCGAGAAACGCGCCGGAATTGAGATGCTCACGTACCCGCGCAATCGCGTCGGCTCGATCAGCCATATTTTCTTTTCCTTGTTCACCAATTTTGTGGGGCGCAACCTATCGGGATACACCGCCCGCTGGAAGTGGCATGCCATGCCGAATAAACCTTGCTAAATGCAGCGAGGATGCAACAAATTCAGGCAACAGCCCGGGGTTTAACCGGGCGAAGGCGCGAGGGCTCCCCGCGCAGATTCGAGGTTCGTTCCATGACAAAGCAAATCCGGCTCAACGCCTTCGCCATGAACTGCGTGGCGCATCAATCGCCGGGGCTCTGGACCCATCCGCGCGACCGCACGCTCGGCTACAACCGCCTGCCCTACTGGCTCGATCTGGCGAAGACACTGGAGCGCGGCCGGTTCGACGGGTTGTTTCTCGCCGACGTGCTCGGCGTCTACGACGTGTTCGGCGGCAGCCCGGACGCCGCGCTGCGCAATGCCGCGCAGACGCCGGCCAACGAGCCCTTGATGCTGATCCCGGCGATGGCGGCGGTGACGCAACATCTCGGTTTCGGCGTCACCAGCAATCTCTCCTTCGAGCCGCCCTACCCGTTTGCGCGGAGGATGTCGACGCTGGATCACCTCACCGAAGGCCGCGTCGGCTGGAACGTGGTGACCGGCTATCTCGACTAGCGCGGCCCGCGGCGCCGGCAAGGACAAGCAGACCGCGCATGACGACCGCTACGAGATCGCCGATGAATATATGGAGCTGGTCTACAAGCTCTGGGAAGGAAGCTGGGAGGACGACGCCGTGCTGCGCGACCGCGCACGCGGCATTTTCGCCGATCCTTCCAAAGTGCATCGCATCGAGCATGAGGGAAACAACTATCGGCTCAATGCGATCCATCTCAGCGAGCCGTCGCCGCAGCGCACGCCGGTGCTGTACCAGGCCGGCACCTCGCCACGCGGACGGCAATTCGCCGCTGAGCATGCCGAATGCGTGTTCATGTCGGGCCCGTCGGCCAAGATCATCGGCCCGCGCGTGGCGGCGATCCGCGCGGCGGCGAAGCGAAATCGGGCGCAATCCGGCCGAGATCCTGATGTTCTCGATGATGACGATCATTCTCGGCCGCACCGAGGCCGAGGCGAAAGCGAAATACGCCGACTATCGCCGCCACATCGCACCCGAGGGCGCGCTGGCGCTGATGTCGGGCTGGATGGGCATCGATTTCTCGGGTTACGACCTCGACCAGGAAGTGCGCCACGTCCAGAACGATGCCGGCCGCACCGCGCTCGACAACGTCACGCGCGCCGATCCTGACCGGGTCTGGACCGTGCGCGAGGTCGTCGAGCACGTCGGCATCGGCGGCGCCGGGCCGGTCGTGGTCGGCACGCCCGAGAAGGTCGCCGACGATATCGAGGCATGGTTCGAGCAAACCGACGTCGACGGCCTCAACGTTGCGTTTGCCACCTCGCCCGGTGATTTCGAGGATATCGCCGACATGCTGGTGCCGGAGCTGACGAAGCGCGGGCGGTACAAGAGCGAGTATGCTCAAGGGACGTTGCGGGAGAAGCTGTTCGGTGCGGGCGGGCGCGGGTGAGCGGAAGGGCATCCGGCGGCGAGGTATCGCGTGAAGGCACGCGCTGCCGCGGCGGAGTGAAGTCCGTAGGCCGGGCAAAGAGCGAAGCGACATCCGGGAACACCATCTATCACAGCGCGCTCCGGATGGTGGGCTCGCTTCGCTTTGCCCATCCGGGCTCCAATGACGCCAATCAATTCACCGAATTGCTCACCACTACTTCGATCAGCTTCGCGCCGGGGCGGCTGAAGGCGGATGACAAGACGGACTTCAACTGCGAGGGATCGGTGACCTTCGTCGCTTCCAGTCCGAGCGATTTTGCCACGCCCGTAAAGTCCACCGGCGGATCGATGAAATCCATGCCGACATAATTATCGTCGCCGTGGAAGGCGAGCAGCCGCTGCTTGATGATGCGGTAGCCGCCATTGTTGACGATCACGAATGTCAGCGGCAGCTTGTGGTTCGCCGCCGTCCACAGCGACTGGATCGAATACATCGAGCTGCCGTCGCCGGAGTAGCACACCACCGGCCGTTCGGGGTTGGCGAGACTGACGCCGACGGAGGCCGGCAATCCCCAGCCGATGCCGCCCGAGGCCAGCGCGTGGTAGCCGTAGCGATCGCGATGCGGGCGCAGCGCGATCATCTGCCGCGATGACGTCAGCCCCTCGTCGACCAGGATCGCGTTATCGGGCATCGCCTCGACCACCTGCAACGCCAGCCAGTCCGGATCGATCGGCGAGGTGTTGGCGTGTTTCGATATCTGTTCGACCAGCGGCTTGCGCCGGGCCGCCCAGTTCTTCGAGGCCAGCGCCGCCAATCCCTGCTTCGCGCGCGCTTCAAGCGCGCCGCCGCCCGACGCCTTCAGTGCGGGCACCAGCGCGCGCAGCGTTTCCCGCACGTCGGCCTTGAGCGCGATGTCGGCGCCGTAATTCCGGGCGAGATCGTGATCGACCAGCCCGATCTGCACGATCGACAGCCCGTCCGGCAGCGGATCGGTCTCGCTGTAGACCGACATCCGCAGCGGATCGCCGCCGAGCGCGATGATGAGGTCGTAGGGCGCGAGCGTGTCGCGCGCGATCTTCTGGATGCGCGCCAGCGGACCCACGAAGCACGGGCTTTCGGAAAGAAATTGCGCGCCATAGGGCGTCGAGGACTGATACGCCGGACAGCCCAGCGCTTCCGCCAGTTGTGCCGCCTCCTGCAGCGCGTCGCTCTTGACGATCTCGTCGCCGACAATGATCACGGGACGCTCGGCCTTGAGGATGCGTGCGGCCAGCGCCTGCAGCGACTCGTCCGACGGCTTGACGCGGGTGTCGACCCGGGTCGAGCGGCCGAGTTCGATGCCGGCCTCGGCATTGAGGATGTCGCCCGGCAGCGAGATGAACACCGGCCCGGTCGGCGGCGTGGTCGCGATCTTGGCGGCGCGGCGCACGATGCGCGGCAGGTCCTCCAGCCGCGTCACCTCGACTGCCCATTTCACCAGCGGCTGCGCCATCTGCACCAGCGGGCCGTACAGCACCGGCTCCGTCAGGCCGTGGCCCTGCTCCTGCTGGCCGGCCGTAAGGATCAAGGGTGTGCCGGTGAAGCTCGCGTTGTAGAGCGACCCCATCGCGTTGCCGAGGCCGGGCGCGACATGGACGTTGCAGGCAACGAGCTTGCCCGAGGCGCGGCTGAAACCGTCGGCCATGGCGACGACAAGGCTCTCCTGCATCGCCATTACATAGGTGAGGTCGGGGTGGTCCTTCAGCGCGTGCATGATCGGCAGTTCAGTGGTGCCGGGATTGCCGAACAGATGCGTGACGCCCTCATCTTTCAGCAGTGCGAGAAATGCGGAGCGGCCGGTGATCTTGTTTTTCATAGTTCCTCCAGCCCCCGGGCTCGTTCACCCGCGGGATGAAGCAGATGACCAAACTTGAACGAGCTACGCAATGGAGTGGGAGTTATGGCTGCCCTGCACCCGCACTTTCCGTGTCCCGGACGCGGTGCAGCGCGCAGCGGTGCACCGCAGAGCCAGGACCCACGGTTACCGGGCGAGCATCTCGGATAGGCCCCGGCTCAGCAGTGCGTCACCATAGTGCGTCGAAGACGCACGTAAACGTGCTTGTGGTGCCGCACTGCGTCCGGGGCATGAGAGACAGAACTCGCGGCAAGCTAGAACATGCCCTCACCGCTCGCGCGCTTCTTCTTTTTCGAGCGCTGCCAGACCACGCCGGGATAGCCCTTCAGCGGCACCAGCGGTTCGCCGGTGTAGGCCCATTCCTGCAGTTCCTCGATCGCGATGTGATAGAGCGGTTGCCGCCCGGTGCGGCCCGAGAACAGCGCGCGGGGGATGTTGACCATATGCGGCGAGCGCGGGCGTTCATAGATAATCGGCGTCCCGCAGGTCGTGCAGAAGCTTCGTGCGGTCTTGGTCGATGCGTCCTCATACCGCGTGAGGCTGGTCTTGCCTTTGGTGATGCGAAAACGCTTGCGCCAGCTTCCGACATAGGTTGCATAGGCCGCGCCATGCGCGCGGCGGCTCGACGGCGAATGATCGTGCCAGGCCCAGCGCGCCGGCACGTCGATCTCAAAGGCGACTTTGCCGCACAGGCATTGGCCGGCGGCGGGCTTGCCGAGCGCGACGGCTTTTGTCTTTTTCTTTTCCGATTCTTCTTCCGGAAACATGGCGAGCTCTCTCGGCGATCTTGTAGCCCGGATGGAGCGAAGCGAAATCCGGGATTCTCGCGAGCGGATAGTTATCCCGGATTGCGCTTCGCTCCATCCGGGCTACGAAGCGCTTACGCCTGAGCCAGCTCGTTATGCTCGGGATAATCGGTGTAGCCCGCCACGTCGCCGCCATAGAACGTCGCGCGGTTGTAGGGCGTCAGCGGGAAGCCGCGTTGCAGGCGGCGCGGCAGGTCCGGATTGGAGATGAAGATGCGGCCGAACGCGATCGCGTCGGCATGGCCGTCCCGGATCGCGGCATCCGCGGTTTCGCCGGTGAAGCCGCCTGCGGTGATCAGCACGCCCTTCCAGATCGGGCGGAATAGCGCCATCGCCGACGGCACGTTCTGATGGTTGACCTCGGCGCGGCCGGCGCCCGAGGAGCGCGGCTCAATGAAATGCAGATAGGCCAGCCCAAGCGGATTGAGCTGTTCGACCGCGTAGGTGTAGAGCGGCATCGGGTCCGGCTCGCCGCTGCCGTTGGCGACGCCATAGGGCGAGAGCCGCACGCCGACGCGATCGGCGCCCCAGACCTCGACTACGGCCTTGGTCACTTCCATCAGGAAGCGCACGCGGTTCGGAATCGAGCCGCCATATTGATCGGTTCGCAGATTGGTGTGCGACTGCAGGAATTGCTCGATCAGATAGCCGTTGGCGCCATGGATCTCGACGCCGTCGAAGCCCGCGGCAAGCGCATTCTTCGCCGCCTGCCGATAGGCGTCGACAACGCCCGGAATTTCCGACGTCTCGAGGGCGCGCGGTGTTTCGTAGGGTACCGCCTTGCCGTCCGCCGTACCTGTCTTCAGGTCGGCGATCGGCACCGCCGAGGGCGCGACCGGCAACACGCCGCCCGGCTGGAACGAGGAATGCGAGACGCGGCCGACATGCCAGAGCTGCAGGAAGATGATTCCGCCCCTGGCGTGAACGGCGTCGACCACCTCGCGCCAGCCCGCGATCTGCTGCTCGGTGTAGATGCCGGGCACGCCGGGGCTGCCGAAGCCGGTTTCCATGACAGGCGAGGCTTCGGCGATCAGCAATCCGCCCGGCGTGGCACGCTGCGCGTAGTACTCGGCGTTCAACGGGCGCGGCGCGAGCGAAGGCTTGGCCGCCCGCATCCGCGTCAACGGCGCCAGCACGAGGCGGTGCTGGAGCTGATAGGGGCCGACCTTGAGCGGCGAAAACAGCGATGGATAATTCATGTCTCTTCCCAAAACCCCGTGTTGATACGGATATGTAACTGCTTCAGCTTGTTCGTAAAAGGTTCGGGACGCAACGTGTAGCCTTGAGGCGAGTGAGCACATCTTCCATGCAAAAACCGAACGGCAAGCCGCATCCTTCGCTCAGCGTCCGCATCGATATCGACGCAGGGGGGCGTATCGGTCCCGGCAAGATCGAATTGCTCGAAACGATCGACCGTAGCGGTTCGATTTCCGCCGCGGGCCGCGCCATGGAAATGTCCTACAAGCGCGCCTGGGACCTGGTCGACGAGATCAACCGGATCTGCCGCCAGGCCGCGGTGGAACGGCAGACCGGCGGCAAGAACGGCGGCGGCGCGGTGCTCACGCCGTTCGGCCGCTCGCTGGTCGCGCGCTACCGCAAGATCGAGCGCACCGCCACAAGCGCGGCGCGCAAGGAATTGCAGGCATTGCGTTCCGATATCGGCCGGCCGAAGAAACGCGCGGGCTGATAACAAGCGGAAAGTATGCGATAACTGGACGCGCTGAGATCCCCCACGCCGTCCAGGAAACTTACATGCCCCATCCCGCCATGTCGCCGAACAATGTCGCCGTGATCACCGGCGGCGCGTCCGGCATTGGCCTTGCCGCCGCCACGCATTTCGCCGCCCTCGGCATGAAGGTCTGCATCGCCGATATCGGGGCTGAGCGGCTCGCCGAGGCAGCCGCCAGACTGGCATCCGTCGCGAAGGGGGGCGCTGCCGATATCATGACGGCCCCGGTCGACGTCAGCCGGTTCGACGACCTCGCGGGCCTGGAAGCCGGGGTGCAAAAGCGGTTCGGCGGCACCGACATCCTGATGAACAACGCCGGCATCGGGCCCGACAGCACCAGTTTTGGCCCGCTGGAAAACTGGCAGCGTATCCTCGCGGTCAATTTGTGGGGCGTCATTCACGGCACGCAGGCGTTTGCACCGCGCATGATCGAACGCGCCCGCTCCGGTCTCATCATCAACACCGGCTCCAAGCAGGGCATCACGACGCCGCCCGGCAATCCCGCCTACAACGTCTCGAAGGCCGGCGTGAAAGCGCAGACGGAGGCGCTGCAACATGAATTGCGCAACATCCCGGGCTGCAGGATCAGCGCGCACCTGATGATCCCCGGTCACGTCTTCACGCCGCTGACCGCACGCGGCCGCACCGAAAAGCCGCCCGGCGCCTGGACGGCCGAGCAAACGGTCGACTTCATGATCGCGCGCATCGACGCCGGCGATTTTTACATCCTGTGCCCGGACAATGACGTGCCACGGCCGCTCGACGAACGGCGCATGCTGTGGGCTGCCGGCGATATTGTGGCGAACCGTCCCGCATTGTCGCGCTGGCATCCGGATTATGCGGAGGCGTTTGCGAAGTTCGTGAAGGGGGAATAGCAGGTCGCAGTTCGTAGGGTGGGCAAAGGCGCGCTTGCGCCGTGCCCACCATCACCCACTCCGCAGGAAATGGTGGGCACGCTTCGCTTTGCCCACCCTACGAACCGCGAACTCTACAGCGTCACCTGCTTGTCGCCGCATTGCTTGCAGACGTATTTGACGCGGGTGGCGCCCTTTTCCGCCTGGACGCGGTTCGGCGCGCCGCATTTGCCGCAGACCGCCTCGATCCGGGTGTTGCCCTGTTTGACGACGAGGGCTTTCTTTTCCATCGTCTCGCGGATCAGGCGCTCGGCCTCCTCGCGCATCGCTTGCTTCGACATCGGCCTGCCCCGTCATGAACCGTCACCGCGGCGGTCTTATCACAATCATGATGTATTTCGTAAGCCGGGCACGAAAATTTGCGTGACGGAATGTCAGACGGTCTCCGGCGTCAGCGCCAGCAGGCGCCGCACCAGGGCCAGCGCCGTTTCCGTGGCCGGATCGGCCGAAATCACGGGAACCGCAAGCGCGATGACGTCGATCGGATCGTGCGACAGGACGATGAGATGTGTCGCGCTGTTGGCGGCCAGCAGCGACATCACGCGCTCGACGGCCGGATCGGACAATGTCAGGCCCCACGGCGCGTCGGGGCGGCGCAGCACGCGCATATCAGACAGAAAATTGCGCAGCAGAGGTGGATCGTAAGCCCTGAGCTCGCTCTCGCGATAGCGCCGGGCACTCTCGAAGATCGGGTGACGCGCGAGTTCTGCGATCAGCGCGTCGCGCGTTCTGGCCGGCGACGCCGCGACGGAATTGAGAACGCCGGGCACCTGCGATTCGAAATGCGCGCGCAGCGCGTCCACCATCAGCCCGATGGTGAGAACACCCGCAATCGCGATGGCGCAAAATCGCATGATCTGCGCCGCATCGACATCCGGCGAAACAAACGCCGCGGCAATACCGAGAAGCGCCGAACTCGAGAGCCGCAGCACCGTCATCATAAGCGCCTGACGCTGCGTCTCGGCGCCGCGCTCCGCGATCAGGATCGCGGTGACGACAAGCAGCGCCCCCAATGCCCCGAGCCTGACCGGGATATCCGGCATCAGCACCCTGAAATCGGTGACGACGAAGGGAATGACGAGGATGGCGCCGACGGCAAGGCGCCCGATGCTGCGGTTCTCGGACGCCATCAGCGTGGTCCGCTCGCGCGTCGCCAGCAGCCACGCGCAGATGGCAAAGCCGCCGAGCTGAAACAAGACGAGCAGGACGGCAAAGGGCGCGGCAAAGCGTTCCGATCCGAGCGCGCCGGCGAGACCGAGCACGATGCCGCCGGTCAGAATGACGATCTTGGCCGGGCGCGGCGCATGACGCCGCAAAATCCCTTCGGTGACGATCAAGGCGCCGAGCGGGATCAGCGCGGCCGGGATCATTGACAAATTGTCGAGCACCCCGCTGCCGCTCCACCACGCCGTGCCGCGGATCAGGAACAGCAACGCGATGATGCCAAGCGCGATCAGAAGCCGGCGCGTCAGCGGGCTCCTCGGATCGCGCCGGTAGAGCGTGACCATGGCGACGCCAAGGCCGATCGCGCCGCAGAGATTGACGATGGAATCGGCGATCATGCCCGGCGTCATGGGCCGGCTCCATTTGCCGGCGTCCGCGGCCGCAAGATGCCGAAGGGCCGCGTATCGTCCATCCAGTGAATGGCGGGAAGCACCAGCCGCTGCAAGGCCAGCGCGGCGCCGGTCGCGAGCAGCGCCGGCAGCGAACCGGAGGGCACTTCGCTCAGGAGATAGCGGCGCGCGCCGGCGAGGTCGATGCGGCCGATCTGCAGCACATCGTCGCCCCTGGCGTAGTCCAGTTCACGGGCGCAAAACGCGTTGTATTGCTCGTCGCGATGTTTTGGCGCGGCTTCGAAGGTTTTCTTCAGCGCGTCGGAGCCGCCGGTATAGGCATTGGTGATGACGAAGCGCGCTTCATCGAAGCCGGCTTCCGCACCGACGCCGAACACCGCGCGGTGACGCGACATGATGCCGCGCGCCAGTTGCAGATGCGCAAAGCTCTGGCGTGCGTCCGGGTGCGGCGACGGAAACACATCCGAAAAGGTCTGGCTGACCATGCCGACGACGGATGGCACCTGGGTGACGTTCGAAATCCATTTCTGACGCAGCCCGTCACGGGCGAAGAGAACCAGCGCCGTCAGGCCGTAAAGGACCCAGGACAGCCCCCGCCCCCGCTCGTCGGGATCGACCATGACGAGGCCGAGATGGGTAACTTCCGCGGGCTCGCCGTCGAGTTCGACGTCCATCACCGACAGCGCGTTGAAGGCGATCGGCCGCCCGGTCGCTTCCTCGCAGATCAGCGTGACGATGGCGCGCGACAACCGTTCGCGCTCGCCGGAGAAAATGCCGTAGGTGAGGCTTTCCTCAGGCAATGTCTTGGCAGCCACGACGCGCAGTTGCGACACCAGCTCGCCGAGTTCGGCTTCGGAAAGCGACAGGCCGGGGGTTTCGACAATGCGCGTGATCAAGCCGGCATGGGTGCGCAGCGTGAGATCGATCGTCGGCTGGCGCAGCGCCTTCAGCCAGAACACGCCATATCCGCCAAGACGTCCGGCCGCGGAGCGGATCTGCCCCAAAGCACGACGGATCGCCGAATTGCCGCTCGAGATAAACGCCATGCTACTTGCCCGCACTCGGTCCGGATCTGTGCGCCGGGCCCGTTAAGGAGCCATGAGTGCGACACGTTACGGTGGCAGGAAGGTAAACGATGTGTTGGTGACGTCAAACATTCCGGTAAGAAAAGAAAACGGCGGATGCCGAAGCATCCGCCGCCTGCCTTCGCCAGCACCACGTCACAGGTTACGCGGTCTTGGAAACTATTTTGCTCAACCTCAATCCGTCAGGATTTTATGCGCCCACGCGGGTTAAGAATCCAATACACGATCACCTTTAGGTTGCATCAGAGTAAACGATACATTGAACGCCGGCATCAAATGATTCATGACAGCGACAAGCGGATGCCGGCAGGGCCGAACCAGCGGCTTTTCCTCGGGTTATCCGACTCAATGGCGGCCACTGTTCGTCCGCTATAGTCGTTCGACAACAACGAACACGCGCCTGTCACGAAGGCTCCGCCAATGGCGAACAGGGTCAGAAGCCACGACATCGACGTTGGCGAGAAAAAACCCATCAGCAAGCCGTCAGCCAGAATACACGCCATCAGCGCTCCGACTGAGGCCGTCAGAAGCGTCCGTAGATGTGTCGGCAAAGTACGTGCCATGCATCCATCGACAAAACCCGCAATCGCCGCAACAATGAACGTGAAGACAAACAGCACCATCGCGACGAGGTCGACGGGCCCTCCCAACCCTTGGATCACGGCGATAAAAATCAGCCAGGGCACGACGACCAATGCTGGACCTAGCAGCAGAAACATCAGGGCTCTCTTCATCGAAGTCACCTTTCCCATGTCTTCTCTGCGCAAGCGGCGCCGCGATTCTCGGATTGCGCTCTGCCGAACTCGAAATGCGCCATCCAAGACCGGCGGCGAATGCGTAAAACATCCGCCGCCCGCCTCGCCAGCGCCGCGTCACAGGTTACGCGGCTTTGGAAACTTCCATCAGCAACCGCTCGGCCTTGGCGTCCTCGATGCGGTTCACCAGCTTGCCGCTCTCGTGCATGTCGCGCACGGTCTTGGTCAGGGTGACGCAGGACTGGACGAGCATCACGATGCCCATCGCCAGATAGCCCTTGATCCAGAGATCGAGCGGCAGGAAGAACACGCCGACGGCGACCATGAAGGCCGAGGCGGAAAACGAAGCATAGGTGAAGGTAACCCAGGCACCGCTGTGGGGTTGGACGTTCTGGTTCATGATAAAATCTCCTGTGTGATAAGGGTTTAATCGATCAAATTCAGTTTCAGGCAGCTTGCGTGCGTTTGGCGTTCAGCCGCGCGAGCACGTCGTCCGCGGTTGATTTCAGACGAGGGCCAAAGCCCTGTTCGGCAAGTTTCTCGGCGGTCGCCAGCGGTCCGGTGGCGGCATCGAGTTCGATCAGGGCGTCGGAGGCGGCCTGGGCCTCGATCTGCCGTTCGCGCAACCGCTTCAGCGTATTCTCCGCTTCCGGCAGCGTGGATTCGTAGGGACGCGCGGCTTCGATGCCGCCCCGGCGAAGCGCGCGAACCGCTTCCGAGGCGCGCGCAATGCGACGGCCGCGATCGAGTTCGGTGATCCGGGCTTCGGCATTGGCGACCTGCCGCTTCATGCGGGTGATTTCAGACGCGAACAGGGTTCGCGCCGTCATCGCGGCATCACGGTCGGCCTCGAGATTGGCGATCGCCTGCGCCGCCTCGCGGGCGAGATCTTCCCGGCCGCCATCGAGTGCGGCGGTGGCGCGGACTTCGAGATCGGCGATCCTTGCATTGGTGGCGTCGAGACGGCGGCCTTCCTGCTGGTCGCCTGCGATCGCCAGCGCCAGCGAGCGCTTGGAACGTTCGACGGCGGCCGCCGCATCGCGCATCTGCTGGTCGAGAATGAGAAGCGCCGAGCGGTCTTCCAGTTCTTCCCCCGCGGCAGCCACGCTGCCCCGGAAGAGCGTCAAAACAGTTTTGAACATTGGTAGCTCCCTGTGTTATGAGCAATGCTCATGAGTCATTTGTAGCACCAACCTGAGCATTGCTCAAGAATTATTTTGAGCGTCGCTCAAGAAATTGGTAAATAATGTCTAAAGTACTGGAAAGACGAGCAAAATTCCTGGAAGCGCTGATCCTGGCGGCGGAACGAAGCATCGCCGCGGGCGGCTTGGCCGGCCTGAAGACGCGGGAGCTGGCGCGGGAAATCGGCGTCGCCAACGGCGCGGTCTACAATCTCGTCGACGATATGGACGAACTGATCCTGCGGGTGGGATCGCGGACGCTGGCGCGGCTGGACGCCTCCCTCACATCAGCCGAAAGCGACGGCCCGGCCTCACCGCGGGAGACACTCGTTCGAATCGCGGTGGCCTATTGCGACTTCGCCGCCGAAAATCTCGAACTGTGGCGTGCGCTGTTCGAACACCGGATGGCGCCGGGCAAGCCGGTTCCGGAATGGGCCATCAGCGAACAGATGAATCTGTTCCGCCATATCTATCGTCCGCTCGCCGAACTCTTTCCGAAGCGGACGCCGGCCGAACTGGGCGTGACGGCGCGCAGTCTTTTCTCGGCCGTCCACGGCATGGTGCTGCTCGGCCTCGAGCAAAAACTGATCGCGGTGCCGGTGATTGAACTGCGCAAGGAAATTGCGGTCATCGTCGGCGCGATGGTCGATGGACTGACCGAGAAACGGCCGGTCCAGTAGAGGACCAGCCGTTCCCTGGCGTGCAAAATCTCAGACAGTCAGAACCGTCGACCCCGTGGTCTTGCGCGCGGCAAGATCGGCATGGGCCTTCGCCGCGTCCTTCAACGGATAGGTCTGGTGCACTTCGATCTTGACCGCGCCTGACTTGACGACGTCGAACAACTCGTTCGCCATCGCCACGAGGTTTTCACGGCTGGCCGCATAGGTATTGAGAGTGGGACGGGTGACGAAGAGCGAACCCTTCTGCGCCAGCAGGCCGAGATTGAGCGGCTCGACCGCGCCGGAAGACGCGCCGAACAGCGCGGCGACGCCGAGCGGCGCGAGGCAATCGAGCGATTTGAGGAACGTGTCCTTGCCGACGGAATCATAGACCACCGGCACCTTCTTGCCGCCGGTGATCTCGTCGACGCGTTTGACGAAATCCTCGCGCGAATAGACGATGGTGTGGGCGCAGCCATGGGCCTTGGCGAGCTTCGCCTTTTCGTCGCTGCCGACGGTGCCGATCACGGTGGCGCCGAGATGCTTTGCCCATTGGCTGAGGATCAGGCCGACGCCGCCGGCCGCGGCGTGCAGCAGGATGGTGTCGCCGGATTTGACGCGATAGGTCTGGCGGATCAGGTACTGCACCGTGAGGCCCTTCAACATCATGGCCGCGGCGGTCTTGTCGTCGATGCCGTCGGGCAGCTTGAGCAGGCGATCGGCCGGGATCAGCCGCGCTTCGGCATAGGCGCCGACCGGCGCGCTGCCATAGGCGACGCGGTCGCCGGGCTTCAGATCGGTCACGCCGGATCCGACTTCCTCGACCACGCCGGCCGCTTCACCGCCGAGCCCGCTCGGCAATTGCGACGGATAGAGCCCGGAGCGGTTGTAGATGTCGACAAAATTCAGTCCGACGGCGGTGTGGCGGATGCGCGCCTGCCCCGGCCCGGGCTTGCCGACCTCGACCTCTTCCCAGACCAGAACTTCGGGACCGCCGGTTTTGTGAAAGCGGATGGCGTGCGTCATTGGAATGCTCCTTCGGTGAACTGAAATGGATGGAAACCGGCCTTTACGCCTCGACGATGACGTAGCTGTCCTCGACATGAACCGGGAATGTCTCGGCGACATAGGGCCCTTTGGCCAGCGTCTCGCCATCCTCGATCACGACCGGATAGGTCCTGATCTTGACGCGCTGGGGGTCGAACCAGGATTGGCCGTTGCGCATGTCGAACTCCCAGCCGTGCCAGGCGCAGCGGAGCAATTCCCCGACCCGCGAGCGTTCGTAGACGCCGGGCTCCTTCGACGTCAGCCGCGCCACGCAGGCGGCTTTTTCCAGCGGCGCGCCGGCATGCGGACAGCGATTGAGCAGCGCGAAATACTCGCCGTTGACATGAAACACGACGATGTCGCGGCCGTTGATTTCGACGACCTTGTTGCCGCCGGGCGGAATCTCCGACGTGCGCGCGATGATGTGCCGGGCCATGCTGTCTCGACTGCGATCAGAACTTGTAGATTGCGCGCGCGTTGGTGTTGAAGATCTTGCGGCGCTCGGCCTCCGTCAGCGGCGTCTTGAAGGCGTAGCGCGGATCGTCGAAATCCCAGTGCGGATAGTCCGACGAGAACAGCAGGCGGTCGACGCCGACCCATTCGATCAGCGAGCGCAGATGTTTTGCCTCGTCCGGCTCGTCGATCGGCTGCGTCGTGAACCAGAAATGCTCCTTCACATATTCTGATGGTTTTCGCTTGAGATGCGGCACCTCGCTGCGGAACGCCTCGAAATGCCGGTCCATCCGCCAGGTGGTGGACGGAATCCAGCCGAAACCGCCTTCGATGAAGACGATCTTCAGATCCGGAAAACGCTCCGGCACGCCTTCGAGCACCAAACTCGTAAGCTGCGCCGCCATGGTGTGCGCGTTCGACTGGTGCTCCTCGACATAATAAGACGGCCAGCCGCCGCCGGTCGGCGCATGCCCGCCATAGCCGCCGACATGGATGCCGAGCGGCAGGCCCAATTCCTGCGCACGCGCGTAGATCGGCCAGTAGCGGCGGCGGCCGAGCGGCTCGTTGGCGCGCGGGCAGACATTGATCTGCACATAGCGGCCGATCTTGGCGCAGCGCTCGATCTCGGCGATCGCCAATTGCGTATCGTCCTGGCCGGCGAGGATCGAGGCCTTCAGCCGCGGATCGCGATCGGACCAGAACGCGAGCTGCCAGTCGTTGATGGCGCGCTGGATCGCGGCGCCGAATTCCAGGTTCTGCTGCGAGAAGATGAAGAGATCGAGCACCTGCAGAATGCCGTATTCGATATCAAGCGGATCAAGATGCTGCTTGCGCATGAACTCGAGATTGGAGCCCGGAGGCCCACCGGTCGGCGGCCACGCATCGCGGCGCGCGATCAGTGGCGAGGAGCGCGGATACGGCGTAGTGCCGATATAGGGCGTGCGCAGATGGCTGCCGTAGGTGCGCAAATGCTCCTGCCAGCGCTTTGGCATGAACTGCTCGATATCGGCATGCGAATGGATGCTCGGATGCACGTCGCAATCGATGATGCGCAGCCGGCTTTTGGCGGCTTCTTCCTCGGCGAGGATGGGGCGGTCGATGACATCACTCATGCGATCCTCCTTGATTTGTTCGGGCTCATGCCGCGAGCTTCAGCCGCGGGAAGGTTTCGAGCGGGTTATCGGCGCACATACGCGAAACGATGCTGGCCGGCAGATGCGGTGGCATCGGATCGTCGCCGTCGAACTGCCAGTGCGGATAGTCGGACGCAAACAGGAACATCTTGTCGGAGCCGATCTGCTCGATCACGTCGGCGACGCCTGCGGCATCCGGCGGGCCGTCGAACGGCTGCATGGTGACGCGGATATGGTCGCGGATGATCGCGGCGGGCTCGCGCTCGACCCACGGCACCTCGACGCGCACGCCGCGCCAGGTCTTGTTGGCGCGCCACATGAAGGCGGGCAGCCAGCTCACGCCCGACTCCATCAGCACGACCTTGAGGCCGGGAAATTTGCCGAACACGCCTTCATAGATCAGGCTCAATATCTGGGCCTGAAACGCCTGCGCTTCCGCCAGATAATATTCGTAACGATACGACGGCCAGCCGATCGAACTCGGCGCGCCGCGATAGGCGCTGCCGGCATGGATCGCAACCGGCAGCTTGTGTTTCTCGGCGGCCTGCCAGACCGGCCAGTAATGCCGGCGTCCGAGCAGCGTCTCGCCCTGCGCCAGCACCAGCACGGAGACGAAGCGGTTGTCGCCTGCCCTGCGCTCGATTTCTTCCACCGCCAGATCAGGCGCCTGCATCGGCACCACGATCGAGGCGCTCAGCCGCGGATCCTTCGAAAGCCATTCGGCCGCGATCCAGTCGTTGATCGCCTTGCAGAAGCCGGCCGCCATATAGGAATCGAACACCGCCTGCGCGCCGTAGACGACGTTGCAGATCGCATGGCTCGAACCGAGCTGGTCGAACGCGCCGCGCTGCACCATCGCGAGCTCGCTGCCCGGCTTGCCACGCCCCTTGCCACGGCCGGCCGCCAGTCGGCGCGGCCCGAGAACGGCATGTTGGGCGGATAGGAGTTGAGATCGAGGCCGTCGATGGCGCGGCTGACCACCTGCTCTTTCCAGTGGTCGTCGAGATAGGGCAGCAGCGTGGTGCGGGTTCCGCCCACCGCGGGATGAATGTCGCAGTCGATCCGCGTGGCCGCCATGGTGCTTCCTCGGGCTTTTCGTCTCGGCGATCTTGGTGTCGCGCCGGCAAATGTGCCGCCGATGCCGGTACGGCGCAAGCACATAAGCGGAGGGCCGCCCTGCCCTGGATGCACGGCGCGCCTCCCTTCTCCCCTTGTGGGAGAAGGTGGCGCGAAGCGCCGGATGAGGGGTTCTCTCAACGAGCAAACTTGCGGAAACAACCCCTCAACCGTCTCGCCGTCGCTTCGCGCCTTCGATCCACCTTCTCCCACAAGGGGAGAAGGGAAGAAACCCGCGCGATTGACAGAGAAATCGAACCACATCCAAATGTCCGAAACAACGATTGCATCGAACTGGGGAATGAAATGCAAATCAAATCCGGCAGGCTGGCGGTTGTCGCCGTCTCGCTTCTCACCGCAGCGGCGTCCACCGCATCGGCCGCCCCGGCAACGGCCAACGGACCGGCCGCCCTTGCCCTGGCCGGCGTCGTGGCGCTTTATTCGCCGCTACTGACCGCGGATGAGCGCGAAGCCGTCTCGGCGTTCTTCGTCGGGCAAAGCGGCGTGCGCTACGCCAAGAAGATTTCGGTCACCGCGGACAAGATCGTCTGCAGGGTCAGCAATGTCGACATCACCGCGCGGTCCTGCGAGCTGACATTTAAGGGCGCGAAGCAGACCATCACCGGCCGCCGCGCCAGCGAGATCTTTGCAACCGAAGCGATGGCCGGCGTTCCCGCCGACGGCGCCGCCGGATCGGTGTCCGAGAGCCTCTCGAAACTGAACTGCACGCTCGACCCGGCCGAAATCAAGCAGAAGGCCGGCGGCGGCGCCAGTTGTTCGTTCGAGACGGGGAATTGACTGACCAATCGTCCCTTTCTCTTGGTCCCCCACACGGAGGCGGATCAGAGGTCGGCTAAAGAACCCTCATCCGTCTCCGGTAGGTGATCGCGAAGGCGTCAGGCAACGCGACTGCAATGGATGTCAGAACACGCATGATCCGACATCGGCCGCGTTGTCATGAAACTAAGATGCGACGGCAGCCCTCAGTGATGCCCCTTCTTGGCTGGAGCCGGAGGCAGCAAGACCGTGTCGATGACATGAATGACACCGTTCGATGCTTCGATGTCGGGCTGGATCACGTGAGCGTCGTTGACCCTCACGCCAAATGTGCCATCGACATTCACCGGCAGCCCCGCCGCAGTCATAACTTTCAGCGACTTGCCGGCCACATCGGCGGCCTTCACCCGGCCCGGCACCACATGGTATTTCAGGATGGTTGCAAGCTTGGCCTTGTTCTTGAGGAGCGATTCGACCGTCCCGGGCGGCAATTTGGCGAAGGCGGCGTCGTTCGGGGCGAAGACGGTGTACGGCCCCTTGCCCTTCAGCGTTTTGACGAGGCCCGCGGCCTTTACCGCCGTGACCAGCGTGTTGAATGAACCCGCGGCAACTGCCGTATCGACGATATCAGCGGCCCGCGCGAGGGTCGGGCCGAGCAACGTGGCGACCATCGCGGCGCCGGCCACAAGCGAACGAATTCCAGGATTCATCAGTTTTCTCCGATTGATGTGAAGCAGCGGCGACGTCGCTGGCAGCGAACGTAAAGAATGCCGGTTTGCCTTCCTGAAACGGAGCGAGATCGCTGATGGATCACTGCAAGCACATGATGTGGCGTTTCGCCACGTCTTTGCACGAATTCGGCAAGCGGTGCGGTTGCCGTTTTCGGATCGGGATCCCGACTATTCGACGGCGACGTAGGGCCGCCCCTCAACCCTGTCGTCCAAAATGGCTCACGCCTCGATCGTCAACAAAGTGATCCAATGCTTGCCAGCCAGCGTTCCCATGCCACCGCAATCCCTTCATCCCCTGAGCTACGTCCAGCGGAGCATGCTGTGGTCCCTCAATATGAAGAAAAATGTCGCGAACTCGCCGGGTATGTGCTGGCGAACCAGCGCGGATTGAACACGCCAAAATGCCGGGAGGAACTTGCCGCCTGCATACAACGCGCCATCGAAAATTATCTGGCATTTGAGAAGGGCAAGTCTCGCTACAGCTGACCTCGACGACGACCGCACGCACTGTCCGAACGCGGAACCAAGTTCCTAAAAATATGGAACCCATCAAATTCGACCAGGGACATTCTTGTGGCTTACCGGTGACAGGATTTCGGCGCTATCGGGTCTAGTCTCCGATTCTCGCAAAGGGGACGAAAATGAAAAAACTCTTGATAATTGCAGCGACCGCCGCACTCGTCAGCGCCTCGGCCAACGCCGCCGACATGGCCGCGCGACCCTACACCAAGGCGCCGCCCGCGATTGCGGCGGTGTACGACTGGAGCGGCTTCTATCTCGGCGCCAACGCAGGCTACGCCAGCAGTCGGAATTGCTGGAACTTCGAAAGCTTTGCCGGCGCGCCTTTCACGGCCGGCGAAGGGTGCCACAACGCGGACGGAGCCGTCGCCGGTGGACAGATTGGCTATCGTTGGCAATCCTCCGCCTTCGTTTTCGGTCTGGAAGCTCAAGGCAACTGGGCGGACCTCAGCGGTTCGAGCGTCTCCACGCCGGCCTTCGTCTTCGTGCCTGGTGACTTGACGATCAATTCCAAGCTTCGGGCGTTCGGGTTGTTCACCGGGCAGGTGGGCTACGCCTGGAACAACGTTCTGCTCTACGCGAAGGGCGGCGCTGCGGTGGTGGACAACCGCTTCTACCATACCTTCACCGGCACCAACACGCTGATCAATTCATCTGACAATACGACCTGGGGGGCCACTGTCGGCGCCGGTATCGAAGTCGGCTTCGCGCCCAACTGGTCGGTCGGTGTGGAATACAATCACCTGTTCATGGAGCGTGAGACGTTCAGCTTCGCCAATGCTCCGATCGTAGCGACCACCAACAGCATCCGTCAGGATGTCGACATGGTCACCGCGCGCATCAACTATCGATTTGGCGGGCCGGCGATCGGCAGATACTGATCCTCCGCCTAATTCCATCACGCGGCGAAAAAGGGCATCGACAAGCGCGATGCCCTTTTGATTTTCCAGAACCAGCTGGCGGCCGAGAAGCCTCTCCCCGGTGGACTTGTTATCCATGTCATTGCCCAGGTAGCCGTCGGGACCTTCGCCTCCGGTGGGAGTCCCGCGATTGACAGACCGATCGATCCCAACCCAAATGTCCGCTCAAGAAGCAAGCAGGGACGGATCGCGTGGCGGGCAACGAGCAAGAAACCTACGAATGCGACGTGCTGGTGGTCGGCTCGGGCTGCGCCGGCATGTCGGCGGCGGTCACCGCGGGGCATCACGGCCTCAACGTTCTCATCGTCGAGAAGGAGCCGCGCTTCGGCGGCACCACCGCGCGCTCCGGCGGCTGGCTCTGGATTCCCGGCACCTCGCTGGCGAAGGCCTGGGGCATCGAGGAAAGCCCCGAGCAGGCGCAAGACCTATCTGCGCCACGAGGCCGGCAACAGTTTTGACGCCGCGCGCGTCGATGCGTTTCTCGCCGAGGGACCGAAGGCCGTCGATTTCTTCACCAGCAAGACCGCGCTGCGGTTCGACATGCCGCTGACCTTTCCGGATTATCACGCCGAAGCGCCGGGTGGCGCGCAGGGCGGACGCTCGATGGTGACGCGGCCGTTCGACGCGCATGAACTCGGCCCGCACATCAAGGATATCGGCAGTCCCCTGCCCGAACTCACCGTGTTCGGCATGATGCTGGGCTCCGGCAAGGAAATCATCCACTTCATGCGCGCGACGAAATCGCTGGCCTCGGCATTCTATGTCGCCAAGCGGCTGTCGCGACACGCGCTGGACGTGGTGCGCCACGGCCGCGGCATGACGCTGACCAATGGCAACGCGCTCGCCGGGCGGCTGGCCAAATCGGCGTTCGACCTGAAGATCCCGTTGTGGCTGTCGTCGCCGGTGCTCGAACTGGTTGTCGAAAACGGCGCGGTGCGCGGCGCCGACGTCGAACGACACGGCAAGCTGATCCGCGTCAACGCCAAACGCGGCGTGGTGCTGGCCTGCGGCGGTTTCCCGCATGACGTCGCCAGGCGCAAGGCGATGTTCCCGCACGCGCCTGATGGCACCGCGCATTTTTCGCCCGGTCCTGTCGGCAACACCGGTGACGGCTTGCGCCTGGCGGAGACCGCCGGCGGACGCATCGAGGACACGCTGCCGAACGCTGCGGCGTGGGTGCCAGTGTCCATCACCGAGCGCAAGGACGGCAGCAAGGGCGTGATGCCGCACTTCATCGACCGCGCCAAACCCGGCGTCATCGCCGTGATGCGCGACGGCAGGCGCTTCGCCAACGAAGGCAATTCGTACCACGACTTCGTGCAGGCGATGGTGAAGGCGGCGAAGCCGGGCGAGGAGATCACGGCGTATCTGGTGTGCGATCACCGCGCCTTGCGAAAATATGGCCTCGGCTGCGTGCCGCCGTTTCCGATGCCGCTCAGCCATCACCTCAAGACGGGCTATCTCAAGCGCGGCGCGACGCTGGCCGAACTGGCGGACAGAACCGGCATCGACCGACAGGGGCTCGAGGCCACGATCGCCGAATTCAACGCACCAGCCGCGGAAGGCCGCGATCCCGCTTTCGGCAAGGGCTCGCGCGCCTATAACCGCTACCAGGGCGATGCGCTGCAAGGCCCGAACCCATGCATCGCGCCGATCAAGGACGGACCGTTTTACGCGATCAAGATGGTGATCGGCGATCTCGGCACCTATGCCGGCATCAAGACCGACGAACACGCCCGCGCGCTGGACGAACACGGCCAGCCGATCACGGGCCTCTATGCCGCCGGCAACGACATGGCGAGCATCATGGGCGGCAACTATCCCGGCGCCGGCATCACGCTGGGACCGGCGCTGACGTTCGGGTATATCGCGGGGAAGCATCTCGCGGGCGCGGCTGCGCGCTAGCGACGTCATCGCGGCTGGAACGAACATCGATCCATTCCATTGTTTCGAATCCAACCGGAGACCGTTCCATGCGTGCGCCCCGCCTGTCCGCCGCCCTCGCCATCGTCGGGATCTTCGCTCCGGCACTCGCCTTTGCCGGCGACACCGAATGGCGGCGATACGTGATCCCGAGCACCGGGACCAGCGTCGACATGCCGGTCTCGATCTTCACCAGCGACGCCGGACCGCCCGAAGGCGGAATCGGGCGACGGTTTTTCACCGAAGACCGCCGCGCCGATCTGACGGTGCAGTCCGTTGCCAATCCCGGGAACGAGTTCGCCCGCCACGTTCCTGGCCAAGATGCAGCCGCCTGCCGGCATCGTCTACAAGCGGATCACGCCTGATTTCTTTGTCGTGTCCAGCATTCGCAAGGACCGGATCTGGTACAACCGCTGCAACCGCGGCAACGGCACCATGAACTGCGTGATGATCAATTATCCCGCCGCGGAAAAACGCCAGTGGGACGGCGTAGTCACACGGATAAGCCATACCCTGGCGAATTAGCGCCTTGCGCGCAGCTGCACATCTTGAGCGCATCGCCTGCAATTTAAGGTAGGTGATTGGACCGCAAGAAGGCCGACGGCCACCATCCGCCGCTCAACCTTGGCCAGCGCGGCAAATCTGCTAGACTGCCTCTCAGCGAGGCGGAAAATGGAAGCGCGCGGACCCGAGCGAAGACTCGCAGCAGTGCTCGCCGCCGACATGGTCGGCTACAGCCGGCTGATGGAGGTCGACGAGGCGGGGACGCTTGCACGCCTCAAGACCCATCGGCTTGAGCTCATTGATCCCTCGATTGCCAAGAACCGTGGCCGCATCATCAAGACAACCGGCGACGGCATGCTGGTGGAGTTCCGCAGCGTCGTCGACGCGGTGACGCTGCGCCGCCGAGGTGCAGCGGCGGATGGCGCGGCGCAATGCCGATGTGTCGCCGGCGCGGTGGATCCAGTTCCGCATCGGCATCAATCTCGGCGACATCATCATCGAGGAGAACGATATCTTCGGCGATGGCGTCAACGTCGCGGCGCGTCTCGAAGTGCTCGCCGAGCCGGGCGGCATCTGCGTCTCCGGCGCCGTGCGCGATCAGGTCGGCGACCGGCTCGACGACTCGCCTTTGACGATCTCGGCGAGCAGAACGTCAAGAACATCACCCGCCCGATCCACGTCTTTCGAGTGCGGTTCGAGCCGGATGCAGCCGGAGCGCCGGTCAACGGCAAGGACGCCGCGGCAGCGCCAATCACGACCAGGAAGCCGTCGATCGCCGTGCTGCCGTTCGTCAACATGAGCGGCGATCCGGAGCAGGAGTTCTTCGCCGACGGCCTCACCGAGGACATCATCACCGAGCTGTCGCGCTTCCGCGACCTTCTCGTCATCTCGCGCAACTCGACCTTCGTGCACAAGGGCAAAGCCGTAAAGGTGCAGGAGGTCGCGCGCGAGCTCGGCGTCGAATACGTCCTCGAAGGCAGCGTGCGCAAGGTCGGCGATCGCGTCCGCGTCACCGTGCAGCTGATCGACGCGCGAAACCGACCGGCATGTCTGGGCCGAACGCTACGACCGCAAGCTCGAGGACATCTTCGCGATCCAGGACGAGGTGACCGGCGCGATCGTCGGCGACGCTTCCCGGCCGCGTCGAGGCCGCCACGCAGGAACGCGCGAAACGCCAGCGAACCGACAACATGGCCGCCTATGAGTGCGTGCTCACCGCCAAGGTGCTGCACCACCGCTCGCAGCGGGAGGCCAACGCCGAGGCGCAGATCCTGCTCGATCGCGCCATCGCGCTCGATCCGAACTACGCGCACGCCCACGCCTGGAAGGCCTGCGTGCTGGGCCAGACCTGGGTCTACGGATGGTGCGAAGATCGCGACGCCACCTTCCAGCAGGTGGCCGCCGAGTTGCAGATCGCGCTGGCGCTCGACGACAACGACAGCGACGTTCACCGCATCCTGGCCGCGGTCAACCTGACGCGCGACGATCATGACAAGGGCGGCCTACCATCAGGAGCGGGCGCTCGCGCTCAATCCCAACTACGATATCGTCGTGGTGCAGCAGGGCGAGTTTCTCACCTGGCTGGGACGGCCGGAAGAAGGGATCGACTGGATCAGGAAGGCGATGCGCCTCAACCCCTACCACCCCGAGCGTTTTTGGAATCACCTCGGTCGGGCCCTCTACTGCGCCGAGAAATACGCGGAAGCCGCCGATGCCTTCGCGCGGATCACGCGGCCCGACTTCACGCATCACGCCTTCCTCGCCGCCATCTTCGCGCAGATGGGCAACACCGTCGCCGCCGCCGCACATGCCGCCGAGGTCGTGAAGCTAGAACCGGCTTTCTCGGTGGCGAACTATCTCGCCACGCAGCACTACAAGCACGACGTCGACCGCTTGCGCCATGAGACCGGCCTGCTCAAGGCGGGCTTGCCGGCCTGAGCTTTGTCGCGATCGATCCTGTCGACTACTCCGCGGTGATCTGCGCATCCTTGACGACTTTGGCCCAGCGCGGACGATCCTTGGCGATCAGGTCTGCCAGGCGTTGCGGCGGGCCGCCTTGCGCTATCAAGCCCTGCTTGCCGAGAAGCGCGCGAACGTTCGGCTCCGCCAGTATCTCGTTGAACACCGCATTGTAGCGATCGACGATTTCTTTCGGCGTGTTGGCAGGCGCAAGAACGCCGTACCACAGATCGACGTCGAAGTCGGTGACGCCGAGTTCTGCAAGCGTCGGCACATTTGCCGCCTGCGGCGTCCGCTTCTGGCTGCCCACGGCGAGGATGCGGATTTGCCCGGTCTCCGCGAGCGGAAGCGCAGTGTGAACCGGCAGGAACATCGCCGAGACGTGTCCACCCGCCAGATCCTTCACCGCGCCGGCCGATCCTGAATAGGGAATGTGCGTCAGGTTGATCTGCGCCGTGAGCTTGAAAAGCTCCATGGCGAGATGTTGCGGTGTGCCGCGGCCGGGAGACGCATAGTTGATCTCGCCCGGCCTGCTGCGTGCAAGTGCGATCAGTTCCGCGAGTGTGCTGACGCCAAGCGAGGGATGAACGACGAGCGCCAAAGCGCCCGTGGCGATCTCGGCGATCGGCACGAAATCCTTCTCCGGGATCGTAAGGTACCGTCGGATAAAGGCTCGCATTCATCACGAACGTATTGACGGTCACCAGCAGGTTCTGGCCATCGGGCGCCGTGCGCGCTGCGACCTGCGTGCCGATGTTGCCGCTGGCGCCGGGCTTGTTCTCGACGATGACAGGATGATTCCAGCGCTGCCGCAGTTCCTCGCTGAGGATGCGCGCGAGCAGGTCGGGCCCCGTGCCCGGCGAGAAGGGGACGTTGAGCCGGATCGGTTGCTGCGACTGCCCGTGAGCCCGGCCGGACATCATCGGGGACAACGGCCGCGGCGAGAATCCCCAGCACACGTACGGCGCGAATGCATGCCGCTTGCGGAATCGATCGCCACGTTTTGCTCCCATGCTTCGCCCGTCGGCACATCGCCCCGCGGACTTTTCTTTGTTAAAATCTCTTGATGTGAGATTATGATGCATTATGCCGCTATCGCCCGCCAGTTCAAGGTTGATTCTGTCGCAGCGGGAAAAGTATCTGCTGCCCTTATGCAGGCCGACGCGGGCCACGCGCCCAACTGGAGCGAAGTCAGACCATGCGGCGTGAGGCATGAAGCCGAAGAACAGCCTGGAAAGGGTGCTTGCGGTCCTCGAAGTGTTTTCCGAGGAGCGGCTGGAATGGACGCTCGAGGATCTGATGCGCGAGCTCGGCTACAGCCGGCCGACGCTCTACCGCTATCTGAAGATCCTGAAGGATGCCGGCTTCCTGATGTCGACCCGCAACTCGGGCTTCACGCTGGGGCCGAAGGTCGTCGAGATGGATTATCTGACGCGCCGCTCCGACCCGCTGGTGCTGCTCGGCGTGCCTTACCTGAAACAGTTGACGGCTGACCATTCCTGCACCGCCATGGTCCTGCGCTGGTACGGCAACAAGATCCTTTGCGTTGCCTCTGAATCCTCCAGCAAGAACCCGATCAGTTCCTACCCGCGCGGCCGGCCGATGCCGCTTGGGCGCGGTGCGATCGCGCGCTCGATCCTGGCGCTGCTGCCGCGGCCGCGCCTGCTGCCGCTGATCGAGCGCAATCTCGCCGACCTGCGTGCGGTGGGTCTCGGCGACACCGTCGATGATGTCCTGAAAAGCCTGAGCAAGGTCCGCAAGGCCGGCTTTTGCGTCGCCTATGGCGAGGTCACGCCCGGCGCCGTCGGCATCGCGGCGCCCGTCGTCGACGACCGCGACTATCCGATCGCCAGCGTCTGCGTCACCATTGCCGGCAATCTGGTGACGGGCGCGCAGATCGATCAGATCGGCGCCGAGGTCCGGCGCGTGGCGTCCCAGATTTCGGCCGATCAAGCGAACGGAAAGGGCTGAGCAAAATCTCATATTACGAGATTTTTCTTGACTCAAGACGGGACTTGTTCTCATTTTTGCCGCCCGCGCCAAGCAGCCAATCGCAAGAACCCAAAATGAACATGCCCGCCAAACCTGCCACGCAAGTCGTCATTGTCGGAGGCGGGCCGGTTGGGCTTGGTCTTGCGATCGACCTCGGCCAGCGCGGCGTCAGCTGCGTTCTGGTCGAGCGCTACGTCAGCCCGCAGCCGATTCCGAAGGGTCAGAACCTGACCCAGCGCACCCTCGAGCACTTTTACTTCTGGGGCGCGGAGGCGGAGCTTCGGGCGGCGCGGACGATCCCGCCCAACTACGGCATCGGCGGCATGACGTCCTACGGCACGCTGCTGAGCGGCTACCGGTATGACTGGCTCCAGCGCGAACTGGTGCGGCCCTATTACTTCACCGACAACGAACGGCTGCCGCAATACGCCACCGAGGCCGTGCTGCGGCATCGCCTGAGTCAGTTGCCGAACGTCGAAACCATCTATGGCTGGAGCGCTGCCGGCATTGCGCAGGACGCCGAGGGCGTGCAGGTGACGATCGCCGAGCGCAACAGCGATCGGCAGCGCGTGCTGCGGGCAGACTATGTGGTCGGCTGCGACGGCAGCCGCTCGCTGGTGCGCGAGGCCGCCGGCATTCCTCAGACCCTGACCGATCACGACCGGCTGATGGTGCTGCTGGTGTTCCGCTCGACCGGCCTGCACAAATTGCTGGAGCGCTTTCCCAACAAGTCCTTCTACAACGTGCTGCATCCCGACCTGAAGGGCTACTGGAAGTTCTTCGGCCGCGTCGATCTCGGCACCACCTGGTTCTTTCACGCGCCGGTGCCGCTGGGCACGACAAAAGACAATTTCGATTTCCGCGGCCTCCTGCATGAGGCGGTCGGCGATGAATTCGACGTCGCGTTCGAGCACATCGGCTTCTGGGACCTGCGCATCGCGATCGCGGATCAATACCGCATCGGCCGCGTCTTCATCGCCGGCGATGCCGCGCACAGCCATCCGCCCTATGGCGGTTACGGCATCAACACCGGCCTCGAAGATGCCGCCAATCTCGGCTGGAAACTCGCGGCGGCGCTGCAAGGCTGGGCCGGAC
Source organism: uncultured Alphaproteobacteria bacterium (assembly GCA_963840465.1). Classification (GTDB taxonomy): domain Bacteria; phylum Pseudomonadota; class Alphaproteobacteria; order Rhizobiales; family Xanthobacteraceae; genus Bradyrhizobium. Next base: position 602,166 of record CAWIZF010000040.1, on the reverse strand, counting down.
CGCGCCTGCTGGATACCTACGGCGAGGAACGGCGCCCGGTGTTCGCATCGACCGCGCAGGATTTCATCGAGAAAGCGATCCAAAGCGACCGGAATTTTTTAGGCAACGTTCGATCCCGCGACCGACAAGGATGCGTTCGAAGCCGAATGGCAGGCGCGCTCGTCCGGTGCGCGTTCGGAAGTGAATTCGTTCGAGCCGAATTACGAGGGCTCATCGATCGTCGCAGGCCCGCCTGGCGCCGTCTGCAGTGCAATCGGGTCGCATCAATTCGCGGCGCGCGCCGGCCATCATCTGTCGCCGCGCCAGCTTGCGTCGGGCCGCAATGTCTTCGAGGAACTGGGCGAAGGGTTTACGCTGCTCGATTTTGGCGCGCCGGAAGCCGCCACCGCCTCGATCAGGCGCGCCGCCGAGACCAGCGGCGTACCGCTGAAGCTGGTCAGAGACGACAACGCGGAAGCGCGGGAATTCTACGAGGCGGCGCTTGTGCTGGTCCGGCCCGATCAGTTTGTCGCCTGGGATTCGGACGGCGACGTGACAGACGCCGCCGGCATCATCCGTCGCGCGGTCGGCGGCCATCCCTGACAGACCACGCAATCTCGGTCGTCGAACAAGAACAGGCCGAAGGCCGACAAGGAAACACAAGGAGAAAGATGTGAGCCGTCACAGTGCCGCGCATTATTTCCTCGAAGGTCTCGTCGACCTCGGCGTCGACTATATCTTCGCCAATCTCGGCACCGATCATGTCTCGCTGATCGAGGAGATCGCGCGCTGGGACCGCGAAGGCCGCAAGCATCCGGAAGTCATCCTCTGCCCGCACGAGATCGTCGCCGTTCACATGGCCGGCGGCTACGCGCTGGCGACCGGCAAGGGACAGGCGGTGTTCGTGCATGTCGACGCCGGAACTGCGAACGCCTGCATGGCGATCCAGAACCTGTTTCGCTACCGGCTGCCGGTGATGCTGTTCGCCGGACGCGCACCCTTCACGCTGCATGGCGAATTGACCGGATCGCGCGACACCTATGTGCACTTCGTGCAGGATCCCTTCGACATCGCCAGCATCGTGCGGCCCTATGTCAAATGGGAGTATTCGCTGCCCTCCGGCGTCGTCGTGAAGGAAGCGCTCGCCCGCGCCGGCGCCTTCATGCACAGCGACCCACCCGGTCCGGTCTACATGATGCTGCCGCGCGAGACGCTGGCCGAGGAATGGGACGAAGCGCAGATGCCGGCCTACAATCCCGCGCGCTATGGCGGCGTAGCGGCCGGCGGCATCGACCCTGCCCGCGTCGACGCCATCGCCACGCGATTGATGGCAGCGGAAAATCCGATCGCGCTGACGGCCTATCTCGGGCGCAATGCCGACGCGGTCGCGGCGCTGGAGCGCCTCGCGCTTGCCTGCGGCATCCGGATCGCGGAGTTCAATTCGATCGATCTCAATGTTTCGCAGGATTCGCCGTGCTTCGCCGGTTTCGATCCGTTGCCTCTGCTGGAACAGGCCGACGTCGGGCTGCTGCTCGATACCGACGTGCCCTTTGTGCCGCAATACGCCAGGCGCGTCGAAGACATCGACTGGATCCAGATCGACATCGATCCGTTGAAGTCGGATTTCCCGATGTGGGGATTCCCGACCGACATCAGGGTTCAGGGCGATTGCGCGACGGTGCTGCGGCAGGTGCTCGAGGTGGTCGCGGCGCGCGCGGATGACAGCTATCGCAAGCGCGTCATCGACCGCATTGCCGGCTGGAGCAGTGCCCGCGAGGCCGCGGACAAGCGGCGCACGGCCGCCGCCGCGAACAAGGGCGCGCCAGGGGCGATCAGCGCGCCATATTTGTTCGCGACCCTGAACCGCGCGCTGTCGCAGGACGATATCGTCGTCAACGAGGCGATCCGCAATGCGCCGCTGGTGCAGGAGCATATCCGCCGCACGCGGCCGGGAAGCTATGTCGGTCTCGCCGGCGGCGGGCTCGGCTTCAGCGGCGGCATGGCGCTGGGCCTGAAGCTGGCGCAGCCGGAGCGGCGCATCGTGCAGATCATCGGCGACGGCGGTTTTCATTTTTCCTCGCCGGACTCGGTATTCGCCGTCGCCCAGCAATACCAAATTCCGATTTTGACTGTCGTGCTCGACAATGGCGGCTGGCAGGCGGTCAAGTCGTCGGTGCAGCGGGTTTATCCGAAGGGCGTCGCCGCGGAGACCAATTCCTTTCAATCGCAACTGCGCTCGGGCCGGCAGGGCGAGCGGCGAAGCTTTTCCGATATCGGCCGCGCGTTCGGCGCGCACGCTGAATTCGTCAGCGAGCCGGATGAACTCGCCGCGGCCGTCGATCGCTGCCTCGCTGCTGTCGACGGCGGGATCGCTGCCGTCCTGCATGTCCAGATTACGCCGCTGTAGCGGCCCAGGTTTTGTTCGCGTGCCGCCAAGAGCACTAACGAAATAATTGCCCAGGAGGAGATAGAATGAAAACCATTTGCCGCGTGGCGCTCGCCGCCCTCTGTTTGAGCTTCTTCGCTCGCGTGCCCGCTCTCGCCCAGGCCGAATATCCGAACCGGCCAATTCGCATCGTCGTCGGCTTCACGCCGGGCGGCGGCAACGACATCATTGCGCGCGTCTTCGGGCAAAAATTGTCGGAAAGTCTCGGCCAGCCGGTCATCATCGAGAACAAGCCCGGTGCAGGCGCGATCCTTGCCACCGAATACGTCGCGCGATCGGCGCCCGATGGCTACACGCTGCTGGTCGGCGCCAGCGGCGCGATGGTGATCAATCCCGCCGTCTATGAGAAGCTGAACTACGACACGATGCGGGACTTCAAGCCGGTGTCCGAGCTCGGGTCGTTTCCGCTGATCCTGATCGTCAACGCGAAATCGCCGTTCAAGTCGCTGGCCGATCTCGTCGCTTACGCCAAAGCCAATCCCGACAAGGCGAACTACTCAAGCTCCTCCGCCGCCTTCCAGCTCGCGACCGAGCTGTTCAAGCAGAAGACCGGCGTGCCGATGCAGATGATCCCCTACAAGGGGGCGAACGATTCCGTGACCGCCGTCATCTCGGGAGAAGTGACCGCGACGATCGCCGATGCCGGGCCGGTAACCAGCCAGGTCAACGGCGGCAATGCCCGCGCGCTCGCGGTTGCTGCGCCGAAGCGGGCGGAGAGTTTGCCCGATGTGCCAACCATGAAGGAAGCCGGCGCCGACGTCGAAGCGGTGCTGTGGAGCGGCATTTTCGTGCCCGCGGCGACGCCGCCCGAAATTGTCGCCAAGCTGGAGGCCGAATTCATCCGCATCGCGCGGCTGCCCGACGTTGTCTCCCGCCTCAAATTGCTCAATATCAATTCGGTCGGCAATTCCTCGGAGGAGTTTTCGCGCATCATCGCGGCCGATCTCGAACGCTGGAAGGCGGTCGCGCGCGACGGCAATATCAAGATGGCCCAGTAGAACGTGTGCGTCCCATGACTGATCCGGTTGAGACTCAAGTTCTTGTCGTTGGCGGAGGTCCGGTCGGACTGACGCTTGCGATGGATCTCGCCACGCGGGGAATCCGCACGGTGGTTGCCGAACTGCGCCACAAGGGCGAGCCGCCGAGCGTGAAATGCAATCACGTCTCGGCGCGCTCCATGGAAATTTTCAGGCGCCTTGGCGTCGCAAAGGCGATCCGGGAGGCCGGTCTGCCTGCGGACTACCCGAACGACGTTTCGTATCGCGTCAGCTTTGCCGGCAAGGAACTGTCACGCATCCCTATTCCGTGCCGACGCGATCGGTATACCGCCAGCGGAGGTCCGGACACCTGGTGGCCGACCGCCGAGCCCCCGCATCGGGTCAACCAGATCTACCTTGAACCGACGCTGTCCGCGCACGCCGAGACGATCACCGGCCTCACCTTGCTCAATCGCGTTGAGATCAATTCCTTCGAACAGACGCCTGAGGGCGTGACCGCGCAAGGCACCCAACTCGATAGCAATCAGCCGATCACGATACGCGCCGACTTCCTCGTCGGATGCGATGGCGGACGATCGGCGATTCGCAGGGCGATCGGCGCCACGCTATCCGGCACAGCCGAGGTTCAGCGCGTTCAATCGACCTATATCCGCGCTCCCTCGCTTCTCGCCATGAGCGATCTGAAGCCGGCCTGGGCCAATTTTTCGCTCAATCCCGTCCGCTCCGGGAACGTCTATGCCATCGACGGCCGCGAAACATGGCTGGTGCACAACTATCTGAAGCCGGATGAACACGAGTTTGATTCGGTAGACCGGGATTGGGCGCTGCGGAAGATCCTCGGTGTCGGCGCCGATTTTTCATATGAGATTATCCGCAAGGAGGACTGGATCGGCCGCCGGCTGGTTGCGGACAAATTTCGCGAAGGCCGGGTGTTCATTTGCGGAGACGCAGCCCATCTGTGGGTGCCGATGGCGGGATACGGCATGAATGCCGGCATCGCCGATGCGGCCAATCTGGCCTGGCTGTTGGCCGCTCATCTGTCGGGCTGGGCGCCGGCTGGCATCCTCGACGCGCACGAGGCGGAACGCCTGCCCATTACCGAGCAGGTATCAATGTTTGCCATGAACCACGCGCTTTCGCTCTCGCGTCAGAGAAGCGAAGTCCCTGACAATATCGATGCCGACGATGCGGCCGGTGAGCAGGCAAGGATTGCGCTGGGCAAAAGCGCCTATGATCTGAATGTTCAGCAGTACTGCTGCGGCGGGCTGAATTTTGGATACTATTACGACAAGTCGCCGATCATCGCGTACGACGAAGCAACGCCGCCGACCTACGGCATGGCGGACTTCACGCCATCCACAGTGCCGGGCTGTCGCGTCCCGCACATCTGGCTGAACGATGGACGCTCGCTCTATGACGCGCTTGGCCCGGATTACACGCTGTTGCGCTTCGACGCCGCCATCGATGTTTCGGACTTGATGTCGGAAGCAGCGCGCGCGCGGGTGCCGATCAAGCTGCTCGACGTCACGTCAAGCGAAGGCGCCGGCATCTACGATCGTTCGCTGGTGCTGGCGCGGCCTGATCAGCACGTGGCCTGGCGAGGCAACCGTCCTCCAAAAGATCCCCGAGAGCTCGTCGATTTGATTTCCGGGCGTCGTGAATTGGTGGGAACGAAAGGCTGACTGGAAACGAGCCGTCCAAGCCCTGGGCTACGTTCGATCCAATGCGGCTGGAGCCCGCCTTCGCTTGCTTCGCTACGATAGAGCTCGGTTTGGCTTGCCCAGCCGTAGCTTGCGAAGCAAGCGAAGGCTGGTGGGCGCGACAGGGATCGAACCTGTGACCCCTACCATGTCAAGGTAGTGCTCTCCCGCTGAGCTACGCGCCCCGGAATGGGATGACCTCGTCATCCCGCTCCAGCTTTAATCGTATTGGGTGGGGTCCGTATATCGGCTCCAAAGCGCCCCCGCAAGGATGCTTGGACTTAATTTCCGGAGTGTTTTCGGACCAAAAAGGCGGCCGAATCAGGCCGCCAGCATCTTGTTCACTTCGCTGACCAGTTCGCGCAGGTGAACCGGCTTGGCCAGCACCTTGGCGTTCTTGGGCGCTTCCGAATCGGAATTCAGGGCGACGGCGGCGAAGCCGGTGATGAACATGATCTTGATGTCGGGGTCGAGTTCCGAGGCGCGGCGCGCCAGTTCGATGCCGTCCATTTCGGGCATCACGATATCGGTCAGCAGCATCTCGAACGGCTCCTCGCGCAGCCGCTGATAGGCCGACATGCCGTTGTCGTGGGGCGAGACCTGAAACCCCGCGTTTTCCAGTGCCTTGACCAGGAAGCGGCGCATGTCGTTGTCGTCTTCGGCGAGAAGGATCTTGTGCATGGCGGTCGGTCGTCGCTTCCGGCTTGGAGGATCGTTGCGCTCACTAAGCCCGAGAGAGGGTAAATTTCAGTTAAAGGTATCGGCTTCTTGGCGTGGCGGGCGGCGCTATTTATGTAGCTGACGGTACCAAGATCGATCAAGGCGGCGCTTTTCGGGCGATTGCGAAGCCTTCTCGGAGAATGGCGGCTTTTTTCACTTGGCAGAATGATTACGATTACGGACAATACATCCTTACAGAGCCCTGCCCTTCGCCGGCTGAAGCGGTCGCATGATCGATTGCCGCAGAAGGGAAAGCGGACATTCAAGGGACGGCGCCCGACGATGAACCAGTTTGATGGCGAGCTGTCGCCCCCGTTCGAGATCGTGGAGCCGGCGCATTGGCGGGCGCCGATCATCTTCAACTCGCCGCATTCCGGCTCGGTCTATCCGTCCGAATTTCTCAACGCCTCCCGGATCGACCTCGCCGCGCTGCGCCGCTCCGAGGATTCGTTCATGGACGAATTGATCGGGGACCTCAGCGAACGGGGCTTTCCGACCGTCCGGGTCAATTTCCCCCGCTCCTATGTCGACGTGAACCGCGAGCCCTATGAGCTCGATCCGCGGATGTTCACCGGACGCCTGCCGAGCTTCGCCAACACCCGTTCGATGCGGGTGGCCGGCGGCCTCGGCACCATCCCGCGCGTGGTCGGCGACGGACAGGAAATCTATCGCGAGCGGCTTTCCGTCGACGACGCGCTGGGGCGGATCGAGGCGCTTTACAAGCCGTATCACCGGGCGCTGCGGCGGCTGATCAACAAGGCCCATCAGGCGTTCGGAACCGTGATCCTGGTGGATTGCCACTCGATGCCGTCGGTAGGCGTCTCGCGCGACGAGCCGCGGCGGCCCGATATCGTGATCGGCGACCGCTACGGCACCAGTTGCGCCGGCCTGCTGCCCGATGTGGTCGAGGAAATCATGAGCGGGCTCGGCTATTCGATCGGCCGCAACAAGCCCTATGCCGGCGGCTTCATCACCGAGCATTACGGCAATCCGGCGAGCGGACTGCACTCCGTGCAGCTCGAACTCAACCGCGCGATCTACATGGACGAGCGGCGGCGCGAGCGCAGCCCGCGCTTTGCGCAAGTAGCCGCCGATTTCACCGCGCTCGCCGACGCGCTGGCGCAGGTTCCGCTCGGGGATCTCGGGCCGTTCCAGGCGGCGGCGGAGTAAGGAGCAATCTCTATCCCGTCATTCCGGGGCGCGCCACTTGGCGCGAGCCCGGAATCCATCGACAACATACGCCAAGCGGATAAATGGATTCCGGGCTCGCGCTTCGCGCGCCCCGGAATGACGAAGGAGCCCAAAGAAAAAAGGGCCGCTTGAATGAACAAGCGGCCCAAGTCTAGGGAGGAAACGCCCAAGGAGGGCAGCGATAGGGCGAGGCCCTACCGCACCGCAACAATATGCGGCCGCGCTGCACAAAAGGCAAGGGTTTTTGGATCGGTGAAGGTCCAAAGTGGAACAGGCTGGCTGATCGGCCACACCGCCGAGTAAGGAAACTTAGCCGAGTAAAATCAATTATTTAGACGATATCCACAGCCAAGCCCCGGCCCAGCTGCAGTGCTGGTATGCCAAAACTCGCAACTTCGTGATGGCACGGCTAACCAAAAATCCACGCTTAAACGAAGCCTTTTCGAAAGCCGATTCGAAAGCCAGACTAGCAATACGAATGGGAATAACGCGCCGCCGCCGGTGCGCGACGGAGCGGATTGGGTTAGGCAAGAGGCAACATTCTTCCTCTATTGGCGTAAGGGACAGTCGTGACGGTCATCGATTTCACAGCCTTCATCGGCCGCCTTGCGACCGCGTCCGGCGAAACCATCCTGCCGTTCTTCCGGACCTCGCTCTCGATCGACAACAAGAGCGCGAGCGATTTCGATCCGGTCACCGAGGCCGACCGCGCCGCCGAAGCGGTGATGCGCCGCCTGATCAAGGCCAACTTTCCCCAGCACGGCATCGTCGGCGAGGAATTCGGCAATGAGCGCGAGGACGCCGAATATGTCTGGGTGCTGGATCCGATCGACGGCACCAAATCCTTCATCGCGGGATTTCCGATCTGGGGCACCCTGATCGCGCTGTTGCACAAGGGCACGCCGGTGTTCGGCATGATGCACCAGCCCTATATCGGCGAGCGCTTTTCCGGCGATTCCGGCTCGGCGCAATATACCGGGCCGTCCGGCGAGCGGCGTCTGACGGTGCGGCGCTGCGCGACGCTGAAGGAAGCGACCTCCTACACCACCAGCCCGCTCTTGATGAACGCCGCCGACCGCGAGATCTTCGGCCGGGTCGAAAGTGCGGTGAAGCTGTCGCGCTATGGCGGCGACTGCTATTCCTACTGCATGCTGGCGGCCGGGCATCTCGACCTCGTGGTCGAGACCGAACTCAAGCCCTATGACATCGCAGCCCTGATCCCGATCGTCACCGGCGCCGGCGGCGTCGTCACCAATTGGGAAGGCAAGCCCGCCCAGAATGGCGGCCGCATCGTCGCCGCCGGCGACGCCCGCGTGCATGAGGCCGCGCTGAAGTTGTTGAACAGCTAGGGCACAGCGACACAGTATCCCGATGGATGCATTGATCGTCGTCGATATGCAGGTCGGGCTTCTCAACGGAAAGCCGAAACACGATCTGCATGGCGTCATCGAGCGCATCAACCGGCTCGCCGCAAAGGTCCGCGAACGGTCCGGCGTGGTGATTTTCGTGCAGCATTGCAGCGGCGCGGAAGACGATTTCGTGCCGGGCACGCCGGGCTGGTCGCTTCTGCCAGAGCTCAATCGCGCGGCCGCCGACATCGTCATTCGCAAGACCCTGAACGATCCCTTCGCCGGCACCGACCTCGCGGCGCGCCTGAAAGAAATTGCGCCGGAGCGCGTCTTCATCACGGGATGGGCCACCGATCTTTGCGTCGACGCCACTATCCGCTCGGCCGTTTCAAACCACCACAATGTCGTCGTCGTGACCGACGGCCATACCTTGAACGACCGCCCCCACCTCGACGCGGCCAGCGTCATTCGCCATCACCACTGGGTCTGGGGCAATTTGATCACGCAACGGTCGGTCAGCCTCGCGCGTACGGACGAACTCCTGCTTTGACGGGCTTGCCGCCCTCTGCAACCAGTCGGAGGCCTTGCATCGAACAGTTCATCGCGTACGATGCCCGCCAACACCGCACCTGAGATGCGGGATCGGGGAGCATTCATGAGACTGCCGAGCAAGCTGCTGGTTGGACTGACGCTGCTATTGTTGCCAGCTCTGGCCTCGGCGCAGGATTTCCCCGCAAAACCGATCAAGCTGATCGTGCCGTTCCCGGCCGGCGGCCCCAACGACATCATCGCGCGCGTGATCGGCCAGCGCATGTCCGAGATTGCCAAGCAGCCCGTGCTGATCGACAACCGCGGCGGCCAGGGCGGCGTGCTCGGCACCGACGCGGTCGCAAAGGCGGCCCCCGACGGCTACACCATCGCGATCTCGAGCGCGGGCGCGCTCGCCATCAGCCCGAGCATGGAAAAGGTCGCCTACGACACCTTGAAGGATTTCGCGCCGGTGACGCTGGTCGCCACCGTCCCCGAGATGCTGGTGGTCGCAACCAACGTGCCCGCCAAGGACATGAAAGAACTGATCGCGCTCGCCAAGGCGCAGCCGGGAAAACTGAATTTCGCCTCCTCCGGTCCCGGCAGCCTGCCGCATCTGGCGGGCGAACTGCTCAAGCTGACGGCCAATATCGACATCGTGCACGTGCCCTACCGCGGCGCGGCGCCCGCGGTGAACGATCTGATTGGCCAGCAGGTGCAGATGACGTTCCTCGACCTGCCGGTGCTGTTGCCGCAGATCAAGGCCGGCACCCTGCGGCCGATCGCGGTCGGCGCCCCCGAGCGGGCGCCCACCGCGATGGAGGTGCCGACCACGGCCGAAGCCGGCATGCCCGGCATGATCATCGAGAACTGGTACGGCATGGTGGCGCCGGCCGCCACCCCGCCGGCGATTGTCGCGGCCTTGCACAAGATCACGACCGAAGCGATGGCCGATCCGACCGTGAAGGAAAAGCTCGCGGCCCAGGGCGCGACGCTGGTCGGCGACACGCCGGAACATTTCCGCGGCTTCATCGACAGCGAAATCAGGAAGTGGGCGAAGGTGATCAAGGACGCGGGGGTCGTAACGACGAAATGAGCGTCACGACGTCGCTCTCTATTCCTGTACGCAAGACGTGAAATAGCCGGGACATCTCGCCCGGCCATGACAAGTTACCGGAGGCTCTGATGAAGGCTCTTCGCGTGCTTCTCACCGGATTGTCCGTGCTGCTGCCCGCTGTGGCGGCAGCGCAGGATTTCCCGAGCAAACCGATCCGGCTGATCGTGCCGTTTCCGCCCGGCGGGCCGAACGACATCATCGCGCGCCTGGTCGGCCAGCGCATGTCGGAAATCACAAAGCAACCGGTTCTGATCGACAATCGCGGCGGCCAGGCCGGCGTGCTCGGCACCGATGCGATCGCAAAGGCAACTCCCGACGGCTACACGATCGGGATCGTGAGCGCGAGTTCGCTGGTCATCAACCCGACCCTGGAGAAGGCGCCCTACGACGTGGCGAAGGATTTCGCCCCGGTCACGCTGGTGACGACGGTGCCGGAAATGCTGGTTGTCGCCAGCAACGTTCCCGCCGGCGACATGAAGGAACTGATCGCGCTCGCCAAGGCCCAGCCGGGGAAACTCAATTTCGCATCCGCCGGCGTCGGCGGCCTGCCGCATCTGGCCGGTGAACTGCTCAAGCTGACGGCCAGCATCGACATCGTGCACGTGCCCTATCGGGGCGCTGCGCCGGCCGTCAACGACCTGCTCGGCCAGCAGGTGCAGATGGCCTTCCTCGATTTGCCGGTGCTGCTGCCGCATATCAAGGCCGGCACCCTGCGCCCGATTGCGCTCGGCGCGCCGAAACGCGCGCCCACCTCGCCCGACGTGCCGACCACCGCGGAGGTCGGCATGCCCGACCTCCTGATCGAAAACTGGTACGGCATGCTCGCGCCGGGCGGAACGCCCGAATTGATCGTCACCACACTGAACCGCGTCGCCAACGAGGCGATGAACGACCCGCAGGTGAAGCAGAAACTCGCCGACCAGGGCCTGACGGTCGCCGGCAACACACCGGCGCAGTTTCGTGACTACATTGCAAGCGAGACCCAAAAATGGACGCGCGTCATCAAGGCCGCCGGCCTTGCCACGGGCAAATGACGCGGCGGTTCCGGACCTTCAGCATTCTGTCGTCCCCTACATTTCAACGCGGCGCGCATTTGCGCAGATGCTCAGCCAGTTGCTGCGCGGGCTTGGGCAGCGCCCGAAAACTCCGCGCACAGATCACGAGTTTCCGGTTGGCCCAGGAATCCCTGATCCTGATGACATTGATCTTCATCGACCGCGCGCATCGCTTTGCCGCGACTTCAGGCATCACGCCGATCCCGATCCCGGCGGCGACCATCTGACCGATCGCATCGAAACTGTTCAGCCGCGCACGAAAGCGCAGGCGCGCGCCGAGACGCGCCGCGTGTCCGCTGATATGGGCGTGCAGCGCGATCGAGTTGATCAGCCCGACGAAATCGCGCTTCACCACGTCGCTGAAATCGACCTGCCGCCGGTTCGCCAGCTCGTCCTCCCGCGCGGCGACCAGCACCAGACGGTCTTCGCTGAACGGCATCCGCTCGATATTGTCCGCAAGCGCGTGTTCGGCGGCGAGCCCGAGGTCGGCGGCGCCGCTGGCGATGGCGCGGGCAATCTCGGCGCTTTCGCGTTCCTCGACGTCGATCGAAATGTGGGGATGCGCCGCCAGAAAGGCAGCCAGTGTCTTCGGCAGATATTCCGAAAGCCCGGATGTGTTGGCGAGGAAGCGGACGGTGGCCTTTGCGCCATGGGCAAAGGCCAGGAGATCGCCGCGCATCGCCTCCACATTATGCAGCACGACCCTGGCGTGATCGAGCAGGCTTTCGCCCGCCGGCGTCAGTTCGACGCCGCGACGGCCGCGCGTCAGTAGCGCAACGCCGAACGCGGCCTCCAGTCCCTTGATCCGCTCACTGCCAGAGGCCAGCGCGAGATGAACCCGTTGCGCGCCGTTGGTGATGCTGCGCGTCTCGGCCACCGCGACGAAGAGCTGAAGATCGACCAGATCGAAACGCATCGACACCTCTCAACCCTCATGGTGAGGAGGCGCGATTGCGCCGTCTCGAACCATGAAGCCCGGATCTCGCCCGCCGCCATCCTTCGAGACGCGCGCCCTGCGCGCTCCTCAGGATGAGGACCGTACGCGCGGAATAGCCTTCGATCCAGCCGAAGGCTATCTCCGTATTCTCCAGATTGTGCGCATTAACCCGATAGGTCAATGTCGCCGCATGTTCGATTCCCTGCTTCTTCTGGTCACGGCTTCCTTCCTGCTCGCGGGTTTTGTGAAGGGCGCGCTCGGGCTCGGCCTGCCGACGGTGTCGATGGGCCTGCTTGCGGTGTCGATGCCGCCGGCCCAGGCGATCGCCATCGTCATCGTGCCGGCGATCGTCACCAATATCTGGCAGACCTTCGGCGGGCCTTACTTGCGCGATATTTTCCGGCGGCTATGGCCGTTGCTGATCGGAACGGCCGCCGGCATCTGGCTCAATGCGGGGTCGCTGACCGGGCCCTATGCGCGTTACACCACGATCGTGCTCGGCCTGCTGCTGGCGATCAATGCGATCATCGGCCTCAGCAAATTCAATTTCACCGTTGCCCCCCGGCACGAGAAATGGGTCGGCGGCATCGTCGGGCTGATCACCGGCATGATTTCGGCGGCAACCGGCGTGCAGGTCATTCCGTCGGTGCCTTTCCTGCAGGCGATCGGCATGGAGAAGGAAGAACTGATCCAGGCATTGGGCGTGTTCTTCACGGTCGCGACCCTGGCGCTTGGCCTCAACCTCACCGGCGCCGGCCTGCTGACGGCCGCGACCGCACTGCCTGGCGCGGTCGCCATGGCAGCGTCCTTTGCCGGCATGTTTATCGGGCAGGCGGTGCGGACGCGGCTGCAGCCGGATATCTTTCGGCGCTGGTTCCAGATCGGCATGATTGTTCTGGGCCTCTACCTCGCCAGCAATGCGCTTGCGAAACTGATGTCGTAGCTTGCCCGAAGGCGCCGCGAAAACCGGCAGCTTCCTTGCGAAAGCGAACCGCTGATCTAGCGCCCCTCCAGCATCGCAACGCGGATGCCGAGATAGACGAACAGCCCGCCGAGAGCCCGGTTGATCCAGGCCCATCGCGCCGGCCGATTGCCGGATGCGGCCGGCGGCCCTGGCCGCGAAGGCGGCAACGCCGAAACACCACAACGTGCCGTTGGCGATGAAGATCAGACCGAGCGTCAGGAAGGCCAGCGTCTTATGAGTAGATTCCGCCGCCACAAATTGCGGCAGGAACGCCAGAAAAAACAGCGCCACCTTCGGATTGAGCACGTTGGTCAGGGCGCCCTGCCAGAATACGCGGGCAAGCGAGGTCTCGTTGCCAGCCTGGGCCGCCTCCGCCGGCGGGCGCGAACGCGACAGCAGCATCTGGACGCCCGTCAACAACAGATAGGCGGCGCCGGCCCATTTCAGCGCCGTGAAGGCGGCGGATGACGCCATCAACAGCGCCGACAGGCCGATCGCGGCGCCGAATACGTGAACGAGGCAGCCGACGCTGATCCCGGTTGCCGCCGCCGCCCCGCCGCGCCATCCGAACTGGAGACTGCGGCCGATAATGTAGGCGGTGTCCGGCCCCGGGGTGACGTTGAGCAGCAGCCCGGAAAGGATGAAAAGCCAGAGTTCGTGAATGCCGAACGTTTCAACCATCATTTGACCGATTCCGTGACCCTGCCTGCCCGAAAATTGCGCGTGTGCCAATTCTGGACGGTTTGCAGTATTATCATGAGCAGATCTGGCTTCCACCGGATTGCTCATTTTTATAAACATTGGAATCGGCGGGCCGACCACGTAGTGGTTATCCAGCCCATTCCGGCGCCGTTGGGGATATAGTGGGAAAAATGGAAAGACGCCTGGCAGCCATCGTCTGCGCTGACGTCGCCGGCTATTCCCGCATGATGGGGGCCGACGAGGCGGGGACGCACGCCACGTTCAAGGCCCACCGCACCGCGATCTACCCGATCATCCTCAATCACGGCGGCCGCCTGGTGAAGAACACGGGCGACGGATTCCTGCTCGAATTTCCCTCTATCGTCGGCGCCATCGAGGCCGCGGTCGCGATGCAAAAGGTGATGGCGGAGCGCAACGAACACCTTCCCGCCGATCGATCCATGCAGTTCCGCATGGGCATTCACATGGGCGACGTGATGGCCGACGAGGACGAGGTGTTCGGCGACGACGTCAACATCGCTGTCCGCCTCGAATCAGTTGCCGCCCCGGGCGGCGTGGCGGTTTCGGGCAAGGCCTGTCATGAGGCGGGCAAGCGCCTCAGCGTGGCGCTGGCCGACGCCGGCCGCCACCGGTTCAAGAACATCGACGAGCCGATCCAGGTCTGGAACTGGCAACCCGCCGGCTCCGACGCCGGCAGCCTCGTGCCCAAGCACAAAGCCTCGACCGAAACATCGGTCAGCAACCTTCCGGCCCAGTACCGGACGGCGATTGTCGGCGTGCTGCCGTTCGCAAATCTGAGCGAGAGCGCCGACGAGTATTTTTCCGACGGTCTCACCGAGGACCTGATCCACGCGCTGTCGCTGCAATCGTTCTACCGGGTGCTGAGCCGCAACTCGACGTTCTCGTTCAAGGGCAAGAGTGTAAGCACGCGCCTGATCGCGCGCGAAATCGACGCGACCTACCTGATCCAGGGCTCGGTCCGGCGCGCCGCAACCAAGATCCGCGTCACCGCCGAGCTGATCGCGCCGGAGAACGGCGAGCAATTATGGACCGGCCGGTTCGACCGCGACATCGGCGACCTGTTCGCCATGCAGGACGAACTCACCACCAGCCTCTCGGCGGCAATCGCGGCCGAGATCTACCGCGCGGAGGCCTCCGCCCCGCCCCGCTCGTCGTCGAACGACATCACCGCATGGGATCGCTTCCTCAAGGGGCTGTCCTACTATTACCTGCAGACCAAGGCCGATTTCGAAACCTCGATCGGCCTGTTCAAGGAGGCCATCGCGCTCGATCCGACGCTGTCGATCGCCCGCGCCTATCTCGCCACCCTCCAGATCCAGGGCATCCAGTTCGGATGGACCAAGGGCACGCGCGAATTGTTCGACTACGCCATGTCGCTCGCGGAGAGCAGTGTCCGGCTCGATCCCCGTTCGTCCTTTGCGTTTCAGATTCTCGCCTATCTGCACGCGGTGGAAGGGCATTTCGAGGCGGCGATGGACGCCGCCAAGCGGGCGGTCGGGCTCAATCCGTATGACATGGGCGCCCGCGGCGTGCTCGGGGTGTGTCATCTCGTGTCCGGCGAACACCGGCACGCCATCGAACTGTTTACGACGGCAGCGCAGAGCGGCAACAACGATCCCCGGTACCAATGGGCGGCCGTGAACGCGTTCGCTCACTATCTGCTCGGGCAGTATGATGCTTCGCTGTCCTGGGCGCGCGAGCAGCTTTATATGAATCCCAATCATCTTCAGGCACTGGCGATCCGTGCCGCGGCCCTGGCTCAATTGGGCCGCACGGCGGAAGCGGAAAACGCCGCCGAAGTTCTGCTGAGCAACTATCCCGGCCTGACGGTCGACCGGCACTTGCGCAATTTCCACTGGAAGCTGCCGGCCGACATTGCCCATTATCGTGACGGCCTGGTGAAAGCCGGCATCCCCTTCAGCAAATTGACTCTCGTCAAACCCTCTCCAAGGCTCGCTGCAGATTCCTGAGAATGCGACGGGCCTTCGGTTGACACGGCGTCGGATTCCGCCAAAACTTGCCTACACGCTGAAGTAGCGCGCCGCCGAATTTATTTTTTCAGAACCGTCATCCGCTTCGCCTTGGCGGCAGACCGATTTTCATGCTTGGCGCTTTCTTGGCGCTTTGAGGATTTGAAGCCATGTCGGACAATCCCACCGGTAACGCTCCGCGCACCACGCCGGCCGGACAGATTCCCGTTTCACCCAACAATCCCTGCCCGTTCCTGCGCGCGCTGGTCGCCAACGGCTATGTCGGCGGCCACGTCGTGCCGCTCTCGCAACTCGCCGAAATGGTCGGATTGGCGAGCGGCGAAACCGGCGCTGCGCAAAAAGATGTACGGATGAAAACCAGGATGGTCGCCGTCATTGCAAACGGTCTCGGGCCGCTGCGCGTGTTGCAGAGTGCAACTTCCGGCGCGGTGCTGGACGAACTGCGCGATGGCCCGCTCGACAAACATGGCGGCGGCTCGCGCATTCTCGACGTCGATGCGAAGGTCCATGAGGACGAAATCGCCCGGCTCGCCGGCTTCGGCAAGGACCGCAAGGATCCTGCCGGCGGCATCGAGCGCGGCCTGACGGCGACCGAGATCGACACCTTCATGAAGGCCAATCTCAAACGCGACGGCGATGCGGCGCGCTGGTACTACCCCATGCTCATGAAGGGCGAATGGCCGGTGCTGCTGAAGATCCTCGGCAAGGGCGAAGGCGAGGAGCGTTACCTCAGCGTCGCCGAAGTCAGGACGTTGTTCGTCGAGCGCCGGCTGCCCGAGCGGATCACGGCGCGGCTGCCGAAGCCGGCCCTGCGCTGAGCATCACTTGAACAGCGGCGTGCCCGGCACGAAGGCGTCGAACGCCGCCCAGAATTGCCCGCGGTAGCGGTCCTGCTCCTGCAGGATCTCGTGCCTTGAGCCCGCGATCACCAGATGCGAGCCGGCGCGCAGATGGTAGGCGAACTCCTCGATCGCCGCCGTGGAAACAATGCTGTCATTGCTGGCGGCCAGCATCAGGATCGGCTGGCGGATTTCGGACGGGTAGTTGACGCCACGAAAGGTATGCATTGCCCTGAACGCGGTATCGGCCCAGGCCACCGTCGGCGAGCCGATGCCCAGCGTCGGATCTTCTTCGAAGATCGCGGCGTTGCGGGCGTAGCGCACGGGATCGCTGGTGAAGGGATTGTTGATGAAGGATTCCGTTCCGGTCAGCGCGTCGCTGCCGCCGGGCACGTAGCGGCCGCCCTGCCCCATCAGCCGCATGGTCCGAAGCAGCGCGCGCGTCGCGAACGAGGTCCTGCGCCCCGGCAGGTCGATCATCGGCGCCGACAGCACCATGCGGTCGAACCAGCGTTTGCCCGCATGCGCGAGCCTCAGCATGACCGCCCCGCCCATCGAATGCGCCAGCGCGAAATAGGGCGGCGGGCAATCCGGCAGCACCACCTGCTGCACGAAGGTTTCGACGTCGACCTCGAAATCGGAGAAGTCGCGGACATAGCCCTTGCGCGGATCGCGCAGCCGGCGCGAGGAATGCCCCTGGCCGCGCCAGTCGATCATCGCCACCGCAAATCCACGATCGCGCAAGTCCCGCACCGTCTCGAAATATTTCTCGATCGGCTCGCTGCGCCCGGTGAAGACGCAAACCGTGCCCTTGCGCCCCGCCGGCGGCGCCCAGCGCGCGAACCGCAACTCCGCGCCGTCAGGCGTCTTGATGGTGCCTGAGACGACGTCCTCCGGAACCGGATTGGCGGGGATGGAGACGAGCGTCATGACGGGCGACCGGCTAGGTGAAAAGGACTGAAAATCAAGGCGAGGAGCGCAAAAAAGGGGCCTGTTTCGCCCCTCTTGAACCCCGTTTCACCCCTCCCATATCATTTCTGTGCAGGCCGCTACCAGTGTTTCGGACCGAAGCCCAAGGGCTTCAACAAGGCTCCAAAACCCTGAGGCTGCACAGGACTACGGCCCGGCCCGATGGCGGGCGGGTTAATTGAAACAGTCGCTCAATGGAGGACTACCCTATGCGTACCTACGACCTCACCCCGTTCTATCGTTCCACCGTCGGCTTCGACCGCTTCTTCAACCTGCTTGACCAGGCGACCGCGGACGGCAGCCCAGGCTATCCCCCCTATAACATCGAGCGCACCGGTGAGAACGCCTACCGCATCAGCGTTGCGGTCTCCGGCTTCTCGCAAGGCGAGCTTTCGATCGTCGCGAAGGAAAACACGCTGACGATCAAGGGCGAGAAGTCAGCCAACGAGAACGGCAACGACAATTCCAAAGTGCTCTACCGCGGCATCGCGGCGCGCGCCTTCGAGCGCGTATTCCAGCTTGCCGATTTCGTGCAGGTGAAGAACGCCTCGCTCGAGAACGGCCTGCTCCACGTCGATCTCGTCCGCGAGATCCCCGAGGCCAAGAAGCCCCGCAGCATTCCGATCAACTCCGGCGCGCAGGCCCCGCAGGTGGTCGACGCTTCGGTCGCCGCGTAACGCAGATCCAGGCTTTCGGCCGATATTGGCTGAATGCGAAAACGCCCCGGGAAACCGGGGCGTTTTTTTGCGTGCGTTCCTGATCCGCAATCTTGCAAGACCTCACACGGTCACGTCGGCGTGACAGCCGTAACAATGCCGCCGCTTTCATCGAAGTTCGAAGCGGAGCAGGTTCAGCCGGGCAAAACTCGAAACTTACGGAGCATATCGATGAGAATCTTACGAACACTGACAATCGTTGCCGGCGTCCTTGCGGGATCGCTCGGCGTGCAAGCCGCGCCGGCGCTGGCCGCCGGCCCCGTCACGGCAAAGAACGTCGTGCTGGTGCACGGCGCGTGGGCCGACGGATCAAGCTGGGCGCAGGTCATTCCAAAACTTCAGGCGGCGGGCCTTCACGTCACGGCGGTACAGAATCCGCTGACCTCGCTGGCCGATTCCGTTGCCGAGACACGGCGCGTCTTGGCGCAACAGGACGGCCCGACGGTGCTGGTGGCGCATTCCTGGGGTGGCACCGTGATCAGTGAAGTCGGCACCGACCCGAAGGTGACCGGACTGGTCTATGTCGCGGCGCGCGCGCCTGACGCGGGCGAGGATTTCGTCGCGCTTTCGCAAAAGTTTCCGGCAGGCCCGGCGCGCGCCGGCGTGCAGGAGCATGACGGCTTCACCAAATTATCCGAGGACGCGTTCCTGAAATATTTCGCCAATGGCGTCGATCCCCAGACCGCGAAAGTCCTCTATGCCGTGCAATGGCCGACCGCGGCTTCCATTTTCGCCGGCCGCACCACCGCAGCTGCGTGGCGCAGCAAGCCGAGCTGGTATGCCGTGTCGAAGCAGGATTACACGATCAATCCCGACCTCGAACGGTTTCTGGCCAAGCGGATGAACGCCACGACGGTCGAACTGGATGCCGGCCACCTGTCGCTGGTCTCGCAGCCGGACAAGGTCGCCGACCTGATCCTGGCCGCCGCAGGTGCGCGCGAATAGCTCGCCATTGGCTGCAATGAAAACGCCCCGGGAAAACCGGGGCGTTTTTGTTCGTTCGTAGCCCGGATGGAGCGCGCATCCGGGCCTTGCGCGATGAGTCGCCCGGATTGCGCATCGCATCCGGGCTACGGATTCACTCCAGCCCCTGCGCCGTCGGCATATCCTCGGTCGGCGCAATCGATGGCGCGGGCTTGGCTGGAGCCGCGCCTGATGTCGCCGGGGCGGCCGCCTGTGCCTCGGCCGATTTCGGCGCAGGCGCTGCCGCCTGCTGGACCGGTGCCGGCGCCGGTGCAGGCTTGGCGGCGAGCGGACTGGCCTTCGGCATCGGCACCGTACGGCTCGCAACATGGGCCGGCCGTGACGGGCGCGGCGCCGCCTGAACCTGATCCGGTGCCTGCGGGGCTTGAGCCTGCGGTGGCTGAGCCTGCGGCGGCTGCGCTCCAAGGGGCCCGTGGAGCGCGCTCTGCTCCTCGTAGTAATTGTCGCCGCCCATGCGGTAGGCCGGCATGAAGCGGAGGATCCGGCCATTGCGCGCGTCGATAATCAGCCGTCCGTCCGCGCCGCCGCGGTCGATGGCCGCGATGGTGTAGACGAAGCCGCGCAGCCTCGGGATGCCGAGCGGCGAGAAACCGTTATCGCGCAGCACGGAGTAGACTTCCGTCGACGGCAGCAGGCTGGGGCCGTATCCGTAGCGCGGCCCGGGTTCGAAGTGCGGCCCGGGAACCGGGCGCGGCGCCACCGCATAGGGGGCCTCGACATCCGATGCCGCCATGTAAGGCCCGCGCACCTGCGCCTGCGCGCTGCCCGCCAGAAGGACCAGTCCCGCCGCCAAAGATCCCGTGAAAAACTTCATCACCGAAAGCTCCTGTAAGCCCCGCAGCCGCCGGACCTCAGCGGGAGCATTTCGCTCTCTCGCCGGCCGGCCCGGATCCATATTTCATTGCGAAATCCGGCGGTCCTTGGGCCGGATCGCGGCACCGCTGCCGCAAATGCCCGCCGGCGGGTTTTTCCCCGGCCGCAAAGCGCCGATCCGCATGCGGGCGAGGACTTTCACGCGCTTGTGTGATAGACAAAAATTTGGCATGGTCGGAGTTAGGACAGTATCAGCTGTCTTAATTGCGGGGCGGTCCCGGCACAGGGATTGCAACGAAACCGTGGCGCTACGAGCTCCAGGGCAGTGCAGGCAAGGCCGTTCCTCAGGGACGTTGAACGCCCAGGCCTGAATTTAAGAAATTGCGGCTCGCGGAGGACGAGCGGTGGCCCGGTGGGTGCCGCAAGCGTCCAAGGTGCGCCGACGATGCGGTGAGGCCCTTAGCCTGATTGAGAGGACTGAGATGAGCGGGTCGGAATTCGAGCGCGAAAACATCGTGGCAGAAGCACTGTCGGCGACCGCGGCTTCGAAACCAGCCGACACCTTGCCTGAAGATTCCCCGCGCGAGCACAATTGGCGCCCGAAGGCCGAGGGCCTTTTCGACCCGAGCCTGGAGAAGGATTCCTGCGGCGTCGGCTTCATCGCCAACATCAAGGGCAAGAAGTCGCATCAGATCGTCTCCGACGCGATCAGCATTCTCTGCAACCTCGAACATCGCGGCGCGGTCGGCGCCGATCCGCGCGCCGGCGACGGCGCCGGCATTCTCGTGCAGATCCCGCACGCCTTCTTCTCGCGCAAGGCCGCCGAGATCGGCTTCCAACTGCCGGAGCCCGGCCACTACGCCATCGGTGCGCTGTTCATGCCGAAGGAAACGGCGTGGCGAAAGGTGATCCAGAGCATCATCGCCGAACAGATCAAGCAAGAAGGCCTGCTGCTGCTCGGCTGGCGCGACGTGCCGACCGACAACTCCTCGCTCGGTGAAACCGTCAAGCCGACCGAACCCGCCAACATGCAGGTGTTCATCGGCCGCAACGGCACGGCGAAGACCGAGGACGAGTTCGAGCGCAGGCTCTACATCCTGCGCAAGTCGATCTCGCAGGCGATCTATCAGCGCCGCGAGCGCGGGCTTGCCGGCTATTACCCGGTCTCGATGTCGTGCCGCACCGTGATCTACAAGGGCATGTTCCTCGCCGACCAGCTCGGCAAGTACTATCCCGATCTGCACGAAGCGGATTTCGAAAGCGCGCTGGCGCTGGTGCATCAGCGCTTCTCGACCAACACCTTCCCGGCCTGGTCGCTGGCGCATCCCTACCGCATGATCGCCCACAACGGCGAAATCAACACGCTGCGCGGCAACGTCAACTGGATGGCGGCGCGCCAGGCTTCCGTGCATTCCGAGCTCTACGGCAAGGACATCAGCCGGCTGTGGCCGATCTCCTATGAAGGCCAGAGCGACACCGCCTGCTTCGACAACGCGCTCGAATTCCTGGTGCAGGGCGGCTACTCGCTGCCGCACGCCGTCATGATGATGATTCCGGAAGCGTGGGCCGGCAATCCGCTGATGGATGAGCAGCGCCGCGCCTTCTACGAATATCACGCCGCGCTGATGGAGCCGTGGGACGGCCCGGCCGCGATCGCCTTTACCGACGGCCGCCAGATCGGCGCCACGCTCGACCGCAACGGGCTTCGTCCGGCGCGCTATCTCGTCACCAAGGACGACCGCATCGTGATGGCGTCCGAAATGGGCGTGCTGAAGATTCCCGAGGACGAAATCATCACCAAGTGGCGGCTGCAGCCCGGCAAGATGCTGCTGGTCGACCTCGAACAGGGACGCCTGATTCCCGACGACGAGATCAAGGCTGACGCTGGCCAAGAGCCATCCCTACAGCGACTGGCTGCGTCGCACGCAGCTCGTGCTGGAGGAATTGCCGCACGCGCCCGTCAAGGGCATACGCTCGAACCTGCCGCTGCTCGACCGGCAGCAGGCGTTCGGCTACAGCCAGGAAGACATCACCATCCTGATGACGCCGATGGCGGCGACCGGCGAAGAAGCCGCGGGCTCGATGGGCAACGACACGCCGATCTCGGCGCTGTCGGACCGGCCGAAGCCGCTCTTTACCTACTTCAAGCAGAACTTCGCGCAGGTCACCAACCCGCCGATCGATCCGATCCGCGAGGAACTCGTGATGAGCCTCGTCTCGATCATCGGGCCGCGGCCGAACCTGTTCGACCTGCAGGGCATGGCCTCGACCAAGCGGCTCGAGGTGCGCCAGCCGATCCTGACCGATGCGGACCTCGAAAAGATCCGCTCGATCTCCGATGTCGCGGACACCCATTTCAAGTCGCGCACGCTCGACACCACCTTCCATGCCGGCTTCGGCGCGGCGGGGATGGAGCAGGTGCTCGACGAACTCTGCGCGCGCGCCGAAGGCGCGGTGCGCGAAGGCGTCAACATCATCATCCTGTCGGACCGCATGGCGGGCTCGGACCGGATTCCGATTCCCTCGCTGCTTGCCTGCGCCGCCGTGCATCATCATCTGATCCGCACGGGATTGCGCACCTCGGTCGGTCTCGTCGTCGAATCCGGCGAGCCGCGCGAAGTGCATCATTTCGCCTGCCTGGCCGGCTACGGCGCCGAGGCGATCAATCCGTATCTGGCGTTCGAGACCATCATCGCGATGAAGGATCGGCTGCCGGGCTCGCTCGACGACTACGAGATCGTCAAGCGCTACATCAAGTCGATCGGCAAGGGCCTGTTGAAGGTGATGTCCAAGATGGGCATCTCGACCTACCAGTCCTATTGCGGCGCGCAGATTTTTGACGCCGTCGGACTGAAGGCAGACTTTCGTCGCCAAGTATTTCGCCGGCACCCACACCCGCATCGAAGGCGTGGGCCTGGCCGAGATCGCCGAGGAAACCGCGCGCCGCCACACGGACGCATTCGGCGACGCGCAGGTCTACAAGACCGCGCTCGATGTCGGCGGCGAATATGCCTACCGCACCCGCGGCGAGGACCACGCATGGACCGCCGAATCCGTCTCGATGCTGCAGCATGCCGCGCGCGGCAACTCGCTGGAGCGCTACCGCGCGTTTGCAAAGATCCTCAACGAGCAGTCCGAGCGGCTGTTGACGCTGCGCGGCCTGTTCCGGATCAAGACCGCCGATGACGAGAAGCGCAAGCCGGTGAAGCTCGACGAGGTCGAGCCCGCCAAGGACATCGTCAAGCGTTTCGCCACGGGCGCCATGTCGTTCGGCTCGATCTCGCGCGAGGCGCACACCACGCTGGCGATCGCCATGAACCGGATCGGCGGCAAGTCGAACACCGGCGAAGGCGGCGAAGAGGCCGATCGCTTCAAGCCGCTGCCGAACGGCGACAGCATGCGCTCGGCGATCAAGCAGGTCGCCTCGGGCCGCTTCGGCGTGACGACGGAATATCTCGTCAACTCCGACATGATGCAGATCAAGATGGCGCAGGGCGCCAAGCCCGGCGAAGGCGGCCAGTTGCCCGGCCACAAGGTCGACGCGACGATTGCGCGCGTGCGGCATTCGACGCCCGGCGTCGGTCTGATTTCGCCGCCGCCGCATCACGACATCTATTCGATCGAGGATCTGGCGCAGCTGATCTACGACCTCAAGAACGTCAATCCGGACGGGCAGGTCTCGGTCAAGCTGGTCTCCGAAATCGGCGTCGGCACCGTGGCCGCGGGCGTTGCGAAGGCGCGCGCCGACCACGTCACCATCGCGGGCTTCGAGGGCGGCACCGGCGCCTCGCCTCTCACCTCGATCAAGCACGCGGGCTCGCCGTGGGAAATCGGCCTTGCCGAAACCCACCAGACGCTGGTGCGCGAGCGGCTGCGCAGCCGCATCGTGGTCCAGGTCGACGGCGGCTTCCGCACCGGGCGCGACGTCGTGATCGGCGCGCTCCTGGGCGCCGACGAGTTCGGCTTCGCCACCGCGCCGCTGATCGCGGCCGGCTGCATCATGATGCGCAAGTGCCATCTCAACACCTGCCCGGTCGGCGTCGCGACGCAGGATCCGGTGCTGCGCAAGCGCTTCACCGGCCAGCCCGAGCACGTCATCAACTACTTCTTCTTCGTCGCCGAAGAGGTGCGCGAGATCATGGCGCAGCTCGGCTACAAGACGTTCGACGAAATGGTCGGCCAGACCCAGATGCTCGACCAGTCCACGCTGGTGGCGCACTGGAAGGCCAAGGGGCTCGATTTCTCAAAGCTGTTTGTGCGGCAGCCGGAGCTGAAGGGCCAGAAGATCTATCACGCCGAGAACCAGAACCATCATCTGGAAGCCGTGCTCGACCGTCGCCTGATCGAGCAGGCCCGGGCCGCGCTCGACCGCGGCGCGCCTGTCAAGATCGAGGAAGAGATCAACAACACCGACCGCTCGGCCGGTGCGATGCTGTCCGGCACCGTGGCCAAGATCTACGGCCATGCCGGCCTGCCGCACGACACCATTCAGGTCAGCTTCAAGGGCACCTCGGGGCAGGCTTTCGGGGCGTGGCTGGCGCGCGGCGTCACCTTCGATCTCGAAGGTGAAGGCAACGACTATGTCGGCAAGGGCTTGTCAGGCGGACGCATCATCATCAAGCCGCCGCGCAATTCCGGCATCGTGCCGGAAGAATCCATCATCGTCGGCAACACCGTGATGTACGGCGCGACCGAGGGCGAATGCTATTTCCGCGGCATCGCCGGCGAGCGCTTTGCCGTGCGTAACTCGGGTGCGGTCGCGGTCGTCGAAGGCGCCGGCGATCATTGCTGCGAATACATGACCGGCGGCATCGTCGTGGTGCTGGGCAAGACCGGGCGCAACTTCGCGGCCGGCATGTCCGGCGGCATCGCCTACGTGCTGGACGAGGCCGGCGACTTCGCCAAACTCTGCAACATGGCGATGGTCGAACTCGAGCCGGTGCTGTCGGAAGAGCTGATCAACGCCAACACCTACCACCACACCGGCGATCTCGAAGCGCATGGCAGGGTCGACGTGTTCCAGAACCTGCTCGACTCCGACGTCGAGCGGCTGCACGTGCTGATCACGCGTCACGCCAAGCTGACCGGCTCGAAAAGGGCCGCCGAGATCCTCGCCGACTGGAAGGCCTGGCTGCCGAAATTCCGCAAGGTGATGCCGGTGGAATACCGCCGCGCGCTGAAGGAAATGAAGGCGAACGCCGACGCCGAGCCAAAAATCGCGATCGGGGCTTAATTGCACGAGCCCGTCATTGCGAGCGCAGCGAAGCAATCCATAGCGCCACAAGCCGAACCATGGATTGCTTCGCGGCCTACGCTCCTCGCAATGACGACGGAAACAAAATAGATACGAACAAGAGATGCAGGGGCATCAGGTTTAATGGGCAAGATCACAGGTTTTCTGGAAATCGACCGGCATGACCGCAAGTATGCGCCGGTCGCCGACCGTTTGAAGCATTATCGCGAATTCGTCATTCCCTTAAGCGAGAAGGACACCCGCGACCAGGCCGCGCGCTGCATGAATTGCGGCATCCCCTATTGCCACGGCACCGGCTCGGTGGCGCCGGGCACGCCGGGCTGCCCGGTCAACAACCAGATCCCCGATTTCAACGACCTCGTCTATCAGGGCAACTGGGAAGAGGCCTCGCGCAACCTGCACTCGACCAACAATTTCCCCGAGTTCACCGGCCGCATCTGCCCCGCGCCGTGCGAGGCGTCCTGCACGCTCAACATCGACGACAACCCGGTCACCATCAAGACCATCGAATGCGCCATCGTCGACCGCGCCTGGGACAATGGCTGGCTGAAGCCGGAGATTGCGCCTGTCAGGACCGGCAAGAAGGTCGCGATCATCGGCGCGGGCCCTGCGGGACTTGCGGCGGCGCAGCAGCTCGCGCGCGCCGGCCACGACGTCCACGTCTACGAAAAATTCGCCAAGGCCGGCGGATTGCTTCGTTACGGCATTCCCGACTTCAAGATGGAAAAGCACGTCATCGACCGCCGCGTGGCGCAGATGGAAGCCGAGGGCGTGACGTTCCATTACGGCGCCCATGTCGGCGGCGCCTCGCAAGGCGCGATCGATCCGCGCGAACTGCTCAACCAGTATGACGCGGTCGCACTGACCGGCGGCGCCGAAGCCGGCCGCGATCTGCCGATCCCCGGCCGCGACCTCGACGGCATCCACTTTGCGATGGATTTCCTGCCGCAACAAAACCGCCGCGTCTCCTCCGAGCCGCTCGGCGATGCCAAGGACATTCTCGCCGACGGCAAGCATGTCGTCGTGATCGGCGGCGGCGACACCGGTTCGGACTGCATCGGAACGTCATTCCGGCAGGGCGCGAAATCCGTCACCCAGCTTGAAATCATGCCGGCGCCGCCCGAGCACGAGAACAAGGGCATCACCTGGCCGAACTGGCCGTTGAAGATGCGGACCTCGTCGAGCCAGGCCGAAGGCGCCAAGCGCGAATTCGCGGTGCTGACGCAGAAATTCTCGGGCGAGGACGGCAAGGTGCAAAAGCTGCACTGCGTCCAGGTCGACGACAAGTTCAAGCCGATCGCGGGCACCGAATTCGAACTCGAGGCGCAGCTCGTGCTGCTCGCCATGGGCTTCGTGCATCCGGTGCACGAAGGCTTGCTGAAGCACCTCGGCGTCGATCTCGACCAGCGCGGCAACGTCCGCGCCAACATGCACGACTACAAGACCTCGCTGCCCAACGTGTTCTCCGCCGGCGACATGCGCCGCGGGCAGTCGCTGGTGGTGTGGGCGATCCGCGAGGGCCGGCTGTGCGCGCGGGCGATCGACCAGTATCTGATGGGGACGACGACGCTGCCGAGGTGAGCGGCTGGCATCTCGTCGGGCAAGTCTCTCAGCCGGCAATCCGACCACGGCTGGTGAATGCGTGGATCAGTCCACGTATACCCCGATGTCGTATGGACACCTGCACCGCTATTGCCCGCAACCTTCGCTTGATCCGGATCAATGTCAAGCCCGACTGTTCTCCGGTAGGCATCATTATTCGGAATTATAGGGAAAGGCGGAAAGAAATATGAGAACTCAGGGAACGGGCAATTCCGTGCGCCAGCGTGTCACGCGCGTTTTGGCGGCTGGCGCCCTGCTATTCATGTACGCATTCGGCATGGTTGCCACGACCGGCGCCTTTGTCGCAGCAGGCGTCTCTCCGGCCTTCGCGCAGCGCGGCCGAGGTCGAGGCCGGGGCGACGGCTGGGGTCGAGGTAGCGGTGTCGGCGCCGCGGTCGGCATCGGCGTCGGCGCGGCCATCATCGGCGGCGCGATTGCGGCGAGCGCCGCCGAGCAGCAGAGGCAGGACGCCATCAACTATTGCCTGCAGCGCTATCGTTCGTACGATCCCAATAGCATGACCTATCTGGGCCGCGACGGCATGCGTCGTTCCTGCCCGTAGAGAGCGAATAGCTTCAGGATATCTCAGGACCCCGGCCGCAGTGCCGGGGTTTTCTGTTTGCAGTCGCCGCGGACCCGAGCCCGCCTCCCCGGAATCGGGACAGACTATGCGTTCTCAGTGCTGCACCCTCACCCCCAGCATCACCACCGTCGACGCCGTGCTGTTGCCCGGCAGGTTCGAATCCAGCCAGTCGCGCCGCAGGGTGCCCCTGAGCCAGACGTTGCGGTTCATCTTGTAGATCGCCTCGCCCGACACCGTGTAGATCTTGTCGCGCCGGGGATTGCCCTGATAGTCGAGTTCGCCCCAGGTGAACTTGCCGATCGCGGTCAGCCAGCGGCGGAAGTCGTGATCGACTTCGACGGTGTAGATGTGCGTCAGCACGCCCGACGTGCCCGGCAGCGTGGTCTCCGTGATCGTGGTGTCGGAAATGAACTTTGCCGTCGTCAGCGGCGTCGCGGTCCAGACCAGCGAGGACGAGACGAGCAGGCCCTCGAGGCGATTGAGCCGCGGATCGACATAGTCGCGCGCGGCGTAGCCGACGCCGATCTCGCCGGTCAACAACCGCGAGAATTCGAAGCTGCTGCCGCCCTTGACGTAGCCGCCGGTGGAATCGCGTGCAAAGCCGGCGCGGTCGAGCCTGAGGTCATGCACGCGGTTGTCGGCCTGCACTTCCACGAACGGCTTCAGGCCGGGCCGCAAATCATAGCTGACGCGGCCGACGCCGCCGTACTGCGTTGAAGTTGCGGTCGTCGTTGGTGGTCGAGGTGCCGTCGGTGAGTTTTGAGTTGGTATAGTCGGTGCGGTCGACGGTGGCGCCGGCGGAAACCTGCAGCCGGTTGAAGCTTTGATCGATGCCGAGGGTGCCGCCGAGCGTGGTGTAGATCGGATATCTGGCAAGGCCCGCCTGCACGTTCGGGCTGCCGGGATTGTCGGTCGAGACGAACAGTCGCCCCTGCGCGCCCAGCCTGGTGTCGCGGCTGACATCGAGCCGGCCGTCGACATGGCCGATGAAATTCGGCCGGTCGATATCGAGCGGCGCCGACAGCGGCGTGCCGTCGGCGTTCGGCGTGAGATTGCTGCCGTAGCCGGTAAAGGAGCCGCGGAGATCGGCGACCAGCGCGTGGCGTTCCCAGTCGGAGACCGCCAGAAATTCCGGCGCGATCACGTAGAACGGCTTGCCTCGCGCGGCAGCGAGCCGGCCGGGATTGGTGTCGTAACCGCCGGAGAGTTCGACGGCGGATTTGATCAGGAAACTGCCGGCGTAATCGCCGACCGCGCCGAACGGATCGTCGTCGAGCCGCAGGCGCTTGCGCGGCGGCTGCCCCACCACCGTGCCCGCCATGGCGGGCGGGATCGGCGTTTTGTGCGCCGAACTCGGACGGAGGAATCGAAAGCCGCAGCCCCGTGTTCGACGCGATCGGCGGCGGTGGACTGCCGGGACCAACCGGCGGCTTCGGCTTCGCCTGCCCCGGATAGTATTTCGGCTTGTTGCGCTTGCGGTTGAGCGAGTCGTAGCCGGAATCGGCCGCGCCGCTCGCGGCCGGCAGACCGTATTTCGGGATCTGTCCGATCCGCGACGGCGCGGGCTTGCTCTTGTCGTTGTCCTGCAGCTTCGGACTGTTGAGCGGATCGTTCGCCTCCGCCGCGGTCCGGCGCAGGGGCGAATCCGGCGACGTCACCTGGCTGGTGCGCGTTGAACTGAACAGGTCCGGCGTGACGGTTTGCGCTCTCGCTGCGGTTCCCGCCAGCGCGATCAGCGCAAGGCACGGCAAGGCTGCGCGAAAGAGCGCGCGCGCGGCTGTTCCGGCCGATTGCTGGCCTGGCCCTCACGACTGGAAATACTCCAACAAAAACAGATACTTGATTGCGCCACCGAGCGCCCGCAGGATCACGTGGTTAATGGAGTTAAAACAATTATGGTTAATGAGCCGTTGAGAGCGCCGCCGTGCGCGTCGCATCGCGGGACGGGCCATGCTATGGAGGGGCCCGGGGCCACGCCCCTCTTCCCTGGAAACAGACATGGCTAATCCGAAACCGCTGATGGCAGATTCATCCGGCACTGACCCCGCTGATGCTGCCGTCCAGTCGGCCCTGCGCACGCTCGACGCCGAGGGCGGCGGCATCGCCGCCATCTCGGCAGCGCTGCAATCCGATCTCCGCGCGCCCTTTGTCGCCGCCGCCGACCTCATCCGGAACGCCAAGGGACGGCTGATCGTCACCGGGCTCGGCAAGTCGGGCCATATCGGCCGCAAGATCGCCGCGACCTTTGCCTCCACCGGCACGCCGGCGTTCTTCGTCCACGCCGCCGAAGCCAGCCATGGCGATCTCGGCATGATCACGGCCGACGACGTCATCCTGGCGCTGTCGTGGTCCGGCGAGCAGCCGGAGATGAAGAACCTGATCAGCTACGCCGCGCGATTCCGGATTGCCGTGATCGCGATGACGTCGGAACGGGAATCCTCGCTCAGCAAGGCGGCCGACGTCGCGCTGACGCTGCCGAAGGCGCGCGAGGCCTGCCCGCACAACCTCGCGCCCACCACCTCCTCGCTGATGATGCTGGCGCTCGGCGACGCGCTGGCGATCGCGCTGCTGGAAGGCCGCGGCTTTACGTCGGTCGATTTCAGCGTGCTGCATCCGGGCGGCAAGCTCGGCGCGCTGCTGAAATACACCCGCGACCTCATGCATTCCGGCGACGCCGTGCCGCTGAAGCCGCTCGGCACCAAAATGTCCGATGCGCTGGTCGAGATGACGTCGAAGGGCTTTGGCTGCGTCGGCATCGTCGATGCCCGCGGACACCTCGCCGGCATCGTCACCGACGGCGATTTGCGCCGCCATATGGGCCCCGATCTGATGGCGGCCAGCGTCGATGAGGTGATGACGAAAAATCCGAAGACGATCGACCGCGACGTGCTGGCCGGCGAGGCGCTGGAGATCCTCAACTCCTCGAAGATCACGACGCTGATCGTCACCGACGCCGGCAAGCCGGTCGGCATCGTGCATCTGCACGATTTTTTGCGCGCGGGCGTGGCGTAGGTTCGTAGGTCTCGTAGGGTGGGCAAAGGCGCGCTAGCGCCGTGCCCACCGCGATCACGACGCCATCGAGATGGTGGGCACGCTTCGCTTTGCCCACCCTACGAGCCGCAGTCACTCCGGAAATCTCGCCGCCTTCGCCTCCAGCGGCAGCGCCAGTCCGTTCGCGAGATACGATACGGTGCGATAGAATCCGCACAGCAGGATGATCTCGAATATCTGCGCCTCGTCGTAATGCGCCGACAGGCCAGCGAATTCGGCGTCGCTGAGCGTGGCGCGCTCGTGCAGCGCGTCGACGGCGGCGATCAGCGCCTGCTCGGCCTCCGACCAGCAGGCCTCCGTGGCGGCGCCGCGCACGGTGGCGCGGACCTGCTGCTTCGGTCAGGTGCGCGGCCGCCGCGAACGTCGCGACATGCACGCCCCATTCGTACTCGCAACCGGTTCGCGCGCAGGTGCGGTCGATGACGATCTCGCGCTCGCGCAACGACAGCGGCCCGCGATCCAGCAGGCTGCCGGCGCGGAATTTTTCCCAGGCGCGGGCGCTGCCGGCCATGACGCGAAACAGCAGCAGCGGCGGCGCGCCGCGCATGATGCGGTCGAACTGCTCGGCAATATCAGGTGCATAAGGCGGCTGCAGCGGCGCGATGCGTGGCGCGGTCTGTGACATCGGCGGGCTCCTGTGCTACTAATTACGTAGCAACACGCTACATTATCTGTAGCGACATGCAAGAGGGCTTTCGATGCCGAAACCGGCCGCCGTCACCAAAAAAACTGCCGTTCGTGGCTCCAGAACCGGCCGGCCGATCATGGCCCTGCTCGATCTGCTGGGGCGGCGCTGGACGCTTCGCGATCATCTGGGAGCTGCGCGACGGTCCGCTGACCTCGCGCGCGCTGCGCACCGCCTGCGACGACGCCTCGCCGACGGTGATGCAGGCCCGGCTATCGGAGCTGCGCGAGGCCGGCTCGTCGAGCTCCTGGCCGGCGATGGTTACCGTCTCACGCCGCTCGGCAGAGAACTGATGGAGAGTTTTCAGCCGCTGCATCATTTCGCCGAACGGTGGAGCAAGCGGAGCTAAGCGACCCTTTCAACCTCGCCCCGCTTGCGGGGAGAGGTCGGATCGCCCTTGCGATCCGGGTGAGGGGGTACAGGTCTATCAACGCGCACCGACTTTGCGGATAGAGCCCCTCACCCCTACCCTCTCCCCGTGAAGAACGGGGAGAGGGAGATAACTAAGCCACCGCCACCGTCAGGCTGGCGCCATCGGCCTGCACCACCTTGACGCGGCTGCCGGCCGGCGCGTCGGGGCCGGCGACGCGCCAGATCGTGTCGTCGATCCGCACCGTGCCCGTCCCGTCGACGATCGGCCTTTCCAGGGTGAATTCACGACCGATCAGCGCCTCGGTCCGCTTGTTGAGAAACGGGTTGCTCAGGCTGCGGCTGCCCTCGCTGCGCGCAAAATGCCGCCACGCCGGCACGGCGGCGACTGCGAACACCGCAAACATCAGGATCTGCGTCTGCCAGGACAGGTTGATCGCAAACGACAACAACCCGACCAGCAGCGCCGCGAGCCCGAGCCAGAACATGAAGACACCCGGCGCCAGCAGCTCCAGCGCCATCAGGATGAAGCCGAAGATCAGCCAGTTCCAGGTGCCCAGGGTAGAAAACATCTCGGCCATGACACGAACCTCTCATCAACCAGAATGATCTTCCGGATCGAACCTCACCGCTGCGGCGCGACCGGCGGCGGGGTGGGACCGGTGTTCGGCACCGAGGACGTCCGCCGTGCGGCCGTGGCTGATGTCGCGGCTTCGCCGAAGGTGGCCTTGGCGATCTCGCCAATGCCGGCCAGCGATCCCAAAATGCTCATCGCCTCGATCGGCAGCATGACGATCTTCTGGTTCGGCGAATCCGCAAGCTGCCCGAACGCCTTGATGTATTTGTCGGCGATAAAATAGTTCAGCGCGGCGACGTCGCCCTTGGCGATGGCCTCGGAGACCATCTGCGTCGCCTTGGCCTCGGCTTCGGCGGAGCGCTCGCGCGCTTCGGCGTCGCGGAACGCGGCCTCCTTGCGGCCTTCGGCCTGCAGGATCTGGCCCTGCTTGGCGCCTTCCGCGCGCAGGATTTCCGACTGGCGCTGGCCCTCGGCCTGCAGGATGTCGGCGCGCTTGACGCGCTCGGCCTTCATCTGCCGGCCCATCGCCTCGACCAGATCGGCCGGCGGCACGATGTCCTTGATCTCGATGCGGTTGACCTTCAGCCCCCACGGCGACACCGCGGCGTCGACCACGCGCAACAGCCGCTCGTTGATCTCGTCGCGATGCGACAGCACCTGATCGAGATCCATCGCGCCCATGACCGAGCGGATGTTGGTCATGGTCAGTACGATGATCGCCTGATCGAGATTGGATACTTCGTAACTCGCCTTGGCGGCATCGAACACCTGATAGAAGGCGACGCCGTCCACCGTCACGGTGGCGTTGTCCTTGGTGATCACCTCCTGCTCGGGAATGCTGATCACCTGCTCCATCATGTTCATCTTGCGGCCGACGCGATCGAAATAGGGAATGATGAGATTCAGCCCCGGCGACAGCGTGCGGGTGTATTTGCCGAACCGCTCGATGGTCCAGTCGTAGCCCTGCGGCACGGTCTTGACGCCCGCGAACAGCGTGACAATGACGAGCAGAACAAACACGATCGCGAAAATGTCGAAACCGCTCATAAAATCCCTCCAAAGCCGGCAGGGGCGCTGCCGGACGCGTCTATCGGTTTGTCAGCAAAGCCGCGGCGCCGGTTCAGCCAACGCTCTCAGCGTTCTGATTATATAGCTAGGGAACGGCTTTGCGGCCACCAGATGTTCGTGCGTCCGAACGGCTGCAAGGTGTCGGCAAATTTTTAGGCGGCTATATCCAGCCTTGAAGCTCGCGCAAAACGAGCTGGCGGATGACGTCCATGCCGGGATCGCTGTCGTTGAGGCAGGGAATGGCGGAAAATTGCTCGCCGCCATTGTGCTTGAAGATTTCGGCATTTTCCTCGGCGATCTCCTCCAGCGTCTCCAGGCAATCGGCGGAGAAGCCGGGGGTCACGACGGCAATGCGCTTCACCCCATCTTTCGCCAGCTTTTCGATGGTCTTGTCCGTATAGGGCTGCAGCCACTCGTCGAAGCCGAAGCGCGACTGAAATGTAAGGATCAGTTTTGTGGCATCAAGGCCCATGCGCTTGCGCAGCGCCTCGGTCGTTGCAACGCACTGCGCCTGGTAGGGATCGCCCTTGTCGACATACTTCTGCGGCATGCCGTGAAACGACGCCACGATCAGCTCGGGCTGAAACGGCAACGTCGCCAGATGCGCATTGATCGAGACCGCGAGCGCCTCGATATAGTCGGGATCGTCGTAATAGGGCGGCGTCACCCGCAGCGTCGGCTGCGCGCGCATGCCGGCCAGCACGCGGAAACACCTCGTCGCAGACGGTCGCCGACGTCGCCGCGGAATATTGCGGATAGAGCGGCACGACCAGCAACCGGTCGCAGCCCTGCGCAGTCAGCGCATCGATGCGCGAGCGGATCGACGGGTTGCCGTATCGCATCGCCCAATCGACCACGACGTGGTCGTGATCGGCGATCGCCTCGCGCGAGCTTTTCGGCCTGCGCGCGCGTAATCGTCTTGAGCGGGGATTCGTCTCTCTCGGTATTCCAGATCTTCTGATAGTCGCGCGCCTTCCGGGCAGGACGCACGCGCAGGATGATGCCGTTGAGGATCAGCTTCCAGAGCAGGCCCTGATCCTCGATCACGCGCGGATCGGAGAGGAATTCCTTGAGGTAAACCCGCACGCCCCGGGCGTCTGACGTATCGGGGGTGCCGAGATTGACCAGCAGCACGCCGACACGCTCCGGCACGGCTTCCGGCGCCGGCTTCGCATTTCCAATGGGGACGACCACGGTCATGATTTCGATGGCTTCGCGCGTTGCACCATCCTTGTCAAGATAACCGTCGGTTCGATACGATTGCCGCGGGCGGGAGGAACCATGACGATCGCCGAATGGTGCGTTTTCGGAACGCTGATGCTCTATTTGCTGACGATCGCCTCGGTCAAATGGACCGGGCATCGTCATTTCGACAATGCCCGGCCGCGCGATCCCGCGTTCTACGAGGATGCGATCCGGGCCCGCGCGCTCGGCGCCCACCAGAACGGCATCGAGGCGTTTCCGTTCTTTGCGGTCGCCGTCCTGCTGGCGGAATTCCGCCTGGGGCCGCAGCACCTGATCGACGAGCTCGCGGTTCTGTTCCTGATCGTGCGGATCGCCTATGTCTTCACCTATCTCGGCAACCGCCCGACGCTGCGCTCGATTCTCTGGAGCATCGGGTTCGCGATCAACATCGCGATTTTCTTTCTGCCGGCGATCAAGGCGTATCTGCCGGCGTAGGGATTGGTCGTCAATCCTGCCGATCATACGACGTGCCATGCGTCCCTCCGAAGCCGTCATGTGCGAGCGCAAAGGCGATGATGCAATCGCATGCGCTGCGCGCGCAATGCGGCGCAGCTATGTGATTCGCCTTTCGCTGTCGCTACGCACATGACGCGGATAGATTCGAACGATCACGATATCATCACGCCAGATGCTTCTCCCGCGCCGCGATCCGCTCCCGGATCGACTTCGATATCGGGACCGGGCGATGGGTTTGCTGGTTGGTATTGACCCAGACGATCTCACCGGTCACGAGCGCCTCATTGCCGCCCTTGCTGAAGATCGCAAGCTCGAAAGTGAGGCTTGAATTGCCGATCCGCGCCACGCGCGCACCGATGTCCAATTCCCAGTCGAACCGGACCGGCGCCTTGTATTCGATGACCGATTTGACGACATGGAAATCCTCGCCCGTCTGCTTGGCGTCGGCATACTGATCATAGCCGAGCGCGCGGAAATACTCGGTGATGGTGGTGTCGAAATAGGTCAAATAATGCGCGTTGAAGACGACGCCCTGGCCGTCGATCTCGGAATAGCGCACCCGGAACGGGTGGAAGAACCAGAATTGCTCGCGTGACATGGGATTCCCGGTTTCGGCATTGCGTTGCCGCTACATATTCTATCGCACCGCTTCGTCAAAGCGGCGCCTACTTAACCCGTACGCATCTCGAATTTGCGGCACACGCAGCGCCGCGCGCACTCTGGAAAAAGCGCGCTCGGCAACCGCGATTAACCTTGTGTTAAGAGATCGTCAGCCCGCACCGAATCAGAATGCGATTTCTGAGGTACTCTCACTTTGCGAGGGATCCGGCGAGTGGGGGCTCAATGTGATCAGGACTATTTGGCTCGGCTTTACATTTTTGATTATTTTGGCAGGCGCAGGTTCATTCAGGTTTGCATTCGGTCATTTCGACGCCGCCAATGCTTCCGGTATCGTCCTTTCAGAGGTCGACAGCACCGTCAGCTCAAAGCCACTTCAGGACAATTTGACGAAAGCTGACCGGCTGCCTGTCGCCTACGCTCCTCCTGCCACCGATGCTGCGGAATTGGCGAAGGCCGCGTACCTTGCCGCAGAACTGCTACCTCGAACGTCGCCGGCGGTGGTTACACCAGTTGTCGTTGACCGACAGACGGTTGTTGACCAGACGGCTGTTGATCGACCGACAGTCGTTGATCGACGGCCGCAGGAGGCCGCGCCTCCCGTCGTCCGGCAGATGAGAATTCAAAAACCCAAGCGCAAACAGCCGAAGCCCGATGACATCGCCGGCAAATCCCAGCCGGCCACCGATCCGAAGGCCTGCCAGCTGGAAGAGTTCGATGCATTTCGCTGGGCATTCAGTCTGCCAACCGGCTGCCACAGCTAGCCGAACCGGCCAGGCAAACCGGCGGCGAAACTGCAATACGCTTGCCACTTTTGGTGAGGGCCAAAGTAGATCTACGCTTGAGAACAGCGAGGGGGCCGCTGATTTCGCTACGGACCAGTTGGTCCGGCCCCATCCCGGCTGCAGGCCTCTCTACAAACACGTCGCGCGTTCGGCGGCGAGGTAGCCGAACAACAGGCCGAGGCCGAACAGCAGCACGAGGCCAGCGGCGCCGAATTCGATGCCGCGCATGATCAGTGTGCCGCCGCCTTCGCTTCCCGCGCTGAGCCTGCTGGGCGAGTCCCTTTGCGGACACCGCAACGACGGCGATGGTCGCGACCGTGATGGCGGTGCCGAGTCCCATCACGAAGGTCGCGGCGATGCCGGCCAGGAAGAGGCCCTGCGCCAGCGAAAACACCAGCACCAGGATCGCGCCCGAACAGGGCCGCATGCCGACGGCGAAGATCGCGCCGAGACCGCGTTGCCAGCCGCCGGGGCCGGCGAGCTGGTCCGGCGTCGGCCCATGCGAATGGCCGCAATGCTCGTCGTGAACGTGACCATGACCGTGGTCATGGGAATGGTCATGGCCGTGATGATGATCATGATGGCCATGATCGTGGCCGTGATCGTGATGATGGTGCGCCGCCGCCATCGCCGGGGCCGGCTTCGTCTGCAACGCGCGCATAAAGCCGCCGCCCTTGGTCCAGACCAGCCGGGCGCCGAAGGCCGCGATCAGGGCATAGCTTGCGATCTCGATCGCTTTCTCCGCGGAGCACATCGTCTTGGCGGTAGAAGAAAGCAGCCAGGCGAGCACCGCAACCAGCGCCACCGCCACCAGCGCCTGCAACAGCGCCGAGGCGAACGACAGCACGATGCCGCGCCGCGCGGTTTCCTCGTTGGCGACGAGATAGGACGAGATCACCGCCTTGCCGTGGCCGGGGCCGGCGGCGTGGAAAATGCCGTAGGCAAAGGAAATTCCAAGCAGCGTCCAGACCGCGCTGCCGTCCGACTTCGCCGCGCGGATCGTCGCCGACATCTCGCGATAGAATTCGGATTGCCTGGCGAGGATCCATCCGATGATGCCGCCGACCTGCGGCTCGGCGGCCGGCCGCGGCCCGCCGAACGGATTCTGCGCCATCAGCGCGTGCAAGGCGGCGTCGAAGACGATGACGGCCGCGAACGCCGCGGCCGTGCATCGCGATGCCTCGCGCGAGACCTGCCGGTATCTGACCTCACGGGCAATCAACCATGATCTTGTTGGCGAACATCGCGCCATAGTTGGAATTGTCGCCGTTCATGAAATTCTGCTCGTTGAGGCGTTGGGCATTGGCGGTGCCGTCATTCGGCCGCTGGAATTGCATCTTGCAGGCGGCGGGCGCGCCGTTGAGCTTGATCGGGTCCTTGTCGTCGAACTTGAAGTCGATGAAGTAGGACGGATCGAAGACTTCAAGCGCCGTCTGCTTCGCCTTGAACGGCGTCTTGAGCGGCAGCATGAAATGCAGCGTCAGCTCGCTGTCCCTGTATTCGAGGAAGTAATCGACCGGCTCGACGAACTTCTCCTTCTTGCCGTCGGCCTTGGCGAAGGTGAAGAAGTTGAACTCCTTCAGCGATTCGACATTGGTCTGCGCCAGCGGCGCCAGCTCTTCGCGGGTGTAGACGCCCTTGGTCTTGGTCGCGAGACCCTGCAGCGCGTAGGTCGTGAACATCTCGTCAAAGGTCCAGGCGTGGCGGACGCCCGTGATCGTGCCATCGGGGGCGTAGACCACCTCGCTCTTGGCGGTGATCCAGACGTGCGGATGGGCCTCGGCCGGGACCGCGCCGAGCGACCACGCGACGATCAAGCCCACCAATCCGAACAGCACACGCAGCACGTCGTCCCTGCGAACGCAGGGACCCATACGCCGCGCTGTTTCTTTTTGGCAATGTGACAAAGGCTTTCCCTCACGATGAACGACTGGGGTTATGGGTCCCTGCGCCCCGTGCGCAAATTGCGCACTAGGCAGGGACGACTGATGGAGACTGTGCCGGCTGATCAAGCCGCCTCCGGGGTTTCGAGCAGGCCGCGCCGCCGCAACAGCGCGTCCGCCTCCGGCTCGCGGCCGCGGAAGGCGACATAGGCATCCTCCGGGTCGCGCGAGCCGCCCGACGAATAGATGTCGTCGTGCAGGCGTTTGGCGGTGGCGGGATCGAAGATGTCGCCGGCCTCCTCGAAGGCGCCGAAGGCGTCGGCGTCCATCACCTCCGACCACATGTAGCTGTAATAGCCGGACGCATAGTGATCGCCGGAGAAGATATGGCCGAACTGCGTGGGCCGGTGCCGCAGCGCGATTTCCGCGGGCATGCCGATCTTCTCCAGCTCCGCCTTCTCGAACGCTGCAGACGTCGCGGCTGGCCGCGGCCGGCTGGGTGTGGAATTCGAGGTCGATCAGCGCCGAGGAGACGAACTCCACGGTGGCAAAGCCCTGGTTGAATTTTCGCGCGGCGAGGAAACGCTGCAGCAGGTCGTCCGGCAGCGGCTCGCCGGTCTGGTAGTGCTTTGCGAACTGCCGCAGCACCTGCGGCTGCTCCTGCCAGTGCTCGTAGAGCTGCGAAGGCAGCTCGACGAAGTCGGTAAACACCGAGGTCCCCGACAGCGAGGGATAGGTCACGTTGGACAGCATGCCGTGCAGGCCGTGGCCGAACTCGTGGAACAGCGTCCGTGCATCGTCCGGCGACAGCAGCGACGGCTCGCCACCGGCGCCCCTGGCGAAGTTGCAGACATTGATGATCAGGGGCGCGATCCCGCCGTCGAGCTTCTGCTGGTCGCGCAGCGAGGTCATCCAGGCGCCGGAGCGCTTCGAGGGCCTCGCGAAGTAATCGCCATAGAACAGCGCCTTGTGCTTGCCGTCGGCGCCCTTGACCTCCCAGACCCGGACGTCCGGATGCCAGACCGGGACATCCTTCCGCTCCGAGAAGGTGATCCCGAACAGGCGGGTGGCGCAGTCGAAGGCGGCCTCGATCATGTGGTCGAGCACGAGATAGGGCTTGATCGCGGCATCGTCGAAATTGGCGCGGCGCTGGCGCAGGATCTCGGCGTAGTAGCGCCAGTCCCACGGGGCGAGGGTGAAATTGCCGCCCTCCTCCGCGATCAGCGCCTGCAGGGCGTCGCGGTCGGCAAGCGCCCGGGCGCGCGCCGGCTTCCAGACCCGCTCCAGCAGGCTGCGCACGGCCTCCGGCGTCTTGGCCATGGAATCCTCCAGCCGGTAGGCGGCGTAGGTCGGGAAGCCCATGATCTTGGCAGCTTCCTCCCGCAGGGCCAGAATCTCCACGATGGTGGCGTTGTTGTCGTTGGCGTTGCCATTGTCGCCGCGCGCGGTGAAGGCCTTGAACACCTTCTCGCGCAGGTCGCGGCGCGACGAGCTCTTCAGGAACGGCTCCACCGACGAGCGCGACAGCGTCACGATCGCCTTGCCTTCCATGCCCCGCTCTTCGGCCGTCGCCTTGGCCGCGGCGACGAAGGCCTCGGGCAGCCCGGCGCGGTCGTCCTCGCCGAGCTCCATGAACCAGTCCTGCTCGTCGCCGAGCAGATGGTGGCTGAACGAGGTGCCGAGCTGGGCCAGCCGCTCGTTGATCTCGGCCCGCCGCTTCTTGGCGGCCTCGTCGAGGCCGGCGCCGGCGCGGTGGAAGTTGGTGTAGGTGCGCTCCAGCAGCCGCAGCTGTTCGCCGGTCAGGCCGAGCTTGGCGCGCTTCTCGTGCAGCATCGCGATGCGGCCGAACAGCACCGCGTTCATCATGATCGGGTTCCAGTGCCGCGCCATCCGCAAGGAGACTTCCGTGTCGATCTCGAGAATAGCCGGATTGGAGTGCGCCGAGACCAGGTCGTAGAACACGGCCGCGACCCTGGAGAGCAGCTTGCCGGAGCGCTCCAGCGCCGTGATGGTGTTGGCGAAGTCCGGCAGGGTGGGATCATGGGTGATCGCCGCGATCTCGGCGGCATGGTCGGCAAAGGCCTGCTCGAAGGCGGGCAGGAAGTGCTCCGGCTCGATCTCGGCGAAAGGCGGCGTCTCGAACGGCGTCTGCCACGGCTTGAGCAGCGGATTTGCTCCGGCTTCCGGAGCGGCTGCCGCGTGCTGGGTTTCTGACATCACAATTCCCGTCTTTTCCTTGAAAATATGCGGCAATCTATATCACGCGATACGGCATTTTTGGGCCTTTTACGCTTGATAGAGGGGGGCTTTTCGGAGAGATTGCGCCCCTTGAACAGGACCTTTTTCATGAGCCCACAGCCCGCCTCCACCTCCTCCCGCGCGATCGTCTGGCCGAGCGTCATCACCGTCATCTCGGCGGCGATCCTGATCGGCGCCGAAGTGTTCGGCGCGGCGTTTGCCGGCGGCTGGGCGCTCGCGATCCTGTTCGGCCTCGACGACACCGCCGCGCACATCCTCCAGGCGGTGCTGTTCGCCATCGGCGTGCTGATCATGGCGGCGTTCATCCGCGCCGCGCAACGCATCGAGCCGTTCTTCAAGCGCGCCTGACGCGCGTTCAAGAAAGCGCTGCGGCACAGGCGCGAAGCGCTCCGCATCTCGCAGAAATCTTAACGTCCGTTCATGTTTGTTCATCGGCCGCGCGCGCCGAGAACCAATTTGTAAGCACGCATGGGGAAATTTGTCCCCAGCCTAAAAAAATTGTTGCGAAGCAGACTCAAAAAAAGCGATCTCGCATCCCGCGGAAATCTTAACGTCCGTTCATGTTTGTCATGCTGCGAACGCTTTCGTAAGCACACGTCGGGGAAATTTGTCCCCAGCCTAAAAAAAACGTTGCGAAGCGAAATCAAAAGTCTTATTTCCAGCCTTGCCCAATTTCGCACGTGCCTGTGGTCGTGTGTCAGTCGGTAGGTATCCGGACAAGAGGCCGGACAGCCGCCAAGGGATGAAGAACCGAGGGTCGCTCACGTTCGAGTGGCCAGCATCTCTCTCAAGAGATGCCGTTGAAGGTCTCTGCATCCTTTGCAACCGTGACTGGCAGCCGGAGGCGAACCGGCGCACCCCGCTCTCAACGGGGGACGCGACTTAAAGCAACGACGGATCGGGCTTTTTTGGTCTCTACCGGCATTCCACCGCCGGCGCGGGCTACTGAAAAGGCTTGTCCTTCATTGCCAGGTGTGCGGGCGGGAAATTCCCAACCAATCCACGGCAGCACAATTCGGTCTGAGTTCAAGGCCTTGTCGCGTCTCCATCGTGCGGCAACGCCGGCAAACTCATGTCCGAGATCACATTTGAACGGGTCCCGTCGCTGGGCCGTTTGGAGGGTGCTATGACCGAACGTATTCAGGAATTCCTGCGCAACCGCCGCAGCGAGGGCCAGGACACCGAGCCGTGCCTCGTGGTCGACCTCGAAGTCGTGCGCGACAACTACCAGACCTTCGCGAAGGCCTTGCCGGACAGCCGCGTGTTCTACGCGGTGAAGGCAAATCCGTCGCCCGAAGTGCTGTCGCTGCTCGCCTCGATGGGCTCCTGCTTCGACACCGCGACCGTCGCCGAGATCGAAATGGCGCTGGCTGCCGGTGCGACGCCGGACCGCATCTCCTATGGCAATACGATCAAGAAGGAGCGCGACATCGCGCGTGCCTTCGCGCTCGGCATTCGCCTGTTCGCGGTCGACTGCTCCGCAGAGGTCGAGAAGATCGCCCGTGCCGCCCCCGGCGCAAAGGTGTTCTGCCGCATTCTCTATGACTGCGCAGGCGCCGAGTGGCCGCTGTCGCGCAAGTTCGGCTGCGATCCGGAGATGGCGGTCGAGGTGCTCGACCTCGCCAAGCGTCTGGGCCTGGAGCCGTGCGGCATTTCGTTCCATGTCGGCTCGCAGCAGCGCAAGGTGAAGGCGTGGGACCGCGCGCTGGCGATGGCCTCGACGGTGTTCCGCGACTGCGCGGAGCGCGGGATCAGCCTGTCCATGGTCAACATGGGCGGCGGCTTCCCGACCAGGTACCTCAAGGACGTTCCTCCGGTCGTGCAGTACGGCCGGTCGATCTTCCGTGCGCTGCGCAAGCATTTCGGCAACCAGATCCCGGAGACCATCATCGAGCCGGGCCGCGGCATGGTCGGAAATGCAGGCATCATCGAGACCGAAGTCGTTCTGATCTCCAAGAAGAGCGACGAGGACGAGGTGCGCTGGGTGTATCTCGACATCGGCAAGTTCGGCGGTCTCGCCGAGACGATGGACGAGTCGATCCGCTACGCCATCCGCACGCCGCATGACGGCGCGGAAATGACGCCGTGCGTGCTCGCAGGACCGACCTGCGACAGCGCCGACGTGCTGTACGAGAAGCTGCCGTATCCGCTTCCGGTGACGCTCGAGATCGGCGACAAGCTGCTGATCGAAGGCACCGGGGCCTATACGTCGACCTACTCGTCGGTGGCGTTCAACGGCATCCCGCCGCTGCGGACCTACCACATCTGAACAGCCTCGTTTGAGGCTTGAATAACGGGAGCCGGTGCGCCGGCTCCCACACCCTCATTTGCCGATTTTCTGACAACGCTCTGCGGCTTCACGGCCGTTCGGAGCGGGGACTGACGTGCCATGACTGCTTTGCGGAAGACCACTGCTGCCCTCATCTCCGATGCCGCTCCGTTCGCGATCCGTGCGGAACGAGCCTCGGACGTCGCTGCGCGCGAGGCGCTGCTGGATGCCTGCTTTGGCGACAACCGCCATATGCGCACCTGCCAGCGCCTGCGCGACGGACGCGCGCCCGCCGAAGGCCTTGCCTTGTCGGCCGTGCGCCAGGGCCGCGTGGTCGGATCCGTGCGGTTGTGGCACGTCAGCGCCGGGGGCATCCCGGCGCTCATGCTCGGCCCGCTGGCGGTGGAGGCATCCTGTCGCCAGCTCGGCGTCGGAGCTGCGCTGATGGACCACGCGCT
The DNA here is from genome assembly GCA_963840465.1 of uncultured Alphaproteobacteria bacterium. Classification (GTDB taxonomy): domain Bacteria; phylum Pseudomonadota; class Alphaproteobacteria; order Rhizobiales; family Xanthobacteraceae; genus Bradyrhizobium. The sequence continues at coordinate 558,985 of CAWIZF010000040.1, read as the reverse complement.
CGCGGCGGCGAAGGCGCGTGGCCATCGCGCGGTCATCCTGCTGGGCGACGCGCCCTACTACGCCCGCTTCGGCTTCTCGGCCGCCAAGACCGGGGAGCTGACGCTGCCGGGCGCCGTTCGAGCGCGACCGGCTGCTCGGCCTCGAACTGCGCGAAGGCGCGCTCGACGGCGCCTGGGGCATGATCGCCGCCGACCGGCGCGCCGCTGCCTAAACCCAAGGCAAGCCCCAAGGCAAGCCGCGCCAGGAAGGCACTGCTCGTGACGCGCGTGGCTTGATGCCATGTTTGTTGGACGCGGCGACCCGATCACACGTGATGGCGGGCGCTGACGGCGCTTCCGCCAGGGGTTGCGCGCGTCGGGGAAAAGCCCTTAAACCGCGCCAATCCCGCTCTCCGATCAAGCCTGGACCGAGGTTCCTGATGCCCCGCCGCCTGATTTCCACCGGCTCGCCCCTTGAGAAGACCGTCGGCTACAGCCGCGCCGTCATCGACGGCGACTTCGCCTTCGTCGCCGGCACCACCGGCTACGACTACGCCACCATGACGATGCCGCCGGATGTCACGAGCCAGTCACGGAACTGCTTCAGGACCATCGAGGCCGCCCTGAAGGAGGGCGGCTTCGCGATGGCCGACATCGTCCGCGCGACCTACTACGTCACCGACGCCAACGGACGTGGATGCCCTCTTCGCCGTCTGCGGCGAAGTGCTCGGCGACATTCGCCCGGCGGCGACGCTGCTGATCGTCGTTGGCCTCTACAAGCCCGAGATGAAGGTCGAGATCGAAGTCACCGCCAAGCGCCGCACCGCCTGATCCCGCCATTCCACGACAGACCGCATTTTTCCGGAGACCCGCTCGATGAGCCCCGCCTCGCAGATCTACGCGAAGATTACCGGCCCCATCGTCATGGTCGGCTTCGGCTCCATCGGCAAAGGCACGTTGCCGCTGATCGAGCGGCACCTCGATTACGACAAGTCGCGCATCACCGTGATCGATCCCAAGGACGAGGGCCGCAAGGCGCATTGCGAGAAGCACAATGTACGCTTCATCCAGAAGGGCGTGACGAGGGACAATTATCGCGAGTTGCTGACACCGCTGCTCACTGAAGGCGGCGGCCAGGGTTTTTGCGTCAATCTCTCGGTCGATACCGGCTCTACCGACATCATGGAGCTCTGCAACGAGCTTGGCGCTCTTTATATCGACACCGTCAACGAGCCCTGGCTCGGCTTCTATTTCGATGCTTCGAAGGGCCCGGAAGCGCGCTCCAACTACGCCCTTCGCGAAGCGACGCTGGCCGCCAAGAAGGCGCGTCCCGCGGGCTCGACGACGGCCGTCTCCTGCTGTGGCGCCAATCCCGGCATGGTCTCGTTTTTCGTCAAGCAGGCGCTACTCAATGTCGCCGCCGATCTGAAGCTCAATGCCCCCAAGCCGAAGACCAAAGCCGAATGGGCGGACTTGATGCGGCAGGCTGGCGTCAAGGGCATCCACATCGCCGAACGCGACACCCAGCGCTCCAAGTCGCCGAAAGAGCCTGATGTCTTCGTCAACACCTGGTCGGTGGAAGGTTTCCTGTCGGAAGGCGTACAGCCGTCCGAACTCGGTTGGGGCACCCATGAAAAATGGATGCCCGAAAATGCGCGTACCCACGAAGCCGGCTGCGGCGCCGCCATCTATCTGATGCAGCCCGGCGCCAACACGCGCGTGCGCACCTGGTGCCCGACCCGCGGCGCGCAGTATGGCTTCCTCGTCACCCACAACGAGTCGATCTCGATCGCCGATTACTTCACGGTGCGTGACGCATCGGGCACGGCGATCTATCGGCCGACCTGCCACTATGCCTATCATCCGGCTGACGATGCCGTGCTGTCGCTGCATGAAATGTTCGGCCGCGCAGCGAAGATGCAGGAAAAGCACCACATCCTCGATGAGAACGAAATCGTCGATGGCATCGACGAACTCGGCGTGCTGCTGTTCGGCCATGACAACAATGCCTACTGGTACGGCTCGCAGCTCTCCATCGAAGAGACCCGCAAACTCGCGCCCTATCAGAACGCCACCGGCCTGCAAGTGACCTCCGCCGTGCTCGGCGGCATGGTGTGGGCGCTGGAAAACCCGAACGAAGGCATCGTCGAAGCCGACGAGATGGATTTCGATCGTCTGCTGGAAATCCAGATGCCGTATCTCGGCCCGGTGAAGGGCTTTTACACCGACTGGACGCCGCTCACCGACCGGCCGGGCCTGTTCCCGGAAGACATCGACACCTCGGACCCCTGGCAGTTCAGGAACGTGCTGGTGCGGTAGCCGCGACGGCACGGTACAGCCGGAGACGGCGTGGCCATTGCCGAAATCGACGTAGCGCCGCTTCGCCACCCGGGCGGTTCCCGCTGCAGTGCACAGCGTGCGGCTCGATTCCGGGCGTAGAACTACGCAAGGGAACCCGGTGTCCTCGTAACACTCGATTAATCCAATCGCGCGACCCTGAGGGGTAATTTCTGCGAGGGCCGCAGGACCGTCGCCGCGCTTTTAGAGCGAGGGCTCCCGGTTGGAGCGACCAACATGCGCGTCATCATTGCCATCGTCCTGTCGGCCGCGGCGCTGGCTGCGTGCACGCCTGAGAGCAGCAACGACGTCACGGGCTCGATCGACAACTGCGCCCGCAAGCTCTACAGCCAGTACAATCCCAAGGACAAGAAACAGTGCGTCGCGGTGTGCATCGCCTGCGAGCGCGGCGTGACCACGACCTGCTCGACCGCCTGCACGCTGAGAGGCGCGCAGTGATCGCAGGCAAAAATCCCGCGCGTCACTTCGCCATGTAGTCGAACGCCACCGTCCCGAGCCCCAGCGTCAGATCCGCCTTGCAATGCAGCGCGGAGACCACCTCGCGCACCGGCAGCCGCGCCACGTCGGCGAGCGCGTGCGGAAACAGGCCGAGCGCCGCGGGGCCGGTCCATGCTTCCTTCAGCGTGATGTCTTCCAGATAATAGCGCACCAGTTCGCAGATCCGCGGGGTGCCGTCGACATGCGGGATGATCTTGAGCATGAAGTTCGGCGCCTTCATCCCCTTCAGCACCGCGTCGTGGTCGACCGGGCGGTGCTTGTAGCCCATGGTGGCGGAGGCGCAGAGCACCGAGCCGTAATGCAAGGTGCCGACCAGCACGTCGCTCTCGACGGCGATTTTCGGCGACGCCAGTTTCTTCGGAAAGCCCCAGAGCTCGCGGCCGCCGGCGATCGGCCCCTCGTCGTCCAGATACATCGAATGGACGTAGGCGCCCTCCTCGCCCTTGAAGCGGACCGGGATCACCTGGCCGGTTTCGGTGTAGTCGCCGAAGCCCGTTGAGTCGGGCATGCGGATGAATTCGTATTTGACGATCGGCTCGGTGACTTCGAGCGGCTCGGGCACCACCGCGGCGAGCGCGTCGGGGTCGGTGCGATAGGTGATGATGAAATATTCGCGGTTGAAGAAACGATACGGCCCCGGCGGGAACGACGGGTTGGTCAGCGGCATCGAATAGGCGGTTCGCCTGACGTCGTCGATCTTCATTGCCTGCCCTCATCTGTCATCTGCACTGACGCGATGGCAGATTATGGGGCAGCCGACGGCAACAGGCGAGGCTGTAAAATCGGCAGAACGGTCCAGCGCACCGTCACGATGCCGTCATTTCCGTCAGACGACGCCGCCGAGATAGAGCCGCTTGACGATATCGTTGGCCTTCAACTCGTCGACCGACTGCGCGGCCACCGCGATCTCGCCGTGCACGATGATGTAGCCGCGGTCGGCGATCCGGATCGCCTGGTTGAAGTTCTGCTCGGCCATCAGCACCGTAAGGCCGACGCGCTCCTTGAGTTCGCCGATCTTGGTGATGGTCTGCGACACCAATAGCGGCGACAGCCCGACCGAGGGTTCGTCGATCAATAGCAGCCGCGGCGAAGACATCAGCGCCCGCGCAATCGCGAGCATCTGCTGCTGTCCGCCGGACATGGTGCCGGCGAGCTGGTTACGGCGCTCCTTGAGGGCGGGAAACGTCTCATAGGCCAGCGCCAGATTGCGATCGATGGCGCCGCGAGCGACCTTGCGGAAAGCGCCCAGCATCAGGTTTTCCGCGACCGTCAGCTTGGGAAACAGCCGCCGTCCCTCCGGCACCAGCGCCACGCCGAGATCGACGATCGCCTCGGGCGAGAGCTTGGTCAGATCGTGCACCTGCCCGTCGATCGTCAGCGACAGCCGGCCGCGGTCCGGGCGGACCAGGCCCATGATGCACTTCATCAGCGTGCTCTTGCCGTTGCCGTTGGTGCCGAGCAAGGCAACGGTCTCGCCGGCCTCGACATGCAGCGTGACGCCGCGCAGCGCCTTGACGGCGCCGTAGCCGGCATCGAGCCCTTCGATGGCAAGGCTAAGTGCCAAGATAGGCCTCCTGCACCCGCTTGTTGGCCATCACCTCGGCCGGCGCGCCGATCGCGATGATTCTTCCCGCGTCGAGGCACATCACCCGTTCGGAAAAGCGCATCACCGCCTGCATGATGTGTTCGATCATGATGATGGTGATGTCCTCCTCGCCGAGACTGATCAGGAGATCGAGCACCTCGTCGACCTCGGAATGGGAAAGCCCCGCCATCGCCTCGTCCGAGATCAACAGCTTCGGCCGTACCGCCATCGCACGCGCAAGCTCCATCTTGCGCAGTTCCACCTGGCTCAGCGTATCGGTCGGCGCGCCGGCCTTCGACGCGAGGCCCATCCGCGTCAGGATCGACATTGCAACGTCTTCCTCGGGCAGGCTGGAGCCGACGGTGGCAAAGTCGAGCCCGACCAAGAGATTTTCGAGTACCGTCATGCTCTTGAACGGCCGCGGAATCTGGAAAGACCGGGCGATGCCGCGGCGCGCGCGCAGGTGCGGCGGCAGTTGGGTAATGTCCTCGCCGCAGAACACCACGCTGCCGGTCTGCGGACGCAGCGCGCCGGAAATGCAATTGATCAGGGTCGTCTTGCCGGAGCCGTTCGGCCCGATCAGGCCGAACCGTTCACCTTTCCTGATATCGACGCTGATATTGTCGAGCGCGGTGAAGCCGCCGAAGGTTTTGGTCAAGGTTCCGACTTGCAGCAGGGGCGCGTCCGGCGCTGATGTCACCGTCATGGCTTGCCTCCCGCGCGCAGGCGGTAGCGCGGCCGCAGCAGCCCGATGATGCCTTTGGGTGCGACGACCACGAACAGCACCAGCATGATGCCGAGCACCAGCACGTTGACTTCCGAGGAGATGGTCACGGCGAGAAGCTGTTGCGTCGAGCCGAGCAGGATGGCGCCGAGCACCGGGCCGATCCAGTGCGAGGTTCCGCCAATCAGCGCCATCGCCAGCGCCGACACCGAGTAGCTCAGATTGAACGCCGAGGAAGGATCGGCATATTGCAGGTACATGGCGGCGGGCGCTCCGGCCGCGGAAATCAGCGCGCCTGATATCATGCAGGCGACCAGTTTCAGCTTCAGGGTCGGCACCCCCGTGCATTCAGCGGCGAGTTCGTCGTCCCGCAGCGCCTGCAGGCCGCGCCCGATCCGGGAGTTCTGGATGTAGCGCGAGATCGAAACGGCAATGACTACCAGCACCGCCTGCACGAAGAACAGCATCTTCACGTAACTGTCGAACGGCGGCGTCACCGGCGGCCGCTGGATCTGGATGCCGGCCGCACCGCCGACGAACCGCCAGTTCATCACGCAGGTCTCGATGATGATGGCCAGCGCGATGGTCGCGATAGAGAAGAAAATGCCGCGCATCCGAAGCGTCAAGAGGCCGACCGCGAAGCCGAGCAGCATGCCGATCACACCGGCGACCGCGATCTGCACCACCAGCGGCGCCCCTGTCGCCTTGAACAGGGCGACCGCCGTATAAACGCCGACGCCGAAAAAGGCGTTGGTGCCGAAATTGACGTAGCCGGCATAGCCGCCGAGGATGCTCCAGGCGACCGCGAGCGCGATGAATTGCAGGATGACGTAACCGGCAAAAAACGGATATTCGTTGCGGACGATCTGCGTCATCGACAGCACGGCGACGAGAAAGATGACCACGCCGGCCCAGAATGCGATGCTGTGGCTGCGCTTGTTCATCGGCCGAGCAGACCTTGCGGCCGGACGGCGAGCACGGCGAGCAGCATCGCGAACGAGATCGCCGGCGCCCAGGAGGCGCCGAACATCGTCAGCACGATCGATTCGGCGACGCCGAGGATGATGGCCGCGATCAGCGTGCCGCTGATGCTGCCGAGCCCGGCCATGACGACGACGCAGAAGGTGCGCCCGATATAGGCGCGGTCGAGCGTCGGCTCCACGGGCGCGACGATGATCAAAAGCGCACCGGCGATACCGAGCACCGCGGTGGCGATGCCGAAGGCGAATTGCTTGATGCGCACCGGGTTGGCGCCCATCAGCCGCAGCGCCTCCTCATCCTGCGCGACCGCACGGATCGCGCGCCCCATGAAGGTTTTAGACAGATACAGGGCCAACAGCACCGTCAGCGCCAGCGCCACCGCGAACGCAACCAGTTGCCGGATCGGGACCCGGAATTCGCCGAACCGCCAGGACTTGCCGATATAGGTCGCCGTCACCGAGCGCTGGTCGACGCCGAACTGGAGGACGATCAGCACCTCGATGATGAAGGCGATGCCGAAGAAAAACGCGATGCCTCGGACGCCGGCGTCGCTGCCGCGCCGCTCGAAGGTCTCGTAATAGACGCGGTAGGCCAGCAGGCCGAACACGAAAAACAGCGGCGTGATGGCGAGCCCCGCCAGCAGCGGATCGATGTCGTAGCTCTCGTTGAGCTGGTACACGCCATAGGAGGCGAGCACCAGGAAGGCCGGATGCGCGACATGGGGAACGTCGAGCAGCCCGAACGAAACGGACAGCCCGACACTGACGGCCGCATAGAAGCAGCCGAGCAGCACCCCAAACACCACTGCGCCAAGCAGCAGGTCCATCGAAAACACGTCAGGTCCCCCCTCGGCTCCGCGCCGGAACAGCCACGAGACCTACTTTCGGGCCGCCTCGAAGGGACTGATGAGATTTCCGGTTTTCAGCTTCTCCGGGAACAGGATCACCTGCCGGCCGGAGGAGCGGAACTGTTCGATATCCTTGTCCTTGACGCCGCGGAACTGCGCCTGCAGCGTTGCGGTCTCCTTGCGCTCGCCGTCCGCCGCAAACGCAATCGGCCCGACGATGGTCTTGTGCTCGTTCTCGCGCAGATATTTCGCGATGCCCTTCTGGTCGAGCGACTTGGTGGAGTTGACCGCGGCCTCGACCATCTGGCCCATCGCGTAACCGAACGGCGCCAGATAATAGCCGAGCGGATCGACCTTGGCCTCGATGGCGCGCTTGGTGTACTTCTCGAAAAACTCCTTGGTGCCGTCGAAATACATGCTCGGCTCCGGCAGCCAGGTGTTGTAGTTGACGACACCGTTGAGCAGCGAACCCAGATTCGACATCACGGCCGCGAATTGCAGGCCGACCATGCCGCCGCCGAAAATCTTGACGTCGTCGCCGATCCCGATCTCGTTCACGGCGCGCAGGATGCCGGCCGAGTCCGGCGGATAGGACGCGACATAGACGATGTCGGGCTTCGCCGCCTTGAGTGCGCGGAGGATGGAGGAAAACTCCACCGTGTTCGGCGGATAACTCTGGTCGAAGACCACGGGGAGGTTTCGCTGCTTGGCGACATCCCGTGCGGTCAGAGCGAGGTTCTGAGCGAACTCCTGGTCCGCGGCGAGCAGCGCCATATTTTTGCCGCCCGCCTTCTGACCGAGGTCGAGGAACGAGGACGCCCAGCTATCCGCCGGGCCCCACGGCGCATTGTTGAACCACATATCGTGGCCGACCTTGCTGTTCACCTGGAACGAGAAATTCCCCATCAGCAGCAAGCCGCGCTGCTTGACGAATGGCATGAGCGGCGCCGTCGGCACCGTCGCGTAGGGCGCGAACAGCAAGTCGACCTTGTCGACGTCGACCAGCTTGGCATAGATCGCCGGCGTCTCGGATGCGCTCGACTTGTCGTCATAGACGATGAGTTCGACCTTGCGGCCGAGCAGGCCCCCCTTGGCATTGATGTCGTCGCGCCAGACCTCGATGCCGAGTTGCGAAGCCTTGCCGCCGCCGGCGAGGCCGCCGGTCTGCGCCATCGACATGCCGATCTTGATCGGCGGCTGCTGCGCCAGCGCGCGCGAGCCCTGCCCGACCACCGCGACGGCCACCGCGCCACCGAGAAATGTCCTGCGTTTCATTGTTTCCCCTCATTTGTCGTTGTTATCAGTGATTACGGCTCCGCCGGATCTGCGCCCGGTCGCTGCGATTGGCTGGTGTCAGACCGGGACTATTTGGCTCCCACCGGCGTGGGTTGATTGTTAGCGGATTGTTTCATGATCGCCGACGGATCGGCGCCGACGCGCCCGCTGGTCTTGTCGGCCTCGCTCTCGCGCGACACCCGCATGTCGAATCGGATGCTCGGCATGCCCTTGATCGGGCAGTCCGGATCGTTGGCGACCACGTCGACGGCGAGATCGCCGGACGAGCCGAACACGACGTCGTCGGCGAGATGGGGGTCATCGCGCAGATAGAGCGCAGTGACCAGTTCGCGATAGCCGGACGCGCCGACCAGGAAATGAATATGCGCCGGCCGCATGCCATGCCGCGCCTGCGCCTTCACCATGGCGCCGACCGGTCCGTCCATGGGAATCGAATAGCCGAGTGGTTTCACGGTGCGCAGCACATAGAGTCCATCGGCATCGGTTGCGAACACGCCGCGATAATCGACCGATGTCGCGCTGGCCTGGATATCATAGAGGCCGTCGGCGCCGGTTTGCCAGATCGAGACGGTGGCGTTGGCGACCGGCTTGCCTGTGGCGTCGGTGACGCGGCCGTAAAGCACGCATTCGCTGCCCGGCTTCGGGTTCTTGGCGATCGAACTGCCGGCGGCGAGCGTCGGCGTGGCCTCGCGGTAAAACGGGCCGAGCAGGCTGGTATGGGTGGCGTCCTCCAGGGCGGTGGCGTCGTGCAGGCCGTTGACCAGCGCCGAGAGGCCGAGCGTGTCGGACAACAGGATGAATTCCTGCCGTTCCGGCGAGCACATCTTGCCGGCGGCGGTCATGAATTCGATGCCCTTGAGCCATTCCGCCGGCGTCAGATTGACCTCGCGGGCGAAGGCATGGAGGTGCTTGACCGCCGACGCCATGATCGCCTTCAGGCGCGGGTCCGGCGTCGTCGCCATCTGGTCGAGCACGGCGTCCGTGATCGTTTCAGGCGTCAGCTCACGCATGCGTCACTCCCCGAGCTGCCGGCTGTTTTTCGAGCTGCCGGCCGTTATTGCAGCAAGCCTAACCGCTTGTTGGGGATCAACACAAGGCGTTCGAAGACGGCGTCCGCGCCGCCTCATACAAATTGATAGCTGCACATTCGCGCATCAACGATTTTGCGAGTGCACAATCGACGGTGCAGCGCGATTATTTCTCGCGGATCGGTGGCGCGACCTTCTCCGCGGGCGCCGGCGGCAGCGCAGGCTGGGCACCCGCCTTCTGCGCGTCCTCGTCGGGACGGGCCGGTTGCGGCGGAATGTCCGAGGGCCTTTGACCGGTCGTTGCCGGTTCGGACGGCGCAGACGGCTTCGTTTCTGCGCCGGGCGTCGATTGCGTGGGCTGCGTTGCCTGCGCGATCTGCAAGGGTTCGCTTGTGCTGAGCACGGTCAGTGCCAGTGCCGAAATGCCCAGCCCGGCCGCGATCAGCATGGATGCGAGCAGCATTTCCCGTCGGTATTCGCGTTGGCGGTTTTCGGCAGACATGTCGGTCAACCCCACAAGATTGTTCGCAGGGTCAACGGCCGGCAAGGCGCAAGGTTCCGCGGGGGCCAAGCCCGCCCGAACCGCCTAGAATTCCAGCATCCCGGCGTCGCCATCCTCGGTGCCGAAGGCCAGCAGGGTGCCCTTGGCGTTCCAGGCCAGCGCCGAGACCGGCTCGCTGCCATTGCGGCGCACCAGAATTTCCGCGCCGTCCTCGAGCCGAACGATCAGGATGGTGCCATCGCTATAGCCCGCGGCCATGATGTCCTGCTTCGGATGACAGGCGACCATGGAGACGCGCGCCTGCAGCGGCGCCAGCATCGCCGGCTCCTTGCCCATCGGGCCGTCCTTGCTGGTGAACGGCCAGATGATCACGGTGTCGGCGCCTGACGTGGCGAGCCCCTTGCCGCCCACGCTCCACGACATCGAGCGGACGCGGCCGGGATAGCCGCTCATCCGCATGTGCTTGTTGTCGGCAAGCCGCCAGCCGTGCAGCGCCGGCTCGTGCATGCCGGTGACCAGAAACTTGTTGTCGGGGCTGAAGGTGACGGCGAGATGCGAGCCGGCCCATTCGAGATATTCCGGCTTCGCGGCCATGTTGGGAAACCACAGCGTCACGCCGTTGTAATGGGCGACCGCCACCCGCAGGCCCTTGGGCGCGAAGGCGAGCCCGCCGACGGTCGAGGGCGCATCGAAGCTTTTCTCATCGCCCTTGCCGCTGCGGACGAACGCGGTCTTGCCCGCCGACCACGCCACCGCGCCCTCGGGATGCAGCGCGACATTGTCGATCCAGCGCCGCTTTGCGTCGGTCGCGAGCACCGTAACCTCGCCCTTGGCGTCGAGCGCAACGACCTTGCCATCGTCGCCGCCGGTGACGATTCGCTTGCCGTCGGACGCCGCGCACAGCACGGCGCCGCCGTGGATGGCGACGGTCGAGATTTCACCGGCTTCATTGACCATCGCCGCGGTTTCCTCGGCGCCGATAAACACCGCGGTGTCACCGAGGAAATGAACCGAGGTGACCGGCATGCCGACTGCGAGCTTCCGCACCTTGTCGGTGAGGGAAGCGATGGAGGGCGCGTCGCCCGGATCGAACTCTTTCATCACGTGGTAATACAGCTCTCAAAACCGTCGCGGATCATCTGCTCCGGCAATTCGCGGCCGATGAAGACGACGCGGCTTTCGCGCGCCTCGCCGTCCTTCCATTTCCGCTGGTGATCGCCCTCCAGCATCATGTGCACGCCCTGGAACACGTAGCGGTCGTCGTCGTCGGTGAAGGCGAGGATGCCCTTCGAGCGCAAAATCTTCTGGCCCTCGGTGGCGACGAGGTTTTGCAGCCACGGCATGAATTTGGTCGGGTCGAGCGGCTTGTCCGACCGCAGCGACAGCGATTGCATGTCCTCGTCGTGGTAGTGCTTCAGCCCGCCATGGCTGTGGCCGTGATCGTGGTCATGGCCGTGATGATCGTGGTCATGGTGATGATCGTGCCCGTCGCCGGCGTCGAGGAATTCCGGCTCGATCTCCAGGATACGATCCAGGTCGAACGCGCCGCGCTCCAGCACATCAGACAGCGCGACCTTGCAGCGCTCGGTGCGGTGCAGCTTTGCGTAGGGGTTGATGCCGCGGATGCGCGCCTCGACTTCGGCCAGTTCGGCCTTGGAGACAAGGTCGGTCTTGTTCAGCACGATGACGTCGGCAAACGCGATCTGGTTCTTGGCTTCGGGGGCATCCTTGAGACGGTCGCTCAGCCATTTGGCGTCAGCCACGGTCACGACCGCGTCGAGGCGCGCGTTCTTCTGCACGTCCTCATCGACGAAAAAGGTCTGCGCCACCGGGGCCGGATCGGCCAATCCCGTGGTCTCGACGATGATGGCGTCGAACTTGCCCTTGCGCTTCATCAGGCCGTCCATGATGCGGACGAGGTCGCCGCGCACGGTGCAGCAGACGCAGCCATTGTTCATCTCGAACACTTCCTCGTCGGCGCCGATGATGAGGTCGTTGTCGATGCCGATCTCGCCGAATTCGTTGACGATGACGGCGTATTTCTTGCCGTGGTTTTCCGACAGGATGCGGTTGAGCAGCGTGGTCTTGCCGGCGCCGAGATAGCCCGTCAGCACGGTCACTGGAATTTTCTGGGACGAAAGATCAGACATAATAACTCCGGAGCGGAATGGCCGCGCGAGCAAGCAGGGAGGCCCCTGCCCTATGGGCTCAGCGCGCTGGTCAGGGCCTTTATATTGTGCCTGACCATTGCAATGTAAGTGGGAGAATCGCCCTTTTCGCCGGTCAGGCTGTCCGAATAGAGCGTTCCGCCGACCCTGGCGCCGGTCTCGGCCGATATCCGGCCCATCAGGCGGGGGTCGGTGATGTTTTCGAGGAAGACGGCCGGTATCTTGGCGGCCCTGACCTGGGTGATGATCCCTGCGATATCGCGGGCGCTGGCCTCGGATTCGGTCGAGACGCCGAGCGGCGCGATGAATTCGATGCCATAGGCGGCAGCGAAATAGCCGAAAGCATTGTGGGTCGAGATCACCTTGCGGCGGCTTTCCGGAATTTTCGCGATCGCCTCGCGCACCTCGCGCTCCAGCGCGTCGAGATCGGCCAGATAGGCGCTCGCCCTGGACTTGAAGGCTTCAGCGTCCGCAGGCGCTGCTGCTGCCAGCGCATCGCGGATATTGGCGACATAGATTTTTGCGTTTGCGACCGATTGCCAGGCGTGCGGATCGGCTTGCGAGCCGCGCTTGAGCGGCGCGATGCCTGTTGTGGCGGTGACGACCGAAGCCTTGCCGCCGGCGGACTTCACCAGCCGCGGCAGCCAGCCCTCGAAGCCGAGACCATTGACGAAGACGAGCTTTGCATCCGCCACTTTTTTTGCATCCGAAGGCGTCGGCGCATAGACATGCGCATCGCTGTCGGGGCCGACCAGCGTGGTGACATCGACGCGATCGACGCCGACATTGCGGACGAAATCGCCGAGGATCGAGAAGCTGGCGACGACGTTGAGGCGATCCGCGGCGCGGGCCGGGCCAGTGGCCGCGAACATGGCAAGAGCGATGAGCCAGAACCGGATCATGGCTACGCCTCGAGATGTCGGCCGGGGAACATCTGCCGCACCAGGCCTCTGACGGGGCCGAACAACAGTGACGCCAGGTAGATCCCCGCCGCGACCAGGATGATCGCGGGTCCCGAGGGAATCTTGGTCTGGAACGACAGCACCAGCCCGGCATAGCCCGAAACAATGGCGCTGGCGACCGCGATGCAGATCATGCCCGTGATGTCGCGCGACCAGAACCGCGCAATGCCGGCGGGCAGGATCATCAGGCCGACGCCGAGCAGCGTGCCGAGCGCGTGAAAGCCGTTGACGAGGTTGATCACGACCAGCGCCAGGAACGCCAGATGCGCGGGCGCGCCGGCGCGCGAGACCGTGCGCAGGAACACCGGATCGACGCATTCGATCACCAGCGGCCGGTAGATCACCGCCATCACCAACAGCGTAATGGTAGCGTTGAAGGCGATGACGAGCAGCGTCTGGTCGTCCATTGCGAGAATGTTGCCGAACAGCACGTGCAGCAGGTCGATATTGGTGCCCTTGACGGAAACGATGGTGACGCCGAGCGCCAGCGACACGAGATAAAAGGTCGCAAGTGAGGCGTCCTCCTTCAGCTCGGTATGGCGCGCCACGAGGCCTGCAAGCAGCGCGACCGTAAAGCCCGCGATCAGCCCGCCCGTCGTCATCGCGAACAGATTGAGCCCGGAGACGAGGAAGCCGATCGCGGCACCCGGCAGGATCGCATGCGCCATGGCGTCGCCGACCAGGCTCATCCGGCGCAGCATCAAAAATACGCCGATGGGTGCTGCACCCAGCGCGAGCGCGATTACGGCGGCGAGCGCGCGACGCATGAACTCGAATTCGGTGAAGGGCGCGATCAGCGCGTCATAAAACATCAGGCGGCCCGCGGCGGCCTGACGTCCACGGCGCAGGCGGTCGCCGTCTCGTCAAACGCCTCGCACATCCGCCGCGCCTCGGTGAGGTTTTCGGCCGTAAGCACTTGCGCGGTAGCGCCCCACGCCACCGGCCCGCGCGCGAGCAGCAGCGTCTCCGGGAAATTCGCGCGCACCAGATCCATGTCGTGCAGCGCCGCCAGCACCGTGCGCCCCTCGCCGTGCCAGCGCCGCACCAGCGCCAGCAGGTCGGCCGAGGTTTTGGCGTCGATCGCGTTGAACGGCTCGTCCAGCACGATCAGGCGCGCGTCCTGCAGCAACACACGCGCAAACAGCATGCGCTGCATCTGGCCGCCGGACAGCGTACCGATCGATCGGTTTTCAAACCCGTTGAGGCCGACCGCGGCGAGCGCCTGCGTGATCTTGTCCCGCGCCGGCTTGCCCATGCCGCCGAAAAAGCCGGTCGTGCGCCACAGGCCGGTGCCGACCAGATCGAACACCGAGATCGGAAAGGTCCGGTCGATGTCGACGCTCTGCGGCAGATAGGCGATGTCGCGGATATCGAGACCGCCGAGATCGATCGAGCCTGCGAGCGGCTTCAGGATGCCGGCGAGCCCGCGAAACAGCGTCGACTTGCCGGCGCCGTTCGGCCCGACCACCGCCAGCAGCGCCCCCTGCGCGACCTCGCCATTGAGGTGATGCACCGCCGGATGGCGGTCATAGCCGAGCGTGACGTCGCGGAATTTGATCTGCGCGGCCATGCTCACCTCATCGCCACCAGAACGACGGCCCACAGGCCGGCGCTGACGGCGAGCGCCGCGGCAAGGCGCGCGGTCACGGTCATCCGCAGGATCGACCACGGCGCGGCCTGCGCCGGATGCGGCGTCGCCGGGCCGTGGGAATGGGCATGGCCGTGATGGTGCCCGTGGTCGTGGGAATGGTCGTGCGGCATGGAAAAAATGTTACATTATAACATTGCGGGAGTCCACGTTTTGGCCCGGCCACAGACCGGCCTTCTCGGACGCCCCGACCCTGCCTTCGACGCGCCATCACCGCGAGGGGGCGCCTACGCGGTACGCCGCGGCCTAACCGCGTGGGAAAGCACAGGGGTGAACTGATTTACATAAGAACAAAAAGGGAATATTTTTGCGCGGAATACTGGACCAGGCACTGGCGTAATTTGCCCGACACGCAACACAGGCTTTGGTAGGTCGCCGGAGCAGAAGCCGGACACGCCGCTTGGTGCGGCCGCCGGCTCAGGCGGCCTTAATTTCGCACGCCGATCGACGAGACCGCCGAACGGACCATTCGCGTGACCGCGTCGGTGTAGCGGGAGCCGTTGAGATTGACATCAACGACCCACAGGATGAACACGGCAACGAATGCGGCGGTAATGGCTTTCATAAGCTATCAACGATGAAGATACGGCACGGGTTCCCGGGCCGCAATCCCTACTTGAGGTAAGAGGGCACCAAGATGGCATTCGGAATGGGCTTGCCGCAGTTTGCAAAATGCCCCTAACGCCACCGCTCTTCCCAACGGCGGGTGCTGCACAAGCAGATCAGGGCGCCGCTTTATGGGCGGCTGAACGACAGCGGTGTTGGGCCAGGCCGCCATAACAGCGACCTGGCCCCACGTTTCAATAAAATAATTCTACTGACAGACATACATTATGCTGTCCCCGCCCTTGATCGCAGTACCGGGCGTGCAGCCAATGCCATTGCGCGCTGCGTAGTCAGCCCAGCCCGTGTAGCTGTACCCAGGACCACTCCAGGGGCCACCAAAGTAGTAGGCCCTCACGGCGTACCAGGAGCCGGGCTCGACATAGGCAGCCCTCGCGGCGTAACCACGCGTGATATAGACTCGCTGCTGCGCTTCGGCTTTATCGATCGACAGCGATATGCCGCCTTGATCGGACCAGCCAGGCGAAAACAACGCCGCACATGCGAATGTCGACGCAGCAACGGCCACTATTCTCATAGTCACTTTCATACTTTCCTCCATTGCTAACCCCTGCACCTTCAATCGTGCTTTTGCCGGTGGAGCGCCCTTTGACATAGATCAAGCGTCCTGGGTCGTTCGGTTGGGGCATGAGCCATGGCCGCGGGTGCTGGGGACGTACTCGACGGTCGCTTCGAGCGGAGGCGACGTTTCGCCCAACTCTCCGCTTACGGCTTCCCGATCGCCATCGCGATCGCCGCCGCCAGAAACGGAAACGGCACCGAGACCGCCGCGCGAAACCAGACGAACCGGGCCGGCATGAACGGAATTTCCCACAGGATCATGCGCTGGAAGGCGAACAGCGCCCAGGCCACGACATAGGCGATCACCTGCGGCGGGCCGCCGCCGACTTTCAACGCGACCGCGCCGATCGAGAAGCCGACCACCGGACCGCCGGGAGTTGCCGCACCCGCGATGACAGCGGTCAGGACGCCGAACCAGCCGCTGTCAGGCCCGAGCCAGCCGGTGATGACTTCGGGCGGGATCACGGCGGCGATGTAGCCGGAGCCGATCACGCCGAGCGCAATGCGCGGCACGATGTTGATGAAATCCATGCTGCCTTCGCGCACCGACGACACCAGCACGACGCGGCCGCGCTGCCAGGCCATGAAGCCAAGGATCAAGACCGAGCCCCACAGGGTGACGTCGATGATCAGCGCGGAGACGTTCAGCCGCAGTCGGCTCGCCCTTCGGGTACATCCGCACGAAGACGAAGCGGCCGAGCGCGCCGGCCAGCACCGGGATCGGCAGCGAGATCACGATCCGCCACAGCGTGAAGTCGACGCCGAGGATCGGCAATTCCCAGGCGACCGCGCGGCCGTAGCCGATCAGCGTCCAGCTCACCACCATGGCGATGGTGGCGCCGAAATCGGCGCCGACGGTGAGCAGCGCCGCCGCCACCGGATAGGCGGTGAAGGGACCGCCGGGCAGGATCGCGCCGAACGCCGTGCCGATCAAAAGTCCCTTCAGGCCCGAATTCGGCCCGAGTGCGCGCGAGACTTTGTCGTGCGGCAGAATTTCCGCGATGAAGCCGCCGAGCAGGCAGCCGGCCAGCACGCGCGGCATGATCTCCCCGAACAGCCAGAGATCATGGGTGAGGATCTTGAGCACGCCGTCGATGCCGTCGCGCCGCCAGACCAGGCCTGCGCAAACCGCGACCAGCGCGCCGATCACGATCATCGACCAGCCCACCGGCTTGCGGGCGCGCCGCGGCTTCGGCTCGGCGTCATCGGCAGGCGCCGGGTCTTTTATCGGATGTTCTGACAAGGGCGATGGGTTTTGCGGGTGATGCGGTTGTATCCTGCTTAGTCCCGCGATGGTGGCGACGCAAACGACTCGTAGCCATGCGCATCTCAGGCATGCCCATGCGAGGACGTCACGCGGCCCGGCAAGTCACGGGCCAGCCGTTCAGGTGAACTGGCGGACCAGCGCGAGGCCGGCAAACAGCCCGGCAATCGAGAGCGCGACCGAGCCTATGACGTAAAGCGCGGCAAGGCCAAGTTCGCCGCGCTCGTAGAGCAGCGCCGCGTCGAGCGAGTAGGCCGAAAAGGTGGTGTAGCCGCCGAGGATGCCGGTCATCAGAAACAGCCGCCAGGGCTGCGACGCCTCGCCCTTGAAGGCGAGATAGCCCGCGATCAGCCCCATCACGGTCGAGCCCGTGATGTTGATGATGAAGGTGCCCCAGGGAAATCCAGTGCCCATGTAGCGGGCAAGGGTGACGTTGATGAAATGGCGCAGACTCGCGCCAAGCCCGCCACCGACAAAGACCAGCAAATAGCTCATCGCAGCATTTTCCCCGATCGGCGACTGACTTGGCGAGCCGCTTGCTGCGCTTCACCCGCCCCTTGAGGGGGCGGGTCGGCTCATATGGAGCGCAGCGCAATGTGAGCCGGGGCGGGGTGACAGTCTCTCAACACGAACACTGTCGGACGTGGATGGACCGTCACCCCACCTCGGTTCGCATTTCATGCGAACCGATCCTCCCCCTCCAGGGGAGGATGGGAAGCGCTTCGCTGCGACGACGACTGAATGTCAGACGCCGGCCTTGCCGTACAACTCGTCGACATAGTCCCAGTTGATCAGGCTGTCGCAGAACGCCTTCAGATAGTCGGGACGGCGGTTGCGGTAGTCGATGTAGTAGGAGTGCTCCCAGACGTCGCAGCCGAGAATCGGCGTTGCGCCGTGGACCAGCGGGCTCTCGCCGTTTGCGGTCTTGGAGATTTCGAGCTTGCCGTTCTTGACCGACAGCCAGCACCAGCCGGAGCCGAACTGGCCGACGCCGGCGGCGGCGAAATCGGTCTTGAACTTGTCGAGACCGCCGAGATCTTCGGTGATCTTCTTTTCCAGACGGCCGGGCAGCTTGCTGCCGCCGCCGTTCGGCTTCATCCAGTTCCAGAAATGCAGATGGTTGTAGTGCTGGCCGGCATTGTTGAACACGGCCGGGTTCTTGCCGAACGAACCCTTTACGATCTCTTCCAGGGACTTGCCTTCGAATTCGGTCCCCTTGATCGCGTTGTTTCCGTTGGTCACGTAAGCCTGGTGATGCTTGTCGTGGTGATATTCCAGCGTTTCCTTGGACATGTGGGGCGCAAGGGCGTCGTGGGAATAGGGAAGATTGGGCAGCGTGAAGGTCATGGGTGATGTCCGAACTGATGGGAGACGTAAATCTAACGGGAACCCTTATAGAAGGTTCCATTGCGGTTAAACACCGCAATTTGGCAAAACAGAAGCCGTCTTGCGTAACGCCCCTCCGCGTCCAGCGTATGACGGACGCGGCCCCGCGACGAGGAATGACATGAGCATCGAGATCGACGTCCTGAACGGGAACGCATCATGGCCACGGGCTGAGCCGCTGATGCAGGCGGTCTGGCCGCGCGAGGCGATCGAAAAATTGCCCTGGGGTCACATCAAATGGGCCCACGCCGATTTGCGCGTGCTGATAGACGCACCGGAGGACGCGACCCAGCCGGGGCTTGCCTGCCATGTCGGTATCTATTTCCGCACCGCCACCTGGGACGGGCGCAAGGTCGAGATCGGCGGCATCGGCGGCGTTTCGACGCGCGCGGACTGCCGGGGCCGCGGCTACGCCACGCTGGCGCTGAACGCCGCGATCAGGACCCTGCGCGATCACGAGGCGGTGCGCTTTGCGATGCTGTTCTGCGAGCCGCACAATGAGGCGTTCTACCAGGCGCGCGGCTGGCATTCGTTCCAGGGCGAGGTCTATGCCGAGCAACCCGGTGGAAGAATTCGCTTCGAAGCGATGGCGCCATATGTGTTCGATTTCACCCGCAAGCCGCGCGACGGAATAATCGACCTATGCGGCCTGCCGTGGTGACCCCTGCGCGGTGCGCGGGTGGCTTGCGTCCGCGCCGCCGGATAATATGTCAGCCATAATTTATTGGATTTGGATGACCTGCAACGTATGACCATTGACGCCCCGCTCGACATGCGCCCCGCCGCGGTTCCGTCCGCGCCGGTCAACGGCCTGCTCGCCTCACCGATCCTGCCGACGCTGCTGAAGCTCGCGCTGCCCAATGCGATCGCCATGGTGGGCACGACGCTGGTTGCGGTGGCCGAGACCTCCTATATCGGCCGGCTCGGCACCGAGCCGCTCGCCGGCATCGCGCTGGTGTTTCCCTTCGTCATGCTGACGCAGATGATGTCGGCGGGCGCGATGGGCGGCGGCGTGTCCTCCGCGATCAGCCGGGCGATCGGCGCCGGCGATCGCGACCGCGCGGCGACGCTGGCGCTGCATGCCGCGATGATCGGCGCCTGCGCCGGAATCTTTTTCACCGCGATGATGCTGATGTTCGGCCGCGCCTTCTACACGCTGCTCGGCGGGCGCGGCGGCGTGCTCGAGCAGGCCATGCAATATTCGCACGTGCTGTTCTCCGGCGCGATGGCGATCTGGCTGGTCAACACGCTGGCCTCGGTGGTGCGCGGCACCGGCGACATGCGCATTCCATCGCTAACGCTGATCGGCACCGCGCTGGTGCAGATCGCGGTCGGCGGCGCGCTGGGCCTTGGGCTGTTCGGCCTGCCGAAATTCGGCATGAGCGGCGTCGCCGCGGGCCAGCTCGCCGCTTTCACGCTCGGCGCGATATTCCTGGTCTGGTATCTCGTCAGCGGACGCAGCCGGCTGACGCTGAACTTCAAGGGCTTCAAATTCCAGCGCGACATGTTCTTCGACATTCTGAGGGTCGGCGCGGTGTCCTGCCTGTCGCCGCTGCAGACCGTGCTGACGGTGCTGATCTTCACCAAAATCCTGGCCGGCTACGGCACCGAGACGCTGGCCGGCTATGGCATGGGCTCGCGGCTGGAATTTCTGCTGACGCCGATCGCCTTTGCTTTCGGCGTCGCCTCGGTGCCGATGGTCGGCATGGCCATCGGCGCAGGCCTCGTGACGCGCGCGCGGCAGGTGGCGTGGACCGCGGGCATCGCGGCCGCCATCACCGTCGGCGCCATCGGGCTGATCGTCGCAGTGATGCCGTTCGCTCTGGGTTTCGCTGTTCACCAGCGATCCCGGCGTCACCGCCGCGGCGTCTTCCTATCTGGTCTGGGCGGGCCCGGCATTCGCGTTTTTCGGAATGGGCGTCTGCCTCTATTTCTCGTCGCAGGGGGCTGCGAAGGTCGGCGGCCCGGTGATGGCCGGCACCGCGCGATTGCTGATCGTCGGCGGCGGCGGCTGGTGGCTGGCCTCGGCGGGCGCGCCGGCATGGACGCTGTTCGCGCTGGTGGGCGCGGCGATGGTCGTTTACGGCCTCGGCACGGCGCTGTCGATCCGCCTCACCCGCTGGGGCAAATAATCGGCCAGGTTGCAAGTCGAACTTAATGTGAAGTTGCACGAATCTGATTTGTTGCTATGCAAGCCTGCTTTTTCGAGGGAATGAATCATGGCTTGCAGAACGGCTTTCATCATCGCGATCGCGGCGGCATTGCTGGCCGCCCCATCGGCTCGCGCGCAGGGCGCCGGTGAGCCGACCGGCGTATGGCTGACGCAGTCCGGCGACGCGCGGGTCAAGGTCAGCAAATGCGGCGGCGGTCTCTGCGGCATGATCGTCGGCCTCAAGGAGCCGATCGATCCCGCCACCGGCAAGCCCCAGGTCGATGACAAGAATCCCAACCCGGCCCTGAAAAAGCGGCCGATGATCGGCCTGCCGCTGTTCAGCGGCATGCAGCCCACCGGTCCCAACAAATGGTCGGGCCAGATCTACAACGCCGATGACGGCTCCAGTTACGCCAGCAGTGTCTCGGTGGCGGGCCCGGATACGCTCAAGGTCGAAGGCTGCGTCGGCGCGCTCTGCGGCGGCGAGACCTGGACGCGGGTGGGACGGTAGGCGTCGCCTTCATGAGACTCATGCGAGGAGCGCAACGCTCTCGAAGCGCGAGCGTGCACCGCCATTTCAAGACGCGACGACCTCTCCCGTGGGAGAGGATGGTGGGCACGCTGCGCTTTGCCCGACCCTACGCGCAAATCACGCCGCCATCGCCTTGAGCGCGGTCGCCGCCGAGGCATAACCGCCGCGGGCGCCGTCGATGAAGTGGACGTGGTCGCTGCGCATCACCGAGGGCGTGAAGCAGGTCATCATCGCCGCGTCCTGCCGGTGCAGGCCGTAGCGCACGATCCGCTCCGAAGCCGCCTTCGCCAGAAGCGCCGCCAGCGCGCGCTCCAGCTCCTCCGTGCAGTCGAGGATCATCCGCAGGCCGTCGTCATATTTGCGGAAGTCGGAATTTTCCACCACCTGCTGCACGTAATTCTTCGGCACGAAATTGCCGACCTTGATGCCGAAGCGCATCACGACATAGGCCCACAGCGTCACAGCGAGAACGACGGTGCGCCGCTTGAACAGCGGGCCGCCGCGCGCGGCGCGCGCCTCATATTCGATGCCGGCCGGCGGCCAGCGCAGCGGCGGTCCGCCCGGCGGCACCGGCCGTCCGGCATCCGGAGACTGTTCGACCAGGCGGATGATGTCCTCGATCACCTTGCGAAACGCGCGCGGATCGGCGCCGGTGACCGGCACCACCAGCACCGACAGGATCAGCCCGCGCGTGGAAGGAATTTCCTCGAACCGGCAAGAAAGCCCGGACAGATCGGGCTGCGTGCCGGGTGCGGCCGCCGGCACCGCGAACTCGCCGCGCTTCATCGCGGCATCCGCCCACCCCAAACCGCCGCCGGAAAACATCGCATAGGAGAGGTTGGGCGACGGCCCGAAACGGGCCACGCGCACGTCGAGGCCCTGCGCCCGCACCGCCCGCACCGGCACCAGCGCCACCCGCATCACGAGGTTGAGACTCTCCTCGACCCAAACCGCGGTCGCCGCCAACGCCTCGCGCGCCCGCGCGAGATCGTCGGGCGACACCGCAAAGCTCGCGCCATCGCCGCCGAACACGAACGGAAATTCGCGCCCTTCGAGCGCGTTGGTGACCGCGGCGATGACGGAGGCACCGGCCATGTTGACCGCCTTGTAGCGCTGGTTCGCGATCGCCTTGGTCGATTCCACGATATCGGCGACGCCGAGGGTCCAGTCGTCCGGCAACGGCGCATACATCGCCGGGTCCATCAGGCTGCCAAAGCCGCGAAAGACCGGGATCGCGCCGTAGAAAATGTCGGTGCCGTCAGGCGTTGTCATGGCGGTGAGGCTACCCCGGAGTTCGAGCTTTCCAGCAGATACGGCCGATTTTGAAATCCGGTTCGCGACAGATCGTCCTACCCCTTCACGATTCCGCGCAGCACCAACTGGTTCAGCCGGTTGGCGAATGCCGCCGGATCTTCCGGCAACTCGCCATCGAGGATCTGCGCCTGCTCCAGCAGCAGGAACGACAGGTCCTTGGCCGCCTCCTTGTCGCCGGTGATCGCCGCGACCAGGGGATGACGCATGTTGATCTCGAGGATCGGCCTGGTGGTGGGCGCCTTGTTCTGCATCGCCAAAAGCCGTTCGAGCATGCGGTCATGCGCGTCGCCGCCGGCGACCAGACATGACGCGCTCGCCGTCAGCCGCTGCGAGGCGCGCACGTCGGAGACGCGCTCGCCGAGCGCATCCTTGATCAGCGCGATCGTCGTGGCCTCATCCGCGCCGGGCTCGTCCTTCTTGTCGTCGGCCTTGTCGTCCAGCAGCGGGATCAGGGCGAAATCGATATCGCCCTGGCTCAGCGACTTCAGCGGCTTGCCGCCGAAATCGAGCGGCGCCGAGGTCCAGAACGCATCGACCGGATCGGTCAGCAGCAGCACCTCGATGCCGCGCGCGGTCGCCGATTCCAGTTTCGGGTTGGCCTTCAGCCGTTCGACGCTCTCGCCGGTCAGATAATAGATGTCGGTCTGGTTCGGTTTGAGATCCTCGACATACTGCTTGAGCGAGCGCTTCTCGCCCCTGGTCGTGGTGAAGCGCGACAGCGCCAGCAATTTCTCGCGGCGCTCAAAATCCTCCCAGATGCCTTCCTTGATCACGGGACCGAACGCGTCCCAGATCTTGGCGAACGCTTCCGGCTCCTTCTCGCCGAGGCTTTCCAGTTCCGATATCACGCGGCCGGTGACGGCTTTACGGATCTGCGTGAGCTGCGGATTGTTCTGCAGCATCTCACGCGAGATATTGAGCGGCAGATCCTCGCTGTCGATCACGCCGCGGATGAAGCGCAAATAGGCCGGCAGGATATCGGCATCGTCGGCGATGAAAACGCGGCGGACATAGAGCTTGACCTTGCCCTTGCGCGCCTGGTCGAACAGGTCGAACGGCTTGGTCGACGGCGCAAACAGCAGCACCGCATAGGACTGCCGGCCCTCGGCGCGGTAATGCAGCGTCATCGCCGGCTCGTCGAAGGCGCCGGCGATCGACTGATAGGCCTGCTTGTAGTCCTCGGCCGAGAGTTCCGATTTCGGCCGCTGCCACAGCGCGCTGGCCGAATTGATCTGGCGCGGCTCGCCCTCCTCCGGCACCAGTTCGATCGGAAACTGGATGTTGTCGGACCAGGCGCGGACGATGCGCTCGATCTCGTGGGTCTCGAGATATTTTTGCGCATTCTCTTTCAGATGCAGGACGATCTCGGTGCCGCGCGTGACACGCGCGGCGTCCTCCTCGCTGGCAGGCGCGATTTCAAACCCGCTGCCGCCGGAGGACGACCAGACGAAAACCTGGTCCGAACCGGCGCGGCGGCTGGTGACGACGATGCGATCGGCCACCATGAACGCCGCATAGAAGCCGACGCCGAACTGGCCGATCAGATTGGTGCCGTCCTTGGCCTCGGTGAGGCGGGACAGAAAGGACTTTGTGCCGGAGCGTGCGATGGTGCCGAGATTGTCGATCAGTTCCTGCCGGTCCATGCCGATGCCGCTGTCGACCACGCTGAGCGTATTGGCCGTCTTGTTCGGCACGATGCGGATTTTCGGCGGCGCGCCGTCCGCGATCAGATCGGGCGCGGATATCGCCTCATAGCGCAGCTTGTCGCAGGCGTCCGATGCGTTCGAAATCAGCTCGCGCAGGAAGATGTCGGTCTCCGAATAGACCGAGTGCACCATCAGGTTCAGAAGCTCGGCAACCTCGGCCTGGAACGGCTGGGATTCGGGGGCGGTGGTGGTTGTCATCAGGGGCTCGCAGGAAACAGGGCCAAAGCAAAGCCCTGATATAGCGATACTATCTGGAGTGGCAAGATTTAGCCGCCCTGCAACCCTATCCTAGCCCCCCTCACCGCTCGACAAAAGCGCGCTGGAACTGATCCAGGATCGGCTTGAACAGGTAGCTCAGCATGGTCCGGCTGCCGGTCTGCATGAATACTTCCGCGGGCATGCCCGAAGAGAGCTGCAGCCCGGCCAGCCGCCGGCGCTCTTCTTCCGGCAGCATGATGCGGACCGTGAAATAGGACGTGCCGCTCTGCTGGTCCTTCGTGGTGTCGGGCGAGACATAAGACACCTGACCGATCAGCTGCGGCGTCACCCGCTGGTTGAAGGCAGAGAAGCGGACAAAAGCCTGCTGGCCCTTCCGCACCTGGTCGATGTCATTCGGCTGCAACTTGGCTTCGATCTGCAGATCGTCGGAATCAGGCACCACCTCCATGACGGCGTCGCCGGCGCGAATCACGCCGCCGATGGTGTGCGCGTTCAGCTGATGGATCACACCCGACGTCGGCGCGCGCATCTCGATGCGCTCGAGGATGTCGCGCGCGGCGATGCTTCGCTCGCTGAGTTCGGCTTCCTTGCCCTGCGCCTCGCCGAGATCCTTGACGACTTCCGTCCGTACATCCTGGTCGAGCCTGACCAACTGCAGCTTCGCCTCGTCGACCTTGGTCTTGGTCTCGGCGATGGTGGAGATCAACTGGCCCCGTTCGCCCTCGATTCTGGCGGCCTCGCGCTGCAGGGCCGTGAGCCGTGCGATCGGCACGAGACGCTTGTCGAACAGCTCCTGCACGCCCGTGAGTTCGCCCGTGATCAACTCCAGTTGCTTGGCCTTGGATGCGACCTGCGCCTCGAGGCCCACGATCTCCTCGCCAAGCTGCGATACCTTGCTCTTGAGCAGCTCCTTCTGGCTCTCGCGGGCCGTCGTCCGCGCCCGGAACAGCGACGCCTCCGAAGCCAGCACCGTCTTGACATTGTTGTCGTCCAGCCGCGACGACATTTCGGGCGGGATCGCCGGGCGGGGCAGACCATCGCGCTCGGCGACCAGCCGCGCGCTCTTCGCCCGCACTTCGTCGAGTTGCTTGCTGACCACCTGAAGGCTGGCCTGCGCCTGCGTCGAGTCCAGCCGCAGCAGCAGATCGCCGGCGTTGACCCGCATGCCGTTATGGACCGGGATCTGCGCGACCACGCCGCCGGTCGGATGCTGGATGGTCTTGACGTTGGACTGCACCACCAGATTGCCCGGCACCACGACGGCGCCCGACAACGGCACCAGCGTCATCCAGCCGCCTGCCACCCCGCCGACGACGATCAGCGCCCGCAAGCCCGTACGCAATTCGCCCTCGAAGGCGTGCGCCGCCCGCAGCACGATGCTGTCGCCGGGCGCGCCCGCCACATCCGTCGATCCATCGCGATTGGCAAGGAATGCCACCCCCGCGGTCAGGCCGTTGCGGACGACGCTCGTCACGGAACGCTCGCGCGGCACCGGGCCCGCCGGGCTCGGCGGCGCCAATTGGGGCGCCTCGATGCGGGGCGGCAGCCGTGGGTCGTCGATCGACAACACGTCCGGCCTCGACCTCGGTATATTCATGAGCGACGGATCGTCGGGCGCGATGATCGGACCGCGTGCCTGCCGTTCATTCGGCCAGGAATTATTTGCCGAAGCATTATTTGCCGAAGCTATTCGCCGACTTTTTTGCCGAAGCATTGCCCGCCGGACCGCGCATGCCGCCCGCCGGTGGCGGGGTCATGAACTGCGGCTCACGCGTGCTGCGTCTGCTGCGCGGCGCCGGCGGCTCGGGATCGAGAACCTCGGACTGGGATCCGAACGGGCCGAGCCAATCCAGCACCCGGCCCATCTTGCTTTTCTTTTTCGACCGCTTCGGCCGGGCCTGCCGCGGACGCCGGGAACCCGGGCGTCCTTCGTCGTTCGCCGGGCGGCGAAGCGGCGGCCGCTGGTCCTGCTGGATTGTCGAGCTCGAAAGCCTGCCGCAACCGCTGCAGTTCGAGGATCAGCGCCTGGCCCTGCGGCGCCGCGGCATCCTCATCCGTTCCCCCGAACCGGCGGCGCGCGCCACTTTCATCGGCATGCACGTGATCAAAACCCTTCATGACGAAACACTCTCGGCAAGTGACGGGCGCTGTTCCGCCTTGGCCTGCGGCGCGGGCTGCGGCGATCCCGGCACCCCCTTGCCGCCGGCATTGCGGACGCGCGCGAACACTTCCGCGCTCGGGCCGAACGCGATCGCCTTGCCTTCGTAGAGCACCATCGTCATATCCAGCGCGGAGAGCGCGCTCGGGCGATGCGAGATGACGACGACGATGGATTTGTTCTGGCGCATGATCCCGATGGCGCGCGTCAAGGCGTTCTCGCCGTCGGCATCCAGATTGGCGTTGGGCTCATCGAGCACGAGCAGGAAGGGATCGCCGAACACCGCCCGCGCCAGGCCGACCCGCTGCTTCTGGCCGGCCGACAGCGACATGCCGCCCTGCCC
Organism: uncultured Alphaproteobacteria bacterium; assembly: GCA_963840465.1. Classification (GTDB taxonomy): domain Bacteria; phylum Pseudomonadota; class Alphaproteobacteria; order Rhizobiales; family Xanthobacteraceae; genus Bradyrhizobium. The sequence goes on along the minus strand of CAWIZF010000040.1, from coordinate 532,150 downwards.
TATTCGCGTCGCATAGCCCTCCGGCAGGCGCAGGATGATGTCGTGGACACCGGCGATCTGCGCGGCCTTCAGGATGGCATCCGAGTTCGCGTTTTCGTCGAAGCGGCAGATGTTCTCCGCCACGGTGCCGTCGAACAGGCCGACATCCTGCGGCAGATAGCCGATGTGGCGGCCGAGATCCTCGTTGCGCCATTGATCGAGCGCCGCGCCGTCGAGCCGCACGGCGCCGCGATGCGCCGGCCAGATTCCAACCAGCGCCTTCGAGAGCGAGGTCTTGCCCGACGCGCTCGCGCCGAGCAGCGCCAGCCCCGAGCCGGCCTTCAGCGAAAACGTGACACCGGACACGATCGGCATGTCGAAGCCCGGTGCCGCCACCGCGAGATTCTGCACCGACAATTCGCGGCCGGGCCGCGGCAACTTCACCGGCGGCGCCGGAGGCTGCGCGGTCGCCTTCAAGATGTCGCGCAGGCGCGCGAGGCCCTGGCGGGCGGCGGACAGTTGCTTCCAGGTGCCGAGCGCGATTTCGACGGGCGCGAGCGCGCGCCCCATCAGGATCGAGGACGCGATCATGATGCCGCCCGACGCCTTGTCGGCGACGACGAGATAGGCGCCCATGCCCAGCATTCCCGATTGCAGGATGTAGCGCAGCACCTTCGCGCTCGAGCCGAGATTGGCATAGACGTCGGTGGCGCGGATGTTTTCCTGCAGATAGCGCTCGTTGGCCTGCGACCAGCGCGCCGTCAGCCGATCCGTCATGCCGAGCGCCCGAACGATTTCCGCGTTGCGCTGCGTCGCATCCGCCAGCACCTGCCGCTGCGCGTTCAAGTCCGACGCCGCCTTGGTCGCGCCGCGCGAGATCCGCTCGGTCACCAATGTCATGGCAATGATCGCCGCGGTGCCGAGCAGCGCCGTGAAGCCGATCAGCGGGTGGAACAGAAACAGCCCGATCAGAAAGATCGGGAATCCACGGCATGTCGAGGAACGCCGTCGGCCCCATGCCCGACATGAAGGTGCGCACCTGATCGAGATCGCGCAGCGGCTGCTGCATCAGGACCGGCTTCACCCCGCGCAGCGGCAAGGTGGCGAGCGCCGAATGGATCGATCCCTGCAGCGCGCCATCGAACAGCGTTGCGATCCGGCAAAGCATCCGCGACCGCATCGCATCGAAATATCCCTGCACCAGGTAGGCGATCAGCACCATCAAGGACAGGCCGAACAGCGTCGCGAGGTTGCGGCTCGGAATCACCCGGTCGTACACCTGCAACATATAGAGGGAGCCCGACAGCATCAGGATGTTGATGACGCCGCTGAACACGGCGACGCCGATCATGCGGCGCGCGCTCGCGCGCAGCGCGCTCGCGACGGGATCGTCGCCGGCCAGCGTCGAAAGCAGCCCCGAAATGGCGCGGGGCGTCGGCGCTGCCCGCGCTCGGTTCTGTGCCTGACCCTGAGCGATACCCATTGAACTGCCCTTCGACCCGATCGAGCGTCGGATCTCCCTGCAGGTCTCCTTGACGCGCGATGCAGACCATTTTTCGACGAGAATGCGACGAATGCCGATTGTTCAAGTTCGCTCGCGGGTAGAAAGGTGGCAAACGCCGCGTTGTCGCCTGCGCCGTGTGGCGTGGCTGTGCAAAGTTCCGGCACAGGCGAGTCGGCCTCCGCGTATTCGTACGGAGGACGCCGATAACGGCTGCAATTTCCTTCCCTTGCGCGGGCGTTCATTCGCCTTTTTTCGGCGTGGCGCGCGTCATGGATTCGTCCGTCTATGACCTTGCTTCGGCGCTCAATGGTCGCCGTGTGGGCCGAATGACGCCACGAAGCTAACTGATCCTTCACCGTGCGCACATCCTGCTCCCTGGCGGATGACGGCGGTCACGCGTCAATGAATTCGACTGGATGACAGGGGACCAAGAATGGCTCGTTTCACTCTCAAGGGAGATCAGCGCCACGTCGATCTCGATCAGCCGATCGATGAGGCGCCGAGCCCGCCGGTCGCCCCGGCTCCTCCGTCCGCGACACCGCCGGAGGAAGCGCCTCCGCTCGATCGATACGCCGTCACCATCCACCGCGCCGACTTTCTCCGGGCTCGGCGCGACCTTCAACAACGCCATTCAGGCGCCCGTGAGCAGCCTGCCGCAAACCCCGGTCGACCAAGGCGGCCAGGGGACTGGCAGCGTCAACAATTTTGCGAACGATCTCACGACGGTGCATAACGGCGTGCTGGCCGAGGTCAGCAGGGCAGTTTTCCGGCGCCGCGCTCGGCCATGTTCAGGCCATCCTGTCCGACATCAACACCGCGATTTCGACGGCCAACGCCACGGCGAACAGCGCCGGCGCGTTCGGCAACGTAGCCGCCGCAGAACAATCGCTTCGCGCCAGCAATCTGCTGATTAACATTCCGTCAATACCGTCAAGACCGATGTCGCACTGACCAACCTCGCACTCGCGTCGGCGCCGGATACCGCCTACGGCGCCACGACGCGCCGCGCCGCCAATCTCGCGGAGATCGGCGCGATCTTCAACGACGTGGCCGACAAGATCCTCGGTGGCGTCAATGACGGCAACCGGGCCGAGATCACCGACGACATCAATGCCGTGATCACGGACATGGAGGCGTTGATCAGCGCCAACCCGCAACTGTTCGAGGGGTTGACCGGCGAGCATGCCGACGCGGTCGTGCGCCAGCTTCAGCTCGAGCTCACCTATATCAACGACCCCAACATCAGCCCCGATGCGGCACGCGCCAGCATCGACAACATCCTCGACATCATCGAGATCGTTCAGAGCGACCCCAACCTGGCTGACATGGCGACGCAAGGCGGCATCAACGGCTTCTCGCCGCTTCCGGACGCCGCAAATCCGGCGCCAACGCATCTCGACAATGACGTGCAGACGGTTTTCACGGCCAATTTCATCGCGCAGTCCAATTCGCTCGGGCAGCAGGCCATCGACCTCGTCGGCAGCGGCGACACCAAGGCCATTGCCGCGCTGATCGCCGACCTCAAGGCATTCGAAAAGTTCGTCGCCGATTTCGACGCAGCGCAGGGCGGCAACGCATTGCTCGATGCGACCGGCGCGCTCGGCGCCGAGGTTGCCGCGATGATCAAGGGACTGCAGACCGGCGACGCCACCCTGGTCACGGCGGCTGCGGACCAGATGCACGGCAACGCGGCCGATGTCGGCGGCGACAACGTCTCCGTCATCGGAAGCCACTACAATATCGATGGCCTGACGGTCACCGAAGTCCTGGCGACGGTGCCGGCGGCCGAAGCGCCGGCCACCGCCGCTGCACCGGAACCGGCCCCGGCAAACGCCGCGGCCCCCGCCATCAGCGTCGAGCCGCTCACACTTGCGACGGCCGACGTCACCGTCGGGGTCGAGGACCATGCCAATTCGGGCATGCCCGATCTGGCGCATCATCTACACCACACGTGGGGATAGCGGCGCGCGGCGCGGCCTCCGACGTCCCCGATGCTCGGGGATGCCGGAGGCCGATACATCGAGTCAACAACGCGTTCGCCGATCCGGCTCGCGCAACGGACGCAGAGAAGAGGCTTTCGCCCGCATGCGCCCGCAAGACATCTTGACGATGGCCCCGATGACGGCTTTGGGGACCATCATTGGTACGGCAGCGACATCGGCGGTTGGTGGAATCGGCGCCGTTGCTGTTCGGCAAGTGAAGTAGCGGGGCGTATGCGTGAGGCAGCGTAAGACGGACTATGGGACCATTATTCTTCACTGGACGTTCGTGGCGGCCTTCGCGGTTGCGCTCGTTACCGGTTTACGCATTGCGACTGAAACACCCGACCGGACCTGGATCAACTGGTTCGACGCCGTACTGCCGCGCGACAGCGTGTGGGTCGCCCATATGCAGGCCGCGATCGTCCTGGTCTCGGTCGCGATCGGCTACGTCGTCTACATGCTCCGCTCCGGCCTCGGACGCCGCGTCCAGCTCGACAAGGTTCGGCTGCGCGGGCTGTTCCGCCGCGGGCAGGTCAGGTTGAGCGCCATGATCGCCCTGATGTACTGGATTTTCTTTGTCACGATGTCGGGGCTGTTGATCAGCGGCGGGCTGCTCTATTTCGGCTTCTACTCCGGCTACGACGTCGCGATGCTGCACTGGGTGGGAACGTGGGTGATCCTCGCCTTTGTCGTCCTGCATGTCCTGACCCAGTACAAGAGCGGCGGCGTTGCGCAACTGCTGCGCATCTTTCGTCCCGCCCCGCTGCCCGCGCCGCCGCCGCGGCTCGATGCCGTCGAACTGCTGGGCCTGCTGGCCGAGCAGTCGGCGCGCGCATCGGAATCCGAAAATTTCGACGCGCCGCCCGAGGTCCCGTCCCATCCGCTGCAGCCGCGCCCACGATCGAACGCGCGAGCCGGACCCGACGCTGCACCCCAAGGCCGGCCCCGCGCGATCGCGAAACCCGACCCTGCAGGCCAACGCGTTCGTGGTCGCGGTCGCCGCCGCAATCACCGGCGGCTCGCTCCTCGTGGCAACCGATCGGCTTTCGGTCGACACTGTGCAGATACACCGCATCAATCCCGCCGACGCACCGATGCTCGACGGCGACACGTCCGATCGGGCCTGGCGCGGCGTCAAGCCGTTCTCGCTCTTGACCGGCGAAGGCGGAAATTTCGACGGCAAGGGAGAAGCCAGGATAGAAGTCCGCGCGGTGCATGACGGCACCTATGCCTATTTCCTCTTCACCTGGCAGGACTCGACGCGCTCGCTGAAGCAGCTGCCGCTCGTCAAGGAAGCCGATGGATGGCACCTGCTGCATTCCGGCTTTCAGCTCGGCGACGAGCATCAATACAACGAAGACAAGTTTTCGGTGCTGCTGACCACCATGGATGTCACGCTGGCCGGCGGCCGAACCTTTCATCCGGGGCCGCAGCCGGTCGCCGGTGCGCCGGCCACCATGAGCGGCCGCGGACTGCATTACACGGAAGCCGGCTATGCCGATGTCTGGCAATGGAAGGCGACGAGCGGCGCAGCCGGATGGATGGATGACGCCCATTTCGGGCCGCCGTTGAATCCGACCCCGATGCAGGCGGCCAACGTCGTACCCTACAAAGGCGGCTTCGCAACCGACCCGGGAACGGCAAACTACCGGGACAATTTCACCGTCGAGGCCGACACGTCAGGCGGTCCGCGCCGAAGCCGCCTGGTCGCCCCGCTGCGCCTGCCCAAAGTCGTCGCCGCCACCACGGACGCGCTGGGCGATATCGACCTCGATCCCACTCATGGCGAGAGCGACGGCGCCCGCTGGTTCATGACCGATCAGGATTCAGTGCCCTATTCGACCGATGTCGACGCCCGCATCCCGATCGGGACCGTGATCCCGGGCGTGATCCTGGGCGGCGAGTTTTCAGGCGATCGTGCCGACGTTCGATGTGCAGCCCGCTGGGCCTCCGGCCTTTGGGCGCTCGAGGTGAAACGCCGGCTCGACACCACAAGCAAGTTTGACGTGCCAATCAAAAGCGGCGTCTTCATGCGGGTCGCCGCGTTCGACCACAGCCAGATAAGACATACACGGCACGTTCGGCCGATTCGTATCGAGGTGGAATAAATGTCAAAGATTTGCAAGGTCACGATCAACGACGAGCCGTATCTGGCGAATCGCGGCGAGCTTCTGCTCGACTGGGCGTTGATGAACGGCGTCGATCTTCCGCACGATTGCCGCTCCGGAATTTGCGGCGCCTGCCGCGTGCGCCTGGTCGACGGCCAGGTATTCGGCGGCCACAGCCGGGGCGACGACATGATCCATGCCTGCCAGGCCCGAATCGTCTCCGATCTGGAGATTGCGATCGAGGCCGCGCCCGAGCCGGTGGCGCTGTCGGCGGAAGTGGCGCAGACCGTTCAGCTCGCGCCCGACGTGGTGGGCGTCGACATCGAACTGCCGAAGCCGCTCGACTACCTTCCCGGCCAGTATTGCAAGCTGCAGTTTCAGGGATTCCCGGCAAGGTCCTACAGCCCGACCTTTCCGCTGGAAGGCGCTCCGGACGATCACCTGCTGCACTTTCACATCCGAAAGGTCACGGACGGACAGGTTTCCTCGGCGCTCGGCCAGGAAATCCGCGCCGGGCATCGCGTCAAGCTGACGGGGCCGTATGGCCGCGCCTTTTTCAGGCAAGGCCATTCCGGACGCATCGTGCTCGTCGCCAGCGGCACCGGCTTCGCCCCGATGTGGTCGGTCGCGGTTGCCGCGATCATGGAGCAGCCGCAGCGCGAAATGGTCTTCATCGTGCAGGCCCGCAGCGTCCGCTCGCTCTATATGCATGCCGCGCTGTGCCGTCTGGCGCTGTTTCCCAACGTCACGCTGATCCCGATGGTGTCGGAGCCGCAACAGATCTCGCACGCCATTCAGGGCGGCCGGCCGACCGATCATCTGCCAGAACTCACGCCGGACGATGTGGTCTATACCGCGGGCGCGCCGGCGATGACCGACGCGGTGGCGCGGATCGCAAAGGCCGCGGGCGCAAGGTGCTACACCGATCCCTTCGTGCAGGAGCCGAGGACTGCGGAACAGGCGGGCCTGATGTCGCGCCTCACCGGCTGGCTCAACGAGCCAAAAAGCGAGAGCGTCCCGGCGCAAAAGCCGGCGCCGATGCCGCGAGGCGTAGCCGCGGCTGGCGCCGGCAACCGCTAACTTTGCCGACCAAGGCTGAGCGATGGTCATGTAGAATTTTCAGCCGGAGATCGCCGCGATATAGCGCCGTACGGACATCTCGAACGCCGCCTTGGCGTTGTCGGCGACGTTGCGGCCCCACCAGGCGCCATAGACGCGGTCGAACGCCAGCGGTTCGACCGCGGCCCAGATCCGGCGCACCGCCGCGGCATTGAGCGGAATGTAGTTCGGAAAACTGTACATGAAGCTGAGCGAACGGCGGTCCATCGCCACCATCGCGACATCACCGGTGAGCAGCGCACCGCGACCTCCCGCGCCGGCACGCCAGTGCATGACCGTGCCGCCGGCGAAATGCCCGCCAGTGCGGATCAGAAGGATATCGTCCGATATGCGATGACTGTCGCCGGTCCATGGCACGATGGCCGGATGCGGCCGGGTGACGAAGGCGCGATCGTCGCCATGCAGATAGACCGGGACGCCGCCGAACGCCTCGCTCCAGTCGTCGACCGCGCCATAGTAATGCGGGTGCGAGACGGCGATCGCCTTCAGGCCGCCGAGCGAGCGGACATAGTCGACGGCTTCTCGGGTGACCAGCGGCACGCAATCCCACATCACACAGCCATCGGCTTGCGGCACCAGAAGCGCGCGCTGCCCGATCGCAAAAGCCGGCTCAATGGCAATGCCGGGGATGCCGAGATCGTCGCGCCAGACGAGCTTGCAACGCTGCGCCATTTGCTCGCGCGTGAGCCAGGCTTGGCCTTTCCAATTCACGAACTGCCGCTCGTCCTCGCAGATCAGGCAAGCCTGCGGCGGACTAGTGCTTTCGGGAAACTGGGCCCCACATTGTTCGCAAGTCCATAACGGCATAGCAGCTGCTCTTATTCAAGGCGGGGTAACGCCGAGCGGATCGGAACCCCACTTAACATGCTGCTCCGCCGGGCGCTCAACCCTATTCACCACGTCTCCTTGAAAGGCCGGATCTCCATTTCGAAGGTCCAGGCGCTGCGCGGCTGCTCATAGAGCCGCCAGTAGGCGTCCGCGACCGACGCCGGCGGCATGAGGGCGTCGGGGTCTTTCAGCGCATCCGGGCCGAGCGCTTCGAGCCGCCTTTGGCGAACCCATTCGGTGTCGACGCCGGAATCGATGACGAGGTGGCCGACATGGATGTTCTGCGGCCCGAGTTCGCGCGCCATCGCCTGCGCCACCGCGCGCAGCCCGAACTTGGCGCTGGCAAAGGCCGCATAGCCGCGGCCGCCGCGCAGGCTGGCCGTAGCGCCGGTGAAGAAGATGTTGCCCTGGCCGCGCGGCAGCATCAGGCGCGCGGCTTCGCGGCCGGCCAGAAAGCCCGAATAGCAGGCCATTTCCCACACCTTGCGGAACACCCGCTCGGTGGTATCGAGGATCGGGAAATTGACGTTGGCGCCGACATTGAAGATGCAGACCTCGAGCGGCGCTTCCTTGTCGGCATCGCCAAGGAACGCCGTGATCTCCTCCTCCTTGCGGGCATCGAGCGAACGCGCAAAAATCTTGCCGCCGCCGGCCTGAATTTCGTTCACCAGCGGCGCGAGCTTGTCGCCGTTGCGGCGCCCGGCGAAGACCGTAAAACCTTCGGCGGCGAATTTCTTGGCAATCTCGGCGCCGATGAAGTCTCCCGCACCGATGATCGCCGCGGTCGCATTTCTCTTGGCCATTGGTTCTTCTCCTGTTCGCTGCCTGCGGAAGCTCTCGCGGCGGCTGATGATGTCAGCCGGCGGGTGTCGCCGGATCTATCTTGCTCTCGTTCGCCATTTCCCGCAGCTTGTGTTTCAGGATCTTGCCGGTTGACGCCGCGGGCAGCGCGTCGAGAAACAGGATTTCGCTCGGCCGCTTGTAGGAGGTCAAAAGCCCTGCCGAGTATGATTTCAGCTCGTCCGCGCCGACCCTGGCGCCGGGCAGAAGCTGGACGAACGCGACCACCTCCTCGTTGCCCTCGACGTTCCGTCCGACGACGGCCGACTGCACCACGAGTTCGTGCGCGTTGAGCACGGCCTCGACCTCGGCCGGATAGACGTTGAAGCCGGAGCGGATGATGAGTTCCTTGGTGCGGCCCTCGATGTAGAGATTGCCCTCATTGTTCATCCGCGCCAGGTCGCCGGTATTGAACCAGCCGTCACGGTCGATCGCGGCGGCCGTCTGGTCCGGTGCGCGATAATAGCCCAGCATCACGTTGAGACCGCGGACATGCAGTTCGCCGACTCGCGCCATCTGGCCACCCGGTTTCCGTCCCGGTCGACGATCCGATGCTCGATGCCCGGGAGCAAAGGGCCCGACGGTTTCGTCCCGCGCGGGCTGGGTCTGCCGCACGCCGGCAAGGCCCGGCGAGCATTCGGTGATCCCGTAGCCGTTGAGCAGCGGGATGCCGAACTCGTCCTCCATGCGGCGCTTCAGCGTTGAGGTCGAGCGGCGCGCCCGCCACGCACATCATCCGCAGGCTGCCACGCGCGAGACGCGAGATGCCTTTCACGGCCTTGTATTCGAGCAGACGCTGATAGGTGGCGGGCACCCCGTAAAGCGTGGTGATCCCGTCGTTGGCGATGGCTTCGGCCAGCGCCGCAGGATCGGCTTTCGCAACGACGTGCAGCGTCGAGCCATGCATCAGGGTTGCGATCAGCAGGATCGAATAGCCGACGATGTGCGACATCGGCAGCACGCCGTAGACCCGGTCGGCTGGCCCGCTGTTGCGCAGGATGCCGGAGGTCTTCGCCGCGACCAGCAGGTTACGGTGGCTGAGCATCACGCCCTTCGGCGCGCCCGTCGTGCCCGACGTGTACATCAGCGCCGCGACCTGGCGCGCGGCGTCCGTCTCGACGGGCTCGGCCCGTGCTTCCTCGTTCAGCGGCCCGATGCCCAAGCCGCCGAACGGCCCAATCGAACGTATGGTCGCGCCCATGCGCGAGGCATGATCGGCGGCCTCTTTCGACAGAGCCGAATTGAAGATGACAAGCCGTGCGCCGCTGTGGGATCGGATCTGTTCGAGTTCGCGCGCGCTGAGGCGTGGATTGACCGCAATGGCCCAGGCGTCGAGCTTGCCGGTAGCAAACAGGATCGCGCCAAGCGCAACGCTGTTCTCGCTCGCCACCATCACCCGGTCTCCGGGCCTGACCTGCAGCTCGCGCAGATCGCGGGCGGCGGCCTCGACGGCATCCGAGAATTGCCGGTAGCTCCACGTGCGTCCGGCTTCGACGAACGCCGGATGTTCAGGAATTTCCCGCGCAAACCTGGCGTAGACTTCGTGCACCCGCGAAGGCAGGCCCTCGATCAGGTCGTTCGCGGTGATGTTTTCGAGAACAGTCTGCACGGACGCTCCTCCCCTCGATGACGAACCTGGTCGATGCTTGTTGCGGCGGTTCGGCCGCGAATGTTCACGACGCGCGGCGGCTGTTCGGCAGGCGAGACGTTTCCATGGCGCGCTGTTGCGCGAGGATCTCCTCCTCGACGTCGCGAAGCTGGTCCTTGCCGAAGAACATCTCATCGTTGACGAAGAATGTCGGTGAGCCGAACGCGCCGCGGTCGACCGCGTCCTGCGTCAGCGCCATCAGCCGGTTCTTGACGTCGGCATCCTGCGATCTGGCGACGATCTTGTCGGCATCGATCCCCGACGAGATGAGCGCGTCGCGCATCACGCCGGGATCGTCCATCTTCTTCGGCTCTTCCCACATGTGGTGATAGACCGCCTGGAAATACGGCCAGAAGACGCCTTCGGCTTCCGCGGCGACCGCGCCGCGCATCAGCTGCAGCGTGTTCACCGGGAAGAACGGGTTGCGGCGGAACGTCGTGATGCCGTGGCGCCTGATGAAGCGCTCGGTCTCCAGCGCCATGATAGTCGCGGCTTGTTCTCTGATGCCCTCGCAGATAATCGGCGGGCGAGCATGTTGCCGGTGAGCCTTGTAGATGCCGCCGAGCAGCACCGGCACATAATCGAATTTGACCCCGGTCCGTCGCTCGATGTCCGGAATCAGCGCGGGCTCGCCAGATACGCGTTCGGGCTGCCGAAATCGAACAGGAACTGGACTTTTGCAGGCCTGCATCGCTCATTCGCCCCTCCCTCGTGCCCGACATTTGCTCGACCCCGATCGCCCGGCTGGGTCTCGATCTGGCGACGATCGTTATACGTTCTAAAATAGAACTGTCAAATGTGCTTTGATTGCCGAGCTTTTCGGCATAAGGAGCAAATCGCCTATTGCTATACAATTCTAATTTAGAATTTATATGTTATGTTCGCTGTATCGATTGATCATTGCCGGAGAACGGGATGCGCTGGGACACCCTTGAAGAAGAGCAATGCTCGCTGGCGCGCACGGTTGCGGTCATTGGCGACCGCTGGAGCCTCTTGATCCTGCGCGAGTGTTTTCTTCGGGTTCGCCGCTTCGAGGCGTTTCAGTCGCGGCTCGGCATCACGCGACATCTCTTGGCGGACCGGCTGAAGAAGTTCGTGCGCTACGGCGTGCTGCGGCGCGCCCGCTATCAGGAAAGCCCGGCGCGATACGAATACATTCTGACGCAGCGCGGCCTGGATCTGTACCCGGTGGTGATGTCGATCGTGCACTGGGGCGATATGCACATGGCGGACGAGCGCGGCCGCCCGCTGCTGCACCAGCACAAGAACTGCGGAAAACTGTTCGACCCGGTGATGGTCTGCTCCGAATGCGGCGAGCCGCTTCACGCCAAGGAGGTGCACACACACCCGGGGCCCGGCGCCCCGAAGGCCGTCCTGGTGTCGGGATGAGTAGGCCGTGAGCTGACCTGAACGATCAACTCGCTCAAACCCAGCGCTTGCGGCGGCGATACGACTTCATGTCGCGAAAGCTCTTGCGGCCCTCGGATGACATCCCGAGATAGAACTCCTTGACGTCCTTGTTGTCCGCGAGCGCCCTGGCCGGGCCATCCATCATGATACGGCCGCTTTCCAGGATGTAGCCGTAGTCGGCATATTTCAGCGCGACGTTGGTGTTCTGCTCGGCCAGCAGGATGCTGACCCCTTCCTTCTGATTGAGGTCGCGGACGATCTCAAAAATTTCCGCCACGATCTGCGGGGCGAGGCCCATCGACGGCTCGTCGAGCAACAGCATGCTCGGCTTCGCCATCATGGCGCGGCCGATGGCGATCATCTGCTGCTCGCCGCCCGAGGTGTAACCGGCCAGGCTGGAGCGCCGCACCTTCAGCCGCGGGAAGTATGCGTATATCCGGTCAAGCTCCTCGCGCAATTGCGCCCTGCCGATGGAACGCGCGTAGGCGCCGGTAATCAGGTTCTCCTCGGCGGTCAGATGCCCGAAACAATGCCTTCCCTCCATCACCTGCACCAGCCCCATGCCGACCAGTTCGCCCGGCGTGAGCTGATCGGTTCGCTGCCCGCGGAATTCAATCGATCCCTTGGTCACCGCGCCCCTCTCCGAGCCCAGCAACGTCGAGATCGATTTCAGCGTCGTGCTCTTGCCGGCGCCGTTGCCGCCGAGCAGCGCGACGATCGTGCCTTGCGGCACTTCGAGCGAAACGCCGCGAAGCACGAGGATCACGTGGTTGTAGATCACCTCGATATTCTTCACCGCCAGGACAGGCTGCGCCGCAGCTTGAACCGCTGCGGTTCGATCAACGGCCGGTGCAACGGTAACGTTCATGGCAGCCTCCCTTTAAGCCAAATCTGTCCGAGGGATGGATGCGGACCCATCCCCCGGATATCGCGCCAGACGCGCTTGCAACATGTCCTGTCGATCAGGAGCACTGGCGCGGCGTGATGTTGTTCTCGGCGGCGTACTTCGCGGCCGAGTCTTCGATCAGCTTGCGGATGAACGCCGGGTCGGGCGCCGGCACCCAGTCGGTCAGGATCTGGAATTTCTTGCCGTCCCATTGCATGACCTTGAAGCGCTCGGAACCATCGTGCTTCGCGCACGACATCTTGAACGGCGCCGACATGCCGAGAATGCCGATCTCCTTGAGCTTCTCGTCGGTGATATCGAGCGCCTCGTAACCATCGCGAAACTCGTCACCATTGACCGTCTTGCCGACCTTGTTGTGGATCCTCTGCGCATTCCTGAGTGCTTCAATCCACATCGCCGCCGCGCCGACGCCGCGATTGTAGTAGACCGTCCCGACCCGCTCCGGGTTCTGCATGTTGCCCTTGCCGGCGCCGTAGACCACCTTCAGGATGTCGGCGATCAGCGGATAGTCTCTGCCGGGCGCGGCGTTGGCGGCGACATAGGTGCCTTTCGCCGCATCGCCGGCCGGAATCATGTCCTCCTCGGCGCCGCCGAAGGTGACGTAAAACATCTTCTCGCGGGGAAAGCCGACGCGCGCGGCGGTGGTGATCGCGGTCGAGTTCATGCCGGAGCCGGCGCCCCAGAACGTGACCCAGTCGGCCTTTTCTTTGCGGATCTGCAGCCACTGCGACTGCTGCTCCAGACCCGGCGCCGGCACCGCGATCTCGATCAGCTTGAAGTCCCAGTCCTTGGCGATCTGGCGCATCGCCGGCAGCGGCTCGCGGCCATAGGCCGTGTCGATGTGCAGATGCACGATCGTCTTGCCCTTCATCTTGTCGACGCCGCCTTCCTTTTCGGCGATGTAGTTCATCTTGACCGCGATCTGCCCCCAGTAGTGGCCTGCCGCATTGAACACCCACGGCCAGACGCGTCCGTCGGCGGCATCGGTTCGCCCGTAGCCATACTGAGCCAGCACGACGTGGTCCTGTGCCATGCGGCCGATCACGGCATAGGCGCCCGGCGTGCCCAGCGTATCGAACACGACCATCTTCTGGTCGCCCTTGTTGAGCAGGCGCTGGTAGCATTCCACGGTGCGCGCGGCGTTATATTCGGTCTCGCACTCATCATAGGTGAGCTTCACGCCATTGACGCCGCCCTTCATGTTTACGTAGTTCAGATAGTCGATGATGCCGCCATAGTAGCCGGTACCCATGGCCGAGTACGGCCCGACGCGGCTGCTCGGAATCCCGAAATACTGTTCCTGGGCCTCCTGCGTCATCGCAGCCGTCGATGTGGCCGCGATCGCGATGAAGGTGGCGGCGGCCGAGATAGCGGGAACTACACGGCGAAGCATCTTGTCGGTCAACATTACTCATTCTCCCCTTGCTGCGTTTATCGGACGTACTGGTTTCCTTCGGATGATTTCGCTCAGTGCTTGAACGGCCATAGCCGCAGCCGCTCCTTTGTCAGTTGCCAGAGCCGCGCCAGCCCGAGCGGCTCGAAGATCAGGAACATGATGATCATCACGCCGAAAATGACCTGCTCGAGCGCCGAGGTGATGGTGGCGTCGACGGATTTGCCGAACACGGTGTGAAAGAAGATGTTGAGGAAGATCGGCATCAGCAGGATGAAACCCGCACCCAGGAACGAGCCCATGATAGTGCCGAGGCCGCCGATGATGACCATGAAGAGAATTCGGAACGACAGATCGATGCCGAAGGCCGACGGCTCCACGGTCTGCAGATAGGCGAACGCGAACAGCGCACCGCCGACACCGCAATAGAACGAGCTGATGGCAAACGCCTGCAGCTTGGTGCGCAGCAGTGAAAAGCCCATCACTTCGGCCGCGACATCCATGTCACGCACCGCCATCCAGCCGCGCCCGACGCTGCCGCGCGCCATGTTCTTGGCGAGAAGCGCCAGGACTGCGACGATCGCAAGCACCACCCAGTACTTCTCGCGGGGGGTTGCGAAGTTGTGGCCGAACATGACGATCGGCTGCGCGGTGATCACGCCCGCCGGGTCGTAGTTCTTGAACCAGCCGAACTTGTCCAGCGCCCAGACGATGAAGAACTGCGATGCGAGCGTCGCGACCGCGAGATACAATCCGCGGATACGCAGGCTCGGCAGACCGAAGACGATGCCGACCAGAGCCGCGCAGACGCCGGAAAGCGCAACGGCCACCACAAACGGAATGCCGTCGATCCGCAGGATCAAATTGTAACAGGCGAACGCTCCGACAGCCATGAAGCCGGCCGACCCGAGCGAAAGCTGGCCGGCATAGCCCATCAGGATGTTCTGCCCGAGCGCCACCAGGGAAAGAACGAGCCATGGAATGAGGATCGCGCTCAGCCAGTAGCTGTTGGCGACGAACGGGAAGCATCACCGCCGCGATCAGCATGATGACGATGCCGATACGATCCTGACGCAGCGGAAAGATCTGCGAGTCCTGCGCGTAGCTGGTGCGGAACTGTCCGGCTTCTCGGTAGAGCATGAAACGGAATCCTCGGGTTGCGGGACGTCAGACGCGCCGGATGATCTTTTCGCCGAACAGGCCTTCCGGCCTGATCAGCAGGAAGAGCACGGCGAGCATGTACGGCGCCCACCCTTCGATGCCGCCGCCGACGAACGGGCCGATGAAGACCTCGCCGAGCTTTTCGAACGCGCCGACGATCAATCCGGCGAGGATGACGCCCGGTACCGAGGTGAAGCCGCCGATGATCAGCACCGGCAAGGCCTTGAGCGCGACCCACACCAGCGCGAACTGAACGCCGCTGCGCGCGCCCCACAACATTCCGGCAACGAGCGCGACGACGCCCGCCGTGGCCCAGACCAGCATCCAGATATGCTTCAAGGGAATGCCGATCGACAGCGCCGCGGCATGGTCGTCGGCGACCGCGCGCAACCCGCGCCCGACCTTGGTGTGCGAGAACAGCAGCGCCAATGCCGCCACCATGATGCCGGCGACCGCCGCCGCCGTGACGTCGAGCTGGCTGATGAGCATGCCGGTCTTGTCCATCACCCAGTTGATCGGCTCGTCCCGGATGCCGAGATCCAGGCGCCGCACGTCGACGCCCCACGCCAGCTGCGCCACGCCTTCGATGACGAAAGCGAGACCGATCGTGGCCATCAGCAGCGTGTCCTCGCTCTGGTTCACCAGCGGACGCAGAACGAAGCGTTCGGTGCCCATGCCGACAAGGATCATCAGGCCGACGGTGACGGGCAGCGCCGCCCAGAACGGCAGCCCGAGTTCCATGAAGCCGACAAAGGACAGCACGGCGAAGAACACCATCGCGCCCTGCGCGAAGTTGAACACCGACGAGGCCTTGTAGATCAGCACGAAACCGAGCGCGACCAGCGCGTACATCGTTCCCGAAAGCAGGCCGCCGACCAGAACCTCGAGAAAAAACCAAAAGTCCGGCATTGCCTGTCCTTCAGTGTGGGACGCCGAGATAGGCGTCGATGACGTTCTGGTCCGCCCGCACTTCTTCAGGCGTGCCGTCGCCGATCTTCTTGCCGTAGTCGAGCACGACGACGCGGTCGGAGATGTCCATCACCACGCCCATGTCGTGCTCGATCAGCACGATGGTCGTGCCGTAGTGGTCGTTGACGTCGAGGATGAAGCGGCACATGTCCTGCTTCTCCTCGATGTTCATGCCGGCCATCGGCTCATCGAGCAGCAGGATGGTCGGTTCGGCGGCGAGCGCACGGCCGAGCTCGACGCGCTTCTGCAGCCCGTAGGGCAGGCGCGCCACCGGCGTCTTGCGGATGTGCTCGATCTCCAGAAACTCGATGATCTCCTCGACCGCCGCGCGATTTTCGGTCTCCTCGCGACGGGCGCGCGGCAACTGCAGCGCCACTTCGAGAAAGCTTGCATGCATATGCAGGTTGCGACCGGCCATGATGTTGTCGAGCACCGACATGCCCTCGAAACAGCGCAATGTTCTGAAAGGTGCGGGCGATACCGAGGCGGGCGGCGTGCGTCGGCCGCATTTCCGACAGGCGTTCGCCCCGAAAGGTGACGCTGCCTTCCTGCGGCACGTAGATGCCGTTGATGACGTTGAGCATCGAGCTCTTGCCGGCGCCGTTCGGACCGATGATGGCGCGGATCTCGTGCTCAAGCACGTTGAAGGAAATATTCGTCAGCGCCTGCACGCCGCCAAAGCGCAGCGAGATCGAGTTAAGTTCGAGGATCGGCGGACCAAACGGAAAGGCGCGCTGCGCCGACTGCAGAATGGAGGACTGTACGGATATCGTCATGTTCAGGCGGCTCTCCGGGTCTGCGCGGATGCAACGACTTTCGCGTCGCGGATTTTCACGTCAGTGGCCTCTTCGCCGCTTCCGGTCTCGAAACGCACTTCGGTTCGGCCGTCATACATCGCGTCCACCAGCGCCCGGTATCGCGCCGCGATGACGTCGCGGCGCAGCTTGCCGGTGCGCGTCAGCACGCCGTCATCCGCGCTCAACTCCTTGCTCAGGATGACAAAGCGATGGATCTGCGATTGCGCCAGCGCGGGCTCCGACGCCAGCTGTGCGTTCACCGCGGCGATACAATCCGCAATCAGCGCATAGACTTCGTCGCGCGAGGCGAGATCGGCGTGACCCGTATAGGAAATGCTCTGCCTGTCGGCCCACCGGCTGGTAGCGGCCATCTCGATGTCGATGAGCGCGCAGACCATGTCGCGGCCGTCGCCGAATGCCACCGCTTCCCTGACATAGGGCAGGAATTTGAGTTTGCTTTCGAGCAGCCGGGGCGCGTACGGCGTGCCGTCCTTCAATGCGCCGACATAGGCCATGCGGTCGATGATCCGCAATTGCCCGTCGGGCCCGAGGTATCCGGCGTCGCCGGTGTGAAACCAGCCCTCGGCATTCTTTGCCTGCGCCGTCCGCGCGGAGTCGCCGTGGTATTCCCTGAAAAGGCCGGGTGAGCGCACCAGGATCTCGCGCTGCGGCGTCATTTTCAGCTCAACGCCTTCGACCGGCGATCCAACCGTGTCCGGTTTGACCGCACCGTCGCGCTGCATCGCGACGAAGAATCCGGTTTCGGTGGAGCCGTAAAGCTGCTTGAGGTTGATTCCCAGCGCGCGAAAAAACATCAGGAGATCGGGATCGACCGCATCTCCGGCCGTGTAGGCCACGCGCACCTTGCTCATCCCGAGCACGTCGCGCAGCGGGCCGCGCATCAAAAAATCGCTCGCCATCGACACCAGCCGATCGCCGATCGACAGGGGTTCGCCGGCCAGCGTCCGCGCACCGACCCGCCGCGCGGCCGCCATGCAATAACGATAGAGGCGCTGATTGAAGCCGCCCGCCTCCTCCATTCGGAGCGACACCTGCTTGGCCAGCGTCTCAAGAACGCGCGGTGTGGCGAGGAAATAGGTCGGACCCATCTCGCGCATATCGGCAAGCATGGTGTCGGAGGATTCGGGACAGCAGATGCAGTAGCCAACGACCATCGGCTGGACATAGCCAAAGAGGTTCTGGCCGATCCATCCGGGCGGAAGGTAGGCCATCGCCACGTCGGTATCCTTCAATTCTCCCATCGACGCGGCGACGCGCGCGCGATCGATGAGCGAGGCGTGGGTGAGAACGACACCCTTGGCAGGGCCGGTCGTGCCTGATGTAAAGAACACGAACGCAGAATCCTGACCGCTGCCGCGCGCGGCCTCCGCTTGCAGGAAGTCACGCTTTTCGGCGGCGAGTTCCCGGCCCTGCTGCAGCAGGGAGGCGTAACTGACGAGCTCGCGCTGCTGGTAGTGGCGCATGCCGCGGTCCTTGTCGTAGACGATGCATCGCAGCGTGGGGCAGCGCGGCAATATTTCGAGCAGCTTGTCGACCTGCTCCTGGTTTTCGGCAAAGACGTGGGTGACTTTCGCGCTTTCGATCGACGACGCGATCTCGTCAGCCGTCGCATCCTGATAGAGCGGCACCACGATGGCGCCGAGCCACTGCGCCGCGCACATCGCCGCATACAGCCGCGGCCGGTTGTCGCCCAGCAAGGCGACATGCGCGCCGCGCGCCAAGCCTCGCGCCGACGCAGCTGCGGCAAGTGCGGCGGCTTCTTCCGCCAGTTCGCGCCAGGTTACCGTGCGCCAGATGCCGCGGCTCTTTTCGCGGATGGCCGGACGTTCACCCCGCTCCCTGGAGTGATGGCCGAGCAGCTTCGGAAAAGTATCCAGGTCCAAATTCCCAGTTGTCATTTGCCGCGTTCCCCAAAGCCCCCACAGCCGCCGTGGCGCGCGGAATGCGCCTGGCGAAACCACCCACAGAATGTCGGAATGCAGTGATCCGGTGCGCCGCGATCAGCGCGCACCGACAAGCAAACCCGGGCGCCATGTGCGGCGCGGGCCGACACAGCGCACGATGTTTGCAACCATATCGGCCGGCGCCATGATCGGTCCGATGCCTGTTCCTTGTCGGTGACGATGTCCCTTCGTCATCGATGACAGGAATCGAAGTGTACGCAAGCCACGACCCGAACTCAGGATCGCCTCGCACTCCCAGACTCCTTCAGCTCCAATTTCGCCCGCATGTTTTTCCTCTGAGCCATGCTTACGCACAGATCGCGCCAGTCGGGAGTTTTGACAACATGCATTATCAATTATGCAGAGTTGATTTCAGTTTGGATTTATTCCAAGTGTGCGCGCTCGAATGACGCGGGTCGGACATAGGCAAAGCCTATGGGCGCACAATTTCTCGTCGTCGACAGATTGTGAATCCGGATGGCATCATTTGAACGATCGATGGAGCGTCGGACTTTAGTTTGACTCATTCGTTTGATAGACGCGCGTCTGAACGACGTTGAGGTGAGGGGTGGTGACGATCGCGCGCCGCGGCGAAGCGGTTGGGTCCGTTGCGATATAACGTCGCGACAATACAATCCGATGACCTCCCGGCCCGGGAAGTCGGCTAGGTATGCAACCAGGCGCTGGCTGATGCCCCGCCAGCGCATCACGTGTAAGAGACGCCTGACCGGTTAGCCCCAAAGCAAAACCCCAGCCGAGAGGCTGGGGTTTTGCGTTGTACTTGATTGCAGGGATAGGATTTGAACCTATGACCGCCAGCTTACGAGCCTGACGAGCGACCGAGCTGCTTCACCCCGAGTTAAACCGTTGCACTGCCTTCGAAAACTCGAACAGGTAACGTGCCGGTGCGCCTTGAAGGATTCCGGTCGCTGCCTCGGGCCCTATTTCATCTTGACGCGCGGCTCGCGGCTCCAAACCCGCAGCTGACCGAGCTTGCCGACAAAGCCGGTGACATCCTTCGATGACGCCAGCGCAATGATACCCTCGTCGAAGTCCGCCTCGGCAACGCCTGCTTTCTCGAACAGCGGCACGGCCGCTTTCACATGCCCGATGAACTTGCAATGCGCGAAGGCGTCGGCGACGAAATCGCGCACCGTCGACTCCTGCAACAGATCGTCGATGGCATCTGCCCCCGGCAACAGCGCGATGGCGTCGTACAGCACCGATGGGCCGCCGTCGATCATCTGGTCGGCCTCGATCCAGCTGCCGTCACTGGCCTCGGCACCGCCCACCTTGGGCGCGATGATTTCGAAGGTCGCCCCTTCCTTGGCGAGTGCGGCCTTGAGCGCCTTCAGGACCGCAGCGTCGGTGCCGTCCGATACGAGAATGCCCAGCTTGCGCCCCTCGAAGCGCTGGGGGCCGTTCTCGACGATGCTGAGCTTGGCCGACCCATCGAGGTCCTGCCGGGTCGGCACCGCCGCATCGGCCGCCTTCGGCATCGCCTGCAGCCCGAGCCCCGTGCCGACCAGGCTGGCCAGCGTATCGTCGATGTTGAGGAGATGCGACACCACCCGCTCGCGGATCACCGGCGTCTTTACCTTGCTGAGTTCGAAGATCAGGGCCGCTGCGATGTGATGCTGTTCGCCCTCGGTCTGGCTGATGAAGAACTGCCGGGCCTGGCTGTAGTGATCCGCAAAACTCTCCGCGCGCAGCCGGCGCTTCGGGCCGCTCTCAACGTCGGCAAACGGCGTGAACCCGCGCTGGGGCGATTTGCGCGGCCCTTCCCCGAAGGAGTTCGGCTGGTAATTGACGCGACCGACGGGATTGCGCATGGCCATGTGGCCGTCCTGCTGGAAATGGTGGAACGGGCATTTCGGTGCATTGATCGGGATGTGCGTGAAATTCGGACTGCCGAGCCGTTTCAATTGGGTGTCGAGATAGGAGAAGTTGCGGCCCTGCAGCAGCGGATCGTTGGAGAAGTCGATCCCGGGCGGCACGTTCTGCGTCATGAACGCGACCTGCTCGGTTTCGGCGAAGAAGTTATCGGGCATTCGGTCCAGCACGAGCCGGCCAACCGGGATCGGCGGCAGCACTTCTTCCGGGATCAGCTTGGTGGGATCGAGAACATCGAACTCGAAACTGTCGGCGAAAGCCTGATCGAACAACTGAAACTGCAATTCCCACTCCGGAAAGTTGCCGGTCTGAATGGCGGTCCACAGATCGCGGCGATGGAAGTCGGGATCGGCGCCGTTGATTTTCACCGCCTCGTTCCAGAGCACCGATTGCATGCCCAGCTTCGGCTTCCAGTGGAACTTGACGAACGTCGATTCGCCTTTCGCATTGACGAGGCGGAAGGTGTGGACGCCAAACCCTTCCATGAAGCGGAACGAGCGCGGGATGGCGCGATCCGACATCACCCACATGATCATGTGCATGCTTTCGGGCGTCAGGCTGATGAAATCCCAGAAATTGTCATGTGCCGATTGAGCCTGCGGAAAAGCGCTGTCGGGCTCCTCCTTCACGGCATGAACCATGTCGGGAAACTTGATGGCGTCCTGAATGAAGAACACCGGAATGTTGTTGCCGACGATGTCCCAATTGCCTTCCTTGGTATAGAGCTTGACGGCAAAGCCGCGCACGTCGCGCGCCAGGTCCGCCGAGCCCTTGCTGCCGGCGACCGTGGAAAACCGCACAAAGGCCGGGGTTTTCTCGCCGGCGCGCTGGAATAGATCGGCGCGGGTGTATTTCGTCTGGGGCTTGTAATTTTCGAAGAAGCCATGCGCGCCGTAGCCGCGGGCGTGGACGACGCGCTCCGGGATCCGTTCGTGGTCGAAATGGAAAATCTTTTCGCGAAAATGAAAATCCTCGATCAGGGTCGGACCGCGCGGCCCGATCTTGAGAGTATTCTGGTCGTCCGAGATCGGACCGCCCTGGGCTGTGGTCAGCACCGGAATATCGCCGCTGGCGGTCTGGTGGAGTTCGCCCCCCTCGCCCCGGCTCAATTTTTGATCGTGAATCGTCGCCGATCCGGCCGCCGCCGTTTTGCCGGCTGTCTGCTTGGTTGATTTGGCCATGAGCTTTCCTGCTATTGTTGCTGAGGTGAGTGAATGCCAAGTCGTGGCCTGCGCGCGTCGAACCAATCGGAGCCGCGATTGACGTCGTCCCGACTTTTGATTTGCTACGTGCGAAAAAACACGAACCAAACGATCGCCATGGCAGCGACGGCGACACTGACACTCGCGATGAGAAGTAGCAGAATGGACGGCCCGGGCTCGGCTTGCCGCGCTTCCGTTGCTGTTTCGACGATTACGCCGTGCTTCTTGACAGCCATCACCGCCCGCTAGATTTTCGGCGCGAGGTCGGCGCGGTCGAATACCGGCACCGTCTCGACATCCTCGGGAAGGGTCCCGGATGGGGTATCTTCCGCAGCATGGCGCAATGCTTCGCTGGTTGCATCCAAGCCATCCGTGGTTTCGTTTGCCCCGCTACCGGCGTCGTGACGCCGCGGCGGAACCTGCTTTCCTGTGTCGACGCCCGCTACTGGTGCTGATTTGTCCATGGTCTCATCCTTTGTTGGAGACCAAGCCGCCCGCGCAGAGATGGTTCCTGAAGGCATGAGCTTCTCGATCAAGCGGTTTAACCGCCGACAGTACCGGCTAGCGCTCCGGGGAAGTCTCCTTCTCCTTGGACCGAAGATCGCGCGCGATGCTCTCGACCGCGATATCTTCCGCCAGCTCTTCAGTCTCTGCGTCCGTCGACAAATCGATCTGCAAATGCTGCGCTATTTCGCCGAGAGCCCTGAGAATGCTTGTCGCTTCCTTTTCCGCCAGCAGATTGATCTGCAGGTCGAGGTGATTTCTTCGCTCCGACTGACGATCCATCGAATTTTGACGGATCAGGACGAAGGACGTCAGGAACACCGCTTCGAGGGCGAGAAGCCCGAAGAGAAGCGGGAATGGATACGGATCGAATGGCCGCACCCCGAAGGCGTTCCAAACGACCCACAGCAGGACAAGGACCGCCTGAATGATCACGAAATAAATCGTGCCGACGAACCAGCCTACCTTGTGGAAGACGCGGTGAAGCGAGGATAATTTCCGCTCATCGGCCTCTTCGAGCTTTAGAATAGCTTCGATGTTTTTGGTAATGGTGCCCCGGTTAAACGGTCCTGTGTCCCTGACCTTCACGGCTGCTATCCGGCAACGCGATCGGCGGCCAGCTTCGCCCTTTTTCCCGTCCGCTCGACCGATTTTTCACCGGCCTTCTCGGCTTGAGCCCGGCGCTCGCATTTGGTGCGTATTTCCTCGAGTTCATCATCGGAGAGATGCTCGATGCCAACGAAGGAATTGTGCGCGGTGCTGACGCGGATCAGTTCGTCAAGCTTGACCTGGATGGCGGCGCTGTCCCGGTTCTGGGAGTTCTGGATCAGAAAGACCATCAGGAAGGTGACGATCGTCGTACCGGTGTTGATGACCAGCTGCCACGTGTCGGAAAAATGAAAAATCGGCCCCGATAGCGCCCACACCAGAACAACGCCGGCGGCTATCAGAAATGTCAGCGCGCGGCCCGCAGCCTGGGACGTCCGGTTGGCGATTTCGCCGAAGAGATGCGCGGCTCCATTATTCGAGTTCGTTTGGCCCTCGCCATTCGCTTTCCTACGCTTTGGCGCCGGCATCCACGTCTCCCGTTGTGTCGATCAATTGGACATTCCCCGCAGCTAACGTGTGCAAAACCATGGGGTTCCAAGGGGAAACGTCCAAAAGGGGGCGTGCCGGTGACTTCAGGAGTTCGCCGCCCAATACCTGCGGCCCGTCGCCCCCTGTGGTGGGGCCGGTTGGCGAGCAAATCTCTGAAGCTGCGGCAATATGGGCGTGGAACTCCACCCACTATGGAACGTTGCTGCGCCGATATCCAATGGAGGGTGTAGATATGTCACGCGGGTTTCCATCGATGACAGCGTTACTGGGCCTGCTCGCGATTGCGGGGTACCAGAATAGGGACAAACTTGGAGAGTTGCTGAAAGGCGCGACCGGCAATGCACCGGCAGGCGCGGGCAACCAGCAAGGCCCCCTGGGTGGCCTGCTCGGCAATCTAGGTGGAGCCCTGGCCGGCGGCGGCGCCGGAGGTCTGCTTGGCGGCGGACTGAACGAGTTGCTCGAACAGTTCAAGCAGAACGGGCAAGGCGACGCTGCGGAGTCCTGGATCAGCAAGGGTCCGAATAAGGAGCTTCCTCCCCCTCAATTGAAACAGGCAATCGGGGCCGATGTGTTGGCCGCGCTGGAGCAGCAGACGGGCCTGTCTCAAGAAGAACTCCTGGCAAGACTTTCACGAGAGCTTCCTGCAGCCGTTGATCAGTACACGCCTGACGGACGCCTTCCGAACTGAACACTCTCCAACTCTCGAGGAACACTATTCATGGGTATTATCTGGACCATCATCATCGGCTTCGTAGCCGGCGTCATCGCGAAGTTCATCATGCCTGGCGACAACGAGCCGTCAGGTTTCATTCTCACGACCATCCTTGGCATCGTCGGCGCGTTCGTGGCGACGTTTCTGGGGCAAGCGCTTGGATGGTATCGGCCCGGCGAAGGCGCCGGTCTGATCGGCGCCGTGGTTGGCGCCATTGTGGTCCTGCTTGCTTACGGCGCTATCGCAGGCCGGCGCCGGGCTTACTGAGCAACTCACTTCTGTCGAGATATGACCGGGGCGGCACGACGGAATAACCGTCGGCCGCCCCGGATTCGTTTAAGGGACGATAAACGAGCAGAGCGAGCAGCTGCGCAGGCTACCTGATCTAGGCCGCCGTGACCTTGGAAGGCTGATCTTTCTCATTCATATCTGGTTGGTGCTCTACGCCCGTTGCCTCGATACACAGCTTGATCGCCTCGCCCAAACTCGCCGCAGCAAGGTCGGCCTTGGCACCCTCCCGAAGAACCTCCAGTGCAGCGGGCTCCATATCCTTCAGCCAGCACCCCAGAATAATGGTTGCCTCCGGCAATTTCCGACGAAGCCGCCGAACCGAATAGCGCATGTGAGACGGGCTGGCTGCGTCCATATAGACCAAACAGACGATCGCGACCCCAGCCGTCTCCAGCCGGAAGATGTTGGCGGTCGACAACGCGTCGGCTGCCTCGACACGGGCTGCCAGGCCATGCGCCGTCGAGAGTTGCCCGAGCATGATCGCGGCAGCCTCATCGAGGAGACTGCGGCCAGCCACGCACAGAACGGGATGCTCGCCTTGCCATCCAGGCGGTAGATCTTCTTTTTTGAGAACCGGCAAATTCTCGTAGGGCGCATCTTCCGCCACCGTCTCTACCGCAGACGTTGCTTCCGCGTCGGTCGTAAGATTGGCTTTTGGCCGAGGGCGGTCTTCCTGCTCTGAAATATTATTGGCAAATTCGCTGACCGCATCCCTGATCTTGGCCAACCGTTGAAGATCCAGCGCGCCGCGTTCGGCGTCGATGTGAGCCAGCTGCAGTCCCTTCAACGCCACCTCGTCGTAGTAGGAGCTGAGCGATCGCTCCTTCAAGAACTCTTCGGCCTTTTCGGATGCTTCCGTCGGATCTCCAGCGAGCATCCGTTGATAGAATATCTCCGGTGGAGAGAGCGCGGGCCGATCTCCGAACATGACGTCCAGGAATTCCAGGCGTTCAACATGGCGCCCGAGGACGACCAGGCAGACCGTGAGAGGCGTCGCCAGCACGAGCCCAATCGGGCCCCAAAGCGCCGTCCAGAACGTGGCGGACGCCACCACGGCCACGGGGGATAGTCCGGTGCTGTGCCCATAGACCATCGGCTCGATCACATGGCCCACGACAGGCTCGACGACGACAAACAGCGCGACCGTCCAAAGCAGCATCGTCCAGGTTGGATCGACGGCCAGCGCAAGCGCCAGAGGAAACGCAGCAGCTATGGCCGCGCCAATGTAGGGCACGAAACGCAACACGGCTGCCAGAATGCCCCACAGAATCGCGCTG
Organism: uncultured Alphaproteobacteria bacterium; assembly: GCA_963840465.1. Classification (GTDB taxonomy): domain Bacteria; phylum Pseudomonadota; class Alphaproteobacteria; order Rhizobiales; family Xanthobacteraceae; genus Bradyrhizobium. The sequence goes on along the minus strand of CAWIZF010000040.1, from coordinate 506,564 downwards.
GGCACGCCAATCAGCCACAGGCCCAATCCGATAACGACACCGAAGCTCCCGTTCAAAAGCAGCTGAATCAGGAATAGCCGGCTGAGGCGGCTCGCCGCATCGTCGAGCGCGGCGGTGGTACGCTGCAGGTCATGCGAACCTGCCAGCCGGATCAGCCGATTGCGAAGATCCTCGCGCTGAAGCAAAATGAAAATGACGAAAATGACGATGATGCCCGTCGTCGCGAGCGGATGGAGCAGCGGCGAAATAAGGCTTTGCAGACTTTCCAGTGCGCCGGGGTCGGGCTGGCGGACTTCCACTGGAACAGGCTTGAGAGGCGTTGGCGCTCTTGGGCTCAAACTGCCTTCCGGGGCTGTCGCAGCGGGCTTGTCCAGTTCTTTGCTCAGGTCCTTGAGCATGCCGGATGCACGTTCCAGCGTGCCCCGACCGGCGGTGGTCTCGCGAAATGACTGGATCTTCTCGCTTATGGTCGATTGATAGCGCGGCAGGTCTCCGGCCAGCTGCGTCAATTGGCTGGCCAGCAGACTTCCCATCGCGAATATGAGCGCGAAAGCAATCGTGACGACACTCACGACCGCCAACCCTCGCGGAATCCGCAGGCGCTGGAGAAGACCGACGAGAGGAGCGAGGACGAAACTAAGCAGAATTGCCAACGCTATGGGGATGATGATCTCGCGACCAAAATAGAGCACCATGATAACGATGGCAGCGAGGATTGCCGTGGCTACCGCGCTCAGGAGGGCAATCATCTCCTCCGGGGTTCGGGCCTTGAAAGGCTGTCTGACCACATTCTCCTCCAATCACAAAAGATAGACGGCTCGTCAGGGCCCTGCTCGTGATTTCGAAGGTGAAGCCCTGGCCGAAACCTTCTGGATAGCCGGGCCGCAACCAGCTCCAACTTGAGCACGCTCAAACGTCGATGCCGGTGGGTATTCGCGGCGACAGCAACAGATGTTCGAAAGCACGACCATGGGCCTGGTCGTGCTTCTTCGAGGTGCCTCAGAACGAAATCTGCGGTCACGTCGCCCTGCTCATGGACATTCCATCCAACCAAGGTCCCCGATTGCCGGCTTCGCGAAAGTCGTCAACGAAGGCGGTTACCGACGGCTGGCCGTGACGACCCGAACGACGGTGGCCTGATCATTGCGAAGGCACGTGGGCGTGAAGTGAGGCCATACCTGCTTTGAACAATCGGTTGCGGTGTCTTCTTTCACCGCCGTCGCAGACGTTGCGGCCTCATCACCCGCAAAAGCGGGAGCCAATCCGGCAGATGCGATGACTACGAGCAGCGGGAGGGCCGACAGGATTTTCATTTGTTGCGCCTTGGTTGTGTCCAAGTCAAAACGGCCCATCCCGCCTGTCGTTCCCAAGGCCGAGCGAATAAAGGAGGCTTGGCTGGCGTTAACCAAAGGCGCAGCAGCCCATTGGGGTCGGAAATTTCTGGAAGCTCGGTTGATCAGCCTCCCGCGTCTCGTTCTGGATATTCCATCCACCCCGGCGTGGTGCGTGTTTGCGACGGACGGGCCACACTCTCAGGGAGATGGCATTCCCCTGCGCATCCAGGAATGTCTGAGCCGCTTGAGGAGACGATCCGGGGGCGGCGCCGTGGCGATCGACAAAAAGAAAAGCCGCCCCGAAGGGCGGCTTTTCCAGCGAATACTGATAAATCAGTATCAGGTCTTGGTTGCGGGGATAGGATTTGAACCTATGACCTTCAGGTTATGAGCCTGACGAGCTACCGGGCTGCTCCACCCCGCGTTAAACCGTTGCACTGCCTTCGAAAACCGGACCGGAAGTGAATCGGGCAACGCGTGTTCGGCGCCGATCGATCCTGTCCGGAGGCTTCCTGAGAAGGCAACCCGGGCAAAGCCATCGGGTGCGAGGCGTATGTATCAACCTCACCCTGCTTTGGAAAGGGGCAAGACCGCCCTTTTGCAGATTTTATGACAGCAAAAACGAGGGGTTGGAGCGCCAAAACCGCCCCCTGGAACCGCTACTTGCCATAAACGCCGCAAAAGCGGAGTTTTGCGCCCCAAAGGCGCGGCCGGTCAGGCCGCCAGAACAAAAAATCCGGGGGGAGTTGAGCGTGACGGATACCTTCGATTTCGTGGTGGTGGGCGGCGGCTCGGGCGGCTGCACGGTGGCGGGACGGCTGTCGGAGGATCCGAACATTTCGGTGGCGGTGCTGGACGCCGGCGGCAAGAACGACAATTGGGTGGTCACGACCCCGTTCGCGCTCGTGCTCATGGTCGCCGGCAACGTCAACAACTGGGCCTTCAACACCGTGCCGCAGAAGGGCCTCAACGGCCGCATCGGCTATCAGCCGCGCGGCAAGGGCCTCGGCGGCTCTTCCGCCATCAACGCGATGGTCTACATCCGCGGCCACCGCGCCGATTACGACCAATGGGCCTCGCTCGGCAACGCCGGCTGGTCGTTCGCCGACGTGCTGCCCTACTTCAAGCGCGCCGAGAACAATGCCGATTTCGACGGCGAATATCACGGCAAGGGCGGCCCGCTCGCCGTCAACAAGTCGCGCACCGGCAATCCGGTGCAGCAGATCTTCCTGCAGGCCGCGCAGGAAGCGCAATTCCGCCTGCGCGAGGATTTCAATGCCGACGAGCATGAGGGCCTCGGCATCTATCAATTGACGCAGAAGAACGGCGAACGCTGCAGCGCCGCGCGCGCCTATATCCACCCGCATATGGGAAACCGCGCCAATCTGCGCGTCGAGACCCACGCCCATGCCACCCGCATCCTGTTCGAAGGCAAGCGTGCGGTCGGCGTCGAATACCGGCAGGGCAAGGAGCTCAAGCAAATTCGCGCCCGGCGCGAGGTGATCGTCTCCTCCGGCGCATTCCAGACGCCGCAGTTGCTGATGCTCTCCGGCGTCGGCGACAGCGCCGTGCTTGGCAAGCACGGCATCGCCACCGTGCATCATCTGCCCGGCGTCGGACAGAACCTGCAGGATCACCCGGATTTCGTGTTCGGCTACATGTCCGACAATCCCAATTTCAACGGCATTTCGCTCAAGGCCCTGCCGCGGCTGCTGCGGGCCATCGGCCAGTATCGCCGCGAACGAACGGGGCCGATGACGTCGAACTTCGCCGAATGCGGCGGCTTCCTGAAAACCCGGCCCGATCTCGACATCCCCGATATCCAGCTGCATTTCGGCATGGCGCTGGCCGACGACCACGGCCGCAAGCGCCACCGCGGCACGGGCTTCACCTGCCACGTCTGCCTGCTGCGGCCGAAGAGCCGCGGCGAGGTCACGATCGGCAGCGCCGATCCGTTTGCGCCGCCGGTGATCGACCCGAACTTCTTCGGCGATCCGGACGATCTGGAAACCATGGTGGCGGGCTTCAAGACCACGCGGCGGCTGATGGAGACGCCGGCGCTGCGCGCGTTGCAGAAGAAGGAGATGTTCACGGAAGGCGTGCATAGCGATGACGACATCCGCGAGCTCCTGCGCGCCCGCGTCGACACCGTCTATCACCCGGTCGGCACCGCCAGGATGGGCGTCAATGATCCGATGGCCGTGGTCGATCCGAAGCTGAAAGTCTACGGCGTCGAGGGATTGCGGGTGGTCGACGCCTCGATCATGCCGACGCTGATCGGCGGCAACACCAACGCGCCGACGATCATGATCGGAGAGAAAGCCGCCGACATGATCAAGGCCGAGATACGGGCGGGGTGATCACAAAGCGAGCAGGCCTCATCCTGAGGAGCCGCGTTAGCGGCGTCTCGAAGGATGAACGGCACCAGCGGGGCCTCGTGGTTCGAGACGGCGCTTACGCGCCTCCTCGCCATAGGGTCTAATGGTTGCTGCGTTTACGACCATTGGTTTCCGGGATGCAGACGATTTTAGCGATCGCGAATCCGGTTCATCGACCGAACGGCGGTAAGGATACAGGCGGAGAATTCCGCCATGAACAGTTTCGATGCCGTGATATATTTCGGCCTTGTTATCGCGATGGTCGCCGGCTTCAATACCGGGCTGGTCCGCAGCGCGGTCACGATCGTTGCCTATCTGGTGGCCGTACCGATCGCGATTTGGGCGACCTCTGTACTTTCGCCGCCTGCCAACGGCAAGGTCGTTTCGGCGTTTGCGCAGAATGGACTGGTGTTCTTTGGCGTCTTTCTGTTCGCCGGCATAGCGCTCGGAAAGCTGGCGCGGCTGGCGGTCGACGACGCCACCGGATCGCACGCCGGGCCAGTGGACCGCCTTTGCGGCGCCGTGCTGGGCGCGGTGCGCGTCGGCCTGATTGCGGTCACGATCGTTGTGGTCTTCGACCGGCTCGTGCCGACTTTCCTTCAACCGCAATGGCTGGCTGGCTCGCAGCTGCGGCCATGGCTGTCGGCGGCCGGGCATAGATGCTTCAATTCGCTGCCACCAGACCTCGCCGCGACCATCGATCGCCTGCGGCAGATATAGTCGTCCAGATACGCTGCCATGCATTCCGGGTGGCGAGCAGCCAGCCGTTGACCGGCGCCAACGGCGACGGTCGGGATTTGAGGCCTATTCAGTGCCCCGTAATTCCGGTCGGGCTCCGCATCGCCCGCATCATTTGAGCGTCTGTTTTTCGACGTTGCCGAACAGGAGAATGCTCGCGATGTGTCCCTTGCCATCGAAATGGAGCACATCGAAGCCGGTGAAGCCCCGCTCGCCCTCGGCGTCCACGAATTGCCAGGTGGCCAGGGCGTTGTTCTCCCAGCCGAGCATCGCGACCGACACGAACGAGCCGTTGGGGCTTCGCTGCTGAAAGCCCTCCAGGTGCTTGACCACGTCGTCCAGTCCGGCGCGCGTTTGCATCGGGTTGCGGAAGACGACGTCCTCGGTCACGCTCTCGCGGAGGAGACGGCGCCGTTCCTCGTCGGGAATCGCTGACCACGCGGATAGATAGGTATCGTAGATTGCGACGCGCTTGTCGGTCATGGCTTTTGGCCCTCGCTCAGGTTTGACGATGGAATCGTTGATGCCGCGGCGGGAACCGCGCTGCACACGGATGCCCTGCGCAGATGCAGGCGCTACAGGTGTCGCGATGGAGAGACCGACCGCAAGCGCGACCGAGCCGCCGTTTCGCTTTGGCAGGGAGGTTCCCGGGGACGCGCTTTCAATTGCCGCTTGATCGCCGTGCATGATAGACATTTCGCGATGATGCCGATCGATCTCGAAGTTTCCGTTCCCCAGCTGCGATGTTTCATCACTGTCGTCGAGGCCGGCTCGGTCGCCGAAGCGGGACGCCGACTCGGCACTTCGGCGGCCAGCGTTTCCAAGGCGATTGCCCGCCTCGAGGAAAGCGTCGGCGCCCGGCTCCTCCACCGATCGACGCACGCGCTGTCGCTCACCGAAGACGGTGAGGCGTTGCTCGAGCCCGCCCGTCAGGTCGTCCGCACCGCACGAAGCTTCCAAGACGCGGCGGCCGATGCGGCCGGCGGCGCGGACAAGGGAATCGTCCGCGTGAGCGCGCCGGTCGCCTTCGTGCGGCACGTCCTCGCCCCGCTGGTGGCCGACTTCGCCAAGGTATACCCTGGGATCCGGCTGGATGTTCGCGCGAACAACGAAATCGTCGACCTTGCCGAAGAAGGCATCGATCTGGCGCTTCGCTCGGGATCTCTTGCCGGAGTACCCGGTCATATCCAGCAGACCTGGTTCAATTTTCCTTGGGTGATTTGCGCCGCGCCTGACTATCTTGAGAGTCGGCCTGCGCCGCAACGACCGGATGAACTCGGTGGCCACGACGTCATCGGCTTCCGCAACCGCCGCACCGGCCAAGTACAAGGCTGGCCGATAAAGACGCCGTCCGGATCCGCAGGCAAACAATATCCGCCGGGCGTCCGGTTCGCCTTCGACGACGGCGACGCCGCGTGGGACGCGATGCTGGGCGGCGCGGGAATAGCATGCGCGCCGCTCTGGCTCGCGGCTTCCACCCTGAGGTCGGGACGCGCGATCGAGGTGCTCAAGGAGTGGCGGGACAAGGACGCAAGCATCTCGATGCTCCGGCGTGAGCGTGAGCTGACCCCCGGTCGCGTTACCGCGCTCATGGGCTACCTGCGGGCGCGGGCACCTCAACTCGACGATCTTCTCTGATCGCAAGAACAACGCCTGCGCTCTTCCGGCGTCGCCGGCCGGTACGAAATTTGGCTGCTTCATCATTGCCGCGACTGTAGCCGCATAGGTGGGGCACCGAGCAGCCCCTCGCAGGGCACGACAGCTTTGCCCTCCGGCTATGGACCTCCACGAGGGGGACGAGGCCGTAGGATGGATTGAGCCGCGCGAAACCCATCATCCCAATTCGTGCAATCGATGGGTATCGCTTGCGCTCCACCTATCCTGCGGGCTGAAGCGAGAGCGGCAGATATAGTCGTCCAGATACGCTGCCATGCATTTCGAGTGGCGAGCAGCCACTTATCAGGGACGCTCGACTTGGCTACAGTGGCGGCATCGGACTTCTAAAAATCACCTGATATGACGGGAGTGAAACAGTGGATCTTGGGATCAAAGGCCGCCGCGCCATCGTGTGCGCATCGAGCAAGGGCCTCGGCCGCGCCTGCGCCATGGCGCTGGCCGACGAAGGCGTGCATGTCACTTTGACGGCGCGCGGCGCGGAGGCGCTGAAAAAGACCGCCGATGAAATCCGCAAAGCCAATCCCGGCGTGACCGTGACCGAGGTCGCCGGCGACATCACGACGCCCGCCGGGCGCGAGGCCGCGCTGAAAGCCTGTCCCGATCCCGATATCCTGATCAACAATGCCGGCGGCCCGCCGCCCGGCGATTTCCGCAACTGGACCCGCGACGACTGGATCAAGGCGATCGACGCCAACATGCTGACGCCGATCGAACTGATCAAGGCGACGGTGGACGGCATGATGGCGCGGAAATTCGGCCGCATCGTCAACATCACTTCCGCCGCGGTGAAGTCGCCGATCGAGGTGCTCGGCCTCTCCAACGGCGCCCGCGCCGGCCTCACCGGCTTTGTCGCCGGCATCTCGCGGAAAACCGTGATCAACAACGTCACCATCAACGGCCTGCTGCCGGGCCCGTTCAATACCGACCGCGTGCGCGGCCCGGTGGCCCAGGTCGAGGCCGACCGGCGCGGCATCACCGTTGATCAGCTGCTGGCGGAACGCGCCAAGCTCAATCCGGCCGGCCGCTTCGGCGACCCGGAGGAGTTCGGACAGGCCTGCGTCTTCCTGTGCGGCGCCAAGTCGGGCTTCATCACCGGTCAGAACATCCTGCTCGACGGCGGTGCGTTTCCGGGCACGCTATGAAGGCGGTCTGGTACGAGCGGACGGGCCCAGCGCCCGAGGTGCTGACCTATGGCGAGATGCCGACGCCGAACGCCGGCCCGGGCGAAGTCCGGGTGCGGCTGGAGGCGTCCGGCGTCAATCCCGCCGACGTCGGCCGCCGCGGCGGCAGCTATCGCGCGATGGAATATCCGCGCGTCGTTCCCAACAGCGACGGCGCGGGGATCGTCGACCAGGTCGGCGACGGCGTCACTCGGCTCACGGCCGGCCAGCGGGTCTGGCTGTTCAACGGCCAGCGCAACGGCCGCGCCTTCGGCACCGCGGCTGAATATATCGCGCTCGCCGAACATCTGGTGACGCCGCTACCGGACAATCTGTCGTTTGCGGAAGGCGCCACGCTGGGCATCCCCGCCATGACGGCGTGGACCTGCCTCTATTGCGACGGCCCGATCGTGGGACAGACGGTGCTCGTCACCGGCGGCGCCGGCGCCGTCGGGCACTACGCGGTGCAACTCGCCAAATGGGGCGGCGCCAAGGTGATCGCCACCGTCAGTTCGGCGGCCAAGGGCGAGCAGGCGCGGCTTGCGGGCGCCGACCTTGTCGTGAACTACAAGACCGAGGATGTCGTCGCCAAGGCGATGGCCTACACCGGGCAGCGCGGCGTCGACCGCGTCGTCGATGTCGATTTCGGCGGCAATATCGAGACCACGCTGAAACTGATGGGCATGAATTCGACGATCGCGGTCTACGCCACCAACGGCAACCGCACGCCTGTCGTGCCGATGCGCGAATTGATGGAAAAATGCATCGCGCTGCGCGCGCTGGTGCTGTTCGCGCTGCCACCGCCGCTGTTGGCGGCAGCGCAGGCGGATATTTCAAAGTGGCTGGCGGCGGGTCCGCGCATCCATAACATCGCAGCGCAGTTCGCGCTCTCGGACACCGCGCAGGCGCATCTGGCGGTAGAGAAAGGCGACAAGCTCGGCACCGTCATCGTGGACTGCGCGCGGTAAAATCGAAAACCGGATCGAGAACAACAATAGAGGGAAACGCCGGATGCACTGGACCGTGGGCAAGGTCAAAATCACAAAGGTGGTCGAACTGGAAACCGTCGGCAGCACCCGTTTCATCCTGCCGCTCGCGACCAACGAGGAAATCCAGAAACTGCCCTGGCTGATTCCGCATTTCGCGACCGAGGAGGGCCGGCTCAAGATGTCGATCCACTCGCTGCTGGTCGAAACGCCGTCGCGCCGGATCATCGTCGATACCGGGCTCGGCAACGACAAGCAGGGCCGCAACGTGCCGACCTGGAACAACCGCAAGGATCCGTTTCTCGACACGCTGACGGCGGCGGGCTTCCCGCCCGACAGCATCGACACCGTGCTGTGCACGCATCTGCATGTCGATCATGTCGGCTGGAACACGGTTCTGGTCGGCGGCAAATGGGTGCCGACGTTCGCCAACGCCCGTTACGTGTTCGGCAGGACCGAGTTCGAACATTGGCGCGACCACAGCGATGAGCCCGCGCATGTGGCGGTGTTCGGCGATTCCGTGAAGCCGATCGCCGACGCCGGCAAGGCCGATCTCGTCGCCAGCGATGCCCGGCTTGCGGACGAAATCACCCTGATCCCGACGCCCGGCCACAGCCCCGGCCATATGAGCATCCACATCAGGTCCGAGGGCGAGGAAGGCCTGCTCACGGGGGACGTTGCCCACCACCCCTGCCAGATGGCCCATCTCGACTGGTCGTCGACCGCGGATTCCGATCCCAAACAGTCGGCCGCGACCCGCCGCGAACTGTTTTCGCGCTTTGCCGACACGCCGACGCTGGTGATCGGCGGGCATTTCAATGCCGGCCACATCAAGCGCGACGGGGATGCGTTCAAGTTCATGGCGCTGGGTTGAGGGCTGGGCAAAGCGCAGCGTGCCCACCATTGCACAGTCGCGCCGATGCAGATGGTGGGCACGGCGCAAGGGCGCCTGTTGCCCACCCTGACCCATGCGCTTTAGGCAGTTGAATTTCCCGCCCCGCTGTTCCAGAAGCATCTAAGCCCAGAAATCCCAAGAAAACCCCGTAGGGAGTAACAAAATGAAGCTTGTTCGTTACGGCGCCAAGGGTGCGGAAAAGCCCGGCCTGATCGATAAATCCGGCCAGTTGCGCGATCTTTCCGCGCATGTGAAAGACCTCGACGGCGAGGCCTATGCGCCGGCCTCGCTCGCCAAGCTCGCCGCGCTGGACACGTCCAAACTCCCCGCCGTCGACGGCAAGCAGCGCCTGGGCGCGCCGGTCACCGGCATCTCGAAATTCGTCGCGATCGGCCTGAACTATGCGGACCACGCCAAGGAAACCGGCTCGCCGATCCCGACCGAGCCGATCTTCTTCATCAAGGCCAACACCGCGCTGAGCGGCCCCAATGACGCGGTCGAAAAGCCGCGCGGCTCGACCAAGCTCGACTGGGAATGCGAAATCGCGGCCATCATCGGCACCCGCGCCAAATATGTCAGCGAAGCCGACGCACTCAACCATGTCGCCGGCTACTGCGTCTGCAACGACGTCTCCGAGCGCAATTTCCAGATCGAACGTCTCGGCCAGTGGACCAAGGGCAAGTCGCACGACACCTTCGGACCCGTCGGCCCGTGGCTGGTGACCAAGGACGAGATTCCCGACGTGCAAAAACTGTCGATGTGGCTCGACGTCAACGGCCAGCGCCGCCAGACCGGATCGACCTCGACCATGATCTTCTCGATGGCGAAGTGCATTTCCTATGTCTCGCAGTTCATGACGCTGCTGCCCGGCGACATCGTCACCACGGGCACGCCGCCCGGCGTCGGCACCGGCATGAAGCCGCCGCAATTCCTCAACGTCGGCGACGTCGTCACGCTCGGCATCGAAGGGCTCGGCGAGCAGCGCCAGGAAATCATCGCGGCGTGAGTGCCGTGCGAAGTTCGCGACAGCCGCGTCATGGCCGGGCTATGCCCGGCCATCCACGTCTTGCTACCGAACAGCAAGAACTGGATGCATCCGCACTTCGCAGAGCGAAGACGTCGCTTGGTCGTCATAGCCCGGGCATGACGGAGGAAACACCTCAAGGGAACAATCACATGAAACTCACCTTCTCCCCCGCCTCGCCGTTCGCCCGAAAAGTCCGCATCGCCGCGATCGAGACCGGCCTGATCGACAAGATCGAATTCACCACCGCGACCGTCGCGCCGGGGCAGGCCAACGAGGAATATTCGAAGATCACGCCGCTGAAGAAGCTGCCGGTGCTGATCCTCGACAATGGCGACGTCATCCTCGATTCCTACGTCATCGTCGAATATCTCGACGAGCTCGCCGGCGGCGGAAAGTTGATCCCGGCCTCCGGCCCCGAGCGCTGGAAGGTCAAGAGCGACCATTCGCTGCTGCAGGGCATGCTCGATTCCATGCTGCTGTGCCGCTACGAGGGCATGGTGCGGCCGGAGCCGCTGCGGTGGAAGGCGTGGTCCGACGATCACTGGAACCGGGCCTGGACCGGCATGGCGCGCTTCGAGAACAAGCCCGACGTGCTGTCCGGGCCGTTCAACATCGCGCAGATCGGCCTTGTTTGCGTGCTCGGCTATGCGGATTTCCGCTTTGCCGATTGCGGCTGGCGCAAGGCCTATCCGAAGCTCGACGCTTTCCATCAGAAGATGCTGGAGCGGCCGTCGGTGAAAATCTCGGTCCCGCCGCCGGCGTAACATACGGGAATGGAGACAGCGGCATGCGCGAGGGTGGCAAACGATTGCGGCGCCTCGGCCTTGCCGCTCTCTTCATGTTCGCAGCGTCCGCTGCTGCCGCGCAGACCCAGGAATTGGCCATCGGTCAGCGCAATCTCGCCTGCGGAAGTCCCGACGTCCCTCAACGATGGCTGGCCGACGGCGACACCGGAGAGCGTCGGCCTCGATGGCTCACGCCTGTGCGGCATCGCGGCGACAGCTCGCGGCCACCAATGCCAACGTGCATGCCGTGATCGTCGTTCGCCACGGCACGCTCGTGTTCGAGCAATATTTCCCGGGCCATGACGAGCCCTGGGGAATGGACGAAGGACGGCACGATTTCGATGCGACGACCAAGCACGACATGCGCTCGGTTTCGAAGAGCGTGATCTCGCTGCTGGTAGGCATCGCGATCGACCGCGAGTTGATCAAGAGCGCCGACGAGCCCGTCGTCAAATTCTTTCCGGATTATTCGACGCTGAAATCGCCGGGTTGGGACAACATCACCCTTCGCCATCTCCTGACCATGTCGTCGGGCATTCAGTGGGACGAGAATCGCGCCTGGAAAGATCCGCAAAACGACGAACCGCATCTCGGCAACGAAGCCGACCCGTTCCGCTATGTCCTGTCGAAGCCGATCGCGGCGCCTCCGGACACCGTGTGGAATTACAATGGCGGTGGAACGGACCTGCTCGGTAACATCATCGAGCGTGTATCAGGCCAACCGTTGGAGGCGTTCGCGCGCGAGGCGCTGTTCAAGCCCCTCGGCATCTCCGATTGGGAATGGATGAAGTACCGGAACGAACAAATTGCCCCGGCCGCCGGCCTTCGCTTGCGCCCGCGCGACGCCGCAAAAATCGGCCAGCTCGTGCTGAACAAGGGTGCGTGGGGCGGCAAGCAGATTGTCTCGGCGAAATGGATCGAGCAATCGGTCACGCCGCGCTTCCAGGCGATCGGCTATTTCGGCGGGCTGTTCTATTACGGGCAGCAATGGTGGATGGGCCGCACGCTGTCCGGCGACAAGGACGTGAAGTGGATTGCCGCCCAGGGCCTCGGCGGCCAGCGCATCTTCATCATCCCCGAGCTCGACCTTGTGATGGTGACGACATCAGGGCTTTATGGCAGCCCCCGCCAGGGAAGTGCGGCGCTCGACATCCTCGCCAATTTCATCATTCCCTACGTCAGGGACAACAACACGCGATAATCAAGCCGGGAAAAACATGAGCCTGAAATTCACCGTCGGCGACCTCACCATCCACCGCATCATCGAACAGGAAACCACCTTCCTGCCGGCCCTGGAAATGCTGCCGGGCCTGACGCCGGAAGTCCTGGCGGAGAACCGGGCGTGGATGCAAAAGGCCGGCGCGCTCGACGATAACGGCGTGCTGATCCTGTGCTTCCAGTCCTATGTGGTGAAGACGCCGCATCACACCATCCTGATCGACAGCTGCATCGGCAACGACAAGCCGCGGCCGCAGCGGCCGAAATGGAACATGAAGACCGACGACACCTACGCGCGCGCGTTGGCCGCCGCCGGAATTTCCGTCGGCGACATCGACTATGTCATGTGCACGCATCTGCATGTCGACCATGTCGGCTGGAACACGCGGCTCGACAACGGCCGCTGGGTGCCGACCTTCCCGAAGGCGCGCTACGTGTTCGGCAAGACCGAGTTCGACTACTGGACCGAAACACACGCGAAAACGCCCGTACCGCCGTTTGCCGACAGCGTGCTGCCGGTCGTCGAGGCGAGCCAGGCCGAGATCGTGCGCGACGACTACGCGATCGGCGACCACGCGCGCATCCTGCCGACGCCGGGCCACACGCCCGGCCATGTCGCCTTCACCTTCGGCCGCGGCAAGGACGACGCCGTGTTCTCGGGCGACCTGATGCATTCGCCGCTGCAGACGCGCTATCCGGAATTGTCCGCCAAGTTCGACGTCGATCAGGCGCAGGCGGCGACGACGCGGCGCAATTTCATGGAGCGCTATTGCGACAGCGATACGCTGTGCTGCACCGCGCATTTCCCCTCGCCGTCGGTCGGAAAGATCCGGCGCAACGGCAACGGATTTTCCTGCGAGGCGATATGAGCGCGGACACGCCTGCGTTCGAGACGCTTTCGATCGAGCCGGTCGACGAGCATGTGGCGATCGTCAGGCTCAACCGGCCGGACGCCTCCAACGCGCTCAACACCCAGATGGGACGCGACCTCGTGCGCTATTTCGAGGACGTGGCGCTCGATCCGAAAAGCCTGCGCTGCATCGTGCTGACCGGCACCGGCGACAAGGCATTCTGCGCCGGCGGCGACCTGAAGGAGCGGCGCGGCATGACGGACGAGGCGTGGACGCGCCAGCACGTCATCTTCGAGCGGATGGTGCGGGCGCTGATCGACTGCCCGGTCCCGATCATCGGCGCCGTCAACGGCGCGGCCTATGGCGGCGGCTGCGAGATCGCGGGCTGCTGCGATTTCCTCTACGCGGCCGAGAGCGCGCGCTTTGCGCTGACCGAGGTGACGCTCGGCATCATGCCGGGCGGCGGCGGCACGCAAACGCTGCCGCGCGCCGTCGGCGAGCGCCGTGCCAAGGAGCTGATCCTGACCGGCAAGCCGTTTACCGCGGCTGAAGCGCGTGAATGGGGTTTTGTGAACGAGGTGTTCCCGTTGCCGGAGCTGTTGCCGGCGGCGCTGGCGACCGCGGCGCGGATCGCCCGCAATGCGCCGATCTCCGTCCGCCAGGCAAAGCTGTCGATCCATCGCGGCCTGCAATCGTCGCTGCGCGATGGCCTCGCGCTCGAGATCGAGGCCTATAACCGCATGGTCCCGACCGAGGACCGCCGCGAGGGCGTGCTGGCCTTCAACGAGAAGCGGACGCCGAACTTCAAGGGGCGGTAGTCACGCTCAGTCGAACAGGCTCGGCGTGTGGTTCACCGCCGCGCCCTCGATCGCCAGCATCTTCAGCTTCGTCACCACCCCGCCATTGGCGGAGAAGCCGCCGGGCTTGTTGCCGGCCGCCAGCACGCGGTGGCACGGCACCACGATCGGACAGGGGTTGCGGCCCAGCGCCTGGCCGACGTCGCGCGACAGCTCGACGCCGCCGAGTTTCTTGGCGATATCGCCATAGGTCATGGTCTTGCCCGGCGGGATCGTGCGCGCGATGTCGTAGACGCCGCGGTTGAATTCGGGAACGCCGTCGAGGTCGAGCACGACGTCGGCGAGGTCGTTCGGCTTGCCCTCGAGCAGCTCGACGATGCCGTCGATCGCGGCCTGCACCTTCGCGGGCGGCGGCGTCTCGATGAGATCGTCATGGCGCTGCTGCAGGCGGGCGCGGGTCTTCTTCTCGTCGCCCATCGGCAATTGCACCGAGATGATGCCGCGCTCGCCCCACACGATGCCGCAGCGGCCGATCGCGGTGTCGAATATCGTAAAATGGTGCCCGGTCATGGCTGGCTCCATAGTCTCCTGTTCAATGCCACCCAGCTTCCTTCTGGGCCCAAATCTAGGCTTGGAGATTCTTGCTATCCACCCGAAACCTGAGGAAACTTGACGGCATGAACAACTTCCGGTGATCTGGGGGCATCACGACGCCATTCAATGGCCCCTGGCCTCTCTCCCACCTCACGAGCCCCCATGCAAACCCTTCACGTCAACGGCTATGACATGGCCTATCTCGATGTCGGCCAAAGCGCCGGCAATGGCCCACCGCTGGTCTGCGTGCACGGCTCGCTGTGCGATTTCCGGATCTGGTCGTCGGTGCTCGGACCGCTGACGCGCAATCATCGCGTGATCGCGCCTTCGTTGCGGCATTTCTTCCCCGACCACTGGGACGGCGTCGGCGACACCTATTCGATCGCGCAGCATGTCGAGGACGTGATCGGTTTCATCGAGAAGCTGGATACCGGACCGCTCGACCTGATGGGCCATTCCCGCGGCGGACACATCTGCTTTCGCGTCGCGCAGCGGCGGCCTGATCTGTTGCGCAGGCTGATCCTGGCCGAACCCGGCGGCGAACTCGACGCCACGCTCGATCCCGCCTACCAGCCCGGCCCCTCGCCGCTGGCCGCGCGTATCGCGGCCTCCGCCGAGGTGATCGCCAAAGGCGACGTCGACGGCGGCCTGCAGATCTTCCTGGATGCGCTGGAAGGTCCCGGCGCCTGGAAGCGGCTGCCGGCGACGCCAAAACAGCTTCTGCGCGACAATGCCACGACGCTGATCGGCCAGATGCGCGACCAGCGTCCGCCGTTCTCCAAGGCTGACGCGGAAGCGATCAAGACGCCGACACTGTTCATCGGCGGCGCCAACACCAAGGGCACGCTGCCGAAGGTGCTGAATGCGCTGGCGGCGAATGTGCAGGGCTCGCGCACCGCGATGATCCCGGGCACCACGCATCCGATGTTCGAGCAGGCGCCGCAGGCGTTTTGCAACATCGTGCTGGAGTTTCTGGCGGCGTAAGCGCGTCGCCGACGCCGATCACTTCTGATCGAGACGCCACGCGCCGTCCCAATCCGCGGGCGGCGGATTGGCCTGAAAATCCTCGACGCGCTTGGCCAGCGCCAGCGACGGCCCGTCGCCGGGGACCGCTTCGAGCGCCGCGCGGAACGCCTGGCGTGCCTCGTCCCAGCGCCGCGCGCGATAGGCGGCGAGCCCTTCGGCATATCGCTCCCGCAGCGCCAGTAGCTTCTCGCCAAGCTCGCCCTTGCGGCCCATGATCTCGAACACGGCTTCGGGCTTGGTCTGTCCGACCACCACCAGCCGGTCGATCTCGCGAACCTCGACTGCATCGCCGGCCGCCGCAATCGCAGGTTCTGAGGCCAGCGAGTGAGTGCCGTAGATCTTGTTGGCGTTCTCCAGCCGCGACGCCAGGTTCACCGCGTCGCCCATCACCGTGTAGCTCATCATGAATTCCGAGCCGATGCTGCCGACCAGCACCTCGCCGGTCGCCACGCCGATGCGGACGTCGCAGTCGCTCGGCACCGTGCGCACGCCAAGCAGTTCGGGCAATTCGGTCCGCAGCGCCGCGCCGCGATCGGCCATCTCGACGGCGGCCAGGCAGGCCAGCCGCGCCTGCTCGCCATGCTCGGTAAACGGAGGCCCCCAATAGGCCATGATGGCGTCGCCGATATATTTGTCGATGATGCCGCGATGGCTGCGGATCGGCCCCGACATCGTCGACAGATAGTGGTTCATCACCTTGACGAGGCCCTGCGGCGTCATGCCCTCGCTGAGGCTGGTAAAACCCTTCATGTCGCAGAACAGCACCGTCATCACCCGCCGCTCGCCGTCGCTGGCGGTCTGCGATTGACGATCGATCAGGCCTTCGACGACGCGCGGGTCGACATAGCGGCCGAAGGTTTCGCGCAGGCGTTCCTTGTGGCGCAACTGCTCGACCATGTTGTTGAACGCCGTCGTGAGCTGGCCGATCTCGTCGCGCGTGGTGACGTCGATCGATCCGTCGAGCCGGCCGGCTTCGACAGCGCGGGTGCCTTCCAGCAGGCGCCGCACCGGGCCGGTTATTCCGGTGCTGATGAAAAATGAAAATATCAGTCCGAGAATGCTCGCGAGCAGGGTCAGGACCACGGAGATGACAATGGCCGTCTTCTGGTCGCGCATCGTCATCACGGCATCGCTCGCGGACCAACGCGAGCATGTCGGTGCGAATGACCTCGATCCTCTGGTTGAGGTCGTCGCGCAGCGTGTCGGTTCGCGCCACGCTGACCCGGGCCTCCGCGATATTCCCGGCCTCGAGCAGCATCAGCAGCCGCCTGTATTCTTCACCGAGGTAGCGATGGAGATCGCTGGTCACGCGCTCGATCCGGTCGTCGATCCGGCCGAGCCGGGCATTGTCGGAAGCAGTCGAGGTATCGTCGATGATCGCATTGATCAGGGCGCGCGCCGCCTGCGCTTCCTGCTCGATTTCCTGCCCCTTCGCCTCATAGATTTTCCGCTGATCCGCCATGGATGGCTCGTCGGGCGGCGACTGCATCCGGCTGATCATCAGCCGGCGCAGCGCCAGCGCCTGCTCCAGCGAACGGATATTCATCCGCGCCAGATGCCCATACGCCTCGACATATTTGGAACTGAACTCGTCGAGCTGGTGGGCAATCTTGCGCGTCATCACCGTCGACAGCGCCGACGTGATCGCCATCAGGAAGATCAATCCGAGGGCGATGCCGAGGATTCGCTTTCGGATTGTCGGTTGCAGCATGGAGTGGCGCTCTGAGGTAGCGGACAGAATGGGATGACACGAACGCCCGGTCGATCCGGGATAGGGCCGGGCCCGTTGCTTAGCGCGCGGCGTCGGATTTGGCACGTTCCCCGCGGAAAGGCTGTTGACGCGCGCCCGGCCGGGGAGTATCGAATACGGAATTCCGTATTCCGAACTGGGTTTAGCCGGCATGATCCCATTGGATCCGCTCCCCAACCTGATCGACCAGGTCTATGCCCGGATCCTCGAGGCGATCACCGACCGTTCGCTGCCGCCCGGCCATCGCATCCGGCAGAACGAGCTGGCGGAAAAGCTCGGCGTCTCGCGCCAGCCGGTGTCCCATGCGCTGCATCTGCTGCACCGGCAGGGACTGGTCGCCGAAAGCGGCCGCCGCGGCTTTGAAGTCACCCGGCTCGACCCGGAGCGCATCCGCCAGCTCTACGAGGTGCGCGGCGCCATCGACGCGCTGGCCGCACGGCTTGCGGCTGGACGGGCCAGGTCCGATGCTTCGGGACGCGCGCAGCTCGAAGCCGCGCTGCAGGCCGGACGCACCATCGGCAAGGACACGCCGCTTTCGCGGCTGATCGCGCTCGACGTCGATTTTCACAGCGCGATCTATCGCCTCGCGGCCAATCCCGCGATCGAGGAAATGATTGCGCCGCAATGGCCGCATATGCGCCGCTCGATGGCGACCGTGCTGGCCGAACTCGATTACCGCGAAAGCGCCTGGGCCGAGCACGAGGCGATCGCCGCGCAGATCTTTGCAGGCAATGCCAAGGCCGCGGAGAGCCGCCGCGCTGGCGCATGCGCAGACGGCGGGACGAATGACTGAGGAGAGACTGAGGGCGACTGACAAGGCGGCCTAACACAGGTCCTCATCCTGAGGAGCCGCGAAGCGGCGTCTCGAAGGATGGCCACGGGCCTCATGGTTCGAGACGCACGAAGACGCGCTCCTCACCATGAGGGGAGAGTAAAACAAAAACCAAACAGGAGAGAACGCCATGAAACTGACGCCAGAGCAGATCGAATTCTTCAACCGCGAAGGCTGGCTGTTTCTGCCGGAGCTGTTCAGCCCCGAGGAAGTGGATTATCTCGCGCGCGAGGCCGTCAACATCTACGACGCCAACCGGCCCGAGGTGTGGCGCGAGAAGAGCGGCGCGCCGCGCACCGCCTTTGCCGCGCATCTCTATAACGAGGCGTTCGGCGCTCTCGGCGCGCATCCGCGCATGATCGATCCGATCGAGCAGATCTTTGGCGAAAAGCTCTACATGCACCAGTTCAAGATCAACGCCAAAGCCGCCTTCACCGGCGACGTCTGGCAATGGCACCAGGATTACGGCACCTGGAAGCGCGACGACGGCATGCCCGAGCCGCGCGCGATGAACATCGCGATCTTCCTCGACGAGGTGATGCCGATCAACGGCCCCCTGATGCTGGTGCCGAAGAGCCAGCACGCCGGCGACCTCAAGGCCTCGCATGACCTGGAGACCACGTCCTATCCGCTGTGGACGCTCGACGAGGCGACCGTCACCCGGCTGGTGAAGGAAGGCGGCATCGTCGCCCCCACCGGCAAGGCCGGCGGCATGCTGATGTTCCACGGCAATCTGGTGCACGGCTCGCGCCGGCAACATCACGCCCTATCCGCGCAAGATCGTCTATCTGACGCTGAATGCGGTCTCGAACTACATCCGCACGCCGACGCGGCCGGAATATATCGCGCACCGCGATTTCACGCCGATCGAGACGGTGGACGACGACGCGCTGGTGCGGCTGGCGCGTGCGCATCGCCAGGCGGCGGAGTAGTTTCACACGTCACACCAAGTCGTCATGCCCGGGCTTGTCCCGGGCATCCACGTCTTACGGTACCGCGGCAGCAAGTCGTGGATGGCCGGGACATCTAGCGCGAAGACGCGCTTCGCGCTTTTGCCCGGCCATGACGAGATAAATGCGACACACGTTTCCCAAAATCCTTGATTGGATACTTTCATGAACCTTCACCGCCTCCTCAACGCCCGCCATGCGGCCGGCAAGCCGGTTCGCGTCGCGCTGATCGGTGCCGGAAAATTCGGCTCGATGTTTTTGTCGCAGGTACCGCACACGCCGGGGCTTGAAGTACCCGTCATCATCGATCTCGATCGCGACCGTGCCCGCGAAGCCTGCCGCACCGTCGGCTGGGATGCAGAGCGGATCGCGCGAACCGCTTTCACCGATGACGGGGCGCGCGCGATTGCCGGCGGCGCGATGGACGTCGTGGTCGAAGCGACCGGCAATCCGGCCGTCGGCATCCGGCATGCCCGCGCGGCGATTGCGGCCGGCAAGCATGTCGTCATGGTCAATGTCGAGGCCGACGTGCTGGCCGGCCCGCTGCTCGCGGAAGAAGCGCGCAAGGCCGGGCGTGGTCTATTCGCTGGCCTATGGCGACCAGCCGGCGCTGACCGCCGAGATGGTCGACTGGGCGCGCGCGACGGGCTTTCGCGTCGTCGCCGCCGGCAAGGGCACCAAATATCTGCCGGCCTATCACGACGTGACGCCGGATGGCGTCTGGGGCCATTACGGACTGACGGCCGGCGAAGCGCAGTCGGCCGGCATGAACCCGCAGATGTTCAACTCGTTCCTGGACGGCACCAAATCCGCGATCGAAATGGCGGCGATCGCTAACGCCTGCGGGCTCGACGTGCCGTCGGATGGCTTGCTGTTTCCGCCCTGCGGCGTCGACGATCTGCCGCATGTGATGCGGCCACGCGACAAAGGCGGCGTGCTGGAGAAGGCTGGTCTTGCGGAGGTCGTGTCGTCGCTCGAACGCGACGGCCGTCCTGTGTTCCGCGATCTGCGCTGGGGCGTCTATGTCGTGCTCGAAGCGCCGAACGACTACGCCGCCGACTGCTTCAGGCAATATGGGCTGAAGACCGATGCTTCAGGCCGATATGCCGCGATGTACAAGCCGTACCATCTGATCGGACTCGAGCTGAACATCTCGATCCTGTCGGCGGCGCTGCGCAACGAGCCGACCGGGCAGCCGCATGATTTTCGCGGCGACGTCGCGGCAGTGGCAAAGCGCGATCTGCGCGCCGGCGAAATGCTCGACGGCGAAGGCGGCTACACGGTGTGGGGCAAGCTGATGCCGGCGCGAAAAAGTCTCTCGGCCGGCGCACTGCCGATCGGGCTGGCCCATCGCGTCAAGCTGAAAAACGACGTCGCCCATGGCGCAGTGGTGCGCTGGAGTGATGTCGAAGTCGACGAGAACAGCGACGCCATCAAGACGCGGAAGGCGATGGAAGCGGCGTTCGCCTCTCCGCGCTAGGGTAGTAGCCGGCTCGCCCGCGCATGGGTGAACCATTTGCGGAACATTGCCTCGGTATCCATCATCTCGGTGAAGCCGGCCTGGTTGATCTTGACGGTCGAAACGATCGAGGGCGGCCCCGGCTGGGTCTGGCCATAACGCATGCTGTAATCGGCGTACTGAAACGACAGCCCGACGAACGCTTCCAGCTCCGGCGAAACCAGATCGTGCTTGCGGCGCAGCTCGTTCCACGGCGCGATCCATTTCGGATATTCCTGCGCCAGCGACAACGGCGCCGGCTTGCCGGGCTGCATGCCGAGCGCTTCGGCAATCGAGGGCCAGACATTCTCCCAGGTAAAAACATCACCATTGGTGACGTTGAACGCTTCGTTGCGTGCGGCCGCGGCCTCGCCGGACCAGGCGATGGCACGCGCCAGCAGATCGACATCGACCGCCTGTGACACCCGCGCGGCGCCGCCGGGATAATCGAGCGGGCGCCCCTGCCCGCGCAGCATCGCCGCGTACACGCCGAGCGGAGGTATCAGATCCATCGCACCGCCGATCGCTTCGCCGACGATCAGGACCGGACGAAGGATGCTCCAGTGCCAGGCCTTGCCCTGCTGCAATTCGCGCAGAAAATTCTCCTGCGCCCAATAGAAGTTCGGCTGCTCGTACATTTCCGAGCGGCCCTCGCGCGCAGGCACGGTGAGCGGGCGAACGTGGACGCCATAGGCCTTCGTGCCCTGCAGCAACGCGACATGGCGGAGCGCCGGTGCAACCGGTTCGAGCGCCGCCATCAGATTGCGCAGCATCGCGTCGTTGGTTCGTATCTGGTCCGGATCGCGCCAGCCGTCGATCAGGCTCGGTGCTTCATAGAGCGCGGCATAGACGAGATGGGTTGTATTCTGCAATGCCGTTGCGGCCTGCGTGCATTGCGCCGGATCGGTCAGGTCGATCGATACGTGCCGGGCGCCATGGAGTTCGCGCGGCTTGCGGCGCGATAGCGCTACAATTTCGCAGCCGCCGGCCCGGCCGAAGTGCCGCAGTGCGGCATTTCCCACCAGCCCGGTCGCGCCCGCAATCACCACTTTCTTGTCGGCCATTGAAGAACTCCAGCGAGGGAATTGCAGCTTTCACTAGCAGGCGCCCGCAAGCCGCGTCAGCGGCAATCTTAGCCTTTCGTCGGTGCAAGGCGGCTCAAACGCTCAGTATTCAGGCAGCCCTTCGCAACTGCGGTGGAACCAGAACCCTTGATTATCGATCACCAATTCGTCATCCTGCCTTCAGGTCCATAAAGCCGGGAATTGCTTATCGAAAAACCAAGAGCCTTGGTTTCAGGGCCCACATTGCAAAACAACAGACCAGCACCGGCCATCGGAAAAACCAGAAAGACGGCACAAGACCGTCATCCCTTGGTCGGGCAAAACAGAGGGGAAGCAAAATATGAAACGTCGTGATTTCTTGAAAGTAGGCGGCGTCGGTCTTGCCGCGAGTGCGGTTGCAGCGCCGGCGATTGCGCAAACAAATCCGGAAATAAAGTGGCGGTTGACGGCGAGTTGGCCGAAGGCGCTCGATACGCTCTACGGCGGCTGCGAATATTTCGTCAAACGCGTTGCCGAAATCACCGACAACAAATTCCAGATTCAGTCGTTCGCCGCAGGCGAAATCGTTCCGGGCCTGCAGGTGCTCGACGCCGTCTCGAACGGCACCGTCGAGATGGGCAACACCGCGCTCTACTACTACTGGGGCAAGGATCCTGCCTTCACCTTCGGCACCTCGTTGCCGTTCGGTCTCAACACGCGCTCGCATATCTCCTGGCTGCGTTTCGGCGGCGGCATGGACATGCTCAACGACCTCCTGAAGGAATACAAGTGCATCGGCGTTCCGACCGGGAGCACCGGCGCCCAGATGGGCGGCTGGTTCCGGAAAGAGATCAAGTCGATGGAGGATTTCAAAGGCTTGAAATTCCGCGTCGGCGGTTTCGCGGGCACCATCATCGCCAAGGTCGGCGGCGTACCGCAGCAGATCGCGGGCGGCGACATCTATCCGGCGCTGGAAAAGGGCACCATCGATGCGGCCGAGTGGGTCGGGCCGTACGACGACGAAAAGCTCGGCTTCGTGAAGGTCGCGAAGTACTACTACTATCCGGGCTGGTGGGAAGGCACCGGCCAGGGCCACAACATCATGAACCTCGAGAAGTGGAATCAGCTGCCGAAGCACTATCAGGCCGCGATCGAAACCGCTTCCTACGATACGTTCACCTGGGTCACCGGCAAATACGACTACGTCAATCCGCCGGCGCTGAAGCGGCTGCTGGCGGCGGGCGCGATCCTGCGGCCGTTCCCGCAGGAAGTTCTGGAGGCCTGCTACAATGCCGCCAACGGCATCTACGCGGATCTTTCCAAGACCAACCCGCACTTCAACAAGTTGTATACGAGCCTGTCGGCGTTCCGTAACGAATCGCTGGCCTGGAATCAGGTGGCTGAGCTGAGCTACGACAGCTTCATGATGCGGATGCGCACCCGCACCTGAGGCGGCTGATCGGTGACAAAAAAGAAGCCCCGGAGATTTCTCCGGGGCTTCTTCGTTGAACGGATAGTTTGCGGTTATTCCTCGCCCTCGCCGAGCGCCTCGGCGAGCTTGTCGTAATATTTCGTCACGATATCGATGTTGCCCTTGTTCTCGATCGCCGGCGGCGGCGACTTCAGCGCCTCGTTGAGATCGGCGAGCACCGCCTTCTTGTCCTTGGCCGGCATCTTCTTGTCGGCCTGGATCTGGGCGATCTGCGCCTTGATGACGGTGTCGGCGCCGACATATTTCTTGGTCGCGGGATCGAAGCCGCCGAGCACCAGGCTGATGTTGTCGACCACGGTGTTGTATTCGTCGTAGCTGGCAAAGCCGTTCTTCTTGACCGCGGCGTCGAGCTGGGCGTCGACCTTCGGATCCGGCTTGGCATTGTCGGGAATCTTGTCGGTGATCGCGTCGACGTCCTTGCTGGCCGCGAGCACGCCCTCGATCTGCTTCTCGGTCAGCGCGATCTGCTTGACGGCGGGAGCCTCGGCTGCCGGCGGCGGCGCGGCCTGGGCCGGCGCGGACTGTTTCGGCGGCGCCTGCTTGGCCTGCGCCATCACCTCGCCGCTGGACACGGCTGACATCGCGAGCGCGAGACAGGCAACGCTCAAGGCACAGGCGGCGGGGCGAAAGATCTCACGCATGGAAGGCTCCTCGGCTTCGGGCAGGTTGAGTTTTGTTGAACCAAAGGGATACGGAAAACGTGATGTACCGTATGTGAATTCTGTCACGCATCGGTGCGCGCAAAACGTGGCCGAATGATCACAATTAGTTCAGGTGTTCGCAGAACTGGCTTACTTTGCTTCAGTAAAGCGGATGCGCGAAGCCGTCGCCGGACCGTCTCCGGCTGAAAGACTGCTGAGATCGACATTACCGGGGGCGCGATGTTTCGTTCACGTGCACATGCTGCAACGAGTCGTCGAGGGAATGTCGACCTTCGCGACCGACGCCCCATTGTATCTCTACCGAATCCCGGAGGAGGAACGAGAGGAGAGGTGCATCCTGCAATCCGCCGGCTGAGCAATTGATGAAAAAC
>CAWIZF010000040.1:0-480000 GCA_963840465.1 uncultured Alphaproteobacteria bacterium | reverse complement strand
AACGAACTTGGCGCCCTATTCAGACTCGCTTTCGCTGCGCATACGCCTATCGGCTTAAGCTTGCTCGTTAAATTAAGTCGCTGGCCCATAATACAAAAGGTACGACGTCACCCAGAACGTATCTTGGGCTCCGTCTGTTTGTAGGTGTCCGGTTTCAGGTCTATTTCACTCCCCTCGTCGGGGTGCTTTTCACCTTTCCCTCACGGTACTGGTTCACTATCGGTCGCTGAGGAGTACTTAGGCTTGGAGGGTGGTCCCCCCATGTTCAGACAGGATTACACGTGTCCCGCCTTACTCGTGGATACATCATCGCATTACCCGTACGGGGCTATCACCCTCTAAGGCCCTGCTTTCCTGACAGGTTCCGGTTGTCTTTGATGTATCACTGGCCTGGTCCGCGTTCGCTCGCCACTACTAACGGAGTCTCTGTTGATGTCCTTTCCTCCAGGTACTTAGATGTTTCAGTTCCCTGGGTTCGCTTAAAACCTCCTATTTTATTCGGAGATTTCATACCTTCACTTGATAACTGGAAATCCAAAACCTCGCGGCTTGGTCTCAAACATTGCTGTTCAAACCCCAAGATACGAGATCTTGGAGTTCCAGCTATCGAAGGTGGGTTTCCCCATTCGGAAATCCGTGGATCAAAGCTTCTTCGCAGCTCCCCACGGCTTATCGCAGCGTAGCACGTCCTTCATCGCCTCTCAGCGCCAAGGCATCCACCGAACACCCTTAAGGCACTTGATTGCTCTCATTATCAATGTCCACACACTCGGCAGAATGTTGTCCGCACAATTGCCTTGAGGTCGAAACCTCAAAACGCGCACCCTCGATGAATGCTATGTACGGCCGGACAATGATTAGAAAGACCAGCTTGCTTCGTAAGATCGACCCGATAGCGAGGCGGTCAAGCTTCGCTACAAAGATCATTTACAACTCACTCATCTCACTCATCTTGCGATGAGTTACGATGAGCGAGCGCCGAAATGATCTGGAGATTAGGAATGAGATTCCGCAAATTGCTTTGCAGATCCCAAACTCGGATCGATCTCCTCTTTACGATGTCAGATATCACGCACGCCGCTGTCCATCCGGACAACGCATGCGAATTGATGTTTCGCGGACGATTTTGAAAGGCGCCTTGTTAGCAGGGCACTTTGTCGATCTTCAATTCCATCTGGTGGAGCCAGACGGGATCGAACCGACGACCTCATGCTTGCAAAGCACGCGCTCTCCCAGCTGAGCTATGGCCCCGTACCAGAAGACGAATGCTTTACGTCGGTCATGAGACGTGATGCGCTCGATCAAAGTGGTGGGCCTGGGAAGACTTGAACTTCCGACCTCACGCTTATCAAGCGCGCGCTCTAACCAACTGAGCTACAAGCCCCTAACACGAGGAGGCCGCAATGGCGCGCAGCCGGCTCACGCCAGCTGCATCGCACAAGCGCTAAGCCCATGGCGCGTGTTCGTCCGCGAAGAAAGAGAAACGAAGACGGCGAAATCCCGCCAATGCAGCTCAACAATCCTGACGATCGTTGGCCACTGATGTTTCTAAAACGGTTCGATAGAAGCAAGCTTCTGAAGAACCATCCTTAGAAAGGAGGTGATCCAGCCGCAGGTTCCCCTACGGCTACCTTGTTACGACTTCACCCCAGTCGCTGACCCTACCGTGGCCGGCTGCCTCCCTTGCGGGTTAGCGCACCGTCTTCAGGTAAAACCAACTCCCATGGTGTGACGGGCGGTGTGTACAAGGCCCGGGAACGTATTCACCGTGGCGTGCTGATCCACGATTACTAGCGATTCCAACTTCATGGGCTCGAGTTGCAGAGCCCAATCCGAACTGAGACGGCTTTTTGAGATTTGCGAAGGGTTGCCCCTTAGCGTCCCATTGTCACCGCCATTGTAGCACGTGTGTAGCCCAGCCCGTAAGGGCCATGAGGACTTGACGTCATCCCCACCTTCCTCGCGGCTTATCACCGGCAGTCTCCTTAGAGTGCTCAACTAAATGGTAGCAACTAAGGACGGGGGTTGCGCTCGTTGCGGGACTTAACCCAACATCTCACGACACGAGCTGACGACAGCCATGCAGCACCTGTCTCCGGTCCAGCCGAACTGAAGAACTCCATCTCTGGAGTCCGCGACCGGGATGTCAAGGGCTGGTAAGGTTCTGCGCGTTGCGTCGAATTAAACCACATGCTCCACCGCTTGTGCGGGCCCCCGTCAATTCCTTTGAGTTTTAATCTTGCGACCGTACTCCCCAGGCGGAATGCTTAAAGCGTTAGCTGCGCCACTAGTGAGTAAACCCACTAACGGCTGGCATTCATCGTTTACGGCGTGGACTACCAGGGTATCTAATCCTGTTTGCTCCCCACGCTTTCGTGCCTCAGCGTCAGTATCGGGCCAGTGAGCCGCCTTCGCCACTGGTGTTCTTGCGAATATCTACGAATTTCACCTCTACACTCGCAGTTCCACTCACCTCTCCCGAACTCAAGATCTTCAGTATCAAAGGCAGTTCTGGAGTTGAGCTCCAGGATTTCACCCCTGACTTAAAGACCCGCCTACGCACCCTTTACGCCCAGTGATTCCGAGCAACGCTAGCCCCCTTCGTATTACCGCGGCTGCTGGCACGAAGTTAGCCGGGGCTTATTCTTGCGGTACCGTCATTATCTTCCCGCACAAAAGAGCTTTACAACCCTAGGGCCTTCATCACTCACGCGGCATGGCTGGATCAGGCTTGCGCCCATTGTCCAATATTCCCCACTGCTGCCTCCCGTAGGAGTTTGGGCCGTGTCTCAGTCCCAATGTGGCTGATCATCCTCTCAGACCAGCTACTGATCGTCGCCTTGGTGAGCCGTTACCTCACCAACTAGCTAATCAGACGCGGGCCAATCTTTCGGCGATAAATCTTTCCCCGTAAGGGCTTATCCGGTATTAGCACAAGTTTCCCTGTGTTGTTCCGAACCAAAAGGTATGTTCCCACGCGTTACTCACCCGTCTGCCGCTGACGTATTGCTACGCCCGCTCGACTTGCATGTGTTAAGCCTGCCGCCAGCGTTCGCTCTGAGCCAGGATCAAACTCTCAAGTTGGACTTGAAACTTTAAACCGGCTGATCACAACGTTTGACGAGGTCCCACCATATTTATCGCCTGCGATTCACATCGCGGACGACGATGGTGTAACCTATGTAAACGTGTACCGCCGAAGTCTTTCGTCCAGCCTCGAAAGATGAAAACCGAAGTTTTCAAGTATTCGAGACTACGCAAGGACTCCGCCGTCCACGTTTCTCTTTCTTCATCTTCACTTGTCAAACAGCCCGGGATCGCTGGGATCCCATCCTTCCACTTCTGGAAGGTTCCCGCAGACCTCATCCGACGACAAATAACAACCGATGTTATCGGCTGTTGAGTCACTCATCGTAATGAGGAGCTTACGGGGCGCGAAAAGATGCGTTGGCCTCGGGGGCCAATGCATCGCCGCGCTCAGTGGCCGGGTTATAGGCCCGCCCGATCGGGGTTGTCAACGCCCATCGTCAACAAATTGTCGCATCACGTCGAAGAATTTTGCGACGCCAAGAAGTCCCTATATTTCGGGGCTTTGGCCGCACTAGAGCCACAATCCTGCGACGTTCTGACTATAAGGTATGCATTGAATCACCGGATGCCAGTGGGGGCTGCCGGTGGTCATCTACCCGGGACAGGCGATCTCGATGAACCCGTTGCCTTTCCCATGCGGCCGAGCAACTTCGAGAGATCTGCACGCCATTGACGTTCGAGACTCTGGCCGATCTTCTTCTGGCCTCTGATTCACGAATTAACATGCGTGCGGCACGCCATGCTCCGGACTAGCGCCCTTTAAAGGGCGGAAACGTGGGGTCTGGATCGGGCGAGGGTCTTGTCGGATGTTGTTGGAATTTGGGGGGACACAGGGTTGAGCCAGAAGGCGCCACGCGGGAGCGGCTATGGACGCGAGACCGGGATCATTGATCTCGGTCACGAGCCGCCACTTTCCGTCGATGGCTCCGAGGCTGCGGTGATCGATCGCCGCCGTGTCTCCGTACAATGGTTTAGCGGCACTATCCTGACCGGTCTGTGCGGCGCGGCTCTCATCGGCGGCGCCGTTTTTGCCTCGCTCGACGGCGAAATGACCTTTGCCAAGGTGCCGGAGCGGGTCGAAGGCGCGTTGCGCGGGGCGTTCGGCGCCAACGATCGCACCGCCACCCTGCACAAGAGCGACCGCCTGCCGCCGCCCGGCGATTCCTCTGCCTCGCGCAATGTGATGCAGGTATCGACCGTCACCCGCGTCGGCAACCGCGACGTGATGCGGGTGCGCCCCTTCGTTCGCATCTCCGGCAATCTGTCGATGACGACGAGCGATCTCAGCTCGAAAATCCCGCCGTTCAACGCCCAGCGCATGCTGACCGATGTCGGCACCACGACGCAGGCCGCTTCCGAGGATCCGAACAATCCCGAGGCCGTCGAACCCGACGCCGAGGTTTCCTTCGTTACCAAGGATCTCGCAACCGTGCTGCCGAAGGCGAAACTCGCCGCCGTGGTCGCGCTGGACGAAGTCCTGATGCGGGTACGCGATGCCGCGAACTGGCGCGGCTCGGGCGGCGTCCGCTACACCGTCGCTTGCCAATGCCGCCGCCGACGCCAGCGGCGCCCAGTCCGACCTCAAGCTCGCCTATGCCACCGAAGGCAACGTTTCCGACCCCTATGCCGGCTTTGAGACCCGCGTGGTGCCGGAAAACGTCACCTTGCTGCCGAAGACCAAGGACCAGATCACCGGCGGCAACCCGTCCGGCGAGCGCGTTCACACCGTGAAGAAGGGCGACAGCATCGCCTCGATCCTGCGCGATCAGGGGGCTACGCCCGATGAGGCCAGGGCGGTTGCGCTGACCCTTGGCCCCCGCGGCCGCGACGGCGGCCTGAAGGAAGGCCAGAAGGTCCGCATCCTGATGGCGCCCTCGGGGCTCGGCCCCGCCGCCCGCCTGCAGCCCTATCGCGTGATCGTCGCCAACGAGACCACCGTCGAAGCCGTGGCCGCACTGTCGGACGTCGGCAAATACGTCGCCGTCGACGTGCAGAGCATGAACACCGTCGCCGAGGCCGCTACCGGCAAGGACGACGACGATGACGATGATGATGACGGCAGCGGCGTACGGCTCTACCAGAGCATCTACGAGACCGCGATGCGCAACAAGGTGCCGGCCGCCGTCATCGAGGACATGGTTCGCATCTATTCCTACGACGTCGACTTCCAGCGCAAGGTGCAGCCGGGCGACTCCTTCGACGTCTACTTCGCCGGCGAGGACGAAGGCACCGCCAGCAACGAAAAGACCGAGGTGCTGTATGCCGCGCTCACCGTCGGCGGCGAGACCAAGAAATACTATCGCTTCCAGACCCCGGACGATTCCGTCGTCGACTTCTACGACGAGACCGGCAAGAGCGCGAAGAAGTTCCTGGTGCGCAAGCCCGTCAACAGCGCCATCATGCGTTCCGGCTTCGGCGGCCGCCGCCATCCGATCCTGGGCTATACCAAGATGCACACCGGCGTGGACTGGGCGACCCCCTACGGCACGCCGATTTTCGCCTCCGGCAACGGCGTGGTCGAGAAGGTCGGCTGGGAAGGCGGCTACGGCAAGTATGTTCGCCTGAAACACAACAACGGCTACGAGACCGCCTACGGCCATATGTCGGCGTTTGCCAAGGGCATGGAGCCGGGCAAGCGCGTGCGCCAGGGCCAGGTGATCGGCTTTGTCGGATCGACGGGCATGTCGACCGGCGCCCACGTCCACTACGAAATCCTGGTCAACGGCCGCTTCGTCGATCCGATGCGCGTCAAGCTGCCGCGCGGCCGCTCGCTCGAGGGCGCGGTGATGGCGGGCTTCGAAAAAGAGCGCGATCGCCTCGATACGCAGATGAACAACCGCGGCAGCGCGGCCCGCGTCTCCGAAGCCGCCGGCGCCGCGCCGCAGACGCGCCAAGTGAGCCGCTGAATCTGAGCCGCGGAAATCAGCCGCTGAGCCTTCGATAGGATCTCAAGCATCAGGCACGGCATCTCACGCCGCGCCGTCGGATTTATGGCCGCGGCCGCGCCGGCGCCCGCACGGGCTCGGGATCGACAAGTCCGGCCGCCTGTTCGCCGGCAGCGTCGCGGGCGCCGCGCTCTACGAGGTCGATCGCAACAACGGCACGGCGAAGATTGCGGTCCCCTCCCCCGAAGGCATGGCCGACGACATTGCGTTCGCGCCCGACGGCACCATGGCGTGGACCGCCTTCCTCACCGGCGATCTCTATTCGCGCAAGGGCGACGGCCCCGCAAAAAAGCTCGCCTCCGGCCTGGGGTGATCTACTTCTCGTCGGATATCGAGAACGCGATTTACAAGGTGGTGAGGAAATAGGCGGGAATTCCAGCTCCAGCGCTTCCAATTTTCATTGGCTGTCGGGGAACTGAATGGGAGCGGACTGTTTGATTTGATTGGCAAGCCTTCGATGGAGGAACGCCATGGCAAGCCTGTCGGAATCCCTGCGCATTACCCGGGAAGACGTTATCAAGGCGATCGGCGCCGCCGACGACGTGACCATCGCCCAAATCATCGCTACCGGTGCCACCGTTGAGGAGCTGGCCGAAGCCCAGGCCTGGCTCGCCAATGACGAGCCGCTCCTCAACTCAGGCCGACCGCTGGCGACCGGGCGGGTTCGCGAACTCGTTGATATTCTCGCCGAGCTCGAGCCGGACGATGATGAGGATGGCCGGGGCGCGCCCGCTGCCGTCAGTCAGGAATGAAATGCTCCGGCACGCGCGGCGCGCGCCGGAGCACATCCTATTTGGTCAGTTCAGCTTACGCTTCGGTACCGGCGTTTCGAACTGCGCGATCTCGGCGGTCTGTGGCGCCTTGCCGTTGAAGGTCAGCACGTTGCCTTCGCTCGAGATCACGACGTGGTCGCCGTCGGCGATCTCGCCGGCGAGGATCATCTCGGCCAGTGGGTCCTGCAGATGGCGCTGGATCACCCGTTTCAGCGGGCGCGCACCATAGGCGGGATCCCAGCCCTTGGCCGCCAGCCAGTCGCGCGCCGCCGCATCCAGCGTCAGCGTGATCTTGCGATCCTCCAGCAGCTTCTGCAGCCGCAGGAACTGGATCTCGACGATCCGGCCCATCTCGCTCTTCTGCAGGCGGTGGAACAGGATGATCTCGTCGACGCGGTTGAGGAATTCGGGCCGGAAATGCGCCCGCACCATCCCCATCACCTGCTCGCGCACCGCCGACGTATCCTCGCCCTCCGGCTGGTTCACCAAGAACTCCGAACCGAGGTTCGAGGTCATGATGATCAGCGTGTTGCGGAAGTCGACGGTGCGGCCCTGGCCATCGGTCAGCCGGCCGTCGTCGAGCACCTGCAGCAGCACGTTGAAGACATCCGGATGCGCCTTCTCGATCTCGTCGAACAGCACGACCTGATAGGGCCTGCGCCGCACCGCTTCGGTGAGCGCCCCGCCCTCGTCATAGCCGACATAGCCCGGAGGCGCGCCGATCAGCCGGGACACCGAGTGCTTCTCCATGTATTCGGACATGTCGAGGCGGACCATCGCGGTCTCGTCGTTGAACAGATACTCCGCCAGCGCTTTCGTCAGCTCGGTCTTGCCGACGCCGGTGGGGCCCAAGAACATGAACGAGCCCATCGGGCGGTTCGGGTCCTGCAGGCCGGCGCGCGAGCGGCGCACCGCGGTTGCCACTGCACGCACCGCTTCGGCCTGGCCGACCACGCGCTTGCCGAGCTGGTTCTCCATCTTGAGGAGCTTGTCCTTTTCGCCTTCCAGCATCTTGTCGACGGGAACGCCGGTCCAGCGCGACACCACCTGCGCGATGTGGTTGGCGGTCACCGCCTCCTCCATCATCTCGCCGGCGCTTTCGTTGGCCTCGATGGATTCCAGCCTCTTCTCCAGTTCCGGAATCTGGCCATAGGCCAGTTCGCCCGCGCGCTGGAATTCACCGCGGCGTTGCGCGTTCGCCAGTTCGATCCGCAAGGCGTCGAGCTCGCTCTTCAGCTTCTGCGCGTCGGAGAGCTTGTTCTTCTCCGCGCTCCAGCGCGCCGTCAGCGCCGCCGACTTTTCCTCGAGGTCGGCCAGTTCCTTTTCCAGCGTCTGCAGGCGGCTCTTGGAGCCGATGTCGGTTTCCTTCTTCAGCGCCTCCTGCTCGATCTTCAGCCGGATGATTTCCCGGTCCATCAAATCGAGCTCTTCGGGCTTGGAATCGACCTGCATCTTCAGCCGCGCCGAAGCCTCGTCCATCAGGTCGATCGCCTTGTCGGGCAGGAAGCGGTCGGTGATGTAGCGGTTCGACAGCGTGGTCGCGGCGACCAGCGCGGAATTGGTGATGCGAACGCCGTGGTGCTGTTCGTATTTGTCCTTCAGGCCGCGCAGGATCGAGATGGTATCCTCGACCGTCGGCTCGGAGACGAACACCGGCTGGAACCGGCGCGCCAGCGCCGCGTCCTTTTCGACATGCTTGCGGTATTCGTCGAGCGTGGTGGCGCCGATGCAATGCAGTTCGCCGCGCGCCAATGCGGGCTTCAGCAGGTTGGACGCGTCCATCGCGCCGTCAGCCTTGCCGGCGCCGACCAACGTGTGCATCTCGTCGATGAACAGGATGATCGAGCCTTCGGCCCCGGTGACTTCCTGCAGCACGGCCTTCAGCCGCTCCTCGAACTCGCCGCGGTATTTGGCGCCCGCGATCAGGGAGCCCATGTCGAGCGAGAGCAGCTTCTTGTCCTTCAGGCCTTCGGGCACGTCGCCATTGAGGATGCGCAGCGCCAGGCCCTCGACGATCGCGGTCTTGCCGACGCCGGGCTCGCCGATCAGCACCGGATTGTTCTTGGTGCGGCGGGAGAGCACCTGGATGGTGCGGCGGATTTCCTCGTCGCGGCCGATCACGGGGTCGAGCTTGCCGTCGCGCGCGGCCTGCGTCAGGTCGCGGGCATATTTCTTCAGCGCGTCATAGGCATTTTCCGCCGTCGCGCTATCGGCCGTGCGGCCCTTGCGCAGCGCTTCGACCGCTGAATTGAGGTTTTGCGGCGTTACGCCGCCCTTGGCCAGAATGGCGCCGGCCTCGCTGCCCTTCTCGAGCGTCAACCCGAGCAGCAGCCGCTCGACCGTGACAAAGCTGTCGCCGGCCTTCTCGGCGGCCTTTTCCGCCGCATCGAAGGCGCGCGCCATATCGGGGGCAAGATAGATCTGCCCGGCGCCGCTTCCCGAGACCTTCGGCAGTTTCTTGAGCGCATCCTCGGTGGCTTTGAGGATGGCGCGGGAGTTGCCGCCGGCGCGGTCGATCAGACCGCCGGCCAGCCCCTCGCTGTCGTCGAGCAGAACTTTGAGCATATGCAGCGACGAGAACTGCTGATGTCCGTCGCGCACGGCGAGCGATTGCGCTGACTGGATGAAGCCGCGCGCCCGCTCGGTGTATTTTTCAATATTCATATCGTTTGATTCCCTCGGCCTGCCGTCCCCACCCCTGAGGCATGATTACGGCATCTTCATTGGGTTATCCGCGGGCCGCATTGATATTTCTCAATTGGCCGCGGGTCGTCGCCCTGTTTTCAGGCTTGACGCAAATGTGGGCATGGCGCGGCAAAACGGAAGAGGCGCGTCTCACAAATTCGGGAGCGGTGGCGCAGGACACGGGAATCCCTTAATAAGCCCCATGGATGCGACATCCCCCGCCCGGATCGCCGGGATCTACCGCTACCCCGTCAAGGGCCTGACCCCGGAACAGCTCAGCCGCGCCGAGCTCAAGCCCGGCCAGACGCTGTTGGCCGACCGCCGCTACGCGATCGAGAACGGCCCCTCCGGCTTCGACCCGGCCGAGCCGAAATGGCTGCCGAAACCGCACTTCCTGATGCTGATGCGGGACGAATGGCTGGCCGGCTTGCGCACCCGGTTCGACGATGCGACCAGCGTCCTCTCGATCAACCACAACGGCCGGATCGTGGCCCAGGGCAACCTCGCAACGCCCGAGGGCCGGCGGACGATCGAGAACTTCTTCGCCTCGACTTTTCCCGACCTGATCAGGGGGCCGCCGAAGGTGCTGGAAAGTCCTGGCCACAGTTTTTCGGATGTCGCCCGCAAGGTCGTTTCCATCATCAATCTCGCCAGCGTCCGCGCCATCGAGAACATGGTGGGCGCGCCGGTCCATCCGCTTCGCTTTCGCGCCAACCTCTATGTCGAGGGCTGGCCGGCCTGGCACGAATTTGACCGCCTCGATCACATGCTGGCAATCGGCGATGTGAGACTGAAGGTGGTGAAACGCATCGTCCGCTGCGCCGCCGTCAATGTCGATCCGGATACCGCCCAGCGCGACCTCGCCATCCCCCAGGCGCTGCAGCGCCGGCTCGGCCACGCCGATTGCGGGATCTATGCCGAGGTGATCGAAGGCGGCAGCATTGCTGCGGGCGATACGATCGCGGCGGAGCAGCCGGAGTTGCTGTAGTTCGACTGCCGGGCCTATCCCCGTCATTGGAGCCCCGTAGCCCGGATGGAGCGCAGCGCAATCCGGGATTCCCTCACGCATCGACGCTGCCCCGGATTTCGCTCCGCTTCATCCGGGCTACAAGATTTACTCGCTCTGCCGTCATTGAGATGCACGTCTGCGTTCTCGCGACGCATTGCGCCCGAGGTTTGCTGAAATTCCTTATCCCTCAAATGAGAGGGAGCAGGGAATGCCGGGTGCTTGCTGCACCCGCGGTCTCGTGTGCAAGATGTAGTGAGATGCGCACACGAGCATACAGGTACAGCCGGAGCACGCCGGCATTCCCTGCGCAATGGTTTGACGGCTTATGCCGAGCTCTCCCTGGAGACGAATTCCTTTTGCCTCCATCGCTGCCGGCTTGATGGCGGATCGATCCGGTTGGATCAAATTCGCCACCGGCAGCTTGACATCAGCCACGGATGCCAGAACCACACGGTTTTGCCGTACGCCGCAACATCGGTCATCTTGCGCGCCGTGTCCGCTCACGGGATAACCGCCCTGCGAACACGCTTCGCGCCTGACGCTGCCTGCGTCCATCGCATCCCGTCCCGCGTTCGTGACGACGCGCGATCCGCCCCTCTTGTCGAGACGGGACGGCAGGGAAATAACCGCTGATTTGGGGTGTAAGGAAAGCGGAATATTTTTGCGCGAGGGACTGGACAGGTTTTGGTGATTTGCCCGTCAGGTTGATTTGTCGCAGGCCGCTTCCTGAGATTGTGCTTGCGCGAAAAGCAAATCAGTTCGCAGCGCGCAAGAACTGTAGCCCGCATGAGCGCCAGCGATATGCGGGTCTTCTCTCAATGCGACCCCCGGTGTCGCTGCGCTCACCCGGGCTACGCCACTGAGATTGTGCTTGCGCGATGAGCAAATCAGTTCGCAGAGAACCATCGCCGTTGACCCATAACGGAACCTGGAGACGACCACCCTCAGGTGTGACCAAGTTCACATCGAACGCGCGGCTTTTGGCGCAGTGTACGACGCTATTGAAATCCGTTGAGGTCCGGATGTACTGCACGAACTGCGCAGCCGAAGTCGCGGAGCGAAGGAAATTTTGTGGGCAGTGTGGCGCGGCGGTCGTGCGGCGCTGTGCGGCCTGCGGCGCGGCAAACCCGGCCCTGAACAAGTTTTGCGGCGACTGCGGATTCAGATTGCGCGTGGATTCTTTCGCGGCAGCACCGACGACACAGGAATCACGCCCGATCGAGCGCCGGCAGCTCACGGTGCTGTTTTGTGACCTGGTCGGATCGACGGCGCTCTCTGCGAGTCTCGATCCCGAAGACTTCAGCGCCATCATCGCCGGCTACCGGCGCTGCATTACTGAAACCGTTGCCGGCTTCGACGGCTTTGTCGCGCGGCATCACGGCGACGGTGCGGTGATATATTTCGGCTATCCCCATGCACACGAAGACGATGCGGAGCGCGCCGTTCAAGCCAGCCTCGCACTGGTGCAGGCGGTCGCCGCCTTGCCCGCGAAGGAAAAATTGGGCGCACGGGTCGGCGTTGCAACGGGCGTCGCGCTTGTCGGCGATATGTCAGACAGCGCAATCTCCGAGG
This sequence comes from uncultured Alphaproteobacteria bacterium, assembly GCA_963840465.1. Lineage (GTDB taxonomy): Bacteria > Pseudomonadota > Alphaproteobacteria > Rhizobiales > Xanthobacteraceae > Bradyrhizobium. The sequence goes on along the minus strand of CAWIZF010000040.1, from coordinate 467,926 downwards.
AGCATGGCATCCTCGGCGACACCCCGAATCTTGCCGCCCGGCTGCAATCGCTGGCCCAACCCGGCGGCGTTATTATCTCGGATCGCACAAAGACGATCGCGGGGCCGCAATTCGAGTATCTCGATCTCGGCAAGGTCGAGATCAACGGCTTCGCAAAACCAGTCGCCGCCTGGCAAGTCGCAGGCAAGACCGCTGTGACCAGCCGGTCGCATGCTCTCCAAAGCAGCGATTTGCTACCGCTGATCGGTCGCGATGAAGAAATGGAGCTGCTTCTGAGCCGGTGGGAGCGGGCCAGGAGCGGCGAAGGTCAGGTGGTGCTGCTGTCCGGTGAAGCGGGAATCGGCAAATCACGGCTCACCGTCGCGCTGCTGGAACGGCTTGCGCGCGAGCCGCACATACGCCTGCGCTGCTTCTGCTCGCCGCAGCATACCGACAGCATGCTCTATCCGGTGATCGGGGAGATGTTGCGCGCCGCTCGCTTCGTTCACGCCGACAGCCCGCAGGAGAAAATGGACAAGCTTGACGCGCTGCTGGCGCAAAGCGCGACGCGGCCCGAGGATGCAGCGCTGTTTGCCGAAATGCTGTCGCTGCCCAACGATGGACGCTACCCGCCGGTTGAAGTCGAGCCGCAGCTCCGTCGCCAGAAAACGCTGAAAGCGCTTGGCTCGCAAATCGAGGCGCTGGCGCGGATCAATCCCGTGCTGGTGATTTTCGAAGATGCGCATTGGGCCGATCCAACCAGCCTCGAATTGTTCGCCCGGGCGGTGGATCTGGCCGCGAGCCATCGGCTCTTGATACTGGTTACCTACAGGCCGGAATTCAGCCTGCCCTCGATCGGACGGCCGCACGTGACTGAGCTGGCTCTCCATCGGCTGGCGCCGTGCGACATTGATTACCTGATCGAGCAGGTCGTCGGCGACCGGTCGCTGCCGGCGGGCATCCGCCAGGACATCATCGAACGCACCGACGGCATTCCGCTGTTCGCCGAGGAGATGACCAAGGCGGTGCTGGACGCGGAGGGTGAGAGTGACGCGCAGCGGGTTTGCGCTGAGGCGCCGACACCGATGGTGGCGGTTCCGGCAAGCCTGCATGCTTCGCTGATGTCGCGGCTCGATCGGCTCGGGCCGGCGAAGAACGTGGCGCAGGTTGGCGCAGCGATCGGCCGCGCATTTCCGCACATGTTGCTGGCCGCGCTGGTGCGAAAGCCAAAGGAAGAACTCGACTCCGATCTCGACCGGCTCATTGCGGCGGGTTTGTTGTTTCGACACGGCACCCCGCCACGTGCGAACTACCTGTTCAAGCATGCGCTGGTGCAGGACGTAGCCTACAGCACGCTGCTGCGGGAGCAGAGGCGCACGCTGCATGCCCGCATCGCCAAAACCCTCGAAAGCCAATTCCCGGAGATCGCCCAGAGCCAGCCCGAGCTGCTGGCGCGTCACTACACAAAGGCCGACCTGATTCAGAAGTCAGCGCGCCTGTGGGGCAAGGCAGGACAACGTTCACAGGAGCGCTCGGCGCTGGTCGAAGCCGCAGAACAGCTCAGCCAGGCGCTGGCGCAAATCGCAACCCTGCCCTCTACCTCCGACCTGCGGCGCGAACAGATCGTTTTAAATGTCGCGCTCCTGAACACGCTCATGCATGTCAAGGGATATGGCGCGCCCGAAACGAAGGCTGCCGGTGCTCAGGTGAGAGCGTTGATCGAGCAAGCGGAACGGCTCGGAGAAACTCCCGACGATCCTTCGTTGCTGCTCTCGGCGCTTTTCGGCCAGTGGATCGTCAATTTCATCAACTTCAATGGCGACGTTGCGCAAGAGCTCGCGGCGCGGTTTCTGGCGCTTGGCGAGAAGGACGGAACAGCGGTACCCCGGATGATCGGACACCGCACCATGGGGAGTACGCTGGCGCTGATCGGGGATCTCGTTGATGCCAAGGCGCACTACGATGAAGCCCTCGCCCTTTACCGCCCCGCCGAGCACCGGCGATTGATGACGCGATTTGGCCAGGACCTGCGGGTAACGTGCCTCGCTTTTCGTTCAATGGCCTCGTGGCTGCTCGGTTACCCCGAGACTGCGCTCAAGGATGCAGACCGCGCGCTCATGGAAGCACGCCAGATCGAACATGCTGCGACTTTGATGTTCACGCTGAATTTCCCGATTCTTATCAATACCTATTGCGGGAATTACCACGCGGCAAACGATCATCTCAACGAGCTTGTCTCTCTGGCCGAGGAGAAAGGCGCCCCGTTCCGAAAAGCGGAAGGCGTGTTACGGCGTGGCTACATCCTGACCCTCACGGGAGCCGCGAATGCTGTCGAGATCGTCAGGTCGGGTATTGATTTATGGCGATCGGCCGGATCGACGATATTCACGCCGGAGCAGGAGTTCATGCTGGCAATCGCCCACGCCAATTCGGGCCAGTTCGATGATGCCTGGCGCTGCATCGGCGAGGCGATGACGGCGATGCAAGCAACCAGGGAAAGGTGGTGCGAGTCCGAGGCTCATCGCGTAGCCGGCGAAATCGCGCTGCAATCGCCGCAGCGGGACGTGGCGAAAGCGCAAGCGTATTTCGAGCACGCCCTGACCATTGCGCGAGCACAGCAGGCGAAGGCGTGGGAATTGCGCGCAGCCACGAGCCTGGCGCGGCTCCTGAGCGATCAGGGAAAACGCCAAAGGGCACGCGACCTTCTCGTCCCCGTCTACGACTGGTTCACCGAAGGTTTCGACACGAGCGATCTTCGAAAGGCCAAGGCGTTGCTCGGCGAGCTTCGCTGACAGGCCATCCGGCGAAGCAGCCGGCCTGAGCACGAGCGGGCCTGATACGCGCCGCAGCGATTTCCGCTATCGGGCACCAGGGATCGAAAGAAGCCGGTTTAGATTTGATTCATCGTAATTTTTAGAAGTCGATTCAAATTTTCCGTTCATGGTTGTGTTTTCATGCGCCTTCGGCCAGGCACGTTTGATCGGAAATCGTTGGTATGGCGAGCCTGGGTGGAGCGCTTCGTTTTCAGGATTGTTGCGAAGAAGCTGGCAGGCGGCCGCATGCCGCCGGCCTGAAATCGCACGGCCGGAAACTTCTGACGATCAGCGTCATCTTGTGTTCGATGTCATTTGCCGGATGCGCGCGCAATCCGGCGCAGCGTGAAGTCAGTCCGGCGCTGCACGAAGGCAAGGCATCTCCCGTCCGCGCTCCTGTACGCCCCCGTCGATACGCCGAACCATATCGATATGCCGAACCAAAAATCCGGCGTCCCGAACTGGCGCTGCTCTCACCGCAGCCCGCCCCCGATTGCGAGTTCAAGCGATCCGATCTCAAGACCGTCGATCCGGATGAATGGGGCCGCCTGAAGGTTGAGTACGAGAGGCAGTGCTATCTGGACGCGGAGAAAACCGCACGCGACCGCCTCGCCCTGCTCCAGGCGTCCGCCACTTGCGAAATCGAGCCGGTTCGGCAACGAAAGCCGGCGCGCTAATTTAGCATTCCAGGCCATCCCGATAAGACAAGTATTCCCACGGGCAGGTGCCGGCAGCACCGCCTATTCCCGCACGACTCCTGCGCGCATTACGGGAACTTTGTGTAGTCCTGGTTGATAGACACCCACCAGGACTTGTGTTTTCTAAATGGAACCGGCCGGGAAAGGCCCTCGATTTAGTCGTTGTTTTGCCATTCTGCCGGTACTCTATTCTTGTCAGGCTTTATTCTTGTCAGGCTTTTTCAGGTGACGTTTTAACGCGACCGAGTTTGTTTTGACCGCTGATTGATTTCCAAGAGTGCCAGTGAGGGGGACTGGTGGGAAATATCGGTATTTGAGTGTGTGCTGCCATGAAGACGCTCTACGATTTGCTCGAGGCACTTCCGGACGATGACGCCGACGACCTGAGGGCTGCGTTCCGCAAGGCAGCGAAGGCGAACCATCCCGATTTCAATCCCGGCAACCCGGAAGCTTCGGAAAGATTCAGGCGTATTGTTCGCGCCAACGCCATCCTGAGCGATGGGCAGCAGCGAGCGGCCTATGACCGGCTGCTCGAAATCGCGCGCCGGCAGCAAGACCAGCAGCCCAAGCGCGGCTTCCTCTCCAGCACGATCCGCCGATTGGCCGCTGACGCACATCACAAGCGCCGTTGTCTCCGTCGTGCTCATCGGGGGTTACTTCGCATACAGGTCCGCCGACAGGCTGCCGCTCGCTTCGGCGCAGGTCGTTGAAATAGTCAAGGGCGAACCGGCGCAGGCTGTCCCCGTCGAGGGAGCCGAAATCGCCGACGCACCCAGTCAGGCCGAGCAACGCGCCACGCCTGACAGTCAACATACCAAGTCTGACAGTATCGAAGCGAGCAACACGGCGCCTGACGTCCTCCCGCAGGCCGCCGACGAGCCGGCAAAACCGGACAATAGCGCTGTTGCGGCGACCACAGAGCGTCGCTCCTGCGAGCGCATATGCGCCCCCGGCCGGCGACTACGGGACCAGAGACGTCAAGTTCTATCGCGAACGCGGCATGCGGGCGTATCGCGACGGCGATCTATATCTGGCGCTCGCGAACTTCGACCTGGCGATCGACCTCGATCCCGGTTTGGCGGAATCCTACATCGATCGCGGCATTGTCTTCCATCGCCTGGGCGACCTGAAGCGCGCCTTTTCCGACGTTGCGGAAGCCAAGCGGATTGAAGCCGTGAATCGAAACAGGATCCCTTCGGTTGCACACGCACCCTGACGCTATACCGGCAGCGGCGTAGGGTGGGCAAAGCGAAGCGTGCCCACCATCTCTCAGCGCAATCGGTGATGGATGGTGGGCACGTCGCTTACGCTCCTTTGCCCACCCTACCCGTTCCGTCGATCAGCTCGTCGGCATGACGTAGGCGTAGATCCGGCCGCGCGACACCGGGGCTTCGCGGACGCGGTTGCCGTTGTTGCCGGAGATCATGATCGGATTTCCGGATGCATCGATGCCGGTGATGATGCCGACATGGCCGCCGCGGCGGCCGCGCGACATCACCGCGATGGCGCCGACCTGCGGGCCGGAAACGCGCTGGCCGTATTTCGCGAACGAGCTCGCCATGTCCGAGCCGGTGCCGCGATAGCCGGAGTGCTGCAGAACCATGTTCGCGAAGCGCGCGCACCACAGGCTGCCGCGTCCCGTCGGGTTGCCGCCGAGATAGCGGCGCGCTTCGGCGACGACGTTCGATGAGGTGAAGCCGGAGGCCATCGCGCCGCCGGGCGGCGTCACGGTTGCATTCGGCCCGGCGCTGGCGCTCGTTGCTACGCTTGCATTCGTTGCGACGCTTGCATTGGCATCGGCAAGACCGCGCGCCTGCATTTGCGCGACCCCACGCTCCCAGCGCGAGCGTGCGCTCGGCGTGCCGGAGCCGGGCACGACGGCCGCGACCGGCGCGCGCCTCTGCGGCGACGTTGGGCGAGCCGAAGCCGCCGGGCGCAACCATCTGGGGCTGCTTTCCATGAAGCTCGGGTTGATGTCGGCAAAGCCGCCGGCCTGCATTTGCTGCGCGCCGCGCTCCCAGCGCGACATCCGTCCTGCATGGCGATGGTGGCGATAGGCGTAATGATGCTTGGCATGATGGCCGGCGTGATAGGCGCGAGCGTGCCGCCCTGCACCATGATGAGGCCGTGCCGAAGCCGGAGAGACAAATGCGACGATGGACACCGAACACAATGCCAGCGCGATGAAACGAAGCGACCGGCGAAACGCAAACGATTGACGCATACTTGATCCTCTGTTGCACCCCCGCACCCCAAACTTCCCCTGTGCGTTCGCGTACGAACGAACGCGGACGGCCGTTTTGCGTCCGGCTGTGACCAGAGCAAGATTTCATGTGGCGGCAGGGAAACGATTCCGGGGTGATTCCGCGGGCATTCGATGGCGAAAATGAAGCCAGACGGCCGTATTGCAGCCGCGAGAATTAACTGCAATTTTGCCGGCTGGCCGCGCAAGGAAGTTGCGTAAAAACAAGAAAATGGAGAGGAATCGGAAATGCCCCATGCCGTCGCCAAGGATAGCGTTCGTCTGCACTATGAAGAGGCGGGAAGCGGCACGCCGATCATCTTCCTGCACGAGTTCGCGGCCGACCACACCAACTGGGAGCCGCAGATGCGCTACTTCTCGCGCGGCCACCGCTGCATCGCCTATTCGGCGCGCGGCTATACGCCCTCCGACGTGCCGCCCGATGCCGGCGTCTACACCTACAAGCACTTCTATACCGACGCGCTCGCCGTGCTCGATCACCTCGGCATCGCCAAAGCGCATTTCATCGGCCTGTCGATGGGCTCCTACTCCTCGCTGCAGATAGGCCTCAACGCCCCGGAGCGCGCGCTGTCGATGACGCTCGCCGCCGTCGGCTCAGGATCGGGTTTGGAAAACCTCGATGCCTTCCGCGCGCAGTGCCGGGCCAATGCCGAGCAGTATGAGACGATCGGCTCGGTCGAAGTCGCGAAAGTGACGCGCGAGGCGCCGAGCCGGATTCCGTTCCTGCTGAAGGACCCGCGCGGCCACGCCGATTTCTACGCCGCGCTGGCGCGGCATGACGCCAAGGGTTCGGCCAACACCATGCGCAGCTTTCAGGGCGGACGTCCGTCGATCTACACCATGACGGATGCGATCCGGAAGGTGCCGACGCCGGCGCTGATCCTGTGCGGCGACGAGGACGACAATTGCGTCGGGCCGAGCCTGTTCCTGAAGCAGCATCTGCCGGCGGCGGGGCTTTCGTTCTTTCCCAAGTCAGGCCACGTGCTCAACCTGGAAGAGCCGGCGCTGTTCAACGAGATGGTGGAGCGCTTCATCGCGCTGGTCGAGGCCGGGAGATGGCCGGTGCGCGATCCGAGGTCGATGGTTAAGGTCGCGGTATAGAATAGCTAGTTGGCCGGCGCGCGGAATGCGGCCCGGTAGTGCGCCGGGCTGGTGCCGAGCCGCTGCCTGAAATGATGCCGCATGGCATCGGCGGAGCCGAAGCCGGTCTCGGTCGCGACGCCTTCGATCGGGATCCGGGTGGCTTCCAGCAACTCCCGCGCCTTCGCGACGCGTGTCTGCACCACCCATTCACCGGGCGACATCCCGGTGGCATCCTCAAAACGGCGGATGAAGGTACGCCGGCTCATCCGCGCCTTTGCGGCAAGGGTTGAGATCGTCAGATCGCGATCGAGATGGCGCTGCGCCCAGTCAAACACGGTGGCGAGCGCATCGCCTTCGATCGGGGGAACCGGCTGCCGGATATATTGCGCCTGACCGCCTTCGCGATGCGGCGCGATGACGAGGCGCCGCGCCACATGATTGGCGATCTCGGCGCCGTGGTCGCTGCGCACGATGTGCAGGCAGAGGTCGAGCCCCGCCGCGCGGCCGGCCGAGGTCATGATGTCGCCGTCGTCGACATAGAGCACATTCGCATCGACCTGCACCCGCGGATAACGGCGTGAAAGCGCCTCGGTATGCGCCCAGTGCGTGGTGGCGCGCCGGCCGTCGAGCAGCCCGGCGGCAGCAAGGATGAAAGCGCCCGCGCAGATCGAGGCCACGCGCGCGCCGCGCCGGTGCGCCCGCCGCAGCGCGTCGAGCAGCACGGGCGACGCTTCCACGATGTCGCGCGATCCAGGCACGATAATGGTATCCGCGCGAGCCAGTGCGCCAAGGCCCGCGTCGGCGATCACCTTGAGGCCGTTATTGGCCGTCAACGGCTGCCCGGGCCGTTCGGAGCACACGACGACGCGATACCAGTCCGGGCCCATGTTCGAAAGACCGAACACCTCCAACGTCAGGCCGAGTTCGAAGGCGCTGACGCCGTCATAGGCCAGCACCGCGACGACGCGCTGCGCGCTGTCGGCGCGGGATTTGCTGCGATTTGAACGGATCGGCGTCGGCGTGATCTTGCTTGGCATGATCTTCACGCTATACGGCATTCGTGCCACTGGCAAGATGACGCCGCGCGGTTCACGTTCGCCCCGTCAAGGAGGCGAGCATGACTTTTCTGATTGCGACCTGCGAATTCCCCGACCGGGCCGATCAGGCCGACGGGATGTGGCAGCGGCTTGCCGTCGAGCTCGACACGTCGCCGGTCGATCTGCTTGTCCTCCCCGAGCTCGCCGGCGTCGACAGTTTCTGGAGCAGCCCCGACTTTCGATGAAGCGGTCTGGCGCCAGGCCGCCGCGACGCATGAGACGCTCGAAGAGCACCTGCGGCCGATCGCTGCGAAGCGCATCGTGGGGACGCGCGCCGTCGCTGAAGGCGCCAAGCGATGGAACGAGACGTTTCTGTGGACGCCGGAGCGCGGCCTGGTTCGCGGCCGGGCCAAGGCGCTGCTGCCGCAGCAAGAGGGCGGCTGGGAAGAAACCTGGTTCGACCGCGGCTCGCAGTACCCCGAAGCCGTGCGCGATGGCGCGTTCTGCTTCAGCGAAATGGTGTGCACCGAACTCATGGTGAGCACGGCCGCGCGGGGCCTGGGACAGTCGGGGGTACAGGTGATCGCCGCGCCGCGCGCGACCGGCGGCCACCCGCGCTGGGAAGTGGCCTCACGCATGGCGGCGATCGCCGCGGGCGCGTTCGTGGTGACAGCCAACCGCCGTGGCGCGAGGCTTGCGGGCGGCAGCTGGATCGTGGCGCCCGACGGCGACATCCTCGCGCGAACCAACGTGAGTGCCCCGATCGTCAGTCACGAAATCGATCTCGCGCTGGTCGACAGCGCGCGGCTGACCTATCCGCGCAACGTCAGGGATTGAGCGGCCTCAGATTTCGAGGCGCCGCGCGGGAATAATTTTCATTGCGGATGATCTTTATTGAGAGGGCAGGACGATGAAACTGCGGCTATTGCGCAACGCCACGCTGAAGCTGGAGATCCGGGGCCGGATCGTCCTGATCGATCCATTCTTTGCCCCAAAGGGATCGCGGCCGTCCTTTACCGGACGCGCGCCCAACCCGCTGGTCGAACTGCCGGCGAGCCCCGAAGAAATCCTCGACGGCGTCGAACTCGTCGTCGTCTCGCATCTGCATGCCGATCATTTCGATCCGGTGGCGCAGTCGCTGGTGCCAAAACATCTTCCGCTGATCTGCCAGCCGGGAGACGAGGACAAGATCCGGTCGTACGGATTCGACGACGTGATGCCGCTTGCCAAAGTCATCGACTGGAACGGCATTCGCCTGCAGCGCCGCGAGGGCAGTCATGGCCTCGGACCGGTCGTGCAGAAGATGGGATCGGTGATGGGTTTCAGCATCACGGCTAAGGACGAGCCGACGGTCTACTGGGCCGGCGACACCGTGCTCTATCCGGCCATCGAAACCATCATCACGGACACAAAGCCCGAGATCATCATCATCCACGCTTGCGGGGCGCGATGGGACGGCGATCTCATCACGATGGACGCCGCGGAGGCCGTCGCGACCTGCCGGCTGGCGCCTGACGCCGTCGTGATCGCCACGCACATGGAATCGCTCGACCACGCCACCGTCTCACGCGACGAACTGAGGCGGCATGCAACCGGGCAAGGCGTCTCGCCGCAGCAACTGCTGATACCGCTGGATGGAGAGACGCTGCAGTTGGTATCGCGGCAGGCTTGAACGGACGGTCGGGGAAGACGTTACTTCCCCTTCCCGCCCCGGCTCAGCAGGAACACGCCCTGCTCGCCGAACATGTTCCAGACCCACCAGGGCAGGGTCAGCGGCACCGGGCGGCCATAGAGATCGAGCGCGACGGCGCGCTCCATCTTGACGTTGATCTCGTCGCAGAGCTGAACGAAATCCTTGATCGTGCAGAAATGGATGTTCGGCGTGTCGTACCAGGTCGCCGGGAGATTTTCCGTGCGCGGCATGTGGCCGCCGACCAGCAATTGCAGCCGCATCTTCCAGAAGCCGAAATTCGGGAACGACACGACGGCGCGCCGGCCGATGCGCAGGAGATTTTCCAGCACGACCTTCGGCTGCCGCGTCGCCTGCAGCGTCTGCGACAGGATCACGTAGTCGAAGGCGTCATCCGGATAATTGACGAGGTCGGTGTCGGCATCGCCCTGCACCACCGCGAGCCCCTTGGCGACGCAGCGGTTGACGCCCTCGCGCGACAGCTCGATGCCGCGGCCGTCGATGCCGCGGCTCTCCAAGAGTTGCAGCAACTCGCCATCGCCGCAGCCGACGTCGAGCACTTTTGAGCCGGCCGGAATCATTTCCGCGACCAGCAGATGATCGGTGCGATACTTGCCCGTGCGATCGGGCGCGACGCCGCCGAGCGGCAAAGCCTGTTCCTGAAGCGCCATCTCAACCACCTGTATTGCCCAGTCCGCGCGCCTTGCCTGCCGATTGCAGGAAGGCGCGCGAAATGTCGAAGAACTCGGGCACGTCGAGCAGGAAGGCGTCGTGGCCGCGATCGGTCTCGATCTCGGCGAACGACACCCGCGCGCTGGAGGCGTTCAGCGCATGCACCAGCGCCCGCGATTCCGAGGTCGGGAACAGCCAGTCCGAGGTGAACGACACCACGCAGAAGCGGGTCTTGATGCCGCGAAACGCCTGCGCCAGCACGCCGTCATGGTCGGCGGCGATATCGAAATAGTCCATCGCGCGCGTCAGATAGAGATAGCTGTTGGCGTCGAAGCGCTCGACAAAGGACGAGCCTTGATAGCGCAGATAGCTTTCGACCTGGAAATCCGCGTCGAACGAGAAGGTCGGCAGCTCGCGGTCCTGCATCCGGCGGCCGAACTTGCGATGCAGCGCGGCGTCGGAGAGATAGGTGATGTGCCCGGCCATCCGCGCCACGGCCAGCCCGCGGTGCGGATGGGTGTTGAGTTCGAAATAGCGCCCATGATGCCAGTCCGGATCAGCCATCACCGCCTGCCGGCCGAGTTCGTGAAACGCAATGTTCTGCGCCGAATGGCGTGTCGAGCAGGCGACCGGCAGCGCCGAGAACACCCGCTCCGGATAGGCGGCGGTCCATTGCAGCACCTGCATGCCGCCCATCGATCCGCCGATCACGCAGAACAATGTTTCGATCCCCAGCCGGTCGAGCAGCATGGCCTGCGCGCGGACCATGTCGGGGATGGTGATGAGCGGAAAATCCAGCCCCCAGGCCTTGCCGGTGGCCGGATTGGTCGAGGCCGGACCGGTCGATCCCATGCAGCCGCCGATCACGTTCGAACAGATGATGAAGTATCGGTCGGTATCGAGCGGACGGCCGGGACCGACCATGATTTCCCACCAGCCGGCCTTGCCGGTCAGCGGATGCAGATTGGCGACATGCTGATCGAGCGTCAGCGCGTGGCAGATCAGAATGGCGTTGGAGCGGTCGGCGTTCAGTTCGCCATAGGTCTGATAGGCGATCTGGAACGGCGCGAGATCGATGCCGCAATCGAGCTTCAGCGGCTGATCCTTGCCGAACGTCGCCACCGTCGAGGTCGGATGATCGGCCTCGTGGGCGCGATCCTCGCTGTGAATCGACGGGCTGGATATCGACGGCACGTTTGTCATCTCGGCACCGACCTCCTTGCGGAGGCCCTACGGACAGAATCAGGCCATAAAAAAACCCGGCCTGAACAAAGGTTCGGCCGGGATCAACTCTGTCCCCGGCCTGTTTAGCGAGTTGTTTAACGTGGCTGCAAGCCGGCCGGCTCAAATGACCACGGAATGGAACAAAGCTAGTCCCGCCCAGGCATTTCGTCAAGGCAGGCCGAGCCCGGGGCAGCTTGGTTAACCGGGTCCTGCAGGGCTCCCCCGCGACGTTTCTCTTTGCTTTCAGCGCCCGTCTTTCCTAATCAATGCGACTGTCTGCCGGCCGCATCGGGCTGTTCCGGCACCAAGGTTTTCCTGAGATGTCCAAGGCACCGTCGAACGCACCCCCGGCCCCGCCCTCCCTGCAGGAATTGCGCAAGGAGATCGATGCGATCGACGAGCAGGTCCACCGCCTCCTGATGGCGCGCGGCGACATCATCGACCGGCTGATCCAGGTGAAGCAGACCCAGGAAGTCGGCTCGGCGTTCCGCCCGGCGCGCGAGGCCAGCATGATGCGCGAGCTCGTTCGGCGCCATCGCGGCATCCTGCCGCTCGACACCATCGAGAGCATCTGGCGCGTCATCATCTCGACCTTCACCTATGTCCAGGCGCCGTTCTCGGTGCATGCGGATGTCTCGGTCGGCGAGCCCGCGATGCGGGATTCGGCGCGCTTTCACTTCGGCTTCGTCGTGCCTTATGTCGGCCATTTCAGCGCGCAGGCCGCGGTGGAAGCGGTGGCGAAATCGAAGGGCGACCTGGCGCTGGTCTCGGCGATCTCGAGCCGCACGCCGTGGTGGCTCGCGCTGGAAGCGGACGGCGCGCCGAAAATCATCGCGCGGCTGCCGTTCCTCGAACGCGCCGATCATCCGGCGGCACTCCCGGTGTTCGTGATCTCGCGGGTCGCCGACGACGCCATGGTGACGGAAGTCCAGATGTGGAGCGTGCGCGTCTCGGGGTGGAACGCCGATATCGCGCGCGCCGTGGCGCCGCTCGCCGAGATCGTCGCCGTGCCCGATACCGCCTTCGACGGCGCGGCGCTGCTGGTGTCGGATGCCGGCACCGGCTTCGAGAAGATCAAGACGGCGCTGATCAAGGCCGGCGCCTCGGTGCGCTCGTCGGCCCTCGTCGGCAGCCACGCAACGCGCTATACGGTGCCCCCGAACGGGGCTGCCAAGTCTTAAGCCGTCAAGTCCTAAGCCGCCCTGAATATCCGGAGCCAGAAGATGAACCGCCCCGTGCCGAATCCCGGCATTCTCGATATTGCGCCCTACACGCCCGGCAAGACGCCGGTGCCGGAGCCGGGCCGCAAGGTGTTCAAGCTGTCCGCCAACGAGACCCCGTTCGGGCCGTCGCCGAAGGCCAAGGAAGTCTACCAGCAGGCGGCGTCGCATCTCGAAGACTATCCGGAAGGCACGTCGCGGGTGCTGCGCGAGGCGATCGGCCGCGCCTACGGGCTCGATCCCAACCGCATCATCTGCGGCGCCGGCTCGGACGAAATCCTCAATTTGCTGGCGCACACCTATCTCAGCCAGGGCGATGAGGCGATCTCCACCGCGCACGGTTTTCTGGTGTACCCGATCGCCACGATGGCGAACGGCGCCAAGAACGTCGTCGCGCCCGAGACCAACTTCACCGCCGACGTCGACGCCATTCTCGCGCGCGTGACGCCGCGCACGAAACTGGTGTGGCTGGCCAACCCGAACAACCCGACCGGCACCTACGTGCCGTTCGACGAGGTCAAGCGGCTGCGCGCGGGCCTGCCGCCGCATGTGCTGCTGGTGCTGGACGCCGCCTATTCCGACTACGTGTCGCGCAACGATTACGAGCTCGGCCTCGAACTGGTGGCGACCACCGAAAACACCGTGATGACGCACACCTTCTCCAAGATTCACGGGCTGGCGGCGTTGCGGATCGGCTGGATGTTCGGTCCCGCCAACATCATCGACGCCGTCAACCGGATTCGCGGGCCCTTCAACGTCTCGACGCCGGCGATGCTGGCGGCGGTCGCCGCGATCGAGGACACCGCGCACGTCCAGATGTCGAAGGCGTTCACCGAGCAGTGGCGCAACTGGCTGACGGAGGAAATCGGCAAAGCTCGGGCTGAAGGTGACGCCGAGCGTCGCGAATTTCGTGCTGATCCACTTCCCGGAGAAAGGCAAGACCTCGACCGAGGCCGATGCGTTCCTCACCCGGCGCGGCCTGGTGCTGCGGGCGCTGAACAATTACGGCCTGCCCCATTCGCTACGCATGACCATCGGCACCGAGGAGGCCAATCGCCTCGTCGTCGACGGCCTGCGCGACTTCATGGCGGCCAAATGAACGCGACGCCGATCTTCCGACGCATCGCGCTGATCGGCTTCGGCCTGATCGGCGGCTCGATCGCGCGCGCCGCGCGGGCGCAAGGGCTCGCCAGCGAAATCGTCACCACCGCGCGCTCGGAGAAGACCCGCGCGCGGGTGGCCGAACTCGGCATCGTCGACGGCGTGCTGGAGACCAACGCGGAAGCCGTTGCGGACGCCGACCTCGTGATCCTCTGCATCCCGGTCGGCGCCTGCGGGCCGGTCGCGCAGGAGATTGCGCCGTTCCTCAAGGCCGGCGCGATCGTGTCCGACGTCGGCTCGGTCAAGGGCGCCATCGTCCGCGAGATGGCGCCGCATCTGCCTGACAACGTTCATTTCGTTCCGGCCCATCCGGTCGCCGGCACCGAACATTCCGGACCCGATTCCGGCTTCGCCGAACTCTTCATCAACCGCTGGTGCATCCTGACGCCGCCCGACAGCAGCGACCCCATGGCGGTGGAAACATTGCGTGCATTCTGGGCCGGCATGGGCGCCAAGGTCGAGATCATGACGCCCGATCACCATGACCTGGTGCTGGCGATCACCAGCCATCTGCCGCATCTGATCGCCTACACCATCGTCGGCACCGCGGACGAGCTGGCGCAGGTGACGTCGTCGGAAGTGATCAAGTTCTCCGCCGGCGGCTTTCGCGACTTCACCCGCATCGCGGCGTCCGACCCCACGATGTGGCGCGACGTGTTCCTCAACAACAAGGAGGCCGTGCTGGAAATGCTCGGCACCTTCAACGAGGATCTCTCAAAACTCACCCGCGCGATCCGCCGCAACGACGGCGAAGCGCTGTTCGAGCACTTCACCCGCACCCGCGCCATCCGCCGCGGCATCGTCGAGATCGGCCAGGATTCGGCCGCGCCGGATTTCGGAAGGCCGCATCCGCCGCTGGCGAAGAAGGCGGATTAGCGACCGGCTCTCGCGCTAATCATTGCGAGGGTCTTGTAGCCCGGATGAGCGTAGCGATATCCGGGGCGGTGTTAGAGGAATCCCGGATATCGCTGCGCTCATCCGGGCTACGAAACTATTTCCGCATCTTCATGGCATGTTGCTTGGGGATCGCGTGCCGCATCACCATCGCCTGGGCGTCAACCGGCGATCGCGCCGACCCGATGCCGAGATCGCCATTGGGATGGTAGAACGCATACATTCCGGGCTCGTCGATCATGTGCTGCGCCGCGGCCGGCGATCCGATCAGCACGGACAGTAACGCAGCAGCGCCGAAAAATCGGATCTTGGTCATATTGCTTCTCCTTATCACCGACCCACCAACATGGGCCGTCGGAGAACAGGACTGGCATTTGCGCGACAACATTCCCGGCGAGCGCCGGAGCGCCGATCACGCTTCGGCGATCCGGATTTGAACGTACGGCGAGCCTTGTAGCCCGGATGAGCGCAAGCGATATCCGGGGCGCGGTCAGAAGAGTCCCGGATGTCGCTGCGCTCATCCGGGCTACGAAGCTTTGGCGCAAATCAGAACAGCGGCGGCACCTGCCCCACTTTCAGCGGCCCGAGGAACACCGCGCCATCGGCGAAGCGCAGCGGAAAGGCACGGGCCTTCTTGCCTTCCAGTTCTGCTTCCTTGCCGAGCGCATTGATGCCGGCGGCGACGCCGGTATTGGCGTTCTGCTTGACGATCTTGCCAAGGCCGGGAATCGCGCGGTCGAGTGCACCGAACAAATTGTTGAGGTCCTGCGTCTTGACGCCCGGCGCCACGCGGTCGAGCGTTGCCTGCGGCACGCCCTCCTCCAGCATCTTTTCGATGCCGAGCGCCGGAATCACTTTCTCGATTCCCGCTACCGTCATCTGCAATTCGCCGTCGATCCGCCCCTGGGCATTGAGGCTCAGCGTGCCGGCGGCGACCGAGACCAGGTCGCCCTGTTGAACCCGCGAGCGCACGATCTCGATATGGCCGCCCGCGGCCTGGATTTCCCTGAAACGTTCCGGCCACGGCTTGGGCGTGAAATCCTTCAAGCCGCTCAGCCTGGTCTGAACGTCGACATCGAACGGCGCAGCCAGCAGCGGGTGCACTTCCTGCACGCTGCCGCCCGATATCTTCAACACGGTCTCAATGACGGGATTGTCCTGCGCCGAGCCTTCGGCAATGCGGCCGTGCAGTTCGACGTGGTTGGCCTTC
This sequence comes from uncultured Alphaproteobacteria bacterium, assembly GCA_963840465.1. Lineage (GTDB taxonomy): Bacteria > Pseudomonadota > Alphaproteobacteria > Rhizobiales > Xanthobacteraceae > Bradyrhizobium. The sequence goes on along the minus strand of CAWIZF010000040.1, from coordinate 451,982 downwards.
GCGAGCGGCGTCGCGACCGGTCCGTTGACGCGGTCGATGGAGGGATTGCTGAACTCGATGGACGCGCGCTGCGGAACATCCGGCAGCCCGTACACGCTGCTCTGGCCCAAGCTCCAGTTCACCTTCAGCGACGGCGGCTGGCCGCGATCGGAAAGCGTCGCCGGCGCCTTGAATTCGGCGATCAGGAGTTTCGGCTGGTAGATCTGCGCGATCACCATGATTTCGCCGAGCCGCGCGGTGAACGGCGCCTGCGCTCCGGCCGTCTGCGAGACCAGCGCAACGCTGGCGTCCTCACAACTGACCTCGAAGCGGAATGGGAAGCCGGCCACCGAGCGCTTGCCGCACGCATAGACGCGTCCGGACTTTGCCTCCTGCGCCGCCCAGGCGTCGGCGCGCACCCCGGCTTCGGACGCGGCATAGAACCAGAACCCGCTCCATGCCGCGGCAGCGACGACGAGCAGTGCGGGCATGATGAAGAGGCGCCACAGCGGGCGCCGGCGCGGCGCGGGGGTCATGTCAGGCATGCGGCGTCCTTTGGCTAGCGATTTTGTCAAATGTAAGCATCCGCCCTCTGCAACAAAAGGCATTGATTTCACTTCGCTTTCTGGTAGCGGTGCAGGGGCATGTCCGCCAATACGCTGAACGATACGGAATTATCGACAGGCGACCTCTGGGTGTTCGGCTACGGCTCCCTGATGTGGCGCCCGGGCTTCGAATTCATCGAGCGGGTTCCGGCCCGGCTGATTGGCGAACACCGCGCGCTCTGTGTCTATTCCTTCGTCCATCGCGGCACGCCGGAGAAGCCGGGCCTGGTGCTGGGACTAGATCGCGGCGGCGCCTGCCGCGGCATCGCGTTCCGCGTCGCGGAGAAGCATAGCGCGGCGACGGTCGCGTACTTGCGCGAACGCGAGCAGGTCACCTCGGTGTACCGCGAAGTGAAACGATCGGTATGGCTGGAGAACGACGCGCGCCAGCGCGTCAGCGCGCTGGTCTATGTGGTCGACCGCGGCCATGTGCAATATGCCGGGCGGCTGTCGCCGGCCGAGCAGTTGCGTCACGTGCTGCAAGGGCACGGCCAGTCCGGCATCAACCGCGATTATGTGCTGGCGACGGTGAAAGCGATCGAGGCGGAAGGTTTTCGCGATCAGCAATTGCACCGGCTTGCAATGATGCTGCACGATGCGCATCATCCGGTTCTTCCTGCAGAGAACAGCGACCGTTGAGCCAGGGATGGCGCGGCAAGGCATCAAAGGTGGGAGTGGTGGCGATGAAACCGCGCATTCGCATTAGAGGAGAGAAGCGATGGACCTGAAGGGCGCGGTTGCACTCGTGACGGGCGGCAATGGCGGGCTGGGGCAGCGCATCTGCCACGCGCTCGCGCAGGAGGGCGCAGATGTGGCTGTCATGTACGCTCGCAGCCGCGAACAGGCGGAAAGCGTCGCCAGCGAACTAACGTCGCGTTATCAAATCAAGGCTCAAGCTTTCGCCTGTGACATATCCGACGACGCGGCTGTGGATCGGCTGGTAGGCGAGGTAACCCAGGCCTTCGGCCGCCTTGATGTTCTGGTCAATGACGCCGCTTACAACGTCTCGATCCCCTTCAGCGATCTCGACAATCTGACGCTGGAGGTATGGGACAAGATCATGGCCGTCAACCTGACGGGGCCGATGCGCCTGACCAAGGCGGTGGCCCCGATCATGAAGGCCCAGGGGCGTGGCCGCATCATAAACATTGCTTCGGTGGCAGGGCTCAGCCCAACCGGCTCTTCCATCGCCTATGCCGTGTCGAAGGCGGGGCTCATTCATCTGACGCGTTGCATGGCGGTGGCGCTGGCGCCCGAGACGCTCGTCAACTGCGTGGCACCGGGTCTGCTGGAAGGCACTCGCGCGACAGCCAATCTCCGGTCCGAGCAGATCGAGCGCTCCGCATCGGGCTCGCTCCTGAAGAAGGCGGCCGACAAGGACGACTGCGCGGACATGGTGGTCGCCATGTGCCGCACCGAGACCATGACCGGGCAGACCGTCGTGATCGACTCCGGACGCATCTTCCATTAATGCCGGGATTTTTGATAATTTATGCGTTGAGGTTTGATTGATGGTTGTCTGGTCTCCATTTAAGGTTCAACTGCGGACGAGAGATGGCAAATCGATTTGCGATTGCGCCGCTAACGACCGATTCTTCCCATGAAGATGGGACGGCTACCGAAGACGAACTCGAATTCGTCCGGCGACGTGCCGCCGGCGGATTCGGAGCCACCATTTCTTCTGCCGCTTACGTCGAACAGGACGGGCGCTCCTGGCAGGGAATAGGTGCGGCACATGATGGACACTTGTCCAGTCTGCATCGGCTCGCTGAAGCCATGCGTGCGGCAGGAGGTCTTGCGATCCTCCAGATTTATGACGGCGGCCGCATCGCAAAGCCCGAGTTGATCGGTGAGCAATGTCTGCGTGCGCCTTCTGCCGTTGCATCGTTGCGTCCCGGAGCAAAGACGCCGAGGGCGATGACGGCCGATGAGGTCGGAAGCCTGATTGCAAGCTTTGCAGAGGCTGCTTCCCTCGCCCGGAAAGCCGGTTTCGACGGCGTCGAGGTTCACGGAGCCAATCACTACGCGGTTCATCAGTTCTTTTCACCCCGAGCCAATCATCGCGTCGATAAATGGGGAGGCACGCTTGCAAAGCGTATGAACTTTCCTCTCGCTGTCGCGCAGGCCGTTCGCGACGCACTCGGTCCAAAGCTGATCGCAGGGTTTCGCGTGACGCCGTTTGAAGCCGAGTCGGACGGTTATACGCTTGAAGACAGCAAACTGCTTTGCAGTGAGCTTGCAAAGCTCAATCTCGATTACATCTCCGTTTCGCTCGATGACTATCGCAACAGCCGGCCCGTGGGAGAGACCCGTGTTTACAATGGTCAGGTCGCGAAGATTGATACCCCGGCAGAGAGCCCCATCACGGCATTCGCCCGCGTCATAGCGGGCCGCAGCGCGGTCATGGCCAGCGGCGGGATCAAGACGTGCCTGGATGCCGAGGGCGCGATCAAATTGGGAGCCGATCTGGTTGCGGTAGGACGCGCCGTGGTGGTCGATCCGGAATGGCTATCCAAAGTCCGAAGCAAGCATGAAGCTTCGATCCTTGCGGGACTGCCGAAGGATGAGCGAGAGATAGCGGGAGCCTTGAGCATTCCGCCGCGAATGGTCGAATACTTGTTGAGCCGTCCAGGCTGGATCCCTCGGCTTTAGATGTCAGCTCCTAGTTGGCTTGCGCGGTCGCCGGCCGGCGCGGCGCCGGGGTGGTTTGATCGGACGCCTCCGGCATCACCTCGATGCCGATGTCCGCCAGCCGCACGCGCACCTCGACGGCGACATATTTCGCGTATTCCGACAGCAACAGGCGCAGCGTCGTGCCGCTGGTCCACCACGGCTCGTCGCGCCAGCGGTCGCCGACCACCGCGAACGGAATCAGCGTGATGTCAGGCATCGCATGCGACAGTTCCACGATCGCCCGCGGCATGTGGTAGTTCGACGTCACCACGATCAGCGACTTGAAGCCGCGCTCGCGGACCCAGCGCCGGGTCTCCGCGGCGTTGCTGCGCGTGTTGACGGCGGAGCGGTCGAGATCGACGCAACAGCCGAGCAGCGAATGGTTGTCGGGCAGCGAGCGTGAAATGTCGCTTGCGGCGTTGGTCGGATGCACGCCCGAAATCAACAGCCGCTTGCCGTAGCCGCCGGCCAGCAATTCCATCGCATCCGACACCCGCGACGATCCGCCGGTCAGCACCACGATCCCGTCGGCGTTGCGCGCCGGCTTGATTTCGACGCCGCGCAATTGCGAGAGAAAGGCGATGAAGCCCACGGCCGCGCCGACGAACAGGATCGCCATGGAGCCGACGACGGCCGCGCGCAGCCATCCGCGCGGCCGCGCGGCCGGCGCCTTCGGCGTGCTGTCGTCGTGCTGCAAACCCATGTGGTCCGGCGATCCTCTTGCATTTGAGCCACGTTTCGATGCCATCGAACACGGCTCCGGATTCCTGATTTGGAGCGTTTCCCTGATCCACCCACGGATCAAGTCCGAGGGCATGCTTCGTTCGAAAACGCCTTGGCCCAATTCTAGAAGGTTTTCAGGCGAAGTGGAATCCCGGTGGCGTGTCAGCTCCGTGACTTGCTTCACTGCAAAACGCCATCGGCCCCCTCAATCGATATCGTCCAGCGTGGCGAACAGCGTTCGCCGCGAGGCCCAGGCGGTGATGGCGGCGATCGCCACGGCCTGTACCGCGAGCGCCAGATAGCCCGAGGGCGGCAGCGAAAACGTCCCCAGAGCGCGGCGAACTGATCGCCGACGGGGGTGCCCGAGAACCAGGCGGCGATCGATTCGGAGAAGCCGAAACCCAGCATCGCGGCGCCGCCGCCGATCAACCCGCCCTCCAGCCCTAACCTTAGAAAATGCCGCAGGAAATGGTTGGCGATATAGCGGTCGCCGGCGCCGACGAAGTGCAGCACCTCGACGATCGGGCGGTTCGCCGCCATCGCGCCGCGGGTCGCGAACGACACCGAGATGATCGTCGCCGCGATCACCAGCACGAGAATGCCGATGCCGGCGAACACAGTCGCCCCCGTCATCGAGCGCATGCGCTCGATCCAGGCGCGGTGATCGTCGACGCTTGCCGACGGGGCTACCTGCGTCACCGCCTTGCGCAGGCCTGCGAGGTCGAGCGTGGTGCCGGGCTGTACGCGCGCGACGACGACGCGCGGCACCGGCAACTGGTCGATCGACAGCCCGGTGCCAAGCCACGGCTCCAGCAACCTGGCCGATTCGTCCTTGCTGAACGGCTTGACCTGGACGATGCCGGGCTGCGTCCGCATCGCCTCCGCCGCCGCGGTCACGTCGCGATCGAGATCGCGCCCGGCCTGCGGGCGCACCTGCATGGTGATTTCGCTGGCGACTTCCGACTGCCATTCCGCGGCCGATGCGCTGACCAGCAGCACGGTGCCGGTGGTGATGGAAGCGAGGAACGTCATGATGGCGACGACGGCGACCAGCGCGCGGCCGGAGATCGACGCCCGCGGCACGATCGGCGACATGTTGCGCGCGCGCGCCGGGACCTGCGGTCGCTCGGTCCCGAGGTCCACCAGCGGCCCGTGCTCGTCACCCATCCTACTCATAGATGTGCAACCGTCCCTGATGCAGCACCATGCGCCGCGCCTCGTACTGGTCCATCAGCGTGATGTCGTGGGTCGCGATGATGACGGCGGTGCCCAGCCGGTTCAATTCGATGAACAGCCGCAGCAGGCGCCGGCCGAGCGTCGGATCGACGCTGCCGGTCGGCTCGTCCGCCAGCAGCAATTGCGGCCGCGAGATCACCGCGCGCGCGATCGCGGCGCGCTGCTTCTCGCCGCCCGACAGGATCGGCGGCAGCGCATCCATGCGCTCGCCGAGGCCGACCCATTTCAGCAGGTCGATCACCTCGCGGCGGTAGCTGGATTCTTCGCGGCCCATCACGCGGAACGGCAGCGCCACGTTCTCATAGGTCGTCATGTGGTCGAGCAGGCGAAAATCCTGCAGCACGATGCCGATCCGCTGGCGCATGTTCGCCACCTGATCCTTGCCGAGCAGCGAGACGTCCTGGCCGAACAGGTTGACGAGGCCGCGTGTCGGCCGAATTGACAGAAACAACAGCCGCAGCAGCGAGGTCTTGCCGGCGCCCGAGGGGCCGGTGAGAAACTGGAAGGAATGCGCCGGAATCAGGAAAGTAAGGTCGCGCAGAATCTCCGGGCCGAGCCCGTACCGCAAACCGACATTTTCGAACCGAACCAAGCTCAGCTCCGCTCGACATGAGCCGCGGCCATAAACCCCGGACTTGACCCTGAACCTGGACCCGAACCCGGACGTCGGGCGCGTGGCCCGCTGGTTTGGGAACCAACCGGACAAAACGGTTTTGCGACCGTTATGGTTTCCGATTCGTTAACGGTCGCTATGTAGCATCCCGGCAAAGACACGGTAGAGACGGGCTCCATGCACATTATTTGCCCTCATTGTACAACATCTTACGCCATCAATCCGGCCACCCTGGGAGCCGCCGGACGCACCGTTCGCTGCTCGCGCTGCAAGGAGACCTGGCTGGCGCGGCCCGAAGACGCCATCGAGATGGCGGACGCCATGCCGGCCACCATGCCAAATCCGGCGCAATCGGCCCCGCCGGCCGAAAACGATCCCGCCGCCGAATGGGAAGCGCTGGCGCGCGAGGAAGAGGGGCAGGACACCCCGGTGGTCGACAGCCCCTCGATTTCGGCCGGCTGGCCGGCCGAGGGCGAAACTTCGCAACCTGGCGACGGCGACTGGCCGTCAGCCGCCCGGCAGGATGCGGAGAACGAAGAGGAAATACCTACCACGCACGGCCAGCGATTGGCTCGTCTTTTCCGGCTGCCGTCCCTGCCCCGCATCCCCTTCATGCCGTCCTTTGGCCTGCCGACCGCCTGCACCGCGATGGGCGCGCTGATCCTGGCGCTGATGATCTGGCGCGCCGACGTCGTGCGGCTGTTGCCGCAAACCGCGACGTTCTACAAGATGGTCGGGCTGGAAGTGAACCTGCGCGGGCTGGCGTTCAAGGACATCAAGGTCTCCAACGAGACCGTGGACGGCAAGCCGGTCCTGGTCATCGAAGGCACGATCATCGGCGAGAGCAAGAAACCGGTCGAATTGCCGCGGCTGCGCTTTTCGGTCCGCGACGCGCAAGGCGCCGAGATCTACGCCTGGAACGCGGTGCTTGAGCAGCCGGTGCTCAAGCCCGGCGAGCGCGCCTATTTCAAGTCGCGGCTGGCTTCGCCGCCGCCCGAAGGCCGTAATATTGACGTACGCTTTTTCAACAAGCGGGATCTGGCCGGCCACGCCTGAACCGGCCGCCGGTTCCGCCGGGGCGAGAGAGACGACTTCATGCCACGCGTGCTGATTGCCGATGACGAGGATTCGATGCGCCTGCTGGTGGCGCGTGCCATCGCCATGGACGGCCACGAGACCGTCACCGCCGAGGACGGCGCCGAAGCGCTCGATATCCTGACCCGCGAACACGGCGCGTTCGACCTGCTGCTGACCGACATCCAGATGCCGGTCATGGACGGCATCGCCCTGGCGCTGGCGGCGGCGCGCGATTTTCCCAAGCTGAAGATCCTGCTGATGACCGGTTTCGCCGCCCAGCGCGAACGCGCCTCCGGCCTCAACGCCATCGTGCACGACGTGGTGACGAAGCCGTTCTCGGTGCACGACATCCGCACGGCAGTGGCCGACGCGCTGGCGGCGGGGAAGAACGGGTAGGCGAGAACTCGTAGGGTGGGCAAAGCGTAGCGTGCCCACCATCCAGCAGCCGCGACTCCTGATAACATGGTGGGCACGGTCGCTTGCGCTGCCTTTGCCCACCCTACGCGATCACTGCCAAGACCTCAATAATCCTTCAGCAGCCGCTCGATGTAATCGAGTTCGATCTGCGGACGGGCCGGATCGGCGAGACGGCGGCGCAGTTCTTCGAGGATCCGGCGCACCCGCTGCACGTCGATTTCGCCGGGGATCTTCACCGTATAATCGTCGGTGAATTCGTTGTGGCGCATCGGCCGGCCGAGCGGATCGGTCGAGTTGGCCGCGCCCTGCTGGCGGCCCCTGGGATTGCCGGGGCCGTCGCCCGGCTGGTCGCCGTCGCCCTGCTGCATGGCTTCCGCCAGGCTCTGGGCGCCCTTGCGCAGCGCGTCCAGCGCGCGCCCTTGCGAGTCCACCGCGCCGTCGGCATTGCCATCGCCGAGCCGGCCGGTGGCATCGCCCATCGCCGAATCGGCCTGATCGAGCCCGTCCTCGCCGTCGCCCTGGTCGCCGCCTTGACCTTGCTGGCCCTGGCCCTGCTGACCCTGTTCGCCGCGCTGGCCCTGCTGCCCTTGCTGGCCGCGCTGGCCCGGCCCCATGCCGCGCTTGGCGAGTTCTTCCTGCAATTTCTTCAGCCGGTCGCGCAGGCCCTGCTGGTCCTGCTGCAGGTCGCCCATGCTCTGGTCGCCCTGCTTGCCGCGCGAGCGGTCGCGCCTGGAATCCTGGCCCTGCTTGTAGGTCTTGTCGCGCAACTGCTGCTGCTTGCGGATCATGTCGCCGAGTTCGTTCAGCGCCTGCTCCATGTCGTCGCCGCCCTGGCCGGGCTGCGCCATCTGCAGGTTTTCCAGCATCTGCTGCAGCTGTTCCAGCAGCTGCTTGGCGGCATCCTTGTCGCCGGAGCGCGACATCCGCTCCAGCCGATCGAGCATGCTCTTGAGATCCTGCTGGCTCAGCATCTTGGTGTTGGGATCGAGCGGGCGGGCCAGTTGCTGCGGATTGTTTTTCAGCTGCTCGGCGAGCTGGCGCAGGAAATTGTCCAGCGCGGCGCGCAGATTGTCGGTGAGCTTCTTGATCTCCTCGTCGGTGGCGCCGCGTTCCAGCGCCTGCTTGAGCGCCTCCTGCGCCGCGCGCAGCGCCTTGTCGACATCACTGATGTTGCCGTCCTCGATGGTGACGGCGAGCGCCCACAGGCTGGCGACGACCTCGCGCAGCGCATCGTCGGTGCGCGCCGCCTCCAGTTGCCGCGACACGCTGAAGAGGCCGAGATAATGGCCGGTCTCGGGCGTGAACAATTCCGGCGCGATCATCAGCGCATCGAGCGCGGTGAAGACCTGCGCATTCTGGTTGGCGTCGAGCGCCAGCACGCGGCGCTGTTCGATCAGGGCGCGCGCCAAGGGTTTGGTGAACAGCCGCTCCGGCAGCCGCATGTTGAAGGGTTCGCTCTTGCCCTCGTTGCCGGCCTCGTCCTTGGCGGTGAGCGTCAGCGTCACATCGGCGCCGGCATAGGGATCTTCGCTGAGATCCTTGACCGTCTGGCCGACGCCGTTGCGGGTGCGCGCATTCGGCAGCACCAGCGCAAACTGCGGCGGCTCGAACAGCGGCCGCGGCCCGGCCTTGTCGGCCTCCTTGTTCTTGTCCTTCGCTTCGGGGGCCTTGGTATCGGCTTGCCTTGGCATCGGCGGGCTTGGCATCCGCTGAAGTCTTGGCCGCATCCGCGTTGCGGGCGGCGAATTGCGCGCGCGCTTCGGTGACGCCGTAATCGTCCTCGAGCTTGTAGGACATCTGCAGCGAGCCGCGGGCCTGACGTTCCGGATCCTTGGCGAGCGAAATGGTCGGCGCGCGGTCGGGCGTGGCCGCGAAGCGCCACAGCGGCTGGCCGGCCGGCGCGCGGACATGCGCGGTGCCGTCGGCCGCGATCTTGAAATGCCGTTCGTTGGTGCCCTTCGGCGCCTGTTCGCTCGGCGCGACCTCGGTCACGCCGCCGCCGACCACGACGTCGATCGCGCCGCCGCTGGAGCGCACCAGCAGCGTGCTGCCCGACGGCACCGGCAGCGGCGCTCCGCTATCGGGCGAAGCCGCATCGCGGTTGGCGGACAGAATGACCGGCGGCTTGCCGGTATAGACCGGCGGGGTCACCCAGGCATCGACCCGGACGTTGGCCGGGGCCAGCACGCCGTTCCAGTCGAACGCCGCGGCAATCCGCAGCATGCGCTCGTCGCCGGCGGCGAAATAGGCGGCCACCAGCATCACCATGACCAGCGCGCGCAGCGCCCAGGGATCGTGGATCGGAAGCCGCGGCGACGGCAGGCCGGCGCGGATCCGCTTGATCGAGGCCAGCGTGCGCTCGCGCTGCTCCTGCCACAGCGCCTGCGCGATCGGGTCCTTGGTCGAGAGCGTATCGGTCAGCGCGGTCGCCGGGCGATGGCGAATGCCGGTGCCGCGGTCGAGCCGGCTCAACGCCTCGTCGCGGGTCGGCCAGCGAAACCGCGCAAACGGGTATAGTGCCGCCAGCGCCGCGAGGGCGAACAGGCCGATGCCGATCGCGCGTGCCAGGAACGGCAGCGCCAGCCACAATCCGGCCCAGGACGCCACCAGAAACAGCCCGACGACGCTCAAAATCCGGGCCAAGGCCGGCCAGGCGCGCTCCCACGCGATCGCATATTGGGCCCGTTGCAGGGCCTGCGTCAGCTGAAGCCGCGCGACGGAATCCGGCTCGCGCGCGGGCTGTGAGGGGTCAGGTGAGGCGCCGCTCAATAAACTCTCCGGGTTGCCGACAAATCAGCCTAGCACAGCGGCGGCAATGAGGCACCCGCCCGAAGCGGGTTCCCACACATGGAAATACGCATAACACGAAGGCGTGACTGCAGGGCTCCCACCCCCTAACGTCCGCGCCGAACCGTAAAACTACGAGGAACGTGGAAGTCAGTCCAAGCTCTATCCGTCATTGCGAGCGAAGCGAAGCAATCCACCTCGCCGCATGAAGAAGAATGGATTGCTTCGCTTCGCTCGCAATGACGAAGTAAAGGGAACAACACCATGGAAATCGGATTCATCGGCCTCGGGAAGATGGGCTTCCCGATGGCGCGCCGCCTGATCGAGGCCAAGCACCAGCTCACCGTATTCGATACGCGGAAGGAAGCCGTCGACCAGTTGGTCGCGCTCGGCGCGCAGGCGGCATCGTCGCCCAAAGACATCGCCGACCGCTGCGAGACCGTGCTGGCGAGCCTGCCCTCGCTGCAGGCCTCGCTCGACGTTGCGACCGGCCCGGGCGGCGTGATCGAGGGCAAGCGGATAAAACGCTTCGTCGATCTCTCCACCGTCGGCTCGCAGATGGCGACCAGGATTCACGGCCTGCTGGCTGCGAAGAACATCGTGCAGATCGACAGCCCCGTGAGCGGCGGCGTCGGCGGCGCCGAGAAGGGAACGCTGGCGGTGATGGTCTCCGGCCCGCGTGCCGACTGCGAGACGGTAAAACCCGCGCTCGACGTGATCGGAAAAGTGTTCTTCATCGGCGAAAAGCCCGGCGCGGCCCAGACGATGAAACTTGCCAACAACTTCCTGTCGGCCACCGCCATGGTGGCGACGTCGGAAGCCGTGGTGATGGGCGTCAAGGCAGGGCTCGATCCGGCCGTGATGATCGACGTCATCAACGCCGGTTCCGGCCTCAACACGGCAAGCCGCGACAAGTTTCCGCGCGCGGTGCTGCCGCGCAGCTTCGATTTCGGATTTGCCACCGGGTTGATGGTGAAGGACGTGCGGCTCGCGCTGGAGGAGATGAAATCGCTGGGGCTGTCGATGGAAGTCGCCGAAGCGGTCGGCCGGTTGTGGGAAGTCATCATCCGCGACGAGGGCGCGGAGTTGGATTTCACCGCGGCCATCAAGCCGATCGAAAAGGCGGCAGGCGTCGTGGTCGGCGGCACCAAGGGCGGCCACGCGGCGAAGTAGCGCTGATGGCGCAGTTCCAGGTTGGCAAGTCCGGCCGAATGGCGTTACGTTCTGAATGGACTTGAGTACAGCCGGTATTGACCCGATCGATCAGTTGGGACGCGTATGACGTCTCGTTGCGTAAATCCGGAGTACAGGCGGAAGCGGCTGCGGCCCGCATGTCTTGCCGTTGCGGCTCTGGCCGTGCTGATCGCGGCGGGAGGCGATGCGAGGCGCGAGAGGCGGCCGGAGCGAACGCCCGGTCGAGTCCATTCAGTCGCGCAGCGCCGGCGAGCCGATCATGGCCATCGTTTCGCTCCGCAGCCAGCGGATCACCGTCTACGACGCCAAGGGCTGGATCCTGCGGGCGCCGGTGTCGAGCGGCTCGAAAGGACGCGAGACGCCCGCCGGCATCTTCAGCGTCATCCAGAAAGTCGAGGAGCACTACTCGAACCTGTATGACGACGCCTTCATGCCGCACATGCAGCGCATCACCTGGTCGGGCATCGCGCTCCATGGCGGCGTCCTGCCGGGGCGTCCGGCGTCGCATGGCTGTATCCGCCTGCCCTTCGACTTCGCCGAACAGCTGTTCGACGCGACCGCGATGGGCATCCGGGTGATCGTGGCGCCAGGCGATGTGGCGCCCGTCGAAATCGCTCATCCGCTGCTGTTCCAGCCGAAGCCCGGTGCGGTCGCCCTCGCCGCCGCCCGCACGCGGAGGCGCAGGAGGCGACGAGGAAAGCGGCCGAGGCGCGAATAGCCGCCGGGACGGCCCTGCGGGAGGCGACGCAGGCCAAGGCGCCGGTTCGCGCGACGGAAAATCCTCAAGCGCAAGAGCCGAGGCGCAATTGGCGGCCGTCGAGACCAAGCTCGGCTCCGGCATCTCGGCGGAGGCAAAGGAGCAGGCTGAGGACGCCAAGGCGCAGGCCGTCGCCAAAATCGCCGAGCTGCAGCTGCAATGGGACGTCGCCAATGTGGATCTGCAACTGAGGCTCGATGCCGCCACGTCTGCGCGTGACGCTGCCGCCGCCGCGGAGACGGCGCGCGTCGCGGCAGCCGAGGCGGCCCGCCAGGTCGCACGCGAACTCCAGCCGGTATCGGTGTTGATCAGCCGCAAGACCCAGCGGCTTTATGTCCGTCAGGCATTCAAGCCCGTCCTTGAAAGTCCGGTGACGATCGCAGATCCCGATCGTCCCATCGGCACGCATGTCTTCACCGCCATCGAGCGCACGACCGACGACGCCAACTTGCGATGGAACGTCGTCTCACTGGGCGGCGGACGTCCGCCGAGTGACGCGGCTGAGCCACAGGACCGGGCGCGCGGGAGTAGCGGTCGCGACGTCGAGCCGGCGCCGACGGACGCGGACAGCGCAAAGGCCGCGCTCGACCGCATCACGATTCCGCAGGACGTACTGAATCGCATCGCCGGCACCGCGCCGCGATCCTCCCTGATCGTCACCGACGAGCCGCCGAGTTCGGAAACCGGCAAGGGAACGGAATTCGTGGTGCTGCTGAGCGGCGAGCCGCAAGGCGGCATCAAGAAGCGGCGACGCAGTCCGGGGAGCGGATTCCACTACGTGCGCTCGCGCAGCCAGCCCTATTGGGGCTCGCCGTTCGGAAGTCCCTTCGGCTGGTGAGCCGGTTGTTCGCGGCGCTGGCCTCAATACCGGTCCGGCAGCGCGATGAAGCGAAATCACGATTGGTTCAGGTCCCGGTCAACGGGAATTGCGATCGCAGGATGGGTGAACGTGTCACTCCATGTGGCGGGTAGCGACGATAGAACCAGCGCTTCACGCCCTCGGCGAGCACCAGATAACAAACGACCATTGCGCAAAGCGCCGCCAAAAACGTAAGCGGCAGCGGGACGAAGCCGAACCAGCGGCCGATCGCGGTATAGGGCAACCCGATTCCAACGGCCACAATGGCGAGCGAGGTTGCCGCGAGAACAGGATTGGGCCGGCTGCGCAACGGATTGCCGTTGGTGCGGATCACGAAAATGACGAGCACCTGGGTTGCCAGCGACTCCATGAACCAGCCAGTCTGGAACAACGTTTCGGTCGCGTTGAAAACCCACAACAACAAGCCGAACGTCAAGAAGTCAAAAATCGAACTCACCGATCCGAGCACAAGCATGAAATTGCGGATGAACTTGATATCCCAATGGCGCGGCTGAGCCAGTAGTTCATCGTCAACCTCGTCCATCGGGATCGGAACCTCGGACAGGTCGTAGAGAAGATTATTGAGCAGCACCTGAATCGGCAGCATCGGCAGGAACGGCAGCATCAGAGAGGCGCCGGCCATCGAGAACATGTTGCCGAAATTCGAACTGGTTCCCATCATGATGTACTTCATGATGTTGCCGAAGGTGCGACGGCCTTCGCGCACGCCGCGTTCGACGACCGCCAGGTCATGGTCGAGAAGAATGATATCCGCCGCGTCCTTGGCGACGTCGACCGCGCCATCAACCGACATGCCGACATCGGCGGTGTGAAGCGAGGGCGCGTCATTGATGCCGTCGCCGAGATACCCCACCACATGACCGCGACGCTTCAGCGCCAGAATGATCCGGTTCTTTTGCGAGGGCGTGACCCGGCAAAACAGATTAGTCGCCTCGATGCGCGCGCTCAATGCGTCTTCGCTGAGCGAGGAAAGCTCCGTCCCCGTAAGCAATCCTTCGACCGGAATTCCAAGCTGGCCGCAAACGTATTGGGTCACGCGCTCATTGTCGCCCGTGAGAATCTTGATGCCGATACCGCTGCGCTTCAACGCTGCGATCGCAGCGCCCGCGCTGGCCTTGGGCGGATCCAGAAATGCGGCGTAGCCGGCGAACACGAAATCCTTTTCGTCGAGTACCGCAACATGGCTCTGCGTGGCAGGCTCTTCGCGCCAGGCGATGCCAAGCACGCGAAAGCCTTCTTCCCCAAGCGCCTGGAATTGCGCAGTGGCACGCGCCATCGCCGCGGAGTCAAGCGGCTGGGTATCGTTTTCGTCGGTAAGTTCGTAACGACTGGATAGTTTCAGGACGTCCTCGGGGGCGCCCTTGACGACGAGAATCCTGCGGCCCGCGCGCTCTATCAGAACCGAAACACGGCGGCGTTCGAAATCGAACGGGACTTCATCGATCTTTGTCCATTCAGAAGCGGCATGCGGTTCGTGCTCCAGAATTGCGGTGTCGAGCGGGCTGCGCAGGCCGCTTTCGAAGTGACTGTTGAGCCAGGCGAGTTCGAGCACGCGCTGCGCTGTCAGTCCCCGCCAGGGTTATATGCCGGATCAGCGCAATCTTCGCCTCGGTGAGCGTGCCGGTCTTGTCGGTGCACAGCACGTCCATGCTGCCAAGGTCGTGGATCGCGGCAAGGCGCTTCACGATCACTTTTTGCCTGGCCATGCGTAGCGCGCCGCGCGCAAGCGTAACCGATACGATCATCGGCAACAATTCCGGCGTCAGGCCGACCGCGAGCGCAATGGCGAAGAGGAAGCTCTCCAGCAGCGGGCGGTGGGATAACGTGTTCACCAGCAGAACGAACAGAACGAGCAGTATGGTCAGCCGCACGATCAGAATGCCGAACTCGTAGACGCCCTTCTCCAGCGCCGCGGGAGGCGGTGTATGACGGAGCGTGGCGCTGATCTCGCCGAGTTGCGTCCTGTCTCCGGTTGCGCAAAGCAGAAGCTTGGCCGAGCCGCTGACGACCGAGGTTCCCATAAAGGCGGCATTGGCTAGCCTGCGCGACGTTGACGTCGGCGATACCGTCGGGCACGGCGCGCTTTTCAACCGGATAGGACTCGCCGGTCAACAGACCTTCGTTGACGAAGAAATCCCGGGCCTCAATGACCCTGCCGTCGGCCGGCACCAGGTCTCCGGCGGCGAGCACGACAACGTCGCCGGGAACGAGTTGATCGGCGCGAACGGTGATCTCCCGGCCATCGCGCAGAGCCTGCTCTTTCAGCGCCACCGAGATCTTGAGTTGATCGGCGGCCTGTTCGGCCCGGTACTCCTGCACGCTGTCGAGCAGAACACTGAACAGCACCATGGCCGAAATGATTACCAGGCTGGCAATATCGCCGGTAAACGCGGAGACTGTGGCCGCGGCGAGCAATATCAGCACCAGCGGATTGCGGAACCGGCTCAAAACCTTGCGCAGCAATGAGAAGCGGCGTTGGACTCTCCAGCCTGTTGGCGCCATAGCGCTGCAGGCGTGCCGCCGCCTCGACCGAGGTCAATCCATTGATATCGGCGCCGAGCTGCCGCGTGAGCTCGGCCAGCGGGGTCTGCCAAAAGGTGGCGTTTGTGTCTGGCATGCCGGCCATCATTCGTTCGCTCCTGCCGGCCAACCATAGCCCGTGGGGTGGGAAACGGAGATGAGCGCCGCGGTCCGCTGCCGCCCCACATGGCAATTCGATTCCACCTCCCCCTCTTCCGGCATCGCGGCCTCTGCTGCTATGATGGTCGCCGGAGGGGAGCATGAAGCGCCGCCGGTTCATTTGTATTCTCGGCCGTATCGCTTCGGGATTTTGGTCCCGCCGCGGCATCGTTATCGTCGTTGCGGCCGCGATGATATTGATGCCGATCAAAGTCAGCCACGCTGGCTGGCTGTCCGACCTATTCAAGGGCTCCTCAAAGCAGGGCAAATCGCCCAGACACAGCAGGCCGCCGAAGCAAGCCGCGGCACCCAAACCTGCCGCTGTTACCAAGCATGCCGCCCTGCCGAAGCGCCACACCGTAAAGCTCGCCGCGCTCGGCCCGGTCCACTTGAGCCCTGCCGCCTCGAAACCGGTCGCGGCCCGGTGTGATCCCGCAAAATTCCGCATCGTTCTGGATGTCGGACATACCGCCGAATCGGAAGGCGCGATCAGCGCCCGCAACGTTTCCGAGTTTGTCTACAATCTGCGCCTTGCAAGGCGGATCGAGGAGAAGTTGAAGGCGGAAGGCTTTGCCGAGACCAGATTGCTCCTGACCGAGGGCAAGGCCAGGCGCAGCCTCGTCAAACGCGTCGACGCCGCCAATGATCTGCGCGCGGATCTCCTGCTGTCGATCCACCATGACTCCGTGCCCAACAAATTCCTCGAGGATTGGGAATTCGAGGGAAAGAAAAGCCGTTTCAGCGACCGCTTCAGCGGCTATTCCGTGTTCGTCTCCCGCAGCAATCCGGACTTCAAGACCAGCCTCTCGTTTGCCGAACTGATCGGCAAGGAAATGAAGGCGCAGGGCCTCGATTATGCCCAGCAATATTCCCAACCCATCATGGGCCGCTACCAGCGTGAGCTGCTGAACAAGGAGACCGGCGTCTATCGCTACGATGAGCTGATCGTGCTGCGAAAGACCCGAATGGCTGCCGTCCTGCTGGAAGCGGGCTCGATCATCAACCGGGACGAAGAGCTCAAGATGGGTTCGCCCGAGCGGCGGAACGTCATCAGTAGCGGCGTTGCGGCGGCGATAAAGGAATTCTGCGAGCCGCGATGGGCCATGCTCGGTCCGCTCTGACGGCGCGGCGGCGGCTCCACGTCGCATCCGCTTCCGGTTCGCCAGCGTCAGCCTTTTGGCGGCTTCCTGATCTCGTCGAATTTGGCCAGCGCGCGTTCAAACTTCTCGTTGAAGAGCCACATCGCATCGAGAATTTCGCGGTAAGGTCGCCGATGTCTTGGCCCTGTCGGCCTGTCCAAAGGTGAAGACGCTGTTGTTTCGCAGATAGGCCATGATCTTCGGGTCGGAAATCCTGTAGCCGACCAAATTGCGTGAGCCGAGGGCGGATCTGGTCGGGCTCGGAATGATCTGGATCAGTTCGAACAGCTTCATTTGATCGATCGGATCCGGCAGCGTCTTCACGATCGCCGGCACCTGCGGAAAAATATCCGCGTGTGCGTTCATCAGGCCGTCCCGCACGGCGGTCCAGTGATTGTACCGATGATCCAGATTGCCGGCCCGCGCCTCTTCCTTGTCGTCGCGGGCGTTCAGCGCGGGATCGAAGGCTGCGATCGACTTCTTGATCGCGGCCCACTTCCTTTGCCCGTTTTGATCCTCGGGCACGCCTGTCTGCAGACTGCCCTTGTACTTGTTCGAGCGCGCATTGCCGATGTTCTGGTTGCCGTTGGTCTCGGCAAAGAACAGCCCGAGGCTGATGCGGCCTGCCGCTTCGGCATTGGCGGCATCGAGGCCTTTGGCGCGCGCAATGGCGGTGCCCAGATCGGCAACGTCCTTGAACGGCGTATCCGAGTTCTGCGCGTTGGCGGGCGGCGCCTGCATCAGGTCGAAAAGCCGCCGGTACTCATCGAGCAGCGGCTCATTGTCGGCGCTGAAATACGCCGGAGGGATGCCGTATTTGTTGGGCCCGCCTATTCTGGACGGAAGCGCGTCGGTGAGATCCTTGTACGCGCTCATCATGTTGTTGCGGGCGAGGTAGAGTGCCTGTCCCGGCAAGTTGGGCAGCCCCTGTTTCGAATCGATCTGCGCCCGTCGCTGGCGCAGGACCTGCTCGAACTGGCTTCGTGAATTGTTGTATGTATCGAGCGCGTCCGATTGCTTTTTCGTCAGTGTCTCGGCCGTTGCAGACGATATGAAGCTGAGATCCGGGTGCGCGACGACGCTGATGGCGACATTGGTCGCAATCGAGGCCGGGGGAGCGAACAGGAGTCCGAGAGCAAGCGCTGCTGTCGGCGCAGCCGTATGGTTTCTTTTTCCCATCGAGATTTCCCAAGCCCCAAGTCTCATCGGATCCAATTGGATCGTAGACAACGAACCGGCAGCTTGGCGAGGCCAAAGCGTCAGGTTTGACGACGCAGGCCTTTCACTTGGCCTGGACTACCGGGGGCAATTCCTTGACGAGCACGCGCATGTTCTCGCTGTAGTCGACGGGCACCACGACGAGATGCACGCCGCCCTCGCTGAAAGCAGCTTCCAGCATGGTCGATAGTTCCGAGGCCTTGCCGACGCGGGCGCCCTTGGCGCCATATGACTTCGCATAGGCGACGAAATCAGGGTTGCCGAACTCGAGGCCGAAGTCCGGAAACGTATCGACTTCCTGTTTCCAGCGGATCATGCCGTAGGCGCGATCCTCGAGCACGAGCACGACGAGATTCAGCTTGAGCCGCACGGCCGTTTCCAGCTCCTGCGAATTCATCATGAAGCCGCCGTCGCCGCAGACGGCGAGCACGCGCCGGTCCGGATGGATCAGCGCCGCGGCGATCGCCGACGGAAGGCCCGCGCCCATGGTCGCGAGCGCGTTGTCGAGCAGCAGCGTGTTGGCGACGCTGGTGCGATAGTTGCGGGCGAACCAGATCTTGTACATGCCGTTGTCGAGGGCAACGATGCCGTCCGGCGGGATGACCTGGCGGACGTCGTGCACGATGCGCTGCGGCGTCAGCGGAAACCGGTCCTCCGTCGACCGCTCGGCGAGGCGGGCAAGGATCCCTTCCCGCAAACCGAGCAATGCCTGACCATTGGGGAGCTTGCCTTCCAGGTGATCGGCGAGCGCGGCAAGGCCCGCGCCAATGTCGCCGACGATCTCCGCACTGCGGAAAGTATACCTGTTCCACCGTCGCCGGCGTGGCGCCGATGTGGATCACCAGCGGCCCATCATGGCCCATCAGGAAAGGCGGCTTCTCGACGGTGTCGTGGCCGATCGAAATGATCAGATCGGCCTGATCGATCGCCTCATGAACCCAATCCCGCTCCGACAGCGCGGCCGTGCCCATATAGAGATTGGAGCCGGCGTTGACCGCGCCCTTCCCCATCTGGGTGTTGAAGAACGGAATCCCGCATCGTCGCACGAACGCCGACAGCGGCTCGGCGAGACGCGGGCGGCTCGCCGCGCGCCCAGCATGACGAGCGGCCTGCTGGGCAGCGATGATCATGGCCGCGGCGCGCTCGATGGCCGCGGCAGGCGCGACCGGAAGCTCGACGACATGCGGGGGAATGATGTCGGCCGCGGCTTCGTCGGCCGCGATATCCTCGGGCAGTTCGAGATGCACGGGGCCCGGCCGCTCCTGCTGCGCGACCCGGAAGGCGTCGCGAACCAGGGTCGGAATACTCTGCGCGGAGACGATCTGCGTCGCCATCTTGGTGAGCGGCCGCATGGTCGCGACGATGTCGACGATCTGGAAGCGCGCCTGGCGGCTGCTCCGGATCGCCTTCTGTCCTGTGATCATCACCATCGGCATCGCGCCCAAATGCGCGTAGGCCGCCGCCGTCGTCAGATTGAGCGCACCGGGACCGAGCGTCGTCAGGCAGACGCCCGCACGCCCGGTGAGACGCCCATAGGTGGCCGCCATGAAGCCCGCAGCCTGCTCGTGCCGCGTCAGCACCAGCTTGATCTTCGAGCGCCGCAGCGACTCCAGCACGTCGAGATTCTCCTCGCCGGGAATGGCGAAGATGTACCCGACGCCCTCATTCTCAAGGGCGGCCACCAGCAGATCGGAGGCTTTCGTCACGCGGCCGAAACTCCGCTCGCGCCTGCTGCGGCTTTCTCCGCCCGATGCGGCAACGTCCATTCCGGCCGAATGAAGTGACAGGTGTAGCCGTCAGGATATTTTTCCAGGTAATCCTGATGCTCGGGCTCGGCCTCCCAGAACGGACCGGCAGGAGCCAGCTCGGTGACAACCTTGCCCGGCCAAAGGCCGGAAGCATCGACATCGGCGATGGTGTCTTCCGCGATCCGCTTCTGCGCGTCGCTGGTATAGAAGATGGCCGACCGATAGCTCGCGCCCCGGTCGTTGCCCTGGCGGTTCAGCGTCGAGGGATCATGGATCTGGAAAAAGAATTCCAGCAGCTTGCGATAGCTGATGGTCTGCGGATCGAAGATGATCTCGATGCGCTTCGGCGTGATTGCCGTGGTTGCGATAGGTCGCGTTCGGCACCTCGCCGCCGGTGTAGCCGACCCGGGTTGAAATCACGCCGGGATAGCGGCGCATGCAGATCCTGCACGCCCCAGAAGCAGCCGCCGGCAAGGACTGCGCGTTCCGTCGAAACTGTCATGGCTGTTCTCCCTGGTTCGCTGCGGACATTCGGTTCCGAGCTCCATCAAGAACGCATAATGAGGCCGAACGGTGCAAAAGCGCAATGAACGTCTGGGTTACTGCCGATAGCAGCGATGTCTGCGAGATTCGCTTATGCGCTACCCTGTGCTACGTCGACCGGCAGACCGCCTATCGGTCACAGCCAGGGCGCGGGCTTATCCATCGCGATCAGTTCCTCGACCTCGATGCGCGGGCGCACCACGGCGTATTGATCGTCCTTGACGAGGACTTCCGGCACCAGCGCGCGCGTGTTGTAGAAGCCGGACTGCACCGCGCCGTAGGCGCCGGCGGTCATGATCGCGATGAGATCGCCGGCCTTGGGCTCCGGCAGGTTGCGGTCGAGCGCGAGATAGTCGCCGGTTTCGCAGACCGGACCGACCACGTCGGCCGTGATGGTGCGCGCGCCCTTGACCGGCTCGCGCACGGGAAGAATGTCGTGATGGGCTTCGTACAGCGTCGGGCGGATCAAATCGTTCATCGCGGCGTCGATGATGACGAAGTTCTTGGCCTCGCCGGGCTTCACATAGATGACGCGGGAAACGAGAATGCCGGCATTGCCGACGATCATCCGCCCGGGCTCGAACATCAGCGTGCAGCCGAGATTATGCGTCACCCGCTTGACCATCGCGGCATAGGCCGACGGCAATGGCGGCGCTTCGCGGTCGGCGTGGTAGGGGATGCCGAGCCCGCCGCCGAAATCGATATGCTCGATGGTGTGGCCGTCGGCGCGCAGCGTCTGCACGAAGTCGGAAAGAATCCGGAACGCGGTTTCCATCTTGCTGAGATCGGTGATCTGGCTGCCGATATGCATGTCGGTGCCGGTCACCTCGATTCCCGGCAGTTTCGCCGCGCGGGCATAGACCTCGCGCGCCCGCGCAATCGGAACGCCGAACTTGTTCTCGGACTTGCCGGTGGCGATCTTGGCATGCGTCCCGGCATCGACGTCCGGATTGACCCGCACCGAAATCCGCGCGGTCTTGCCGGCCTCGACCGCGAGCTTCGACAGCAATTCCAGTTCGGGCTCGGACTCGACGTTGATGCAGAGGATGTCCGCCGCCAGCGCCGCGCGCAGTTCGGTTTCGGTCTTGCCGACGCCGGAGAACAGGATCTTGTTCGGCGGAATGCCCGCCGCCAGCGCGCGCTTCAATTCGCCGCCGGACACGACGTCGGCCCCGGCGCCGAGCTTGGCCAGCGTGCGCAGCACCGACTGGTTTGAATTCGCCTTCATGGCGTAGCAGACCAGCGTCTTCTCGCCGGCAAAGGCCTCGGTGAAGACGCGGTAGTGGCGCTCCAGCGTCGCCGTCGAATAGCAATAGAACGGCGTGCCGACGGCATCCGCGAGTTCGGACAGGTTGACGGCTTCGGCGTGCAGCACGCCGTTGCGATAGTCGAAATGATTCATGGCGCGCTCATAGCGTTTTCGAGCGAAGTGGATACCGGTTCGCGTCAGAAAACGCGTCAAACTCAGTCGAGCAGCGGATCGAGAACGAATTTCTTCTTGCCGCCCTTGGGGGCGCTGGGGCCTGCATCGGACCCGTAGGTCGAATTGAAGACGCCGGGCTGCGCCGCGCGCTCGGCGTCGGTATCCGACGACGTGGCCTGGGCCTGCGGCGCCGCCGCGGTCGGCGGCAGGTCGAGCCCGGCCTTGCGTCCGCAGCCCCCGAGCGCGAGCGCGGTCACGCTCAGCAGGATGATGGCCCATCCCGACGATGACGGGCGGTAGTTACTGATCACGACGGAATCCCCAATGCGCGGCGCACCATACAAAGATTGCCTTGGTCTGGCGAGTGCCGATAGGCCACGGACAACCATGAAATTGCAGCGAAATTTTTCTCTTCGCGGCTATTTTTGGTCTTTTTCCAGCCGTTTCAGCCAGGCTTTGGCCTGCGACAGCACGTTCTTCGGCGCGGTGCCGCCATAGCTGGTCCGGCTCTTGACCGAGGCCTCCACCGACAGCACACGCAGGGCCTCGGCCGTAATCTTTGGCTCGACCTCCTGCATCGCCTTGAGCGGCAGTTCATGCAGCGCCACGCCCTGCTTCGAGGCGAGGCCGACGATTTGCCCGGTGACGTGATGGGCGTCGCGGAACGGCATTTTCAGTGTCCGTACCAGCCAGTCGGCAAGGTCGGTGGCGGTGGCGTAGCCCTCGCCGGCGGCGGCCTTCATCCTGTTCTCGTCGGGGACGAGATCGAGGACCATGCCGGTCATCGCGCGAATCGCCAGCGACAGCGCGGAAAACGCCTCCATCGCGCCCTGCTTGTCCTCCTGCATGTCCTTTTGATAGGCGAGCGGCAGCCCCTTCATCACGATCAGGAGACCGGTGAGCGCGCCGATCACCCGGCCGGTCTTGGCGCGCACCAGTTCGGCCGCGTCCGGGTTGCGCTTCTGCGGCATGATCGAGGAGCCGGTGGTAAACTTGTCGGAGAGGCGCACCAGCCCCACCAGCGGCGAGGTCCAGATCACGATTTCCTCGGCAAAGCGCGACATGTGCACGGCCGCGATCGACGCCGCCGACAACGTCTCCAGCACGAAGTCGCGATCCGATACCGCGTCCAGCGAATTGGCCATCGGCCGGTCGAAGCCGAGCGCCTTTGCGGTGGCATGGCGGTCGATCGGAAACGAGGTTCCGGCCAGCGCCGCGGCGCCGAGCGGCGATTTGTTCAGCCGCTTGCGGGCATCGGCAAACCGGCCGCGGTCGCGCGCGGCCATCTCGACATAGGCGAGCAGATGATGCCCGAACGTCACCGGTTGAGCGGTCTGCAGATGGGTAAAGCCCGGCATCACGGTGGCGGCATGTTCCAGCGCGCGGCTGGCCAGCGCATGCTGGAAGGCGGCCAGCGCCGCATCCGTCTCGTCGATCGTGTCGCGGACATAGAGCCGGAAATCGGTCGCGACCTGGTCGTTGCGCGAGCGCGCCGTGTGCAGCCGTCCCGCGGCGGGCCCGATCAGTTCGGAAAGCCGGCTCTCGACGTTCATATGGATGTCTTCGAGCGCGCGCTTGAAGTCGAACGTGCCCTTGCCGATTTCTGACAAAATCGTGTCTAGACCCTTGCCGATATTTTTCGCATCAGCAGCGGTGATAATGCCTTGCGCGGCCAGCATCGCCGCGTGGGCCTTGGACGCGGCGATGTCCTGGGCATAGAGGTGACGGTCAACGTCGATCGAGACGTTGATTTCCTCCATGATCGCATCGGGACGCTCGGTGAACCGGCCGCCCCACATCTTGTTGCTCATGACTTCTCAGGCCTTACTTCTCAAGTTCTTGCCATCTATATCGTCGAATTCGTGCGAAACGCCGTGCCGGTTTCGGCCGTAACTCGACCGTAATCTTGAGCCCTGCATAGCCGTATCTGATACAGGATGACAAACGATATGCCCGAAATGCCCCCTTCCCGCCCGGCCCCGACCCGCCGGATTCCGCTCGCGATCGGTGCGGTGGTGGCCGCGGGCGTGATCGGATTGGGCGCGTTTTACGGGTTCGGCGGCTTCAAGCGCGGCGCCGGCGGCGATCCCTCCTGTGGCAAGGCGGTCGAACTGGCCCGCAAAATCGCGCCGCTGGCGCATGGCGAGGTGGCCGCGCTGACCATGGCGACAGCGCCCTTGCGGCTGCCCGACCTCGCCTTCGAGGACGCCGAGGGCAAGCCCCGAAAGCTGTCGGAATGGCGCGGCAAGACCGTGCTGGTGAACCTGTGGGCCACCTGGTGCGTGCCCTGTCGCAAGGAGATGCCGGCGCTCGACAATTTGCAGGCCAAGCTCGGAGGCAAGGATTTCGAGGTGGTCGCCGTCAATATCGACACCCGCGATCCGGAGAAGCCGAAAAACTTCCTGAAAGAGGCCAATCTGACCAGGCTCGGCTATTTCGCCGACTCAAAAGCCAAGGTTTTTCAGGATCTTAAGAGCATAGGCAAGGCGCTGGGCATGCCGACCTCGATACTCGTGGATGGCCAGGGCTGCGAGATCGCCAACCTGGCCGGTCCCGCCGAATGGGCCAGCGACGACGCGATCAAGCTGATCAAGGCCGCGATGGAGCCGGCAAAGGCGGGGTTTTAGTACTGTCGGAGCCCGCATCGGATCTCAGCTGTTAGACCTCATCCTGAGGAGCCGCGTTAGCGGCGTCTCGAAGGATGAAAGCCCGGCTGCCGCACCAGCCGGGCTACATGGTTCGAGACGGCGCTTTCGCGCCTCCTCACCATGAGGATCTGGCGGCTTTCAGGGGATTTTTCTCAGGCCGCAATATTGAGGTTGCCGCCAACGCCGGGGGCGAGATTGGCCGTACCCAGCAGGGTCTGAACGGCAGCCTTCTCGGCGTCCGCGTTCTGCTTGATGATGGAGGTCTGGATCTGCTGCTGCGTGCCCGCCGACTGCATCGCCAGCATGCTCGAAACCATCGCCATCATGTCCATACGCAGCACTCCTCAGAACGTGAGGACACCCTACCTCGGCGCTGGTTAACGAATGCTGGAGATGGAAATCTGTAGGGTGGGCAAAGCGTAGCGTGCCCACCATTTCGAGGAATATTCCGGATGGTTATGGTGGGCACGCTGCGCTTTGCCCACCCTACGGAATCCAGCGACGGCCGTCACCGCGTCGGAACCGGCTTGTCGCCGCGGTAGTCGTAGAAACCGCGCTGCGTCTTGCGGCCGAGCCAGCCGGCCTCGACATATTTCACCAGCAGCGGGCACGGCCGGTATTTCGAATCCGCCAGCCCCTCATGCAGCACCTGCATGATCGAAAGACACGTATCGAGCCCGATGAAATCGGCGAGTTCCAGCGGCCCCATCGGGTGATGGGCGCCGAGTTTCATGGCGGCGTCGATGGCCTCGACGTTTCCGACGCCCTCATAGAGCGTGTAGATCGCCTCGTTGATCATCGGCAACAGGATGCGGTTGACGATGAAGGCCGGAAAATCCTCCGACACCGCGATCTGCTTGCCGAGCTTGCCGACAAATTCCTTCGAAGTCTCGAAGGTGGAATCGTCGGTGGCGATGCCGCGGATCAGTTCGACCAGTTCCATCGCCGGCACCGGATTCATGAAATGAATGCCGATGAAGCGCTCGGGACGATCGGTCGAGGCGGCGAGCCGCGTGATCGAGATCGACGAGGAGTTGGTCGCGACGATCGCTTCCGGTTTCAGCGCCGCGCAGAGCTCATGAAAGATCTTGCGCTTGACCTCTTCCTTTTCGACCGCGGTCTCGATCACGAGATCGCAGTCCGCCAGACCATCCAGCGTCTCGGTGGTGGTGATCCGGGCGAGCGCCTTTTTGCGGGCGTCCTCGGTGACGGTCTGCTTGGCGACCTGGCGCGACAGATGGCCGTTGATGGTCGCCATCGCCGACTTCAGCCGTTCGTCGGACAGGTCGTTGAGCACCACGTCGAAGCCGGCAAGCGCCGCCACATGCGCGATGCCGTTGCCCATCTGGCCCGAGCCGATCACGCCGACCTTCTTGATTGTCACCGCCATCTTGTCATCCACCGGAACGGCGCGCACATCGCGCCTGTTCATCTCTCGAACCTCAGATACGATATAATCGGAATCGAGGTTTCAGTCCCATCTTTGGCACGTTTTCTTCACGCGAAGCCGGAAACCTCGCTTGAAAACGCTTTTAAAGTAAACAGCGGCCGGACGTTGTGCATCCGGCCGGTGTCGAAATATTACTTCCCGAGCTTGCCGAGCGCTTCGGTCAGTTCAGGAACCGCCTGATAGAGGTCCGCCACCAGGCCGTAATCGGCAACCTGGAAAATCGGCGCGTCTTCATCCTTGTTGATCGCGACGATCACCTTGGAATCCTTCATGCCGGCGAGATGCTGGATCGCGCCGGAGATACCGATGGCGACATATAATTCCGGGGCGACCACCTTGCCGGTCTGGCCGACCTGCCAGTCGTTGGGCGCATAGCCGGCGTCGACCGCGGCGCGCGAGGCGCCGACGCCGGCGCCGAGCTTGTCGGCGAGCGGCTCGATATATTTGGCAAAGTTCTCGCGGCTCTGCATGGCGCGGCCGCCGGAGACGATGATTTTCGCCGACGTCAGTTCCGGACGGTCGCTTTTTGCGACTTCCTCGCCGACGAAGCTGGACAGGGCCGGATCGGCCGCAGCTGCGGCGTTCTCCACCGTCGCGCTGCCACCCTCGCCGGCCGCGGCAAAGGTCGAGGTCCGCACCGTGATGACCTTCTTGGCGTCCTTTGATTTCACCGTCTGGATGGCGTTGCCGGCATAGATCGGCCGCTCGAACGTGTCTGGCGAAACCACCTTGATGATCTCGGACACCTGCATCACGTCGAGCAGTGCAGCGACGCGCGGCATCACGTTCTTGAAGCGCGAGGTCGCGGGCGCGACGAAGGCGTCATAGGAAGGCGCCAGCGACACGATCAGCGCAGCCAGCGGCTCGGCGAGATCGTGGGCGTAGGCATCGCCCTCGGCGAGCAGCACCTTGGTAACGCCGGCGAGCTTTGCCGCCGCCTCGGCCGCGGCCTTGGTGCCCTGGCCGCCGCCGGCGACCAGCACGTGAACCTCGGCACCGAGCTGGGTGGCCGCGGTCAGCGCCTTGTTGGTGGAGTCCTTGAGGGCTTCGTGATCGTGTTCGGCAATCAACAGCGTGGTCATCAGAGAACCCCGGCTTCGGTCTTGAGTTTCGAGATCAGCTCGGCGACGTCCTTGACCTTGACGCCTCCCTTGCGGCCGGGCGGTTCTGACGTCTTGAGCACTTCGAGATGCGGCGTGAGATCGACGCTGTAATCGGCCGCGCTCTTGTCGGCGATCGGCTTCTTCTTCGCCTTCATGATGTTGGGCAGCGATGCGTAGCGCGGCTCGTTCAGGCGGAGGTCGGTGGTGACGATCGCCGGCCCCTTCAGCTTCACGGTCTGCAGGCCGCCGTCGACCTCGCGCGTCACCTTGAAATCGGAACCTTCGACTTCGAGCTTGGAGGCGAAGGTCGCCTGCGACCATCCGAGCAGCGCGGCCAGCATCTGGCCGGTCTGGTTGAAATCGTCGTCGATCGCCTGCTTGCCGAGAATGACGAGACCAGGCTTCTCCTCATCGACGATGGCTTTCAGGATCTTCGCGACCGCCAGCGGCTCCACATTGCCGTCGGCCTTGACGAGGATGCCGCGGTCGGCGCCCATCGCAAGACCGGTCCGGATCGTCTCCGAGGCCTGCGCCGGGCCGATCGACACTACCACCACTTCGGTCGCCTTGCCGGCTTCCTTCAGGCGCAGCGCTTCCTCGACGGCGATTTCGTCGAACGGATTCATCGACATCTTGACGTTGGCCAGTTCGACGCCCGTTCCGTCGCTCTTGACGCGGACCTTGACGTTGTAATCGACCACCCGCTTTACCGGCACAAGAACCTTCATCGATCCACTTTCGCTTGAATTCTGGGTTTAATGGCTTGCAATTAGCTAGCTATCGGCTTGGGCGCGGAACCTAATGGTCCCGGTATCGGCGGTCAACGCGCGAAAGCCAAAAATCGGCCCCGGACTAGGCCCACCTTAGCGGTTCTGACCGGGCACCCACAACACGTCTCCGGCCCCATTATCGTTCAGGTGGCGGCTGGCGACGAACAGGAAATCCGACAGGCGGTTCATATACTGGATGGCGGCCCCGCTGACCGGCTCCTCGGGGTTGGCGGCGAGTTCCACCATGATCCGTTCCGCTCTGCGGCATATGGTGCGGGCGAGATGCAGGTATGCCGCAGCAGGGGTGCCGCCGGGCAGGACGAACGAGGTCAAGGGCGCCAGCCGCTCGTTCAGGCCGTCGATGTCGCGCTCGAGCCGTTCGACCTGGCTCGCCAGCATTCGCAACCGTTCGGCCTTGCCGTCGCGCTGGGGCACCGCGAGATCGGCCCCGAGGTCGAACAGGTCGTTCTGGATCCGGCCCAGCATCGCATCGATTTCGCGGGCATCGCCGAGGTGCAGCCGCACCACGCCGATGGCGGCATTGGTCTCGTCCACGGTGCCGTAGGCCGCGATGCGCAGATCGTATTTCGGGCGGCGCTCGCCGCTGCCGAGCGCCGTGGTGCCGTCATCGCCGGTCCTGGTATAGATGCGGTTGAGTACGACCATCGGCGCGTCCCTTTATCTCGCCTTCATTTGCCCATCGCCCAGACCACGACCATGGTGATGACGATAGCAACGAACTGCAGCAACACCCGAAGCCGCATCAGGTTCTGCGACCGGCTCGGCGAGCCGCCCCGCATCATGTTGACAAGGCCGAGCAGCAGCACGATAGCCACGGCCGCAACCGCGATCGGAAGGACGATCGAACTCAAAAAGGATGTCATCGGCGCTACATAACACCGGCAAGCGCCGACTTCCACACGTTCACGCCCCCTCGCACACCCCCTCGCGCAACCAATCGACGATCTGGCCTTTAATCCAGTAATATCAGATTCTGGTCCAGTTTCGGGACCGGATCGCCGTACCCTGATCGAGGTGAGATGTTGAGGTTCATTCGCTACGTCTACCTCATCGTGATGGAGGCGATCTATACGTTCCTTGCCGATGACGGCTGGGCGATCGCGAGCCATATCGCGCTGTCGACGTTGATGGCCCTGTTCCCGTTCTTGATCGTGCTGACGTCGCTGGCCGGCTTTTTCGGCTCCAAGGAACTCGCCGATCAGGCGGCGGAACTGCTGCTGCAGGTCTGGCCGCAAGCGCGTTGCGGACGCGATCTCGGGCGAAATCCACGATGTGCTGACCACGACGCGCGGCGGCGTCCTGACCATCGGCGCGGTGCTGGCGGTCTATTTCGCCTCCAACGGCGTCGAGGCGCTGCGGGTCGCGCTGAACCGTGCCTATTCGGTGGTCGAGCCGCGAGCGTGGTACTGGCTGCGGCTGGAGTCGATCGGCTATACGCTGCTCGCGGCCATCACGTCGCTCGCTGATGGCGTTCCTGATCGTGCTCGGTCCGCTGATCCTGGAAACGGCCCGCCGCCACATTCCGTTCTTCGTCGAGAGCAACGAGCGGCTGCTCTTCTATCGCCCGCTACGGCATCACGATCACGGCGATGATCGTGGCGCTGTTCGTGCTGCATGCCTGGCTACCCTGCGGCCGCCGGAGTTTTCTGCAGATCCTTCCCGGCATCGTTTTTACGATGGTGGCATCGCTGATCTCGGGCATCGTGTTCGGCCAGTATCTGGCGCGCTTCGCCAGCAATTACGTGACGATGTATGCGGGGCTGGCCTCGGTCATCATCGCGCTGGTGTTTCTGTATTTCATTGCCGCGATTTTCGTCTACGGCGGCGAACTGAACGCGGCCATCATGAAGTCGCAGTTGCCGAAGGGGATGTCGCTTCATGCAGCGCAGTCGCAAGGGCGCGCGGAGACACAGGCTTGACCAGAAAGAGATCGGCGCCGGCGGCGCGCGATGCCGCCTCGTCCTCGCTGCGGCCGGATATGCCGATGATCGGGATGCGCCCGAGCGGCGGCTGAAGCGCGCGAATCCGCGTGATCGCTTCGATGCCGTTGATCCCCGGCAGCACCATGTCCATCAGCACCGCATCGAATGCGCCGATC
Source organism: uncultured Alphaproteobacteria bacterium (assembly GCA_963840465.1). Lineage (GTDB taxonomy): Bacteria > Pseudomonadota > Alphaproteobacteria > Rhizobiales > Xanthobacteraceae > Bradyrhizobium. The sequence goes on along the minus strand of CAWIZF010000040.1, from coordinate 422,201 downwards.
GCAAGCCGCCCGGGCGCCGCCTCGCCCTGACCGACGAACTCGGCCTGGTGACCGAGTTCGGTCAGGATCGCGTTGAGGACGACGCGGCCGAACGGATTGTCCTCGACGCTGAGCAGGCGCAACGGCCGCGCTGCGCCGATCGATGCCTCGCCATTGGCGCCGGACGCCGCCGTCGGCACGTCCTTTGCCGCTGACATCACGACATTGAAGGTAAAGGTGGTGCCGCCGCCACGGCGTTGCGTCGCGGTGACATCGCCGCCCATGGCGCGCGCCAGTTGCTTGACCGACGACAATCCGAGCCCGGCGCCGCCGAAGCGCGATGCAATCGAGACATTGGCCTGCGAAAATGGCCGGAACAGGCGCTTGATCTCGGCGAGCGTGAGGCCGATCCCGCTGTCGGAGACCTCGAATGCGACGGCGACCTTGCCCTTCGGGCTGCGCAGGGGCGTGACCTGAAGCGCGACACTGCCCTGTTCGGTGAATTTTACGGCATTGTCGATCAGGTTCTCCACCGCCGCGCGCAGGCGGACGGGATCGCCGATGGCGAATGCCGGAAGCTTTTCGGAAATAACGACCGACGATTGCAGGCCCTTGGCCGCCGCGCGGCCGGTCAGCGAATCGCCGGCATTGCGGACGAGCGTGCGCAGGTCGAAGAAGTCCTGCCGCACCTCGAGCCCGGGACCGCCGCTGCGCGCCGCATCGACAAACAGCGTCGCAAGGCTCGCCAGATGTTCCGCGCCCGCCTTGATGGTGTCGACCCAGCGCCATTCGCGCTCGTCGAGATCGGAGGTCGCGAGCAGATTGCTGATCGCCAGAATGCCTGTGAGCGGCGTGCGGACCTCGTGCGCAAACGCCGCCAGCGCGGTCTCGACCATGCCGGAGGCGGCGACGGCGGATTTGCGGGCACCGCGCATGTTTGCCGCGGCGCTGGATACGCGCTTTTTCGCTGGCCGCTTCTTTACTGGCCGTGTGGTGCGCCGTAGAGCGCCGCTTCGCCGCCATGGTCCCCCTTCCTCTGCCGCCAGCCAGCATGACACGCGATGGCGGCCGATGTCACGGAGACGTTTTCAGCAACCCCCAGTAGTACTACGGGAGTCGCCGGGCAAACCGATAAGGCTGCGAATCTCCGCGGGCGTGACACCTTGCCCGCGCAATTCGCGCAAGGCGGTCGCCTGCGTTGATTTCGAAAGCTTATGGCCCGACGCATCTTCGATGAGCCGGTGATGCCGATAGGCCGGTTGCGGGATACCGAGCAGTTGCTGCAACAGCAGATGCACGCTGGTCGACCAGAACAGGTCCCTGCCCCGCACCACGTCGGTCACGCCCTGCAGGGCGTCGTCGATCACGACGGACAAATGATAGCTCGTCGGCGTCTCCTTGCGCGCCAGGATGACATCGCCCCAGGCCTCGGGCTGTGCGGTGACGACGCCGCTCTCGCCACCTGGGCCCTCGCCACATTCTTTCCAGCTCAGTTCACCGGTACATGCGCGCGCAGCCGCCATGTCGAGCCGGAGCGCATAAGGTTCGCCCCGCGCGATCAGCCGCTCGCGCTGGTCCGGCGACAGCGATTTCGCGGCGCCCGGATAGAGCGGCGCGCCGTCGGGATCGCGCGGCCAGGGCGCGCCGGCCTCGCGTTGCGCCACCAGACGGGCGATTTCCGCGCGGCTCTCGAAGCTCGGATAGATCAGGCCCAGGCCTGCCAAGCCTTCGACCGCCTCCCGATAGCGCGCGAAATGCTCCGATTGCCGCCGTACCGGCGTTTCCCAGGATATTCCGAGCCAGGCGAGGTCCTCGTAGATCGCCGCCTCGAACTCCGGCCGGCATCGTGTGGCGTCGATGTCCTCGATCCGCAGCAGGAATTTTCCGCCAGCCCGGCGCGCCAGGTCGAAATTCAGCAGCGCCGAATAGGCATGACCGAGATGGAGATAGCCGTTCGGGCTTGGCGCAAATCGGAAAACGGGTGGCGGCATCACGCAGGTCTCGTCATGCCCGGGCTTGTCCCGGGCATCCACGTCTTCGGTGTCTCGTGAGGCCGATGTCAAGATGGATCCGGCGGGAATGCCCCCGGCGGCCCGCTTTACGTCTGCTATAGTTGAGTGCGTCGCGCGATTTAAGAAAGCAAGACGTGGATGGCCGGGACAAGCCCGGCCATGACGATGAGGGATCGAAGCGCCGCAATGACCATCCACCTCAGCAGCCAGTCCGACCTTGAAGACGCCGTCCACGCCCTGGTCAAGCAGGACGTGCGGCTGAAGCCGATTTTCGAGCTGACGGGCATGCCGGCGCTGCGACAGCGCGAGCCGGGCTTTGCCGGGCTGGCGGCAATCGTCTGCCGGCCAGCAGCTCTCCACCGCGAGTGCTGCGGCGATCTGGGGACGCCTCACAGCCGCGTTCGATCCGTTCGATCCCGAGCCGATCCGCAAGGCGCGCGCCGAGCGCCTCGGACGGCTCGGCCTTTCGGCCGCCAAGATCAAGACGCTGAAAAACATCGCGCGCGAACTGGCCGCCGAGCGATTGAACCTCGACGTGCTGGCGGAAGAGGACGCCGATGCCGCGCACCATACGCTGACGGCGCTGCATGGCATCGGCCCGTGGACCGCCGACGTCTATCTGCTGTTCTGCCTCGGCCATGGCGATGCCTGGCCGGCCGGCGATATCGCGATACAGGAAGCGGTCAAGGTCGGCCTCGGCCTGCAGGCGCGCCCGACCGCCAAGCAGATGGCGCCGCTGGCCGAGCCGTGGCGCCCGCTGCGCGGCGCGGCGGCGCATCTGTGGTGGAGTTATTATCGCGTGCTGAAGAAGCGCGAGGGCGTGCTGGCGGACAAACTCACCCCCGCAGCCGCACCCGGTCCTCGCGCGCGGAAGCCGTGACGAAATCGATCACCGCGCGCACCGCGGGGAGTTCGACCAGATCGGGATGCGCCAGCAGCCAGAGGTCCGCCACGCTGGCGAGCTTCTGGGGCGCGACGCGGACGAGATCCGGATAGGCGGCCGCGACAAAGCAGGACAGCGTCGAAATGCCGAGGCCCGCGCGCGCCGCGGCGAGCATGTCGCCCTGCGAGGAGCATCGCATCACCATCGAGCCCTGCCGCGTGATCGCGTCGCTCCAGCGCGCCAGCCGCTCGTTCGACTGCCGGTCGGCAAAACCGATGACGCTGTGGCCCTTCCATTCGTCGCGCCGTTCGGGGAGCCGCCGCCGCGCGGCGTAATCGCGCGAGGCGTAGAAGCCGGTGCCGAGGCGGCCGATCTTGCGCCCGATCAAATTCTCTTCGCCGCTGTCCACCGGACGCAGCACGACGTCGGCCTCGCGGCGGCGCACGCTGGCCGGATAGGGATGGGTGATGATCTCGAGCTGGATATGGTCATGCGCGCGCAGGAACGGACCGAGCTTCGGCATCAGCCAGTGCGAGGCGAGCGTCGAGCCGATCGACAGCTTGACGACGCCGCGCGCCTGCGCGCCGGTCGCCGACACCGCCGCTTCCGCGCGCAGCGCCGCCGCCGCCATCGCCTCGACATGCTCGCGAAACTTGCGGCCCTGCGAAGTCAGCGAAAGCCCGTCATTGGATCGCGCGAACAGGGGAATGCCGAGCTGGCCTTCCAGCTCGGCGATCTTGCGGCCGACCGTCGGATGGCTGGAGCGCAACCGCCGCGCGGCGGCGGCGAAGCTGCGGGTCTCGGCCACCGCGACGAAGGTCTTGCACAGGTCCCAGTCCATCGGCGCCTCCGCCGCGCTCTGTTCATTTCTGACTGATCACCTGTTCAATATTGAACAGCCGGGGCGTGCCGTCCAGCCCTATAATGGACGCCAACAAGCGCAGGCCAACGGCTCCGCCCGGCCTGAAGCGCTCAAATCAACATCAACGGATGCGCACCCGGCCTGGCCGGCCTTGCGCGACAAAGGAGGAAGCCGAATGCCGCTGCCCGCTTCGCTTGCCAATTCGCTCGAACTGCCGGTGGTCGGCTCGCCGCTGTTCATCGTGTCCGGACCCGAGCTCGTGATCGCCCAGTGCAAGGCCGGCGTCGTCGGCTCGTTCCCGGCGCTGAACGCCCGCCCGGTCGAGAAGCTCGACGAATGGCTGACCCGGATCGAGAACGAGCTCGGCGAGTACAAGGCGCTGCATCCGGAGAAGAAGGTCGCGCCCTACGCGGTCAACCAGATCTGCCACGCTTCCAACGACCGGCTGATGAAGGACATGGAAACCTGCGTCAAGCACAAGGTTCCGATCATCATCACCTCGCTGCGGCCGCCGATCGAGATCGTCGAGGCCGCGCATTCCTATGGCGGCGTGGTCTTTCACGACGTCATCAACGTCAAGCATGCGCGCAAGGCGGCCGAGACACGGCGTCGACGGTCTCATTCTGGTTTGCGCCGGCGCCGGCGGCCATGCCGGCACGCTGTCGCCGTTCGCGCTGCTGCGCGAGGTCAAGCAATGGTTCAAGGGCACCGTCCTGCTGTCGGGCGCGATCTCCGACGGCTGGGGCATTGCCTCGGCGCTCGCGCTCGGCGCCGACATGGCCTACATGGGCACGCGCTTCATCGCGACCGCGGAAGCCAACGCCGATCCGGCCTACAAGGCGGCGCTGGTCGACGCACGCCGCGAACGACATCGTCTATTCCAACCTGTTCACCGGCGTGCACGGCAACTATCTCGGCCCCTCGATCGTTGCCGCGGGCCTCGATCCCGCCAACCTGCCGGAAAGCGACAAGTCGAAGATGAATTTCGGCTCCGGCGGCAACACGAAGTCGAAGGCGTGGCGCGACATCTGGGGCTCCGGCCAGGGCATCGGCCAGATCGCGGACGCGCCGCCGGTCGCCGAACTGGTCGAGCGGTTGAAGGCCGAATTCGCCGATGCCAGCGGCGACTTCCTGAAGCGGGCGCGCGCCTGATCGGCGCGACGACCTGCATCGACGACAAAACAAAATAAACAGAGGGATGGAAACAATGAGAGCTGTCGCGACCTGTATTGACGATTGCATTCGCTTTGCTGGGAAGTACTGCGGCTGTCGCCGACGACGACCAAGGGCGAAATCCGCATCGGGCAGACGCTGCCCTATAGCGGGCCGGCTTCCGGCTTCGGCATCATCGGCCGGGCGCAGGAGGCCTATTTCGAGAAGGTCAACGCCGAAGGCGGCATCAATGGCCGCAAGATCAAGTTCATCAGCCTCGACGACGCCTACTCGCCGCCCAAGACGGTCGAGCAGACCCGCAAGCTCGTCGAACAGGAAGAAGTGCTGCTGATGTTCGGCTCGCTCGGCACCGCCACCAACAACGCGGTGCATCGCTACCTCAACAGCAAGAAGGTGCCGCAGCTGTTCGTGCTGAGCGGCGCGACCAAATGGGCCGACCCGAAGAATGTTCCATGGACCATGCCGGGCATGGCGACCTACCAGTCCGAAGGCGTCGATCTACGCCAAGCACATCCTGCAGACCAAGCCCGACGCCAAAATCGCCATCCTCGCCCAGAACGACGATTTCGGCCGCGACTATGTCGCCGGCTTCAAGCGCGGGCTGGGCGACAAGGCCGCGAGCATGATCGTGTCGGAAGCAAGCTACGAGACATCGGCGCCGACCATCAGTTCGCAACTCGCGACGCTGAAGGCCTCCGGCGCCAACGTCATGTTCGGCGTCGTGCTCGGCAAATTCACCTCGCAGATGATCAAGGGCGCGGCCGAGATCAACTGGAAGCCGGACCTGTTCTTCGTGCCGACCTCGGCGTCATCGATCTCGTTCCTGGAGCCGGCCGGCCTCGACAACGCCGTCGGCCTGATCTCGTCCAGCAACCAGAAGGACACGCTGGACGCGCAATGGGCCAACGATGAGGGCGTGAAGGAATATTTCGCCTTCATGAAGCAGTACCTGCCGAATGCCGACCTCTCCAATTCGAACTACGCGGCCGGCTATCAGTATGCGAACCTCGATGGTGAAGGTGCTGAGGCCTGCAAGGACGACTTCAGCCGCGAGCCAACATCATGAAGCAGGCGGCGTCGCTGCGCGAAGTGCCGCTGCCGCTGTTGCTGCCGGGCATCACGGTATCGACCGATTCCGAGGACTATCTGCCGTTCCAGCAATTGCGGCTGCGCCGCTTCGACGGCAAGAGCTGGGTCGGCTTCGGCGACATTCTGGACGACCGCTAGGGTTTTCTGCCGCGGCCTTGGAAGAGAGCTGGGAGGACGAATTGACATCGATCATCAGCGGCGAACGCCGGATCAGCTATCCCGAGATCCACGCCCGCATCGCGCGGGCGGCGGCGGGGTTCAGGGCGATCGGCCTCGGTGGCGGCACGCCGGTCGGCATGATGCTGCGCAACGATTTTGCGTTCTTCGAAGTCTCGGCCGGCGCGGCGGCGCTGGGCAGCCCGGTGGTGCCGATCAACTGGCATCTGAAGGCCGAGGAGGTCGCCTACATCCTGGCCGACAGCGGCGCCAAGATCCTGGTCTGCCATGCCGACCTGCTGCCGCAGATCAGGGACGGCCTGCCCGCCGATGTGCGGCTGCTGGTGGTGACGACGCCGCCGGAAATCGCCGCGGCGTTCAACGTCGCGCCAGCGCTGACAACAGTCCCCGACGGCATGACCGACTGGGACATCTGGCGCGACACGCATGCGCCGTTGCAGGAAGCCCCGATCGGCAGCGCGCCGATGTTCTACACGTCGGGCACCACCGGCCTGCCCAAGGGCGTGCGCCGCAAGCCGATGAAGCCGGAACAGGTCGCGGCCTCGGCGCGCGTCGGCGGCATCGCCTATGGCGTCAAGCCGAACGAGGATCAGGTCATCCTGATGAACGGCCCGATGTACCATTCGGCGCCGAACTCCTACGGCATGCTGGCGTTCCGCAGCGGCTGCACCATCGTGCTCGAGCCGCGCTTCGATCCCGAGGACATGCTGCAACTGATCGAACGTCATCGCGTCACCCACCAGCACATGGTGCCGACGATGTTCGTGCGCCTGCTGCGGCTGCCGGATGACATCAAGCGCCGTTACGACCTGTCGTCGCTGCGCTTCATCGTTCACGGCGCTGCGCCCTGCCCGCCGCAGGTCAAGCGCGCCATGATCGAGTGGTGGGGGCCGGTCATCAACGAATATTTCGGCTCGACCGAAACCGGCATTCCGGTGTGGCATTCGGCCGAGGAGGCACTGGCAAAGCCCGGCACCGTCGGCCGCGCGATCGATGGCGGCATCGTCAAGATCTTCCGCCCCGACGGTTCGCTGTGCGACGTCAACGAGCCCGGCGAAATCTTCATGCGGCAGATGTCGGTGCCGGATTTCGACTATCACGGCAAGGCCGAGGCGCGCGCCGAGGCCGGCCGCGACGGCCTCGTCAGCGTCGGCGACGTCGGCTACCTCGACGAGGACGGCTATCTGTTCCTGTGCGACCGCAAGCGCGACATGGTGATCTCGGGCGGCGTCAACATCTATCCGGCGGAGATCGAGAACGCGCTGATCGGCATGGACGGCGTGCGCGACTGCGCGGTGTTCGGCGTCCCCGACGACGAATTCGGCGAGCGGCTGTTCGCCTGCATCGAGCCGGAGCCGAATGCGGCGCTGTCGCCGGCCGCCGTGCAGGAATTTTTGCGCGGACGCCTCGCCAACTTCAAGGTGCCAAAGGACATCCAGTTCCTGGACGCGATGCCGCGCGAAGCCACCGGCAAGATCTTCAAGCGCAAGCTGCGCGATCTGTATGCCGAAGGCAGGCTGCGCGCGATGGCGTGAAGATGTCGCTTTCCGCACCCTCCACGTCATTGCGAGCGAACGCGAAGCAATCCATCTCTCCGCGCGGGGATAGATGGATTGCTTCGTCGCTTCGCTCCTCGCAATGACGGAGGCATCGCAAATCGAACGCCGTTTTAAACGTCATTGCTGTTGCAAAACGGTCATCGGACGGCGCAAAGATCGCGGCATGTGAAGCGCAGGGGATCGAAACAATGCAAGCCACCGACTTCGTCGTCGCCCGCAACGATCTGCAGCAATGCAAGGTGATCGAGACGCAACTGCCCGACGCGGCCGCGCTGCCCGACGAGGCGCTGCTGGTGAAGGTCACGCGCTTCGCCTTCACCGCCAACAACATCACCTATGCCGTGCTCGGCGATCGTCTGAAGTACTGGCAGCTGTTTCCGGCGCCCGAAGGTTTCGGCAACGTTCCGGTGTGGGGATTTGGCGAGGTGATTGCCTCGAAGCATCCCGGGATTGCCGCAGGCGAAACCCTGTTCGGCTATTTCCCGATGGCGACGCATCTCGTGATCGAAGCCGCCGACGTCACCAAGCGCGGCCTGCGCGACGCCGCCGCGCACCGGCAAGGCGTGGCGCCGGTCTACAACGCCTATACGCGCGTCAGCGGCGATCCGGCCTTCGAAGGCAAGCAGGGCGACTATCAGGCGCTGCTGCGGCCGCTGTTCATGCTGTCGTTCCTGGTCGATGACTTTCTCGCCGAGAACGAATTCTATGGCGCGAAAAGCGTGATGCTGTCCTCGGCCTCCAGCAAGACCGCCTACGGGCTTGCGCATCTCCTGCATGCGAGGGGCAACGGCATCAAGGTGATCGGCTTGACCTCGGCGGGCAACACGTCCTTCGTCAAATCGCTCGGCTGCTACGACGAGGTCGTGACCTATGACAACGTCACCTCGCTGCCGGCGAATTCCGCGGTCGCCTATGTCGATATGGCCGGCAACAGCCCGTTGCGCGCGACGCTGCACGGGCACTTCGGCGAGCAAATGAAATACAGCGGAATCATCGGGCTCACGCATCGAAAGTCATCGCCCGATGGACAGGCGCAGGTACTGCCGGGCGCCGAGCCACAATTTTTCTTCGCGCCGGACCAAATCCGCAAGCGCACCAAGGAATGGGGACCGGCCGGCTTCGAGCGAGCGGTTGGGCGCCGCGTGGTCCGGCTTCGCGCCCAACCTCGATCGATGGATGAAGGTGATCCGGAAGCCACGGGCCTGCGGCCGTGCAACGCGCCTATCTCGACACCCTCAACGGCCGCGTTCCGCCGGATCAGGGGCTGATCCTGTCGCTTATCGGAATAGGCGGCATCTCCTCACGCCCTTTCTGCGCGGTCCCGAATGGGTATAGGCTTCGCAGACAGGGAAACGCCGCAAAGACGGCTGGTGACGGGAAACGCGCATGCTCGACAGGACGGACGACATTGCGGTGGCCGCCGACAATTGGCTTGGCGCAGTTCGAGGAAGCGCTGGCGAAGCCCGACGACGGCGCTGCTGAAGACGCTGTTCCATCCCGACAGCTACTGGCGCGACGTGCTGGCGCTGAGCTGGAATATCCAGACCCTCAACGGCAGAGACGCGATCCTGAAGGCGCTGCCGCCGCTGGCCCGCAGCATGGCGCCGAGCGGTTTTGCCATCGCCCCCGACCGCGCCGCGCCGCGCAAGGTGATGCGCGCCGGCACCAACGCGATCGAAGCCATCTTCAAGTTCGAGACCAAGGTCGGACGCGGCAGCGGCATCATCCGCCTGATTCCGGATGCGGACGACGGCAACCGCCTCAAGGCCTGGACGCTGCTGACCGAGCTTGGCGAACTCAAAGGCTTCGAGGAACAACTCGGCGTCCAGCGTCCGCGCGGCAACGCCTATTCGCGCGACTTTCGCGGGCCCAACTGGCTCGACCTGCGCAAGGCATCGGCCGGCTATGCCGATCGCGATCCGACCGTGCTCGTCATCGGCGGCGGCCAATCCGGGCTCTCCATCGCCGCGCGCCTGAAGCAGTTGAACGTCGACACCCTGATCGTCGATCGCGAGCAGCGCATCGGCGACAACTGGCGCAAGCGCTACCATGCGCTGACGCTGCATAATCAAGTGCAGGTCAACCACCTGCCCTACATGCACTTCCCGCCGAACTGGCCGACCTACATCCCCAAGGACAAGCTCGCCAACTGGTTCGAGGCCTATGTCGAGGCCATGGAGCTGAACTTCTGGACCGAGACCGAATTCGAAGGCGGCAGCTACGACGAGAAGGAAGGCCGCTGGACCGTGACGCTGCGCCGCGCCGACGGCACCAAGCGCACCATGCATCCGCGCCATGTCGTGCTGGCGACCGGCGTCAGCGGCATTCCGAGCGTGCCTGAGATCGCCGGCCTGAAGGATTTCGCCGGCAAGGTGATGCATTCCAGCCAGTATGACGATGGCGAGAACTGGAAGGGCAAGCGCGCCATCGTGATCGGCACCGGCAACAGCGGCCACGACATCGCGCAGGACCTGCATTCCAGCGGCGCGCACGTCACGCATGTTCCAGCGCTCGTCGACGCTGGTCGTCAGCATCGAGCCGTCGGCGCAACTGGTCTACGCGCCCTACAACGAGGGCACGCTGGAGGATAACGACCTGATCGCGACCTCGATGCCGCTGCAGCTGGCGCGCAAGAGCCACAGGCTGACCGGCGAGAAATCCAAGGCGCTCGACAAGGAATTGCTCGACGGGCTGGAGCGCGCCGGCTTCAAGCTCGACTACGGCGAGGACAATACCGGCTGGCAGTTCAAATATCTCACCCGCGGCGGCGGCTATTATTTCAACGTCGGCTGCTCCGACCTGATCGTGAAGGGCGACATCGCGCTCAGGCAATTCGCCGATCTCGACACGTTCACGGCCGACGGCGCGAAGATGAAGGACGGCGAGACCATTGCCGCCGACCTCGTGGTGCTGGCGACCGGCTACAAGCGGCAGGAAGAGCTGGTGCGCAAGCTGTTCGGCGAGGCGGTCGAAAAACGCGTCGGCACGATCTGGGGCTTTGGCGACGAGCAGGAACTGCGCAACATGTACACCCGCACCGGCCAGCCCGGCCTCTGGCTGATCGCCGGCGGCCTCGCGCAATGCCGCATCGGCTCAAAGCACCTCGCGCTGCAGATCAAGGCGATCGAGGAAGGGCTGCTGCCGCGCTGACGCTCACCATTCGCCGTGATCGAGGATTTGCCGGGCAAGGAAGGATTCCGCCCGGCGCCAGGCCGCGTCGTTGTCGCCGCGGAAGCTGATATAGCGATCGAACACGACCTTCCGCGCTTTCACGTCGATGACGTCGAATTTCGCCTGCTGTATCAGCGTGCTCATCTTGTGAAAGCGGCCAATCAATAGATGGGTGGCGCCGGCCTCCTTCGCCTTGCCCAGCAGTTGGCCGTCAGTCGAGGTCGCCTACCGAGCAGGCGTTTGGCGGACATTCAAGCGCTGCATTCGCTACCTTTCCGCTCGCTACCAGATCGCTGCGCAACGCGGCTTCGAATTCACGCAGCCGCCGGCGATGGTCGGCGCTTTGATCGATCACCTCACCCGAGGTGTCGACATAGTGGATTTCGGCGACGGCGAGCACGAGCGTCGTCGCCTGCGCCCGGCCTTGCCGGACAGAACAGGCGCAGACAACAGCGACGGCGGTCAAAGCGAGGCTCAGCATCCGTAGTTTCATCAGCTTTTCCATCACAAATGGTTCCTTTGGCGTTTCGTGACGTGCGTTTCGTTCCTGCAACTATTTCGCCTGCTCCAGCAGACGGTTCTCGATCAGCCACCGCGCCCCGCGGCTCCAGGCGACGTTGGCGCCCATGCGCAGGTCGGTCTGCGCGACCGCTATGATCGCCCCGGATCTGGCGTCGCGGATCTTGTAGGTGACCGCGTATTCCATTCGGGTGATGCGCGTGACGATCCCGATCATCGACTGATCTGCGTCAAGGCCGGCGGCGATCCTGGCGTCGCAGCCGTCGCAATCCCGCAACTTGCCGGCTTTCGCCGCCTCGTTATTCACCGCGCTGACGTCGACCAGTTGGTAGCGCCCGGATGCCGCGATCAGCCGGCGGGCTTCTTCGGTCGAAAGCCGCAACTGCTCGCGGTCGATGTCGTCAGGGGGAACGTAGCCGGCCGCGGCGCTGAAATCCTCCAGTTCGAACGAAAACACCGCCATTTTGATCGGGGACGGCGCCGCCGTCTCGGCGGTCCCAGCCGCCGCGAACGCTGCAAGCACAACTACCGGAGCAAGGATAAGAGCGATGCAGCGCATGGATCACCTCGGAACTGCCAAGCCGGAGCGGCCGTACTCCTCCCAACATCGCCCGATCTGCCGGCTTTCCGAAACGGCAGCTTTCCCTGGATCGGCCGGGTGAAATACCCGATCTTGTCCTGCCGCTCTTGCCCCGCTTTCTTCCCGGCGAAATTTGCCTCACTATTCGAAGCCAAAGCAAAGAATCTTGGGGAGGAAGCTTGCGACAGGCATCCAACTCCGCGGCGAGCCGCCCGCCCGCCATCGATTTGAAGCTGCGGCTGACGTTGCGCGTCGCGGCGCTCGCGGCCATTTGCTTCATTGCCGTCGCGGCCTACGCCTTGTTCGACAGCGACCGTGTCGCGAAGGCCAAGGCGGGCCGTATCGCCGAGATCGTGGCCAGGGATCTCTCGCTGCAGCAATCGCAGGCGCAATGGCTCTCCGTGTCCATCAACGCAACGCCGGATCTGCAGGGGATCGCGGCGCTGATGGAGCCGGGCCTTTGCATTGCCTACCGCGACAACACGGGCGCGTTTCGCCAGGGCGTCTGCAGCGGCGCGCTCGCCGACGAAATGGCCGCGCCCGAAATCTTCGCCTCGCTCTACCGCGCCGTCTTTCGTCCGGGCGAACCGGTCTCGATGCCGGTCCTCGTTGCAGGCAGTAACCGGGGCATGGCCGTCGCAACCTTCGACCCCGCCACGCAGATCGGCCAGAGCTGGCGCGAGGCGAGCCGGCTGCTCTCCATCATGGCTTTCGCGCTGGCGGGCTTATGCGTCGCGGTCTATGCCGTGCTGGCGCGCGCGCTGCGGCCGACGCGGGCCATTGGCGCCGGGCTGAGGCAGCTTGGCGGCGAACGATCTGTCCGCGCGCCTGCCCCGTTTCGACCTCGCGGAATTGTCTGTCATCTCCGGCGTCTTCAACACCCTTGCCGAACGGCTGCAGACCACGCTTGCCGAACGCAACGCCCTGACGCGAAAGCTGATCGAAGTGCAGGACGAGGAGCGGCGCCATCTTGCACGCGAGTTGCACGACGAATTCGGCCAGTCGCTTTCCGCCATCGCGGCGCAGGCCGCCGCGGCCGCCCACACCGCGGAGCGCGAATGCCCGCCGCTCTACGAGGAATGCCGCGGCATCTCGCGCACGACGGCGCATATGATGGAAACCCTGCGCGGCGCGCTGGTGCGCCTGCGTCCGCCCGATGTCGAGGAACTCGGCCTCACCATCAGCCTCGAAAGCCTGGTGGCGAGCTGGAACGGTTTTGAGAAGGGCCGCACCCGGTTTGAGATTGCCGTCATTGGCGAGGCCGACGATTTGCCGCCCGGTGTCAGCGCCAGTCTTTATCGGATCGCGCAGGAGGCGATCACCAATGCGGCCAAGCACGCGCAGGCCAGGTGCGTGCAATTGCGTCTCGAGGCCGGAGACGCCGACATCGTCCTGACCGTCGAGGACGACGGCGAGGCGAACGGCGCCAATGCTGCGCCGAAAGCCGGCATGGGACTGCTCGGCATGCAGGAACGCGTGGTTTCGCTCGGAGGGACCCTGCAGTTCGAGCGGCGCGAGACCGGCGGCGCCCGGCTTGTCGCGCGCATTCCCACCATGCGGGTGGAGCCCTAGAGATGGCGGACACCACAGGCCGCACGCGCGTGATGCTGGCGGACGACCATGCCATCGTGCGCGAGGGCTATCGCTCGCTGTTGCAGAAGCAGGATCGCCTTGAGGTCGTCGCCGAAGCCGACAACGGCGCCGACGCCTATCGCGTGTACAAGGAAGCCAGGCCCGACCTCGTCATCATGGACCTGTCGATGCCGGGCATTGGCGGGGTCGAGGCCATCAGGCGCATCCGGCAATGGGACAAGTCCGCGCGCATCCTCGTCTTCACGATGCACCAGAGCGCCGCCTATGCGGTGCAGGCGATCAAGGCCGGCGCGCGCGGCTTCGTCACCAAGAGCAACCCGCCCGAGGCGCTGCTGCGCGCGATCGCCGAGGTCATGGCCGGACGCATCGCGCTCAGCCCCGACATCGACCACGAACTCGCCATCAACAGCCTCGCCGACGAGCCCTCGGCGATCGACGCACTGAGCCCGCGGGAATTCGAGATCCTGCGCATGCTGCTGGCGGAGAAATCCGTGGATGAGATCGCAAACACGCTGCATATCAGCGTCAAGACCGCGGCCAACACCCGCTATCAGATCCGCGCCAAGCTCGGCGTCGGCTCCGACATCGAACTGGTACGCCTGGCGCTGCGCCAGCGGATCATCGCGGCGGAGGATATCGGGAGCTAGTCTGGAAGAAACGTGCCATGCGCAAATCCCCCTCGTGCTTCGGGCAGGTCTCTGCAACACTCCCGCCAACAAATATCAGATGGGGAGAAACGCATGCCGGCTATTCTCGGCTCGGGCGAGCACCGTTACCGCGTGGTGGAAAACTGGGCGAAGCTGCCGGACGGCTGGAGCCTGACCGACGCGGCTTCCGTCGCGGTCGACAGCAAGGACCGCATCTACGTCTTCAACCGCGGCGACCATCCGATGGTGGTGCTCGACCGCGAGGGCAATTTCATCAAGAGCTGGGGCGAAGGCCTGTTCAACCGCGCGCACGGCCTGCACATCGATGCCGACGACAATCTCTACTGCACCGATGACGGCGACCACACCGTGCGCAAGTGCACGACCGACGGCAAGGTGCTGCTGACCATCGGCATCCCGAACAAGCCCGCGCCGTTCATGAGCGGCGAGCCGTTTCACCGCTGCACCCACACCGCGCTGTCGCCGAAGGGCGAGATCTATGTTTCCGACGGCTACGGCAATGCCTGCGTCCACAAATATTCGCCGGACGGAAAGCTGCTGAAAACCTGGGGCGAGCCCGGCACCGATCCCGGCCAGTTCAACATCGTCCACAATATCGCGACCGATGCCGACGGCTGGGTCTATGTCGCCGACCGCGAGAACCACCGCGTGCAGGTGTTCGACGGCAACGGCAAATACGAGACGCAGTGGAACAATCTGCACCGGCCCTGCGCGCTGTGCCGCTGCGGCGGCAAGCAGGCGAATTTCATCATCGGCGAACTCGGCCCCGGCCTGGCGGTCAACCGCAAGGTGCCCAATCTCGGCCCAAGGCTCTCGATCGTCGATGCCAAGGGCAACCGCATCGCCCGGCTCGGCGGCGAGAACGGCCCGGGGCTGGAGGCCGGCAAATTCCTCGCGCCGCACGGCATCGCGATGGATTCGAAGGGCGACATCTATATCGGCGAAGTCGGCGTCACCGACTGGAAGACCAGCTTTCCGGACACGCCGATGCCGCCGGAGGTTCGCCGTGAGCCGCTGCCTGCAGAAGCTGGAGAAGATTTAGCATAGGAACCTCAGAGGACCGAGAGCGACGAAGCCATCCAGACTCTCGCCGCGCTCAAACCTCGCCGATCGCCTCCCGCCGGCGTTTGTCGGATTCTTCCGCGTAACGCCGCATGGCATGGGCCTCGGTGAGAATCCCGATCGGCCGGCGTTCGCCATCGGTTTCGACCACCGCCAACGATTCGGCTTCGGCGGCGTCAAAGACCGCGATGGCTTCCTGAATATTCATGACCGGATGCAGCACGACCTCGCGATGATGCAGGATGCTGATGAGGCCGCGCGCGGCATCGATATCCGGCGCATGCGCTTCGGCTACCACCGCCAGCCCGACATAGCGCCCGGTGGCATCGACCGCGACGACCTGCGTCTTCGACCCCAGCGGAAATTTCACCCGGAACTCCTCGATCCCGATACCGGCGTCGACCGTGGCGACATCCGGCCGCATCAGGCGCCGGACCGTGAGATCGCGAATCCAGCCGACATCGGCGGCGCTGCGGATGGTCTCGCCGCGCAGATGCAGGCGCCAGGTCGCAAAGGAGTAGCCGAACAATTCGCGGGTGATCTGGGTGGAGATGATGACCGCGGCCAGCACCACCGTGGTGAGCCAGAGATTGCCGGTCGATTCCAGCGCGATGAACGACATCGTCAAGGGACCGCCGATCACGGACGCCGACAGCGCGCTCATCCCGATCACGGCATAGACATTGGGATCCAGCGCAAGACCCGGCCAGACCCAATCGACGCCGGCAGCGTACAGGCGGCCGCCGAGCGCACCCATGAACAGCGTGGCGAAGAACAATCCGCCGCGGAAGCCCGAGCCAAGCGAGATAATCGACGCCAGCGCCTTCAGAACGAATACGCCGGCGATGATCTGCAAAGGCATCGAGACGAGGCCGGAAAAATGCAGCGCGCCATGCCCGGACGACATCACCTGCGGCGTCAGCAGCGCCAGCAGACCGACCCCGAGGCCGCCGAGCGCCGGGCGCAGCGGCGGCCAGAGGCGGGTCTTCGCAAGCCCCGTCTCGCACAAGGCCACGCCGCGCATGATGAGGATGCCGAACAGCGCCGCCAGAACGCCGAGCAGCGCAGCGATCGCAAGATCGCGCCCGACCACGTTGCCGACCGGGCCGACGCTGATCCCGAGCGACAGCGCCTCAAATCCGTGGGTGACGAAATAGCCCGCCACCGCGGCGACGCCGACCGGCGTCAGGCTGGCCGACGTATAGCCCCCGATCACGAGTTCGAACGCATAAAAGGCGCCGGCGAGCGGGGCGCCGAACGCGCCCGAAATCGCTGCCGCCGCTCCGCAGCCGACCATGATGCGCTGGTCGGCGCGGCGCAGGTGAAATCCGCGGCTGAGCGAAGCGGCAAGGCCGCTCGCAAGCTGGGTATATCCCGCTTCGAGGCCGACCGACGCCCCGACCCCGCTGGACCAGGTGGTCTGCAGGGCCACAATGATGCTGCCGCGAAACGACATCCGGCCGCCATGGAGGGCGTTGGCCTCGATCGGGTCGATCTCGCGCGCGGGCCGCCAGCGCAGCAGCAGCAGGAAGGCCAGCCCCAGCAGCAAGCCGCCGAGACTTGGAATCAGAACGGCTCGCAGCGTTTCGATACTCGGCTGGCTCGACAGCCTTTCCGTCATGCCGATATTGAACAGCAGCGCGTGCAGGGCCGCCACCGCCACACTCATCGTCAGCACCACCAGCCCACCAATGGTTCCGATCATCGCCGCCAGAACCACCAGGCTGGTTTCATGGGCGCGAACAAACGCCCGTAGCCGGCGCGGTGCCTCAAGATAACGTGAAGGGGTGGCCATTCCTGGGGTCCGCCGGCGGGTGAGCAATGCCTGTCGGTCCGATTTAGCGGTCTTCGCGGCCCTGATGCAAATCGGGGCGGAACGGCGGCATCAGCGGATAAGCCCCGGAACGCTCTTCACAATCCCGTCACGCTGCCTGTAGTATGCAGGGCACATGCTGCTTCGCAGCTAACATGGGGGTCAGGAGCGTTACTTGAACGCACATGTCTCGCAAGGCGGTTGGCCGGTATTGGTGCTGAACGCGGATTTCCGGCCGCTGAGTTATTACCCGCTGTCTCTCTGGTCGTGGCAGGACGCGATCAAGGCGGTGTTTCTCGATCGCGTCAACATCGTCGAGCACTACGACCGCGCGGTACGCAGCCCGACCTTCGAGATCCAGCTTCCGAGCGTGGTGTCGCTGAAGTCGTTCGTCAAGCCGACCACGCATCCCGCCTTCACCCGGTTCAACGTCTTCCTGCGCGACCGCTTCGTCTGCCAGTACTGCCACGCGCATGACGACCTCACCTTCGATCACATCATCCCGCGCAGCAAAGGCGGCCAGACCACCTGGGAAAACGTGGTCGCGGCCTGCTCGCCGTGCAATCTGCGCAAGGGCAATCTGACGCCGCAGCAGGCGCGGATGTTTCCGCGCCAACACCCGTTCGCGCCCACGGTGCATCAGCTGCATCGCAACGGACGGCTGTTTCCGCCGAACTATCTGCACGATAGCTGGCTGGATTATCTTTATTGGGACACCGAACTCGATCCGTAGGGCGCAGTGCGTTCTTGTCGAGGTGCTTCCCCTCGGAGAAATCGACGCTTTTTCTTTTCCGGAACGATTCCCGGCTCCGGGCCATCGTGGCCGGCGTACCGCATCCCATAATAGGCCTTGCATTGCGTCGGGAACGGGCGGCTACTGTTGATGCAAGCGCTCCGCCTTGCCCTTGCCGTTGGAGGGTGCATGCAGCGCTACGTCCATGACGAAAATATCGTTCGGTATCGCAAGCTCATAGCCATCAGCGAAGGTGATCCGTCTCGCGATGAGACTCGACACCAGATGCTGTTGCGGCTGCTCGCTGAAGAGCAGGCGAAGATCGATGATCCGCCAATAAATAGCGGCCTGCCTGCCGCTTGATGAGCGGCGCCGTGTGAGACCCCAGACACATCCCCCCAAAAAATGCCGTGGGGTCGTGCCGGCGCGCGATCGGCCACTCATGGCCTAATCGCATTCACACGCTGACCGAAACGGCTCACCGGAGGCGAGCAGGAGGAAGAGCCGATTGACGGTCCGGCGACCAGCAAAATCACCTAGGTCTTGCGCGGCACCGCTTCGGCCTCGATAGCCGCGACAAGCTCGGGCGCAAGGTGCGCGGACAAACGTTGAATGATGTTGAGAAGCTGCAACATTTCCTGCTCACGCAAGGCGTCAATCTTGTTGTGCAGCAATTCGATTTCGAGTTCAGCCTTCACATTTATCCGGTAGTCGTGTTCTGCGTGCCTGCGGTCGATCTCGGATTGACGGTTCTGGCTCATCATGATGATGGGCGCTGCATAAGCTGCTTGGAAGGAAAGAACCAAGTTCAGCAAGATGAAGGGGTAAGGGTCCCAATGGTTGATGAACGCCATCATGTTCAGAATGATCCAAATGCCTAGCAGGACGCTCTGGATGATGATGAACCGCCAGGAACCAACCGTTTCGGCAACGCGGTCAGCAAGCATCGCACCCGGCGTCAGTGTCAGCCTCGGTACGTTGCGGGCTGGTTTTTGCGCCCGAAGTTCTCGCAACCGCTCCTGGTCTTCGGGACTTAGGTGCACTTTGTGGCTTTGCTCGTTGCTCATTCGTCGCATCCACGGTTAAGAGGTCTGGGCCCACTTCGAAGCTCAGTGTACGCGCCCTGCTCCGTATTCCCTACCGAGCGGAGTTATTTTGCCGGCCGCTTCGGTTGGCTGTCCGTTGATTCAGGCCGGTAACAACGTCCGGGCAAATGCATTCCGACCCCAAGGCAACCCGAAGGCACTCGTTCGAGTCTCCCTTCACTCCGCCTTCCAATTCTGTCACGATAGTTTAGAGGCGCCCGCCTCATCTGAAACACAAGAGCGGCATCAACGCTCCAACGGAAACGCCCCATGCTCATTCCCTATCGCCGACGTGCCACGCTGGTATGCCGAACGGAAACCAAAGGACACCATCGCGGTCAGTCACGGCGCCGATG
The DNA here is from genome assembly GCA_963840465.1 of uncultured Alphaproteobacteria bacterium. Classification (GTDB taxonomy): domain Bacteria; phylum Pseudomonadota; class Alphaproteobacteria; order Rhizobiales; family Xanthobacteraceae; genus Bradyrhizobium. The sequence goes on along the minus strand of CAWIZF010000040.1, from coordinate 402,887 downwards.
CCATCACCTGGGAGCAGCTCGAGCGCAACGCCAACCGCCGCGCCCGCGCCTTCGCCGCCAAGGGCGTCAAGCCCGGCGATTTCGTCGCCATCGGGCTGCCCAACAGCAATGTGTTTTTCGAGACCACCTTTGCGGTGTGGAAATGCGGCGCGACGCCGACGTCGCTGACCTGGCGGCTGCCGCGCGGCGAGGCTGCCGCCGTGCTCGACATTCTCAAGCCGTCGCTGGTGGTGGGCGGTCAGCCGGACTGGAACGCGCCGAATTCGCTGCCGGCCGATTTCGTCCCCGAAGGCGTGTCGGACGAACCAATCGACAACCCGGTGGCGCGCTACTGGAAGGCGATGACCAGCGGCGGCTCGACCGGGCGGCCAAAGGTGATCCTCGATCACCGGCCCGCCGTGATCGACACCGCCGGGCCGGCGGCGGTCGGCATGCCGCTCGGCGCTTCCCTGCTCAACCCCGGCCCGCTCTACCACAACGCCCCGTTCATCGTTTCGCACACCGCGCTGTTCCACGGCGGACGCGTCACCGGCCTCGTCAAATTCGACGCCGAGGAATGCTTGCGCCTGATCGAGGCCAGCCGGGTCCAGTGGGTCAATTTCGTGCCCACCATGATGCACCGGATCTGGTCGCTGCCCGACGCGGTGCGCAACCGCTACGACGTGTCGAGCCTGCAGATCGTGTTTCATATGGCAGCGCCGATGCCACCATGGCTGAAGGAAAAATGGATCGAGTGGCTGGGGCCCGAGCGAATCTACGAACTCTATGGCGGCACCGAAGCCCAGGGCGCCACGATCATATCGGGCGTCGAATGGCTCGAACACCGCGGCTCGGTCGGCAAGATCGGCGAGACCGCGCGCCTGCGCATCATCGGCGAAGACGGCAATGACGTGGCTCCCGGCGAAACCGGCGAGATCTATTTCCTGCCCAATGACGGCGCGGGCTGCACCTATCACTATCTCGGCGCCGAGCCGAAGCGCCGCGCGGACGGCTGGGAATCGCTCGGCGATATCGGAAGGCTGGACGCGGAAGGCTATCTCTATCTCGGCGACCGCCTCGCCGACATGATCTTGCGCGGCGGCGCCAACATCTATCCGGCGGAAGTCGAGGCGGCGGTGACGGAGCATCCCGAGGTGCGCTCCTGCGTCGTCGTCGGCCTGCCCGATCCGGAATTCGGGCAGCGCGTGCACGCCATCCTCGAACTCGACGCGAGCGCCGACGCGCAAGCGGTTGCCGACGGCATGGCCGCATTCCTGGCCGACCGGCTCAGCCGCTACAAGCACCCGGAAAGTTTCGAGACCGTGAGCGTCGGCCTGCGCGACGATTCCGGCAAGGTGCGCCGTACCTTGCTGCGCGACGAACGCGCGGGCTGGCTGAAAGACAACCGCGCGTTCCGGATCATGCCGGCCCGGGCGCGGGTAAAAGCGGATTGAAGGCGGCGGTCAAATCCCGGCGCCCGCGAGGTTTTATAACCACACATCCAGCGGTAGGATATCCTGATCGGCGTAACGAGTGGCGAGCGGCCGCAATGTCATTCCGCAAGGACAACAAGGACTACGAAGCCTGGCTGGCCAGGCAGTGCGACGTCGTCAAAAAAGACATCGCGTATAAGCACCGCCGGATGAAGAAGAGTGCCTTCATCTTCTTGCGGGCGACCTATTTCCGGTGGGCCCGAAAGATCGGCGACTGGTGCCCGCAGCTGATGGATGCGCCGCAGTTGCTTTCGATCGGCGACCTGCACCTGGAGAATTTCGGGACCTGGCGCGACGCCGACGGACGTCTGGTGTGGGGCGTCAACGACTTCGATGAAGCCGCCGTGATGCCCTATGTGCTCGATCTGGTCCGGCTTGTGACCAGCATTCAGCTTGCGCCGCATCCGGCGATCGACCCCAGGCACGCCGCCAACGCCGTGCTTAGGGGTTATCGCGAGGGCCTCGAAGGCCCGCAGCCGACGCTGCTTTTCGAGGGTCAAACCTGGATGCGGCCCTATGCCGAGCCCGCGCAAGGCAAGCCGGAGAAATTCTGGAGCGACGTCGATGACTATAAGGAATACGCGCCGCCGCCCCGAATCGCCAAGGCCCTGATTGAAAGCCTGCCCGACGGCACGGACAAGAAGAGCGTTCGATTGTGCCGCCTGCTCCACAAGGGCGGCGGCAGCCTCGGACGGCCACGCTACGTTGCGGTCGGCTATTGGCGTGGCGGTCAGGTGCTGCGTGAAGCCAAGGCGCTGGTGCCCTCGGCGTGGCATTGGGCCAACCCGGGAAGGTCGCTGAAATCGAATTTCCTTGCGTTGGCCAATAGCCGATATCGCGCGCCGGATCCGTTTCTCGACGTGCGCCATCAATTCGTCTTTCGGCGCATCGCTCCCGATTCCCAAAAGATCGAACTGGGCACTGACGCCGGCAAGAAAATGCACCTCAATCTGCTCCGGGCGATGGGTTTCGACGTGGCGTCGGTCCACGCCACGGGTTCAGTGCCGATCAAGGCGCTGCAGGCCGACCTTGGGAAACGGCCGCGCGGCTGGCTGAACGACGCCGCAGAAGTGGCGGCTGACAGGGTCAAGCGAGATTATCGGGAATGGCGGAACTGACGCCGCTTCCATCGACAGGCCAACCGCAATCCTGCGCTCGATCTGCGATCTCGATCCGCGGCCATTTCGCTGATATAATCCGTCAAATTTGTCGCTGACCGGACCGTGATCTATTCGGGTTGCGCGGCGTTGGTGGTGGACGCGCAACCGTATGGGAGACCCTTGATGCCCTCTTTGACCGAATGGAGAGTGCCGCCCGCAAACCAGCCGCGTCAGGGCGACTACGCCTTCGACCTCGACAAAATCCTGTCGTCGGTGGTCGGGCTGCATTCGATCATCCCGTCCGACGCCTTTACCGCGGAAACGCTAGGCACCGAGCGCGCCGGCAATGGCGTCGTGATCGACGACGGGCTGGTGCTGACGATCGGCTATCTGATCACCGAGGCCGAAGCGGTATGGCTGCATCGGGGCGACGGCAGCGTGGTGGAAGGCCACGCGCTCGGCTTCGATTCCGAATCCGGCTTCGGGCTGGTGCAGGCGCTCGGCGACCTCGACCTCGCGCCGCTGCCGCTCGGCTCTTCCGCCGCCGCCCGGATCGGCGATCGCGTGGTGGTCGGCGGCGCCGGCGGGCGCACGCGCTCGGTCGCAAGCCAGATCACGGCCAAGCAGGAATTCGCGGGCTATTGGGAATACCTGCTGGATGAGGCGATCTTCACCCATCCCGCGCATCCCAATTGGGGCGGCGCCGGGCTGATCTCCAGCCGCGGCGAACTGATCGGCATCGGATCGCTGCAGCTCGAACGTGAGCGCGAGGGCAAGGCCGAACATGTCAACATGATCGTGCCGATCGACCTCTTAAAGCCCGTGCTCGACGACATCAGGAAGTTCGGCCGCGTCAACAAGCCGTCGCGGCCGTGGCTCGGCATGTACACTACCGAAATCGACAACCGCCTCGTGGTGGTCGGCATCGCCAGCAAGGGACCGGCCGCGCGCGCCGAACTCAAGACCGGCGACGTCATCCTCGCGGTCAACGGCGACAAGATCACCAGCCAGGCCGGCTTCTACCGCAAACTCTGGTCGCTCGGCGCCGCCGGCGTCGACGTGCCGCTCACGGTCTACCATGAGGGCGTCACCTTCGACGTGGTGCTGAGCTCGACCGATCGCGCCAGGCTGTTGAAGGCGCCAAGACTCCACTGAAGCAAAGCTGCATTGATTGAGACTGCACTGAACCAAGCCTTCACCGAACAAAGGCTTCATCGAAGCAAGCCTCCATTGAAAGCAGAGTACATCCGATGAGTGAGGCCGTGGTGGACGACATCGTCGCCGTGCTGCCGCCGCTGCTGCAGTCGCTCGAAGCGCTGAGCTTTATCGCGCGCTACCTCAACCCGCCGGATTTCGACCGCGTGATGGCAACGGCAGGCGAGCCGGACACAGCCCTGCGCGCCGTTCGGCCGCGGCTTGAGCAATGGCCGGCGGATTTCGCTCACATCAAGACACCGCTCGCAACGGCCAGCGATGCCGTGCTCGCCGCGTTCGAAGCCTTGCGCGTCGTGCAAAACGGCCAAGGCGATTTCGTCAGCCTGTTTCGTGCGCTGCGTTACGCCCCGCGCGCGCAGGAAGCGCTCTATGCGCTGTCGGCAAGATTGCCGCCGGTGAACCAGTTTTTTGTCGATCCCGCGCTGCACGGAGACGCCGATCTTGCGGCGCGGCTGGCGGCGCCGGCCAACGAAAACACCGGAATCTTCCACAATCAGAACGAGCCCGGCAGCCGCGGCGGCTTCTCGCTCTATGTGCCGGAATATTACACGCCCGACCGCGCTCTTCCGCTTGTCATGGCGCTGCACGGCGGCAGCGGCAACGGCCGCGGCTTCCTCTGGAGCTGGCTGCGCGATGCCCGCAGCCGCGGCGCGATCCTGGTCGCCCCGACCGCCACCGGCAGCACCTGGGCATTGATGGGCGACGACACCGACACGCCGAACCTGATGCGCATCCTGGATTCCGTGCGGGCGCGCTGGAATGTCGATCCGGGCAGGATGCTGCTGACCGGAATGAGCGACGGCGGCACGTTCTGCTACGTGACGGGCTTCGATAGCGCTTCGCCCTTCACCCACCTCGCGCCGGTGTCGGCGACGTTTCATCCGCTGATGGCTGAAATGGCCGATGCAGACCGGTTGCGCGGCCTGCCCGTTCATATCGTGCATGGCCGGCTCGACTGGATGTTTCCGGTGCAGGTCGCGCGGCAGACCAGCCAGGCGCTGTCGGCAGCAGGCGCCAATGTCACCTATCGCGAGCTCGACGACCTCAGCCACACCTATCCGCGCGAGATGAACGCGGAAATCCTGCAGTGGCTGGGTGGCCCGTAGCCACGGAACCATCCTCCGGGCGCGGCGTTATCAGCCGCAACGGAGGAACTATCATGCAGACGTTTGTCGGAATGATCTTGGGTGCGCTACTGCTGGGTTGCGGCGTCTATGTCTACGATTCCATGCAGACGTCGAGCGTCGCGAACGGCCAGGTCGCCCAGGCCAACCGCACCATCGTCAACTGGGACGTTGCGGCCGCCGACTGGGCCAAGCTGAAGACGCGCGCCCATGACGACTGGGTCAAGATTTCGTCGAAGTAATTCAGGCGAACGTGAGCCTAAGGATTAACGCCGTCGTCATCCACGACGGCGTTTTTTCTGATCGTCAGTTCGCCTTTTTCGCCTTGCGCGCGTCGGCGATCACCATCTCGAATTCCGCCATGGTCAGGATTCCCGGCACGCGGAACTTGCCGACGATGAAGGACGGCGTGCCCTTGAATCCAAAGGCCACCGCCTGAGCGTGGTTGCGGGCGAGGATGGTGTCGATCGCCTTGGCATTGGTCGTGGCGTCGCGGTTGAGGCGATCCATGTCGATGCCGGCGCCGGCCAGCAATTCGCGGATGCGCGGCTCGGTCAATTTCGAGCTGACGCCGATCATCGCGTCATGCGCGGCCATGTATTTGTCCTGATACTTCGCCGCCAGCGCCATCCGCGCCGCGAACTTCGAGACCTCGCCGAGGATCGGCCAGTCCTTCAGCACCAGGCGAACCTTGCCGTCGTCCTGCACCACCTGCTGGATCTCGGGCGCGATCTTGCGGCAATACGGGCAGTTGTAATCGAACCATTCGACGATGTTGATATCGCCCTCGGGATTGCCGGTGGAGGGCACATCGGGGTCGCGCAGCACCAGCGCCTCGGTCAGCACGTCGTCGCTGCCTTGCGCGAACGCCGGTCGCGACGCCGCGCCGAGCAACGCGGCACCGCCGCCAAGCAGGCCGAGCGCCTTGCGCCGTGTGCATCCCGGGTTGGTCCCGGCCGGATTGTTCGATCGCTTCATCTGGTTCTCACGAAGGGTGTATCCCTGTCTACGCCGGAGATAGCGATATGTTACGCGCCAGCATGTAGAGCGCCACCGCAATAATGACCACGGCGAACACGATATTGAGCGCGCCACGGCGTTCGGCCAGGTGCCGCGCCGAACGCGTGCCGGCCAATCCGCCGACGATGCCGCCCGCCACGAACAGCCCCGCCAATGCCCACGACACCAGCCCGGACCAGGCATAGCTCGCGGCCGTGGTCAGGCCGAACGCGGTGACCGCGACCAGCGAGGAGGAGACCGCGTTCATGATCGGCATTCCCGTCGCCAGCATCAACGCCGGGACGATCAGGAATCCGCCGCCGATGCCGAAAAAGCCCGACATCGTTCCGGTCGCGAGGCCGAGGCTGACGATGGCGGGCATGTTGGACATCGAGACCTTGACGTCCGGCAGGCCAATCCGCGAACGCGTCTTCAGCATCAGCAGCGCGATGACGATCATGACCAGCGCGAACAGCGCCAGCAGCTTTTGGCCGTCGACCATCTTGCCGAGGATCGATCCGCCGAAGGCGCCGACCATGCCCGACGCGGCGAATATCAGCGCAACGGACCACACTACGGTGCCGCCGCGCGCATGGTTGGACAGGTTGATCGCGGCGTTTGCGGCGACCGCAATTGCGCTGGTGCCGATCGCCATATGGGGCTCGGGCACGCCGACTACGTAGACCATCAGCGGCACCGCGAGGATCGAGCCGCCGCCGCCGACCAGGCCGAGCGAAAACCCGACCAGCATCCCCGACGCCAGTCCCAGCACGCCTTGCGTGGTGGAGATGATCAAGTTGAAAGACTCAGTTGCACGGCGCGACCATAGAAGGAATTTCTCACGGATCGCCATGGCTGCAGCACAAAGCTGCACTGCAAGCACGGTCAGGCCGTCGCGCCGGACGCCCTGTCCTTCCGGCTCCCTCGCGGGCCGCCAGCGCCATCAGCGTGCCGCTCATGGTCGCGATCAGCGTCTCGACCCCGTCATGCGTGGCATAGGCGCGGGCCTCGCACACCGTCAGCGTGCGGCCGGGCTTTACCACCGTGGCGCGGAAGGCGAACCGCTGCCCACGCGCGGGCGCCAGCAGGTTGGTCTTGAATTCCACGGTGAGAATTCCGGTTGACGCCGGCATCAGCGTGAACGCGGCGATGCCGCAGGCATTGTCGAGACCTGCGGTGATGATCCCGGCATGGATGAAGCCATGCTGCTGGGTGAGGTCGGCGGAATAGTCCATCGCCAGATCGACCTCGCCCGGCTCCAGCCGCGCGATCGAAATGCCGAGCGTCTTCATCGCCCGCTGCTGCTCGAACGTGTGAATCGCGATCGCGCGGTAATCCGGGTTCTTCGGCTCGAAGCGCGACATGGTTCACGCCATCGCCGGTTCGAGATGCTTTTCAGCCGCGCTACGGATCGCGGGCGCGAACGGCACAGATTTCCGCGCCTGCCGGTCCATGTGGACGCCGACGAATTCGCAGGTCGCGGCGATCTCGCCGGTTTCGCCATTGCGCATCTCGTGCACGAAGCGGATCGACTTGTCGCGGATTTCCAGCGAGCCGGCTCCTGACCTCGACGATGTCGCCGGCCAGCAACTCGCGCTTATAGGTGATGGTCTGCTGCACGGCGGCCATGCCGCGGCCGGACTTCGCGCAGGTAGGACGGCGTCAGCCCCAGCCTTGCGAACAAATTCCAGTTCGCCTCGTCGAACTTACCCACATACCACATGATGTTCATGTGCCCGACATGATCGCACTGCCAGGGATAGACCGTGCCGCGATAGGTCGCGTCCGTCTCCATCGTTCGCTCCCGATTTTTGATTTTGATACGGTAGCGTATCACATCCTGTCCGGGTTAGCAATACGGTACCGTATCAACACGCGCCGGGGCCGGACCATGAGCGATGCAAGGACAGACGCCAAGATAGACGTCAAGACGGACGCGCGGACCGGCGAGGTGCGAAGCGAGAGCTGGATCGAGGCGGGCCTGGAGGAAATCGCGCGGACCGGCGTCGAGGGGGTGCGGGTGGAAGTGCTGGCGAAAAGCCTCGGCGTCACCAAGGGCGGCTTCTACCGCCGCTTCCGCGACCGCGCGGCCCTGCTCGAGGCCATGCTGCAAAACTGGAGCGAGGGGCGCATTGCCGCGATCGAGCGGCACACCAGCCTCGACGGCGCGACCGCTCGCGAGCGGCTGAAGGCGCTGATCGCGCTTTATTCCGAACGGATGAATACCGAGGGCATGGCGGTTGAGCTGGCGATCCGGCAATGGGCCCGCTCCGACGAGCTTGCCGCCAACGCGGTGGCGAGCGTCGACGCGGCGCGGCTGAAGAATGTCGGGCACCTCTACCGCGCCACCGGCCTGCCGGCGGAGGAAGCCGACGCGCAGGCGTTCCTGTTCTACTGCTTCGTGTTCGGCCAGAGCCTGCTGTTTCTCGAACGCGGCCCGCGCAAGCGCGCGCAACTGGTGGCGAAGTCGGCCGAAACATTGCTCCGCGATTTGTAGGCGCGGCCGAAGCGTCCGGCCGCGCCCTTGTGGGTTGCCGTCTAGGCTGCGCCCTTCAGCTTCTTGGAGCATTCGCTGTAATAGCCGCCGCCCTTCTGGATCCACTTCAGGCCGCCATTGCCGTTGGTGGCCTTGTTGGCGTTGTACTGATCCACGCAGGTGTGCATGCGCGCCTTGCCGGCGGTCTCCTTTGAATATTTCGGATCGACGGCGTTCGGATAGACCGCGGGGCCTGACGGAGCCGCAGGCGCCGCAGCTTCCTTTGCAGCTGCTTTGGTTTCCTTCTTCGATTCTTTCTTGGCGGCCTCCTTCGGCTCCGCGGCCGGAGCCGCAGCGGCGGGAGCGGCGGCCGCTGGCGCGGCCGTTGCGTCGGCGCCGCACTGGGCTTTCCGGAAGTCGTTCCACTTCTGGCCGCCGAGCGTGCCGGCGGTTTTCGCCGCCTGGTATTTGGCGCTGCATTCCTGCGCGGTCAGGGCGTTCGCCTGCGATGTCATCGCAAACGCGGCCAAACCCGACACCGCAATCGCGGCCAGTATTTTTGCTTGAATAGTCATCCCTGGTCTCCTTGGGGAAGTCATCTGCACCTCCATCCTAGCGCAACCTCAGCTTGCGGCAACGCGCTGGGCGATTCGTCCGATCAAAAATATTGTGGCGGGCCGTTCAGCTTCATTCACCCGTGGTTCAGCATGCCAGCGCGACGGTCGCGCCCTTCTCTTTCAATCCGAGGTGCCCCATGACGAAGATCTCCTCCCTTGCCACCGCGACTGCCGTGGTTTCCCTTCTGCTGATGGGCGCCGCGTCCGCACAGACCACGGCTCCGGCCAAAACCGATGCGGCCAAGACCGAGGCCAAGACGGATGCCAAGGCGCCGGCGGAAAAGAAGGCCGAGAAACCGCGCACCTCCGCCTCGCTCGAATGTTCGAAGGAAGCCGATGCCAAGGGACTGCACGGCAAGGAACGCCGGAAATTCCGCTCCGAGTGCAAGAAGGCCGCCGCCGAAAAGGCGAAATAACCACCCCACCCATCCGCACGAGGGCGCATCGGGGCCTTCCGCATTTCTCATGACGCCGGCGGGCCATCGCCGGCGTCACCCTGCATTGCTGCAATCGCGTGGCGCATTTGTCCCTCGCGTGCGGATTTGCCATAAGGCGGCGTGAGCCTGATCCCCGCCTCGATGTCCTCCGCTATTGCCGACCGTGCCAAAATTCTCGGCACGCTCGAGACGCTCGTCATCGGCGCCGCCGGCGGCCTGCTGTTTCTGTGGGCGAACCTGCCGGGCGGGCTGATTTCCGGCGCGATGGCGACCGTCGGTATCGCGGCGCTGGCCGGGACGCCCCGTCACCATGCCGCCGATCCTGACGCAGACCGTGCTGGTGCTGCTCGGCATCACGCTGGGCTCGCTGGTGTCGCGGCAATTGATCCAGCACATGAGTGCCTATCCCTTGACCATCGGTCTGCTGGCGCTCGCGACCTTCTGCTCGACCTTCGGCTCCAGCATCTATCTGCAGCGCGTGCACGGCTGGGACCCGACCTCGGCGCTGCTCGCCGGCAGCCCCGGCGCGCTGTCGCAGATCACGATTCTGGCCGCCGAGAAAGGCGCCGACGTCGCCGCGATCGCCGTGGTGCAGACCATGCGCGTGATCATCCTAACCGCCGCCCTGCCGCTGCTGCTGGCGCTGACCGGGATTGCGCCGACTGCGCCGTTGCAAGCGATCAGCCTGATCGCCTCGCCGCTCGAACTCGCCGTGCTGGCGGCCGCTGCCGTCGCCGTCGCGCTGCTGCTTCGGCTGGCGCAATTTCCGGCAAGCTGGATGTTCGGCGCGATGATCGCCTCCGCCGTGCTGCACGGCACCGGGTTGATCGAGGGCGGCCTGCCGCCCTGGATGCGCGGCGTGGCGCTGGTCGGCATCGGCGCGGTGATCGGCACGCGGTTCGCGCGGATCAGCAAGTCGACGCTGCTCAGCCACATCAATGCCGGGCTGGGCTCGTTCGCGGTCGCCATCGCCATCTCAGCCGTCTTCGTCGCGGTGATCGTGCTGGCCACCAACGTGCGCTTCGCCGATGTCGTCGTGGCGTTCGCGCCGGGCGCGATGGACGCCATGCTGGCGCTGGCGCTCACGCTGCACATCGATCCGATTTTCGTCGGCGCCCATCATCTGTCGCGCTTCGTGTTCGTCTCGATCACGATACCGGGGATCGTGCATCTGTTCGGACGGCCGCAGGAGGACGTGGACGATTGAGGGGTAGGCCCCCGCTCTCTCTGCGTCATTGCGAGCGCAGCGAAGCAATCCATAGCGCGGCTTGCGGAGACGTGGATTGCTTCGCTGCGCTCGCAATGACGGTTGGAGCTACACCGCCCGTTTCGCCGCCACGATGCCCCACAGGGCCATCACCGCCATCGCCAGCGAGATCAGCACGTTGTAGCCGGCGAGCGAGAGGCCGAGGAAGCGCCACTGCACCTCGTCGCAGCGGATCACCTTGACGCTGTCGAGCCGCTGCAGCAGCGTGCCGGCGCTGCCGAGGTCGACCACCGGCCCGGAGCAATCGGTCGGCCCCGGCCAGAATTTCCATTCGACGCCGGCGTGATAGCCGCCGAGCCAGGCATTGGCGAGGGCTGCGAGCAGAAGCACCGCAAACCCGCCCAGCAGCACTTGCCTTGGCGCCCCCCGCGCGGCGGCAAACGCCACCACCAGCGCGAGCGGCAGGGCCAGATAATAGGCGTAGCGCTGTTCGAGGCAGAGCGGACAGGGCCGGATATCCAGCACGAGCTGGAAGAACCAGGCGCCCGCGAGCGTCGCCGCAGCGACCGCCGCAATCGCCAGCGCGGCAACGGCCGCCGGATCGGCGGCAAGGCGGATCGGCGGGGAATGGGCAGCGGCTGACGTCACGGACATTCTCCGGAGCACAATTCACGCTCAAACAGGCCACAGCGTCCTATCCCGCCACCACGACACTGTCGAGATGCGCCACAATCACATCCGCGCGGGTTGACCCGGAAGCGCCGCCCGCTATATTCCGCCCGCTTCGCCGCACCGGGCACCTGCCCCGCGACCGAAGGCCCCTGTGGCGGAACTGGTAGACGCGCTCGAACTCAAAATCGAGTTCCGCAAGGAGTGCTGGTTCGATTCCGGCCAGGGGCACCACGCTTCGCCCTCACGGGCTACGCGTGGCGCAGCCGCACAAAACTGCGAAGGAAATTCTCGATCACCTGCTGACTTGGCCGCAGGCGGACCAGGAAGGTCGCTCGCTTCGCCAGCCAGGCCGAGCGGGTACGCGGCGTGGCGCATTATCGAAGAACGCGCCCCACGGCGAGACCTCGCAGCGACGAGGAAGTTGAGGCGCTATTCAGCCGCTACTGCAACGCATGAAGCTGCGGTTCGAACGCGGTGCACTCGCCGATCTTGAAGAGATTTTTGCATTTGTTGCGAAAGACAAATCCGGACGGCGGCCCAACTCGTCGCACGGATCGAACAGGCAACAGCGGGTCGCGGAATGTCAAAATCGGGGCGCCTACCCTGTCAGGGCGGCCTGCTCCGCAGACACTTCCGGAACGAGCGGAAGGCTCGCACCGGCGCGCATGCTTCGGCGTGTACCATAAAACTCGAGCACGCGTTTTGCCGTTCGGGGTTCGAGCTGCTCGAAGCTTTCGCGCGCGCGATCCAGATCCTCCCCGGACATTCTGCGGTCCGCGGCCTCGATCAGCAGAACAAGCTTGACCGTTGCCCAGGAGCAGCCGGCGGCTTTTGCGAGAACCAGCGCGACGCCGGGATTCCCATGGAGTACCGCACGTTCGGCCATCTCGATAGGACAGCCTGCAAGAACCGACAACGCCATCACCATCTGCTCGAAGTTCTGCGCACGAGCAGCCGCGTGGACATTGGTTTCCCTGAGCTCGTGCGACCGTGCGAGCAGCTTGACCCTTCGCCTTGCCTTGGCATGACCCACCGAACGATCACGAACCTCCAGGTTGATATCATCGACCACTCCCGTCACCGCATCCTGCACGGCATCGGCGAATTGAGGATTTGCCGCGACGATCTTTCTGCATACAGAAGCAGAGGCTGTTTCGAGCAATTTCAGGAGTTGATGGCGGGGAATATCATGCCGCACTCCGACGCGGAGTGCGAGCTCGGCGTCGGCGGCGGATCGCGCGACAAGTTCGCAAAAACTGCCGTCTGAAATCCGGGCACCGGGATTCCCTGCGACGGCATGGACGACCTTGGGCTCTCCGCGGTGTATCAATATCTCGGTGATGGCTTCGCTGATCGTCCGACGCTGGGCGATCGCGAGAAGATGACCCTGGCTCTGGGTGCCGGCGCTGACGGCAAGGTCGGCATCGCTGAGGACCATCGACTGACTGAGAACCGGAGCGGCCACAGCGATGGCTTCGTCGAAAGCAAATGCTCGAACCAGCGCTGCCGGTGCATCCGGACTGGTCGCGAGATGACGGGCGAGCTTGACCCGGGTCTTCAGCTCAATCACGGCAACAAGCGTTTTGAACACTTCGCCGAACAGTTCGACCTGTTGCCCCGAGTAATGGCTGGCCCCGGCCGCGAACAGATCGGTAATGCGCGTGAGCGCCCTTAGCTGCTTTTTGATCGAACCGGATGTCGTATGGTCCTGAATTTCATTGATCAACTTGTGAAACTTCGTGACAGCGGTTTTTTTGTCGAGCATTTTCCCGCTCAGCATTGAAGGTTAAGAGAGTGATAACCGCATGCTACCAGCCACACGTGAAAATACCGGACTGCCGTTGCATCGTAGATAAATTAATATTGCAGTATTTTTCCGGTCCAGATTCGCTCTGGTAACAAGGCGTTCGTTCCGATCGACTGACCCATGGCCGAGTCGCCAAAGAGCTTGTACTTGCCCTCGATGCCGACGCTCTCGCCGGCAACTTGCACAAGGATCGGTTCCTTCGATGAGGCGGCAGGAAGCCAGATGTCGAAGCGCGTCCCGCTGCCGACAATACTCTGGACGCCCACCCGGTCCTTACGTCTCCCGATACCAGCTCGCAAGCTGCCACAAATCGTTGTCCCAGCCCGAGATATGCGCGGTCAATTTGCTGCCGAGCGCCGCGGCCCGGGTCCGGGAGAGGATCGGCTGGATGTAGTTGTCCGACACGACGAGGTCGTTGAGCTTGATGAACAGCGCCGCGCGCTTCACCGCGTCGAGCTCCTGCTCGACCTGCTTGTAGATCTCGTCATATTCCTTGTTTTGCCAGCGCGAGACGTTGCGCCCCTGCCACTTGTTGTCCTTGTTCGCCACCTGCCACGACACATACTGGTTCATGAAGAATTGCGGATCGGCTTGCGGCATGGTGGTGTTGTACATCTGCGCGTCGCAATAGAAATGCGGGTAGGTGTCGGGATTGCCGGCGTCGGAGGAGAAGAACACCGATCCCACCACCGACTTCAGTTCGACGTCGATGCCGGCTTTCTGGCACGCCTGCTTGACAATGGCCTGGGTCTTCTGCCGGGGCGCATTGATCGAAGTCTGGAATACGAACTTCAGCGGCTTGCCGTCCTTGGCGCGAATGCCGTCGCCGCCCTTTTTCCAGCCGGCAGCCTCGAGGATCTGGTTGGCTTTCTCGATGTTGAATTCGAATTTGGTGTTCTTCGAGCGGAAGTGCGGCGGGTTGTTGAGGAAGTTCGCGGTGGCCAGCGCCGTGCGGCCATAGATGAATTTCTCGATCGAGGCGCGATCGATCAGCAGATTGACGGCCTGACGCACGGCCGGATCGCTGAACAGCGGATGTTTGGTCTTGATGCTGGCGCGCTCGCCATCGACCTCGACCGCGGGATCGGTCGAATTGAGCTGCATGAATTCGACATTGCCTGACGGCGTCAGGTTGATCCTGCCCTTGCCGAGAGCTTCCATCTTCAGCAGGATTTCGTCTTCGACCTGCATGTTCCAGGCATAATCATACTCGCCGGTCTGCAGCACCGCGCGCGCCGCCGACACCGCGTCGCCGCCGCCCTTGACCTCCACCTCGTCGAAATGCGGCCGGTTGGCGACGTGGTAGTTCGGATTGATTTTGGCGCGGAGCATGTCGCCCGGCTTGAAATCCACGAACATATAGGGGCCGGTGCCGACCGGCTTCAGATTGGTCGGCGCCTCGCGCGACTTGGCGCCGACGTAATCCTTGAACAGATGTTTCGGGATGATCATGCCATAGGCGCTGACAAAGGCATCGGCCCAGAATGGCGTCGGCTTGGCAAATGTGATGCGAACAGTGAAGTCGTCGATCTTCTCGACCGTGATGTCCTTGTAGCTGCCGATCGAGACCGACGCGGTCTCCGGCGTTTTGGCATATTCCCAGTTGAAGACGACATCGTCTGATGTGAACGGCATGCCGTCGTGCCATTTGACGCCGCGCTTCAGCTTCCAGATCACCGAGCGGCCGTCCTCGGCCAATCCGTCATTCTCCTTGCTCGGAATTTCGGCCGCGAGGATCGGCACCAGATTGCCGTCATTGTCCCATCCGGCCAGCGGCTCGTAAAAGATCCGGGAGCCTTCCTGGTCCTTGGTGCCGACCGCGAAATGCGGATTGAGCAGCGTCACGGCCTGCCAATACATCAGTTTCAGCACGCCGCCGCCGCCGGCCTTGGTCGGCTTGTAGGGCAGCGCCGTCGCGGCCATCGCGACCCCGGACTGGCTCAGCATCATCCCGGCCATCGGCGCCGAAAGGCCTGCGGCGATCATCTGCCGGACAAAAGCCCGCCGTGACAGCTGGCCGGTCTTGACGTCTGCAATCAGGTCTCGAAGTTCCCGTTCTTCCATGCGGCCTGCTCCTCAAACTGGTGCTGCATGTCTCATCACGCTCGACGCGGGAAATGGATCAGGTCAGCGTTAACCTGTCAAAGCAGGATCCGGGCCATCCAATCATGCCAAGGCAAACCGAGACAAGGTGACGCGGCGTTAGCCGGTGATGGGAATCACGGTGGTAGTGCGCCTGATTTACACGTCACGCCGTCGCGGGTGTGGACTGCGGCTTAAGTGCACCGCCATCCGGTCAGCCAAGTACATCATGTTCGGTTATGAAGCGGACATGCAGTGGCGTGTCACCCAGGCCCCAGCTCAGCCGGTTGCCGCGATGGTCCTCTCCCCGCCAATCGCGCGGTCCAGCGCGTCGATCAGAATCTGAATCTCGATGAACTTGTTGCGGGCCCGTTCGGCCTTGTCGCGGTCAAAGGGCGCGGCCAGCACCTTCGCATGCATGTCCCTGTCCTCGAGCATGCGCGCACGGGCCTTGTTCAGCGTTTCAAGTCGCTCGCTCATTTTGGGTTCTTTCATCGGAGGAATCGGCGCCACGCTGCCGGCGCGAGCGTCATGCGTACACCGATCCGGCCACCGGCGCCATCGATCAATGGCGTGGCGCCATCAATCGACGCACCACACGCCCGCATCGTTCGCGGGCTTCTCGCACGAGGCTCCCGGGAACTCGTCACGCGCACGGTAGTACTACGGGTCCGAAAACACTGTAGCGTTTGTCATCGATCCGCAGCCAAACGAAAGAAGCCCGCGGTGCTCGCGGGCTTCCTCTCCTCAACCTGTCCTGTTACCAGCCGCGATAGCCGCCGCTGCCGAAGCTGAAGGTTACGCCGGGGCCGCCGCCGTAGTAGCGGGGACCGCCGTAATAGCCGTGCGAGCGCGGCGCGTAATAGCCATAGCTGTTGTAGTGCGGCCGGTAGTGACGGTGGCCCCAGTGGCGGTGGTGGTGATGATGGCCGCGCCAATGTCCGTGGCGGTGGCGCGAACTGATGTCAGTCGGGGATTGCGTAGCAGTCCGCGATTGCGTGGCATCAGTCGAAGATCTCGCCTTCGTCGAATTGTCAGCGGCGTTGGCGACGGAACTTCCCATCAGCGCCGCTGTACCGACGGCCAAGATGATTGCTAGCTTCTTCATTATCGAACTCCAGTTAACGTGTAGATGCTAATCGCTGGACTGGCGTCACGTTCCGGAGTGCGACATTAAGGCCCGCTCGTGCCTTAACGAATATTCACGATGATGAACGGGCGGCGTACACCGCGGGGACACAAAATATCGAAAACAACCCCATGCAAAGTAGGATGAGCCGCGGCTTGCTGCGCTCAGGCCGCTTAACCTGATTTCATTCTATTGCACTGGACCGATCGTAACCGCGATCGTATCCCCCGCCACGCCACTCACCTGCAGCACGACCGGGCTCGCATCGAGATCGAGCCGCACGCTCTTGCGCACGCCGGGGCAATCGCTGCGGCCGGTACTGCCGACGGAGCGGGCGTAGCGGCCGTTCTGGATCACGTCGATCCAGGCGTCGTCGGACAATGTAATCTGGTAGATGCCGGGCTTGGCCAGCGCTGGCAATCGCACGAACCCGCCGTGCCACTGCTCCGTTCGCGGCTTGCGCTCCGGCGGCATTTCGAAGGAGGCCGCGGTCCCCGGCTGCAGGCGGATGACCAGCGCGCCCGCGGGCAGCGTCGCCGTCTCGCCGGCGGCTATCGTCGTCTTGTCGGGTGCTGCAAATGCCGCGCGTTCGCGCGCGAGCGACCATGCGAACTTCTCGCAGCCGTCGTCGGCAGCCGCAGCCGGCCCGAACAAGGCGATCAGGGCGAGAGCGACGAGCGGCGAACGTAGCATCGAACTCTCCTATTGCGGCAAAGCGGGCGCGGCAAAACCGTGTTTTGCCAGCGTGCGCTGGCCTTCCGCCGAGAGAATGAACATTGCGAATTGATAACGCCGCGGCTGACGCGCCGTTCATCACGGTCAGGCCGTAATCGGCGCCGACTGCGAGTGGGTCGGGCAGTTGCACGATCTGTTGCGCCGAATTCTCCCGCTGGGCGGCCAGCGCGCTGGTGCAATAGGTCAGGAAGATATCGGCGGCGCCTTGCGCGATGAGCTCGCCATAGATCGAGCGGCCCTGCGGCGCGGGCGGGCTCGTGGGCCCGCCGGTGAGCTGCAGCGCTTTCTTCTCGAGCGTCGCTGAGCTGCCTGCCTTGAGCTTCTCGGCCTTGCGAAAAACCTCCCAGGCGTAATCGCCGGACGGATCGGCCTTCGGCGTCGAGGTGCCGAGCTTGACCGAGGAATCGAGCATACGGTCCAGCAGCGCGGCCGGCGTGACCTCGAGACCGGGCCGCGCCAGCGCGCACAGCCGGTTGCGTGCGAACAGCACCACAGGGCCGCTGCGCTTCTCTGCGGCCAGCGCCTGCGGGTGCTCCATGTTGGCGGAGGCGAACACCTCTGCTTTTGCGCCGGTGGCGATCTCGTCCTTCAACAGACCTGATGCGCCGAACTTCGCCTGCACCTTGCCGAGACCTGCGGCTTCGAAATCCTTTGCCACCTCGGTCAGCGCGGCGCGCAGGCTGCCGGCGGCGTGGAGCAACACTGTTTCCTCTGCCATCGCCGGCGCCGTCATGATCGCGAGAACCGCGAGAGCTACAGAAAGCCGGCGTTCGCATCACGCGCCGGAATCGTTGGCGTTGGGGTAGAACAACTGCTCGCCATTGATCTTGTAATCGGCGATCGCCTTCTGGCCCTCCGACGACACCAGCCAGTCGATCAGTTGCTGGCCGAGATCCTTCTTGACGCTCGGATGCTTTTCCGGATTCACCAGCATGACGCCGTACTGGTTGAACAGGCGCTTGTCGCCTTCGACCGCGATGACGAGATCGCCGCGGTTCTTGAACGACAGCCAGGTGCCGCGATCGGCGAGCACATAGGCATTCGAGGCCGAGGCGGTGTTCAGCGCCGCGCCCATGCCCTGCCCGATTTCCTTGTACCAGGGCCCCTTGTCCTTGCCGATGTCGATGCCGGCGACCTTCCAGAGGTTGAGCTCGGCCTGGTGGGTGCCGGACTTGTCGCCGCGCGAGATGAAGTCGGCGCCCTTGGCCTTGATCGCGCCGAGCGCTGCAACGATGTCCTTCGAGCCCTTGATGCCGGCCGGATCGGCCTTCGGGCCGATCAGGATGAAGTCGTTGTACATCACGGGGTAGCGCTTGACGCCAAAGCCTTCGGCGAGAAACTTTTCTTCCGCAGGTTTGGCGTGGACGAACACGACATCGGCATCGCCACGGCGGGCGGTATCGAGCGCCTGGCCGGTGCCTTGCGCCACCACCTTCACGTCGATGCCGGTCTTGGCCTTGAACATCGGCAGGATGTGACCGAACAGGCCGGAATCCTGCGTCGAGGTGGTGGAAGCCACCACGATCGATTTGTCCTGTGCGAAAGCGCCCCCGGCAAATGCGAGGCTGGTGGCCGCTGCGATCACGAGGCGGCGAGTGAACATGTTCATTTATTTTCTCCCATCAAATCAGTAGTTCGCCAGCGAGGAATGTCTTGGCCTCGACGGTTTGCGGCCTGTCGAAGAACGACGCGGCGGCGGCGGTTTCCACGATGCGGCCGCGGTGGAGCATGACGACATCGCCTGCGAGCCTGCGCGCCTCGCCGAGATCGTGGGTCGCCATCACCACCTTGATGTTGCGTTCGC
Organism: uncultured Alphaproteobacteria bacterium; assembly: GCA_963840465.1. Lineage (GTDB taxonomy): Bacteria > Pseudomonadota > Alphaproteobacteria > Rhizobiales > Xanthobacteraceae > Bradyrhizobium. The sequence goes on along the minus strand of CAWIZF010000040.1, from coordinate 384,011 downwards.
TGACGGCGCGGATGATGTCTTCCACCGCCTTGGTGGCGGTGGGATCGAGGCTCGCGGTCGGCTCGTCGAGAAACAGCACGGCCGGATCGCGCGCAAGCGCCCGCGCCAGCGCCAGCCGCTGCTGCTCGCCGCCGGATAATCTTCGCGCGGCGCGGTCGGCCAGTTCGCCGAGACCGACCAGTTCGAGCAGCTCATCGGTGCGGCGCGCGTGTTCCGCGCGCGGGATGCCGGCTGCGCGCAGCGCAAAGCGGATGTTGGCGGCGGCGCTGCGGCGAAGCATCGCCGGGCGCTGAAACACGATCGCGCGTTTGAACGGCGGGACATTTTCCAGGCCGCCCCAGCTGATGCGCCCCCGCGTAGGCGCGAACAGCCCCATCGCCACGCGCAGCAGCGTGGATTTGCCCGAACCGTTGGGGCCGATCAGCACGGTCGGCGCACCCGGCGCCAGCGTGAGCGCGATATCGTCGAGAATCGTGACGGGACCTGCCGTCACCGTGACGCCATCGAATTCAATCGGCAGTTCGCTCGAAGGCGCGCGCATGGTCATCCCGCCAGTCGTTCGCCGGCGCGGCGGGCGGTCCAGGCCAGCGCGTTGACGGCGATCACGATCGCGATCAGCACGAGGCCGAGGCCGACCGCGAGCGGCAGGTCGCCCTTGGAGGTTTCCAGCGCAATCGCCGTCGTCATCGTGCGGGTGAAGCCTTCGATATTGCCGCCGACGATGATGATGGCGCCGACCTCCGCCGCCGCGCGGCCGAAGCCGGCCAGCAGCGCGGTGACGAGGCTGAAGCGCGCATCCCAGATCAGCGCCGTGACGCGCCCGAGCGGGCCCGAGATTCATCGCGGTGAGTTCGTCGCGGTATTCGATCCAGAGATCCTCGATGGTCTGCCGCGTCAGCGCGGCGATGATCGGCGTGACCAGCACGGTCTGCGCGACGATCATGGCGCCCGGCGTGAACAGCAGGCCGAACGCGCCGAGCGGTCCGGAGCGCGACAGCGCCAGATAGACCGCGAGGCCGACGACGACCGGCGGCAGGCCCATCAAGGCGTTGAGCAGGACGATGACGCCCTGGCGTCCCGGGAATTTCGTCAGCGCAATCCAGGCGCCCAGGGGAATGCCGATCAGCGCGGCCAGCACCACCGCGGACAGGCTGACATAGAGCGACAGCCGCACGATGGCGAACAGCGCGGGATCGCCGCTGAGCACGAGTTGAAGGGCTGTTGCGTCGCTGGGCATTGGAAATTCCGTTCGGTAGACATCTTGCGCAGATGGTACCGGCATGGTCAATTTGCGGAAATGCTGCATTCAGGTGCATATCAATGCCTATGCGCGAACTCCTCACGACCGACGAGGCCGCCGACTATCTGCGGCTTTCGGAACGCAAGCTTTACGAACTGGTGGCAGACCGCGCCGTCCCTTGCAGCAAGGTGACCGGACGCTGGCTGTTTTCGCGCGCAGCCCTCGACCGCTGGGTTTCCGCCGGACTGATCGCGCCCGCCGGTCTGGCGCAGGTGTCGGCGCCGCCGATCGTCGGCGGCAGTCACGATCCGCTGCTGGAATGGGCGCTGCGCGAGAGCAATTCCGGCCTCGCCAGCCTCCCTGAGGGTAGCGAGGAAGGCCTGCGGCGGTTGACCCGAGGCGAGGTGATGATCGCCGCGATCCATCTGCACCGGCTCGATGGCGATGATGAAACCGCCAATCTCGCAGCGGTCGCTGACGCGCCGGGGTTACACGATGCCGTGGTGCTCGGCTTTGCGCGACGCGAGCAGGGCATTCTCGTCGCACCCGGCAATCCGCTGGGCTTGAGCGACATGGCCTCGATCGCGACGTCGCGCGCGCGCATGGCGCAACGTCCGGCCGGCGCCGGCGCGCAACTGCTGCTGCTCGCGCTACTGGCGCGCGCCGGCATCGCGCTCGACGATCTGAAACTGGCAAAACCCGCCTTTCCGACCGGACCGGATATCGCCCAGGCGATACGCGCCGGCCGCATCGACTGCGGCATCGCCACGCGGTCGGTCGCGCGGTCGGCCGGGCTCGATTTCCTGCCGCTGGCGTGGGAGCGTTTTGATCTCGTGATGCGGCAGCGCGACTATTTCATGAAGGGACCGCAGGCGCTGTTTGACTTCATGCGCGCGTCCATACTGCGCGACCGCGCGGCCGAACTCGACGGCTATGACGTCAGCGATGCCGGCGTGGTGCGGCTCGTGAATTAGGGCGCGGCTTCATTTAACCGCGATCAACCGGAAACCTCGGCGCCTGCCCCGGATCGCCACCGCCACGCCACCAAATCGCCCAACGACTCAACGACGCCTATTGCAGCGGGCCGCGGGCACCAAGGGAGGAACTGATGGATACTCCAACGTCTGCCGCACTCGACGAGAAAACCCCTTCGTCTGAACAGGCCGTGGCGACACAACCCAGCAAAGAGAAATCGAGTCCCTCTGGCCCGTTGGAGATCAGCGCCGAACGATTCAACTCGTCCGTCGCCCGGTTGACCACAAATTCGATAGACGAACTTCACAAGTTGGCTTTCGAGCTTCAAAAAATGCAAGAATTCCTGAAGTCCGAGGTCGAAAGCGTGCAGCGCCAAATCGACAGCGCGGTCGCCGGAATAAATATCATCGTCGAAACGATTGGTCCGTGGAAAAGCATGGCGGGCTCACAAACACCTCCATCAGGCACTCGCAATGCCCGCGCGGGGGGACCGGCGGCCAACATCGAGCAACGCGTTCGCGTCGGGTCGTAACGGCCGAAACGCCGCTCGGCGATAGTTGCTGGCTGCGGTGGACCCTGGATGCATCGCACTTCCAACCTGCAGGCGCTGATGGCGCCGCTTGCGAAGCAACGGCAGGTGAATGGAACTCGTCGTTGATAGTTTGTTTCGCAGTCTGCACGTGCGTCCGGCCTGAAACCCTGCTCCGCAGGAGCGCACAGGCTGGCTCGTTGCAGATCGGGCCAGCAAGCGGCCGGCCTACGGCGGGTCTCCTGGCGCCCGTGTGTATCGCTGCGGGAATCCTTCTTCGCCCATCGTTTTCACGAATTCAAACCCGCCATCCTCAACGGCAAACATGCAGCCGACGTACCCCTTGGCAACCCCACTGAACGTCGCGGGTGCTATCGATGGGGCTGCGATAATCAACCGCTTCTTTTCAAAGAGCCACTTCGTAAATGCGTTACTGAAAGACCCCTCGGAAAATGGACCGACGATTTTCGTGCTGCCGAGCCGGGTACCGAGATGGGCCGTACATTGCTTGACCAACTCAGGTGGAATGGATCGCTTTGGAGGATTGGCGCTCGTTTGCGGACCGGGATTTTTCTGCGAGCTGGAGGGCTTCACCGGCGCCGACGTTTGGGAAACCGCGGGAGTTATCGAACTACCGACCACTGCCGCCGATAGGGCGACAGCGAAAAGCTTCTTGCGCACGCAATGTCCTGTCGAAACAGAGCATCGATGTGAGAGCAACCATAGATCGATTGGCCGCGCCGATGTCAAGGCGCCGGCCGAGCGTCGTCGGGCTCGAGCGTCAGACTCCGGAATCCGTCGTCCGCTATGGCCGCCAACCCGCTCCTCGCATCAATCGCGCAACAGCACCGCCTCTCGAAGGGGCGGGCTTGAGCCCAAGACAGCGACGAGCCCCAGCGCGATCAGCAGCGCGCCGAGCAAGGTTGCCATCCAGCCCTGCCCCTCATCGGCTGCCTCGGCGACAGCAAAGGCGAGCGGCGCCGGAGGCACTGAGGCGGCAACCGCGGCGCTGGGGGCCGGTGCGGCCACCAGAAGCGTCTTCACGTCGACCACGCGCGGCATGACGTGGTCGGGCGTGAGCTGATCGGTCGCGCGCTTTTCGACGGGGGCCGGTGGCACGAAGGCCGCAGCCCCCGTCGCCAGGACAGAAGCGGCATCGACCACCTTGAACTCGGGTGCGGGCCGTATCGGCTGAGACGCTTCCGCCGGTGCGGAGCGCAGCAACTCCGCACGCGCATCCACGACCGCCTTTTGCTTGCGCGGTGCAGCCTCGTTCTCCTCAGGACCGGCGACAGGAGGTTTCGCGGCGCTATGACGAACCTGTTTCTTCACCGTCGCGATCCCCTGAGCGGTTTGGAACCAGCATTTGCGGTGGCCGTCCAAACGATAGACCCAGCGCTGGCCGGCCGTCGTCGACTTGCCGGGCCGCGGCAAGCACTCCTCTTCCGCGGCAGCGGGCGCAGTGGCTTGCGCGGGAGCGGCGTTGAAGAAGCCGGAAAAAGGATTCGAAGACGCAGGCGAAGTCGGGAGAGCCGCAAGAAGGACAACAGCGGCGAAGCAAAATCGCAAATGACCGGACATGAAAACCCCGGTGTTGCGCCCCCGCCGGCACGACCTTTGGCCGCGAAGTGGGTCACAATGCGGCTCAAATCCGGCAAGGCGGTGGATTCATTCTGGCCCGGAAACGAGATCGGGGCCCGGTGCTGCACGAGGAGGGAATGCAATACTGCTACCGCGCTGCGTTCATCATCGCGCCGGTACCAACCGTGTAAACCTCCATTAGTCCGAGGTTGGCGAGTGTTGCCACAGCATCAATGCCCGCCAGCATTGGTGGCTCATTCAAAAGGCAGTGAGGTCGTATTCATACCGGTCCAGACATCGATCGACCATTCCTACCAAAGCTGAGAGCAGCATTTTTCGCGTTCGGGCAAGCCCTCGTCTGTTTTCAACCGGTTCACAACTTCTTCATCGTAAAAGACCGGAAAGTGACGCGTCATCCCTTCGAAAGAACGGAGCAGCATCTTCTCTCGGTCGGTCACTTGTCAGCCCTTACCTGAAGCAGGCCGCATGCATCGGGCAATCTCCTATCCTTGATCCACGTCAAGAGACGGAGCGACTCCCAGCCTTAGGCTTTCAAGAAAATATGCGAACAACAGGGGAAGGAAAACAAATGTCCACCAGGCGCGAAGTCATCAAGGCGATACCTGCAGCAGGCGCGGCCTTCGCGGTAGCTGGAAACCTGATCCTCGATGAAAGCCCGGCGCGCGCGCAGGGAGCCGCGCCGCTCAAGGGTCATTTTCATCCCAAGGGCAAGGCGCCTTCAAAATACACGATTGAAGCTTTGCAGAAGGCGCGTGCGACTTTGCCGTTCGCGGACACGCGCGACTTCGATGAGAACAAGCGCGGTCTCATTGCCCCGATGCCTGACATGAAAATCATGGCGGATGCCGGCCACGTCGCATGGGATATGGAGCGATTCAAATTTATCGACCAGCAGGAAGAATTCGACAGCATTCATCCTTCGCTGCACCGGATTTCGAGGCTGAACAACAATTACGGGCTCTACGAGGTCATCCCGGGCATCTATCAGGTGCGCGGGTTCGACCTGTCACAGATCAGCTTCGTCCGCGGACGAACCGGCTGGATCGTTTTCGACGTGGCGGTCACCGGTGAGGTGGCCCGCGCCGCCTGGCAATTGTTCCAGAAGCATCGGGGCGAAGGGCTGCCGATCACAGCCGTGATCTACTCGCACAATCATGGCGACCATTGGGGCGGCATCCGCGGCATCGTGTCCGAGGCGGACGTGCGTTCGGGCAAGATCCCCATCATCGCGCCGCGCGATTTCCTGCGACACACGGTCGAGGAGAATGTCTACGCCGGCAACGCGATGAACCGGCGGCTGTTCTTCCAGTACGGCTTGCTGCTCCCGGCCGCCCCGCATGGCTATGTCGGTCAGGGTCTCGGACAGGGCGTTTCTGCCGGGGCCATGGGGCTGATCCCGCCGACGCGCATCGTGGAGCGGGACATCGAGGAATTCGAGGTCGACGGCGTGCCCATGGTGTTTCAGAACACGCCCAACACCGAAGCGCCATCCGAGATGAACACCTGGATTCCGGGCATGAAGGCGCTGTGGATGGCGGAGAACGTCAACGCCACGCTGCACAACATCTACACGCTTCGCGGTGCTCCGGTGCGGGACCCGCTGCGCTGGTCAAAATACATCGGTGAGGCGCTATACCGCTTCGGCCTGCAGGCCGACGTCATGTTCGCCTCCCACCACTGGCCGCGCTGGGGCAACGACCGCATCCAGGAGGTTCTGCGCGGGCAACGCGACATCTATGCCAACATGAACAACCAGGTGCTGCACCTCGCAAACCAGGGCGTGACCATCAACGAGGTTCACAACGTCTATACCGTGCCAAAGGAGCTGCAGGAAAAATGGTACTGCCGCGGCTATCACGGCTCCCCTGAACACAACAGTCGCGGCGTGGTGCAGCGTTTCCTGGGTTTCTGGGACTGCAACCCCACGACGCTTATTCCGCTTTCGCCGTCCGAATCCGCGCCGTTCTATGTCGAGATGATGGGCGGCGCCGCGCGCATCATGGCGCGTGCGCAGCAACTGCACGATGAAGGACAGTACAAGCTGGCAACGGAAATCCTGAACAGGCTGGTGCAGGCCGAGCCGCAGAACCAGCCGGCGAAAGAGCTGCTTGCCGATGTCTTTGAGCAGCTTGGCTATCAGCAGGAGAACCCCGGCCTGCGTAACAGTTTCCTCGCGGGCGCCTACGAGCTGCGAACCGGCATCCCGCAGGGCGAAGCCGCAAGTTCCAGCAGCCCCGACGTGATCCGGGCGATGACCACCGAACTGTTCCTGAATTTCCTCGGCATCCGGATGGACAGCCGAAAGGCGGAAGGGCTGCGCTTCACCATCAACCTCGTCACGCCCGACAACGGCGAAAAGTTCGTCGTCGAGATGGCGAACGCCACGCTGACCAATATCCAGGGCTTCCAGGCTCCCCAGCCGGACCTGACGCTGACAATCAACCGCTCCGATCTGGAGCAGGTCATGGCCGGCCAGAAGACGCTGGAGGCGCAGATTACGGCTGGCATCGCACGCGTTCAGGGTGATGCAAGCCTGTTGCAGAAGCTCGCGGCCACCATGGTGGACTTCGACCCTCGTTTTGAAATCTTGCCGGGAACCAAGCCACAGGGAACCACCGTGGCACATGCCGACGCGTACCAGGCCGTGCCACGGCAGACCGTTGCGGAATAGAGGCGATCAGAGCCGTTACCTTCGCCCCGGCAGCCACGCGGTAAATCCGGCCTCGCCGAGCCGCTTCATCACGTCCTCCAGATGCGCGCGGTCTCGCGTTTCGATCACCACTTCGAGCAGCGTGCCCTTGGCGGGCAGGTCGGAGAAGGTGCGCTGGTGCGAGACCTCGATGATGTTGGCGCCGGCTTCGGCGAGCAGCGCCGAGACCGCGGCGAGTTGGCCCGGGCGGTCGACGATGTCGATGGCGATCTGGGTCAGCCGTCCCTCGCGCGCGAGTTCGCGCGTCAGCACGGAAGCGATCAGCCGCGTATCGATGTTGCCGCCGGTCAGCACGAGGCCGACATTGCGCCCGGCAAAACGCTCCGGCGCCGCCAGCACCGCGGCAAGGCCCGCTGCGCCGGCGCCCTCGACCACGGTCTTTTCGATCGCGATCAGCATCGCCACTGCACGCTCGATCTGATCTTCGGTGACGAGCATGATGTCGTCGACGAGATGACGGATGATGTCGGTGGTGATCCGGCCCGGCGCCTTGACGGCGATGCCTTCGGCGAGCGTGTCGCCACGCATCGGCAGGCTCTCGCCCTTGATGGCATTGTACATCGAGGGATAGAGCTGCGCCTGCACGCCGATGATCTGCAACTCAGGCTTCAGCGATTTGGCCGCGACCGCGATGCCTGAAATCAGCCCGCCGCCGCCGATCGGCACCACCAGCGTATCGAGCTGCGGCACGGCAGCGAGCATTTCGAGCGCGATGGTGCCCTGCCCTGCGATAATCAAGGGATCATCGTAAGGGTGGATCATGGTGAGATTCTCTGCCTTGCCATGCGCGCGCGCGAACTCGGCTGCCTCCTCCAGCGTCTTGCCGGAAATGATCGTCTCGGCGCCGTGACGCCTGGTGTTCTCGATCTTCACCATCGGTGTGCCCACGGGCATCACGATGCTGGCGGGGATGCCGAGCCGATTTGCGTGATAGGCCACGCCCTGCGCATGGTTGCCGGCCGACATCGCGATCACGCCGCGCTGGCGTTCGTCCGGCGACAGCGCCAGCAGCCGGTTGAGCGCGCCGCGCTCCTTGAAGGTCGAGGTGAACTGCAGGTTCTCGAATTTGAGCCAGAGCTGGCAGCCACAGATATCGCTCAGCGTCCGGCTCTGGTCGCATTCGGTGACGATGACCGAGCTGGCAATGGCAGCGGCGGCGGCTTTGACATCGTCGAGCGTGACGGCAAGGTGGCCTGCCTCTGAAGCGTTCTGGTCCGGTGGAGCATTCCTGGGGGATTTCGGCATTTCGGGGCCTCGTTGGGAGGCAATCGTATAAGCCTTTTCCGCTCGATCCGCCTCCTCCGAATCTCGTAAAGATCCCGCCCCATGAACATGGGTGTCGCAAAAAGCCGCCGCGGCGTTACACTTGGCCCGGGCTGCCGGGACAGCGGCCGGAGTTTTTTCAGATGAATTCATTGAACGATGAGCCGAAGGTGGAGGCCATCACCGTCGTGCTGCTCGAGGACGACGCGCCGACGCTTTGGCGGCTGCAGGACGCGCTGACCAAGGCCGGATACCAGGTCAGGGCCGCCGGCACGCTCGCCGAGGCGCGCGCCTGCCTCGCGCAGGGCGCGCCAAAGGTGCTGCTGACCGACCTTCAACTGCCCGACGGCCATGGCGTCGACCTGATCCGCGAAACGCGGCAGCGCTTTCCGGACACCGAGATCATGGTGATCTCGATCCTCGGCGACGAAGAGAGCGTGATCTCGGCGATCACCGTCGGCGCGACCGGCTATCTGCTCAAGGACGCCTTCCCGACCGACATCGCCGCCACCGTGCGCGATCTCGTCGCCGGGCACTCGCCGATCTCGGCCTCGATCGCGCGCTTCATCGTGCGGCGGACCCAGAACACGCCCGAGCCGCCGCCCGGCCCCGCGCTCAACACCGCGAAACTGACGCCGCGCGAGATCGACATCCTCTGGGGCATCGCCAAGGGTTTCAGCTACGCCGAGATCGCCAGCCATCTCAGCCTGTCGCGCCAGACCGTGCCCGGGCATATCAAGAACATCTACCGCAAGCTCGAGGTGCATACCCGCGGCGAAGCGGTGTTCGAGGCGGTTCAGCAGGGCTTGATCAGGTTGTGAACGGCCACGACGAGAACGCGACGGCGGACCTGCCGCCGGCCCGCGAACAGCGGCGGCTGCGGACTGTCGCGCCTGGTCCAATACCTGTCTGCTGCAGGCGGTGATCGCCGGCGTCTGTGTCCTCGCGCTGCTGCAGTCGCTTCCCGGACCTCCCGCGCAGTTTCAGGTCACGGCGTTCAGGCTCACTGAAGCCGGCATCGAGCGCGCGGTGACGCTGCCGTATTTCTCCCCGTTACGGAATGCGATGAACGATCCGACACGCTTCAGCGGACAATTCGTTCACCCGGCCGGTGAGGCCGGACGCGCCTGGTCGGTGTTTCTGCCGCGCTTTACCAACGGCGTCGAGGTCAGCGTCAACGGCGTCGTGATCCTCGACAGCCGGCGCGATCCCGCCGCCAACCGTCCCGACCGCAACACGCCGCAGATCGCGGTGATCCCCGCGTCGGTGCTGCACGACGGCGCCAACGACGTTTCGATCCGGCTGTTCATCTGGGGCCCGATCTCCGGTTTCCTCGACCGCATCTGGATCGGCCCGGACGAGCTGTTGCGTCCGAGCTATAATCTGAGAACCCTGATCTTCGTCACCTTGCCGGTGGTGTTCTCGTCCTGGCAGGCGATCCTCGCGGTCATCCTGGGAATCATGTGGGTGATGCGGCGCCACGAACCGGCCTATGGCGTTCTGGCCGCGGCAATGGCGGTGGGCGTCGGGCAGGCGTTCCTGCAAACGCCGATGGGCGAGACGCCGTTTTCCCGGCTCAACGTCGTCCTGATTTCGTCGGCGCCGATTGAAAGCGCGCTGGTGCTGACATTTGCGCTGTTGTTCTCGGGGTGGAAATGGCGGCGCTACGGCTGGATCATCTTCATCCCCGGCGTGCTGCTGGCGCTGGCCGGCCTGTTTGGAAACCAGACGACGGTGCGCGCGCTGTTCCTGTTTCTCGCCGTGCCGACGGTTGGCATCTCGCTTGCCGTCATGGCCATCGTGACCGCGCGCTCGGTTCTGCAACGGCAGAATGTCGCGAGCCTGCTGCTCGGCTGCGCGGTAACGATCATGCTGACCTGCTGGATCGTCGACCTGCTCTCGGTGTTTCGGCGTGATGCCCAACCGTATCTTCACCTCGCGGCTGTCCTATTCGGCGATGCTGGTGGCGATCGGCGCGGGATTGACCTGGCGATTCGCCCGCGCGCTGAACGAGGTCGACGGCTTTGCCGGCCGTCTCGTCACCCAGGTGCGCGACGCGGAAGACGAAGCTGAAGGCCAGTTTCGTGCGCGAGGAGGAGCGCGCCCGCGCCGCGGCGCTGGCGCGGGAGCGCACCCGGCTGATGCGCGACCTGCATGACGGGCTCGGCGGCCAGCTCGTCAGCATCGTGGCGCTGAGCGAGCGCGGCAATGGCAGTGCGGGAATCGGCGATGCCGCGCGCGCGGCGCTGAAGGACCTGCGCCTCGTCATCGATTCGATGGACGACATCGGCGGCGATCTGATGCTGGCGCTCGGCTCGTGGCGCGAGCGCGCCATGGCGCAACTGCGTCCGCATGACATCGCGCTCGACTGGCGCGCGGTCACGGCGCAGGGCCTGCCGGTGCATCCCGAACTGCGGCCGTGGCATGTCATCCAGATCGTGCGGCTGCTGGATGAAGCCGTGACCAATGCCGTCAAGCATGCCAATGCCAAGCGTATCACGGTGAGGATCGAGACGCTGACGGGCGCCGATGCCGTCGAACGCGGCTGCATCACCGTCGAGGACGACGGCAAAGGCTTTGAAATCACATCGGATGGTGCGGCGGCAGGCGCAATCAAAGCGGCGCGCGGCTTGCGCAACATGCGAAGCCGCGCGGCACGATGTGGCGCGGAGCTGGAACTGAGCTCCTGCGCCCAAGGGGACCGTCAAGGGGACCATCAAGGCACGCGGGTGAGACTGACATTGCCCCACCGCTTTCCCGACAGCGACGGCGCTGCCGGTTAATCAGATCTCTTTTTGACGCGTTTTCTTCACGCGAACCGGTATCCACCCTCGGATCAAGTCCGAGGGCATGCTTCGCTTGAAAACGCTTTGGCTGGCTCAGCGACGGCCGACGCGATTGACCGGGCCACCGCGGTTCATCGGGGTGCCGGCGCGAACACCGACGCCGGGCGCGCCCACGCCGACGGCGCCGACGCCAACGACCGGTGTAGCGACCACCGCTGCCGCGACCGGCGTCGGCCGGGCCACGCAGCCCTTCGGCACGCCGACCGTCTTGCAGTAGACCACCGCGGCCTGGGCGGAACCCGCGCCGCCCGGCGCGAACGTAGCCACGGCCGAGAACGCCGCCAGCGTCAGACCAGCGCTCAGCCAATTTGTCTTCTTCAACATCTCGCATCTCTCCCGAATTCGGCGTGCAGCCTTGCGATGTACCGATCGGTCACCGCAGCCGCCGCGAGATGTACATGGTCCATCGACGAGACGCAGCAACATCCCATGAAAATGGTGTGAGCGTGCGCGCTGGCGTTTGCAGACCGATTCCGCCGCCATGAACATGGCATGGACCCCGGACGCAACCTCGACGAGTTTTCGCGCGCTTTCAACCCTTACTTCCCGTCGAAAGGTCATCCATGAAAAAGACGATCCACCTCCCGGCTGCGGCCACCGCGCTGATCCTGTCGCTCGCCGCCGGCTCGCTGGCTCACGCGCAATCCGGGCCCTCACCGCAGGAGCAGATGGCCTGCCGTTCGGATGCCGGAAAAATGTGCTCCGAACATATCGGCAAGCCTCCGCAGATGAACGCCTGCCTCAAGGCGAACAAGGAGAAGCTGTCCGATGGCTGCCGCAAGGTGGTGGAATCGCGCGGCGGCTAGCGCCTCATCCGGAAAGAGCCGTTACCGGTCTTCTCGCGGCACGATGCGCGCTGGCGTTCGAACGTCAGCGCGCTCCTCAAGATATAGCGGCGATCGCCGGAAAGAAAATCAATCGTCCTGATCGAACAGCCTGATGCGGGGCGTATCGGCTCTGGCCCGTTCAGCGAACATTTCGCCCGGCCCGCCTTCTTCCCGGATCCTGATCCGCCGCGGCTCGGTCACTTCCCGGACCCTCGCTTCAACCGCCTCGAGTTCCTGCTCACGCGGCTGCTGGACCCGGCGCCTGTTCGGCCCAGAGCTGGCGCCGTTCGGCGCGCCGCTTTTCGGCGTCCGCGCGTTTGACGTCCGCATCGCGGGCCCTCGCGAGGGCGTCCCGAGGCGTAGCGGCCTTTTCTGCGGTCTGTTCGGCTGATTTCTGTTCGGTTGATTTTGCAGGTTGCGGTTGCGCCTGTACGGGCGGCACGGCCGCTACATTGTTCGCGGGCTTCTCTTCGGCGCGAGCATTATTGGCGGAGGGAGCCGCATTGTCGGACGGCGCTGCGGCCTCCGTTTGCGGCTGTGGCTGCGGTTGCTCCTGTGCCGGCGCGGCAGCAGGGCTCGTCGCAATCGTACGCGGCACCGGCTGCGCTGGAACAGCTGCGACGGATATCGGCTCCGCCGACATCCTGCGTTCCAGCTTGGACACCCCTGAGGGCGGGTTGGCAATGTTCGCGGCCAGATAGCCGCCGCCGAGACCGGCGGCGACTGCCACGATCACGGTTCCCACGCCTGCAAAATAAGCCGTCGATATCCGCATGTTTCGGCTCCATCATCCACGCGGAAAACGCGTGGCATGGGCCGATGTTCCGGCACGGTTTGGTGAGGAAACTGGAACCGGCAGCGCTGCGATTGCAGCGCTCAGATCATCGCGGCGACTTTTTCCAGGCCGATGACGCGGGCGAGCGAACGGACTTCGCTCTTCTGGTCTTCACGCAACTGGAACAACAGCGGCATCGCCGCCGATTTCAATTGCTGGACTTCTGCCGAGTTCGGGATCGATCGGCACGCCCGGAGCATTCGGGTTGGCCTGGCGGCCCGCGTGAATCTTGCGGGCGACGGCGCGCAGCGCGTTCTCCACCGGCGGCCAGTACGATTCCTGCGAGGCGGACAGTTTCAGGCGGTCCTTGATTCCGGCGATCTGGACATCGCTCAGCAGCGCGTAGTTCTTCTGCGGCTGCGGTTGCGGTTTGGCGACGGCCTTGGGCTTCGGCGGCGCCATGGGCGACGATGCGGCGGGCGCCATCGGCGCGGCAGGTGCAACCTCTTTCGGCAGCCCGAGATCGGCGGGAGCGGTCGAGGCATAGGCCTGGCGCAACGGCTCGCTCAGCGCCGCGGTGGTCTGCGGCGGCTCATAGGCGGCCAGCGCATAGCTCACGACGGCCAGCCGGTCCTTCTTGTTTGCCTTGTTCGACACCGGCGTCTGGACGGCGGCAACCGAAGCGGCAGCCAGTTGGAGCGGTGCAGGTCCGCTGTCCCGGCCGATAACGGCAGTGGCGGCGGCGCCGGCCACAAGAAAGCAGATCAGCGCGCCGATGGTCATTGTTTTGGTCAAAAAGGTCTCCATTCCCGCCGACGTTTGGCCCTTTTGCCGGAAACTGGACGACAATTGCGGCGTTACGATGCCGTTTCGCGCCGTAACACGATCAAAAATCTGGGGAAATCGCCCCGAAACAGCCCGGAATCAGGCCGCCGCGGCCAGTTCGTAGGCCTCCTGGATGTCGGCCACGATGTCGGACGCTTCCCACAGGGCGTCGGGCTCGATCGCCTGCAGGGTGACGGTCCAGTTGTTGTTGCGGTTGCGAGGCATGCTGACGACGTCGAATTCGATGCCGCGGCACAGCGGATGCCGATCGAGCGCAAACATCACCCGCCGCCGGATCTCCTCGAGGGTCGCTGAGGTCTTGCCAAAATACCGGTCCAGATCCATTCGTGCCCCCTCGATTTGCCGCCCCGTGGCGGCCGACCATCCTCTGGGGCTATTGTTGGGGCCGATATGGTTAACGGCGCGTTAATCCTCGTATTGGCACGGGGCCGGAACCTGAGCGACAGCGGAGCGGAACAGCCCGGCATGGCTGAAGCGATACCTCAGACGACAACGGGCGCGCCCGGGCCGTCGGTCCGCGCCGCGCTTGTGGCGGCCATCGCGATTTCAGCCTTCACGCTGGCGGTCGCGACCTTCGAACTGGCGATGGCGGACTGGCCTTCCGGCTTCGTCCTGCTCGCGGTCGTGCCGCTGATGGCGCTCGTGTTCTGCGGCTGCGCCTTGTGGTCCGCGACGCTGTTGCTGCGTATCCGGAACGGCGGCGCGAAGTTTGCTGTTCCATTCCTGATTTACGCGCTGACGCTCGCCATTCTCATCTATGCGCCGCTGCACAGGATCGCCCTGCAGCAGAATTTCGACTGGCACCGCGACGACCGCGAACGGATCGTGGCGCAGATCGAAGCCGGCGAACTGAAGCCCAACGTCTCCACCAACAAGAGCCTGATCGCGCTCGGCGACCGCGCGCCCAACGTTTCCGCCGGCGGTAACGACATCGTCGTCGATGAAACCGACGAAGGCACCTATGTGCTGTTTTTGACCTCGCGCGGCCTGAAGCACTATTTCACCGGCTTCCTGCGCGTGCCGCCTGACGGCGATCCCAAGAAATTCTTCGAGTTCGAGGACAAGCCGCCGAGCCAGCTCGTCCGCTACGACAAGGACTGGTATTTCGTGGCGAATTAGGTCGTGTTTTCGCGCGCAAGCGGATCCGCCCGCGACCGTCCCGAGCGCGATGCCGCCGATGATCAACGTCATCGCCAGAAACAGCGATGGTTCGAGCGGCTCGTTCAGGATCAACGTGGCGCAGAAGATTCCGAGCAAGGGCGTCGCAAGCAGGCACAGCGAGGTCGTGACGGCGGGCAGGCTGCGATTGACCATCGTCATCGCCCAGTTGGCGAACGCCGTGCAGACGGTGCCGCTGAAGAGCAGCAGCGCAAAAAGACGCGCGTTCCACACGATGTGGGGCGGTCCTTCCACGATCAACGCGGTGGCCGAGAGCAGTACGGCCGCCAGCAGCACCTGCCAGAACACGAGTTGAAACGGCGTCGAGATCCAATGGTGCGCCCGGACATAAACGATGTTGCCGGCCCAGCAGAACGCCGCCACCAGGATCAGCGCGCTGCCGAACAGCGCGTTGCCGTCGCGCCAGTCCAGCGTCTGCGGATTGAAGATCACCGCGAGGCCCGCGAGGCCGAAAACAATCCCGAGCGCGCGCCGCCGCGTGATGTCTTCCGACAGGAACATCGCAGCGCCGATCGCGACCCATAGCGGCGTCGTATAGCCGAGCACGATCGCCCTGCCCGCCGGCACGAATTGCAGGCCGGCCGCGATCAGCGCGGAAAATACCGTCAGATGCAGAATCGACGTGCAGAACACGACCGGCAGGTCGCCCCGGCGCGGCACGATGAAAGCCCCTTGCATCCAGAGCATCGGCGCGAGCGTAGCGGCTGCGATCATGCAGCGGATGGCGGTGGCCCATAGCGGCGGCACCTCCTGCACGATCAGCTTGGTGACCGGCCAGTTGGTACCCCACGCGAGCACGACGCCTGCGAGCAGCACCGCCGCGCTGCGAGTTGAAAGTCCACTGGCCATGCCGAACACGTTCATTCCGTCTGAGCGATCCGCATTTGCCTAGCCGTTCAACTGGCCCTAAAGAAAGAACCAGTTCTTATGAATTCATAGAGTCCAGTTATGGACGACCTGCTTCCCGGCATGCTGCATCTGTCGCGCGACGGCGGCGAAACGCTGACGCGGCAGCTTACCGACCAGTTGCGGCGCCTCATCACGGAGGGGCGTCTCGCACCCGGCCAGCGCCTGCCGTCGAGCCGTCTGCTTGCGCAATCGCTGGGATTGTCGCGCAACACCGCCTCGTTTGCGATCGAGCAGTTGGCGGCGGAAGGCTACGTCACCCTTTCCGCCGGCCGCCGTCCCGTCGTGGCCGAGGGCCTGTCGCTCGATCGGCGCAAGCTGTCGTCGCGAAGCAGCCGCAGCGGAAGCGCCAAGATAAGCCTGTCCGCCTGGGCGAGCAGCCTGCCGCGGTCGGTCTGGCCGCCGATACACAAGGAGCGGCCTCGGCCGTTTCAGCCGGGACTGGCGGATGAGCGCGAGTTTCCGCACGATGAGTGGAGCCGCTGCCTGCGGCGCGCGGCGCGGAACATCCCGTTACGCCGCGATCGTCCCATCAACCATCCACCGCTGCAGGAAGCCTTGCTCGGGCATCTCGCGGTTCATCGCGGGGTCAAGGCTGCAGCCAGTCAGATCCTGTTCGTGCCCACGGCGCAGGCCGGCCTGACGCTGATCGCCAATGCGTTGCTCGAACCGCGGCGACCGCGCCTGGGTCGAAAGCCCGGGCTACGGCGGCGCCGACGTCGCCTTCCGGGCCGCCGGCGCCGTCGTCTCCGCCATCCCGCTCGACCAGCACGGCATGGCCATTTCCTCGCACAAGGAAACGCCCCGGCTGATCTTCGTCACGCCGTCGCACCAGTACCCGACCGGGCGGCTGATGCCGATCGGCCGCCGCCTCGAACTGCTGCGGTTTGCCGAAGCCGCGGGCGCCTGCATCATCGAAGACGATTATGATGGCGAATTCCATTACGAGGCGCGGCCGGTGGCTGCCCTGCACGGACTCGCGCCGTCACCGCGTGTGTTCTATCTCGGGACTTTTTCGAAGGCGACTTATTCGGACATTCGCGTCGGCTATATCGTCGTGCCGGAAGCGCTGATCGACGTCTTTGAACTCGCGCAACGGCATATGGGCATACTGACGTCGATCACGATTCAGGATGCGCTGGCCGAATTCATCGCGGCGGGCACCTATCTCGGTCACATCAGGAAGATGACGCGTCTCTACAAGACACGGCGCGATCGTATGGTGCAGGCCCTTGCGCGCGAGGCCGGCAACTGCCTCGCGGTCGAGACGCCTGATGGAGGCATGCAGTTGCTGGCAAGGTGCCGCCCCCACACCGACGACCAGCAACTGGCGGCGCGGCTGCTCGAGGCGGGCGTCGTCAGCCGGGCGCTGACGAGAATGCTGTATCACAGGACCGCAGAGCGGGGCCTGTTTCTCGGCTTCGCGGCATGGAACGACAAGGAGATCGACCACGCAGCGCGCATATTGGGGCGCATCGTTCGCTAGAACATGAACGTAGCCCGGATGGAGCGAAGCGAAATCCGGGAGCGGTCGTATCGATGCACCTGCCCCGGATTGCGCTTCGCTCCATCCGGGCTACGAGTAAGCCAGCTTTATTCGCGTCGATGCTTCCCGATATTCCGCAAGCGTGCGCGCGACCATCTCATCGACCGACAACACCTCCGTCACACCCGAAACGGAGTGCCCAGCGCTCCAGATATCCTTCCAGCGTTTGGGACGGCTCTCGCGGGCGCCGATGTCGATGTCCTTGCCGATATCGATCGCGCCGCGCAGCGGCAGATTATCCGGATCAAGTCCGGCGGCCTCGATCGACGGCCGCAGCATGTTGGTCTGCAGGCCCGTAAATGCCGTGGTCAGCAGGATGTCGTCGGCGCGTGCTGGTGACCAGCAACGCCTTGTACCTGGGATCCGCCATGCTCTCGCGCGTAGCGATGAATTTCGTGCCCATATAGGCGAGATCGCAGCCGAGCGCCTGCGCGGCGCGCAACGCGTGGCCGTCGGCGATGCCGCCCGCCAGCACCAGCGGCCCGTCGAAAAACGCCCGCACGGCGCGCACGAACACGAAGGGATTGAGCCAGCCGGTCTGGCCGCCCGCGCCGGCCGTCAACAGCACAAGTCCGTCGGCGCCCGCGGCAACGGCGCGCTCGGCATGGCGGATCGAGGCGACGTCGGCAAACACCAGCGCACCGGCATCATGCAGCGGCCCGATCACCGGCGCCGGAGATCCGACCGAGGTGATCACCATTTCGGGCCGGTGCCGCAGCAGTACCTGCAGATCCTGCGCCAGCCGCGCATTGGAGCGATGCACGATCAGGTTGGCGCAGACCGGCGCGGCGCATTTGCCGCTTGCCTCGGAATGCTGCTGCAATCGGCCCTCGATCTCGCCCAGCCACTGGTCGAGTTGCTCGGGACTACGGCAATTCACCGTCGGGAACGAGCCGATCACCCCGTTGCGGCATGCAGCTACCACGAGTTCGACACCCGACACGAGAAACATCGGCGCCGCGATCAACGGCAGGCTCAGGCGTTCGTTGAAGCGCGAAAGAAGATCGGTAGGTTGCGTCATGGCGACTTGAGCCGCTTCCTCGTTATGCTAGCGTTGACTCACATTGGCACGGGCGAAGGCCAATTACAAAACTTGCGGGGAGAAAAGAAGATGAGCAATCCGCTCTACGCGTTTCCGGCATCATGCGAACAGACCTTGCGGGCGCTGGCGCGCTACCCGGAGCGCACGGCGTTCAGCTGGCCGGGCGGATCGATCACCTACCAGGGCACGACCGACATGATCGGGCGCATGCAGGCCGTGTTCACGCGGCTCGGCTTTCAACCCGGCACTCGCGTCGCGTTTCTCACTGCCAACCGCGCCGACACCTGGTGCGCAGGCGTCGCCGCGCAATTGGCGCGGCTGGCGATCACCTGGCTGCATCCGCTGGGTTCGCTCGACGACCAGCTGTTTCAGCTGGAAGATTCCGAAGCGCAGATGCTGGTGGTCGACGGCGTCACGTTCCGCGATCGCGGCGGCGAACTCGCCGCCAGGGCATCGGGTCTGAAAACCGTCTTCACGCTCGGCCCGGCCGATTACGGCGCCGATCTGCTGCAGGCGATCGAGGCTGCAGGCAGCGCCACCGCGCGCAATTTCGCCGGTCCGGACGATATCGCCACGCTGAACTACACCGGGGGCACCACCGGCAAATCCAAGGGCGCGTTGCGCCATCACCGCCAGCAAAGCGGATTCGCCAATGCGATCCTGGCCGATTTCGAAATTCCGGCTAATCCGACGCTATCTGACGGTGGCGCCGATCAGCCATGTCGCGGGGACCAAAGTGCTGCCGACACTGATGCGCGGCGGCACCGTGCACATGCTGAAGGGTTTTGATCCCGAGGCGGTGTTCAAGACCATCGAGCGCGAGCGCATCAATTTCACGCTGTTCGTGCCGACCATGATCTACGTGATGCTGGATCACCCCTCGCTCGACAAAACCGATCTCTCCTCGCTCGAACTGCTGTTGTATGGCGCGTCCGCGATGTCGCCGAGCCGGCTGGTCGAAGGCATCGAGCGGATCGGGCCGGTGTTCTCGCAGCTTTACGGCCAGACCGAATGCTATCCGGTGTCGGTGCTGCGCAAGAAAGACCACGACCCCAAAACGCCGGAGCTGTTTTTATCTTGCGGCTTCCCGATCGCCGCCTGTCAGGTCAAAATTCTCGACAATGACGACCAGGAAGTCGCCACCGGCGAGGCCGGCGAAATCTGCGTTCGCGCCGGCCATGTGATGGCCGAATACTGGAAGCGGCCGGACATCACCGCCGAAACGCTGAAGAGCGGCTGGCTGCACACCGGCGACATCGCGCGCAAGGACGAACGCGGCTACATGTTCATCCTCGACCGCAAGAAGGACATGATCGTCTCCGGCGGCTTCAACATCTTTCCGCGCGAAGTCGAAGATGTGCTGTCGCAGCACGCCGACGTCGCGATGGTCGCCGTGGTCGGCGTGCCCGACGACAAATGGGGCGAGGCCGTCACCGCCGTGGTCGTCGCCCGCGAAGGCGCGCGGCCGGATGCGGATGAGCTGATCAACCTGGTGAAGGCGAAGAAGGGTTCGGCGCACGCGCCAAAACACATCAAGTTCGTCACCGAGTTGCCGATGACCGGCGTCGGCAAGGTCGACAAGAAGGTGCTGAAGGCCGGCTTCTGGACCGGCCGCGACCGGATGGTGGGTTAGCCGGCGCGTCACGCCAGCAATTGGTCGAGCTGATCGCGCAACTGGTCCTGATGATAGGGCTTTGCCAGACGCGGCAGGTTGAGCTGCGTCCCTTCCGGCAATTCGGCATAGCCGGTCGCCAGCAGGACCGGCAGCGACGGACGCACCTCGCGCGATGCAGCGGCCAGTTCCAGTCCGGTCATTCCAGGCATCATGTGATCGGTCACCATCAGGTCGAGCGGCTGTTCGCTCTTCAGAATATCCAGCGCATGCTGGCCTGAATTGGCGCCGATCACCCGGTGTCCGAGATCTTCCAGCATTTCCGTGGTCGACATCGCGATCAGCGGATCGTCGTCGACAAACAGGATGACGGCTTTGCGCTTGAGCTTTTCCGTTGGCGGCGCCGGACTTTCCGCTTCCGGTGCGACGGTCGCGACCGGCAGCACCAGTGTCGCACAGGCTCCTTTCCCGACAGTGCTCGTCAGTTGCAGCGTGCCGCCCAGCTGAACCGCAAGCCCGTGCACCATGGACAATCCCAGTCCGGTACCCTTCCCGACCTGCTTTGTCGAAAAGAACGGTTCGATCGCGCGCTTCAGTGTGTCCGGTGACATGCCGGTCCCGGTATCGGCAACCGACAGCTTGAGATACCGGCCGGGAATTAACGCCGCATCGCCCTTCGCCTGATACTCCGCCACTCCGATATAGATCCTGCCGCCATCGGGCATCGCGTCACGGGCGTTGATCGCGAGATTGAGGATCGCAAGCTCGAGCTGATTGGCATCGATCCGCGCCGGTGGCAGGCCGCGGGGAATATCGAGCCGCAGTTCCACACGCGGCCCGAGCGAGCGTTCTAGCAGGTCGACCATTCCCTCGATCAGGGCGCGCAAGTCGACCGATACCGCACGCAAATCCTGCTGGCGGGCGAATGCGAGCAAACGCTGGGTCAGCGAGGCGCCGCGCTCGGCGCCCTGGATCGCGCCCTCGACCAGCCGATGCAAGCGCGGATCGTTCGGCATGCGCTTGCGCAGCAGATCGAGATTGCCCATCACGGCCATCAGCAGATTGTTGAAATCGTGCGCGACGCCGCCGGTCAACTGGCCGATGGTTTCCATCTTCTGGGCCTGGCGCAGCTGCTCCTGGGCTTTCTCCCGCGCCGCCACCGCCTTCATCAGATCGGCGGAACGTTCCTCGACGCGCTGCTCGAGGGTTGCGGTCAGTTCCGCCAGCGCCGTGCGTTCGGCCGCCAATTGTGCAACCAGCGTCTCGCGCTCGATTTCGGCCGTCTTGCGCGCCGTGATGTCGGAGCAAACGCCGACAAGCGATTTGATGCTCCCGTCGGGGCGATATACCGGCCGGCCGCGCACGTCGGCCCAGTGCAGCGAACCGTCGGGCCAGATATTGCGGAACTCGATGTTATAGTCGTGCCCTTGCTCGAGCGTGCGCGTGACGCTTTCAGCGCGGCGCGCGCGATCGTCGGGATGGACCGCGCGCTCCAGCTCCTGATACGTGAACGGTCCCTCCACATCGCGTCCAAACGCGGACTTGCAGGTTGCCGAGGCTTCAAAGCGCAAGTCGGGCAGATGCAGCTCCCACGCGCCGAGTTGCCCCGCCTTGAGCGCGGTTTGCAGCAGGTTCCCGCTTTCGGTCAGATCGGCAAGGATCGCGCGCGCCTGGTATTGCCTGCGCCTTCCGCGCACCGCGGAACCGACGATGCTGACGAGCGTGGTTGGATGAAACGGCCGCTCGATAAACGTCACGTTACCCAGCGCCTGTCCGATCCGCGCCGCGTCGGGATTACGCTCTGGACCGCCGCCCTGATGCGTCAGCAATACGATCGGAAAATCCGACCATGGCGGTTGATCGTTGAGCCAGTTTACGAGGCTGCGCAGATCCGCGGTCTTGATCGCCTCGTCGGCGATCACGGCGAGACCGGCGCCTTCCTCGATTTCGCTCAGCAGCGCCGGCAGATCGCCACAGGCTTGCGCGTGGTAGCCTGCCTCGCGGATCAAGGCGGCGGCGACCGCAGCGTCGCGGCCCTTTGGCGCGAGGATGACGGCCCGCTCGGATGACGGACCGGCCTTCACGGCAGTTCATCCTCCAGCAGTGGCCTATCTTCGCCAACGTAGATCGGAACGCCTCGCAACACCCCCTGAAATCCATCGAGCGGCTCGCCGAGGGTGAGGCCGCGATTGTCGATGCGATATTCGCGTATCGTCGATTCGTGCGCACCGGTACGTTTCTTGATGATCGACAACGCGCGGCGCACGCTGCCGATCGCCTCGAAGTAGCGCAGCAGAATCACGGTATCCGCAAGATATGTCACGTCGACCGGCGCCTTCATGTCGCCGACCAATCCATGCTGCGCGACCGTCATGAAAGTCGCCGCCCCCTGGCGGTTGAGATATTGCAGCAACTCGTGCACGTGCAGGATCAACGAATTCTCCTCGGGCATCGCCGCCTGATAGCCGTTGAGGCTGTCGATCAGCACGGTTTTGACGCTGTTCTCGTCAACCCGCTTGCGGACACGATGGGCGAATTCGCCGGGCGAGAGCTCGGCGGCATCGACCTGCTCGATAAAAAGATTGCCGCTGCGCTGCGCCGCTTCGAGATCGATACCAAGACCTTTCATGCGCTCGAACAGGAGGCCCAACTCTTCATCGAAAACAAAGAAGGCCGCCTTCTCCCCCCGCGCCATCGCGGCGATGAGAAAGATGATGGCGAGCAGAGATTTGCCCGTGCCCGCCGGCCCAAGGATCAGCGTGCTCGAACCGGACTCGACGCCGCCACCCAGCAGTTGGTCCAGTTCAGAGATACCGCTCGACAACGCACGTCTGGCATAGCTCGACCGGTGTTCCAACGCCACGAGCCGCGGAAACACGTTAAGCCCGCCGGTGGTGATGGTGACGTCATGGTAGCCGCCGCGAAATTTGACGCCACGATATTTGACGACACGCGCGCGACGCCGCTCTGCGCCATAGGCCGGCGCCAGTTCCTCGAGCCGCAGCACGCCGTGCGCCACGCTGTGGATGGTTTTGTCGCCGAGGTCAGACGACATGTCGTCCAGCAGCAGCACGGTTGCGCCGAAATTTGCGAAATAATGCTTGATCGCCAGAATCTGGCGACGGTAACGCAGCGAACTCTGCGCCAGCAGCCTGATTTCGGAAAGGCTGTCCAGTATCACCCGGTCCGGCTGCGCGCGATCGACGGCGGCGAAGATCTGCTTGGTGGTCTCGCCCAGTTCGAGGTCGGAGGAATAGAGCAGGCTCTGCTGCTGCTCGGAATTGAGCAGGCTCTCCGGCGGCAACAACTCATACACTTCGATCCGCTCGTCGAGCTTCCAGCCGTGGGAAGCCGCGCCGAGCCGCAACTCGCGCTCGGTTTCGGACAGCGTGATGTAGAGACATTTCTCGCCGGCCCGCGCTCCCTCCATCAGGAACTGGAGCGCAATCGTGGTCTTCCCGGTCCCGGGCGCCCCCTCGATCAGAAACATGTGCTCCCGGGTGAACCCGCCAGCCAGGATATCATCCAAGCCCCAGATGCCGCTCTTTGCCTTACCCACAATCGAACTCGACCAAAATGTAGCCTCCCAAACCGAGATCAATTCCCAACGGGTTCAGGCAGTTCCATCACAACGGAACTTATTCTCGGGCGGATGGCAGGGGTGCTGAAGCCCGGCTGGACCGGCCGCGACCGGATGGTGGGGTAGCGAAGCGGCGCGGCCTTCAATCGGCCGGATCGGTCCAGTGGGCACGCCATTCGGGCAGCAGGCATCCCCAGCCGTTTGGCTGGGTCTCGAAACACTGCGCGCCGGGTGCGGGCTGTACCCACGGCTGCGCGCTGCGCATAAAGAAATGCGCGACCGGAATCAGCCATGATGTGTCATCGAGCGTGCCGGCGCGAAGACTGACGGTTTCGGGCCGGCCGTCGCGTTCGCCATAGAGCCGAGTGGCGGATGAGATTGTCGTCGCATCCTACCCGCAGCAAATCGATTGTCTATCGATGCGCCGCGTCAGCCGGCCATGCGCCTCTCCCGGCAGCCTTCTTGTCGAAATTATTGGGCACCTCGATGTCGACCTCGAGCGTCGACACCGTCTTGCCGCGGTCCAGCTTGACCATCACCTTGTCGGGATCGAGCTGTATGTGTTTCGACACCACCGCGAGGATTTCCTCCCGCAGCGTGACGAGCAGGTCGGACTGGCCGAGCAGCCCGCGCTCGTGCGCCAGCAGAATCTGCAGCCGCTCCCGCGCAACGGGGGCAGTCGCTTCGCGGCTGCCGAACAGCCGCAGCAGCCTCATGCTCATGCAGCCCTCCGTCCGAGCAGCCGATCCATGAAGCCCTTGCGCTCGGTCGGCACGACCATGGCGACCTCTTCGCCCATCAGGCGGCGCGAGGCGTCGATATAGGCGCGGGCCGGCGCGCTCTCGGCATTGTTGAGCGTCACCGGCGTGCCGACGTTGGACGCCTTCAGGACATCCTGGCTCTCGGGAATGATGCCGAGCAAGGGTGTGGCGAGGATTTCGAGGATGTCGTCGATATTGAGCATCTCGCCGCGCGCGGCGCGCGCCGGATCGTAGCGGGTGATCAGCATGTGCTTTTCGACCCGCTCGCCGCGCTCCGCCCTCACCGTCTTGGAATCGAGCATGCCGATGATGCGGTCGGAATCGCGCACCGAGGAAACTTCGGGATTGGTGACGATGACGGCTTCGTCGGCATAGCGCATGGCGAGCGTGGCGCCGCGTTCGATGCCGGCCGGGCTGTCGCACAGGATCCAGTCGAACCGGCTCCTGAGTTCGTCGATGACGCGGCCGACGCCCTCGTCGGTCAGCGCATCCTTGTCCCGCGTCTGCGAGGCCGGCAGCAGCCAGAGATTTTCCAGCCGCTTGTCGCGGATCAAGGCCTGCGGCAGCTTGGCGACGCCCTGCACCACGTTGATGAGGTCGAACACCACGCGGCGTTCGGCGCCCATCACGAGGTCGAGGTTGCGCAGGCCGACGTCGAAATCGACCACCACGACGTTTTGCCCGCTCTGGGCAAGCGCCGCGCCGAGCGCGGCGGTAGTGGTGGTCTTTCCAACGCCTCCCTTGCCTGAGGTAACGACCAGGACCTTGGCCATACGTGATCTCCTTAGCCGGTTAATTCAGCGGGGTAATTTTCATGGTGTCGCCCTCCAGCCAGGCTTGCGCCGGACGGTTGCGGAGCGCGACGTCGATTTCTTCTGCAGTCTGGTAGTAGCCGTCGATGGCGAGCAGCTCCGCCTCGATCCTCTGGCAGTAGATCCGCGCATTGGAATTGCCGTTGACGCCCGCCATCGCGCGGCCGCGCAGCGTGCCGTAGATGTGGATCGATCCGCCGGCGACGATCTCCGCGCCGGAGCCGACCGAGCCGAGCACGGTGACATCGCCTTCCATGAAGACGATCGACTGACCCGAACGCACCGGGCTATCGAGCAGCAGCGACGTCGGCTTCGGCTTGGCTTCGGGCTCGGGCTTCTGCACCGGCTCGTTGCGCGTGATCACGCAGGCGCGGCCACCGGTCAGCAAGGGCGGCATGTTCGCCGCAAGGCGCTCTTCCTCCACGCCCTCGATGCCGAGAACGCGAATGCTGCGCTCGTTGAGGCTGCCGACGAGATGAGCGATGGCGGAGCTGGAGAGGTCGACGGCGGCGAGATCGAGCACGATCGGCTTGCCGACGAAATAGCCCGGCGAGCGCGCCAGCGTGGCGTCGATCTCGGCGAGCCATTCCACGATCGGAACGACGGGGCTGAATACGAACGCGACATAGGAACGGCCGCGCAGCCGGACCAATTGACGCGTGGGATCCGCTCGGACGTTCATGATGATCGACTCGCCTTTCTTATTGAATGGTTAACAATCAGCGAACTTGGTTAACGAGTAATTAATGCGACGACGCGCGAAACGCGCAGAAATGCGCGTAACTGGCTGCGAATTCGGCGTATTTGTGGCCGATTCTTGCTGCCGACTGCGGCGATGCGCGTCAAAGCCTTTGCAGACAAGGGTCTCGTGAGTTGTGGTTAACAGAACCTCAACTTACTTTTGTCACGTTTCCGACCTAAATTAGTCCTCGCGCGGTTCCAACAAACTTATGTGTGCTGACGGCCTCCCCTCCCGGGGTCTGGCAGCCGCATTCCGTCGGGCAGACGGACATTTGCCGGCAGGGGACTAAGGCATTGGAAGCCGTGGGGAAGGTGTGGTCGCGAGACATGATCTCGCAGACAGGTGGCGTCGAACGCAAGGACGACGCCCTACACTTTGATTCAAATCCTCCAGCCGAACTTAGCGGCGCCTGGGGAGCCGACGTGGATTCCTCCGCGCGCCTGCTCCGTGAGCTCGAACTGCTGTCCAACACGTCCGCAGCCGTTTCGCAGCCAACCAATCCGCCGGATCATCCACCAAGTGCCAATCCCCAAGTTCCAGTTCGCCAAGTTCCAGTCGCCAAGCGTCATGAGGAGTGAGCGTATGAGTAGTGTGAGTGAGCAGGACCATCTCAATCCCCGCGATCCCCTGTACTACGCGCCGCGCTCGCTGCGTGAGCGGTCGGCTCCGCGCGGAACAAGCCTGGAGAAGCCGTTTTCCGCGGTGTCATTCGACTCCCAGCTCGAGAGCGCGGTATCCGATGCGCTGCGCCACCCTCTCGATCCCGAGGTCATGCACGACCCCGACCGGGAGTCGAAGAAGGCATTGTGGACCGTCGCAGCGCGCTTCGCCGCCGCCATCGGCGTCGCAGCACTCGTGGCGCTGTTCTTCGTCGTCGCCGTGCCCGGATCGCGCCAGGGTGAAGGTGAACAACAGTCGTCGACTTTCGCCAACTTCGCACAGTCGATCAAGAACGCACTGTCTTCATCCGGCGAGGCGTGCAAAAGCCTGCAATCAACGAGTTCCAGGCCCTTCTCGCCGCGTCGCCGGCGAGCGCTCCGGCGGCGTCCGAACAGGACAACCAACTGCTCAAGCAGTTCATGCAGTGGCGCGAGAAGCCGGATCCGGCCACGCCACAACGCGCTACCCCATAATCCAGTCGGAGGGCTGACAATGCCTGAGAACCGACTTACGGTGATCTTGTTCTCAAGGAGTTTGCCATGACCTCGTACCGCAACATCTTGCTGGTTGGGGCCGTGCTGTTCGGTATCGCAGGCAGCGCACAAGCCGCCGGCGACATCACGATCGTGCGCGACCTTGCCAGCCGCGTCGGCCCCGTAATCGGCTCGGCACAGGCCTGCCGCGACATTGGGCGTCCGCGCATCCAGATCCATTGTCGACAAATTTTCACAGGTGATCCGGGAAGCCTCGTCGAACGAGGCGGAACGTTCCGACCTCACCCAGACCTTCGATCGCACCGTGGCCGAAGGACGCGCCGCCGTGACCTCGGGCAGGATGGATTGCATCCGGGCCGACCGTCAGCTTGCCGATCTCGAACGCTCGATCTCCGGACCGAGCCTCTCCAGTGTGATCGGCCCGTCGCCTGCCGCCGCTGCGACCGCAGCCAATGCGGCAACCGCGCCGACCGCCCCGGTCCCGACCGGGCCGCTGCCGCGCGGCATCGGCGAAAAGGAAATCCGCTTCGGCATCGCCGCCCCGTTCTCCGGCTCGGCCCGCGAGCTGGGACGCCAGATGAAGCTCGGAATTGAAACCGCCTTCAACCGGATCAACGAATCCGGCGGCGTCGACGGCCGGATGCTGAAATTGTTCGCCGCCGACGACGGCTACGAGCCTGGGCGCACCGCTCGAGGCCATGAAGCAGCTCTATGAAAAGGATCAGGTGTTCGGCATCATCGGCAATGTCGGCACCCCGACCGCGGCGGTGGCGATCCCCTATGCGCTCGAACGCAGGATGCTGTTCTTCGGGGCCTTCACCGGATCCAACATCCTGCGCAACGATCCGCCGGACCGCTACGTCTTCAACTATCGCGCCAGCTATGTTCAGGAAACCGACGCGGTCGTTCGTTACCTCGTCAAGATACGCCGGCTGCAGCCGCGCCAGATCGCGGTCTTTGCGCAGCAGGATTCGTACGGCGATTCCGGATTTGCAGGGGTCGCGAAGGCGTTCCGCTCCATGGGCGTGAACGACAGCGCGATCCTTCGGCTCAACTATGCGCGAAACACCGTCGACGTGGACGACGCAATCAATAACTTGAAGCTCGCGAAGCCGCCGATCAAGGCGATCGTCATGGTCGCGACCTACCGGGCCGCGGCAAGGTTCATCGAGAAGACGCGCGACGCTTATCCCGGGCTGATCTACTCCAACGTTTCGTTCGTCGGCTCCACCGCGCTTGCCGAAGAACTGAAGCTGTTGGGACCGCGCTACACCAACGGCGTGATCGTGACGCAGGTGGTGCCCGGCGGTGTCGGGCTATTCATCCGCCGTGCTCGAATACAAGAACGCGCTCGCCAAATATTTCCCGGGCGAAGCGGCCGACTACGTTTCGTTCGAGGGCTATGTCGCCGCCAACGTCATGATCGCGGGCATCAAGCGGGCCGGCCCGCAAGTCGACACCGAGAGGCTGATCGACACGCTGGAGACGATGCGCAATCTCGACCTCGGTCTCGGGACCCAGCTCAGCTTCGGCCGCTCCGAGCATCAGGCCTCGAACAAGGTGTGGGGCACGGCGCTCGATGAGAGCGGACGTTATCAGCCGCTCGAACTCGAATGATCAAAACGCTACCAGTGCTGCCGCGTCGTCAGGGCAATTATTGCGCCCTCGACGCGGCGCGCCGGTATTCCAGGAAACTTCAGCCCAAAAATTCTTTAACCCGAAATTCTTGACACGAATCTTTAACCCAAGAGTTGTGTAGTGCGTATTTTAGTGAACCTGCGTTGGACTTCGTTTTTACTTAGTTCCTTTTTCATCACAGCCGCGGAAGCGGCCCCCGGCGACAAGATCGATCTGGTACGCGACCTTGCAGGCCGCGTCGGGCCGGTGATCGGTTCGGCGCTGGCCTGCCCTGACATCACGCGGCCTCGAATCCAGTCGGTGATCGAGAAGTTTGCGGCGGTGATCCGGGATGCCGCCTCCAACGAAGCCCAGCGCTCCGACCTCGCGCAACTGTTCGATCGCAGCGTCGCAGACGGTCGCGGCGCGGTGGCGTCGGGAAGGACGGATTGCAGGCTGGCGGACCGCCGGCTGGCGGATCTGGAGCAGTCACTGGCTCCATCTGCGTCCGCTCCGGCGGCCGCCGCCCCCACCCTCGCCCCCGTCGCACCGGCTTTCGCCGCGGCGCCGGCGCCCGCGATCAGTTTCGGAAATCCGGTCAGCGCGGTCCGCGGCGTATCCGACACCGAAATCCGGTTCGGCATCACCGCGGCATTCACCGGCCCGGTGAGAGAACGCGGCCGCCAGATGAAGCTCGGCATCGAAACTGCCTTCAACCAGGTCAACGATGCCGGCGGCATCGCAGGACGCAAGCTGCGAATCATCGCGGCCGATGACGGCAACGAGCCGGCGCGTACGCTCCAGGCGGTGCGGCAGCTCTACGAGAAGGAGCAGATCTTCGGCATCATCGGCAGCATCGGCACGGCGACCGCAGCGGTTGCGGTGCCATTCGCGCTCGAGCGGCGGATGCTGTTCTTCGGGGCTTATACCGGCGGCAATGTCGTGCGCCGCGATCCTCCCGATCGCTATGTCTTCAACTACCGTCCGAGCTATGCCGAGGAAGCCGACGCGGCGGTGCGTTATCTGGTGAAGATACGCCGTATTCCGATCAGACAGATCGCCGTATTCGCCCAGACGGACGATCTGGGGGATGCGGGGTACGCGGGCGTTGCCAAAGCCTATCGCGCGATGGGCCTCAACGACAGCGCCATCCTGCGGCTCAACTACCCGCGCAACACCATCGAGGTCGACGAGGCCGTCAACACGTTGCGGGTGCAAAAGGTGCCGGTCCGGGCGATCATCATGTCCGCCTCCTATCGGGCCGCCGCCAAATTCATCGAGAAGACGCGCGCCCTCTATCCCGAGATGATCTTCACCAGCATCTCGGGCGTCGGCGGCTCGTCGCTCGCCGAGGAACTGAAGCTGTTGGGCCCGCGCTACACGGCAGGGGTCCTTGTGACCCAGGTCGTGCCGGCGGTGTCGGGATATTCGAGCGCGGTGCTCGAATACAAGAATGCGCTCGCGAAATATTTTGCCGGCGAAGCGCCCGACTACGCGTCGCTGGAAGGTTTTGTTGCAGCCAATATCCTGATCGACGCGATCAAGCGCGCCGGCCCGCAGTTCGATACCGAAAAGCTGGTCGATACGCTGGAAGCGACCCGCAATCTCGATCTGGGCCTCGGCGTGCCGCTCAATTTCGGCCGCTCCGAACACACCGCCTCGAAAAAGATCTGGGGCACGGCGCTCGACGAGAGCGGCCGTTTCCAGCCGGTCGACCTGGAATAACCGGCAAGCGGCTCAGCGTTTCTCGATCACCAGAGCTCTGGATGGCGCGGCCGAAATAGCCGCGCTCATCGGCGAGCCGTGCCATGGCGAGCCCCGCGCCGTCCGGACCGATCCAGGACTTCGGCATCGAGCAGGATCCAGTCGCCGGCCGGCTCGCGCGAAAAATTCACGGTGAGATCGGCGTTGAGAAAGGTCCATTCGCGAAAATCCAGCACCGACGCGGTGCCGTTGCAGAAATCCGCCGCCGCCATTGCCCGCATCGCCTGCGTGACCGGCGAGCCCTCCACGATCGGCCGGTCGACGCGATACCAGATCGCGCCGGGACCGGGCGAGCCGAAACGGCCGCGGGCGGCGCGGAGCGACATTCCGGTCACGAACGGGCTGGACGAAAAATCCACGGGCTCGACCCGCGATTGATCCGGCCCCGGAAGTTCGACCGGGAGGATCGCCGCCTCGGGCGGCAACTCGTTGAGTCTGCACCTTGATCTTCAGCACGGTCGCGCCGACCACGACGACGCCGCCGGCCAATAGCCTGACGGCGCAGAGCTGGATCTTGCGCCCCTCGCGCAACACCTCGCTCTCGATCGTCAACGGCGCCACCGGGACCGGGCGCATCAGGTCGACGGTCACGCGGGCAACCCGCATTGGGACTGCAGTCGGAATCCGCTCCGCCGCCCACACCACGAGCGCCGCCGGCGGCGAGCCGTGCTGCATGCTCGGGTCCCATGGCCCCGCGGCAAACGGGCTGGTGACGACGTTGCTGCCGTCAACGCGAAAAATGGCTTCCATCAATGAGTGGTCCTGTCGATCAAAGGGAACCGCTTCTTGCCTGCTCCGACGGGCCGAGTCGAGACCACGGCGCGCAGAACGCCCCGCACCATTCGCTGGAGCCGGAGAGCAGCGCGGCGCGCGTCAAATGAAGGCCATGCCGCCGTTGAGGACGATGGTCTGTCCGGTCATGTAGCTGTTGCCGAGCACCATCGCGACCGCCTGCGCGACTTCGTCGGCCTGTCCCATGCGGCCGAGCGGGATGTTGCGCGCCAGATCGGTCCGGCCGCCCATCATGTCCGTCTCGATCAGCGACGGCGCCACCGCGTTGACCGTGATGCCTTCCTTGACCAGCCGCGCCGCGTAGCCGCGCGTCAGTCCTTCCATGCCGGCCTTGGAGGCGTTGTAGTGCACGCCGATGGCGCCGGCGCCGCGCGCCGCACCCGACGAGATGTTGACGATCCGGCCCCATTGGCGCGCCCGCATCGCCGGCAGCACCGCCTGCGTGCACAGGAACGCCGATTTCAGGTTCACCGCGATGGTGCGGTCGAAATCGTCCTCGGTGAGGTCGTCGACGCCGCGCACGATCGCGATGCCGGCATTGTTGACGAGGATATCGATCGGGCCGAGCGCGGCAGTGACCTGTTCGACCATTTTGGCAACGGACGCGGCCTGCGAAACGTCGGCCGCGACCGCGATGGCCCGGCCGCCTTTGGCCTTGATCCTGGCGACGACGGCATCGGCATCATCCGCGCGCTCGCGGTAATTGACCGCGACCGCGGCCCCCGATTCCGCGAGCGTCAGCGCAACCGCCGCGCCGATGCCGCGGGATGCGCCCGTCACCAGCGCGACATGCGCACTCAGATCCTGTCCGGCCGCCATCGATCCTCCGTCGCGTTCACGACGGCGCGCGCCCCGCAACACGCATCACAATGCGGGGTCGACCGCCTCGTCATATTCCTTCTTGAACCGCGCGATCAGTTCGGCGGCCGGCAAGACCTTGCCGATGCCGCCGATACCCTGGCCTGAGCCCCAGATTTCCTTCCATGCCTTCGGCTTGCTGCGCTCGCCCGACGCGTCGGTGCCAAAGCTCATCTTGGAGGGATCGGAGGTCGGCAGATCGTCGGGATTGAGACCGGCCTTGACGATCGACGGCTTGAGGTAATTGCCGTGCACGCCGGTGAACAGGTTCGAATAGACGATGTCCTCCGCCGACGAGGACGTGATCATCTGCTTGTAGCCCTCGACCGCGTTGGCTTCCTCGGTCGCGATGAAGGCCGAGCCGATATAGGCGAAGTCGGCGCCGAGAATGCGCGCCGCGCGGATCGCGCGGCCGTTGGCGATCGCGCCCGACAGCGCAATCGGCCCGTCGAACCACGAACGCGTCTCCTCGACGAAGGCCAGCGGCGAGATGGTGCCGGCATGGCCGCCGGCGCCGGCCGCCACCAGGATCAGGCCGTCGGCGCCCTTCTCGATCGCCTTGTGCGCAAATTTCTGGTTGATCACGTCGTGAAAGACGATGCCGCCCCAGCCGTGCGCGGCCTGGTTCAGTTCCTCGCGCGCGCCGAGCGAAGTGATCATCATCGGTACCTTGTACTTCTCACACATCGCAAGATCATGATCGAGCCGGTTGTTGGACTTGTGGACGATCTGGTTGACCGCATACGGCGCTGACGGCCGTTCCGGATGCGCCTTGTCGTAAGCTGCCAGCTCTTCGGTGATCCGCGCGAGCCACTCGTCGAGCAGCGCTGCCGGGCGCGCATTCAGCGCCGGAAACGATCCGACCACGCCGGCCTTGCACTGGGCGATCACCAGATCGGGCACGGAGATGATGAACAGCGGCGACCCGATGACGGGTATCGACAGGCGGCCCTTGAACAGCGCGGGCATGGACATTCGGAGCGATCCTTTGGTTATTCAGGCGAGCGGCGCGGCGCTAAAGCATGATGATTTTTCTACGAATCGTCATCCTGCTCTAGCTATTTTTTGCATGATCTTTTCGGAAAACCGGCAACCAGTTTCCGGATCATGCTTTAGAAATGGCAGACGTCATACCAACCAACAAGGCAATCTTTCCAGTGTCAAGTATTGCGTTTTGACGCTGCCGGCGATGCGTTTGAGCATGACCTTCCCCGGCGCTGCAGATGCGCTACTGGCACAATGCCCGCGTCACGTGATTTTCGGTCTTGCAGTCGCCCGGCTGGCGCTTGTAGCCCGGCAGATACACTTTCGGCGAGCATTTCTCGGCCGCATCGGTGTCGAGGCTCTTGCCTTCCTTGTAGCCCTTGCTCTGGCACAGCCGGTCAGCGCCGGCCTTGCAGTCCGGCGCGCCGTTGGCCGACACCAGACATGCCGTCCGTCCGCTCACCATGGTCGAGGGTTTGGCCATGTTCGACAGGCTCTGGCCGGCGTCCTTGGTGCGCGCGTTGAAATCGTCGATGGTCTCGCTCGGGCTCTTCAGCGGCGGCAGCAGCGATTTGGATTTCTCGAACAGTTTTCCAATTTCGTTGATCAGGCCCGGACTTTCGTCGCGCGGCGGCGAGGGTTCGATCTGCTGCGGCCCGGGCTGAGCCGGCACCGGTTGCTGGGCCGGCGACTGCAGGCCGAGCGTCGGCGGCGGGCGCGGCCTGTGGCCAGGCGGCTTCGGGAGCGGTCGCCAGCATGGATGCGACGAGGCCCGCGGTCGCAAGTTGCGTGCCGAATGGTTTGAACATGACACGAACGTAGCCTGAAGCCGGGATGCCGGCAAAGCGCTAGATCAGCTTGAACGCGATCTAGATCAGCTTGATAAGCGATCTAGATCAGCTTGAACGCGATGACGAAACCGAGCACCAGCACGACGGCGCCGATGGCGACCCACAGGCCGAGCCGCTTTTCCAGTTCGCTCCGGATCAGGTCGCCGTAGCGGTTGAGCAGGACGGCGACAATGAAAAAGCGCCCGCCGCGCGCCACGATGGAGCACAGGACAAACAGCCAGATATTGTAGCCCGCGAAGCCCGAGGTGATGGTCACGAGCTTGTAGGGGATCGGCGTCAGCCCCTTCAGCAGGATGATCACCGCGCCCCATTCGGCATAGGAGGCCCGGAAGGTCTCGACCTTGTCACTGAGACCGTAAAGGGTGATGAGCCATTGCCCGATCGAATCGTAGAGCAGCGCGCCGATCGCGTATCCGAGCACGCCGCCGGCGACGGAAGCGATCGTGCACACGGTCGCGAACCACCATGCCTTCTTCGGCCGCGCCAGCGACATCGGCAGCAGCATGATATCGGGGGGAATCGGGAAGAACGAGCTTTCCGCGAAGGCGACCGCCGCCAGAATCCAGAGCGCGTAGGGCTTGTCAGCGGCGTCGATGCACCAGTCGTAGGTCCGTTTCAGCATGGCCGCATGAACCATCATGCGGCGGTTTTGTCCATGCCGGAAAAGGGCGGAATTCGAGAGGAATTAGTGCCGTTTGCGCAATGAGCGGCTTTCCAGCGCGACAATTCGCCGCCGGACCGCAGGCGACGCCGTCGCCTTGGGTAGCGTCCTTGTCGGATACCGCCTTGCTTGCAAGCGCCTTGCTTCAAGGGCCTTGGGCATCTTGACCACCGACTTCGGCAGCTTCTCGGCGATGCCGAGCATATCCTCGCGCCGTTCCATTTCGCGCCAGACGTCTTCCGGCGTCACGCCGGCCGAAGCCCACAGGACGGTCAGATTGTAGAGCAGATCGGCGCTCTCGCGGATCACCGCCTCGGTCTTGCCGTTGACGGCGTCGATGACGACTTCGATGGCTTCCTCGGCGAGCTTCTTGGCCATCTTGGAGGGGCCGCGCTGAAACAGCCGCGCGGTTCGCGACGTGGCCGGATCGAGATCCTTGGCCGCGATGACAGCCTGATAAAGCCGTTCGAGCGAATCACTCATTCTCCAAACCTAATCCAAAGCCGCGGCAGGCGTGTTAACGGCCGACCCTGAAACCATAAAAAAATCCACCGGCCGTGACGGCCGGTGGATTCATCTTTAACGGTTGCAATTTTAGCGATAGCGTTTACCAGCGCGGCCGATAGTACGGGTCGCATCCGAAGCAGTTGCGCGAGTAATAATAGGGGGTCGGGTCGCCGCCGCCATAATAGGCCGGGCCGCCGCCGTAGTAGCCATTGTCATAGTAGCGGTCGCGGCGGTTCTGGGTGGCCGCAATCGCGATACCCGTGCCGACGATGCCGGCAAAGGCTGCTGCGGCCGCCGCACCACCGCCACCGCGATAATACCTGCGGCGCGCGCTGATATCGGTCGCGTCGCTGGTCCCGGTCGACGCCGTGACGCCCTTATTTGACGTCGCGGAGCCGGCGAAGGCCATCGACGGCTGGACCGCCGTCAGCGCCATCGCTACGACCGTCGCCACCGCGCTGGCGCGGCCGATCGATGAAAACAAACCCTTTCGCGCAAACATCTCGACATTCCTCCGTGGAAGCTGGCCTGAAAAGGCCTCGGATGGCTAACCACTGAGCCGATATTAGGTTCCCCAATCCGAACGGCAGCTGAACGATCCCTGGCAAAATCATGGCAGTCATCGCCCGTTCAGGTTAGATGCTGCAGAATGGCCCATCCAGGGGCATTCAGCCCGTTGGCGATGTCACGAAACAGTCATCGCTGGCGCGGCAACTTGTCCCACCTCGTGCTGATGTAACCTCGATGCGTGCTGTCAGGACCAACGCCATCCGCTCTCGCCTGAGCGCTCTCTTGGCTTCCCTTGCCGGGTTGTGTGCGATTGCGGGCTTGATGGCGAGCAATGTCCTGGCCGCGGACGAGCCCCGGGCCCCGCTCCAGATCCAGTTTTCGCTCGATCGTCCGATCGATGCCGCAGCCGCCCCGTTCGTGATGGCCACCGCCGGCGGCCTGTTCGGCGCCGAGGCGCTGGCGGTCACGACCAACATCGCCAGCGGATCGGCGGACGCGATTGCGCGCGTCGCGGCGGGCACCAGCGATTTTGCGCTGGTCGATATCAACGCGCTGATGCGGTTTCGCGACAAGGACAAGCAGGGCGGCCCGAAGATCAAGGCGGTGTTCGTGCTGTTCAACAAGGCGCCCTATTCCATCATCGCTCGCAAGAGCCGCGGCATCCAGCGCGCTGACCGATATCGAGGGCAAGACGCTCGGCGTCGCCGAAGGCGACCTGTCGATCCGGCTGTGGCCGGCGGTGGCAAGCCTCAACGGCATCAAGCTCAAGAGCGTGAAGCAGAGCAGCATCAGCGCCGCGGTGCGCGAGCCGATGCTGTCGGCGGGCCAGATCGATGCCGTGACCGGATTCTCCTATCTGTCGGCGATCAATCTCAGGGATCGCGGCGTGCCGGCCGACGATCTGGCGGTGCTGAAATTCGCCGACTATGGCTGCGAGGCCTATGGTTTTGCTGTGATCGCCAATCCGGCGCTGGCGGCCGCCAAGCCCGAGGCGGTGAAGGGATTCGTGCGGGCCGTGATCGGCGGCCTGAATCTGACGATCAAGGACCCCGTAGCCGCCGCGACCGAAGTCGCCAATCGCATGGACGGCGGCTCAAAGGACCTCGAACGCGAACGCCTGCAAAGCATCCTGCGCGACAACATCCTGACCAGCGAAGTGAAACGCAACGGCATCGGCGCGATCGATCCGGCGCGCTTCGAACGCTCGATCGACCAGGTCGCGGAAGATTTCAAGTTTCAGAAGCGGCCGCAGGCCTCCGACATTTTTGATGACCAGTTTTTGCCGCCGCTGAACGGCCGTTTGATCAATTGAGCAGGGGTCTAACTCCTCATGGTGAGGAGGCGCGCAGCGCCGTCTCGAACCATGAGGCCCCCGATCGCGGGCGTGGCCCATCCTTCGAGACGGCGCTACGCGCCTCCTCAGGATGAGGTCGGTGGATGTGTGCACAGCGATCGGAACAAAATTCAGCCCGCTCTGGTTCTCCACCGCGATCCCTGATTAGTATAGCGTCCGCTGTTCGCTTCCTTCCTTCGAGTCCTTATCCGAATGTCCATGCTGCGCCTTTACACCCGCGTCCTCGAACTGCTCGGCAAGGAGGCGCGGCTGGGCTGGATTCTCGCCTTTGCCAACCTGCTGCTGGCCGGCGCGCAATTCGCCGAGCCGGTGCTGTTCGGCAAGATCGTCGACGTGCTGTCCGGCAAACCGCAGACCGGGCCGCTGGCCTCGAACTCGGCCTGGCCGCTGCTGGGGGCCTGGGTGGCGTTCGGCCTGTTCACGATCGCCTGCAGCGCGCTGGTCGCGCTCCATGCCGACAAGCTGGCGCACCGCCAGCGTCAGGCGGTGCTGACCGATTATTTCGAGCACATCATGCAACTGCCGCTGACCTTCCACACCGGCACCCATTCCGGCCGGCTGATGAAGGTGATGCTGAACGGCACCGACTCGCTGTGGCGGCTCTGGCTCGGATTCTTCCGCGAGCATTTCGCCGCGATCCTGTCGCTGGTGGTGCTGCTGCCGCTGGCGTTCTACATCAACTGGCGGCTGGCGATCCTGTTGTTCGCGCTGTGCGTGATATTCACCGTGCTGACCACGCTGGTGGTGCGCAAGACCTACGGCATGCAGAGCGAGGTCGAGGCGCATTACAGCGATCTCTCGGCGCGCGCCTCCGATGCGCTCGGCAACGTCGCGCTGGTGCAGAGTTTCGTGCGGATCGACGCCGAGGTTCAGGGCCTGCGCTTCGTCGCCGACAAGCTGCTCGCCGTCCAGATGCCGGTATTGGGCTGGTGGGCGCTGGTCACCGTCATCACCCGCGCCTCCACCACCATTACCGTGCTCGCGATCTTCACCGTCGGCATCTACCTGCACGGCCGGGGAGAGACCACGGTCGGCGAGATCGTGATGTTCGTGAGTTTTGCGACCATGCTGATCCAGAAGCTCGAACAGGTGGTGAGCTTCATCAACAGCGTGTTCATGGAGGCGCCGCGCCTGCAGGAATTCTTCGACGTGCTGGACGCGGTGCCCGCCGTGCGCGACCGGCCCAACGCCATGGATACCGGCAGGCTGTCCGGCCTCGTCGAATTCAACGACGTCTCGTTTTCCTATGACGGCAAGCGGCCGGCGGTCGAGGACGTTTCGTTTACCGCCCTGCCCGGCCAGACCATCGCGCTGGTCGGCCCGACCGGCGCCGGCAAATCGACCGCGATCGCGCTGCTGCACCGCGCCTTCGACCCGCAATCCGGCATCATCAAGATCGACGGCATGGATATCCGCGGCCTGAAGCTGACCGCGCTGCGGCGAAACATCGGCGTGGTGTTCCAGGAGGCGCTGCTGTTCAACCGCTCGCTCGCCGACAATCTGCGCGTCGGCAAGCCGGACGCCACCGACGAGGAAATGCGCATCGCGGCCAGGCCGCGCGCAGGCGCTGGAATTCATCGAGCGCAGCGACAAGAAATTCGAGACCCATGCCGGCGAGCGCGGCCGCATGCTGTCCGGCGGCGAGCGGCAACGCCTGTCGATCGCCCGCGCGCTGCTGAAAGACCCGCCGATCCTGATCCTCGACGAGGCGACCAGCGCGCTCGACGCCGTCACCGAGGCCAAGGTCAACGCCGCCCTCGACGAGGTGATGAAGGGCCGCACCACCTTCGTGATCGCCCACCGGCTTTCGACCATTCGCAACGCCACCCGTATCCTGGTGTTCGACAATGGCCGCGTGATCGAAAGCGGAACGTTCGATGAACTGGTGGCCAAGGGCGGACGCTTTGCGGAACTCGCGAAGGCCCAGTTCATGGTGCAGGAGAATGCGCGTGCCGCGATCGAAGCCAAATAGGCCTGCGTGAGCGCGATCACGGTTTGGACATCGCCGAATTTGCGACGATTTCGTCCACGAATTAATCGCCCGGCCCCTGTTCTGGCCCGCCAAGCCGGTATAGGTTTGCGCTGCCGCAAAGCGACGGCGCCGGACACGCTTGAAACCCGAACGTTAGATCGAGAGGACCTCCTTTTTTCGAAGGCGGGTCTCAAAGGACCGGAACGGAAAAGTGCACCTTCTTCGCCTGCTGCCGCGACATTCGTTGAACTGGATCTTCCTGGTGGCGGCGCTCGCCGTCGTGACGCCGCGCGCCGTGCACGCCGAAGCGCTGCTGGTCGTCGAAGCCGATACCGGCAAGGTGCTGCAGGCCGACAACGCCACCATGCCCTGGTATCCCGCCTCGGTGACCAAGATCATGACGGCTTACGTCACGCTGAAGGCCGTGAAGGAAGGACGTCTCTCGCTCGATACGCGTGCTGACGGTGTCGCCGGTCGCAGCCTCGCAGTCGCCGTCCAAGATGGGCTTTCGCCCGGGCATCCAGGTCACCGTCGACAACGCGCTCAAGATGATGATGGTGAAGTCGGCCAACGACATGGCCGTGGTGCTCGCCGAAGGCGTCGGCGGATCGATCGACGGCTTCTCGGCAATGATGAACCAGACCGCGCAAAAGCTCGGCATGACGCAGACGAGCTACGTCAATCCCAACGGCCTGCCGGCGGACGGACAGATCACCTCCGCGCGCGATCTCGCGATCCTGGCGCGCGCGGTCATTCGCGACCTGCCGGAATACGAATACTTCATGCACATCCCCTCGATCCGCTACGGGCGCAGGGTGACGCAGAATTTCAACAAGCTGATCGGACGCTATCCCGGCGCCGACGGTTTCAAGACCGGCTTCATCTGCGCTTCCGGCTACAATCTGGTCGCCTCCGCAACGCGTAACGGCAAGCGGCTGATCGCCGTCGTGCTCGGCGCATCGTCGGGACAGGCGCGCGCGGTTCGCGCGGCGCAATTGCTGGAGCGCGGCTTCGGCGGCAACGGGCTGGGCTGGCTGAAGCCCGCGCTCGGCACCGTCGACAATCTGGTTCCGATCGATGCGACCCCGCCGAACCTGCGCGAGGAGATGTGCAGCGGCAAGCGCAAGCGGCCGGCCACCGACGAGGACGCCGACGTCGTCGCCGCCAACGGCAGCGCGTCGACCGGCGAGACCGCGGTCACGTTCTTCACCGCCGGGCTGCAGCCGCCGATGGCCAAGCCGTCGGAGATGATGGCTGCCGCGGCGGAGCCGTCCGAGCCTGTTCCGGTCTATACCGGCCCGACCAAGACCGGCACCGCACTGATCGCGGCCGTTGCGGCGGAGGCCGAAAAGCAGACGCCGGCCAAGCGCGGCAAGAAATCGAAGATCGCAGCGAAGAAGCCCGACGCCGCGGCGTCCAAGGCTACGGCATCCAAGGCGGAAGCCGGCGCAAAGCCGGGCAAGCCTGCGGCCGTCAGGCATGCGAACGCCAGACCGGAGGCCGCCGCCAAGCCGGCCGCTTCGGCCGAAAAGAAGCCAGCCGCCAAGCCCGCCGCCGCGCAGACAAGCCTGCGCCGAAGCCGGCCAAGCCGAAGGCAGCCGCTAAACCCAAGGGCGAAAACAAGCCGGCTGGTTAACGGGCCGCGAAGCCGCGTAATTAGGCAGCTTTCCTGCCGTTCGGCCGAATTATTCCAGATCGCCGAAATGCGTCGATAGCGCGCAGCCGCTTGCCATCGGCGGCGGCATTCACAATACTGCCCCAAAACAAGGCGTGCCCGGCCAGCGAACAGGGAAACAACCAGAGGGGAACTACCATGGAGCGGATCTGGCTCAAGCAATATCCGGCCGGCGTGCCAGCCGACATCGACGTCACCCAGTACTCATCGCTGGTCGAGCTGCTTGGAAGAAAGCTTTGCGAAGTTCGCCGACCGCAAGGCGTTCATCTGCATGGACAAGTCGATCAGCTACCGCGATCTCGACGAGATGTCGGCCGCGCTCGGCGCCTACCTGCAGAGCAAGGGCCTGCAGAAAGGCGCTCGCGTCGCGCTGATGATGCCGAACGTGCTGCAATACCCGGTCGCGACCGCCGCCGTGCTGCGCGCCGGCTATGCGGTGGTGAACGTCAACCCGCTCTACACCCCGCGCGAGCTCGAGCATCAGCTCAAGGATTCCGGCGCGGAAGCAATCGTCGTTCTGGAGAATTTCGCCACCACGGTGCAGCAGGTCATTGCGCGGACCGCGGTCAAGCATGTGATCGTCGGCAGCATGGGCGATCTGCTCGGCTTCAAGGGCGTGATCGTCAACCTGGTGGTCCGCAAGGTGAAGAAGATGGTGCCGGCCTGGTCGATCCCGGGCGCGGTCTCGTTCAACGAGGCGCTTGCCGCCGGCCGCGGCCTGAAGCTCAACAAGCCGAAGCTCACGCTCGATGACGTCGCCTTCCTGCAATATACCGGCGGCACCACCGGCGTCTCCAAGGGCGCGACGCTGCTGCACAGGAACATTCTGGCCAACGTGCTGCAGAACGACGCCTGGCTGCAGCCGGCGCTGAAGAAGCCGCCGCATGTCGAGCAGCTCTTTATCGTCTGCGCGCTGCCGCTCTATCACATCTTCGCGCTGACCGCGTGCTTCCTGCTGGCGATGCGGGCCGGCGGCGTCAACCTCTTGATCCCGAACCCGCGCGACATGGCGGGCTTCATCAAGGAGTTGATGAAATACCAGGTCAACAGCTTCCCGGCGGTCAACACGCTCTACAACGGCCTGTTGAATTCGCCCGGCTTCGACAAGGTCGACTTCTCCAAGCTGAAGACCTCGTTCGGCGGCGGCATGGCGACCCAGAAGCCGGTGGCCGAGAAGTGGCTGAAGGTGACCGGCTGTGCGCTGTCGGAAGGCTACGGCCTGTCCGAGACCTCGCCGACGCTGACCTGCAACCCCGCCGACACCGACCAGTTCTCCGGCTCGATCGGCATTCCCGTGCCGTCGACCTATCTCTCGATCCGCGACGACGACGGCAAGGAAGTGCCGCTCGGCCAAGCCGGCGAGATCTGCGCCAAGGGCCCGCAGGTGATGTCCGGCTACTGGAACCGGCCGGAAGAGACCGCCAACGTGATGACCGCGGACGGCTTCTTCCGCACCGGCGACATCGGCGTGATGGACGAGCGGGGCTACACCAAGATCGTCGACCGCAAGAAGGACATGATTTTGGTCTCGGGCTTCAACGTCTATCCGAACGAGATCGAGGAAGTGATCGCGAGCCATCCGGGCGTGCTGGAATGCGCCGTGATCGGCGTCGCGGATTCGAAATCCGGCGAGGCGGTGAAGGCGTTCATCGTCAAGAAGGACCCGAACCTTTCGGTCGACGACGTCATCAAGTACTGCGGCACGCAGCTCACCGCCTACAAGGTGCCCAAGCAGATCGAGTTCAGGAACGATCTGCCCAAGACCAATGTCGGCAAGATCCTGCGCCGCGAACTGCGCGACGAGAAGAAGGCCGCGGCTTGAAGCCGTAGGGGTGCCCTCGTCGATGGTTGAAGCTTCCGTCACGCCGGCCGAAATTCTGGCGTTCTGGCGTGACGCCGGCCCCGATCGCTGGTACCGGCGCGACGACGCCTTCGACGCCGAGGTGTGCCGGCGCTTTCTTGGCCTGTGGCAGTGCGCGGCAGCCGGCGAATTGGCCTCGTGGGAAACGAGCGATGACGGCGCGCTGGCGCTCGTCATCGTGCTCGACCAGTTTCCCCGCAACCTGTTCCGCGACGACGTCAGGACCTATGCCAGCGACCCCCTCGCCCGCGAGGTGGCGCACCGCGCCGTGAGCCGCGGCGTGGACGCGCGGGTCGATCCCGCCTTGCGGGAATTCCTCTATCTGCCGTTCATGCATTCGGAGCAGCTGCCCGACCAGTTGCGCTGCATCGAGCTGTCGCGCGCGGCCGGCCATGCCGAGAACCTGAAATGGGCCGAGCATCACGCCGATATCATCCGGCGGTTCGGCCGCTTTCCCCATCGCAACCGCCTGCTGGGCCGTTCGACCACGCCGGAGGAGCAGGCCTTCCTGGACGAAGGGGGCTTTTCGCCCTGATGACGCAAGCGTGAATGGCCGTCACGGTTGCCGTTTCAACTGCGCGTGAATATTGTGCCGGCGAGCCGCAGGGGCTACAAAACAGCGCTCATTGAGGGAGAATTGACGATGACGATCCAAGTTGGCGACAAGCTGCCGGAAGCCAAGTTTCGCGTGATGACGGCGGAAGGTCCGCAGGTCAAAACCACCGACGATATTTTCAAGGGCAAGAAGGTGGCGCTGTTCGCGGTGCCCGGCGCCTATACCGGCACCTGCCACAAGATGCATTTGCCGAGCATCTTCCTCAACGCCTA
Organism: uncultured Alphaproteobacteria bacterium; assembly: GCA_963840465.1. Classification (GTDB taxonomy): domain Bacteria; phylum Pseudomonadota; class Alphaproteobacteria; order Rhizobiales; family Xanthobacteraceae; genus Bradyrhizobium. Next base: position 340,830 of record CAWIZF010000040.1, on the reverse strand, counting down.
TGCCATCAAGGACAAGGGCGTGAACACCATCGCCATCGTCTCCGTCAACGACGCCTTCGTCATGAATGCCTGGAAGCGCGACACCGACCAGCGCGACGAAGCCGTGTTCCTCGCCGACGGCAATGCCGATTTCACCAAGGCGATCGGCATGGAGCTCGACGCCTCCGGCAACGGCCTGGGCATCCGCTCCAAGCGCTACTCGATGCTGATCGAAGACGGCGTGGTCAAGAAGCTCAACCTCGAGCCGGCGCCGGGCAAGGTCGAAGTCTCCGGCGGCGATACGCTGCTGGGGCAGCTGTAAGCTGAAGAGCTACGCGCGCGACACTGTCATCGCCCGGCTTGACCGGGCGATCCAGGTGCGCCGCGGCTTCTCGCTTCTATCTCTGATGTCTCTGGGATACTGGATCACCCGCTTTCGCGGGTGATGACAGTTGTGGCTACGTCTTCAGCCTCGCCATCGCCACGCCCTCGCGCGCCAATTGATCGGCGCGCTCGTTTTCGGCGTGGCCGGCGTGGCCCTTGATCCAGTGCCAGCGCACCTGATGCGGTTTCAGCGCGGCATCGAGCCGCTGCCATAGTTCGACGTTCTTGACCGGCTTCTTGTCCGCGGTGCGCCAGCCGTTTTTCTTCCAGCCGTGAATCCAGGCGGTAATGCCCTGGCGCACATACTGGCTGTCAGTGGTGAGGTCGACCACGCACGGCTTCTTCAGCGCTTCCAGCGCCGAGATCGCCGCCATCAGCTCCATGCGATTGTTGGTGGTGTGAGCCTCGCCGCCCTTCAGCTCCTTCTCCTTGTCGCCGAATCTCAGGATGGCGCCCCAGCCGCCGGGACCGGGATTGCCCGAGCAGGCGCCGTCGGTGAAGACCGTCACGTGAGGGGCTTCACTCAAGCGACGCATCCTGGCTGGGTCAGGCCGTAATCGCGCACGCTCGCGACGTTCTGGTGGAAGCGCAGCTTGCGGACATATTCGAGCGGGTCCTTGGGCTTCACCAGCGCGCCCGGCGGCACGTTGAGAAAATCGACCAGCCGCGTCAGCAGGAAACGCAGCGCCGCGCCGCGCGCCAGAAGCGGCAGCGCCTCCTGCTCGGCCTCCGACAATGGCCGCGCGCGGCCATAGGCGTTGAGCAGCGCGCGGGCCTTGGTGACGTTGAAGGAATGATCCGGCTCGAAACACCACGCGTTCAGGCAGATCGCGACGTCGTAGGCCAGCATGTCGTTGCAGGAAAACGGGAAGTCGATCAGCCCCGACAATTTATCGCCGAGGAAGAACACGTTGTCCGGAAACAGGTCGGCATGGATGACGCCGGGCGGCAGGTCTTTCGGCCAGCACGCTTCGAGATGATCGAGCTCGCGCGCGATGAAGTCATGCAGGCCGGGCGCGACGCTATCGGCCCGTGGCGCGGCGAGATCGAACAAGCGGCCGCCAGCCCTCGACCGACAGCGGGTTCTTGCGGAACATCGGGAAATCACGCCCCGCCAGATGCATCTTGGCGAGCGCCTCGCCGACGCCGGTGCAATGCGCGGCGTTGGGCCGCCGCGGCCACACGCCTTCGAGGAAGTTGATGATCGCCGCGGGACGCCCGGCCAGTTCGCTGTAGACCTCGCCCTCGCGATTCCGTGCCGGCTGCGGGCAACGCACGCCGTGCTCGGCCAGATGCGCCATCAGCGACAGGAAGTACGGCAGGTCGTCCACCGCCACGCGCTTTTCATAGAGCGTGAGGATGAACGCGCCCTTGCTGGTATGCAGCAGGAAGTTGGAATTCTCGACGCCCTCGGCGATGCCCTTGTAGGAGAGCAACTCGCCGATGTCGTAGCCTTTCAGGAACTCCGCGAGGTCTTCGGCGGCGACGTCGGTGTAAACCGCCATCGCGACTACTCGGCGGCAGCTTCGGGCCGCAGCGAACGCGGCAACGGGAAGAATTCGTTTTCTTCCGCGGCCGACACCGTCTCCACATGCAATTCGAACCGCTCGGCGAAGGCGCCCATGATTTCCTCGACGATCACTTCCGGCGCCGACGCGCCAGCCGTGATGCCGAGGCTCTTGATGCCTTCGAAGCGTGACCAGTCGAGATCGGAGGCGCGCTGCGCCAGCACCGAGACCGGGCAGCCCTCGCGCTCGGCGACTTCGCGCAGCCGCTGCGAATTCGACGAGTTCGGCGCGCCGACCACGATCAGGGCATCGACCACCGGCGCCACCTTCTTGACCGCGAGCTGGCGGTTGGTGGTGGCGTAGCAGATGTCTTCCTTGTGCGGCCCGTTGATGTTCGGGAAACGCGCCTTGAGCAGTGCGACGATCTCGGCGGTGTCGTCGATCGACAGCGTCGTCTGGGTCACGAAAGCAAGGTTGTCCGGGTCTTTCGGCGCGAACGTCTTGGCGTCTTCCGCGGTCTCGATCAGCGTCACGGCGCCGACCGGCAACTGGCCGAGCGTGCCGACCACCTCGGGGTGATGGGAATGCCCGATCAGCAGGATTTCACGGCCGCGCTTGAAATGGATCGCGGCCTCGCGGTGCACTTTCGTGACCAGCGGGCAGGTCGCGTCCAGCGAAAAGAAATTGCGGGCGCGGGCGTCGGCCGGAACCGATTTCGGAACCCCATGGGCCGAGAACACCACCGGGGCGTTGGTATTATCCGGGATTTCGGCGAGTTCCTCGACGAAGATCGCGCCCTTGGTCTTCAGGCTGTCGACCACGTAGCGATTGTGCACGATCTCGTGACGGACATAGACGGGGGCGCCATAGATGGCGAGCGCCCGTTCGACGGTATCGATGGCCCGCACTACCCCGGCGCAGAAGCCACGGGGAGAACAAAGCACGATTCTGAGGTCTGGTTTGGCTGGCATCAGGGCTATCCCGGGACCGAATCACCCCTCGCCGGCGGGCAGGGAACGGCCAGTTCGGATAAGGACTTGGGACTGCTTTTGGGCTCTGTCAAGGCACTTTAGCAGACCATTGCGCCAATACCCCGGGAAGGCGTATATAGCGCCCTAATTCCCGTCATCACCGATGACCACAGACTTCGCCTCCAAAAGAGGTGGGCGAGGCACAAAGGAGATTTGCCATGAGCAATGCACCGCTGATGCCAAAAGCGACTGCCGTGTGGCTGGTTGATAACACCGCGCTGACCTTCGACCAGGTGGCCGATTTCACCAAAATGCATCCCCTTGAGGTTCGCGCCATCGCCGATGGCGACGCGGCCCAGGGCATCAAGGGCATGGACCCGATTTCGACCGGCCAATTGACCCGCGACGAGATCGAAAAGGGCGAAAACGATCCGAACTACCGCCTCAAGCTCGGCGAGAGCAAGGTTGTGCTGCCACCGGCCGCCAAGAAGAAGGGCCCGCGCTACACCCCGGTGTCGCGCCGCCACGAGAGGCCGAGCGCGATCCTGTGGCTGGTCCGTAACCACCCCGAGCTGAAGGACGCGCAGATCATGCGCCTGGTCGGCACCACCAAGACCACCATTGCGAGCGTCCGCGACCGCACCCACTGGAACGCCTCGACCCTGACCCCGATGGACCCGGTGACGCTCGGCCTGTGCTCGCAGATCGAACTCGATTTCGAGGTGCAGCGCGCCGCCAAGGAAAAGCCGGTGCCCGCAGCCTACGGCGGCGCGACGCTGCTGCCGGCCTCCGAGACCACCAAGAAGGAGCCGGAATTCGAGCCGGGCGAGAAGAGCGAAGACGACCTCAACGTCGACGCCGTGTTCGCCAAGCTGAAGACGATCGGCGGCAAGAAGCAGGACGACGAGGAAGAGTAAGGATTTCGGCTGCGGCTGAGGTTGAACGCGGCGGGGGCAACCTGCCGCGTTTTCCGCGGATCCTGCATCCCGGCCCATATGCAATCCTACCCAGCCGGGCCGGTTGGATTGCCGGAAGTCGATCCCTGGTAGAGCCGTGTAACGTGCTGTAGCAGTTCGTCCGCCGAGAACGGCTTGATCAGGACAGAAATGCCCTGTCCAGCAATCGAGTCCACAATTTCCGAGCGAATGTCACCAGTCATGACAATGGCCGGGATGTTCCAGGCTAGTGCCGCGCGCAGCGCATTGACAGTGTCGACGCCGTTTGCCGATCCGCGAAGATTGTAATCACACAACAGCACGTCGGGCCGAATTTCCTGCCGGCTGATTTGAGCTAGCGCGTCATTCGCCGTAGCGACCACGATTGCCTCTACGCCTCTCGTTTTCAGCATGCGGCTTAGCGAGGTGCGGACGCTCGCCTCGTCTTCAACCACAAGAATAACGCCGGGGAAATCGCCCCTCTCATATGTCGGCGCCAGTGCACTTTCAGCGGCATCACCGTTTGAATCTCCGAGCGGAACCTCAATCGAAAACACGGTGCCCTTGCCGGGTGTGGAGCGCACACCAATTCTGTGGTCCAGCACCTCCCCTATCCGTCTGACGATAGCCAGACCTAATCCGAAGCCACCGCGCTCCGCGCCGTCCGCGCCTTGGTAGTACTCCTGAAATATTTGAGGCAGCTGATCCTGCGATATGCCGATGCCGCTATCCCAGACTTCGATTCGAACTTTATCGCCCACGCGCCGACAGCCCAGCAGGATTTTCCCGCGATCCGTATATCGTACCGCGTTCGACAGCAGATTGCGCAACATTGTTCCGAGCATTCTCTGGTCGCTACGAACCTCGAGTCCTGAACGGACCAAGCGCCACCGCAACCCTTTGTCAGCAACGAAATCGGCAAAATCGGCTGTCAGGGAATCAAATACTTCATTGATCGCGAAGTCGCTCTTCGACGGACGCAGACTCCCGGCCTCCAGGCGATTGACGTCGAGCAGGCTCGACAGAATGCTGGACATCGTGTCGAGAGATCTCGCAATTCCGCTGACCAGGCGGCGTCCCTCACCATCCGGGAGGTGCGGCTCAAGTGACGCCTGCAGGAACCTGAGGGTTTGCAATGGCTGCCGCAGGTCATGGCTGGCGGCTGAAAGGAAGCTGGATTTTGCCCGATCGGCCAATTCCGCCGACCTCCAGGCTCGGGAAACCTCTTCTTCAAATCGCTTCCGCTCCGTGACGTCGCTCGTCAGCCCATTGATGCGCGTGGGCTTTCCCTTTGAGTCAAAGTGCGTAACTGCAACCTGCTCCAGCCACACTTCGCCACGGCCATCCGGCCGCAAAAATCGGAACGTCATCGAATGTGGGTGCTCGTGCGGACCGGCGGTGTTCGAGCGGGTTGTGACCGACGGGCGATCGTCGGGGTGGATTTGTCTTATCCATTCCTCGCTGCTGAGAGATTCTCTCGGACCCAGGCCCAGGATTTCCGTCGCATTCTGGCTCAGCTGTATCAGGCCGATGCGAAGATCCCAATCAAAGGTTATCACACCGCCAGCACGAAGCGCTTCTTCCAGCCGCTGCTCTCTTTCGAGGATCGCGAGCTCGTGTGTCCGTCGCTCGCTGAACAGAGCCGCCAGAACAAGCGCGCCGAACGAAGTGGCCAGAATGATCGCCTGAGCAGCTAGGACACGCTCCTCAAGCACCAAATGCGTATCGCCGAAAAGGCCAACGGAGAATATTGTTGTCCATACAATCGTGATCGCGCACATGAACGTTGCGACGGCTGTAAAGGCCGGGCGAACACGGGCGGCGATCCACACGAACAGCGGACAGAACGAGGCAATCGCCAGTTCAAGTGTCCATGGCGCATTCGGCAGAATGACCAGCAGTAAGCATAGCGTGGCCACGATGGTGAGCGCGAAGGTCCCTTCCGCAATTTCCCGCCTTGGCGGAGCGTTGCGCAAGAATGAAGCGAGCCCGATCATAAGCGGCGCGACCGTAATGCAACCGAGCGTCTCGGTAACGACCCAGTGACGCCATATCGTCGTGACGGACGAAGCTGAGGGATGAAAGAATGCAAATCCAACCGCGCCCACGAAGCCGCAGACAATGGCTGCAATTATCACGGCGCCGAACAGTCCGAAGACACGGCGCAGCTCATTGAGTTCAAATGGTGCGCCATAGAATCGCTGGATGAGCCCTGCCGCAACGACAGGACTACCGGCATTGGCCACGGCAAAAGCCGTAGTGCTGGCAAGATTACGATCGCCGAGCAGATTGGCCGCGAAAGTGGCAGCTACCACGCCAATTACGACCGGCCACCGTACGGTCGAACCGAACGCTACCAGGAATCCGGTAGCTACGCCCGCTGCCGGCCAGAACACCGCGATGCCGTCGGTCTTGTCGAGCAAAGCGAGGCTGAGGCGCGCTGCGAGGAAAAAAACGATCGCGACCGAGATTGAGATTACCCACGGCGGCCACCCCAGAGACGAGGGCGCTGGAGGTGCATCAGTGGTGGCGGCCTCCAAACTCATCGTGCTCACCCGCTACACGTACGCAGTTCAGCTTGAATTGCGGCTCGAACTTCGCTGGCTCGCCGGCTGACTTTTCCAGCCAAACCATTCGCACGCTCAGTATCCGGTCTCCGGGAAGACCTGGCAAGCGCAATCCGGCTCCCTGGCTAGTGCGCACCACAACGGATGCGGTAGGGCGGTAACGCCAGCTGGATTGTATCCGCGGAGACCTACTCCGGCCCGTCGCCCAGACGAGTTTGTTTGCGGGACCCGCGCAATCAACCGTATTTCAGCTTCATGAACAGGATTCCGCCGACCAGGACGATCGTAACCGCATTCGCAACGATCAGCGGCACATCTCCGGAAAGCAGGCCGTACAACAGCCAAAGCAGGATGCCGAGCACCATGACGAGAAACATTCCAAGCGAAATGTCTTCGGTGGAGCGGGTTCGCCAGACCTTCACGAACTGCGGTGTATAAGCGAGGGTCGTGCACGTTGCGGCGGCAAACCCCAGCAGCTTGATTGCAAGTTGATCCATGCCGCTCTTATAGCATCGATTCGAAGATGAATTTGCGAAGGACGGCCGGGTGAGCCGTTCACCCTCACGCCTTCTTCAAGAACTCCGTGCGCAGCACCAGGCCCTTGACCTTGTCGGTGCGGCCTTCGATCTCGTCGGGGTCGTCCGTGAGGTGGATGTTCTTGATCACGGTGCCGCGCTTGAGCACGGTGGACGAGCCCTTCAGCTTCAAGTCCTTGATCAGCGTGACGGTGTCGCCTTCGGCGAGCTGTGCGCCGTTGGAATCCCTGACCTTGATGTCCATGTGTGATGCTTTTCCTTCGTAAGAGCAGGGACGCCCTTTCTTCCTTCTCCCCTTGTGGGAGAAGGTGCCTTCGCGTGAGCGAAGGCGGATGAGGGGTTCTTGCCGCGAATCCTAATGCAAGAGATTAACTCGTGGAGAGAACCCCTCACCCGTCTCGAATGAGCTAACGCTCATTCGATCCACCCTCTCCCACAAGGGGAGAGCGGAAAGCGCGCCTAGCCCAGTTCGATCTCGTCGGTGATCTCATGCGAGAGGCTGACGCCGCCGATGGTCAGCACCATCTTTGCCGGCAGCTTCTCATTGCCCTTGAGCTTGCCGGACGCGACGGCGTCGCGCACGGCCTTTTCGATCTCGCGCTGCGAGGTGATGCCGACCTTCTTGAGGAATCCGCGCAGGCTGGCGTTGAAGACGTCTTCGTTCATGAGTGCCTCCTGATCACGGCCTGGTCGGATTGTTGAGCATCTGCTCGGCGAGGTTGCGCTGGGAACGGTCGGCGCGGGCGTTGGCATTGCCGCGCTGCACGTCGCGATTCTTGCGGCAGTTGACATAATCGTTCGAACCCACCGCGACATTGTTGGCGCGGCAGAATGCGTCGTCATCGGCGCTGGTGTCGACCATGGTCGGCTGGCCGCGTTCGAGGCAACCGGTGAGCAATGGGGCTGCCAGCAGCAGCGCGATGAAGTGCTTTGCGGGTCCAAATTTCATTGGCGGCCTTCCGTTTTCCATCTCGTCATCGCCGGGCGCCCGTTCCCGACCCGGTCTGGGATGATCCTGCAATCCATCGAAAAGATGGCAGCCTGCTTTGAAGCCGATGGACGCTCGGGTCAAGCCACGGTGGTCCGGTTTAGTCGGACGTTTTGTTCCCGGCTCAATCGAAATAGGTGACGGTATCGGCCACGCTCGCCCGCGAGGTGCGGTAGCTGTTCACCTTCTGGGCGTGGTCGGCATAGCCGAACGAAATGCCGCAAACCACCTTGCGATCGTCGGCCAGATTGAAGTGACGCCGGATCAGCCCGGAATGCCGCGCCAGTGCGGCCTGCGGAATCGTGCCGAGGCCGAGCGCCTGCGCCGCCAGCATGAAATTGCCGACATAGGCGCCGCAATCGACCGCGCCGTAGATGCCGAGCGGCTCGTCGGTGTGGATGATGGCGACATGCGGCGCGCCGAAGAAATTGTAGTTCTCCAGCGCCTGCTTCGCGTACGCCATCCTGTCGCCGCGCGCGATCCCGAGCGTGTTGTAGAGCTGAAAGCCGCTCTCGCGGCGGCGTTCGAGATAGACGCCGAGATATTCGCGCGGCGGCGTGAAGTCATGATCGTCTTTTGCGCCGGACGCGGCCTCGGCATAGATCGCCTTGCGAAACCTCTCCTTGGCCTCGCCGCTCGCGATCAGCACCTGCCATGGCTGGCTGTTGCACCATGACGCCGTGCGTTGCGCGACCGTGAGGATATGCTCGATGGTCTCGCGCGGCACCTCCTGCGGCAGGAACGCGCGCACGGAGTAGCGCTCGTTCAGCAGCTCTTCGAGCACGCCGATACGATCTTCGGTCGTACTCTTCGGTGCCTTTGCGTCCATGATCAGCGCCCCTTGGTCGGGATCTTGTTGAACGGCACGTCCTTGTCGACGCGGATATCGCCGGGCAGGCCGAGCACGCGTTCGGCGATGATGTTGCGCAGGATTTCATCGGTGCCGCCGGCGATGCGCATCGAGGGCGACGACAGCAGCATCTGCTGGAACTGGCCGCTCGCCACCTCTTCATCGGTGCCGGTGAGCGCGCCCGCCGAGCCCTCCAGATCCATCGCATAGGTCGCGATGTCCTGCAGCATCGAGCCCGAGACCAGCTTGCCGATGGAATTTTCCGGACCCGGACGCTCGCCCTTCGACAGCGAAGAGATGGCGCGGTAGCTGGTGTATTTCAGCCCGCTCGCCTTCACCGCCCAGCTCGCAAGTTTTGAGCGCGTCGCGGGATCGTCGATCGCGAGACCATCGTCCGTCATCAGGTTCGAGCAGAACTCGAACATTTCGGGGAAGCCGGTGGCCAGCCGCGAACCGATCGACATGCGCTCGTTCATCAGCGTGGTCAGCGACACGTTCCAGCCGTCGCCGACGGCGCCGAGGCGCTGATGATCCGGGATCACCACGTCGGTGAAATAGACCTCGTTGAATTCCTGCATGCCGTTGGCCTGCTTGATCGGCCGCACCTCGACGCCCTTGCTCTTCATGTCGAGGAAGAACATCGTCAGGCCCTTGTGCTTGGGCACATTGGGATCGGTGCGCGTGATCAGAAGGCCGTAGTCAGAGTAATGCGCGCCCGAGGTCCAGATCTTCTGGCCGTTGACGATCCAGTTGTCGCCCTTCTTTTCCGCGCGCGTGCGCAGGCCCGCGACGTCGGAGCCGCCGGCCGGCTCGGAGAACAGCTGGCACCAGATATGTTCGCCGGAAGCAAGCTTCGGCAGATAGTGCCGCTTGTGCTCCTCGCTGCCGAACGCCATCACCGTCGGGCCGCACATGCCCTCGCCGATCTGGAACGGCTGCGTCAGCTTGCCGTAGACGCCCTCTTCCTGCTGCCAGATCACCTTCTCGATCGGGGTCGCGCCACGGCCGCCATATTCCTTCGGCCAGTGCAGGCAGGCCCAGCCGCCTTCGGCCTTCTTCTTCTGCCACGCCTTGCCGACATCGACGATCTCTTCCTTCTCCAGCCGGATGCGGCCGAGCGAGGATTTTGAAAGCTCCGCCTCATATTTCTTCGGCGCGTTGGCCTCGATCCATTTGCGGGCGGTAGCGCGGAATTCGGCTTCCTGCGGGGTATCGTCGAAGTTCATGGCGGATTCCTCTTTTTCTTGCGTAGGGTGGGCTAAGCGAAGCGTAGCCCACCATTCTGAGTGTCGACGCGGTGGGCAACGCTTGCGCGTTGCCCACCCTACAAATCTGCTTACGCTCTTCCCTTGGTCGGGATCTTGTTGAACGGCACGTCCTTGTCGACCCGGATATCGCCGGGCAGACCAAGCACGCGCTCGGCGATGATGTTGCGCATGATCTCGTCGGTGCCGCCTTCGACGCGGGTGCCCGGCGCACGCAGCAGCATCGCCTGGAATTTTCCGGCGACTTCGGCGTCCTCAGGCCCGCTCAGCACACCCGCGGCACCCTGCAGGTCGAGCGCATACATCGCGACTTCCTGGACCATCGAGCCCGCCACCAGCTTGCCGATGGAGTTCTCCGGACCCGGACGATCGCCCTTCGACAGCGCCGAGATCGCGCGCATGCTGGTGTATCGCAGTCCGCTCGCCTTCACCGCATAGTTCGCAAGCCTCGAGCGAACGCTGCGGTCCTCGATCGCGGGACCATCTTCCAGCATCAGGCTGTTGCAGAAGTCGAACAATTCCGGGAAGCCGGTCGCAACGCCGGCGCCGATGGACATGCGCTCGTTCATCAGCGTGGTCAGCGACACGTTCCAGCCGTCATTGACCGCGCCGAGCCGCTGCGAATCCGGGATCTTCACATCGGTGAAGTAGACCTCGTTGAAGTCGGACTGGCCGCTGGCCTGCTTGATCGGCCGCACCTCGACACCAGGGCTCTTCATGTCCAGGAAGAACATGGTGAGGCCCTTGTGCTTGGCGACGTTGGGATCGGTGCGCGTCAGCAGGATGCCGTAGTCCGAATAGTGCGCGCCCGAGGTCCAGATCTTCTGGCCGTTGATGATCCAGTCGTCGCCCTTCTTCTCGGCGCGGGTGCGCAAGCCCGCGACGTCGGAACCGCCGGCGGGTTCGGAGAACAACTGACACCAGACCTTTTCGCCGGAGGCCAGCGGCGGCAGGTATTGCCGCTTCTGCTCCTCGCCCGCGAACGCCATCATGGTCGGGCCGCACATGCCGTGGCCGATGATGAACATGCCGGAGAGCTTGCCGAACGGGCCCTCTTCCTGCTGCCAGATCACGCGCTCGATCGGCGACGATCCACGGCCGCCATATTCCTTGGGCCAATGCAGGCAGGCCCAGCCGGCGTCGGCCTTCTTCTTCTGCCAGGCCTTTGCGACCTCGAGCATGTTGGCATTCTTCAGCCCGGTGCGGCCGAGCGAGGTCTTGCGCAGTTCTTCCTCATACTGCTTCGGCGCGTTGGCGGAAATCCACGCCTTGGCCTCGGCGCGGAACGCGGCTTCCTGCGGGGTATCGTCGAAGTTCATGTCTCAATCCTCGGCGGTTTCGTAGGATGGGTAGAGCGAAGCGAAACCCATCGTCCTCAGCCCGCGGTTTGATGGGTTTCGCTGCGCTCTACCCATCCTACAAGCTGTTGCACTACGCCGCGTTCTTCTTGCGCATGCGGTCGATCAACTGATCTTCCCAATACGACAGGCTGCCGAGCGTAAGCGCAGTGGTGTTGGCGCGGCGGTAATACATGTGGCAGTCGAATTCCCAGGTGAAACCCATGCCGCCATGGACCTGGATGTTGTTCTTGGAGCAATGCTGGAACGCCTGCGTCGCGCTGATGCGTGCGGCGGCAGCGGCTTCCGGCAACTCCCCCGCATTGGTCGAGAGCGCCCAGGCGCCGTAGTAACAATTCGAGCGCGCCAGCGTCGCCGAGACGTACATGTCGGCGAGGATGTGCTTCACCGCCTGGAACGAGCCGATCGGCCGGCCGAAGGCTATACGGTCGAGCGCATAGTCGCGGCCCATTTCCAGCGCACGGTCGGAACCGCCGACCTGTTCGAACGCCAGCAGCACGGCTGCGCGGTCGAGCACTTGAGTGAGGATGCTCCAGCCGTCACCGGCGGCACCGAGCGGCTCGGCCTTGGCGTTCTTGAAGGTGAGTTCGGCCTGGCCCCGGGTCGGATCGACATTGGTCAGCGACTTGGCTTCAACGCCGCCGGCTTTGAGATCGACCAGGAACAGCGAGATGTCGGAATCGCGCCCGGTGGAGCCGGTGCGCGCGGCGACGACGGCAAAATCGGCAATCGCGCCATCCGGCACCGGCTTCTTCACGCCACTAAGCGTGCCGCCGGAGGCCTGCAGCTTGATCGCCTTGGGCGACGGATTGCCCTTGCCCTCGAACAGCGCCAGCGTGCCGATCGCCTCGCCGCTCGCGATCTTCGGCAGCCACTTCTGCTTCTGCGCGTCGGAACCAGCCAGCAGCAGCGCTTCGGCGGCGAGGTAGACGGTCGACGAGAACGGCACCGGCGCATTCGCGCGGCCCATTTCCTCCGCAATCACACAGAGTTCGAGATGGCCCGCGCCCGCACCGCCGAATGCCTCGGGAATCGCGATGCCGAGAAAACCCATCTCGGCAAGCCCCTGCCACAACGCCTTGTCATACGGCGCCTTGCCGTCGAGCACCTCGCGCACGGCCTTCGGCGGACACTTCTCGAGTGAGAAATTTCCTCGCCTCGTCGCGCATCTGTTTTTGTTCGTCGGAGAAATCGAAGTTCATGGCGTGTTACTCGCGTTGGTAATGGCTTCTGTAGGATGGGTGGAGCGAAGCGATACCCATCAATGGCTGGTTACGGATGATGGGTTTCGCTACGCTCTACCCATCCTACGGTCAGTTCAAAACGATGACGTCGCCTCCCGGCTTGTCGGCGTAGAGCTTCTCCACCAGCGCGGCGCGGCGTTCGAGGCCGGCGCGCTGGTTGATGTAGCCCTTGTCGGTGAGTTCGTTGCCGTCGATCGAGGGCGGCTCGGCCATCAGCATGGCGCGCGCGATCCGCATGCTGCTGCCGGTGGCGGAGGCGTTATGCGCTTCCAGCCCGCGCTTGAGGCAGGCGATCACCTCGGGATGCCTGACGACATCTTCGAACGTCGCATCGGGATTGCCGACCACCTGCCGGCAGGCGTGCAGATTGGGCCAGGCCAGCAGCCCGATGAATTCCCGGTCCTGCCCGGCGACCAGTGCGTCGTGCACGACAGGCGTCGCGGCCGCGATGGCGTCCGTGCGCAGCGAGCCGACATGGACGAAGGTGCCGGTCGTGAGCTTGAAATCCTCGACCACGCGGCCGGCGAAGATGATGCCCTGCAGCGGATCGGTTTCGTCGACGAATATTCCGGCATCGCCGATGCAATAGAAGCCTTCCTCGTCGAACATCTTCTTCGTCAAATCAGGCTGGCCGAAATAACCGGGCGTGACGTTGATGCCGCGCAGGCGCAGCTCATATTTCGAGCCGCACGGCACCAGCTTCAGCTCCACGCCTGGGAATGGCAGGCCGATCAGGCCGACGCGTTCGGTGTCCCAATAGGTGCCGGTCGAGGTCGGCGCGGTCTCGGTCGAGCCCCACCCTGTATAGAACACGATGCGCTCGCCGGTGGTCTTCACCGCCAGCGCCTGCATGCGGTCGTAGAGATCGTCAGGCAGCCGCGCACCGCCATAGGCCATAATGGAGAGGTTCTTGAAGAAGCTGCGGCACAGCGCGTCGTCCTTCTCCATCGCCGCCGCCAACGCCGCGTAACCGGCGGGTACGTTGGCATAATAGGTCGGCGAAATCTCGCGCAGGTTACGCAGCGTCTCCTCGATCTGGCCGGGCATCGGCCGGCCGTCGTCGATGTAAAGCGTGCCGCCATCGACCAGGATCGGATGAAACGCGGCATTGCCGCCCATGGTGTGATTCCACGGCATCCAGTCGAGCATGGTCGCAATCGGGCCGTTGGGATCGCGCGGGCGTACCTGCATCATCATCGCCGCATTGGCGCACATCATCTCCTGCGTATTGATGACGGCCTTCGGCATGCCGGTCGAGCCCGAGGTGAACAGCAGCTTGCCGACGGTATCAGGCGTAATTTTCGCAATCGATTCCTCGACGGCCTTCGTCACCGGCGTTGCGGCGAGATCGGCAAACGACACACTCTTGATGCCTTCGCAGGGCCGCAGGACATGCACGACGGTGACGCCGGTGAGATCGAGTGCTTTCAAGGCCTTCTCGAAGGTCGGCCCGTCCTGCACCATCACCACCGCAGGCTTCACCAGATTGAACAGATATTTGAGCTTGAGATGATCCTGGCTCATCAGCGAATAGGCCGGTGACACCGGCGCGGCGGGCAGGCGCGCCTGCATCGCAGCCTGCGTCATCAGCGCGTGTTCGATCGAGTTGCCGGAAAGGATCGTAACGGGACGTCCTTCGGCTACGCCAAGATTGAGCAGGCCCTGCGTCAGCCCGTCCACGGTGCGCTTGGCTTCGCCGTAGGAGACCTTCCGCCATTGCCGGTCCGCGCCGCCGCGCTGCGCCAGCCAGATGCGCTCAGGCGCTTCTTTCGCCCATTTCGCGAGCGACGCGGGAATATGCTTTTCGTAAGGCTGCAGCGGAATGCGCGACTTCAGGATGATGACGCCATCCGGACGACGTTCGACCGCGATGTCGCGCGCCAGCCATTCGATCTTGCGAAAGGCCGGTTTTGTCAGCACTGCGGCTGCACTCCCACTCATATTGCGTCTCCCGGAATTCAGTCCTTTGCGGATCTTGTCGTCATCGCTTGATATAGACAGGCTTTCGCTTTTCGAGAAAGGCCCTGATGCCTTCGTTGAATTCTTCCGAGCGGCTGCACAACACCTGATTGCGGTCTTCCATCGCGATCACGGCTTCGATCGAGCCGGCATCGACGCTCATGTTGAGGCATTCCTTGGACAGCCTCAGACCCACCGGCGAAGCCGTCATCATCGCATCGACATAGGGCTCGACTGCTGCATCCAGCCCGCCCTCCTCGACGACCTCGGAAACGAGGCCGACCGCAAGCGCACGTTCCGCGCCGATGAAGCGGCCGGTCAGGATCAGTTCCGAGGCCACAGACACGCCAACAAGGCGCGGCAGGAAATAGGACGTGCCGATATCGCAGCCGCCGAGACCGAGCTTGATGAAGGCGCAGTTCATCCGCGCCGATTTGGTGGCGATGCGGATGTCGGCGGCCAGCGCCAGCGCAAAGCCACCACCGGCGGCGGCGCCCTGAACCAGCGCGATGATCGGCTGCGGACAGCGCCGCATCAGCATCACGATGTCGGCAATGCGGCGCTGGGAATCCAGCGACTCGGTCACGCCGGGCGGCTCCTGCTGGCCGGCGCGGCGCTTCATCGCATGCTTGAGATCGAGGCCGGCGCAGAACGACGCGCCGGCGCCCTTCAGCACCACGACGCGGGTCGATCGGTTGCGCTGCAGGCCTTCGAAATAGGCATTGAGCGCGTCGATCATATCGGGGTTGAGCGCGTTGAGACTGTCCGGGCGATTGAGCGTGACCCAATCGACCCCGTCATGATGTTCGATCAACAGCGGTTGAGTCACGCGGGTCTCCAGCATGCGAGTTAGCCGTCAGACTTACCCTCCCCTGGAGGGGGAGGGTCGGCGCGAAGCGCCGGGGTGGGGTGATCTCTCCACTCGGGCACTGTTCAATGCGGAGAGACCGTCACCCCTCCCCGCTCGCGCTACGCGCGATCGACCCTCCCCCTCCAGGGGAGGGTGAACCGCAACTACCGCGGTGCCATGCGGATGGCGCCGTCGAGACGGATGGTCTCGCCGTTGAGCATCGGGTTCTCGACGATGTGAACCGCCAGCGCGCCGTACTCGCTGGCATCGCCGAGACGGGCCGGATGCGGCACCTGCGCGCCGAGGCTCTTGCGGGCCTCTTCGTTCAGGCCCATCAGCAGCGGCGTCAGGAACAGGCCGGGCGCGATGGTGTTGACGCGGATCTTGAGGCTGGCGAGATCGCGCGCGGCCGGCAGCGTGAGGCCGACAACGCCGCCCTTCGACGCCGAATAGGCGATCTGGCCGATCTGGCCTTCATAGGCCGCGACGGAGGCGGTGTTGATGGCAACGCCGCGCTCTTCACCGATCGGCGGCGCGGTGGCGAGCCGTTCCGCGAACAGGCGCAGCACGTTGAAGGTGCCGATCAGGTTGACATTGATGATGCGGACGAACTTCGCCAGCGGATAGACGCCGTCCTTGCCGACGGTGCGCTGCGAGCCGCCGATGCCGGCGCAGTTCATCAGCACGCGCGCGATGCCGTGCGCGGCTTCGGCTTTCGCGATCGCCGCCTTGATCGCCTCTTCGTCGGTGACGTCGGCGTGGAGGGCGATGCCCTTCACTTCGGCGGCGACCTTCTCGGCGTTTTCCTTGTTCTGGTCGATAACGCCGATTTTCGCGCCCTTGGCGGCCATGGCGCGGGCGGTCGCGGCGCCGAGGCCGGAGCCTCCGCCGGTGATGAGAACGGCTACGTCTTGCAACTGCATGGTAACTACCTTTCCTTCCTTGTGCGTTTCTTCTCTAGATGGCGAATGGCGAATAGCGAGTGGCGAATGGTTAGTTGCGGTCCATTCGCTATTCGCTATTCGCTATTCGCCCCTTACTTCCGTTCAACATGCCGCCGCAGATCAGCGCTTCCATATGCTTGATGTATTCGCGGCAGACGTCGTCGGTGACCGGACCGACGCCGGTCGCCCGCGACATCGCATGGCGGCCGAAGAACAGGTGATCGCAGGCGCCGATCAGGCTGGTGTAGAACAGCACCGGATCGATGTTGCGGAACTCGCCGGCCTTGACGCCTTCGGCGAGCAGCCGGCGATGAAATTCCAGCAAGGGCGCGACGAAGAACTTCGATACCTCGTCGGCGGCTTCCGCGCTGCTCTCGTGCAGGAGGTAATGGATCAGCCGGTTCATATAGGGGAACTGGTGATAGGCGCGGATGATGCCGCCGATATGCAGGCGCAACTTCGCGGTCGGCGAAATCGGCTGGCTGATCAGATATTCGAGCTGCGACACCTCGGTCGCGGCGTCGCGCTCCAGCAGCGACAGCAACAGCCCGTCCTTGTTGCCGAAATGGTATTTCACCAGGGCCGCGTTGACGCCCGACTTCTGGGCGATGTCGGACAGCGACACCTCGATCGAGGCGCGCTCGATCATCAGCTCGCTCGCCGCGACAAGCAGCTTTTCGGCGGTGCTGTTTTTGCCGCCCGCAAGCCTGGTCGGTACGTTGGTATTCAACGGTGATCCCATCCTGCCGGAAATCCGGGCCGCACATAAGCGCATGCCGCGCCTGCACTCAAGAGTTAATTGATTGATTGACTAAATCCCACCGCGCCCCTTAAATCCGGCCCAACTTTCCAACACCCACCAACAAACAATCCAAGGGAGAACAGACATGGCCGAGGCCTATATCGTCGCCGCTGCACGCACCGCGGGCGGCCGCAAGGGGGGACGTCTCGCAGGCTGGCATCCGGCCGATCTCGCCGCTTCCGTGCTGAATTCGCTGGTCGATCGCTCAGGCGTCGATCCCGCCCAGATCGAAGACGTCATCATGGGCTGCGTGATGCAGGCCGGCGAACAGTCCAACAACATCGCCCGCAACGCGGTGATGGCCTCCAAGCTGCCCGAAAGCGTGCCCGCCACCTCGGTCGACCGCCAGTGCGGCTCGTCGCAGCAGGCGCTGCACTTCGCGGCGCAGGCGGTGATGGCCGGCTCGATGGACATCGTGATCGCCGCCGGCGTGGAATCGATGACCCGCGTACCGATGGGCCTCGCCTCGCAGCTCCCCGCCAAGAACGGTTTTGGCCACTACAAGAGCCCGGGCATCGAGAAGAAATATCCGAACATCATGTTCAGCCAGTTCACCGGCGCGGAAATGATGGCGGAGAAATACGGGCTCTCCAAGGAGCAGCTCGACACCTATTCCTATGAGAGCCACCAGCGCGCGATTGCCGCGACCCAGGCCGGCAAGTTCAAGGACGAGATCGTTCCGCTGCAGATCACCCGCGCCGACAACTCGACCGACACCCACCATATCGACGAGGGCATCCGCTTCGACGCCAGCCTCGACGGCATCAAGGGCGTCAAGCTGATCGCCGAGAACGGCAAGCATACGGCTGCCAGCGCCAGCCAGATCTGCGACGGCGCTTCCGGCGTCTTGGTCGTCAACGAAAAGCGGCCTGAAGTCGCTCGGCGTCAAGCCGCTGGCGCGCATCCATCACATGACCATGATGGGCGGCGATCCCGTGATCATGCTGGACGCCCCGCTGCACGCCACCAAGCGGGCGCTGGAGAAGGCCGGCATGTCGATCAACGATATCGACCTGTTCGAGGTCAACGAGGCCTTTGCCGCCGTGCCGGTGGGTTGGCTGAAGACGACCGGCGCCGATCCGGCGCGGCTCAACGTCAACGGCGGCGCGATCGCGCTCGGCCATCCGCTCGGCGGCTCCGGCACCAAGCTGATGACCACGCTGGTCAATGCACTCAAGCAGAACAACAAGCGTTACGGCCTGCAGACCATGTGCGAAGGCGGCGGCATGGCCAACGTGACCATCGTCGAGCGGCTGTAAAAGGCAGCGAATAACGAGTGGCGAATAGCGACTGGTGAGCAGGTGAAGGGCGACCGTCTGCCCTTCTTCCCTATTCGCCATTCGCTACTCGCCATTCGCATTTTCGAGGAAACCCCCATGACCCACCCGTCCATCCACGCCCGCACCTACCCCAACAAGATCGCCTATCAGATGGCCGGGACCGGCAAGGCGATCACCTATCGCGAGCTCGACGAGCTTTCGAACCAGGGCGCGCAGCTGTTTCGTTCGCTCGGCCTGAAGGCCGGCGACCACATCGCGCTCCTGATGGAAAACCGCCTCGCCTTCATGGAAATCTGCTGGGCGGCGCAGCGCGCGGGCCTCTATTACACCGCGATCAGCCGCTATCTGACGCAGGACGAGATCGCCTACATCGTGAAAGACTGCGGCGCAAAAGTCTTCATCACCACGCCGAAATGCGCCGAACAGGTCAGGGGCCTCGTCGGCCAGATCGGCGGACCGCTGCTCTACATGACGGACGAGCCCGAGCCGGGCTTCCGTTCCTTCGACAAGGAGGCCGCCGAACAGTCGGCGATGCCGATCCCGGATGAGGTGGCTGGCTACGACATGCTGTATTCCTCCGGCACCACCGGGCGGCCAAAGGGCATCAAGAAGGATTTCGAAGGCAACCCGATCGATGTGCCGAATGCGTTTCTCAAGATCCTGTGCGCCGACATGTGCGGCATGTCGTCCGACAGCATCTATCTGTCGCCGGCGCCGCTCTATCACGCGGCGCCCCTGCGCTTCAACATGATGGCGATCACGCTCGGCGGCACCTCCGTCATCATGGAGCATTTCGACGCCGAGGAATTTTTGAAGCTGGTCGAAAAATACAAGATCACGCAGTCGCAGCTGGTGCCGACCATGTTCGTGCGCATGCTGAAGCTGCCGGACGACGTCCGCCGGCGCTACGACGTCTCGTCGCTGAAAGGCGCCATCCACGCCGCGGCGCCCTGCCCGGTCGACGTGAAGGCAAAAATGATCGAATGGTGGGGACCGATCCTGATCGAGTATTACGCCGGATCCGAAGGCAACGGCGTTACCGTTTCGACCTCGCAGCAATGGCTGACCCATCGCGGCACCGTCGGCCGCGCCGTGGTCGGCAAGGTGAAAATTCTGGACGAGAACGACGAGGAGCGTCCCGTGGGCGAGATCGGCACGGTCTATTTCGCCGACGCGCCTGTTTTCACCTATCACAACGATCCCGAGAAGACGAAGAAGGCCTACAACGAAAAGGGCTGGTCAACGCTCGGTGACGTCGGCTATCTCGACGCCGAAGGCTTCCTCTATCTCACCGACCGCAAGAGCTACATGATCATTTCCGGCGGCGTGAACATCTACCCGCAGGAAACCGAGGACGTGCTGATCACCCATCCCGCCGTCTCCGACGTCGCGGTGTTCGGCGTGCCGAACGAGGAAATGGGCGAAGAGGTCAAGGCCGTGGTGCAGCCGCACGACATGTCCAAGGCCGGCAAGGCGCTCGAGGCCGAACTGATCGTGTTCTGCCGCAAGCATTTGTCACCGATCAAATGCCCGAAGAGCATCGACTTCGAGGCCGAATTGCCGCGGACGCCGACGGGTAAGCTGGTGAAGCGGCATTTGCGCGACAAATATTGGCCGAAGGCCGCGGCGAAGGCGTAGTGCTCGCTTTACCCTCCCCTGGAGGGGGAGGGTCGACGCGAAGCGGCGGGGTGGGGTGACGGTCTCTCCACATCCAACAGTGCCCGAGTGGAGAGATCACCCCACCCCGCCACACATTTCGCTGCGCTCAATGTGTGGCGACCCTCCCCCTCCAGGGGAGGGTGAAGCCCGTCGCAAACAATGATCCGTCATGCCCGGGCTTGTCCCGGGCATCCACGCCTCTAAAGTCTCGCAACAATCAAGACGTGGATGGCCGGGATAAACCCAGCCATGACGAGGAAATATCATGACCACCCTCCCCGATATCCCGCTCCCCGCCTCGATCCGCTCACGCACCGTCGACAACATCAACGGCCTCTCCATGCACGTGCTGGAAGCCGGGTTCGAAACACCCGGCCGGCCCTGCGTGCTGCTGCTGCACGGCTTTCCCGAACTGGCCTACTCCTGGCGCAAGGTGATGCCGGTTCTCGCGGAAGCCGGCTATCACGTGATCGCGCCGGATCAGCGCGGCTATGGCCGCACCACGGGATGGGATCCGGATTACGACGGCGATCTCGCCGCGTTCCGGCTCACCAACCTGGTGCGCGACGCGCTCGGGCTGGTGGCGGCGTTCGGCTATCGCAGCGTCGATGCCGTTATCGGACACGACTTTGGCAGTTCGGTCGCGGCCTGGTGCGCGCTGATCCGGCCCGACGTGTTTCGCTCGGTCGTCATGATGAGCGCGCCGTTCGGCGGTCCGCCGCCGCTGCCG
The DNA here is from genome assembly GCA_963840465.1 of uncultured Alphaproteobacteria bacterium. Taxonomy (GTDB): domain Bacteria; phylum Pseudomonadota; class Alphaproteobacteria; order Rhizobiales; family Xanthobacteraceae; genus Bradyrhizobium. Next base: position 320,021 of record CAWIZF010000040.1, on the reverse strand, counting down.
TTCAATACCGTGCACGAACCCGCCAAGCCGCAGCCGATGATCCCATTCACCGCGACCTCGCGGCGCTGCCGCGCCCGCGAAAACATTACCAATGGTACTACTCGACGCGCGAAGCGAATGCCGACATGCACCGCGCACCGCAGGGCGTGCACGATTTCCTGCGCGCCTACTACCATCACAAGAGTGCGGACTGGAAAGACAACCAGCCGTATCCGCTGAAGTCATGGACCGCGGGCGAAATCGCAAAGCTGCCGACCTATTACGTGATGGACCTCGCCAAGGACATGGCCGCAACCGTTGCGGAAGAAATGCCGTCGGCCGCCGAAATCGCTGCCAACAAATGGCTGCCGGACAGCGAGCTGGCTTTCTACAGCGCCGAGTATCAACGCAACGGATTCCAGGGCGGCCTGCAATGGTATCGCTGCGGCACCTCCGGCGCGTTCATGCCGGAATTGCAGACCTGGTCTGGTCGCACCATCGACATTCCCTCCGCCTTCATCTCGGGCAAGCAGGACTGGGGCACCTATCAACGCCCCGGCGTCTATGAGGCGATGCAGTCGAAAGCCCTGCACCAACATGATCGGCTGTCATCTCGTCGATGGCGCCGGCCACTGGGTGCAGCAGGAGCAGCCGGGCGAAGTGAGCCGGCTTCTGTTGCAATTCCTGCAAGACGCCAAGGCAGGGGCGAAGGCGTAGACGGCGGCAAAGACCCCGCCAATTGACCGCGACGGCGCTCAATATTAGAAGATTTCTAAAGTACGAAAAGGCGCTGTCCCCGTGAAGAATTTCGCCGACCTCACCGAGCGCGAAGTGCTGGCCGTTGCAATCTCTTCAGAAGAGGAGGACAGCCGCATTTACATGACCTTCGCCGAAGACCTCGCCGAACGCTACCCGGACTCCGCCAAGATCTTCGAGGAGATGGCCGAGGAAGAACGCGGCCATCGGCACATGCTGCTCGAACTCTATGAAAAGCGCTTTGGGGCGCATCTGCCGCCGATCCGCCGCGAAGACGTCAAGGGCTTCCTGAAACGCCGTCCGATCTGGCTGACCAAGAACCTGCCGCTCGACACCATCCGCAAGGAAGTCGAGACCATGGAGCTCCAGGCCGAGCAATTTTACATCAAGGCCGCCGGACAGGCCGAGGATGTCGGCGTACGCCGGTTGCTCGGCGATCTCGCCGAGGCGGAAAAAGCGCACGAGAACCTGGCGGCCAGACTGACCGACAAGATCCTCAGCCCCGATGTGCGCGCCGAAGAGGACAAGACGCGCCGGCGCATGTTCGTGCTGCAATATGTGCAGCCGGGGCTCGCCGGGTTGATGGACGGTTCGGTATCGACGCTGGCGCCACTGTTCGCCGCAGCCTTCGCCACGCATCAGAACTGGCCGACGTTTCTGGTGGGACTCGCCGCCTCCATCGGTGCCGGCATCAGCATGGGCTTTGCCGAAGCACTATCGGACGACGGCTCGCTGACCGGGCGCGGTTCGCCCTGGCTGCGCGGCGCCGCCAGCGGCATCATGACCGCGGTCGGCGGACTCGGCCACACGCTTCCCTTTCTGGTGCCGGATTCCTGGGCAAACGCGTTCTGGATCGCGACCGCCATCGCCTGTGCTCGTGGTGTTCTTCGAACTATGGGCCATCGCCTATATTCGCGCGCGATACATGGATACGCCGTTCCTGCAGGCGGCATTCCAGATCGTGCTCGGCGGCGGCATCGTGCTCGCGGTCGGGATATTGATCGGCGGGGCTTGAGAGGTTCGAGCCGTCGAAAGAGAAGACCGTCATGCCCGGCCTTGTGCCGGGTATCCACGTCCTTACTGCAACAAGGCAAGAAAGACGTGGATGGCCGGGACAAGCCCGGCCATGACGATTTAACTCCCGTTCAGCTCGCCGATCTCCGGGAAGAACATGTCCTTCCACGAAGCCGGCTCGCGCTTGATGGTGCCGACCCGTCGCATGAATTTTGCGAATTTCATCGTGGCGGCCGGTGTCATCGTCCATTCGACGCCGGGGCCGGTGACGACCTTGGTCACCATCTCCAGCGGCAGCTTGGAATTGCTGTCGTTGATCCAGCTTTGCGCGGTCCCCTTCGGATCGGTTGCGATGATCGCGGTGGCTTCCTTCACCGCATCGAGGAATGCGGCGTAAAGTTCGGGATTGTCCTTGCGGAACCGCGCCGAGGTCCACGCCACCGTAAAGGTGTGCGGCCCCAGCACGTCGAATGACGACAGCACGGTGTGGATGTTCTTCTGCTCCAGTTGCTGGAACTGGAACGGTGGCACGCTGAATGCCGAACTGACGCCGCCTGCGCCGCTCAGGAGCGCGATGGTCGCATCCGGCGGCGACATCGACACCGTGAGCGGATCGAGCTTACCGTAGTTTTCCTCGCCATAGGCCGCGGCTGCCGCCATCTGCAGCAGCACCGCCTGCACCGATACCTTGATCGAGGGCACCGCGATGCGGTCGCGCTCGGTGAAATCCTTGATGGACTTGATGTCGGGATTGGCGGTGTTGAGCAGGAACGGCTGCGAGCTTAGCGCGCAGATGCCCTTGACCTCGAACGAGGTACCCTGCGTCTTGTCCCACAGCGTGATCAGGCCGGGCACGCCGCCGCTGACGATATCGGTCGAATTCGACAGCAGCGCTTCGTTCATTGCCACCGGGCCGTTGAAGCGCTGCCAGGAGACCTTGAAATCCTTCAGGCCGCGCTGCGTGGCATATTTCTCGATCAGCTTGTCGCGCTTCATGACGTTGAACTGCAGGTAGCCCATCGAGAACTGCTCGGCCAACCTGATTTCCGCGGCATCCGCCACCGTTGCCGCGCTGCCGATTGCGACTGATATCACCGCGCCTGCAATCCACGCCGATCTCATCGAAGCCTCCCCTGTTTTCATTCTTGTTGATCGGGAGACTAGCGCGTGAACAGTCGTTTCGCCAAGAGCGTAGCACGCGACTGGGCCGCCACTGTACAGCCATTGCTCTTGCGGCACTGCCGCAAACTACGCATCATCCGCGCCGCATCGAACACAGACCGGGAGTGCACCTTGGCCAAGTCGCAATGGAGCTTCAAGACCGCCCAAGAATTGTCGGCAGCGCTCGCTGCCAGGAAAGTTTCGGCCGTCGAACTGGCGGAGGACGCGATTGGCCGGATCGAGCGGCACGATGCGAAGATCAATGCAATCTGTGTCCGCGATTTCGAGCGAGGCCTTGCCGCCGCCCGCGCCGCCGACGCTGAACTCGCGCGCGGCGTGAAGAAGCCGCTGCTCGGCCTGCCCATGACGGTGAAGGAATCCTACAACGTCGCAGGCCTGCCGACCACCTGGGGCAATCCGGCGCAGAAGGATTTTCGGCCTCCGGAAGACGCACTGCCGATCGCGCGCGTCAAGGACGCCGGCGGTGTGATCCTCGGCAAGAACAACGTGCCGCTCGGGCTCGGCGACTGGCAGAGCTATAACGATATCTACGGCACCACCAACAACCCGTTCGATCTCGGCCGCACGCCGGGCGGTTCCTCCGGCGGCGCGTCGGCGGCGCTCGCGGCTGGCTATGGTCCGCTGTCGCTCGGCTCGGATATTGGCGGATCACTGCGCGTTCCAGCGTTTCATTGCGGCGTCTATGCGCACAAGCCGACATTCGATCTTGTGGCGATGCGCGGCCACACGCCACCACCCTTGCCGCCCCTGCCGTCCAATCGCGACCTCAGCGTGATCGGACCGATGGCACGCTGCGCGGCCGATTTGTCGCTGCTGCTGGACGTGATCGCGGGACCCGATCCACTCGACGCTGGCAAGGCTTTCAGTCTTGCGTTGCCGCCGCCGCGCCATACGGAGCTGAAGAATTTTCGTGTGCTGCTGATCGACACAGATCCGGTCATGCCGACCGACAAGGTGGTGCGCGGCACGCTGGAACAGCTCGCCACGAATCTCACCAGGGCCGGCGTCGGGGTTGACCGCACCAGTCCATTGTTGCCGGACTTCGCCGCGTCGAGCCGGCTCTACATGCGGATGCTGATGTCGTTCCTCGCGGCTTCGTTTGCGCCGGAAGCCTATGCCGGCGCGCAGGCCGCCGTGGCTGCGCTCCCCTCCGATGACAACAGCCTCGCCGCCGAGCGCCTGCGCGGCATCGCGCTCAGTCATCGCGACTGGCTGATGGCCGATGGCGGACGTTCGCGCCTGCGCGCGCAATGGCGCGAGCTGTTCAAGACCTACGACGCGGTGATCTGCCCGATCATGCCGACGCCGGCCTATCCGCACGATCATTCCGAAGACCAGGAGAAGCGCCGCATCCAGATCGACGGCGAGCCTTACGTGTATCCCGACCAGCTCGCCTGGCCCGGCATCGCCACCCTGCCCGGCCTGCCCTCGACCGCGGTCCCGACCGGCTTTTCGCCGGACGGACTGCCGGTCGGCGTGCAGATCGTCGGCCCCTGGCTGGAAGATCGCACGTGCTTGAGGCTGGCCGAGCTGATCGAGCGCGAATTCGGCGCCTTCAAGCCGCCGCCGATGTTTGATGATTAGGAATGATTCCTCATCCTGAGGAGCGCGCTCTTGCGCGCGTCTCGAAGGATGAGACATCACGGGCCTCGTGGTTCGAGACGGCGCTAACGCGCCTCCTCACCATGAGGATCGGAAGGAGAGAAAAGCCAAATGAGCAACGATCTCGAAGAACTCACCGCCCTCAACCGCGACTATGTCGCCTCGGTGCAAAACTCCGACGTCCGGCGCTTCGACGAAATCCTGGCCGCGGATTTCTATTGCTCAAACCCGGACAAGACGTTGGTCGACCGCGTCGCGTTTCTGAAACAGACCGCCGTGCCGGTAACGATCAGGAATCTCAAGGCCCATGACGTCAAAATCCGCGTGCTCGGTGATTTCGCCATCATCCATGCCGCCACCAGCTACACCACCGCCGACGGCCAGCAGGCCCACGGGCGCTATACCGATTGCTGGGCGAAGCAGAACGGCAAGTGGCTGGCGGTGTCGGCCCACGTGTCGCGGTAGAAGTCGCCACACACCATATCGTCATTGCCGGGCTTGACCCGGCAATCCATCCCCTTTGAGAAAAAGGATTCTTGCGAAGAGTGGATGGATGCCCGGGTCAAGCCCGGGCATGACGAGTTACATATGCCTCAACTATCAAACATGATCACGCTGCGCAGCGTCTTGCCGGCCTTCATGTTGGCAAAGCCCTCGTTGATTTCGGAGAGCTTCAGCTTGGCCGAGATCCAGTCCTCCAGGTGCAGCTTGCCGCGCATGTAGAATTCGACGAGGCGGGGCATGTCGACGCGGAAATGGTTGGAGCCCATCGACGAGCCCTGGATTCGGCGCTCGCGCAGGAAGTCGAAGCCGTGCAGCTCGATCTTCTGGCCGAACGGGATCATGCCGACGATGGTCGCGGTGCCGCCCGCCGCCAGCATCGCAAAGGACTGCTCCGCGGTTTCCTTGCGTCCGAGCACTTCGAAGGAGTGTTGCACGCCGCCGCCCGTGAGTTCGCGCACCTGCTGCACCACGTCGCCATTCCGGGGATCGACGATGTCGGTAGCGCCGAGCTTGGTGGCAAGCTGCAGCTTGGCCGGGTTGGTATCGATCGCGATGATGCGGCCGGCGCCGGCGATCGCAGCCCCATTGATCGCCGCCATGCCGACACCGCCGCAGCCGATCACCGCGACCGTTTCGCCGGCCTTAACGCTTGCCGTGTTCACCACGGCGCCATAGCCGGTGATGACGCCGCAGCCGATCAGCGCCGCCAGCTCCAGCGGCATGTCCTTGCGGATTTTCACGATGGCGTTTTCGTGCACCAGCATCTGCTCGGCGAACGACGACAGGTTGAGGAACTGATTGAGCTTCTCCGAGCGCGCCCAGGACAGCCGGTTGGACTGCCCGGGCAGCATCTTCACGGTCGTGTCGGTGCAGAGCACCGTGCGGCCGGTGGTGCAGTTGTCGCAGGTGCCGCAGAACACCGACAGGCAGGTCACGACGTGATCGCCGGGCTTTACATAGGTGACGTCGGAGCCGACCTTCTCGACCACGCCGGCCGAATTCATGCCCGAGCACCGCCGGTAGCGGATGCGGGTAGAGCCCTTCCATGAAATGCAGGTCGGAATGGCAGAGGCCGGCGACGCGGGTGCGGATCAGGACTTCGCGCGGGCCGGGATTCGGCACGCTGACATCCTCGATCACCAGCGGCTTGTTGACTTCAAACAGAACGGCGGCCTTCATCGGCGTTTCCCTCTTTGTTTTTCGTTGCAGTTTTTATCGTTGTCGCACGGCCCCAACTGCGCTCGGGCGAGACACGAGCCTAGGCCACCTACAGCAATTCGCCAACATCGGCCATCCCGACGCTATGCTCGCCAAGCAAATGGTCCGTGATCTTGCGTTGAGTGGCTGTTTCCGCCAGCTGGAACGGGTCGCCCGGCGAGACGCGATGGTCGATCACCATGCGCGACAGCAGGAGCCGCCGCGCGTCGCCGCGCATCTCGTGAATCCGGCCGCCCTCCCAGGCCAGCGCGACCGCGCTGGCGACATGATAGAGCAGGCTGGTGGCGCGCCGCGCATCGCCCTCATTGTCGGTCCGGCTGGCTACCTCGCGCGCGAAGCCGATGGCGCGATCGGTCAATTCGCGCAGGCGATTGCGCCAGGCCTGCGGCACATTGGCGCTGTCGTCGAGACGGGCGTGCAGATCGGCGGCGAGCGCGGCATCGGCGCCGTGGCGGCCGACCGCTCGCTTCAATGCATCGATCGCGACGATGTTGCCGGTGCCTTCCCAGATCGACCCGAGATGGGCGTCGCGCAGCAGCCGGGCAGTGGCGAATTCCTCGATGTAGCCGATGCCGCCGCGCATCTCCAATGCATCGCCGCAGACCTTTCGCGCGTCGCGGGTGGCGCGGAATTTCAGGGTCGGCGTCAGGATTCGCAGCAGCGCCGCCGCATCCTGGCTGCCGGCTTCGGCGCGATCGAGCGCATCGGCGGTGAGGAAGCTCATCGACAGCGCCTGCTCGGTCGGCAGCATGATCTTCATCAATTGCCGCCGCGCCAGTGGCAGATCGATAATGCGCTGGCCGAACACAACTCGGTTCTTCGCCACTGTCATCGCATCATGATGCGCGCGCCGCATCAGCGCGGTCGACTTGACGCCGTTGGAAAGCCGCGACGAGTTGACCATCTCGGCCATCTGCACAAAACCGCGGTCGAGCTTGCCGACGGCATAGGCGATCGCGCCTTCCAACTTGATCTCGCCCGAGGCCATCGAGCGGGTGCCGAGCTTGTCCTTCAGGCGAACGATCCGGTAGTGGTTCTGCGAGCCGTCGTCGAGATACCGCGGCATCAGGAACAGCCCGACGCCGCGCGTGCCCGGACCCGCCCCTTCCGGACGCGCCAGCAGCATCACCACCTTGGCGTCGGCATTGGAGCAGAACCATTTTTCGCCATAGAGCCGCCAGTGGTCGCCTTCCTGCACGGCCGTCGTCGTCAGCGTGCCGACGTCGGAGCCGCCCTCCTTCTCGGTCATGAACTGGCCGCCCTGGGTCAGCTTGCTCATGTCGGTCTGGGTCAGGCCGTCGAGATATTTCGCCTTCAGCGCCTCGCTGCCGAAATTGTTGAGCAGTTTGGCGCAACCGTCGGTGACGTTGATCGGACAGCCCATGCCGAATTCGGTCTGGTTGAACAGGAACGTGAAGGCGTGCTTGGCCACGACGGGGTATTTGTCCGGCCAGCCCATGATGCCCTTGCGGATCGACAGCGCGTGAATGCCGAACTCGCCGAACGCGGCTTTTTCCAGTTCGCGATAGGCCGGGTGATACTCGATATACTGCGTATCGCGGCCGAACTTGTCGCGCTGGTGCAGCACCGGCGTGTGACGGTCGGCGAGCCGCGCACATTCGTCGAGATAGCCCCCGGCCAGCCCGCCGAGGCGATCGAGATGCGGCTCGATATGGCGGAACAGCGCATCGGGGAGATGCAGCCGCAGCAGATCGGTCAGCGCCGGATCGGCCCGGTAGAAATTCATCCCGGTCGTATCAGGCGCGAGCAATCCCGGCTGGTTGGCCGGAGCTGTCGCGCGATCATGCATGCGTGGCTGCATTTTTTAGCCCTTGTTCGTTCCACCCGATCTTGATCATCTACCGATAACGCAGACGGTTGCGTCGTCAACAGCCATAATTGGAGGATCACCCCATGGCGGACGGGTACCGCAGCATCGGCGCCGGCCTATCCCCGCACCCCGCAGGTTGCCTGGCGGGATTGCGTGCCTAGATACCAGTCCCGGACTTCTCTGGAGAGCGCTCATGGAAATTCCAAAATACAAGATTGCCTTGATCGTCGGCGCAGGTGAAGGTTTGAGCGCATCGCTGACGCGGCTGTTCGCACGCCAAGGCATCAAGGTTGCGCTCGCCGCGCGCAAGATCGAGAAGCTCGGCGCGCTCTGCACCGAAACCGGCGCCCGTGCCTTTGCCTGCAATGCGACCGAAGCCGAGGAAGTCGAGCGTCTGTTCGGCATGGTCGAGCGCGAGATCGGCACGCCCGATATCGTCGTCTACAACGCCAGCGGACGGGCGCGCGGCGCTTTCACCGACCTGGTTCCCGCGGATGTCGCGCAGGCGATTGCCGTTTCGGCGTTTGGCGGCTTTCTGGTGGCGCAGCAGGCGGCGCAGCGCATGTTGCCCAACAAGCACGGCGCGATCCTGTTCACCGGCGCTTCCGCCAGCGTCAAGGGCTATCCGCAATCGGCGCCGTTTGCGATGGGCAAGTTCGCGCTGCGCGGGCTGGCCCAGAGCATGGCGCGCGAATTGTCGCCGCAGGGTATTCATGTCGCGCATTTCGTCATCGATGGCGGCATCCGCAGCGCGGCGCGCGCGGAACCCGCCGACCGGCCGGACTCGATGCTCGATCCCGACGCCATTGCGTTGAGCTACTGGAACGTGCTGCAACAGCCGCGCAGCGCCTGGACCTGGGAGCAGGAATTGCGGCCGTGGGTGGAGAAGTTTTGACATGATCGTAGGGTGGGCAAAGGAGCGAAGCGACGTGCCCACCATCTCTCATCGAATGCGTTGCCTGATGGTGGGCACGCTTCGCTTTGCCCACCCTACGGACTCGCAATGACGAACACAAACAACAACAGGGGGAACCATGACCACCGAAACCAAAATCGACACCGGCACCGACGAACTGCTCTGCGTGATCCGCGACCGCGTCGCCATCATCACGCTGAACCGTCCCGAGGCGCGCAACGCGATGTCGGATAATCTGACGCCGGCCCTGCGCAACATGATCAAGGCCTGCGGCGAGAATCGCGATGTCGGCGTGCTGCTGCTGACCGGCGCGGGCACGGCCTTCTGTGCCGGCGGCAACGTCAAGGGCATGGGGGCTAATCGCGACAAGGCCAAGCTCGCAATGTCCCATGACGAGCGGGTCGCCGACCTGCAGGAGCGACAGCGTCTCCTGACCGGCGCGCTGGTCTCGGTGCGCAAGCCGACCATTGCCGCCCTGCCCGGCCCCGCGGTCGGCGCCGGCCTTGCCCTTGGCGATGGCCTGCGACATGCGGATCGCCGCGAAATCGGCATTCCTTTCCACCGGCTATCTCAAGGTCGGCCTCAGCGGCGATTACGGCATCGCCTGGCTCCTGACACGCCTGGTCGGCACGTCGCGGGCACGGGAACTGATGTTCACCTGCGAGAGGGTCGATGCGGACAGATGCGAGGCCATCGGCCTGGTGAACCGCGTGGTCCCCGACGACAAGCTGCAAGCGGAAGCCTTCGCGCTCGCCAAATCGATCGCCGAAGGACCGACGATCGCGATCCGCTACATGAAGGACAATCTGGACGAAGCCTTGATGTTCGATTTCGCCACGGCGCGCGACCATGAAGCCGAGCGCATGATCCGAACCCAGGTGACGGCCGATCACAAGGAAGCCGTGCAGGCCTTCATCGACAAGCGCAAGCCGGTGTTTTCAGGCCATTGAGAAAATAGCCCGGTTCTGGATCGCCAGAACCGGGCTTAGTTGTCAAACCGCAAGCGAGGGTATTGCGCTGGGAGAGACGGCGGCAAGCCGCCAACTGGCGCATGGGATTTCCTGCGGTTCGACAGGGATCTGTTTGTGGAAGCGCGTCAGCTTCCAGTCGCCGGGCGTATTGGCGAAGGCGTAGCCGGCCTTGCGGGCGAGCGCGATCATCGCGTCGTTGGAGCGCAGCGTGTCGCCGAACAGGCGGGTGGCGCCGAATGAAGCCGCGCGGCATTCGATATTCTTCAACAGCGCCTTGCCGATGCCGTGGCCCTGCCAGCGGTCGTCGATCGACAGGCCGAACTCGATGCTCGCGGTATCGCTGTCAAAGGCATAGCGCGCTTCGCCGACGATGGTCTCGCGGCCGTCGATCAGCATGGTCGCGATCACGCTGAACCGGTCGGCTTCGCCGATATGGATGAAATCCTCAAGCAGCGAGGGCGGCAATTCGCTGGCCGCGCCGAGGAAACGCTTGTAGCGGGAGGGCGTCGTCAGCGACCGGAAATAGTTCTGCAGACGCCTCGGCATCGCGCGGCTCGACGAAGCGCACGGTCACCACCTCGCCATTCCCTGTGCGCAGCACATCGGAATATTGCCTGAGATCGTCGAGACGCATCGTGGTCATGGGTCGCTCCCGCGGAGCTAAGAAAACGGCTGGCGTCCCCGTGATCAGGCGGCGCCAGCCTGGCTGCCATTCAAGCCCGCCAGAACGGTTTTTCGGCCTCGTAGGCGATGTCGCTCCATGAGATGCCGACGTCGTGGAGTTCGCGATCGGACCACTGGGCCAGTTCGCGGCGCGACCGATAGCGCTGCCGCCAGACATGAATGGTTTCGGCAATCCGGCTCAAAATGCCCGATTCATGATGATTTATCATCGATTCATGGGTGAAAGTGGACATATTCGGCTCCTGTAGCTAATCTGTTGCCGCTGAATATCTGCCTCACTCCGACCTTTCACAAACGACACTTTGTACCGTTTCGGATGATATAAACTCATGACATCTGGGGATCGCGGAATGACCGCCAGGCTGCCGTCGCTGAATGGATTGCGCGCCTTCGAGGCCGCGGCCCGGCATCTGAGTTTTACGCAGGCCGCCTCCGAGCTGAACGTCACGCAGACCGCGATCAGCCATCAGATCAAGCGGCTGGAGGAAGAGCTCGGCGTTCGCCTGTTCATCCGCCAGAACCGCTCGCTGACGCTGACGCAGCAGGCGCAGGAATATCTCCCCGGCATCCGCGCCGCGTTCAACGATCTCAGGCTTGCGACCGACCGCCTGCTGCGCAAGGACGACGACCATGTGCTGACGGTCTCGACGCTGGCCTCGCTCGCCGCCAAATGGCTGTTGCCGCGGCTGACCGCGTTTCAGGAAGAGCATCACGGCATCGACGTGCGCATCACCACCTCGACCAGCCTGGTCGATTTCCAGCGCGACAATGTCGATGCCGCCATCCGCTACGGCCGCGGCCAGTGGCCCGGCCTCCGCGCCGACTGGCTGATGGCGGACGAGTTGTTCCCGGTGTGCAGCCCGGCGCTGCTCAAGGGCAACAAGCCGCTGAAATGCCCCGAAGACCTCCGGGATCACGTGCTGCTGCACACCAGCAACGCCAACAGCGACGACTGGCGGCTGTGGCTGACGGTGGCCGGCCTGCCGGCCGATTTTTCCAAACAGCCCGGCGTCACCTTCGACATGATCTTCATGACGGTGCAGGCCGCGATCGACGGCCTCGGCGTCGCGATGGGCCGCACCGCCTATGTGCAGGAAGACATCGCCAAGGGCCGGCTGGTCGTTCCCTTCAACATCGCATTTCCGGTCGATGCCGGGTTTTATCTGGTCTCGCCCGCAGGAAGGAACGACCCGCCCAAACTCGCGGCCTTCCGGCAGTGGCTGCTCGCCTCCGTGCAGAGCAAGCCCTGACATCGCAGATATTCCGCGATGCGAATTGCATGCGACATCGTCGCATGCGGCCGCGCCGATCGACGAAGTTCGCGCACGAGACGCGTGACGCGGCCTCTTCATCAGGCTAGAAAATCGCGGAGGCGGATGGATTTGCCTGGCCGAGCGCCGGTTTGATTTCCAGGCCAACAACGATAACAAGAGCGCATGGCCGATCTGACCAAGAAATTCGATGTGCTGGTGATCGGCGGCGGCAACGCCGCGCTGTGCGCCGCGATCAGCGCAAGGCGCGCGGGCGCTTCCGTGCTGGTGCTGGAAGGCGCGCCAAAGTTCTATCGCGGCGGCAACACCCGCCACACCCGCAACATGCGCTGCGCCCACGATGCGGCGACCGAGATTCTCACCGGCCCCTACACCGAGGAAGAGTTCTGGGACGATCTGTTGCGCCTGACCGGCGGGCAGACCGACGAGGAACTGGCCAAGTTCATGATCGCGGAGTCCAAGGACATCCTGAACTGGATCGTCGAACAGGGCGTGCGCTGGCAGCCCTCGCTCGGCGGCACGCTGAGCCTCGGCCGCACCAATTCGTTCTTCCTCGGCGGCGGGCGGGCGATGCTGAACGCGCTCTATCTCACCGCGGAAAAACTCGGCGTCGAGATCGTCTACGACGCCGAAGTGACCGACCTTGAGATCGAGGACGGCATGTTTCTTTCCGCGAAGCTGAAGCAGCCGATCGACGGCGCAAGCGAAATCCGCGCCTCGGCGCTGGTGGCGGCGGCCGGCGGTTTTGAAGCCAACATCGAATGGCTGAAGGAATATTGGGGCGAGGCGGCCGACAATTTCCTGATCCGCGGCACGCCCTATAACCGCGGCTCGATCCTGAAGCTGCTGCTCGACAAGGGCGTGCAGGACATCGGCGATCCCACCCAATGCCATGCGGTCGCGATCGACGCCCGCGCGCCGAAATTCGACGGCGGCATCATCACGCGGCACGACTCGGTGGTGTTCGGCATCGTCGTCAACAAGCACGCCCAGCGCTTCTATGACGAGGGCGAGGATATCTGGCCGAAGCGCTACGCGATCTGGGGCCGGCTGGTGGCCGCGCAGCCCGACCAGATCGCCTACATCATTTTCGATTCGAGTGTCGTCACCAGCTTCATGCCGACGCTGTTTCCGCCGATCGGCGCGCCGACGATTGCGGAACTCGCCGGCAAGCTCGAACTCGACCCTGTCGCGCTGGAAAAGACCGTCACCGATTTCAACGCCGCGGTGCAGCCCGGCACCTTCGACCACACCATCCTGGATGATTGCCGCACCGAAGGCATCACGCCGGCCAAGACGCATTGGGCGCGGAAGATCGAGCACGCGCCATATCTGGCCTATCCGGTGCGGCCCGGCATCACCTTCACCTATCTCGGCACCCGCGTGAACAGGCAGTCGCGCATGGTGATGAAGGACGGCAAGCCTTCCGCCAACATGTTCGCGGCCGGCGAGATCATGGCCGGCAACGTGCTCGGCAAGGGCTACGCGGCCGGCATCGGCATGACCATCGGCAGCGTGTTCGGCCGGGTGGCGGGACGGGAAGCGGCGAAGAATGCGAAGAATTAGGATGAGGTTCACTCTCCGCGAACTCGGTGCGTGGAGAGACCCCTCACCCCAACCCTCTCCCCGCGAAGGGCGGGGAGAGGGAGAAGAGTTCGAAGGGAGGAAAGAAACATGTCGCGCGTAGTATTTGCTGCCCTCGCAGCCTTGCTGATGACGTCCGCAGCCAACGCCGCCGAGCCGATCGCGCTGCGCGACATGGGCTCGTTCCATGTCGGCGGACGGCTTGTCGAGATTTCCGGCAAGCCGGTCAAGGAAGTCACCTTCACGCCGGCGGCGTGCCGGCGAAGGTCGATCCCAACGGCACCTATCAGGTCGAGCAGATGTATGTGCAGTATTTTCTGCCCGCCAACGAGAAGGGCGCGTATCCGCTGCTGATGTGGCACGGCGGCGGCCTCACCGGCGTGACGTACGAGACGACGCCCGACGGACGCGAGGGCTGGCTGAACTATTTCCTGCGCAAGGGCTGGGCTGTCTACAATTCGGATGCGGTCGAGCGCGGCCGCGCCGGCTGGGCGCAATACCCTGATATCTTCAAGGGCGAGCCGGTGTTCCTCACCACCGCCAACCCGTTCGAGCGCTTTCGCATCGGCGACGGCGCGGGCTCCTACGATCCCGATCCGGCCAAGCGCAAGCTGATGCCGGGCAGCCAGTTTCCGAACGATGGCTACGAGAACTTCGTCAAGCAGAACGTGCCGCGCTGGACCACGACCGATGACGCCATCATCGCCGCCTATATCGCCGAGATCGACCGCGTCGGTCCCTCCATCATCCTGTTCCACAGCCAGGCCGGCAGCTTTGGCTTCAAGGTGGCGCAGGCGCGGCCCGACAAGGTCAAGGCGCTGATCGCGATCGAGCCGGCCGGGCTCGGCGATCCCGCCAAGGCCGATGTGCTGAAGAATATCCCGACGCTGATCGTCTACGGCGACTACATCGAGAAGGATTCGCGCTGGCCGAAAATCCGCGCCAACGGGATTGCCTTTGCGGACGCCATCCGGCCGCCGGCGGCAGCGTCGATGTCGTCGACCTGCCGCAGGCCGGCATCAAGGGCAATTCGCACATGGTGATGATGGACAAGAACAATGCCGAGGTCGCCGCCCTGATCCAGAAATGGCTCGAGGGCAAGGGGCTGACGAAGTAAGCGGGCTCGCGCGAGGGCAGGAAGCAACGGATGCACGGAACGCGAATTCTGGAAGAAGCCGACCGCCTGATGACGGTCTGCAATTCCTGCCGCTATTGCGAGGGCCTCTGCGCGGTGTTCCCGGCGATGGAAATGCGCCGCGCGTTTTCCGACGGCGACCTCAACTATCTCGCCAATCTCTGCCATTCCTGCGGCGCCTGCTACACCGACTGCCAGTTCTCGCCGCCGCATGAATTCAACGTCAACGTTCCGCAGACGCTGGCGGTGGCGCGGGCCGAGTCCTACGCGACCTATACGTGGCCCCGCGCCTTTGCCGGCGCGTTCGCGCGCAATGGGCTCGTCATCAGCCTCGTTGCGGCGCTCAGCGTTGCCGCATTCATCTTCGGCTTTGCCGCGCTGAACGACCGGCAGGTGTTGTTCGGCACCCACACCGGGCCGGGCGCGTTCTACAAATTGATGCCGCATAACGCGATGGCTGCGTTGTTCGGCGCGGCGTTTCTTTATGCGATCGTCGCGCTGGTGATGGGCGTGCGCGCATTCTGGCGCGATATCGGCGAACCCGTCGGCATGAAGACCGATGTCGGTGCGCTGCTGCAGGCGGTCCGCGATGCCGGCGAGCTGCGCTATCTCGACGGCGGCGGGGTTGGCTGCTTCAACGAAGACGACCGCCCGACCGACCGCCGCAAGCTGTATCACCATTTCACCTTCTACGGTTTTGCGCTGTGCTTCGCCTCGACCTGCGTGGCGACGCTGTATCACTATCTGCTGGCGCGCGAGGCGCCGTACGCGTGGTGGGATCTGCCCGTGGTGCTGGGCACGCTCGGCGGCATCGGGCTGCTGATCGGGCCGGTCGGCCTGTTCACCGAGCGGTGGAAGCGCGATCCCGTGCTGGTCGATGAAGCCCGCTACGGCATGGATATCGCGTTCATCGTGATGCTGTTCCTCACCAGCCTGACCGGCATGGCGCTTTTGGTGCTGCGCGAGACCGCGGCGATGGGCCCGCTGCTGGCGCTGCATCTCGGCGTGGTGTTCTCGCTGTTCGTCACCATGCCCTATGGCAAGTTCGTGCACGGCATCTACCGGTTCGTCGCGCTGGTGCGCTACGCGATGGAGCGGAAGGCGATGCATGGGGCGGCGGAGTAAGGCCGGCGGCCTCTCGACGTCGTTGCGAAATGGCGACCCATACACCAATGTCATCCCCGCGCAGGCGGGGATCCAGTACGCAGCGGCTTATCGGATCAATCAGTGCTGTCTCTGGAATACTGGATCACCCGCTTTCGCGGGTGACGACAACTGCGTATGTTTCGCGATCTCGCGACGCGATGCATCCGGAGCATTTTCGATTTCTCGTCCTCGCCAATCAGAGGGGAGCGCTGCAAATCTCGGTTCATGAAAAAAGGCCCCACCGAGATGGGGCCTTTCACTTTCAACAATGCCACTAACTTAGTTGTAGTCCGAGTATTTGAACTGCGGCAGTGCCTTGAGCTGCTCCTTGTTGCCGCTCATCACCGCATGATCGGGCGTCCAGTCATTGGCATTGCTGGTTCGCGTGGTCGTGGTCGCGGTGGTGTTGGCCGGCGCGGTGGCGGTGCCGGTCGTGGTTTCGCGCGTCGTGGTCGTGGTCGAGCTGGTGCGGACGGGCTCCTCGACGAATTTCAGCTTGTCCATGGTGACAGCGATGTCGTGCTCGCCCATGCCTAAGAAGCCGCCGACGCCGATGACGACGGCGCTCACCTTGCCGTCCTTGTCGAGGATCAGTTCGTTGACGTCGCCGAGCTTTTCATTGGCTTCATTGTAGACGTCGAGGCCCATGAGCTTGGACGCGCGCCATTTGCCCTTCAGCATCATCTTGTCGGAACTTGCCGCCGGGCTGGCGGTCGCGGCAGGCGCCGCGCGGTCGGCCGGCTGAGCCGTCTGCGCATAGGCTGCGCCGCTCGCGATTGCGGTGCTGAGAAGTGCGATGGTAACGAGATTCTTCATGTTGACCCTCCGGAAAAAGTGACTGTGGTGTCCGTGAACGGGTCAGAGTGAGGAATGTTCCAGGAAATCGATGCGTTTGTCTTGCGCGTGTCCCGCACGTGCCACGCTGATCTCGCTTTGTCAGGCCATCCATTTTCCCATCTCTCTCCAGGGAAAGGGAAACATAGTCATGATGAGCCAGTTCCTGCGAATCACTTGTTCTCACGACAATCGATGTCGGCGCAGGACCTCGGCAGGGATCCGTAAAGTCGGTCCCCTCCATAGGTCCGGCATGAGACCAAGGCTTTCGCTGCCATTCGAGCCGCAACAAAAACCTTCCGCAACAGCCTGGGTTTCGTATCTGCAACCGGAACAGATTGAAAATCAGCCGGTTAGCCCTGCGCGTGCCGGTCTGAGAGGGCCAAACAGAAATCCGTTCGCACAGAGGCGGCTATGGCCAATGAAAAATACGAACGCGCCCGTGCGCGAGCGCGACTGGCGTTGATTGCGCCGACGGTTGACGACGTAACGGCCGCCTATTTCGAGAGGCAGGTTGAGAAGGTTCTGCTGGAAGCCAAACAGCGTGAGGAAAAATCCGACCGGGAATTGATCTCGACGCTGCTCGATGCCGTTTCGAGGAAGTACCTTTCGCTGGGCCTGCGTGACGGCGATCCCGGGCGAAGCGCTGATGATCCTCCGCCGCCTCCGATCCCGACGGAGTCATGACGCTTGCAGCCGAGTTGATTACCGTCCGAACGGCACCGGTTGTTATTCACCTGAACGTAACGACTTCGGCGCACCTTCGCGATCAGATACAAATTAATGCACGAATGCGCGCTATTTGATCTGGTATTGAAGTCAATCAGTACCTATTTCTGATTCTAGGTAGGAAATCGCCCCAAGGATAACTCCATAAAGGAGCCATCTGATGGCGAATGTTCTAACCAACTGGGGCCTTTCTTTCTGCTCCGAACAAAAAACCCTCATTTTTAGTACGATTGTTGCGTGCGTACGCTGAATTGAATCAGCAGCGGGC
Organism: uncultured Alphaproteobacteria bacterium; assembly: GCA_963840465.1. GTDB lineage: Bacteria > Pseudomonadota > Alphaproteobacteria > Rhizobiales > Xanthobacteraceae > Bradyrhizobium. Next base: position 302,397 of record CAWIZF010000040.1, on the reverse strand, counting down.
TGACCGCGTTGTCGAGACGTACATTGCTGCCCACGGACTGCAAAAGCTGTCGGACGACGCAGAGCGTCAAATCAGTCGCTTGCTCGTGAAGGCGGGCCAGTAGCCATGGTCACACTCATCATCATCCACGTAGCGACCAAACTCGCTCGTTTTGGCAACGGTGTTCGTGAGACGTGGCGCGAGACGCAACGGCTTCGTCGCACCCTCGGCGGTCCAATGGACGAGTAGCAAATCCACGAGTGTTTTTCCCGTCATGCCCGGCACAAGGCCGGGCATGACGGCGCCTCATGATGGGGTTCACGGTTGTCATGCAGCGACAATCAGCCCGCGCTCGCTTCAGTATCGCTGCACGATCTGCTCGAGTTTCCGGCTGAGCAACCAGGACAGGCCGAGGAACGCGACCAGCATGACGATGCCCAGACCCGAGGAGGCATTGTTCATCGACGTCTCCGAGAATTGACCGAAGGCATAGCCGGCCGAGACGACGGCGCCGGACCAAAGGCCCGCCGCGACGAAGTTGAGCGCGAGGAAAGTGGACCAGGGCAGCCGCGATATCCCGTAGGCAAACCCCGCGAGCCCGCGGATGCCGTGCGGGAAACGATGAAACAGGATCATCCAGACATAGTGACGGTCCGTCAGGCGGACGACGGTCTGCACGGGGCGCTCGAACCGCGGAAAACGATCGAGCAGGCGGGCGCCATAGCGCCGCCCGATCCAGAAGCGAATGACGTCGCCTGTGAAACTGCCGAACCAGCACACCACGATCAGCGTGCCGAGGCTCAGCGCACCCGAATGCGCCGCGTAGCCCGCGAACAGCGCCAGCAGCAGGCTGTGCGAGGCCGCATAGGCAAACATGAAGCTGTAGGCCGCATCGCCGTGCTGGCGGATGAGATCGAGGAACGAGGTCAGATCCGTCGGAAACAGCAATGTAGGCCCACCCGCTCATGGAATGTTCCCCCAGATGAGTGGGTTCGGCGACGCTAGCACTCCGCGCCACGGCCAATGGCACGAAAGTCACCAAAACACTGCCGTGTCTGACGATTTGCCGCACTAAGGACCGAGCGTCACCTCGGCCCAGCGAATGACCGTCTCGCTCTTCAGGAAGGCGTGACGGCCGCTACAAATCGACCACCACGTAATCGCTTTCCACCGACACGGCGAGCGTCTCCGCCACATACGGCCCCTTCACCACGCTCGATCCCGGCTCGACATTGACCGGATAGGCCCGCGCGCGAAAGCGTTTCGGGTCGCAATAGGATTGCCCGGTGCGGATGTCGAATTCCCAGCCGTGCCAGGGGCAGCGGATGATCTCGCCGAGTTTGGTGTATTCGATCTCGCCGGGATCGGAGGATTGCGCGAGCCCGATCAGCGGGCCCTCGCACAAGGCCGCGCCCTGGTGCGGGCAGCGGTTCAACAGGCCGAAGAACTCGCCCTTGATGTTGAAGATCGCGATCGGCCGCTCATCGATGGTGAGGAATTTTCGCGTGCCCGGCGGCAACTCGTCCACCGGGGCAATGACGTGCCGAACCATCAAGCAATCCCGTACAGCTTCTTCGCGTTGCCGAGATAGAACGCCTCGCGGTTGGCGTCGCTGACGCCGGCCGGCAGCACGCGCGACGGCTCATCGAAATCCCAGTGCGGGTAGTCGGTCGCGAACAACAGCTTGTCCCAGCCGATCCACTCGATCACCTGGAACAGATGATCGCGGCGCTCCGGATCCTCCATCGGCTGCGTGGTCCACCAGATGTGGTCGCGGATATATTCCGACGGCTTGCGCTTGAGATACGGCACCTCGCTGTGCAGCCGCTCGAAATTCTTGTCCAGCCGCCAGCCAAGCGACGGCGCCCAGCCGAAGCCGGCCTCGATCATGACCATCTTCAGTTTCGGATAGCGCTCGAACACGCCTTCGAGCACCAGGCTCGCCAGCACGGTCTGCTGGCACTGCGCGTGCCCGACCATCTCCTCGATGTAGAAGCTCGGCCAGCCCGAGGGGGTGAGCGGGTTGCCGCCGAAGCCGAAGGCATGGACGCCGATCGGCAGGCCGATCTCCTGCGCCGCCTCGTAGATCGGCCAGTAGCGGCGCTGGCCGAGCGGCTCGACGTTGCGGCTGAGCAGCAGCACCTGAACGAAGTTCTTGTCGCCGGCGCGCTTGCGGATTTCGGCGGCGGCGGAAACGCCGTCTTCATTGGCGACGACGATCGAGCCCTTCAGGCGGGAATCCTTGCTGGTCCATTTCTCGATCTGCCAGTCGTTGATCGCGGAGCAGATCGCGCCGGCCAGATCCTGGTTGCGCAGGCCCTGCCCGCTGTTCGAGCGGATTGAGCACGCCGAGCGCCACATTATAGGGATCGAGCAGCTGCTTCTGCATGAAGGACAGCGAGGAGCCCTGCGGGCCGCCTTCCGGCGGCCAGGCGTCGCGGCGCGAGGCGTTCGGCTGCGCCTTCGGATAGGGCGGGCCCTCCATCATGCCGTGATAGGCCTGCTTGCCGTAGGCCACGAGATGTTCGTGCCAGCGCTTGGCCAGAAATGGATAGAGTTCGTCGTTGGTGGCGCGCGCCGGATGGATGTCGCAATCGGCGATGGCGGTCTTGACGCTGACGGACGCTGACGGCTCGGGACGGAACTGGACGTTCATGGCGTCGTCTCCTCGTTATTTCCTGGCATGATCTCTTCCGAAAACCGGTGTCCACTTTTCGGGATCATGCAAGCGCTACCTGCAACCGGCCATAGGTCGCGAGCGGGTTGTCGATCATGATCTTGCGCACCAGTTCGGGCGACAGGCCCGGCGGCAGCACTTCGTCGCCGTCGAACTGCCAGTGCGGATAGTCGGTCGAGAATAGGAGCAATTCGTCCGACTGCATATGGTCAAACAAGCGGTTCAGGGTTGCCGGATCGGGCGGAGCATCCACCGGTTGCAGCGAGAACCGGATGTTGCTGCGCACAATCTCCAGCGGCGCGCGGTCGACCCACGGCGTTTCCATCCGTATGCCGCGCCAGAACTTGTGCAGCCGCCACAGATAGGCCGGCAACCAGGTGAAGCCGGATTCCAGCATCACCATCTTCAGATTCGGATGGCGGGCGAACACGCCTTCCACGATCAGGCTGGTGAGCTGGGTCTGGAATGCGGTGGCCTGCGCGACATAGTCCTCGATGTGGTAGGAGCCCCAGCCGACCGAGGTCGGCGGGTTGTGATAGGCGCTGCCGGCATGGATGCCGATCGTCAGCCCCAGCCGCTCGGCCGCCGCATAGATCGGCCAGTAGGCGCGCTTGCCCAAGCGGCATGTCGCCCATGACCAGCATCAGCACCTGGACGAAGCGCTTGTCGGCGGCGCAGCGCTCGATCTCGGCGACGGATTTTTCGACGCTTTGGGTCGGGATCACGATCGAGCCGCGCAGCCGCGCGTCCTTGTCGAGCCACTCCTTGGCCAGCCAGTCGTTCAGCGCGCGGCAGAACGCGTCCTGCATGTCCTCGGAGAACACCATCTGCACGCCATAGAGGGGATTGCAGATGCCGTAACTCACCTGAAACCGGTCGAGCGCCTGCTTCTGCATGTCGGCGAGGTCCGAGCCCGGCTTGCCCTGCCCCGGCCGCCAGTCCGGCCGCGAGGAGATCGGCGAATTGGTCGGATAGGATTGCGAGACCAGGTCGGTCATGCCGCGCGTCGTCACCTGGTCGCGCCAGTAGTCGTTCATGTAGGGCAACAGGCTGGTCAGATGAGGAACGGCGGGATGCAGATCGCAATCCACGCCGCCGGGAAGCGGCGACGTCATGATGTTTCCTCTTCGGCCCGCGTGGCCGCGGTTGTTTGGGATATTCAATCAGGACCGCCGCTGCGCCGCAACTCGGCAAACGTGGACCTCCTGTGCTAGGAAGACATGACTGGCGGAAATTATCTGGGAGTTGAGATGAAAGAGCTCGTGACCATAGCCGAAAAGATTGCCGCCCAACTGATCGAGCGGAAACAGACGATTGCCGTTGCGGAATCCTCGACCGGCGGCCTGATCTCGGCGGCACTGCTGTCGGTGCCGGGCGCTTCCGCCTATTTCCTCGGCGGCGCCGTGGTCTATACCCGCGACGCGCGGCGGCTATTGATGGATATTCCTGACGAGGCGATGAAAGGCATCCGCTCGGCGTCGGAACCCTACGCGAAATTGCTGGCGGGCCAGGTCCGCCAGCGTTTTGCGACCGACTGGGGCTTGTCGGAAACCGGCGCGACGGGGCCGACCGGCAACCGTTACGGCGACGCCGCCGGCCATAGCTGCATGGCGGTGGCGGGGCCACAAAACGACGTGTTCACGCTGGAGACCGGCAGCGCCGACCGGCAAGCCAATATGCAGGCGTTTGCGAAGACGGCGCTGAACCTGCTGCTGGAGAATTTGTCGAAGTAAGACTGTCGTAGCCCGGACGAAGCGCAGCGATATCCAGGGCATCGTGTCCGCCGAATGAATGGTGGGCACGGATTGCGCTTCGCCCATCCGGCTACGGACTATCCCTTATCGAGGATCGCATCCATGCAACAATTCGACCGCGCCGCAGAGGATCTCGGCAACTCGATCCATTTCGAGCATGTCAACGTCACCATCCCCGACCAGCGGCTGGCGACGCTGTTCTATGTTGCCGGCCTCGGGCTGACCCGCGATCCCTATCTGATGGTTTCGGACACCAACATGTGGGTCAATGTCGGCAGGAGCCAGTTTCATCTGCCTGACTGGCGCGCCGCAGGTGCTGCGCGGCCATACCGGCCTCGTCATCGCGGGCCGCGAGGCGCTGCTGGAGCGGCTGGCGTCGGTCGCGAAAAAGCTGGAAGGCACGGCGTTCGCATTCACCGAGCATAACGACCATGTCGAGGCGATCTGCCCCTGGGGCAACCGCGTGCGCTGCTACGAGCCGGACGCCGCGCGCTTCGGGCGCATCACGCTCGGCATTCCCTATGTCGAGTTCGACGTGCCGGCAGGGACCGCGAAAGCGATCTGCGCGTTCTATCCCCAGATCATGGGGATGCATGCCCAGTTCCTGAACGGCGACGCCGCCGTGGCGCGGGTCAAGGTCGGCAAGGATCAGTATCTGCAGTTTCGCGAAACCGACCGGCGTCAGCCGGAATTCGACGGCCATCACGTACAGATCTACATCACGGATTTCTCGGGTCCGTATCATCGCCTGCGCGAGCGCGGCCTGATTTCGCAAGAAGACAACCAGTATCAATACCGCTTTCGCGACATCATCGACCTCGACGGCGGCAGGCATCTGTTCACCGTCGAGCACGAGGTGCGCAGCGCCACCCACCCGATGTTCATGCGACCGCTGGTCAACCGCAACCCGGCCGAGACCAACCGCACCTACGCCCCCGGCCACGAGCAATGGGCTTACGCGATGGGGCCGGATGAGTATGACCAAAGGTAGGGGGCGGTTTTAATCCCACAGACGGTTGTCATGCCCCGCGAAGGCGCATCCAGTACGCTGCGGCCTTTCGATTCTATAACAACCGCCTCTGGAATACTGGATCACCCGCCTTCGCGGGTGATGACAGCGGAGAGTTGCGTTCTCAGGGACGACGCGAGAGTAGCGACACTCACCGCGCTTCCAGAACATTCACTTTTGCAGACAGAAGGGCCGAAGCGCGTCCTCAAAGCCGCGGGCCTTGGCATGCTCAGTGAGCGCCAGTCGGGCTGCCTCGCACCGCTCTGAGCTGGCAAACTCCTGAGTCGATACTGCGGGGCCATTTACAGCCCCGCCAAGCCAGCCAATGATGATGAGAACATGGGTCAAGATAACCTCCATGGACTTGCTTAGCGGAAGCCCGGCACGGTTGCGTGCGACCTGTGCGGCCTTTGTGCCGGCACATCGAGCGGTTCAAGAAAGCTCATGGCGTGCGCTCCAGGCGCTTGATCCATGTCAAACGAATCCGCTGCATGCGGATGGTCGTCCCTGCGAACGCAGGGCGACAGCGGGGATGTACTACCGCTCCCTGAACGAGCGCATCAATTGATCGCTGAACGGCTTCATCAGATAGGAAAACATGGTGCGATCGCCGGTCTGGACGAAGGCTTCCACCGGCATGCCCGGGATGATCTTGACGTTGTCGCCGAGGCGGGCGACTTCGGCCGGCGGCAGCGAGACGCGGATGGTGTAGTAGCTCTGGCCGGTGCGCTGGTCGGTGCTGACGTCGGCGGAGACGCGGGTGACGACGCCGTTGAGTTCGGGCGTGGTGCGCTGGTTGAAGGCGGATAACCGCAGCAGCGTCTTCTGGCCGATCTGCAGCTTGTCGATGTCCTGCGGATTGACCTTGGCCTCGACCGAGAGATCGTCGGCCCGCGGCACCACCATCATGATGGCGTCGCCCGCGGTGATCACGCCGCCCACGGTGTGCACCGTCGACTGCAGCACGACGCCGTCCTGCGGCGCGCGGATGTCGATGCGGCGCAATTGATCTTCCGCGGTGACCTTGCGCTCGACGAACTCGCCGATCTTGTCGTTGGTCTCGCGCAGGTCCTTGGAGACCTCGCTGACCACGTCCTTGTCGACCTGGATGATCTGCAGTTCGGTTTCGGTGATCTTGCCCCTCGCCTGCGCCCGCGCGGCGATGTATTGCGCGCGCTCGCCCGACAGCCGGGCGAGGTCGCGCTCCAGCACCGTCAGGCGCGAGAGCTGGATCAGGCGCTGCTCGTAGAGCTGGCGGACGCCGATCAGTTCCTTCTCGACCAGCGCGACTTCCTTTTCCTTGGCCTGTTCCTGCGCCGTCAGCCCCGAGATTTCCTCGTTGAGCTGCAACACCCGCTCGCGCAATTGCGACTTCTGCCCGGCGCGGCCGAATACGCGCACCTCGAACAGTTTCGTTTCGCTCGCCAGAATATCGCGCACATCGGGATCGTCGGCGCGATCGGTCAGCATCGGCGGAAACTTGATCCGGTCGAGGCCGCGCTGCTCGGCTTCCAGCCGCGCCGCGCGCGCCCACAAGCCGTTCAGCGTCTTGACGACGATGGCCAGGCCCGCCTTGACCACGGTCTCGTCGAGGCGCACGACGATGTCGCCGGCCTTGACGATATCGCCGTCGCGCACGCGCACCTCGCCGACCACGCCGCCGGTCGGGTGCTGCACCTTCTTGACGTTGGAATCGACCACCACCGAACCCGGCGCGATCAGCGCGCCCGAGATCTGCGCCGTCGAGGCCCAGCCGCCGAACCCGACGGCCAGCACCAGAATCAGCGTGAGGCCGAAGATCAGATGCCCGCGTATCGAGCGGTGCGCGCCTTTCAGCTCGGCGGTCATGATTTTTTCCCAGCTCCCGCTTCGGACACGATCTTGATCGGCGTCGGCGGGCACGCGCTGCAGCACCTGGCCGAGCACGGTTTCCTTCGGACCGAACGCCTGCATGCGGCCGTCCTTCAGCACCAGCAATTGATCGACCGCCTCGATGCCGATCGGCCGGTGCGCCACCACGACCACGATGGCGCCGCGCTCGCGCGCGCCGCGCACCGCGCGGGTCAGCGCCTCGTCGCCCTCGCTGTCGAGATTGGAGTTCGGCTCGTCGAGCACGATCAGGAACGGATTGCCGTAGAGCGCACGCGCCAGCGCCACGCGCTGGGCCTGGCCGGCCGAGAGCGCCGTGCCCTGCTCGCCGATCTGGGTGTCGTAGCCCTCGCGCATCTTGATGATCATCTCATGCACGCCGGCTTCCTTGGCGGCGGCGATGATCGCCTCCGACTTCGCTTCGGGATCGAAGCGGCAGATGTTCTGCGCCACGGTGCCGGCGAACAATTCGACGTCCTGCGGCAGATAGCCGATGTGGCGGCCGAGCACGTCCGACGACCACTGGTCGAGCGCCGCGCCGTCGAGCCGCACCTTGCCGCGGGCCGGCATCCAGACGCCGACCAGCGCGCGCACCAGCGACGACTTGCCCGAACCGCTCGGACCGATGACGCCGACGCCGGTGCCGGCCTCGACGGTGAAATTGACGTCCTGCACGATGACGCGCTGGTCGCCCGGCGGCACGATGCTGACGGCCTCGACCGACAGCCGCTTCGACGGCGCCTGCAACAGCGTCTGTTCATTCGCCGCCGGCATTTGCTGCAGCAGCTTGGCCAGGCGATGCCAGCTCTGGCGCGCGGCGACAAAACCCTTCCAGTGGGCGATGGCGAGATCGACCGGCGCCAGTGCGCGGGCGCTGAGGATCGAGCCCGCGATGATGATGCCGGCGGTGGCTTCCTGGTGGATCACGAGATAGGCGCCGACCGCGAGCACCGCCGATTGCAGCATCATGCGCAAGACTTTGGCGACCGCCCCGAGGCCGCCGGCGATGTCGCTGGCGCGCTGATTGCCCGCCAGATAGATCTCGTTGGCCTCGCTCCAGCGCCGGGTCAGGCGGCCGGACATGCCCATCGCGACCAGCACTTCGGCGTTGCGCCGGCTGGTGGCGGCGAGATCGTTGCGCCGCGCGGCCAGCGTCATCGCCTCCTTTGCCGGCGTGCGCGACAGGAACTCGGTAATCAGCGTCAGCGTCACCAGAATGACGGCCCCGACCAGAGCGGTGACGCCGAGCAGCCAGTGAAACGCAAAGCAGATCGCGAGATAGAACGGCAGCCACGGCAGATCGAAGAACGCGCCCGGCCCCATGCTGCCGAGAAACGACCTGACATTGTCGAGATCGCGGAGCGGCTGCAGGCCCTCGTTGCGGCTGCCTACCAACAGCGGCAGCCGCACCACGGTTTCGAACACGCGCGTGTTGAGGGCTTCGTCGAGCGCGGTCCCGATGCGGCCGAGAATGCGACCGCGGATCAGGTCGAGACCGCCCTGGGCGGCGTACAGGCCCGCCGCGAGAATCACCAGGCCGACCAGGGTCGGCACGCTGCGGCTCGGCAGCACGCGGTCGTAGACCTCCAGCATGAAAATCGAGCCGGTGAGGTACAGCAAGATTAATCATGCAACTCATGACGCCGACGCCGATAAAGGCGTTGCGACAGGCGCGCAGCGCTTCACCGAGCTCGGAACGCCGGACGGGAGCGGCTGCCATTAATGCGCATCTCTTCAAACGGATAAGGTACGCGGCGGTTTTACCGATGTTTTCGGACACCGTCTATTTTAAGTCACGTTAACCAACACTCAGTTCACCGCTGGGAGGCGGCTGAAGACGGAAGTCGCACTTTGGACCGCTAATTTGACGCCGGGGGCGGCCTGCGGTGGGACTTAAGGCTTTGGATTGCCCGGAAACGGCAACCGAATCACCGGCATCGAGACCCAGCCGACCCTAGGCGGAACGCCGCTTCCGGGCCCCCTACCCGGCCACTTGCCGCGTTACAGCGACCGATCGCTGAAGCCGTCGGGCACGCGAAAGGCTAACAGCCGCGCGCGGTTCCATGGATGGTGGTGGGGAGGTGGCGGCCAAAGCCCCGCCGAGATGCAAACGTCTTCGTATCATGTTGCATCGAAGCGTCCGATGCCGAGGCCGCCTCCGGTCGTTTGGTCATAACCGTCCGCCAGTCCGCACCAGCCGCACGATCAGCAGCAGGACGACGGCGCCGATGGTTGAATAGACGATCTCGGACACCAGCCCGGTGCCGATGCGGATGCCGAGCTTGGGAAACAGGAGACTTGCGAGCAATGCGCCGGCGATGCCGACCAGGATATCGCCGATGAGGCCGAAGCCGGTGCCGCGCACGATCTTGCCGGCGAGCCAGCCAGCGACCAGGCCGACGAAGAGGATGACGAGAATGCCTTCGTTGGAAATCTGCATTGGAAGTCCCCCCGGGGTTCACGGCGCTGGCCGGACGACAACCTATCCCGATCCTGTCCGATATGACGAGCCGCAATCGTTGCGCCATCCAACGACACCCGCGAAGTGAAACTTATTTACGTCACACGCGTTATGCCGGGATGAAACAAGGCGATATTTGGTATGTGACCTTTGGTCCGGACAAGGCGGACAAGACAGCGGAGAGCATGGTCCGCTCGACCCGCACTTTCAAATCGGAAATCGACGCCAAGCTGTTTGCGATGCAGATCCTGTCCAAGGGCTGGACCGCCAGCGCGGGCACGCTCAATCCCCATCAGCCGAAGCAGGTCGTGGGACCGGCGCAGATCGAAAGCTGGGCCGATCCGGGGCTGGGCGGGTAAAGGCTCGGCGGTTGAAGTTTCGTCATGGCCGGGCTTGTCCCGGCCATCCACGTCTTTGTTGCCGCAACGCTGTTGAGACGTGGATGCCCGGGACAGGCCCGGGCATGACGAACTAGCTAAGCCTGTTTCAGGCTGTAGTGGCGATGCTTTGCTCCGCCAGCACGCATCGCGCCATTCGATCCGGCGACACCTGCACATTGGGCGGCAATCCCTCCGTGCAGCGCGGCTGCGCGTAACCGCAGCGCGGCGCGAACGAGCAACTCGCGGGCGCCTTGTCGAGCGACGGCGGCGTGCCCGGGATGGTTTCCAGCCGCTGGCCGCGCTTGGCGCCGTGGACGGTCGAGGCCAGAAGCCCCTTGGCATAGGGATGAACCGGCGAGCGCACGATGTCGCGCAAGCGGCCCTGCTCCACGATCTGGCCGGCATACATGACGGCGACGCGGTCGCAGATTTCGATGGCGACGCCGATATCGTGGGTCACGAAAATCACGGACATGCCGAACTCGCGCTGCAATTCGCGCAGCAGCAGCAGGATCTGGATCTGCACGGTGGCGTCCAGCGCCGTGGTCGGCTCGTCGGCCAGCAGGATTTTGGGCTTGCAGGCCAGCGCCAGCGCGATCATCGCGCGCTGCCGCATGCCGCCGCTCATTTCGTGCGGATAGGCCTCGAGCCGGCGCTTGGCGGAGGGGATCCGCACCACCTCCAGCATTTCCAGCGCGCGCGCCGTCGCCTCCTTCTGGCTCTTGCCTTCGTGGCGCATCACGCTTTCCGCGATCTGGTGGCCGATCGTGTAGACCGGATCGAGCGCCAGCGCCGGCTCCTGGAAGATCATGGAGACGGTCTGGCCGCGAAACGCCGAAAGCTCCTCCTCGTTCATCGCCAGCACGTCGCGGCCCAGAACCTTCACGGTGCCCGAAATCTGCGTCCGCTTGCGTGGCAACAGCCGCATCAGCGCCCGCAGGGTCACGCTCTTGCCGGAGCCGGATTCGCCGAGCAGGCCGAGCACCTCGCCCTCGCCGAGCGAGAGCGAGATGTCGTTGACGGCATGGACCGTGCGCTCGCCGGTGAAGCGGATGTTGAGGTCGCGGATTTCGACGAGGTTGCTCATGCCGCTTTGGGTACCCTTTGGTGATAGTCCGTGGCGCGCTGGAACGCCGCGCCGATCCGCACCAGCCCGGCCTCATCGAAGGCGCGGCCGATCAGCTGCATGCCGACCGGCAGGCCGGTTTTGGTGAAGCCCGCGGGAATCGAAAGCGACGGCAGGCCGAGATAATTGATCGGGCGGGTGAACTTCGTGATCCGCTGGATCACGGCTTCGGCATCGAGGCTGTTGCCGACATCGCTCTCGGCAATGGTCGCCGCCGGCATCGGCGCCACCGGTGCGATCACGGCATCGGTGCCGGTGACCGCCGCGAGGTACGCCGCCAGCGCCGGACCGCGCCAGCGCATCGCCTCGAGATAGGTCACGCCAGGAATCGCAAGCCCGTTCTGCAGCCGCATCAATACCTGCGCGCCGTAATCCTGCGGCCGCTCGATCATCCAGCGCTTGTGGAAGGCGGCGGCTTCGGTGGCGAGCACGATCTGGCAGGCGGCGGTGAGCTGGCGCTGGTCCGGCAGTTCGACCTTGACGATCTCGGCGCCCTCTTTCTTAAGCGTGGCGATGGTCTCGTCCAGCACCCGCGCCACCTCGGAATCGAGATCGTCGACATAGAAGGCGGTCGGCACGCCGATCTTGAGGCCCTTGAGCGAGCCTGTGGTCGCGGCCATGTAGTTCGGTACCGGCAGTGACGAGGTGGTCGGGATCCTCGGGATCGGCGCCCGCCATCAGCCCGACCAGCAGGGCGCAGTCTTCGACCGTTTGCGCGAGCGGACCGACCGTATCGAGCGACTGCGACAAGGGCATCGCGCCGGCGCGGCTGATCAGGCCGACCGTGGTCTTGAAGCCGGTGACGCCGCAGAAATGCGCGGGCATCCGGATCGAGCCGCCGGTATCGGAGCCGAGCGCCGCAAAGGTCAGCCGGGCCGCGACGGCCGAGCCGGAGCCGGACGACGAGCCGCCGGTGATGTGATCGACGTTCCAGGGATTGCGCACCGCGCCGTAGTGCGGATTATGACCGGTCGGGCCGTAGGCGAACTCCACCATCTGCAGCGAGCCGAGCCTGACAGTGCCGGCGTCCTTCAGCCGCTGCAACGCGGTCGAGGTGGTCGTCGGCACGAAATCGCGGCGAATCTTCGAGCCGCAGGTCACGACCTTGCCGGCGTCGTAATACATGTCCTTGTGCGCCAGCGGCACGCCGTGCAGCGGGCCGAGATTCTTGCCCTTGGCAAGCGCTGCATCGGCGGCGTCCGCGGCGGCAAGCGCCTCGTCCGCCTCGATCGCCATGAAGGCGTTGACGCGCGGCTGCCATTGCGCGATCCGGTCGAGACAGGACTGCGTGACCTCGCGCGAGGAGAGTTTCTTGCCCGCGATCGCCTTCGCTACCGCCACCAGCGACATCAAGGCCGGTTCGCCGCTCATTTCGACACCTTCGCGCGCTGCACCAAGAGATAGCTCGCTGGCTCGAGATCCATCGGCAGCGTGCCGCTAACCGGCGCAAAGCCATCGAACGCCGGACCGATGGAATTGGCGATGCGGGCGGAAACTTCTGCATCCTGCGGCACGCCCGCGATTTCGGTCATTGCCTTGACCTGTTTTGGATCGGGTCTTGTCATGCAGCACTTGCTCCCTTGTCGCTCGGTTCGGCCGGTGCGCGGCTGTGCCCGGATCCGGCAATGGCCATGTAGCACGCCGCCTGATGGCCCATTGTATCGACATCGCTGAGTTTTGGCGTCGCATTTGCGCAGAGCGGCTCCGCAAACGGACAGCGGGTGTGAAACCGGCAACCGGGCGGCGGGTCGATCGGATTGGGCGGATCGCCCGAGATCGGCGGCGTCTCGGTGCGGTTATCGGGATCGGACGACGGCATCGCGGCCAGCAGCGCCCGCGTATAGGGATGCGCCGGTGCATCCCAGACCTTGTCGACCGGGCCGAGTTCGACCACCTCGCCGAGATACATCACCAGCACGCGATCGCTGATGTAGCGCACCACGTTGAGGTCGTGGCTGATGAACAGGTATGTCAGCCCGAATTCGCGCTTGAGATCGGCGAGCAGGTTGAGCACCTGCGCCTCGACCGATTTGTCGAGCGCCGATACGGCTTCGTCGAGGATCACAAGCCGCGGCGACAGCGCCAGGGCACGCGCGATGTTGACGCGCTGGCGCTGGCCGCCGGAAATCTCGTGCGGATAGCGGTTGGCAAAGTTTTCGGGCCGCAAGCCGACCTTGCCGAGCAGCTCACGCGCCAGCGCGCGCGCGGTCGCCGTCCGCCATGCCATGGACCTTGGGGCCGAACGCGATCGATTCCTCGATCGTCAGGCGCGGATTGAGCGAGGCGTAGCTGTCCTGAAACACCATCTGCATGCCGCGGCGCAGTTCGCGCAGCGACAGCGCGCGGCCGACCTGCATGCCGTCATAGATGATGTCGCCGGCATCGCGCTTCATCAGGTGCATCAACAGCCGCGCGGTGGTCGACTTGCCGCAGCCGGATTCGCCGACGATCCCGACGGTCTCGCCCTTGGCGATGGAGAAGGAAACATCATCGACCGCGCGCACGGTTTTGCGGGGGCTGAACAGATCGCCGCGCACCGGGAAATGCTTGGTCAGGCCGGTGACCTGCAGCAGCGGCTGCGCCGCGCCGCCGACGTCTTCGATCGGCTCCAGTAGTTCGACTGACGGGCTTGGCTCACTCATCGCGTCAGTTCCTGATGTCCATGGCGCTGCGCATGCCGTCGCTGAGCAGATTGAAGCAGATCGACACCGCAAAGATCATGACGCCCGGCAGCGCCGCGACCCACGGGTTGACATAGATCGCGGTGCGCAGCGTGTTCAGCATCAAGCCCCACTCCGGCTCCGGCGGTTTTGTACCCAGGCCAAGGAAGGACAAGCCCGCCGCGAGGATCATCGACACCGAGATCAAGCCCGGTGGCGTAGACGAAGATCGGGCCCAGCACATTGCCGAGCATATGCACGCGCATGATGGTGAAGGGTCCGGCGCCGGAAGCGCGCGCGGCCTCGACGAAATCCATGTTGCGCACGCCCGTGGTGACGCTTTCCGCGACGCGGGTGATCTGCGGCACGAACACGATGGTCAGCGACACGATGGAGTTGACGATGCCGGCCCCCAGCGCGCCGGAGATCGCAATCGCCAGCAGCACCGAGGGGAAGGCGTAGAACACGTCGATCGTGCGCATGATCGCGGTGTTGAGCTTGCCGCCGACATAGCCGGCGACGAGCCCGAGCGAGGTGCCGATCATGAAGGCGAGGATCACAGGCAGAATGCCGATGATCAGCGACAGCCGGCCGCCATAGATCAGCCGCGCCAGCATGTCGCGGCCAAGCTCGTCGGTGCCGAGCGGATAGTTCGGCGTGCCGATATGGCGAAGCCTTCGGATCATCGAGCCCTGATAGGGATCGGCGAGACCGAGCCACGGCGCGAACAGCGCGGAAAGGAAGATCAGCGCCAGGACGAAGGCGCACGCCATGGCGACCTTGTCGCGCGCGATGCGGCGGCCGACGGTCGCCCAATAGCCGCGCGCCTTGGTGGCGGGCGCGGCTTGCAGGGCGGTATCCGACATCACGGTCATGAATCAGCCCCGCTTGATGCGCGGATCGATAGAAGCTTGCGCGATATCGACCAGGAGGTTGAGGCCTACGAAGAACAGCGCCAGCACCAAAATCGTGCCCTGCAGCAGCGGCAGGTCGCGCTGGAAGATCGCCGAATTGAGCAGGAGTCCCGAGCCGGGCCAGGAGAACACGGTCTCGATCAGGATCGAGCCGCCGAGCATGTAGCCGAGCTGCAGGCCCATCACGGCCAGCGCGGTCGGCGCGGCATTCTTGATGACGTGCTTGAACACGTCGAGCTCACGCAGGCCTTTTGCGCGCAGCGCCTCGACGAAATCCTGCGAAAGAATGTCGCCGGTCAGCGCCCGCACCGTGCGGGTGACGATGCCCATCGGAATGACCGAGGTCGTGATCGCCGGCAGGATGAGATATTTCATGTGCTCCCAATCCCAGCCCCACGAACCGGAGCCGCCGGGACCGGCGCCGACCGCGGGCAGCCAGTTGAGCTGCACCGAGAAGATGATGACCATCACCATGCCGAGCCAGTAATGCGGCACCGAGACGCCGGCGATCGCGATCGAGGTCGCGACCTTGTCGATCCAGGTGTCGCGGAAATAGCCGGCGATCAGGCCGAAGAACAGCCCGAGCGTGAAGCCGATCAGCGCCGCGGCAATCGCAAGCGTGACGGTGTTGCTGACCGCGCGCAGCACTTCCGACAGCACCGGACGGCCGGTGGCGATGGAATTGCCGAGATCGCCATGGAGCGCGCGCCACAGCCAGAGCCCGAACTGGACCGGCAGCGGGCGGTCGAAGCCGTAGGCGGTGCGCAGTTGCGCCGCGAGTTCCTGCGACGCATCCGCCGGCAGCACGGCGACGAGCGGGTCGCCGGGCGTGATGTGCACCAGCAGGAAGCACACCAGCGCCACGCTGAGCACGATCGGGATGACATAGACGATACGTCGGGCGATGTAAGCGAACACGAGTCACTTTTTCTTCTTCCCTTCTCCCCCTGTGGGAGAAGGTGGCGCGGCAACCTCATGCGCGCCGGATGAGGGGTTCTATCCGCGGACGCAAGTCCGTCGATGAGAGACTCTATCCGCGGAGAGAACCCCTCACCCGTCTCGAATGAGCTCCGCTCATTCGATCCACCCTCCCCACAAGGGGAGAGGGGAAGCAGCGATGCCTTACGGCGCCAGCGACACCGGCGAGAAGTCGACGAACCAGCTCTTCGGCTGCACGAAACCCTTCACCTTCGGGCTCATCGCGCGCGGAGAGACGTCATGGGCGACGTAGAGGAACGCCGCATCGTCCACCGAGGCCGCATGCAGTTCGGCGAGCGCCGCGTCACGCGCGGCGGGGTCGAAGGTCTGGCGCGCCTTGGTCACCAGTTCGTCGAACTTGGGATTGTTGATGTAACCCCAATTATTCGACGTTGGCGGCGCCATCGACGACTGCAGGAAACGCACCAGCGCGAAGAACGGATCCATCGCCGCATACGTCACGTTGGTGGCGTTGGCGCCGTTGGCGGTCGGATCCTTGGCGCCGCGGCGCCAGTTGGTGAACAGCGTGTTCCACTCGATGACGTCGAGCTTGACGTCGAAGTAGCATTCGGCCAGCGCCTGCTGCAGATATTCGTTCATCGGCAAAGGCTGCATCTGGCCCGAGCCCGAAGCCGACGTCTGGGTCTTCACCGACAGCTTCTTGCTGGGACCGTAGCCGGCTTCCTGCATCAGCTTCTGCGCCGCCTTCAGGTCATACTTGATCTCGAAGGTCGGCTTGCCGCGCCAGGGATGGCCGGCCTCGAACGTTCCGGTCGCCGGCACCATCAGGCCGGCAAGCAGGCCGTCCTTGAGGCCTTCGCGATCGATGCAGAGATTGGCGGCCTTGCGGACGCGGATGTCGTTCCAGGGCGAGCCTTCGACACGCGAGAACTGCCACGGCCAGACATGCGGCGATTCGTTGGCCTGCAGCTGGAAGCCGCGCTGCTTGATTTCCTTGACGGCATCCGGCGCCGGCGCCTCGACCCAGTCGACCTGACCGGACAACAACGCCGCGGTGCGGGCGTTGGCCTCCGGCATCGGCAGCAGCACCATCTTGTCGATCTTGGGCACGCGCGCCTTGTCCCAATAGCCGTCGTTCTTGACCAGTTCGAGCCGCTCGCGCGGCGTGAATTGCGACATCTTCCAGGGGCCGGTGCCCGAAGCGTCCTTGGCGAACGCCGCCCAGGCGGCCTGCGATTTCGCCTTGGCGTCGGCGCCTTCCGCCTTGTCGTAAAACGCCTGCCACTTCGAGGGGCTGGCCATGAACAGATTGGTCAGGTTGATCGGGAGGAAGCTGTCCGGCTCCTTGGTGGTCAGTTCCACCGTCAAGTCGTCGATCTTGCTGGCGGAGGCCAAGGTCGGCATGCGCGAGGCGGTGACGCCGACCTGGCTGGCGTCGAACTGCGGCGCATCCTGCTTCAGCACTTTTTCGACGTTCCAGACCACGGCATCGGCATTGAACGGCGAGCCGTCATGGAATTTGACGCCGGGACGCAGCTTGAACGTCCACTTCTTCTTGTCGGCCTCGTCGACCTTCCATTCGGTCGAAAGCCCGGGAATCATCACGCTCGGCTTGTCTGACGACGACAGGTCCCACATCGTCAGCGCGTCGTACATGGTGAGGCCGGTGAAGCGGTTGCCCTCAAAGCCCTGATCGGGCTGGCCGAGCGTGCGCGGAATATCGGCGGCGGTCATGCCGATCCGCAGCACCGTCTCGGCGCTGGCGAGTTGCGGCAGCCCCACCACGAGCGCCGTCGCCAGCAGCCACGCGGTGGCCGTCTCTCTTCCGTTTGTCGTTACGCATATGCAGCAATTCCTTCTCGACTTGGGTGACTAATTCTTATGCAACGGTATGCAACGCCTGTGCCAAGGAAGAGCGCCGCAGCAGGGGCCTTTAGCCGCACAACTCACGGTGATTGCGCATGCAAGCGCGCGTTCCATGCTCCATCTGGCATCAAGCTTGCATTTTTCAGCTCTAAACCCCGCCCGAAGGAGCTTAATTCATGCGCACCCGATATTCGATGCTTCTTGCTGCCGTGGCAATGGCCTGGGGATTATCTCCCGGCCTGCCCACGATTTCAGCACAGGCCGAGACCGTTGTGCGCTACGGCATTTCGATGGCGGACATTCCGCTGACCACCGGCCAGCCGGATCGCGGCGCCGGCGCCTACCAGTTCTCGGCCTATACGATCTACGACCCGCTGGTCGCCTGGGAGATGGACGTGTCCGACCGGCCGGGCAAGCTGGTGCCCGGCCTGGCCACCGAGTGGAAGGTGGACGAGGCTGACAAGAAGAAATGGCGCTTTGCCCTGCGCAAGGGCGTCAAGTTTCACGACGGCAGCGAATTCAACGCCGACGCCGTGATCTGGAATCTGGACAAGGTGCTCAACGATAAGGCACCGCAGTTCGACAAGCGGCAGAGCGCGCAGGTGAAAACCCGCCTGCCTTCGGTGGCGAGCTACGCCAAGATCGACGATTCGACCGTCGAGATCACGACCAAGACGGTCGATTCCTTCTTCCCGTACCAGATGCTCTGGTTCCTGGTCTCGAGCCCCGCGCAATATGAAAAGCTCGGCAAGGACTGGGACAAGTTCGCCAGCCAGCCCTCCGGCACCGGGCCGTTCAAGCTGACCAAGCTGGTCCCGCGCGAACTCGCCGAACTCACGAAGAACGCGGATTACTGGGACAAGAAGCGGATTCCGAAGGCCGACAAGATCGTGCTGATTCCGATGCCGGAAGCGCTGACGCGCACCAATGCGCTGCTGGCCGGCCAGGTCGACCTGATCGAGACGCCGGCGCCGGATGCGGTGCCGCAGCTCAAATCCGCCGGCATGAAGATCGTCGACAACGTCACGCCGCATGTCTGGAATTATCATTTGAGCGTGCTGCCCGGCTCGCCCTGGACCGACATCCGCCTGCGCAAGGCGCTCAACCTTGCGATCGATCGCGAGGCCGTGGTCGGGCTGATGAACGGGCTTGCAAAGCCCGCCAAGGGCCAGGTCGACCCGTCGAGCCCGTGGTTCGGCAAGCCATCCTTCGAGCTCAAATATGATGTCGCCGCGGCGAAGAAGCTGGTGCAGGAAGCCGGCTATTCCAAGGAGAAGCCGCTGAAGACGACCTTCGTCATCGCGCAGGGCGGCACCGGGCAGATGCTGTCGCTGCCGATGAACGAATTCCTGCAGCAGAGCTTTAAGGAAATCGGCATCGAGATCGACTTCAAGGTGGTCGAACTCGAGACTCTCTATACTGCGTGGCGCAAGGGCGCGGCCGACGAGATGAACGCCGGCATCACCTCCAACAACATCGCCTATGTCACCTCGGATCCGCTCTACGCGATCGTCCGCTTCTTCCACTCCGGCCAGATCGCACCTGTCGGCGTCAACTGGGGCGGCTACAAGAACCCGAAGGTCGATGCGCTGATCGACGAGGCCAAGCAGACTTTTGATGTCGCCAAGCAGGACGAACTGCTGGCGCAGGCGCATGCGATGATCGTCGACGACGCCACGCTGGTCTGGGTGGTGCACGACACCAACCCGCACGCGCTGTCGCCGAAGGTGAAGAAGTTCGTGCAGGCGCAGCACTGGTTTCAGGATCTGACGCAGATCGGGCTGGAGTGAGCGGGACATCTCGTAGGGTCGGCAAAGTGCGCGCTTGCGCCGTGCCCAGCACATCGCATCCTCTCGAGCACTGTCGCGAATGGTGGGCACGCTGCGCTTTGCCCACCCTGCGGCACTGACGATTTCGTGCTCACTTCGTCAGCAGCGCGAAGGCGCCGTTCCAGTCTTCCGGCGGCGGGTTTTCGAGATAGCCGCGGATGCGGGCTTCGTAGAGATTGTAGAGCAGCTCCAGCGAATTTGCCTCGTCGGTCTTGCGGCCGCGTGCGATGGCCGCGAGCGCGCCGTCCCAGTCGCGGGTGCGATAGCAGGAGAGCATCTCGATGGTCAGATTGCGCAGGCGCTGGAAGCGGCCGGACTGCGCGGTGTCCTCGCGGCCGGCGATGGCGTAGATCACCTCCGGCTCCTTCTTGCCCTTCACCATGATGAAGTCGAGTTCGAGGATCGCGAACCTGTCCTTGACCGCAAGCGCGGTCCTGGAGCCGACGATGATCGGGAAGCCGTATTCCTTGGACTGCCCTTCGAGGCGCGAGGCCAGGTTGACGCTGTCGCCGAACACCGAATAGTCGAAGCGCTGGTCGGAGCCCATGTTGCCGACCACGCAGGTGCCGGTATTGAGCCCGATGCCGGCATTGAGCGGAATGAACGGGCGGCCCTCCTCCTTTGCCTCCTGCTCGCGCGCCTGATTGAGCTCATCGACGCGCTCCAGCATGTCGAGCGCCGCCTCGCAGGCGTTGAGCTGATGATCCTTGTCGTCGAGCGGCGCGTTCCAGAACGCCATGATGGCGTCGCCCATGTATTTGTCGATGGTGCCCTTGCGGTTGAGGATGGCGTTGGTCAGCGGCGTCAGGAAGCGGTTCATCAGCGCGGTGAGGCCCTGCGGGTCGTTCTTGTAGGTCTCCGAGATCGACGTGAAGCCGCGCATGTCGGAAAACATGATCGTCATCTCGCGCTCCTCGCCGCCGAGCACCAGCTTTTCCGGCGACTGCGCCAGCTGCTCGACCAGCGCCGGCGACAGATACTGGCCGAAGGCGGAACGAATCTGCCGGCGCTGCGCCTGCTCGCGCACGAAGCTGGTAAAGATCAGCGTGAGATAGATCGCCGTGGTCGACATCAGGGGATAGGTGAAATCGATCAGCAGCCGGTCGCTGGGCGTAGAAGTACACCGAGAGTGCCGATCAGCATGCTTGCGAACGCCGCGCCAAGCGCAACCAGCGTGATCGGCCCGAACTGCGGTGCAAACGCGATCACCAGAAGTCCGAACAGCAGCGCGGTCGCGAATTCGACGGCGATGCCGAAGATCGGCTGCGAGATCACCGCGC
Organism: uncultured Alphaproteobacteria bacterium; assembly: GCA_963840465.1. Lineage (GTDB taxonomy): Bacteria > Pseudomonadota > Alphaproteobacteria > Rhizobiales > Xanthobacteraceae > Bradyrhizobium. The sequence continues at coordinate 281,654 of CAWIZF010000040.1, read as the reverse complement.
CGGTCAGCGCGCTCTCCAGCACCTGGGCATGGATCTCCACCCCGGGCATGGCGCGCGAAACCGGCGTGGTCTTGATGTCGTTGAGGCCGACCGCCGAGGTGCCGATCAGCACCAGCTTGCCGGCGATCATGTCGGGCGCGACGTTTTTCTCCAGCACATTGACCGCGGGGACATAGATCGAGGCGTCGTTGCGGGCATAGTGAACCCAGAGCTGACCGTTATGGTCGGTCGGAATCTGAAACCCCTTGACACCGATACTCTTGATGCCGGCCTTTTCGGCCTTGATCAGGATGGTCCCCGATCCGCTGGCGACGCGCAAGCATCTCGAATGTCAGCGAGGGCATGGTCTGGCCCTGCGCCTGCATGATCATCGGCACGCGCCGGACGATGCCGTCGCGCTCGGGCCTGATCGTGAACAGGCCGCGCCCGGCGGCGGCATGCTCCAGCACCGGCACGTTGCGCAACAGGCCCGGGAAATCGAACATGAAGCGCTGCGGCTCCTCGCCCAGCATCGCGATCCCGGTGACCGGCAGCGTCTTGTCGAGGGCCGCGATTTCCTCCGGCAGGCCGGATTCGCCGAGCACGACGCGGGACGCCTTGATGGCGTCGGCGAAGATCTGGTCGTTGCTCGGCAGTGCGCGCAGCTTGGCGCGGGTCTCCTCATCGAGGTTGCGGAAGGTATCGGCCGCAAAGGCAGGGTTGAGACGGTCCGGTTCGGAAAACACCGCGTCGAAGGCGATCACGACCGCACCGAGACGGGTCAGTTCGGTCACGAGATCGGCAATCCGGGTGCGCGGCCACGGCCACTGCCCGAGCTTTTCCAGGCTCTTGTCGTCGATATCGACGATGGTGACCGGCCTGATGGTCTTCTTGCGCGGCTCGATGCGCTGGAAGGCGTCAAAGGTCCTGACGCGGATTTCCTCGACCGGAGCCGGGTCGGCGGCGCGCAGCGCGGCGAACCCGATCAGCAGCGCAAGGCACAGCAGCCGGGCATAGCCGATGCGCCGCGCGAACCATCTTCGCAATACCCGCAATCGTTTCATGGCTTCCGAATGTTCGACCCGGCCAACGGCGCCGGACAAGTCAGAAGATAGCATCGATATCGCGGAGCCAGTGTGAATTCGCAAGCCGCAGCGCTAGGTAACGTGATGCGGCGACACGATGAAGTCGCTGACATGCAGACTGGTGACAGCGACGTTTTTCAGCGTGATAGCTTCGTTGCCGAGCGTGATCAGGACATCCGCCGGGTTTGTCGAACTCTGCGCCGCATGGGTGGACAGCCAGCCGTTGATATTGTCGGCGCCCACTTCGGAAAACAGCCGCAGATCGATGCGGTCCTGGCCCGGCGTGAAATCCGTAATCGTGTCGGCGCTCGGGTTCTGTCCCGGCGCAAAAACGAACTGATCGGCGCTCGCACCGCCGGTCAGCGTGTCGGCATGGTCGGTCGCGAAAATGACGTCCTTGCCGGACGTGCCGGTCAGGGTGACGTCCGGTCCCGATCCGCCCTGGTTGAAGATGAAGTGAACCCTGTCGGTGTGGCCGAAACTGTCGGCGACGGTCAATGTGACCGAATCGGTCTGCGGCTGCGGGCTGTGGGCGTCGTAGATGATGCCATTATCCAGCGCCGCATTGAGCCCGGCTATTCCCGCGCCCGAACCTGCCGACGGGCTCACGCTGCTTCCGACGTTGCCGGTTGCGGCAGATACCGTGAACGTGTCGGTCGATGCGGTGGCGTCGGCATCGGTGACATGGAGCCCGGAAATCTTGGTAACGCCGTTGCCGAGTTCGGTGACGGTGAAAGCTTCGGTTCCGATCACCGGCCCGGCCGCGGCGGCGGTCGATGCATTCGCAGCACCGACGAGCGTGACGGTCAGCGGCTGACTTCCGGTATGGCCATGACCATCGCTGACCTCCGCGATGAACTTGATCTTCAGCACATCGCCTGCATGCAGGAAGTTCAGATTGGCGTCGGTCGGATGATAGGTCCACTGCAGCACAGCCGTTCCGCCGTTGCTCAGCATGGTGTCGAACGTCACGCCGCCGGCATCCAGCAACGCCGAGATGTCGATGCCGCCCGGCATCGTTGTCGAGCCATTGTATTCGATCGTGGCGTTGCCGGTCACGAATGCGGTCAATGTGTCGCCGATATCGGCGTCATGGACGTTGAGCGTACCCGTGACTGTCTTGATGGGCGGAACGTATCCGGCGGAAATGTTGTCGATCTCGAATGCGTTCGAGGTGCTGCCGAGCACGACCTTGTTGAACGAGTGCAGGCCCTGGAATTCCACATAGCCGTTCGAGGCAAACGAGCCCTGGTTGCCGGTCGAAAGCAACGGGCTGATATCAGCGCCGGTATAGGAGGCAACGAGCGTCGTTCCGTCGTAGAACTTGATGGTATTGTAGGAATCGACCGACCCCCAATACAGCCCGAAGACGTTCTTCTCCGACGCAAAGGTGATCGTCTCGGTGGCGTTGGCGCCGATGCTCAGATATTTGGTGGTGTCCTGGTTTCCGGGCAACGGCCCAACGAACGGGGCGGCCGTGACCGAGGCGGAGGAGCCGATGACGACCCCGGCATTTCCCGACGCCAGGAAATCGGCGCCGAGTGCGTTGCTATGGAAATTGCCTCGACCTGCACCGTTGTTGGATGACGATCCTTCCGTCTGGCCGTCGAACGTCTCCGTGCTCACACCGAGCGAGCTCACGTTCACGCCTGCGGCAAGCACATGCGCCGAGGTCACCACGACGATCTGCGCGGGAGGATTGACCTCGCCCACGATCGAGGGCGTGTCGTTGGCGCCTTGCACATTGACAGTCAGAATTGCGGTACCGACCGCGCCGTGGACATCGGTGGTCCGCACCGTGAAGGTGTCGGTGTAGTTGCCCTGGTGCAGCGCATTGATCGCTGCAGCGTCGGGAACATAGGTGTAGGTACCGTCAGCGTTCACTTTCAGCGAGCCGAACATGCCGGCAACGAACTCATTGGTCGCGTGACCCGGCGCATCGACCACGCCATAGCTCAGCGTGGCGGTCTCGCCGCTGTCGCGGTCGCTACCATCCAGCGTCCCCGTGATATCAGCGAAAGTATCGGCGGCGGCCGTATCGGCAAGCGTTCCCGCGAGTTCCGCGGCCAATGTCGGCGTGTCGTTGGCACCGTTGACGTCGATCGTCAGAACGGCGGCGGCAAAGGCGCCGTGGACGTCGACGGTCTGTACCGTGAAGGTATCGATGGAGCTGCCGCCGTGCAGCGCATTGATCGCGGCGGCGTTGGGAACGTAGGTGTAGGTGCCGTCGGCGTTCACCGTCAGCGAGCCGAACGCGCCGGCAACGGGCTCATTCGTCGCGTGCCCCTCTGCATCGACCACGCGATAGCTCAGCGTGGCGGTCTCGCCATGGTCTGCATCGCTGCCGTCCAGCACGCCGGTGATATTTCCGAAACCGTCGTTCGCCGCGGTATCCGTGAGCTTGCCCGCCAATTCCGCAGCGAGTGTCGGCGTGTCATTGCTGCCGGTGATGGTGACAGTGACCGGCTTCGTAACCAGGCCGCCATGGTGGTCGTCGACCGTGGCAGTGTAGGTCAGCGTCAGCGTTTCGTTGTCCGCGAGGAAATCGAACTGGCTGTCGGCGACGTCATAGGACCAACTCACCGAACCATTGTTGGTATTGCCGCCGGCCGGCGTCAGTGTCAGCGCGACGCCGAGGTCGTGTTGCTGCTGCGCCGTCAGCGAAAGATTGCTGGTGCCGTTCGCAGCCTTGTAGGCGTAGCCGCTGAACGAGGCCGATACAATCGGCCGGTCGCTGAGATCGAGGTCCGCAAAGCTGATGCTGCCGCCGGCATGGTCCAGCGCAGTGTTGCCGGTGCCGGCCATTTCGGTAATCGCGCCATTGCTCGCGGTGACCATCGGCGCGTCGTTGGAGCCGGTCACGGTGATGACGACGTCCTGCGAGGTGAACCCGCCGTGGTGGTCGTCGATCTTTACCGTGTAAGTCAGCGTGACGGTTTCGCCATTGGCAAGATAGTCGAAGTAATGATCCGGGGCCGCGAACGACCATGCCTGCGAACCGGCGATCCGATCGGTGGAATCGGCCAGATAGCCCAGCGTCAACCAATCGAGCTGGGTATCGTAGTCGGCAAGGCCCGTCTTCACGCCTGACGCCGTCACGCCGGTGACCGTGACCTCGTGCGTGTCGGTGAGATCGACGTCGGCGAACTTGATCGAGCCGTTCGCCGTATCCGCCTGGTACGAACCATGCGCGCCGGCGACCTCGGCAATGGCGGCCGTCTGCGCGCCGCTGGTAATCTCGACCGCGTCATTGCTGCCGGTGACGGTGACGTTGATCGGCTGTGGTCACGACGCCGCCATGTCCGTCATCGACGGTCGCGGTGTAGGTCAGCGTCAGGATCTCGCCGTCGGCCAGGAAATCGAACGCCTTGTCGGCGACGCTGTAGCTCCAGCTCGCCGAGCCGTCATTGGTGTTGTCCGGGAGTTTGCAGCACCGTCAGCGGCTCGTCCACCGCTGATATCGCCGCGAGCTGCTTGGCCGTGAGCAGTGAGGTAATGTCGACGCTATTGGCGTTCAGGTAGCTGAACTCCGAGAACGCGGCGCTCGCGACCGGCCGGTCGGTCAGGTCGACGTCGGTGAAGCTGATGGTGCCGGATGCGACATGGAGCGCGCCGGAGCCCGTCGGGTTCGGAAGCTCTTCAAAACCGTCGCTGGTCGCAGCGATGGTCGGCACATCGTTGGTGCCGACGACGACGACGTCGGCGCCGTGGATCGAGACCGTGATCGGCGTCGAGACGACGCCACCATGGCCGTCATCGACCTGGGCGACGTAGTTGAGCGTCAGCGTCTCGCCGTTGGCGATGAAGTCGAACTTGCTGTCTTCGATGCTGTAGGTCCAGCTCGCCGAGCCGTTGTGGGTGTTTCCGGCCCCCTGCACCACGCTCAGCGGCACCTCGACGGCGAGGATCGCCGCCACCTGGGCCGGCGTCAGCGTCGCGGTGACGTCGTTGCCCTCTGCATCGTAATAGCGGAACGGATCGGTCGCGGAAATCGCCGCGCTGACGACGGGACGGTCGGTCAGGTCGACGTCGGCGAAGGTGACGGAGCCGGTCACGGTATCGACCGCCGCATTGCCGGTGCCGATCCGCTCCGTGATCGTGCCGCCGGTTGCCGACAGCGTCGGCTTGTCGTTGGTGCCGGTGATGACGATCGTAAACGGCACGAACGTCGTCTCGTTGCTCGGCGCGTAGTTGTTGTCGACCCGCGCCAGATAGGTCAGCGTCAGCGTCTCGCCGGCGGCGAGGAAGTCGAACGCGCCATCGGCAATGGTGTAGGTCCAGGTCGCCTGGCCGGTGTTCTTGCCGTTGGGATCCTGCACCACGGCGAGCGGCACTTCGACCGCCTTGATCGCGGCCAGTTGCTCCGCCGTCAGCGTCGCGGTGACGTTGGCGCCCTGCGCGTCCTGATAGGCGAAGGAAGAAAACTGCGTACTGACGCTCGGCCTGTCGTCGGGGTTGATGTCGGCATAGCTGACCGTGCCGGACACGCTGTTGACGGCGGCGTTGGCGGTGATGTCGACCCGTTCGGCAACCGCGCCGCCGGACGCGGCCGCCAGCGGCGGGCCGGGAATATGATCGGGCCTGGGTTCGGGGCCCGGCGGCGGGGCAGCCGCCGGCCTGTCCGGGATATTGATGAACTGAAGCGTAACCGGGACGACATCGTTGCTGGCCAGCTTGAGGAAGAAGATTTCCGGAACGATCGAGTCGGTGAAGTTGGTCGTGAGCTTGGTGTTCGGGATTGTTCAGGTCGGTGAACTTCAGCGAAAACACGTCGCTGATGATCTTCTGCGCGTCGGGCGACAGTTGCACCGACGACTGGAAGCTGACCGCGCCCTGGCCATTGATGATGGTCTGCGTGCCGGCCCGGTTGACGGTTGCGATCTGCGTCAGCGTGGTCTTGTCGTACAGGATGTAGGAGCCGGTGGTGCCGTCGGGCTCGACCAGCACCTGGAATTTCGCCGGCGGCGCACCGCCCTGCGCCGGCACTTCGAAATCGATCTCGACCAGCACCGCGGTGCCGCGGATGCCCATGGTCGCGACCGGGGTGTCGACCTTCATGTCGCCTTTCTTGGCGGTGGCGCCGGCGACGAACGAGATCGTGCCAGCCACCAGGCTGAGCAGCGATTTGTTGTCCGACCCGTTGGGGTCGTAGATCATTTCGTTCAGCACCATCTTGGCGTTCGACGCGAGGCCGAACACGGTGCCGTCGATGAAGGTGATGCCGAGCGTCGAATCGGAGCCGGACTGGACCACGTCGCCTTTGTTGACGTTGTCGCCCTGGTTCAGGATGATCGAAACGCCGTTGCGGATCGCGGTGGCATTGCCCGAGAGCTTGGTGACATGACCGATGACGACGGCGCACGCTGGCGCTGCCGTCGGCCTGCGCGAACTGGGTGTGACCGGTCAGCGCGTTGACGAGGTCGCCGGTGAGGTGAGCGCCATCTGGGCGAAGCCAGCGCGGCGCGTTTCTCGCCCTTGAAGTACTCATGCAGGACGAGTTCGCGGTCACCGTTGGTGAGGATCGAGGTCGACCCCCGACCGCTTGAAGTCGCCGTTGAAGAGCAGATTGGCATCAGGAACAATTATGGCGTCGGACGGCGCATGTGTCGAAACCTTGTCGACATGGAACTTGCCGGGAGACGAAAGATGGCCGTGCGGTGACAGCAATGGCCCGTGGCCAATGTCCCCGCCGGAAAAAGGGTCGAGTTCACCCGTTTCGAATTTGCCGGCGTAGTTCAATGAGCACCAACTTAAATGGTTAAGAAGTATGAAATTTCCCTGCGGGGTTTTCATACCACGCAGGTAAGGAACACAAAAGCACGCGGCCCGGGAACACCCTCAATATGGGTAAGTCTGCAACAGGACCGAAAAGGTCCGGAAAAACTGTCAGGCGAAAGTGTGGCGAGGAAAAGGCTCCGGTTTAACCAGGGCTGATTGAAAAATGGGCACAGGCCACCATAGCTAGAAAGGTAAGCAGATACAATACTTTACCTTTGCCATAACCCGGCGGTGCGGCCTCCTGAGGGAGGCGGCAGCCGCCTGAAAGCTGATCAGTTTCCTTGGCCCCGTTGAGGCCGCCATCCCTTCGAGGCATCGAGACCGGTTGCAATTGCCTACCGAGCTATTCTGCGGGCAGGGTTAATTCGGTGACGCTGTTGCTCTTTCGCAACCGTAAAATTGGCGCCGTATCCCGCAATCCTTCCCGCCTAGCCGGGCGGCTCTGATGAGCGCCATCTGATCGGATCGATAAAATTAGCTGTAACTGGCTAGGCCACGTTCACGCTGTTCCGCAAACTCCCGGCTCGCTCCCTATCGTTTTAGACAGATCAAAAGATCCCTTGCCCATCCTGCCCATTCGGAAATGATCCGGTCACGCGCAGGCAGAGCAGGCCAGCCGATGCCCGGACAAGGGGCGTCAGATGGGGTTATCAGTCAGTGCGCGCGCATGGCGTGCGGGCATCATCGCGTGCGGTCTGGCCTGGTTCGGGCCGGTTGACCTGCGGGCTGAGACGCCGGAGCTATCAGCGCCGGCAGAGCTGATCCAGCGATCGGCCGAACCGTTCGGGCTGGCCGCAGCTTCCCTCTCCAGCGGCGGACTGCGTGACAAATGGCTCGGCGTGCAGCGCCGGCTCGACGACGAAATGGTGCAGCTTGCGCTCTGCGAAGGCGACCGTGACGGCTGCGTGTCTCCGGCCGCGCTGAAATTCCTCGACATCGTCGACGCCGCCCGGTTGCGCGAAGGCCGCGCCCGGCTCGGCGAAATCAACCGCGCCATCAATCTCGCCATCCGGCCGATCAGCGACCTCGCCCAACACGGCCAGATCGACGTCTGGACGCCGCCGCTCGCAACGCTCGCGCGTGGCGGTGGCGATTGCGAGGATTATGCGATTGCGAAATTCATCGCCTTGCGCCGCGCCGGCCTCGCGCCCGACGATCTCAGGATCGTGGTCCTGCGCGATACCATCCATGGCGAGGACCATGCGGTGGCCGCGGCGCGGCTGGACGGACGCTGGCTGATGCTCGACAACCGCCGCATGGCGATGGTCGAGGATGCCGACGTCAGAAATTTCCAGCCGACATTCGTGATCGGCCAGCACGGCGTGATGCGATACGCCGATGCCCCCCTGCTCGCCGACGCCGCGGGCAACAAACCTTCAGCGCCGCTCGTCGTGAGTTCTCTGGCCGCCTCGGCGAAACCGGCCATCTGAACGCGCCGACTGACGGCGTGAATTTGTTGCGTGGCGGCAGCCGACAACAATTTGCTTTCCTTGCCTGATCTTCCCTTGCCTCACGATCATGGTGCGCTGCAGCCGCAATGCTGATCGCATTCCGAAAACATGACGAGACAAATTTCTCGTTCTCTCTTCGCCGCGACCTCGCGCGTCATCTTCTACTTTCGTATTGACGCTTTCCCGTTTCAGGAAGATGTTGGTCCGCAGTGCCAGAAAATAGGCACGCAGGAAGTTCAACGGGAGGGACCGCATGAAGTGCATTGCGTTTGCCGCAAGCCTTGTCATTCTTGCGCCGTTCGGTGCGAGCGCTCAGACCACCGATCAATTGGTCAAGGGAGCGACCGACACAGCGAACGTTCTCAACTACGGCATGGGCTACAATCTGCAGCGGTTCAGTCCGCTGACGCAAATCAACAAGGACAACGTCAAGAATCTCGTTCCGGTGTGGAACTACAGCTTCGCAGATGACCGAAGCGCGCAATCGCAGCCGATTGTATACCAGGGTGTCATATACATCACCAACCACAACGCGACGATGGCGGTAGACGCCAAAACCGGCAAGCAAATCTGGAAGACCAAGGTCGAGTACCCCGCAGAGACGCCGCGCATCGTGTGTTGCGGCATTATCAACCGCGGCGGCGCGATCCACGAGGGCAAGCTTTTCCGCACCACGCTCGACGCCCACGTCATTGCGCTCGACATGAAGACCGGCAAGGAACTGTGGCGCCAGAAAGCGGCCGACATCAAGGAAGGCTATTCGATGACCGTGGCGCCACTGGTGGCGGACGGCGTTGTCATCACGGGCATTTCCGGCGCGGAGTTCGGCACCCGCGGGTTCATCGATGGTTGGGATCCGCAGACGGGCAAGCGCCTGTGGCGGACCCACACGGTACCGAGCCCCGAGGAGCCCGGCGGCGAAACCTGGAAAGGCGACACCTGGAAGCTCGGTGGCGGATCGACATGGATCACCGGCTCCTATGACCCGGAGCTGAACACGGTGTATTGGGGCGTCGGCAACCCGGGGCCGTTCAATGCGGCCGTGCGTCCCGGCGACAATCTTTACACCTGCGCGGTGCTGGCGCTCGAACCGAAGACCGGCAAGATCAAATGGCACTATCAGTTCTCGCCGAACAATCCGTTCGACTATGACGCGGTCGCCGAGATGGTGCTCGCCGACATGACGATCGAAGGCAAGCCCACCAAGGTGCTGATGGATGCCAATCGCAACGGCTTCTTCTATGTGCTTGACCGGACGAACGGGAAACTGCTCGCGGCCAATCCCTATGTGACGGTGAACTGGGCCTCCGGCATCGACATGAAGACCGGCCGTCCGATCGAGACCGATGTCTCCAAGGACGCCCGCGAAGGCAAGAAAGTCCTGGTTCAGCCGTCGATCCTCGGCGGCAAGAACTGGGAGCCGATGTCGTACAATCCGCAGACCGGGCTTGCCTACGCCAATACGCTCAATATCGGCGGCAACTACAAGGCCGAACCGGCCGTCTTCAAGCAAGGCGAATGGTACCTCGGCATGGACCTGACGGATCCGTGGGCGTGGCCGAACGGACCGCGCGGCTATCTCAAGGCCATCGATCCCATGACCGGAAAGGCCAAATGGGAAGTGCCGAGCGATATACCGCGCTTCTCGGGCGTGCTGTCGACGGCCGGCGGGGTCGTGTTCTCCGGCCAGTTGACCGGCGAGTTTGACGCCTTTGACGCCAACGACGGCAAGAAGCTGTGGAGCTTCCAGACCGGTTCGGGCATCGAGGGACAACCGGTGACCTGGCAGCAGGACGGCGTCCAGTACATCGCCGTCACCAGCGGCTATGGCGGCGTCTACTCGATCTTCTCCGGCGATGAGCGGCTTGCCAACGTGCCGACAGGCGGTTCGCTGTGGGTTTTCGCGGTAAAAAACTGATCGCGGAACGCCGATGACGGACAAGGTATCGAAGCGGACGGCGGCGTCTCTCGCCGCCGTCGCGGTGGCGGCGATGGCGTGGATGGCGATGCCGGCTACCGCGCAGCAACAAGCCGCCATCAGCGATCAGGCGCTGATCGGTCCCGGCAAAACCACTTATGCGCAGAAATGTTCGCACTGCCATGGTCCGAACATGGTCACTGCCGGCACGGTCGCCCCCGACTTGCGGGCGTTCCCGGACGACAACGCGCGGTTCACCACGACGGTGAAGCAGGGCAAGAACAACATGCCGCCGTGGAGGGACATTCTGAGCGATCAGGAGATCACCGAGGTCTGGGCCTTTGTATCGAGCCGGAGGAAGCAATGAAGCGCTGGCTCGCCGTCGCTGTCGTGCTGCTTGCGACGGCGGCCACCGCGCGCGCGGATGACGATCCGCTGAAAGTCTGTCTCGACGAGAACCTGCCTCCCCTTTCGATGCATCAGCGCGGCAAGCCCGACAGCGGGTTTGACGTCGCGCTGGCGCAGGCGGTTGCCGGCCGCCTCGGCCGGCCGCTCAGGATCCAATGGTTCGAAAGCAAACTCGACGAAAGCTCGAGCCCGGCCCTCGAAGCCAATGCGTTGCTTTCCGACGGCCGCTGCGCGCTGGTCGGCAGCTATGCCTTGACCAGGGACTCGCTCAAGGTGCCCGGCGTCAAGACGGCGAAGCTGCCGGATTTCGAGGGCGCTACCCGCGACGACCGCCGCCGCCGCGTGCCGGTCGGCGTGCTTGCGCCGAGCCAGCCCTATGTTTACTCGCCACTGACCGTCGTGCTCGGCGAGAAGGCGCGCGGCCGCAAGATCTCCGGCGTCGGCGATCTCGCCGGACTACGCATCGCGATCGAAAGCGGCACGCTTGGCGACGCGATCCTGATGACGTTCGAAAACGGACGCTTGATCGACCACATCACGCATCTGGTCCCGGGACGGCACGACTTGCTCGGCGCGCTCAATGGCGGCGAATTCGATGCGACATTGCTCGACCTGAGCCGCTTCGATGCCTACCGCGCCGCCCATCCCGATACCAGGCTCGCCGCATCCGGTTACTATTATCCCATCGGCGTTAATCGAGGTTATGTCGGCCTCGCCAGCGATCCGGCGCTCATCGCCGCCGTCAACAAGGTACTCTCCGATTTGCAGGCGGCGGGAACCATCGCCGAGATCGCAAAGGCGGCCGGCCTCACCTATCTGCCGCCCGTACAACCCGCGATCCTCGGCGACGAATTGCTGAAGGTGCTGCAGAAATAACGACGCGCGCTCTTTCGTCATGCCCGGGCAAAAGCGCGAAGCGCGTCTTCGCGCTAGATGTCCCGGGCATCCACGTTCTCGGTTGAGCAAAGAAAGACGTGGATGGCCGGGACAAGCCCGGCCATGACGAGCCGAGATACCTGGAAACAAAAAGGGCTGCGCGATGGTCTCGCGCAGCCCTTATGTCGTAGGCCTTAGCCGTTGGAGCGAGCCGCTCCCTCAGAACATCAGGCCTTCCTTGACCAGCACCCAGCGGCCGTTCTTGACCTGCTGGACCTGGGTGATCGTGTTGGCCAGATGGTCGGTCTTGGAGAACTTGGTCGGCGGCGAGTTGAAGATGTCGAGGAACTTCTCGCCGGACTCCAGCGCGTCCATCATCTTCTGGCCGGTCAGGTCCTTGCCCGCCTTGTTGGCGTAGAAGGCAAAGGTCATGATGGCGTTGTAGCCGATGATCGCCTGCGTGTTGGCGTCGGTGCTGAACATCTTCTTGTAGTTGGCGAGCCAATCCTTGACCTTGCCCTTCGCGGTGTCCTCGTACGGGATTTCGAAACCGGACGCCGCATAGAGGCCTTCGACCGCTTCCTTGCCGAGCGCCGGCACTTCCAGCACGTTGGTCGGGCGTGGCGCCGAGGAAGGTGACGTCCCAGCCGAGCTTCTTGGCTTCGCCCATCGCGCCGATGGTCTCGCGGATCACCGTGCCGAGCACGACCATGTCGCAGCCATCGGATTTCATCTTGGCAACCTGCGCGCTGAAGTCGGACGCACCGCGCTTGTAGCTGGTCACCGAAGCAGGCTGTACCTTCATCGCCGTGAGCTGCTGGGTGAAGCCGTCGAGCACGTTCTTTCCGTACTCGTCGTCCTGATGCATGATGCAGGGCTTCTTGAAGTTTTTCGCCTCCATCATGTACTTGACGCGCGGCGCGCGTGCTCTCGACGTAGGGCAGCAGATTGTTGAACTTCAGCCGTTCCTGCGGCTTGGCCGGATCGAATTTGAAGGTGAATTCGGCGGCCGTGAGCGGGAACAGCTGCAGCACGCCGGCGTCGAACAGGATGTCCTGCGCGGCGAGCACGGTCGGCGAACCCATCGGGCCGATCATGGCGAAGATCTTGTCGCGCTCGACCATCTTTTGCGAGGCCAGCACGGCCTTCTTCGGATCGTAGCCGTTGTCCTCGAGAATCATCTTGATCTTGCGGCCGTTGATGCCGCCGGCGGCGTTGATTTCCTCAACCGCCATCTTCATGCCGTTGGAAACCGGAACGCCCCAGACCTTGATCGGGCCGGACAGATCCTGATGGGTGCCGACGACGATCTCGCTCGCCGAGACACCCTCATTGGTAACCTTGGTCTGGGCCGCAGCCGGCAGCTGGGTCAGCGCAAGGGCGCCCACCGCAAGGCCCAACGCCCTAAACGATTTCGACATTGCAATATCCTCCTTGTTGGCCCGTGATGAGCGAAGGGTGGGGCCTTCTTAATCCTTCGCCGTTTTCAAAATTCCGCTCCGAGGTCGCACCGCCTACGCCACCGCCCGCTCGCCATACATGGCGTCGATTTCGACGGCATAACGCTTGTTCACGAAACTGCGCTTCAACTTCATGGTCGGCGTCAGTTCCTCGTCCTCGGGCGTGAGCTGACGTTCGATCAAATAGAACTTCTTGATGGTTTCAACGCGCGCGAAGTTGGCGTTGACCGCCTCGATCTCGCGCTGGATCAGGTCCTGAATCTCGGCGGCGCGGCACAGGCTCGCATAGTTGGTGAAGGGAATGTCGTGGTCTTGCGCATATTTCTCGACATTCTCCTGATCGATCATCAGCAGGCACGTCAGATACGGCCGCTTGTCGCCGATCACAACGGCATCGGAAACGTAAGGCGAGAACTTCAACTGGTTCTCGATTTCCGACGGCGTGATGTTCTTGCCGCCCGAGGTGATGATGATGTCCTTCATCCGGTCGGTGATCTTGACGAAGCCTTCATTGTCGATCGAACCGACGTCACCGGTGTGCAGCCATCCCTTGGCGTCGATGGTTTCCGCGGTCTTTTCCGGCTGGTTCAGATAGCCCATGAACAGGAAGTCGCCGCGGATCAGGATTTCGCCTTGCGGCGAAATCGCAACCTCGCCCCAGGGCGCGGCCTTGCCGACCGAGCCGAGCTTGATGCGGTCGGGCGGCATGATGGTCGCGACGCCGCAATTCTCGGTCTGGCCATAGACCTCGCGCATGTCGAGGCCCAGCGCGAGATACCAGCGGATCAGATCGGGCGCGATCGGCGCAGCACCGGTGAAAGCCAGCCGGCAGCGGTCGAGCCCGAGCATGCGGCGGATGTTGCGGAACACCAGCCAGTAGGCGGCGCGGTTGGCGAGCCGCAACGACAGCGGCGGCGTATCGCCCTGCAGCTTGTACTCGGTCACGCGATTGCCGATGGCGAGCGCGTTGCGGTACATCCAGTTCTGGAACGCGGTCGCGTCCTTCAACGCGATGGTGATTCCGGAATAGAACTTTTCCCAGATCCTGGGCACCGCGAGGAACGCGGTCGGCTGCACCTCGCGCAGATTGTCCGGCACGGTTTCCGGGCTTTCGGCGAAATTCATCACCGATCCCAGCGCCAGCGAGAGGTAATAGCCGCCGATCCGCTCGGCGACATGGCACAGCGGCAGGAACACCAGCCGCTCTTCGGCATCGGTGGACGGAAACAGATCGTTGGCGTGGCGCATCTGATGCGTCACACTGCGATTGGAATGCATCGCGCCCTTGGGCGGGCCCGTGGTGCCTGACGTGTAGACGAGGATGGCGAGATCGCCGGCTGTGCGGCTCCCGATCATCTCGTCCCACAGCGCATCGTTGTCCTGCTCATGATTGCGCCCGAGCGCCATGAACTCGGCCAGCGACAGCACCATCGGATCGATAAAGCCGCTCAGGCCCTCCATGTCGAACACGACGATCTTCTGCAAGGTCGGGCACCGCGAACGGCACGACAGGATCTTGTCGAGCTGCTCCTCATCCTCCGCGAAAATCACCTTGGTCGAGGAATTGTTGATCAGGTATTCGACCTGCACCGAGGAGTTGGTCGGATAGATTCCGGAAGAGACGCCGCCGGCGCACAGGATGCCCATGTCGGCATAGACCCATTCCGGCACCGCGTTGGCGATGATCGAGGCGACGTCGCCGGGCCGGAAGCCGGAGGCATGCAGGCCGAAGGCGATGTCCTTGGATATCTGCAGCCACTCGCGCCAACTGGTCGGCTGCCAGATGCCGAATTTCTTTTCGCGGATCGCCGGCCGGTCGCCGCGGGTTTCCACGGACTTCAGAAAGCTCCTCGCGATCGTGTCGGCGACCGTCAGCACTGCCGGTCTGGCCATGCGTCTTCCTCCCTCTGTGGCCTGCTTCTGGCGCCGGCCTTGGCGGCCGGTCTGTTTCTCGAAGCAGGACCTGAATTTAGCTCCAACTGGTTCCGAACGCCATGCTCTTTGGCTGCGACCTTTACCGCCAGGTTTTCTTCTTTTTCCAGCGCCGTTCGCCGCGGGCGCCCTCTTCCTTGGCGCCGAGATAGAATTCCTGGATATCCTTTGAATTCATCAACCGCTCGCAGGTGTCGTTCATCACCACCCGGCCGATTTCCAGCACATAGCCGTAATGCGCCGTCTCCAGCGCCACCTTGGCGTTCTGCTCGACCAGCAGGATCGACATGCCCTGCTCCTCGTTGACGCGCTTGATGATGGTAAAAATCTCCTTCACCAGGATCGGCGACAGCCCGAGCGACGGCTCATCCAAAAGTAGCAGGGCCGGCCGGTTCATCAGCGCCCGCCCGATCGCCAGCATCTGCTGCTCGCCGCCGGAAAGCTGCCCGGCCGGTTGGTTGATGCGCTCCTTCAGCCGCGGGAAGTATCCATAGACGCGCTCGAGATCCTCGACCGACGCCGTCGCGATCCTTGCGCGGATAGGCGCCCATCATCAGGTTTTCGCGCACCGACAGGAACGGAAACACCTCACGCCCCTCCGGCACGTGGCTCAAGCCCAGCCGCACGATCTTGTCGGCCTCCATGCGCTGGATCGGCTTGCCGAGAAATTCGATCGAGCCCTTCTGGGGATCGAGAATGCCGGAAATGGTCTTGAGCACGGTGGTCTTGCCGGCGCCGTTGGCGCCGAGCAGCGTGACGATCTGGCCGCGCGGCACCTCGAGGCTGATGCCTCTGATGGCCTGAATCGGCCCGTAATAGCTCTCGATATTGCTGAGCTTGAGAATGATGTCGGAAGCGCTCATGCCATCGTCCTCATGCGCCGAGATACGCGGCAACGACGTCGGGATGGCGCTGCACCTCGGAAGGGGAGCCCATCGCGATCACCCTGCCGTAGTTGAGCGCGATCACGCGATCGGAGACGCGGTTGACCAGCGACATGTCGTGCTCGACCATCAGCACGGTGATGCCGAGGTCGGTCTTCAGGTCGCGGATCCAGAACGACATGTCGCCGGTCTCCTCGACGTTCAGCCCGGAAGACGGCTCGTCGAGCAGGATCAGCTTCGGCTCCGAGCACAGCGCGCGCGCGAGCTCGATCACCTTGCGGACGCCGTAGGGCAACCCCGAGATCAGCTTGTCGCGATAGACCTCGAGATCGAGGAACTCGATCACCTGTTCGACGCTGCGGCGATGCGCCTTTTCGCGCGCGCGCACGCTCGGCAGGAACAGCAATTCCTGCCACAGCTGCGTGGTGGAGTGCCGGTGACGACCGACCAGGAGGTTGCTCAGCATGGTCGCATTCTCGAACAATTCGATGTTCTGGAAGGTGCGAGCGATGCCGAGGCCGGCGATTTCGTAGGCCGGCTGTTCGGTGATGTCCTGGTCCTCGAAGAAGATCTTGCCCGAGGTCGGCGGATAGATCCGCGAGATCAGGTTGAAGATCGAACTCTTGCCGGCGCCGTTGGGGCCGATGATCGAGAGGATCTCGCCCTTCTCCACGGCGAAGCTGACGGAATCGACCGCCTTCAGGCCGCCGAAGTGCAGGGACAGATTTTCCGCACGGAAATATGCTCATCGGTTCCGCTCCGATTTCACGTAGATTTTCTGACGCTTGAAGGTGGCGCGCTTGTAGAGCGGGAACAGCTGGAAGAAGAGCTTGATCTTCAGCCAGCGCCCGTACAGACCGAGCGGCTCGAACAGCACGAACAGCACGATGATCACCCCGTAGATCGCGCCCTTCAATCCGTTGGCGGATGCGACGGCGGCGACGTTGCTCTGAACGTTCGCAACCGTCGCCTTGCCCGCGCCGAACGCCGCGGCGATGCCGGCGATGATGCCGGGCAGGTCATCCTTCAGATAGGTCAGGAACGGATCGATCATGACCAGGAAGATCGCGCCGAGCACCGCGCCGTGCAGGCTGAAGGTGCCGCCGATCAGGATCACGATGATGAACTCGATCGAGAGCTGCAGCGTGAACATTTCCGGGCTGATGAAGGAGAGCTTGTGCGCGAACAGCACGCCGGCCAGTCCGGTAATCGCCGCACTGATCGCAAACGACTTCACCTTGTAGAGCGAAACGTTGACGCCCATGCTGCGCGCCGCCGTTTCGCTGTCGCGGATCGCGACGAAGGCGCGGCCCGTCGGCGAGCGCAGCAGGTTGAGCGTGCCGACGATGGTGAGGATCAATACGCCAAGACAGAGGAAATAGAAGGTCGGCCCGTTCTGCGGCACCGCCTGCCCGAACAGGCTCAAGGTCTTGACGCGCATGCCCTCGTTGCCGTGGGTCACGCTTTCCCAGCGCGCCAGCACTTCCTCGACGATGAAGGCAAAGGAAATCGTCGCGATGACGAGATAGATGCCCTGCAGCCGCAACGCCGGAAACCCGACCAGCGCACCGACCACGCCGGTCAACAGGCCGCCGGCCAGGAAGTAGACCGGAAACGGAACGTTGTATTGCTGCAGATAGCCGGCCGTGTAGGCGCCGATCGCCAGAAAGGCGGCGTGGCCGAGCGAGGCCTGCCCGGTGAAGCCGGTGAGGATCATCAAGCCCACGCCCACCGTGGCGTAGATGCAGACGAACACCAGCTGGCTGACCAGATAGCTCGACAGCACGAACGGCGCGACCACAAGAAACGCCAGCAGGATGCCATAGGAAACGATGTAGCCGCTGTGCGGAAACAGCCTGATGTCGTCTTCGTAATCCGTCTTGAAGAGGAACCGCATCAGACTTTCTTCCGCGTATGAACACCGAACAGGCCTTCGGGCTTGAGCAACAGCACCACCAGAAGAACGATGTAGGGCGCGACGTCCTTCCAGCCCTGCGGCAGGTAGAAGCCGGCCATGCTCTCGATCACGCCGATCAGCACGCCGCCCACCACGGCGCCGGGAATGGAGCCGAAGCCGCCGAGCACCGCGGCGGGAAACGCCTTCAGGCCCAGCACGAGACCGACATTGGAGTGAATGAAGGTGATCGGCGCCAGCAGCACGCCGGCGGCGGTCGCGACCGCCGCAGAGATCGCCCACACGATCGACACCACGCGCTTGACCGGAATGCCCATGTAGTAGGCGGCCAGCATGTTCTCAGAGCTGGCGCGCATCGCGGTGCCGAGCGTGGTGCGGTTGAAGAACAGATAGAGCAGCGCGCAGAGGATGACGGTCGCGGCGATCACCGAGAGCTTGTCGTAGGCCAGCACCAGCGAGCCGATCCGCAGCACGCCGTCGCTGAACGGCGTCTCGATCTTGAAATCGTCGGTGCCCCAGATCATGCCGACCACGGAGCGCAGGAAATATCCGAGCCCGATCGTCGCCATGATGATGGAAAACTGCGGGTAGCCGAGGATCGGACGCACCACGACGCGTTCGGCCAGCATGCCGAACGCCGCCATGGCAAATGACCGCGCCGGCGAATCCGAGCCAGTAATTGAGGCCGAGCATGCCGATGAACGTGAAGGCGAAGAACCCGCCCAGCATCATCAAATCGCCCTGGGCGAAATTGACGACCTCGGTTGCCTTGTAAACGAGCACAAAACCGAGCGCGATCAGGCCGTAGACGCAGCCGAGCGCGATTCCACTCACCAGCTGCTGAACGAAGTCCAGCATCATTTCCCTCCCCGATGCCAGGCGATTCTGTCGACCGCCTTTTCCGCATCTTGTGTCTACACGCTATCGATGGTGCGATGCCTGTAGCCGCATATGTCCCGCTGCATTGAGCCCAAAGCGCCGACCGCTGTCAACAAAGCGCTGGCCACTCCGCCGTTAACAATTGCGGAGAAATGCCGCAGCCCGGGAAGTTGCGGGGTTCGGTGCGATTTGGCCCGCTCGATTCACCGTGCCGAAAGTTCTTCGGTTCATGTTCCGACAACGACAAAAGCGAAACCGGACCGTCCCGTCATCATGCAGCCAGATGTATCGGCGCTCGAAGTGCGAGGGTTAACGAAGTGTTTTGACCGCCCCGCGGTCGACGCGCTCGACCTGACCATTCGCACAGGCGAATTTTACGCCCTGCTCGGCCCCAATGGCGCCGGCAAGACCACGACCTTGCGGATGGTCGCCGGCCTGCTCAAGCCCGACGCCGGCTCTGTCTCCATTTTGGGCATCGACGCTCTCGCCGATCCCGTCGCCGCCAAGCAGATCATGGCCTGGGTCTCGGACGAGCCGATGATCTACGACAAGCTGACGCCGCTGGAATATCTCGAATTCGTCGCCGGCCTCTGGGGCATCGATCCCGCGGTTTCCGGCCCTTCGGCGCAGCAGCTTCTGGTGTCGCTCGGACTGGAGCCGCATCTGCACGAACGCTGCGAGGGATTCTCCAAGGGCATGCGCCAGAAGGTGGCGCTGGCCGGCGCGCTGGTTCACGATCCCCGGCTGATCATCCTGGACGAGCCGTTGACCGGCCTCGATGCGCTGTCGGCGCGTCACGTCAAGGGATTGCTGCAGGACCGCGTCCGTGCCGGCTGCACCGTGATCATGACGACGCATATTCTCGAGGTCGCCGAACGGATGGCCGACCGCATCGGCGTCATCGCCAAGGGCCGGCTGGTGGCCGAAGGCACGCTCACCGAGCTGCGCCAGCAGAACGGCCGCAACGACACCAGCCTCGAAGACATGTTCATCGCCCTCGTCGACACCAACGCGGCCGCGGCATGAGTTCGGCCGCGGCGCTCAGCTGGTTTGCCCGGCACGAGATCCGTCTGGCGTGGCGCGAATGGCTGGCGATGATCGGCGGCAGGCGCGGAAAACGAAAGCGGGCGATCATCGCCCTGGCCGTGTTCGTCGCCATCATGCACCTGCCGGCCTATGCGGTGATCGGCCGCTTCGCCGATCTGCAAGCCCCGCTCGGCAAGCAGGAATTGATCGTCATCACGGCGAGCATCTTCCTGGCCTGGGCCCTGATGCTGTCGCAGGCCATCGAATCCGTGACGCGGGTGTTCTACGCCCGCGCCGATCTCGATCTCATCATGTCGTCGCCGGCGAACCTCGCCAACGTGTTCTCGGTACGGATCGCGGCGATCGGACTGTCCGTGATCGGGATGGCGCTATTGCTGTCGACGCCCTTTGTCGACGTTCTCGTGATCGGTGGCGGCATCCGATGGCTTTCGGCGTTCGGCGTCGTCATCGCCATCGGCCTTACGGCCGCGGCCGTTGCGATCGCGATCACGATCGCGCTGTTCAGGTTGATCGGCCCGAGCCGCACCCGTCTCGTCGCGCAGATCGTGGCCGCCATCATCGGCGCCGGCTTCGTCATCGCGCTGCAGGTCGCGGCCATCCTTTCCTACGGTACGTTGTCGCGCTTCGCGGTGCTGACCTCCGATGCCGCCGCAGCCTATGCGCCGGCGCTCGACAGTCCGCTGTGGTGGCCGGCGCGCGCGTCGATCGGCGATGGCATGGTGCTGTCGTGGCTGATGGCCGGCGGGCTCGTGCTGCTCGGCGTCGTGATGGCGGTGTTCTCGCCGAGATTTGCCGATACCATCGTCAGCGTCGCCGCAACCGCCCGCGTCGGTCCGTCGCGGACCGCGCACGACCGCATTTCGCGGCGGCTCGCGGCAACAGGCGCTGCGCGCCAAGGAGTTCCTGCTGCTGCGGCGCGACCCGTGGCTGTTGTCGCAAAGCCTGATGCAACTGCTCTACCTGGTGCCGCCAGCCCTGATGTTGTGGCGAAGCTTCTCCGAAAGCTCGGGCGCGATCGTTCTGATCACGCCCGTGATCGTGATGGCGGCGGGCCAGCTTGCCGGCGGTCTCGCCTGGCTGACGATCTCGGGCGAAGACGCCGCCGACCTGGTCGCGACCGCGCCGCTGCCGCCGTCGAGCGTGATCCGCGCCAAGATCGAGGTGGTGCTGATCTCAATCGGCGCCATCTTCGCGCCGCTGATCGCAGCGCTTGCCTTTGCCTCCGTGACGCAGGCGATCATCACCGCGCTCGGCGTCATCGTCGCCACCGTCTCGGCGGGCGCGATCCAGCTCTGGTTCCGCGTGCAGGCCAAGCGCAGCCAGTTCCGCCGCCGCCAGACCTCCTCGCGGCTGGCGACGTTCGCCGAAGCCTTCTGCTCGATCGGCTGGGCCGCGACCGCAGCGCTGGCCGTCACGATCCCGATCGCCGCCGTCATCAGCGGCGCGATGACCGCGGCCATTCTCGCGGCGACGTGGAAGATCAGCCCGCGGCGGGAGTGAGTTGCCTCTTTATTTCGTCATCGCCGGGCTTCTTCGCGCGAACCGGGATAAGCCCGGGCATGTCGCGTCGAAATAGAGACGGCTTGAATGGAAACTACTGCTTCTCCAGCCCCGCCCGTTCGATCACATCGCCCCAGCGCTTGATCTCCTTTTCGATGAACGGGATCATCTCGGCCTTCTGCAGCATCATCGGGCGGGTGCCGACCTTTTCGAAATGCGTGCGCACCCGTTCCGACGACAGCGCCGCATGCGCGGCCGCCGCCAGCCGGTCGACGACCGGCGCGGGCGTGCCTGCCGGCACCATGATCGAGGACCAGCTCTGGGTGGTCATGTCCTTCATGCCGAGTTCGGCCATGGTCGGCACACCGGGAAATGCGCGCAGGCGATCCGGCGCGGTGGTGGCCAGCACCTTCAGCTTGCCGGCTTCGACATGCGGCCCTACCGAAACCGGGTAATCGAACATGACGTCGACACGACCGGCGATCATGTCGTTCAGCGCCGGCGCGCTGCCCCGGTACGGCACGTGCTGCATCTCGATGCCGGTGACCGTCTTGAACAGTTCGGCGACCAGATGCGTCGCGGTGCCGACGCCGGAGGAGGAGAACGTCACCTTGCCCGGATTCTGTTTGGCATAGGCGATGAACTCGGGCACCGAATTATAGGGCGCTTCGTGATAGGCCACGAACAGGTTCGGGCTTTCTCCGACCAGATGCACCGGCAGGAAGCTCGTCAGCGGATCGTAGGACAGGTTTTTGCGCAACGTGACATTGGCCGCCATCGTGCCCTGCGTGCCGTAGATCATCGTGTAGCCATCGGGCTTGGCGCGCGCCACCTGTTCGGTGCCGACGGTGCCGCCACCGCCGCCGCGATTATCGATCAGCACCGACTGGCCAAGCGTCCTCGACATTTCCTCGGCGACGATGCGCGACGTCGTGTCGGTGATGCCGCCCGGCGCGAAGGGTACGACCCATGTGATCGGACGGCTTGGGAAATTCTTCGGCCGAGGCCGGTGCGATCGGCGCAAAGGAGACCAGCCAGATCGCAAGCAAGACGTGACGCTTCGCCATGGAATTCCGCCCTGTAAAATTTATGTTCTTCTTGGAGAACTTGCGCAGCGAGAATGGTTGTTTCTTCGTTCGCTGACCATGCGGCAAAGTCGACCTAGAGCCCTTTCCGTTCTGATTGAATCAGAACGGGACTCTAGTTTTTTGTTTTGACGCGTTTTCTTCACGCGAACCGGAGGCCACTTCGCTCGAAAACGCTCTAGCCGCGGATCAGCTCCATGACAGCGGCCGCGAATGCTGCCGGCGCTTCCTGCGGTACGTTGTGTCCGGCGCCCCGTACCACGCGGTGCACACGTCGGCCGGTAAACTTGGACGCGCTGGCGCTGCCGTCGCTCGCGGGCAGCACGCCGTCCTTGTCGCCATCCAGTGTAACCGACGGCACGGAGATCGGCGGCAGTGATGCCAGCCGCCGCTGCAGTCCGGCATATTGCGGATCGCCTGCCGCAAGGCCGAAGCGATGTCGATAGCTGTGGATCACGACGTCGACATAATCGGGATTATCATGCGCCACCGCAGTGCGATCGAAGATGGCGTCGTCGAAATCCCACTCGGGCGACCACTGCTCCCATAATATCCTGGCGATCTTGCGCCGGTTGGCAGCCAGCCCGGCCCGCCCGCGCTCGGTCTGAAAGTAATATTCGTACCAGAGCGCGACTTCATATTTCGGGCTGATCGGCACCATGGCCCGCGCAAGGTCCTGGATCAGGTAACTGTTCACGGTCACCATGCCGCGGCAGCGCTCCGGCCACAGCGCCGCGGCGACGCAGGCGGCGCGGCCACCCCAATTATGCCCGGCCAGCACCGCGCGCCGAATACCCAGTGCATCCATCAGCGCGATGACATCGGCGCCGATTGCCGCCTGCTCGCCGGACCGAAGCGTCGCCGGGTCGCGAAAGCGTGTCGCGCCGAAGCCGCGCAAGCAAGGGACGATGACGCGACAGCCCTGCGCTGCCAGTTGTGGGGCGACATCTACATAGGTGTGAATGTCATAGGGAAAGCCGTGCAGGAGGATCGCAACCGGACCATCCGCGGGGCCCTCCTCATAATAGGCGATGTTGAGGACACCGGCATCGACATGCTTCAACGGCTCCATCCGCCGCGACGGCGGCGCGGCAGCCGGTCGCGCGGGCGCTTCAGCCTGGGCAAAGGCCCTGCCAGCGACCGCCGACAAGGCCGCGCCGAGCAGCAGACGGCGCCGGCGGTCCACGGAATCCGACATCGGCTATGCCTTGATCAGTTCCATCACCGCCGCGGCAAACGCCTCGGGCGCTTCCTGCGGCAGATTGTGCCCGGCGCGCGGCACGACGCGGTGGACGCGGCGGCCGGTGAATTTCGACGCGCTGCTCGTGCCATCGGTTGCCGGCGCAACGCCATCGCCTGCGCCGTCCAGCGTAATCGTTGGTACGGTGATGGGAGGCAGCGCCGCCAGCCTGCGCTGGATTTCAGCATATTGCGGATCGCCGTCGGCCAGACCAAAACGGTGGCGGTAGCTGTGGATCACCACATCGACGTAGTCAGGATTGTCGTGGGCGATTGCGGTTCGCTCGAAACAGGCATCGTCGAACGGCCAGTTCGGCGACCATTGCGTCCACAATATTTTGGCGATCTCGCGCCGGTTGGCGGCCAGTCCCGCGCGGCCACGTTCGAGCTGGAAGTAATACTGGTACCAGAGCGCGACCTCGCGCTCGGGGCGCTGCGGCGCCATGGCGTTGGCGATATCCTGGATCAGGTAGGAATTGACGCAGACGAGGCCGATGCAGCGCTCCGGCCATAGCGCCGCGCCGACGCAGGCCGCGCGGCCACCCCAGTCGTAACCCGCGAACACCGCGCGCTTGATCCCTAGCGCATCCATCAGCGCCATCATGTCGGCGCCGACCGCCGCCTGCTCGCCCGAGCGCGGCGTCGCGGGATCGCGAAACCGGGTCGCCCCGTAGCCGCGCAGATAGGGGACGATGACGCGGCAGCCCTGGGCCGCCAGTTGCGGTGCGACGTCGACATAGGAATGAATGTCGTACGGGAAGCCGTGCATCAGCATCACGGCCGGCCCGTCGGCGGGACCCGCCTCGTAATAGGCGATGCTCAGGACACCGGCATCGACCTGGCGCAACGGCTCCAGCCGTTTCGTTGACGGGGCATGCGGGGCCGAGGCGGCGGTCTTTTCAGTCACGGAAAACTCCCTGGGTGAATTTTACAATACGGCATTTTGCCCACCCCTGATGAAGCAATTCCGGCGCGCTGCCGTGCGCGAATGCCATCATGACGTCCGCGGAATTCGGCGATACAGTACCGCGCAGCGGCCTTTGCCGCGGATGGGTCATGCCATGCTGCGATCGCTTATCGTATCCCTTGCCACAGCCCTTGCCTTGCTCGGCGCGCTGATCGCGCCTGCGGCCGCCCAGCAGCAACCCCTGCGCAGCGAGTGCCTGGCGATGGCGAACGCCCCGCCGCTCGCCGTGCCGGTCAGCCTTCGCCGCACCGCCGCCAAGGCCGAAGACGTCGCGATCACCTATGTCGGGCATTCCACCTATTACATCGACACGCCCGGCGGCGTGCGGATCGCGACCGATTTCAACGGCGCCTACCGGACCGGGCGACTGCCCGATGTCATCACCATGAACCGCGCGCACTCGACCCACTACACTCTATTTCCCGATCCAAAAATTCCGCACGTCCTGCATGGCTGGGGCGAGAACGGACAGGCGGCGCATGTCTCGACGCGCGTCGGCGACGTCTATATCCGCAACGTCCCCACCGACATCCGCCGCTACTATGGCGAAGACTCCAGCGGCGCGATGATCAAGGACGGCAACTCGATCTTCATCTTCGAGGTCGCCGGCCTCTGCATCGGCCATCTCGGCCATCTGCATCACAAGCTCGACGACACGCATTTCGCGGCGATCGGCCGGCTCGATATCGTGATGGTGCCGATCGACGGCACCTATACGATGTCGCTCGACGGCGTCTCCGAGATCACCAAGCGGCTGCGCTCTGCCGTGGTGCTGCCGATGCACCGCTTCGCCACCCCGCTCGATGAATTCATGCGCCTGATCGGCCAGCAATTCGTCATCGACCAGCGGAGCGAGCGGACGTTGAAGATTTCGCGGGACACGCTGCCGGGCACGCCGACGGTGATCATTCTGGATGGGGTGTGAGCGTGAGGCACAACCGCCAACTGCCGTCATTGCGAGCGCAGCGACTTGTCCGCCGAAGCTCAACGAGCGTAGGCGGAAGCAATCCATAGTGCCGCAAGTTGCGAAGTGGATTGCTTCGTCGCTACGCTCCTCGCAATGACGAGAAGCACAAATAACAAAACCCAGGGGAGAGAAACTCATGGCCGTCAGCACTGCACCCGCCTCCAGCAGCGGGCTCTACGCCGATCCGCGCGAAGACTGGCTGGCGCAGTACACCGAGGAGATCATCGATCCCGCCCGCCCGATCGTCGACCCGCATCACCACCTCTGGGACCGCGGCGGCCTGCGCTACATGATCGAGGAGATGGCGGCCGACATCGGCTCCGGCCACAACATCGTCGCCACCGTCTATGTCGATTGCCGCTCGATGTACCGCGCGCACGGCCCCGAGGCGTTCCGGCCCGTCGGCGAGGTCGAGTTTGCCAATGGCGTGGCGGCGATGGCCGCGAGCGGCGGCTATGGCAAGGCCGCGATCTGCGCCGGCATCGTCAGCCACGTCAATCTGCTGCTCGGCGACGGCGCCAAGGCGGTGCTGGAAGCGGAGATCGTTGCCGGCAACGGCCGCTTCCGCGGCATCCGGCATTCCTCGGCCTGGGATGCCGATCCCAATGTGGCCGGCATGTATGCGACGCGGCCGAAAGGGCCTGTTGCTCGACAGCACCTTCCGCAAGGGTTTTGCCTGCCTCGCGCCGCTGGGCCTGAGCTTCGATGCCTGGCTGTTTCATCCGCAGATCGGCGAACTCACCGACCTCGCCCGCGCCTTTCCCGGCACCAAGATCGTGCTCGATCATTGCGGCGGCCCGATCGGCATCGGCAGCTATGCCGGGCGGCGCGAGGAAATCTTTCCGGTGTGGAAAGCCTCGATCCAGGAAATCGCCAAATGTGAGAACGTCGTCGTCAAGCTCGGCGGGCTCGCGATGTGCCTGCTCGGCTATGATTTTCATCTGCGGCCGAAGCCGCCATCTTCCGAGGAAGCCGCGGCCGCGTGGCGTCCCTACATCGAAACCTGCATCGAGGCCTTCGGGCCCAACCGATGCATGTTCGAGAGCAACTTTCCGCCCGACAAGGGCCAGTGCAGCTATCAGGTGATCTTCAACGCCTTCAAGCGGCTGGCCGCGCAATACAGCGAGGCGGAGAAGACGGCGCTGTTCGCCGGGACGGCGACGGAGTTTTACAAGCTGAAGTTCGATTGACGACGGCCGGCGTGAGAGATCGTCTCACGCCCACTCGCCCTTGCGGAACACCGGCACGCGGCGTCCGTCGGCATGGATGCCGTCGATGTCGGTCTCGGCCGATCCGATCATCCAGTCGATGTGAATCAGGCTCTTGTTGCCGCCTTGCGCCGCGATCTGCGCCGGGGTCAGCTTGTCGCCGCCGACGAAGCATTTCGAGTAGCACTGGCCGAGCGCGATATGCGAGGCGGCGTTCTCGTCGAACAGCGTGTTGAAGAACAGCAGCCCGCTCTTGGAGATCGGCGAGGAATGCGGCACCAGCGCCACTTCGCCGAGACGGGCGGCGCCCTCATCGGTATCGAGCACCTTCTTCAGCACCTCCTCGCCGCGCGAGGCCTTTGCCTCGACGATGCGGCCTTCCTCGAACTTCACCGCAATGTTGTCGATCAGGGTGCCCTGATAGGACAGCGGCTTTGAGGAGACGACATGGCCGCTGACGCGCCGGCAATGCGGCGTGGTGAAGACTTCCTCGGTCGGGATGTTGGCGTTGCAGGTGATGCCGTTCCTCGCGGTCGAGGCGCCGCCTTCCCATTCGTGGCCGTCGGCAAGCCCGATCGTCAGATCGGTGCCCGGGCCGGAATATTTCAGCGCGTGGAAGCGCTGGCCGTTCAGCCAGTCGGTCCGCTCGCGCAGCACGGCGTTGTGCTTCTCCCAGGCCGCGACGGCGCCGTCCTGATCGACGCGCGACGCTGCAAAGATCGCGTCCGCCAGTTTTGCTACCGCGACGTCCTCCGGAACATCGGGAAACACCTGCTTGGCCCAGGACGGGCTCGGATAGGCGATGATGTTCCAGTTGGTTTCGAAATTGACGATCTTCTCCAGCGCCGGCTGATAGGCGATCGAATTGGCCTTGCTGGCGCGCGCCACCTTTGCCGGATCCTCGCCCGACAGCAGCATCGGATTGTCGCCGACGATGGCAAGCCGCGCGGTATTGGCGGTGAACGCCTTCGCCATGCCCTCATAGAGCCAGCCGGCGGCGCGATCGAAACTCTCGTTGTGGCCGTAGCGATAGCGCGCCAGCGTGATCTCCTCGTCCGACAGGAACGGGGTCACGATGCCGGCGCCGGCCTTGTAGGCATGCTCGGCAATCCGGCGCACCAGCGGCAGCGCGACCGAGGGCGCGGTCAGCAGCAGATCCTGTCCCGGCTGCAGCCGCAAGCCGACCTTGACGGCGACTTCGGCGAGGCGGTCGAGTTTCACGGGATCGATCG
Source organism: uncultured Alphaproteobacteria bacterium (assembly GCA_963840465.1). Classification (GTDB taxonomy): domain Bacteria; phylum Pseudomonadota; class Alphaproteobacteria; order Rhizobiales; family Xanthobacteraceae; genus Bradyrhizobium. Next base: position 253,844 of record CAWIZF010000040.1, on the reverse strand, counting down.
AGACGGAAACGTTACGCTGATGTGCGGTCATGATTCTCTTTGGCCAAATGGATGTCGCGGCCCCGAAGCTCGGCCTGCCAGAATCAGGCAAAGGCGAGCGAGGCGCCCGAGATCAGCAATAGCACAAGAATTGTTCTTCGAAACCCGACCTCATTGATGTTCCGGAATGCAACAATGCCGAGTACGGAACCCGCAAGCAGCGCCGGCAGGCTGATGGCGAGGTGGATCACGAGCCTCGAAGACAGGCTTTGGCGCTCAAGCAATAGCGCCAGCGCCAAGACCTGCATGATGGCGATGAAAGGCTGCACCAGCCCGCGCTGGTCGCTCTTCGGCAGGCCGCGCATGTCGCACCAGATGGTCGGAATCGCGCCCGGCATCGCCGTCAAGCCGCCGACCAGGCCGCCGCCGAATCCGATCAGCGCCGTGAGGTGGCGGCTGGTTGTTGCGGTACCCCGCGCCAGCGTCGGCCGGAACAGCATGTAGCCGGCGTAGAGGGCGACGATGGTCCCGAAGGCAACCCGGAGACTATGCGTGTCCGCGTTCTGCAGCAGATAGATTGCCACCGGGATGCCGAGCGCGCCGCCGACAATCAACAGGAGGCTGCCTTCCCACTGAATGTTCCGGCGCAGCGCCCACAGATTGGCGGCCTGCACGCCGATGCTGCAGGCCATCATCAGCGGCACCGCCTCCATCGGCTGGAAAATGCGCAGCAGAATCGCGCCTGCGACTGCGGAGAACGCGAAGCCTGCAAGGCTCGAGACAAAGGCGCCGGAGAATACGGCAACGCTCAATAGAATGTTGGTCGCCAGATCCGGCATAGGCTCGCCCCTCGGAAGTCGACTGAAGCGCTTTCCAGCGAAGTGGAGACCGGTTCGCGTCAAGAAAACGCGTCAAAACAAAAATCTAGAGCCCCGTTCCGATTCCATCGGAACGAAAACGGCTCTAGTCGAACGGCAGTGATGGCACCGGCGGCGCTGCATCCATCGGACATCCCCCCTGCACAACGACCGAAGCATGAGCCTTCGGGTGACCGAGCAGGTCGCCGCCTGCGACGTGGAGGACCAGTATGAGGATGGCGATGATGGCGAGTGCAGTAATGCTGAGCGGGGTTATGTCACGCGAATTCATTTCCGGCGTTCTGGCGCGCCTGGCGGATGGCGCGGACGAGCGTGCTATTTCCGTGGGCATTTCGGCTGCTCTTTTCATTTTGTCGGGATTTCGGCGCACGGCTCGCGGGACGAATCTGAGCCTGTCCGGCAATCAGATGACGGTAGCGGCGCAACACCTGTATCGCATTCCGGCGCCGTGAGCGGTGAAGCGCTTCGAGCAGGTGCCTGAAGAATCCTTTGCGCTTGGTGCGCGGCCTGGACTCGCCTTCGGAGAAAATGCGCATCGATGACGCCCCGCATGCTGGTGTTTCGCCTGGGCAAAATGTCAGCCCACGCGAAAACGGCCTGTGAGATAGTTCACAGGACCTTCGTCGCGCGAGACAAATGGACGTGAGGAAGCTTGATGAACCCTTGAGACGCGCTTGAGGCGAGAGGCGTCGATGTCATCCTTGCACAAGCCGCGGCTTTTGCCGTGACGCCAACGCGTATCAACTCAGCACTTCGGCACCGCCAGCACGCTGGTCCGCCGTCTCAGGCGCTGAACCCCTCCGAAATATTCGCCGGGAGTCACCAATTCTCGTGCGAGGTTCGCACGTCGAGTTCGAAAGACCAGGCCCGGCGCGGCTGCTTGTGAAGAAAAACGAAGCCGTCGACGATGCCGTCGATGCTGATCAGTCGATCCTCGCGGCTGGCCGCGTCAGGGAAACGATTTTTGATCTTTTCGCCGCCTATCGCACCATCGACCACCACGTGACCGACATGGATACCGTCGCTTGCGTATTCCTTCGCCATCGCCTGCGCCAATGTACGAAGCCCCGCCTTCGACGAATTGAAAGCCCCGTAGCCCGACCGTCCCCTGAGCGACGCGCTTGCACCCGTGAACAACAGCGTGCCTGCGCCTTTCGGAACCATGCGGCGGACGGCTTCACGCCCGAACAAGAAGCCGCCAAAGCATACGACGCGCCAGCTCTGCTCGAAATAGCCGGCCTCCATATCGATGATCTTGCCTGGCGTATTGTTGCCTGCGTTGTAGATCGCCAGTTCGAGGTCGCTGCCTGCCTGGTCGAACAGCGCCACAATATCGGCTTCGCTGGTCGCGTCCGCGACCACGGAAACCGCACGCCCACCCGTGGCGGCGATATCGGCCACGACGGCATTGAGCGCCGCCTCGGTCCGGCCGGCGACCAGAACATTGAGGCCCTCAGCCGCAAAGCGCTTGCAGAGCTGCGCGCCAAGGCCTTGATCCGGACCAACACCGATGACGATTGCCGTTCCCATGGAAGCCGCTCCTGCAACGATTGAACACAGCGAGAGCCTTTTATATGACGATCCATCATTACTACAATGCTCCTGACCAAACCTGGTCACAGCTTCACCCGCAGTTCACGGGGATATGAAGTCGTGCCTGCCCGGCCGTTCAGCCCAGACCTCTCACCGTGAGCACAATGGCGTCGGCGCCCGCTTTGCGATCGACCGATATCTCCTGATACTCGGGAGAATTCTGGAATTCCTGCGCGGCGGCGTCATCCGGGAATTCCATGATCACGACCTTGTCGCGCGGCCATTCGCCTTCCAGCACCACCGGGTGCGCGTCCGCCACCAGCAGCTTGCCCTTGAACTTGCTGAATACGCCCATGAAGCGCGACTGGTACCGGTCGTAGAGTTCGCGGCGGGTGAATTTCAGCTGGGCGATGATGTAGACGCTCATGGCCGTCCTCGCTTTACTGCATCACTCGGGCTGAATGCCGGCAACGCGCGTATATTCAGTCCAGCGCTCGCGCTCCGCTCGCACTTCGGCGTCGCAGGCGGCAAGGTCCGTGATGTCCCACGACAGGCCGAACTCATCCATCCGACTTCGTACCTCGGGCGCGGCCAAGGCTTCGTTGATCAGCCCGTTCAATCGCTCGACGATATCGCGAGGCGTGGCCGACGGGACGGCCATGCCGAGGAAGCCGGTGAGCTCAAAACCCGGAAACGTTTCGGCGACGGCCGGCACATCGGGCGTGGCCGGCGCGCGCTTCAACCGCGTGATCGCCAGCGGACGCAGCTGGCCATTCTGCAGATATTGGTTAGAGGCGGTCGTATCCATGAACAGGCAGCTGATTTCACCGCCGATCAAATCCGCCACCGCATTTGCGATCGCACGATAGGGCACGCCCTGCAACTGGACCCCGGCGAGCTTGCCGAGATACTCCGGCGGCGTGCGCGAGGAGGCATTGAAGTAGCCGAAGGTGAGTTTGCCAGGCGCGGCCTTGGCGGCGGCGATGAAATCGGCGAGGTCGCGCCATGGCGCCTGCGGCCGCACCATCAGGTAGCTGCCGCTGGAACGAAACACGCCGACGACGGTGAAGTCTGCGGCAGGATCGTAGGACAGGTTGCGCACGAGGCTGGCATTGGCGGCGTGGGTGCTGGTGGTGATCAGCAGCACCGTATGGCCGTCTGGCTCGGCGATCTTCACCGCCATGGTGCCGATGATGCCGTTGGCGCCGGGGCGGTTGTCGATGACGACCGCCAGTTTGGTTTTCTCCTCGATCTGCTTGCCGATCAGGCGCGCCGTGATGTCGCCAGACCCGCCCGGTCCGAACGGCACGATGATCCTGATCGGCCGGGACGGATATTGGGCGGCGTCGACAACGGAAGGCGTGAGCGCCGCGCCGATAAGCGCGAGGACAGAACGGCGGTCGATCAGGCCTGCGCCGTCCGAACCCATGTTTCGCCTGAAGCTGGCATCCATGACGCGCCTCCGTCAGATCGGCGACGGCGGCTCGATATGGAGATCCCGCCGGTCAGCCGCGAAACTTCTTCTTTTTCTTCTTTCCGAATTCCGGCTTTGCAGACGGTCCGTTTTGATGCCGCGGCTTTCCCGCGTGCGCCTGCTCGCCTCGATCCCGCCTTTTGGTATCGTAATGCGGCTTCTTGTCAAACGCCGGCTTGTCGGAGGCCTTTGCGTTTTTGCCGTGCGGCTTTGGCGTCCATTCCTTCTCGCGAACCTGCTCGTGCGGCGAAGGAGCCGCGAGCGTCTCGATCCGGATATTGTCTTCCTTGTCGGGACGACGGATCTTGACGGCAAAGGATTCCGCGGCACGGGCGGAAATCTCGAATTCGGTGGTGGTGTCCATGATGCGGATGGCGCCGATGTCGGACTTGTCGATGCCGCCCCGGCGACAGATCATCGGCAACAGCCAGCGCGCTTCCGCGTTCTTCCGGCTGCCGATGGAGGCGCTGAACCAGACGCTGCCTTCGCCCATGCCGTGACGCGGCGACGATTTTCCCTTCTTCGGTCGCGGCGCAGTGCTGCGATCGTCGCCGCGCGGCGGAGCGGCCTTCCCTTTCCCGGCCGCGATCCTCGCGGGACCGGCCACTGCCTTGCCCGGGATCAAGAATGTCCTCAGGCGAAGGCAGCCGCGCGCGATAAAGCCGCGCCAGCGCCGCGGCAATGTCCTCCGCCGAACGCTCGGCGAGCAAGGCCTGCGCCAGCGCCAGATCCTCAGGCGTCGTCTCCTCAGAAAACAGCGCATCTTTCAGCATGCGCTCCTGATCGAGTTTGCGAATTTCATCCGGCTGGGGCGCCGTGCCCCAGACCGTATCGATGCCGGCCAGGTTCAGCAGCACCTCGGCGCGGCGTTTGCGCGCCGGCGGCACCAAAATGATGCTGACGCCCTTGCGGCCCGCGCGGCCGGTACGGCCGGAGCGATGCTGCATGACTTCCGGATCGTTCGGAATATCGGCGTGAATGACGAGGTCGAGATTCGGCAGATCGATGCCGCGCGCGGCGACGTCGGTCGCCACGCAGACGCGGGCGCGGCCATCCCGCAACGCCTGCAGCGCCTGGGTTCGCTCGTTCTGGGTCAGTTCGCCTGACAGCGCGACCACGGAGAAGCCGCGCTCCAGCAGCGTCGCCTGCAGATGCCGAACGGCTTCGCGCGTGTTGCAGAACACCAGCGCGCTCGGCGATTCGTAGAATCGCAGAATATTGACGACGGCATGCTCGACATCGCCGGCCGCGATCCGGATCGCGCGGTACTCGATGTCGGCATGACCGCCCTCGTCGCCCGCGACTTCGACACGAAAGGCCTGTTGCTGATATTCCTTCGCCAGCGCGACGATGCCGCGCGGCAAGGTCGCCGAGAACAGCAGCGTGCGGCGTTCTTCCGGCGTGGCCTCAAGGATGAATTCCATGTCCTCGCGAAAGCCGAGATCGAGCATCTCGTCGGCCTCGTCGAGCACGATCGCCTTCAGCTCCGAAACGTCGAGCCGGCCGCGCCGCAAATGGTCGCAGAGCCGTCCGGGCGTGCCGACCACGATATGGGCGCCCGCGGCGAGCTCACGCTGCTCGCGGCGCGGATCCATGCCGCCGACGCAGGAAACCACGCGCGCATCGGCATATTGATAGAGCCATGCAAGTTCGCGATGCACCTGAAGCGCCAGTTCGCGCGTCGGCGCGACGATCAGCGCCAGGGGAGCCGCGGCCCGCTCGAACCGCTCGGCGCCGTCAAGCAGATTGTTCGCAAGCGCCAGGCCATAGGCGACCGTTTTGCCGGAGCCGGTCTGCGCCGAAACCAGCAGGTCGCGGCCGGCCGCATCGTCGGCCAGTACCGCGGTCTGGACCTGCGTCAGCCGATCGAAGTTACGTTCCGCCAAAGCTCGGGCGAGCGGCGGATGGGTGGGCAATAATGTCACGAGATGTCAGACCTCAGGTTGGCTCTATCAGCCGGAAATGTTGAATACCGCCTCGAACCGAAATGGCTCGAGGCTTGCGCGTTTCACAAAGCGCAGCCGTACGGCCTGACCGATTTCACTGAGGTTGCGGCTGCTTTAGGCGAAAACCAGCCAATACGCCATCCATTCTTTGCAGGCCAGCCGATCACTTCTGCGACGGTTAACCTCTCGCGCGGCATGGGCGACGCTGGGAATCAGGGAATGATCGGCTACACTGCGGTTTTGAGGCGTTTTGCGCCTATTTTTCACATCAGCCGTCGTTCAAGGGGGCCGTACACCGTGACCGCGTTCAAAACCATTCGCGCCCGGGCCGAGAAGCGCAAGGGCGGCCCCAAGGCGCTCGCCAAGCTGCTGCCGGCCAAGCCCGACCCGAAGGCGCTCGCCAGGCTCGGCGACGACCGGATTCTCGCCGAAATGGCCAAGCGGGTGTTTTGCGCAGGCTTTGCCTGGAGCGTGATCGAGAACAAATGGCCGGGTTTTGAGAAGGCGTTTCTCGGCTTCAAGCCGGGGCCGCTGTCGCTGAAGCCGGACGAGTTCTGGGACGATCTGATGAAGGACACAGGCATCGTCCGCAACGGCGCCAAGATCATGTCGGTGCGCGCCAATGCAAGCTTTGTGAGGGACATCGCCAAGGAGCACGGCAGTTTCGGCAAGTTCCTCGCGAACTGGCCCTCATCCGACGAGGTCGGGCTGCTGGAACTGCTGGCCAAGCGCGGCAGCCGGCTCGGCGGCAATACCGGGCAGATGATGCTGCGCTTCCTCGGCTGGGACGGTTTTGTCACGTCAAGGGATGTCGTGCTGTGCCTGCGCGATGCCGGGCTCGACATCGCGGAGACCGTCACTTCGAAGCGCGATCTCGCCAAGGTGCAGGCGCAGTTCAATGCATGGGCCGAGGAAAGCGGCTTGCCCTACGTGCAGATTTCGCGAATTTGCGCGATGTCGATCGGCGAGAATTACGCGGCGGAGAAGCTGGCGAGCATGGTGGGCGCGGATGATTGATCCGCCTTCGCTCTTCGAGCTACGGCGTGACAAGTCCGCCTAACCCGTCCTGCTATCATATCACGAAGAATCCATGCGTGGCGTCGCGGCGGAGTTGTTCGACGAGGCCGTATTCCCAGTCGAGATAGGCCTGCATCGCGCTTTCCTTGACATCGGTGCCCTCATAGGGACGGCGATAGCGGTGTGACGGATCGGGCTTTGGGATCACAAGCGGCGGGCCGATCTCCAGCGTGCCGTCATAGCCGCCTTCGAGCACTAACACTTCCCATCCCATCTGCGCGAGCCAGGACGCGGTCATGTCGGCGCGGACACGCAAATTGTCTGTTAGCACGATGCGGGCGCCGCGCACCGGAGCCGCCATGTCGATCTCCTGCACCAGTTGCCCGCCGGGGTAATGGCGGAAGCCCGTGAGATGGCCGGCGGTGTATTCCTCTTCAGAGCGCACATCGAAGCGATAGAGCGTGCGATCGGTCTGCGCCTGCAGCGCCGCCATCTCCGCAAGCCCGATGTGGCGGACGCCGGCGCGATAGGCGACATCGCGCGCATTGGCTTCACCACCGGCAATGGCACCGATCTCGCCGCGCCTGCTGGAGCCGTGTTCGAGATTCTGCTTGGCCAGCGTCCAGCCGATCGTGCCGTTGCGCAACGCCCGCACCTTGTTGGTGACGCCGGCATTGATCAGCGACTGGGTCCCGATGATCGAGCGGGTGCGGCCGGCGCAATTGACGATGATGGTGGTCTCGGAATCCGGCGCGGCGCGGCCCGCACGCAGCACCAGTTCGGCGCCCGGTACGCTGATCGAGCCCGGGATATTCATGGTCGCGTATTCGTCGAACCGGCGGACATCGAGGATTTGAATGTTGGCGCCGCTGGCAATGAGGGCGCTGACTTCCTCGGCGGCCAGCGAAGGCGTGTGGCGGCGATGTTCCACCAGTTCGCCAAAGGCCTTGGCATAGGAATTGACGTCCTGGAACAGCTCAAAGCCGGCATGTTTCCAGCCCTCCAGCCCACCGTCGAGCTGGCGGATGCTGCTGTAGCCCAGCGCCGTGAGCCGGTCCGCCGCCTGCGGCACGAGGCCTTCGCCGTCATCATAGAGGGCGATCGGCACATCCTTGCGCGGCAGTCGCGCTTCGGCTTCCAGCGCAATCCGGGCCGCCGCCATGTTGGCGGCGAACAGGGGATGGCCAGTGGCGAACGCGGCCTCGTGCCTGACATCGAGCAGCGCGATTTCGTCGCGCAGCAGCAGCGCGGTGCGGATTTCGGACGGAGTGACGGACGGCAAGGTCATGTATCGGGAATTCCAGGTGTGGATCGTATTTCCATGACTAGCAGCATCGCGCGCGGCCCGTCACGCCCGGCGGCGCCATTAACTCTCATGTCATGGGAGCATTGATCTAATTGCACGGGCTTGCGCGAAACCGCATATGATGCCCGCCGAATGAGTATTTAGGCATCCGATGGACCTCAAACAATTGCGCACCTTCCGCGCCGTGGCCGAGCTCGGCAGCCTCAGCAAGGCGGCGGACCGGCTGCGCGCCGCCCAGCCGGCGCTGAGCCGGCACATCAAGCTGCTCGAACATGAATTGCGCGTCGAGTTGTTCGTCCGCAACGGCCGCGGCATGCTGCTGACCAGCGCCGGCCGGATGCTGCTCGACCGCACCACCGGGCTGATCCGCCAGATCGAACAGGTCAGCGACGACCTCAAATCGGCGAACGGCAATCCGTCGGGCCGCGTCATTCTTGGGCTGGTGCCGACGGTGAGCGCGGTGCTGTCCGGACGGTTCGCCCGCCGCGTCATCAACGAATTTCCCGACGTCTCGCTGCGCATCGTGGAGAGCTATGGCGGCCATCTGGTCGAATGGCTGCATCGCGGCGAAATGGATCTCGCGATCATCTATGGTCCCGCGGTCGATCTGCATCTTCAGGTCCAGTCGATCGGCCGCGAGGATATCGTTGCCGTCGGGCCGCCGGGGTCGGGGCTCAGCAAGCGAAAGCAGGTCGACCTGAAATGGCTGGTGAAGCAGAGGCTGATCCTGCCGAGCATCTCGCATGGCTTGCGGGCGCTGCTGGAGAAGGCGCTGGCGCGCGAAAAATTGAAGCTCGACGCCATGATCGAGGTCGATTCCTATCGCGCGCAGATCAGCCTGATGGAGGAAGGGCTCGGCTACACGCTGCTGCCGCCGTCTGCCATCCGCACGGAAGTGGCGGCGAAACGGCTGGAGATGGCGGCCGTCAGCCCCTCGGTGTCACGCGAACTGATTCTTGCTTCGCCGATCGCCCATCCGCCGTCGATCGCGACGACGACGATTGCGACGCTGATCGTATCCGAGATTCAGCAGCTCTCGAAGGAAGGGCTGTGGAAGATCAACATGACGGCGTAGCGCGTGCACGCTCTCTCGTCGTCATGGCCGGGCTTGTCCCGGCCATCCACGTCTTTGCTTGCGCAACGCGACCAAAGACGTGGATGCCCGGGACAAGGCCGGGCATGACGAGTTCGATGGTGTAGCCACGCGTCAATTAAACAGCGCCTCGTCTCCCGAGCACCGATTGCCGGAAGCGCGACGTCAGGATGACGCCGTCGGCCGGCGGCATCACGAACGGCAGCGCTTCGGGATTGATCTTGATCTGCGCGAAGGCCGTCCCGCTTCCCTCATGCGCGAGATCGCGCAGCTCGGTGACTTCGGCCATCGTGCGGACGATGCGCGAGGTGCGGATGCCGCAGGCGGTGGCGATGGCGGCGAGGTCGACACCAAAAGCAGTGGGCGTTTTCTGCATGCCGGTTTCGCCAAAACGCTCATTGTCGAGGACGGCGATCGTCAAATTCTTCGGCGCTTCCACCGCGATCGACGCGAGCGAGCCGACATTCATCAGCATCTCGCCGTCGCCGGTGATGACGAGCACTTTTCGTTTCGGTTGCGCCAGCGCCAGCCCGAGCCCGATCATCGAGGCGCCGCCCATCGCGCCCCAGAGCGGGAAATTGTTGGGATGATCGCCGGCGGCGGAGACATCCCAGTTCGGCGCGCCGAGGCCGGCGATGACGAGGAGATCGGCACGGTCGCGCACGAGTTCGTTGACGACGTCGCGGCGATGCAGCAGTGCGTTCGGATTGGTCATTTGCGGGCAAGCTCCTTGAAGTTCTTGGCGCCGAGCACGCGCTGTCCGAGCAGCACCGCCACCGGCTTCCAGCTGTTGAAGGCGAGATGCGCCGCGCCCTGCACGGTGGAGGCGACCAGGTCAGGCTCGTCCACCTTGTTCACGATCACGCCCATCGCCTCGAGCGAGGGCCGCGTGCCCTGCCCCATCGGGATCTGCCATGGATTGAACTCGCCCCAATCGCCGCGCATGGTGACGATCATCAACAGCGGCATGTGGCAGATGACGGGCAGCGACAGCATGTTGATGCAGTTGCCGACGCCGCTGGATTGGAGCAGCAGAACGCCACGCTCGCCGCCGAGCCATGCGCCGGCCAGCATCGCCACGCCTTCCTCTTCCGTCGTCAAGGTGACGACGCGGGTTTCGGGATCGGCCTCGAACGAGCGGATGAGACGGCTATGGCCGGCGTCCGGCACCATCGCGACCTGGCGAATGCCGGCGTCCTTCAGCACGCGGTAGATTTCGTCCGGCCATGTCGGCAGGGCCGGCACCGCCTCGCTCCGTGATTTTGCAGCGTCCGCCATCGGGCTCAATTTCCTCTGCGATTCCAGGTTTGATTGGCGCAAACCATAGATCGCCGCTGCGGCTTAAGGAATTTGAATGTGAGCATGGCTTGTATCGCGAAATTGAAAGGCTGGGTCCTTGCCCTTGGAGACGGCCGCGCCGCGGCCTCCTCAGGGTGAGGGACCGGAGCGAAGCGGGTCTCCCCACGTCATTGCGAGCGCAGCGAAGCAATCCATCTTCGCGCACGCAGTGAAAGTGGATTGCTTCGCTGCGCTCGCAATGACGGTGGATACAGTTTTGCTGTGCCGCGACGATTGGTGGGTTGCCTCCCCTACGGGGCCATCATGACTTTGGCTTGGAATCCGGCGGGCAGTCCGGGCTGACCTTCAGCGGCTTGCCGCCGCTCTGCACCGTCGGCGCCGCGGAATTCGAACCGCCGGCTTCGGGCAGCACCGCACTCTTTTCGACGGACATTGAATTCGCGGTCTTCTCCTCGCCGCTTCCCGTTGTTGCCGCCGGCGACGTCGTGCAGGCCGTCTCCGGCTTGACGTCCGATGTCCCGGTGGACTGGGCGGCTGCGGCACTCACGCCCAACAGTCCGGCGACGATCGCTGCCGCGACGCGCGTCATGGTGTTCTCCAATCTCTGAAATGGCTTGCCCGGAACAAACGTCCCGCCGCAGCGATGGTTCCGGGACGACTATCGCGACATTGCGATAACCGACCGCCAGGCCGTATCCTGGGCGATGGCAGACCATCAAATCGGCGCAAGATTTGCCTCGCTCAACTGGTCGTCAAAGGAGGCTCTCATGACCATCGACCTGACCCGGCGCACGCTGCTCCACCTCGCCGGCGCCTCCTCGCTGTCCGCTGCAGCGCTCGCCGCGGCGCATGCAGAGGGGACGTCAGGCGGCGGCGGTCCGACCTTCGCCAACCGAACGCCGATGCGGATCGGCATGGTGAACTTGCGGGTGCGAGACCTCGACAAGGTCGCCGATTACTATCGCGACGCGATTGGCCTGACCGTGATGGCGCGCTCGATGATGGGCGCGCTGCTCGGCGCGGGCGGCGTGGCGCTGCTCCATCTGCAACGGCGCGAGAGTGCGGCGCGCGAAGCGCGCAACGCCGCGGGCCTCTATCACACCGCGTTCCTGATGCCGACGCGCAAGGACCTCGCGCGCTGGCTGGTGCACGCGGCCGCCAACAAGATCCCGCTGTCCGGCTTTGCCGATCACCTCGTCAGCGAATCCATCTATCTCGACGATCCCGAAGGCAACGGCATCGAGGTCTATGCCGATCGCGCGCCCGAAACCTGGAAATGGGAAGCCGGCTCGGTGGCGATGGCAACCGACCAGCTCGACATCGACGGCCTGCTGGCGCTGACCGACACGCGCACGACCAACTATGCCAAGGCCCCCGACGATCTCCGCATCGGCCACATGCACCTGCGCGTCGGCGACCTCGAACAGGCCGACCGCTTCTATGGCGGCGCTATCGGCTTCGATCCGACCCGCAAGCGCAGCGGCGCCGCGTTCCTTTCCTCAGGCCGCTATCACCATCACCTCGGGATCAATGTCTGGCAGAGCGCCGGCGCCGGCCCGCGCGACAACACCGCCACCGGGCTAGGCTGGTTCTCGCTGGAAATCGCGGAGGAGGAGAATTCTGCAGGCCCAAACGCTGCGCCTGCGGCAGGCGGGCGCACCGGCCACAACGATCGAGAACGGCATCGAGACATCAGATCCCTGGGGCACCAAGGTGCGGCTTATCAAAGTCTGACGCTGTCAGCGGCCGTCGGCTAGCACTGCCCGGCGGGCCCAGATAGACCTTGCGCGCGCGAGGCGGAAAATGCGGTCCGCCCCGCGAAGGGGCGTCGCTCTCTATTTCTTCTTGCCGGAACCCAAGGTCGGCTGCCAGCCGCCGGCCTTCTGGCTCGGCGCTGCGGCAATCACCTTGATCTTCTCTTTCTTGGGTTTCTTGGTCTCCCGATTGCCTTTTTGCTCGCCTTTGGCCATGTCGATCTCCCTGGGTTGATGGTGACGCAAACTCAATGTTGCTGGTCGATATCGTCATCGATTAGAGACGCGGCGCGTCCAGATCATATCGGACCTTCAACGTCCTGATCAGATCGAGCGTGCGGGTGCGATAGAAATTGTCGGCCTCCGACATTGGCCGGCTGATGCTCGCGCTCCATCCGTAAGCATCGTCGAAAACAAACATCGTCATTCCGGACGGCCAGGGACCATGGAGGACCTTTGTCTGCTCGACAATCATAACCTGGAGCTCATCGGCGGTCTTGAAGGGTCGAGCGCTCATGGCTTGCCTCCCGGACCTCTCGAGGGCACTCCGCTATCCTTCAAGTTGCAGGAATGCCACCGCCGGCACCAATAAAGGAGGAAACTGCGGGACGATCCGGTCCGCCAAGCAAAATTGGGACAACAGAAGTTCCGTCCGTCGCGGCGGGAGTGTTCCTGACCCTCAGTCACCGATAGACGCCGTGGGAAACGCGGTGATGATCGACCCTAGGCTCACGTAGCGGGAATAGCGAGCGCTAAAACGCCTCAGAGACAGTCGCGAGCGCCCTTCTGGCGGCAATGCTCGCACCTGACCTATCCCAACCGCCATCGCGACTACGGAAGGGTCGCTGACGCAATCCAGTCGCTTCCGATCCGATCGAAGCTCGGCCGACACCTGCGGAAAGTTGCCGGGCCTGTCTCAATCGAACGCCGATGGCAGCTCTCCCTTGCGGAAGATGACTGTCGGCTCGTCATCATAGTCGCCCATCTCGGGATCGCCGGTGGATGAAAAGGCAACGACCCCGAGCTTGCTCAAGGCCAGCCGCTCCGCGGTGCGAAGCGCGCCCGTTGCCGTCTTGCAGGCGATCGGAGCGTCGGCTTTCAGGTTTCCTCCCCGGCCGGCATTGAATGCCTGAACGAAGTAGCTTGTTTCGCGAGCCATGAGGCTCTCCCTTGAGAAGGCAGGCAGCACCGCGTGATCCGAATTCAGGACATCGACTGCAGCAGCGCGGAAATCTTGATCGTGGCAAAGTTGGAGTACGTATCCGATACGGCGTAGGGCAAAATGAGCTGATCATTGTGCCTCATCGCCCCGCAGGTGTAGACTACATTGGGAACGTAGCCTTCGCGCTCGGATGGTTCGGGTCGCAACAACGGTTCGCTCGAACGCGCCAGCACCCTGGAGGGATCGCGTTTGTCGAGCAGTGCCGCGCCGATCGAATATTTTCGAACCGGGCCGACGCCGTGCGTCAGCATCAGCCAGCCTTCCTCCAGTTCGACCGGCGATCCGCAGTTGCCGATCTGCACGAACTCCCAGGGAAATTGCGGCTTCAGGATCGCCTGACCGCCTTCCCATCGGTAGAGATCGTCCGAATAAATCAGATAAAGATTCTCGTTGTCCTGCCGCGCGATCATGGCGTACTTGCCGTCGATTTTGCGCGGGAAGAGCGCCATGCCCTTGTTGCGCGCGGCAGCGCCGTGCAGCGGCGTCATCCGAAACGAGAGGAAGTCTCTCGGTCTCGATCAGTTCCGACCGGATCGCCGTGCCCCTGTAGGCGGTGTAGGTCGCGTAATAGGTCGTCCGGCCGCCATCGCTGAACTGGACGAAGCGCGCGTCTTCGATGCCGTTCGATTGCGATTCCGTGACCGGAAAGATGACGCGCTCGCTGATATCCTGCTCCGGCTGGAAGACGACCTCGACTTCGTCGCCGATGCGGTCCTGCCATCCGATGTCTGATCCGGGGACTCGTCGCGAGCCGGGCCGTCGGATCGACCGTAATGCTGCCGTCCGCCGCGATGGTGCCCGCGCGAAACGTCAGCGACGAGACGTGGCCTTCGCCGACGGCGCGCAGGCTCAGAATGAAGCGCAGGCTGCCGTTTGGAATTCCCGACTGGTCGGGGTGCGGCACGATGCTTGGATTGAACAGCGCCGACGCTTCGAAGGAATATTCGTGCAGGAAGTAGGCGCCGATCAGCTGGCGCTGCACTTCGGAAAACGTGCAGTGCGCCAGCAGCGCCTCCTCCATTTCGTCGGCCCGGCGCTCAAACGTCTCCAGCAGATTGCGGTGCCGGCCCTGGAAATTCTCCAGCACATCGGCCAGTTGGCCCGCCGCGGCCTGCGGATCGAGATTGAGAACGCGCTCGACAATATGGTTGGCGCGGGTCTTGTCGGTCGGGTTGAGATCGCGCGGTTCGGTCGACGGCTTGAACGGACGCACGATCACGCGCGCAGGATCGGGCCGCAGATAGAGCGCCCGCCGATTGACAAAAGTGGCTTGCAACAAGGTGCCCTCGGTTCGCGTTTGCGTGAGTGGACGCTTAACTCAAGCACCGATGGCGCGAAGCGCCACGGGGTTCGTCGGATTGATATTGGCGCGCGCAAGCTGGCGCATCTCGGCCAGCGCCAGCAGATAGGACACGACCGACTCGCCGCCGCGATTTTCATTGGCACGATCGGGATGCAGTCCATCGCGACAACTGCCGGTCTCGGAATCGACGAGCGGAACCGACAGGTCGTTGCCGCCGAAGAACCAGAAGAAAACCCCGGCCGCGATGGCCTTCCATTCGGCATCGCCGTCCGCGCGCCACGCGGTCAGGCACGCCGCAATCGTGGCGGTGGCTTCCACCGGCTGCTGATCGAAGGTCCCGGGAGACTTTCGAAGTTCGCCGAAGCTCGTCGTGCCGACCGGGCGGAAATGCCCGGTCGACGTCGTTTGCAGCGTCATCAACCAGCGCAAGGTTCTCAAACCGGCATCGACATAGGCGGGCGTTTGCGTTGCGAGGCCGGTCGCGATCAGGGCCTGCGGCAGGCGCGCATTGTCATACGCCAGGACTTCCTCGAACCACACCCAGTCCGGCGTCTCGACCAAAGCGAGGGCGGACACCAGCGTATCGGCAAGAGAATGCCTGATCTCACGGGCGCGCTGATCCTCCGGAACTGCGGCGCAATAGGCGTCCAGACCGAGCAGCGTGAAGGCCATTGCGCGAGGCGAGCGAAAGGCCGCGGCGGTCGACAGGGCTTCGGCAAACAAGGCCGACGCCCATCGACGCCGTGACCGGCTGGCATCCTTCCGCGCGCATTCACCCAGCGCCCACAGGGTTCGCCCGTGACTGTCCTCGGAGCCTTCATCTTCGAGCCAGGTCCGGTTGAAACCCATGAAGTTGCGAAAGCGCCTGGTATCGGGATTCCAGGCATGCTGCACAAAGGCGGCAAAGCGGGCCGGTCTGGCTTTCCGAAAGCGGATGCTCGCCCGGTCCATTGAGCGCGCAAGCCAACAGCAACGCGCGGGCGTTGTCGTCCACGCAGTAGCCATGCGCGCGATCAGGCACCGAATGCACGGCGTGCTGGAACAGGCCGGTATCGTCGCACATCGACAGGAAATAGCCTAGTTGCATGTCAGGCACCGCGGGACCATGCGGCGCGATCGCGCCGGGCCCGGCACGCGCAATCACCTTCAGCCGGTGGCCCTGCCGCGCATTTTCGAAGGCCGTCATGTAACGCTCGGCTGTGCGCTCCCATGTCATCGATCGGCTGGCTGCGTAGGCGCGCTCGCGCATCGCCTGCCGGCGAGGGCCGTCGGTAAGCAGGCGCGCGATTTCGTTGCCGATCTCCATCGCATCGCCAAAGGAAACGAGAACGCCGCGGCCGTCGGCCAGCAGTTCGCGCGCATGCCAGTAAGGCGTTGAGACCACCGCCTTGCCGAGGCCGAAGCTGTAGGCCAGCGTGCCCGACGTCATCTGCGCCTCGTTGAGATAGGGCGTGACATAGACGTCGCACATCGAAATGAATTCGAGCAGCGTGGCCTGATCCACGAACTGGTCGAGGAATACGACGTGATCCTCGACGCCGAGCTTGCGCACGCGCGCCATCAGGCTGCCGCGATAGGCTTCGCCCTGGTCGCGAACCAGATTGGGATGCGTCGCACCGAGCACCACATAGACCGCGTCCGGCCGCCTTTGCAGGATCGACGGCATGGCGTCGATCATGACCTCGATGCCCTTGCTGGGGGACAGCAAGCCGAACGTCAGAATGACCGACCGGTTGCTGAATCCGAGCTTGGCCTTTGCCTCGTCCGGCGCGACGAACGGAAAGTCGGGGATGCCGTGGGCGATGACCTCGATCTTGTCGTCCGGCACGCGATAGACGTTGCGCAGCAGTTCACGACCCTTGTTGGCCATCACGACGACCTTCGAGGACATCTCGACGATGCGCTCCATCACCGCGCGCTGAGCCGCCGTCGGCGCGGCCAGCACCGTGTGCAGCGTCGTGACGACCGGCATGGTCAGGCGCGACAGCAGTTCCAGGATATGGGCCCCGGCTTCGCCGCCGAAAATTCCGAATTCGTGCTGCAGACAGACGATGTCGAACCGGCCGGCGTTGAGAAACGCCGCGGCGTCGACATACTCCTCGATGCTGTCATCCTTGATCTGCAATGCGACCGACGCAGGATAGTCATAGGTCTGGTCGTGGTCGGTCATCGCCACGATGCAGGTTTGCAGGTTTGGCTCGCGAATTGGAGACCGCGCGTTGCAGGTCGGTCGAAAATGTTGCGATACCGCAGCGGCGGGGCAACGAATTGCCGATCACCGCGATCTTGCGGAGCGGCGTCATGTGTGCGCCTCGGCGAGGCCGAGTTTCGCCAGTTCGGCGGCAACGGGCTGAACAGGTCTGGTCGATTGCCCGGAAAGCCTGTGCAAAAGGGAGCCGATCGGTGCGCTTGCGGGATACGCGACCAGGGCGCTCAGCCCGTTGGCACCGACTTCGATGCTGGCGCGACCGCCGCCGACGAAGACCGCCTGCCCGATCGATAGCGCGGCCAATCCGATCGCCGCATGGCCATCGAGCGCGAGAACCCAGGTTTCCGAATCGGCCAGTCAGCGCCCAGCTTGAACCCTCGGGCAGTTCAATCCGCTCGAGCACGAAATGCTGGCTCGCGACCAGAACCGTCCGCTCAGGAGTGAGGCTGACAGGATCACGTGGCGGCCGAAGCGGCCAGGCGTTTGCAACCGCAACGCCATTGTCGATGTGCAGTTCACGGTCTCGACCGTAGTCGAACAGGCGAAATGTCGTGTCGCTGCGCTGTTGAATCTCGGCGAGCACGATGCCGGCGCCGAGCGCGTGGATGGTGCCGGCCGGAATGAAGATGACATCGCCTTTCGCAACCGGACGCCATTGAACCAGATCGACGATCGAGCCATTCGTGATCGCCGCGTACAATTCCTGTGGTGTGATCCGTCGATTCAGGCCGACGCCGATCTGCGCGTCCGGCTCCGCCGAGATGATGTACCACGCTTCGCTCTTGCCGTTCGGCATCCCCATCGCGCGCGCAAACGTATCGTCCGGATGGACCTGGATCGACAACGGCGCGCTGGTGAACAGCAACTTGAGAAGCAAGGCAGGCGTCGGCGCATTGCTGTCGGCGCGCTCGAACCAGAGCTCTCCCACCGCATCCCCGGTACCGTCGATGCCGCTCCATGGCTGGAGATCGCTGACGCCCCAGGGCTTGTGCATGGCCCGCACGGACGCGTGTTCGATGGACATAGCGTCTCCTGACCCGTAACGCGCACGCCGAAGCGACATGCCGTTGGTCGATATAGCGCAGGATTATGTGGCTAAGCGTCGCGTCTGCCGGACACGCCTTGTTGCGAAGCCGGGTACGCTCTCGCTCATATGGATACTGCCGTACCCAATAGCAACCATCACATCGCGATCAGAATCAGATGCGGCACAGGCGATCGAGTGTGGAACGGCCTCCACAGGCCGGGCGCGCCATCTCAGCAACCGCGGCAGATATTCTTCAGCAGGTCGGCGCGGGACGATTTGCCGTCACGCAATCTCGTCAGTCCAGACCTTGAAGCCGGCCAACGTGTTGGGCCCGAAGGTCTGCGTGATCGGCACATCGGAGGCGTCACGGCCCTGCGCGATCAGCACGCGGCCAATCCTCGGCACGTTGTTGCGCGGATCGAAGGTGCGCCAGTGCCCGCCGATATAGGCTTCGAACCAGCCGGCGAAATCGCCCACGGCCCAGGGTTTCGGCGTGCCGATGTCGCTGAGATAGCCCGTGCAATAGCGCGCGGGAATGTTCATGCAGCGGCAGAACGCGATGGCGAGATGGGCATAGTCGCGACAGACGCCCTTGCCTTCCTCGTAAGCCTCCCACGCCGTCTTGCTGGCGCGCGCGTGCTCATATCCGAACGCGATGTGACGGTGCACGAAATCGCAGATCGCCTGCACCCGCGCCCAGCCCGGCGGCGTTTTCTCGAACAATTGCCAGGCGATGTCCGAAAGCCGGTCGGTCTCGCAATAGCGGCTGCCGAGCAGATAGACCAGGGTATCCGCGGGAAGATCCTCGACCGCATGCTGAACGGCGGAAGCAAACACCGGATCGGGCAGACCGCTGTCGCGCACCACGCCATCGCCGGCAAGGCGCACGCGGCCGGCGGGCGCCACCATGCGGCTGCACCAATTGCCGAACATGTCGCGATAGGGCGTGATCTCGACGACCGGGTCGGTGGTGAGGAAGTCCGGCACGATGACATCGGATGCGCGGGTGAAGTGTGTGCCCAGCACCATGATCATGGGTGTCGGCTGCGGAAAATCGTAGAGCATTTCGAATCCGACGCGAAGCTTCACTCGAAACGCCTTTCCAGCTGCTAAGTGCTCGAAATGGCTACGAAACCAGCGAATACAAGGCGCCGGCGGGCTTATTCGACCAAATACGGCTCTCTGCGGAGAAAACGATAGCTAATTGCCGCGAAAGCGCGCACCCTGCGACGATGTCCGAAAAACCTCAGAACTTCGCGCGCAGATTCGCCGGGCTGCCGGCATGAGCACGCGCACCCGACGGGAAACGGTTCATTTCAGGCATCCCTTTCGCATCAAGGGCATCGACCGGCAACTCGCACCGGGAGCTTACGAAATCATCGCCGACGAGGAGATGATCGAAGGCCTTTCGTTTCCCTGCTTCCGGCGGGTCGCTACCATGATCATGGTGCCCGGTGCGCCGCCGCAACGTTCCGCGATGGAGATGATCTCGATCAGTTCGACCGATCTGTCCGACGCGCAACGCATCGATGCGAGCGCGCCGCGTGAGTGACACCCCGATCGAGCTCGACAAGCATCGCGGCATGGCGGCGCAGAAGGCCACCGATATCCGTCGCGTGATCGCCGACGTCGAGGCCAACGCAAAACTGTTGCGTGACAAGCAGGGCGTTCTCGAACTCGAGATCCTCGGCGCGCCGGCCACCTCGTGGCCCGAGGCGGTGGCCAAGGCGCGTTACGTGCTCAACCTGTATTCAGCCGGCCTGCCGGCGACCGACACGCATCACCGCGACCTCGTGGCCGCGGTGCTTGCCGACCTCACCCGGCTGTCCGCGGAGGACGAGCTGAACAAGACGTTCGGCCCGAAAGAACTGTACCCATCATCCAGCCGTCCCGACCAGGATCGAACGGCGTAAACCGAAAGCAACTGATGCAAAATCTCTCGCCACGTCATGTCATGTCGGAAGAATCGCTTCGTCTCGGCGTCGAGTCCGGCTGGTACTCGACCAAGGTCAGCGGAACCTTCGTCTCGGGGCCGCATTCTTCCGAAGCGGACTGCCTGCGCAGGATCGCGGAAATCAATCCGCCGCCGGTCACAAAAAAGAGGGTTGCCGGATAAGAGGATGGTTTCGCTCCGGGAGAAAAGCCTGATGACGTTCGCGCGCGGCAACATCCGAGGCTATGACGACGACCGAATGGTCCTGCTGTTTTCCATGATGGACGACGGCAGGGAAGTACCCTGCGCCGTCAGCGCTGCGGCGATGGACGAACTGGAACACGTGCCGCGGACGCCGGCTGCCCGGCGCGAGGAACAGTTCGCGCGGTTGCGGGACCGGATCGAGGCGTGCGCGTCGCGCAAATTCGAGGCGCGGGAGTTCGAAGGCTCTCCTCCCGGCATCATCGTGCGCGGCATCGATTTCCGTTCCTGAAGACGCCGCCGCCGGGCCGTCATGCACGAGAACCGGTCTTCGGACCGGTGAAAAACAGTTCCGCCTCTCCCCGATCATGTTTTAAGGTCCGAGATATTTCTCAAAGGGACCGATTGCATGAACTTGCCGATGAGCTGGGATGAATGGGCTGACCACGACGGCGTTGCGCTCGCCGCGCGCGTCGCCAAGGGTGAACTGACGGCTGCGGAGCTGGCCGCACAGGCGGCCGCCGGCATCGCCAAGGTCGATCCCGCGCTTTCAGCCGTCGTCGAAATCTTCGAGGATGCGGTCACCGACCCCGCCACCGACGGCACCAATCTCGACGGGCCGTTTGCCGGACTGCCGTTCCTGATGAAGGACCTCGGCCCGACGATGAAGGGACGCCTGCAGGAAATGGGCTCGCGCTACATGCGCGGCAACCGCGCGACCGCCGACACCTTCATGACGTCGAAGATGCGCGGGGCCGGGCTCAACCTGATCGGCCGCACCACCACGCCGGAATTCGGGGTCTGCAGTTCCGCGGACAATCCCGCCGTCTATGTCACGCGCAATCCCTGGAATACCGACTACACCACCTGCGGCTCGTCGGCCGGCAGCGCCGCGATGGTCGCCGCCGGCACGGTCCCGATCGCGCATGCCACCGATGGCGGCGGCTCGATCCGGATCCCTGCGGGCGTCAACGGCAATATCGGGCTGAAAGTCTCGCGCGGCGTGTTCTCGCTGGCGCCGCTGCTGTCCGACCTCAGCGGGCTGGTCTCGATCCAGGGCTGCCAGTCGCGCACGGTGCGCGACACCGCGGCCTTCGTCGACGCCTGCCGCGGCCCGGCGCCCGGCGAATTCATGCCGTTCTGGTCTCCGCCCGAGCCCTATACGCGGATGATCGCGCGCGATCCGGCGCCGCTGAAAATCGCGCTGTCGCACCAGTGGGGCGAGTACCGCGCGACGCCGCATATCGCGGCCGAACTGCAGAAGGTCGGCCGCTTCCTCGAAGGCCTCGGCCATCACGTCGACTACGCCCTGCCGGAGCTGGACTATCGCGAAGCCTTTGCGGCGCAGACCACCTGCTACATCAGCAATTTTGCCGTCGTCATCTCCAACATGCTGGCCGCGCGCGGCCTGGAGAAACCGCCGGAAGATCTGATCGAGCCCATCAACATCCGGATCTGGGAGCATGGCCGGAACACCAGCTATGCCGACCGGGCGCGGATGCAGGCCGTGTTCAATACGACGTCGCGCGGTTTCGGCATGTTTTTCGAGGATTGGGACATCATCCTCACCCCGATCACGGCGTTGCCGACGCCGAAGGTCGGCACCACGGAATATCTGACGATCAGCGACAATCCCGACGTGCTGGACTGGTTCGGCAATCTCTGGCGCAATTTTGCCTTTACCCCGCTCGCCAATCTCTGCGGTATCCCCGCAATCTCGCTGCCGCTCGCCACCCACGAGCACGGCCTGCCGCTCGGCATCCAGGCGATCGCCAGGCAGGCCAATGACGGCCTGCTATTGCAACTGGCGGCGCAGATCGAGCGGGCGATCGACGGCAAGTGGAACGCGGGCGAAAGGCCCGGGGTGCATGTGACGCGCGGTTGAGCGGCTGATAGTCTCAACCGTCATTGCGAGCCCCGCGAAGCAATCCACGCCGCGGCACGCGGAAAGATGGGTGGCTTCGCTTCGTTCGCAGGGCCCAGACCCAAAATCGCGAAAACAACCCCATGCAAAGTAGGATGGGCCCGGCCCGCAGCACTCACGCCGCTTCCGTCCGGGCACGGGATGGTCCGTCGTCACGGCTCGGCCCAGCTCTAGGACTTTCGTGAGATTGAGCTCCCCGCGACTTCACCTCCCCTGCCAAGCAGAGCGTCACGGGCTTCCTTCAGGCGCTTCAGGCTCGCCACATTGGTCTCGCGCCTTTCGTCCAGGCGATTGAGATAGGACAGTTCGGCTTTGACCTGGGCGAGGTTCAGGACATCGTCCATGCTGTTCGATCCTTGCTCTGCGGGCTGATCGGCTTTTTCAAAGGGCTTGTCCTGGGCGGGACTTCCGAATTTAGCATGCAGATAGCGGTCCGACTGTGAAATTCATCACATGAAATTCTCCACACGTTGTCGCAACCCGTTCTTCTCGGCGTAGCCGGCGGAGTGAACATTGGAGAACCCGCCTTCGAAGGTGTTGCCGGTCCTGAGACTGCCGCCGCGCCAGAGGTGATCGAGCGGTTCGGCGGCTGAGGCCACCAATGCGGGGTGGACTGTGCCACCGTCATTGCGAATCGACCAGGTCGCGCGAAAATCCAGCGCGCGCCCGTGACAGGCTCCGCGAAGTACAATCCATCTGCGCCGCCATGCTCGAGGGTGGATTGCCTTCGTCGCTCACGCTCCTCGCAATGCGGTGTGGGTGACCTCGCGGACTCGGCAGACACTCAGGGTTAGCTAGGACGCGCTTCGCGCCGTGCCCACTATCCGGGACGCCGCTCCGTCATGGTGGGCACGCTTCGCTCTGCCCACCCTACGCAGTCCTTGCGCCGCATTGATCGAACGACCGCAAGAGTCATCCTGGCTCTACTTCCACTTCGCCAGATAGAAGCGCGGCAGTTCGTCCGGGTACGGCGTGAAATCGAGCTGCTTGGCGTGGCCGTAGGTCGTCACATAGGTGTGCAGCGGCGCCCAGTAGGCCTGCTCGGTGATCTTCTTGATCACTGCCGAGTAGGCCTCCTTGCGCACCTCCGGGTTGATGCTCGATCCGCCCTGGATCAGCCCCTTGTGCACGTCGGGATCGCGCGCGTAGTCGTCGGCGCCGCCGTCGAAGAAGTTCGGCAGAAACGCCGAGACGTCGTTGATCGAAAAGCTGCCCCAGCTTCCGAGATACATGCGCAGCTCGCCCGCCTTGGCGCGCTGGATCAGGGCCGCGGTCTGGAGCTGGTTCAGCTTGGCGCGGATGCCGACCGCAAGCAGGTAGTTCTGGACCGCCGAGCCCCATTGCGGCAGCACGTAGCTGGCAAGCTCGACATCGAAGCCGTCGGGATAGCCGGCTTCAGCGAGAAGCTGCTTCGCCTTCGCCGGATCGTAGTCGTAAGGCACCGCGATTTCGGCGTCGCAGCCGAACTGCGACGGGAAGCACGGCGCTGACGGCACGCGGCTGCCGCCGGTGACGAGCTTGTCGGCGATCGCCTTGCGGTCGATCGCATGCCAGATCGCCTGGCGCACCTTCTGCTTGGTCACGGGATTGTCGGCGCCGGTGCGGCCGGCCGCATCGAGCGAGAGAAAGCCGACCCGCATCGATTCTTTCCGCACCGCCTGCAGATGCGGCATCCGGTTCACCGGCTCGAGCTGGTCCGGGTTCATGTTCCAGATCCAGTCGGCACGGCCGGCGAGCAATTCCGTCATCTCGGTCGTGGCGTCAGGCACGAAGCGCACGCTCATCTTCTTGATCGCTGGCTTGCCCTTGGGGCTGCCGGCCCAGTAATCCTCGAACCGCTCGAAGTCGATGGAGACCCCGGGCTCGACCTTGGTAATCTTGTAGGGGCCCGCGCCGACCGGCGCCTTGGCGTAGCCTTCGGCGCCGACTTTCTCACGATAGGCCTTGGGATAGATCGGGATCACCAGCGCGAAATATTCCAGCGCCGCCGGGTTCGGCCGCTTCAGCGTGACCCGCACCGAGAGATCGCCGGTCTTCTCGGCCTTGTCGAGCCAGTTGTAGTTCGCCGGCGTCGACAGCCGGCTCGCCGGATCGGCGATCAGGTTGATGGTATAGACGACGTCGTCGGCCGTGAACGGGCTGCCGTCGTGGAATTTGACGCCGGGCCGCAACGTGAACTCGATCGTGGTCGGATCCGGCTGCTTCCACTCGGTGGCGAGCAGCGGCTCCAGTTTGAACGTATCCGGATTGCGGTAGACCAGCGCGTCCCATCCCTGGTGATGCATCACCACGCCGGTGCGCAAATTGTTGTAGTAGGGATCGATGTTGGGAACCGCGTCGCGCATCACGATCCGCAGCATGTCGGCGGATTTCTGTGCCGTCGCGGGCACTGCACCAGCGCCGAGCAGCGCCATCGCCAGAATTGCGGCACCGAGCCTGTTTTGCATACGCATATCGCCCTCCATTTTCAGTGTTTTGTGCTGTCAGTGTAGTGGGGTTGGCGTGAAGCACGCCTTATGCCAGATGACATTCTACCATTCCTTGCGGCGGATGGACCACGCGCGCTGGTGCCTCATGGCGGCAGCGTTCGATCGCCACGCGGCAGCGCGGGTTGAACCGGCAGCCCGGCGGAATATTGGCCGGATCCGGCATGACGTCGCCGAGGCCGATGTCGGGCACGCCCTTGCCTGGCTCCGGCGTCAGCACGCTTTGCAGCAGCGCCCTGGTATAGGGATGGCCGGGCTCGCGAAACAGCGTGTCGGTTTCGTTGCGCTCGACGAACCGGCCGAGATACATCACCGCGACTTCGCTCGCGACGTGCTCCACGACCGCGAGATTGTGGCTGATGAAGAGATAGGTCAGCCCGAGGTCGCGGCGCAGGTCGGCCAGCAGATTGAGGATTTGCGCCTGCACCGAGACGTCGAGCGCGCTGGTCGGCTCGTCGCAGATCACGATCCTGGGCTCCAGCACCAGCGCGCGAGCAATCGCCGCACGCTGGCGTTGCCCGCCGGAAAGCTGCGCCGGCATGCGCTCGCCCATCGCCGCCGAAAGCCCGACGCGCTCGAGAATGCCGCCAACGCGGCGCTCGATCTCGGCGCGCGAAAACGTGCCTTGCGCCGCCAGCGGCAACGCCACGATGTCCTTGATGCGGCGGCGCGGATTGAGGGAAGCAAACGGATCCTGGAACACCGGCTGGATCAGCCGGGCGCGCGCCTTGCGGTCGAGGTCGAACAGGCGTTTGCCGTCGACTAGCACGGTGCCCGCCGTCGGCTTGAGCAGCCCGAGGATCATGCGCGCGAGCGTGGATTTGCCGCAGCCGGATTCGCCGACAATGCCGAGCACGCTGCCGGCCGGCACGCTGAAGCTGACATCGTCGACCGCGACCACGCGCTTTTCCGCCGACATCAAGCCGGTATGCACGCGGAATTCGCACCGCAGGTTCTCGACCTCGATCGCGGCGGTCATGCGGGTTGCAGCTCCGCCCAGTCCGGTTCGAGCCGGCAAAGATAATCGTGCGCGTCACCCGCCTGCCGCCGCGGAATTTCGCGCGCGCATGTTTCCATCAGCGTGAGCGCAGCGCGAGCGGAAGGCGCAGCCGGCAAAGCCGGGGCCGATCGCCGGCACCACGCCGGGGATCGAGCCGAGCGGCTTGTCACGCTGCACGCGGCCCGGCACCGGCACGCAGGACAGGAGGCCGCGCGTGTAGGGGTGCTGCGGCGAACGGAACAGTTCCGCGGTCGTCGCGCGCTCGACCACCTCGCCGGCATACATCACCGACACGTGGTCGGCGACGCGCGCGACGATGCCGAGGTCGTGGGTGATCAGCAGGATCGAGAGCCCGAGCTCGCGCTTGAGGTTGGCGAGCAGCCGCAGGATCTGCGCCTGCACGGTGACATCGAGCGCGGTGGTCGGCTCGTCGGCGATCAACAGTTCGGGATCGCACATCAGCGCCATCGCGATCATCACGCGCTGGCGCAGGCCGCCCGAGAGCTGGTGCGGGAACTGGCCGAGCCGCATGCCCGGCGCGGTGATGCCGACGCGGCCCATCAGTTCGGCAGCGCGGTCCAGCGCCGCGGCGCGCGAGCCGCCCTTGTGGCGCGTCAGCACCTCCGCCATCTGCGAGCCGATCGTAAACGCCGGATTGAGGCTGGTCATCGGCTCCTGGAAGATCATCGCCATGCGATTGCCGCGCAGCCGCGCCATTTCGCGGTCCGACAGCGAGGTGAGATCGGTGCCGGCAAAGCTCATCTTTTTCGCCGAACGCTGGCCGCCGCGCGCGAGCAGGCTCATGACCGCCAGCGCGGTAACCGACTTGCCGCAGCCGGACTCGCCGACCAGGCAATGGGTCTCGCCCCTCTCGACCCGGAACGAGGCGCCGCGCACCGCCGCGGTGCGGCCGCCGAAACTCACCTCGAAGCTCCTCGACCTCCAGCAGCGCGCTCATCGCAGCCGCTCCGAACCAAGCAGATTGCGCAGTCCGTCGCCGACCAGATTGATGCCGAGCACCAGAACGGCCAGCGCGACGCCGGGGATCATGATCACCCAGGGCGAAAAGAACATGTAGTCCTTGCCCTCGGCGATCATCAGCCCCCAGGACGGCAGCGGCGGCGGCACGCCGAGGCCGAGGAACGACAGCGCGGCTTCGAGCAGGATGGCCAGCGCCATCTCCAGCGTGGCCACCACGGCGAGATGGCTGGCGATATTCGGCAGGATCTCCCTGATCAGGATATGCGGCATCGAGGCGCCGGCGCACCAGGCGGCGCTGACATAGTCGTGGTTGCGGACCTGCATGGTGGTGGCGCGCGCCACCACCGCGAAGCGGTCCCATAACAACAGCCCAAGGGTCGCGACGACGAGCCCGAGGCCTGACCCCATCAGCCCGACCACGGCGAGCGCGACCAGCACGACGGGAATCGACAACCGCGTCGTGATGGCGAACAGCACGACATCGTCGACGCGGCCGCCAAAGAAGCCGCCGAGCACGCCGAGCGTGATGCCGATCAGGCCCGACGTGATCACCGTCATGATGCCGATCAAAAGCGAAATGCGCGCGCCATAGACCAGCCGCGCCAGATAGTCGCGCCCGAGCTGGTCGGTGCCGAGCAGGTGTCCCGCCTGGGTGCCCTCCATCCAGAACGGCGGCTTGAGACGGTTACCGAGATCCTGAATGAACGGGTCCTGCGGCACCAGCGCGTTGCCGATGACCGCGGCCACGACGACGAACGCAACAATGGCGATCCCGATCGCAAAGCCGGCAGTGCCGATGCGCGACGCACCAGCACTCGAAGGCTGCGGCACCTGAATGGCAATCGGCTCGCTCATCCCGTGCGCAGCCTCGGATCGAGCAGTGCGTTCAGGATGTCGGCCAGCAGCGTGAGGCCGATATAGAACACGGCGAGCACCAGCACCACCGCCTGCACGACGGGAAAGTCATTCTTGGCGATGCTCTCCCAACCGAGATAGCCGACGCCATGCAGCGCGAACACGGTCTCGATGACGATCGAGCCGCCCAGCATGAAGCCGAGCTGGACCGCTGCGATCGAGACGACGGGAATGGCGGCATTGCGCAGCGCGTGCTTGAAGATGATGCGCGCCCGCGACAAGCCTTTTGCGCGCGCGGTGCGGATGTAGTCCGAGGCCATCGCCTCGATCATCCCGGAGCGTGTCAGCCGCGTCAGCGCCGGGATTGCCGTGAAGGCGAGCACGATCCCCGGCATCACGAAATGCTGCCAGGTGCCGGTGCCTGAAATCGGCAGGATGCCGAGTTGCAGGCCGAGCACGATCATCAGGATCAGCGCCAGCCAGAAGCTCGGCACCGCCTGCCCCACCATCGTGAACAGGGTGACGCCGCGGTCGATCCAGGTGTTTTCGCGCAGCGCCGCCAGGATGCCGAGTGGGATCGAGATCACCAACGCAAGGCTCAGGCCGACGAGGCCGAGCGTGACCGTGATCGGCAGGCGCTTCAGGATCAGGTTCGCCACGCTGTCCTTGAAGAAATAGCTCTGGCCGAAATCGCCGACCAGGGCGCGGCCGGTCCAGGCGAAGAACTGCACATAGAGCGGGCGATCGAGGCCGTAGGCCTTGCGCACGATTTCGACGTCGGCCTGCGTCGCCGAAGGGCCTGCGATCGAAACCGCGAGGTCGCCGGACAGCCGCGTCAGCAGGAATGCGAGCGTCATCACGGTGAACGCAACCAGCACACCGATGGCAACACGCCGGGCAATCAGACGCAACATCAATAAAACCCCAGGACCGACGAACGCGTCCCCACGTTCTCAGGCCGGCCCAGCGAACGCAACGGTGTCACTAAACTGTCGTCCCACGCAAGAGAGCTGGCGATTGCCACGATTGCCCACTGTGACAATCCCCATTGCGACGGTTGCAATGTGCGTGCCAACGCAGGGTGCAATCGGCCGCCAGCTTCCTGATGGAGAATCCGGGCGATTCCCGGACCAAATTGATCAGGGGCGTCCGTCGCCCAGGACGCCGGCTGGCTTTGCGCCCTCCTGTTTGGCCTTTGCAGGGCGCGACGCCCATTTTTCGAGCGACCTTCAGCCCTCACAAGGTCCGGTCGAGCGTAGCGTCCCTGGAGCGCTGCGCCGGTCATGAAAGGTAGCGGCCCGGCGCAAACGGCGCGACGTCATACGGCGGCGGGGCGCCGACGATCATGGCGGCAATGGCGGCGCCGGTCGCAGGGCCCGTCGTGAAGCCGATGTGCTGGTTGCCGAAAGCAAGCCACAGGCCGGGATGCCGGGGCACTGGGCCAATCATCGGCAGGCTGTCGGGCAATGTTGGCCGCGAGCCTCGCCAGATTTCGCCGACAGCGTCGCCGAATTCAGCCACGCCGCGCGCCAATGGGGTGACCTGATCGAGTTGGGCGAACGAGGAAGGCGCATCGCGGCCGGTCAGTTCGACGCCCGAGGTGACGCGGATGCCCTGCTCCATCGGCGTCATGAGAAAACTGCCATCGGCATCATGTATCGGACGCCGCAGCGTACGTGCCGGGTTCGGCTTGAATTCGCGATGGTAGCCGCGTTCAAAGGCCAGCGGAACGCGATAGCCGAGCGGCCGCAGGAGATCCGCGGACCACGGTCCCAGCGCGACCACGACATGGCGCGCCAGGATCTCGCCATCGGCCAGCACCACGCGCCAGCGATCGCCGTCAGGCACGATCGCCTTGACGTCGGACTGCCTGACATCGCCGCCCGCGCCCGCGAACATCCGCGCATAGGCCTTGACCACCGCACCCGGCGAGTTGACCGAGGCGGTCTGGGTGTGCAGCAGGCCTACTTTATAGACGGGCACGATATCAGGCTCGATCGCGGAGATCGCCTGGCGGTCGAGCAATTCGCTGGCGATGCCGTATTCGGTCAGCAGTGCCTGCTCCTGCTTCGCCGCGGCAACGGCATCGCCGCGCCACGCCTTCAGCCAGCCGGTCTCACGGATGCGATGCGCGGCTTCCGCCTTCACGATCCATTCCCGATGCAGTTTTAGCGATGCGCCGATCAGCCCGTGCAGGGCGGCCGCCCGCGGCCGGAGACGCGACGCGGCTGAATTGGCCAGAAAGCGCGCGACCCATCCGGCGTTCTGAAGCGCCCAAACCGGATTCCACCGCAATGCCGGGTGCCGGTTGGTCAGGTATTTCGGCAGCGCCTTCCACAGCGACGGATTGTTGAGCGGCGATATCGAGCCGCTGCTGATGATGCCGGCATTGCCATAAGACGTCTCGCTGCCGGGCTCACGCCGGTCGACGAGAACGACCGACATCCCGCGCTCTCGCGCGGCATAGGCCGTCGATACGCCGACGATTCCCGCGCCGAGCACGACGACATCAACTGTTTCTTCCGGCATCGGCTTTCCAAACACTTGCACGGCAGGATTTCACATCACGGGCCGCCCGCCAATAGGCGGCATTGCGCCCGGGATTTTTTTGCGCCCGGACTTTTCGCGGGCCTGGCACAGCCGGGTCGACATAGCATCAAACGCGTGAATGCATGGAAGCGGATGGCGAGACGCATCGCTCAATGGCGAGAACCAGCTTGAAAGCGCCATGCCGAAGCGGCAATTTGGAAATTCAGTCTTCGATCTTCGGGTCCCCGCCAATAGCCCGGCGACCCCTCCTCCACGGAACCGATAAAATCCACACCACAGAGGTTCATCTTCAATGAGTCAGCCATCAGGTCCGCTCGCTGGTATCAAGGTTCTGGATTTGACCAGCGTGCTGTACGGTCCGTACGCCAGCCAAACCTTGGGTGATTGGGGCGCGGAAGTCATCAAGATCGAGCCGCTGACGGGAGACACGTGGCGCTACAGCGGTCAGTTCCGCAATCGCGGCATGACCGGACAGTTCATGGCGGTGAATCGAAACAAGCGCAGCCTGGCGCTGGATCTCAAACAGCCGGACGGCAAATCCGTATTGCAGCGCCTGATCGGCAAGGCGGACGTCCTGCTCACCAATATTCGTCCCGCGGCATTGGCAAGACTGGGCTTCGGCTATGAGGCCTGCCAACAGATCAATTCTCGACTGGTCTATGCCGCCGCCACCGGTTTCGGCCAGGACGGACCGTGGGCCGCCCGCCCCGCCTTCGACGAGGTGATACAGGCCAGTTCCGGCTTCGCCTCCGCGATGGGCAGCGACGATGAGCCGGCCTTCGTGCCGAGCCTGGTCGCAGACAAGATCTGCGGCTTGACGCTCGTGGCCGCGGTGTCGGCGGCGCTGGTGCATCGCGAGCGCACCGGCAAAGGACAGATGGTCGAAGTCCCCATGCTCGAAACCATTACTGCCTTCAACAGCATCGAAATGCTTGGTGGCCACGCCTTCGATCCCCCAATCGGACCGGCCGGCTACAAGCGCATGAAAGAGCGGCGGCCGGTGCGCACCAAGGATGGCTGGCTGACAATGCTGCCTTACTCGGGAGAAAACTGGTGCATATTTTTCGAAGCCGTCGGCCATCCCGAATGCATTGAACGGTTCGCGGTCAAGGATTCGGTCGCACGTGCGCGGAATATCGATCAGATCTACAACAAGATGGCCGAGATCGCCATCACGCGAACCACGGCCGAATGGGAGGAGTTGCTGCTTCGCATCGACGTTCCTCACGCCGCGTTCGCGAAGATCACCGAGATTGCCGAACAACCTCATTTGAAAGCCGTCGGTATGATCGCCACGCTCGATCACCCAAGCGAGGGCAAGATCAGGCAGGCACGTCCCTCCGCTCGCTTTTCGGATACCCCGGCGGAAATCCACCGCATGCCTCCCCGGCTTGGCGAGCATTCGCGAGCGATTCTGCGAGAGGCCGGCTTTACCGAGGAGGACGTGGCTTCCATGATCGAAAAGAAAGTGGTTGGGACTTCCTCCTGAAACTCTTGCTCAGTCGTTGCTGCAACGGGCGATGGTCAGGCACCTGAGATCGAACTGCAGCGCGCCATCACAAAAAGATATCGTAAGGCTCTTTGGCTCGACCAAGAATGCGCCACAGCATGGGTCGGGCAGATTTGGCGGGGGACGGCATTCCCAGGTCCTGCGTGATCGCCCGACATTTGCTGCAATACGAGACACTTGCTTTCCGCCGGCGCATCAGCGGGACAGCGCGACCTTTCTGAAGGCGGAGACAAGCGGCATTTCGAGCTTGCCGTGCATCGACCTCAGAATCTCGAACGCCTTCTCTCGCGGCATTGTCGGCTTGTAGCTTCGACGCTCGATCAGGGCCGCAAAGATATCGGAAATGGTGACGATGCGGGTGAGGTCCGGGATGCTTTCCCCGCAAAGCCCATCCGGGTAGCCACTGCCGTCGAGATATTCGTGGTGGTGACGAACGACATCGAGGATTTCATGGGAGATCCCGGGACTCTTATCAAGCGCGTCGAAACCGATCGCCGGATGGGTCTCGATCAGCTTGCGCTCGTCATCGTTCAGACGACCCGGTTTGTCCAGAACGGCCAGGGGAATGTTGGCCTTTCCGATGTCGTGAAGCATCGCGGCAAGGCCGAGCCGCTCCATATCCTGCGCCCCAAACTTCAGGTTAAGTCCAAAATCCGCGGAGACGCCGGCAACTAGGAGACAGTGCTGATAGGTTCCCTCATGATGAGCACGCACGGTATCAAGCCAGGCGGAGAGGCCGTCTTCGGCGACGCGATCGACAATCGCGCACCCCACATCCGCAGCGCCCTGGACGTCGATGGGAAGGCCACGCATCGCGGCGTTGAACATGGAGGCGATGTACTCGGCGGCAGCGGCAGCAATTCGTATCCCCTCCGCCGCGTGCTCAGGGGGTTCACTTTCACGGGCAGGCCGGCCCAGCACCTCGGCGAGGAGCGTTGCACGATTGACATGCGTTGCGAGGACGGACGTTGCCCCCAACGCATAGGATTGCACCATCGCCAGCCGCGACCGCTGATCGAGCAGAAAAATCCTCTTCGGCACGCAAGCCAGATCGTCCGATATTTCCTTGAGAGCGACAATACTGCCAGGCCGCCGGATGTCGATTGCGGCTATCACCGCATCATATCGCAGACTCCGCATTTTGGGATTGTTCAATAGCTCCGTCGTGACATCGCAGGCGTCTCCCAGTAGTGCCCGGACGTGGGAAAGTTTGACAATGCTGTCGCTCAGAACGTGCACGTGCATGGCGGGGCTCCATCGTAAAGGCGCATCGCGTGCGCCGGAGGTCGTTGCAGGCGTGGAGCAGGCGAAGGACACTGCCGTCAGCCGACGCTATGCCGCGCGGACCGTTGCGAGGAACTTCTCAACTTCGAGCTTGAGGCGGTTGCTTTCAGAAGAGAGCGATTGGGCCGATGACAGCACCTGCGCGCAGGCCGAGCCGGTTTCGGCGGCCCCTTTGTTGACCTCGACTATGCTTGCTGAAGTCTGGCTTGTACCTTGGGCCGCCTGCTGGACATTGCGCGAGATTTCATTGGTTGCGGCGCCCTGTTCTTCGATCGCGGCTGCAATAGCCGACGTGACCTGCGATATGTTGCCGATCGTCGTCCCGATGCCCTTGATCGCGGCAACGGAGTCCGCCGTGGCGGACTGAATCTCGGCGATCTGGCTACCTATTTCGCTCGTCGCCTGTGCGGTCTGGGCCGCAAGCGCCTTCACCTCCGAGGCCACCACCGCAAACCCGCGCCCCGCGTCGCCGGCGCGCGCCGCTTCGATGGTCGCGTTGAGCGCCAGCAGATTGGTTTGCGAGGCGATGCTGTTGATGAGTTCGATCACATCGCCAATCTTGGTAGCCGCCGTCGTCAGTTCGGTAATGCGCGCATCGGTTTGCTGGGCCTGTTTCACGGCCTCCTGAGAGATTTTGGTTGAGCTTTCGATCTGGCGGCCGATCTCGCCGATTGATGATGCCATTTCCTCGGTGGCTGCCGCCACGGACTGCACGTTGGCTGACGCTTCCTCGGACGAGGAAGCGACGGCAATGGACAGCTGTTGGGTGGATTCGGCCGTGTGGGTGAGCGTACCTGCAGTCGCCTCGAGTTCGGTGGATGCAGCGGCGACGATTTCTATGATTTCCCCGACCGCAGACTCGAAGTCGTTGGCGAGCCGGTGCATATCGGTCCTGCGCTGCAGTGCCGCGTGCGCCTCGGTGTCCTTCTTTTCCTCCCGGTCGAAGCCAAGCTTGGCTTGCAACGCCTGAAGATTCCGCAACGCAACGCCAATCTCGTCGTCGCGCTCGACGGTGACGCGGCTGTTGAATTGTCCCTCGGCGATCTTCCCCATCACGTCGTTCAGGTGCCCGAGCGGGCCACCGATCGCCCGCATGGACGCCAGGGCCTGCCAGGCACCAGCCAGAAGGCCAAGGCAGAGCGCCACGAGCGCGACGATGTTGGATATGAAATAGGCGCGTTCGGCCGCGCCATACTCGGCTTTGGCTTCCTTGACCTGGATCGCAACGAGCTTGTCGAGGTCGCGCTTGGCATCGGCGAACAGCTCGGCTGCCCGTCCCGCCATGTGCGCGCCCAGGTCGTCGTACTTGCCGTCGGCCAGCAGGCTCAGGCCGACCTTCAAACCCTTCTGCACATACTCGCCGCGCTTCGGGGCGAATGCGTCAGCCACGCCCTTCTCCTCAGGCGTGAGGTAGGTCGCCATGTAGTCGGCCCAGTTCTTGCTGATCGCTTCGATGTTTGCGGCGACCCTGCCGGAGACGTCGCCAACCGATTGGCCGGAACGTCCGTTGGCGATGGCGCCGTACAACGCCAGCGAGTTGTCCTTCATCCGGTCGTTGATCTCGAACAACTGCGCCAACGGAACGGTGCGATCCTCGTAAATCGACTTTGCGTGCTGATTGATCTGGTTCATGGCAAGGAAACCGACGGCGCTGACGATCAGCGTTGCAGCAGCCAATGTGCCGACCATCGTTGCGAGACGAGCTTTGAGGCTGCCCGTAAAGGACGCGAATAGATCGGACGCCGATCGCTTGCGGATGATACCGGCATCGATCCGATACGCACTCGCCTTTTGAGCGCGGAGCAAGGCGTAGACCTGCTCCGCCTCCTTGCGCTGATCCGCGGGCAACCTGCTCCGGATCGACATGTAACCGCTGACCTGGCCGCCTTCATAGACCGGCGTAGCGCTCGCGAGAACCCAGTAGAACTCGCCGTTCTTGCGACGGTTCTTCACGGCGCCTGCCCAGGGCTTACCTGCCTTGAGCGTATCCCAGAGATTCTGAAAGGCTTCCGGCGGCATGTCGGGATGCCGGACGATATTGTGCGGCTGACCGATCAGTTCCTGCTCGGTGAAGCCGGATGCCTGAACGAACTGGTCGTTAAAATAGGTCAGCTTCCCCTTGAGGTCCGTCTTGGAGACGATGAGGGTTTCGTCAGTGATCGGATACTCGATATTTGAAATTGGCAAATTGTTGCGCACGGACTGTTCCTCAGCTCATTTTTTGGACGAACGTTTTGCGGGGTTTGACGCAGATTAAAGTTTCCGGGCCATGTCCCGCGCGAATTGAAGCAGGTTCTCGACAATCTCGAGTTGGCCGATCAGCTTCCGCTGCACCTGCTGATCGGAAATTCTCATTGTCATGAGATGCGCGTGTTGCGCGGCAAGATCGAGCAGCAGGACCGAATGCTGAATTTGTTTGACCGTTCTCGCCCACCATTCTGCGCTCGGCGGCGCCACATCCGGATCGGACTTACACGCGCTTGCGGTGCCCGGCGACGATGCGTATCGCAGATGTTGCTCCCTTCGGAGATCTACCACGTTCGACATTTCGTCCCCGCCAGCCCCACGCGATCGTGCATGTGTTGCAGGCATGCTAGCGGCACGGGCTCAACAGCAGGCTAAATGGAATAACGGATTCGTGCAGGCATCGCGCCTTGCCGAAATCCGATACGTATTGGCGGCTAGGACCGAACGCCCTTTCCATAGTATGATAAATATCATTTCAGCGAATCAGCGCGTTGCGCTTCACACATGCTTTTTCGACACCTCTGCGCCTCGCCCGCGCTAAACCTGCAGCTTTACGCGGATATCGATCATTTTCGCGAGAGTGAGCAATACGCACGAGCCGAAAGCATCCCGCTGGAAGCACGGGACTTTTCCGTCATGCGCGCCACCGTGTCATTGCCATTGTGTCGGCTGTCGCTGGTTCGTACCTTTCCCCGTATTATTACGGGCTACGAACTGTCCGGGCGATTGATGGTCGTCATTCCGATGAACGAGACGTCCTCGACCCGGGTGAATGGTCAGGCGATTGAACATTCTCTGATTCTAATGCGAGGAAAAGCGAACTGCACGGTGCTGGAGCCCGAGGCGCGACTTGTCTCGATCCTGTCGATTGACGCGGCGATGCTTCACCAAAGCTGGCTGGACTTCGAAAATGGCTACCTGTTGTTTCGGCTGCCTGCACCAGAGCTGGCCCGACTCCAGGCCTTGATCCGCAGCATGCTGCAATTTGCCGCCCGGGAACCCGCTGCGATGGCGGCGGCAGATGTTGCAGAGAGGGCTCGGGACACGTTACTTGCCGGCCTCGAAGAGGCGTTATCCTCGGCGCAAAAAAGCGAATCCAGCAGCGAGTCGCTCGATCGCTACAAGATCATCGTTGATCGTGTCGACGAATTGGTCGGGCTCGCTCCGATCGACCTCAGCAACGAGAAGCTGGCCGATGCGATTGGCGTATCGGTGCGTACGCTGCAAAAGGCCGCGTTCTCCGTTTGCGGTTCCGGCGTCCACCACTACAGCCGCCTCAGGCGACTGTGGTCGGTGCGCCGCCAGCTCCGCACCGGCGCGCCAAGCCTGACGGTCAGGGCAAGCGCGCTCGCTCACGGCTTCCGGCACCAGAGTGAATTTTCCAACGCTTATCGCGCTGCGTTTGGCGAACTTCCGTCAACGACGCTCGACCAGGCTCGCAAGGCGAGGAGCTAAGACGGCATCGGTAGATATCGCCGATCCAGGGCAAAGGGCGCAGACGCCGAAGGGGCCGGCGCAACGATCAGAGCTCCGCTGCGAAAGGCGCGTTCGGACCCGCCGCGGACGCGTTACCGTCCTGGCGGGCCGCATCGACGATGTAGCGCCCTACGCCGCCCTCACCGTGGTCAGGAACTTGCCGACTTCAGTCTTGAGACGGCTGCTTTCGCCGGACAGCGACCGCGCCGCGGTCAGGACCTGCGACGACGCGGTACCGGTTTCGGTGGCGCCACGTTCCACGCTGGCAATATTTGAGCTCACCTGCGTGGTTCCCGCCGCCGCCTGCTGGACGCTGCGAGAGATTTCCTGGGTCGCGGCACCTTGCTCTTCCACCGCCGAGGCGATGCTCGAGGCAATTTCGGACATCTTGCCGATGGTGTTGCCGATCTCCTTGATGGCCACCACGGATTCATCGGTGGCGGACTGGATGCCATTGATCTGCTGGCTGATCTCGCCGGTCGCCTTGGCTGTCTGCTCGGCGAGCGCCTTGACCTCCGAGGCGACGACGGCAAATCCGCGTCCGGCTTCGCCGGCGCGGGCAGCCTCGATCGTGGCGTTCAGCGCCAGCAAATTGGTCTGACCGGCGATAGTATTGATCAGTTCAACGACATCGCCGATGCGGGACGCCGCCTTGGCCAATTCGCCGACGCGTTCATTGGTCTTGCGGGCCTGATCGACCGCCTCACCCGCGATCCGTGACGATTTCCGGACCTGGCGGCCGATCTCGTGCACCGACGACGCCATCTCTTCGGTGGCAGACGCAACCGATTGCACATTGGTGGAGGCCTCACCGGACGCCGAGGCGACCTTTGACGCGAGGTCACGCGACCGTTCCGCCGTCGCCGTCAATGTCCCGGCCGAAGCCTCGAGCTGGGAGGACGCCGAGGATACGGTGCTGACAATCTTGCCGATCGCGCTTTCGAAGTCGTCGGCGAGCCTGCCGAGCGAGGTCTTCTTTTCGTGCACCAGCCTTTCCGCATCGTCGATGTCGATCAGCGAGCCGCAGGCCCTACGCGGCTTGCGGTTCGCGTCGAGCACAACCCCACCGCTGGCTCTGAACCAGCGATAGGCGCCGCTCTTGACCTTCAGACGATACTTGACGTCGTAGCCGACGCCGGTTGTGCAGGTCGCGCCGAACGCGGCGAACGTCGCCGCCGCATCGTCCGGATGCAGCCGGTCGGCCCATGATTGGACCACGTTCGGGAATTCGGAGGCATTGGTGAAGCCGCAGAGCCGGCGGAATTCACTGGACCATGTCCACCGGGCCTTGGGATGCATGGCATCGCCTTCATGGAAGACCGCGTCCCAAAGACCGATGCCGGCGTGCTTGTCGAGGGTGTCGAGCCATTCCGCCTTGTGCAGGAGGCCCTTGTCGGCAAACAGGTCTTTGAACATTTTTGGGCGCCTCAAGGGTCCGGGGTAAGGAACGCCGGATTTTTGACGAAACGAGGTCAACAGATGGTTAATGGGCGGACCCGTACGACTACCGTCTGCCCGGAAACGCCCACCGGCATCATCGACATCAAACATGGGCTCAATCAGGCGGCGCGCTCCACGCGCCGCTGATTTCGACCCGTCGTTGAAGCGCAGAAACGGGTACGTCGCGTTCGCCTCGCCAGCTATCGCGAGGCGGTATCGTGCTGGAAATAGACGTCGACCTTCATGCCGACCACAAGCGGGACTGGTTCACTAAGCTCGATCAGTACCTCAACGACGTCAACGTCCGTCATATTACGCTGGCCAGGGGCGCTATAGCGCCCGGCCTCGACGATCGGAGCAATAAGGGAAACTATGCCGGCGACTTCGCGTCCGCGAAGCGCGGCGGGACGCACCAGCACAGATTGCCTGGGTTTGATCTTCTCAATGTCGCGCTCGTCCACTTCGGCGCGGACGCGCAGTGCCGAGGTGTCACCAAGCTCGACGAGTGGCGGCGCCGAAGGAGAGACCACCTCCCCGGGCCTGGCCTTGATCTGCAGGATGGTGCCGTCGATCGGCGCGCGTATCGTCAGTTTGTCCAGTCCGGCCCGCGACGCCGACAGTTCGCTGCGGGTGATTTTGAGCTGACCTTCGGCCACCGTTGGCAGCGGCGCGTCGGGCGCGATCCGGCGCAATTCGTCGGTCTGCTGTCCCAGGTACTCCTCCGCACGTTTCAGTCCCGAACGCGCCGCCGCAACATCCGCATCCGAACCGCGGCCGGCCCGCCGGTCGGCAACTGCCCTGTCGAGCAGGGAACGAACCTGGAATACAGCCGCCTCCGCATCGGCCACCGCATCCTCGGCCTTGCGTTGTGCGGCAGCGCTCGACGATGCCGACTCCTTGTTGCGTATGCGCTTTCGCATGGCGACCTGGGCCGTAACGGAGGCAAGTTGTGCACGAGCCTCCTGATCGCGCAACCGCACCAGCGGCTGGCCGGCAAACACCTTGTCATTAGCCTTGGACAGCACCTCGTCAACGACGCCCACGACCGGCGCCGCGATCCGGATGAGGCCGGAAACCGGTTCGACGCGGCCCGGCGCGACCGCCAGCCAGCGCTTGTCCGCGGGAGCATCCGATGTGGTCGCGTTTTGAGCCTGCGCGTTCATGGACGGAACGGCCAGCAAGACGACGAGCGTGCGCAGGCAAAATGCGGCACGGAAACCCGCCTTGAACGTCCGCTCGGTCATGACTGCGACACCCTCTTTGCCTGGCCGCCGGTCTCCTCCCTGACGATCCGGCCGTCCTCTATATGCACAATGCGGCTGGCGAACGGCAGGGTTCGCGGATCGTGCGTTACGACCAGGACCCCGCGCGACTGGTCTTTCGCGATCTGGGCGAGCAGGGTCATGATGGCCTGGCCGTTCTCGGTATCCAGCGCGCCGGTCGGTTCATCCGCGAGGATGGCCGACGGCTTGCCCACGATGGCCCGCGCGATCGCGACACGCTGTTGTTCGCCGCCGCTGAGTTCACGCGGAAAGGCCTTTACCTTGTGGGCGAGACCGACCAGGCCAAGCACCTCCCTTGCCGCCTTGCGCTGCGATCCTTCCCCGCGCACGTCCAGAGCCAAGCGCACATTATCCTCGGCGGTCAGGGTCGGAAACAGGTGATAGGACTGGAAGATGAACCCTATGTGGTTGCGTCTGATCATGGCGAGAGCCTCGGGATCGAGGTTGGCGACCGGTCGGCCGCGAACCCGGAGAATGCCGTCGGTCGGCGTCATCAGGCATCCCAGAATCGACAGCAGCGTCGTCTTGCCGCTTCCGGACGGGCCCATCAGAAGCACTAGTTCGCCGCCTCGGAGCGACAGGTTCACGCCTTTGAGTGCTTGCACCTGACCCGCTCCGTGGCCGAGGTATTTCACGACGCCAACGGCGTCAAGAACTGGTTCGCTCATCGCGCAAGCACCGCTGCGGGATCGATGCGCATGACCTGCACGATGGCGGCAACGGCCGATGCAACGCACATGACGCCGGTCAGCAGAAGCAGCGCAAACGTCATTGCGGGCGTCACGACGACGGCCAGGGCGGAATCCGCAGTCATCCTGACCACGATGAAGCTAATGCCCGCGGCGCCGCAGAATCCGATGACCGCGCTAAGCAGCGCTTGCCAGACGATCACCATATAGATGTATCTGCCGGACGAGCCCATGGCACGCAACGTCGCGAATTCGCTCGAGGTGATCCTTGGTGCTCGAATATAATGTCTGCGCCACAATAACGGTGCCGACGATCAAGCCGAGCAGTGCGCCTGCGAACAGGGCGGCGCCGGCGCCGGTGCCGAACAGCCAGAAGTTCCGGCTGCGGCTGCGAAACTCGGCCGCGGTCAGGACTTCGACGTCGGAGAGACTTTCCCGCAATTGCCGGCGCACCTTGCCGACGTCCGAATCCCGGGAAACACGCACGAGGAAATAGGAGGCCTTGTTGGGCGCCAACCCGGTGTAAGCTCGCGCGCGATCAACGCCCGCGAATACGTAAGGTGTCGTGGTGAACGAGCGGATGCCCCTGGTCACCGCCGCCACCTGGACCTTCTGATCGCGAATTTCCGCGTTGGCGCCGGCCTCGCTGACGCCGAGCCGCTCGAAATAGGATTGGTCGATCGCCACGGCCCCGGGGATCGACAAGTCGTCGAGGCGGCCGCTGACCAGATTCCAGGGATGCAGTCCGTACCCCTGCAGCTCAGAGCCGACAATGAAGACGGGCGTCGTCGTGCCGCTCGGCAATCGCCACTGCGCGTAGCCGATCACGAGCGGAGTTGCTTCGAGGACCCCGTCGATCGCGAGCGCCCGAAACCGCTGCCGATCATCCAGCAACGAGGGGTCCTCGAAACATTTGGTGCCGGCCGGCATGATCCAGAGATCGGCTGGCGAATGATCGATCATCGTCGTGACCATGCTCCTGAAGCCGACATACAGCCCCGCCTGCACCGTTACCAACACGATGGAGAAGACAATTCCGATGATCGTTGCGATGAATCGAAGCCGGTCATGAAATAAATTTCGGTAGGCGAGCTTGAATTTCAGCGATGACATCTGCGGACCATCCGAATTTTACCCTATTTCATCTGCTTCAATGACATATGTCTACGCCGGTCCTGGCCCTGAACAATCTACGGATCGCGGTCATTGTCATCGTGGTGGCGGTGCATGCGGTCATGGCCTATCTGGGCTCGTCGCCGGCTTCCTCGTTCAGATTCGACGATCCTCCCTACCGATGGCGGAGCATCCCGATCGTTGATCCTGAGCGCTGGCTCGGATTCGACATCTTCTGCGGCTTCCAGGACATCTACCTCATATCGCTTCTGTTCTTTCTCTCCGGGCTTTTTGTATGGCCGAGCCTGGCGCGAAGCGGGAGCCGCATATTCCTGCGCGATCGCATCTTGCGGATCGGCATACCCTTTGCGTTGACGGTCGGCTTGCTGATGCCGCTGGCGCATTACCCGGTCTACCGGGTGACGGCCGTCGATCCCAGTCTGGCGGCCTATTGGCAGCACTGGCGGGCATTGCCGTTCTGGCCTTCGGGGCCGCCCTGGTTCCTGTGGGTGTTGCTGATTTTCGATCTCGTCGCCGCGGGGCTCTTCCAGTTCGGCCGGATATCGGCCGACGTGCTGGGGCGAACCGTTGGCCGGCTGGGAACTCACCCGAGAGCGTTTGTCGTCACCCTGCTGTCGGCTTCCGCACTTGCCTACGTTCCGCTGGCACTTGTGTTCAGCCCGTGGGACTGGGTTCACATCGGGCCGTTCTCCTTCCAGTACTGCCGGCCATTGCACTATCTCGTCTATTTCCTCGCTGGTGCCGGCGTCGGCGCCTATGGAATCGATCGCGGCTTGCTCGCGCCGGACGGATGGCTGGTGAAGCGCTGGGCGTTGGCCGGGTCCGCCGCGCTGGTCGCGTATGTGCTGTGGCTCGGCATGGTAGGGCTGGCGATGGCGGGCGATGGTCCTTCGCTCCCAGTGCAAATCTGCCAGGCGCTCAGCTTCGTCCTCTGTTGCGCCGCCGGTGTCCTGTTCATGCTGGCCGTGTTCCTGCGTTTTGCGCATCGGCGCATGCCGATGCTCGAACCGCTGGGCGACAAGACCTATGGTATCTACCTGATCCATTATGTTTTTTCGATATGGCTGCAATATGCGCTGCTTGAGTATGCGATACCCGCCGCAGCAAAAGCCACGATCGTCTTCGCCGGCACGCTCTCGATGAGCTTTCTGTCAGTCGCCGTACTGCGTCGCACCCTGCTCTGCGCGATCAGCTGCACACGGCGGCGCTTGACGACACAAGCACGAAGCGACGCTCCTGCCCCGTCGCCTCGGGCGTATCCGGCTTCGTGATCTGTCAGGATCGTGCGTGCCGAGAAAGCACGGGTTTTGGGGGCATCCCCCTTGATGCAGTCTCCGGGGCGGTACGTGCGCGGTCGTTACGATCTTCCTGCAGCCGGACTTAACGCGCTGGCTACGGCGGCTAACAACTCGGCACGGCCAATGATACCGACTACGGAGCCACCGCAGACGACGGGCAGCTGTGCAACCCGGTGCGCGTCCATCAATGCGACGACTTCGTCGAGGGTCGCTTCCTCATCAACGCAGATCGGATCGCGTGCCATCACCTCACGGACCAGCAGGGCGCGCATGCGCCGGCGAGCCGGAGTGTCTTCTTCGATGCCAAGCAATTCTTTCAGCCAGTTTCCAGGCGGCGGCCTGATATCGAGCTCCGTCCGATGCAAGAAATCGCCCTCCGAAATGACGCCGACAAGCGCTCCGTCGTCGATCACCGGCAGGCCACGCTGATTGGTCTCAATCAGCAAATGCGCGGCGTCCAGGAGCGGCGCATCGGGTTTGATCGTTGCAAAGGAACGGCGCATTGCATCAGACGCGTTCATAAGCATATCCAACTGGCAGATCATTCGGGGCGCGTTCGCACAGTATTATTGACGGTTCTAGACCGTGCCGGATTGAGATGGATCAAACCGCGCCACGCCTTCTTGTTGACGGCGGCATCGCCCTGGCGGCTGGCGTCATTCAGGAGGAGCGGCGCACCCGGCGGGAGCGACCCGGTCATCTTCGTCACGTGAAGCCTGCGCATCGACGATCGACTGCATTTTGCGAGCGCTGGCAGTCCAGCCGCTACGGTGACCGGACGGCCGTCCCTTCGCATTCACAGGCCCATCACTCGCATTGAGATCCGGGACACGAAGTTTGAGCGTTGTTGTTTGATAGAGATCAAAGAAGCCACTGACGTCGGGCCTATGTTTTTCGAGGAATTAACAACCTGGCGGTAGCTGAGATGGCAGAAGCTTCCGAACGTCGCTATGGTTCCTTCCGCTCGCTGCAGGTGCCAGGCAGTGTTGACGCAGACAAGATCGAAGCCGGCTTCAAGAACGGTGTTCTGATTGTCACCTTGCCGAAATCGCCAGAAGCGAAGAAGCGGAAGGCGATCCCCGTGAGCGTAAAGTAACCGAACTGATGGCCTTGCGGCGCTCACGCTGGATCAGTGAGACCGCAATGTCCCGCGTTGTGAGCCCAATTCATCTGACGGTTTTCAGGAGAAGCGTCGAATGGCACATAAGCAAATCCTGTTTCATTCAGCGGCCCGCGAGAAAATTCTGCGGGGCGCAACGCTTTTGGCCGACGCGGTGCGCGTCACGCTGGGACCGAAGTCGAAATCAGTCCTGATCCAGAAGAGCTGGGGTGCGCCGATCGTCTGTAATGACGGGGTGACCATTGCCAAGGAATTCGATCTCAAGGACCCCGAGGAAAACCTCGGCGCCCAGGTGCTTCGTCAGGCGGCCGAAAGAACCGGAGACGTCGTCGGGGACGGCACCAGCACGTCGACCATTCTGGCGCACGCAATTCTTGCCGACGGCGTGCGTAACGTCGTCGCGGGCGCCAGCGCCATTGATCTCAAGCGCGGACTGGATCGGGCGGCGCGCGTTGCGACAGAAGCGCTGCATGCCATGTCCCGCCCGGTAAAGACCAAGGCGGAGAAGGCCCAGGTCGCAACGATCTCAGCCCACAATGACGCCGCGGTCGGCGCCCTGGTCGCCGACGCCATCGAAAAGGTTGGCGGCGACGGCGTGATTTCGGTTGAAGAGTCCAAGACGACAGAAACCACACTGG
This sequence comes from uncultured Alphaproteobacteria bacterium, assembly GCA_963840465.1. Lineage (GTDB taxonomy): Bacteria > Pseudomonadota > Alphaproteobacteria > Rhizobiales > Xanthobacteraceae > Bradyrhizobium. The sequence continues at coordinate 209,755 of CAWIZF010000040.1, read as the reverse complement.
ATGTCGTCGAAGGAATGAAGTTTGACCGCGGCTTCATATCGCCCTATTTCGTCACCGACGCAGAGCGCATGGAAGCGGTTCTCGAGGATCCGTTCGTGCTGCTATGCGACCAAAAGATCGGAGCCCTGCCGGACCTCATTCCTGTCCTGGAGCAGGTTGCCAAATCGGGCCGGCCGCTGCTCATCATCGCCGAGGATATCGAGGGAGAAGCACTTGCGACCCTGGTGGTCAATCGGCTTCGCGGCGTTCTCAAGGGTCTCGCGGTCAAAGCACCCGGGTTCGGAGATCGTCGGAAGGCAATCCTGGAAGACATCGCAATATTGACCGGTGCACAGGTAATCTCCGCGGATATCGGATTGAAGCTCGAGAGTGTGACGCTGCAACAGCTAGGGCGCGCCGCACGCGTCGTCGCAGACAAGGAAAATACAACGTTGATCGGCAGTGGCGGAGATCGAGTGCAGATCGACGCCCGCATTCAGCAAATTCGGCGGGAGATCGAGAAAACCACCAGCGACTACGATCGCGAAAAGCTCGAGGAAAGGCTTGCCAAGCTGGCCGGTGGCGTTGCCGTGATCCGCGTCGGAGCTCCAACCGAGGCGGAGATGAAGTCGAAGAAGGAAGCCCTGGATGACGCCATCAGTTCCACCAAGGCCGCGGTAGCCGAGGGAATTGTGCCCGGCGGCGGCCTCGCGTTGCTGCGGTGTATCGAGGCGGTCGCTCGGGAAGAAACTGCGTGCGAGGGTGACGAGAAGACCGGCATTCAGATCTTGAAACGAGCGCTCGAAGCGCCCGCGCGACAGATCGCGGAGAATTCCGCCGTGGACGGCGGCGTGGTCGTTGCGCGCATGCTGGCGAGCCAGGGCAATTTTGGTTTCGATGCCGCGCGCAAGGAATATGTCGATCTGGTCGAGGCCGGCATCGTCGACCCGGCCAAGGTGGTTCGCACCGCATTGGAAAATGCGGTTTCCGTGGCCAGCGTGCTACTGCTTACCGAGGCGACGATGACGGAAATTCCGGAGACGAAGAGAGAACGGCCGGCTGAGCCGGAGATGGCAATGTGATTGGAAACGGCTGCCGGTCGCCTCATCGCCACGCGGCAGCTTGGCAAGTTTCGTTGACCCTAAGCCTGCTCTCTATGACTTGGCCTCTTTTCAATCTTCAAATGCCGGTGGGCCCGGATTATCGCGCGGCTCACTGCGCTCGATAAACTCGTTTCCCTCGACGGGGGCTTCGCGTTCGACGTCGACCTGTTCGCTTTCAATCAGGCCCGACGCTTCGTCGGTCTGCTCTGACGGCGGGGTGCGCCTTTTCGGAGGCGGCGCAATTTCAGAAAACTCTGCTGGACCAAGGTATCGCATATGTCCTCGCCATTCGTCGCCTCAATGAGACATCAGGCAACAGATCGGGCTCGATTTTAGCAGATCGCGGGTCATCCCGCCAAAGATCCACTCGTTGACTCGATTGTGGCCGTAGGCGCCGGTCACCAGCAGGTCGGCTCCTTCGTCGTCGGCCAGGCCAATGATCTGATCGGCACCAGACCCATGGGCCTGTATTTCAACCCGGCGTTCTGCCTTGATCCTGTGCTGCGCCAGATAGCCAACGACGTCATCGACATGACGGCGCGCGATATCCATCTGGTCCTTCCCGCATATCTCCAGGATGGTTACCCGTTTCGCCTCGTGAAGGAACGGCAACGCATCCTGTACGGCTCGCCGCGCCTCCCGCGTATCCTTCCATCCGATCACGACATGGTCAGCGGCAAGGGATTTCACTGCTGGAGGCACCACCAGGAAAGGACGACCGGCTCCCAGGATGGCGGCGCCAATATCGACGGTCCGATAGATATCGCCCGATTTGCCATTCTCGACCAGGATCAAATCAGCGCGTCGCGCTTCGTCGATCAACGTCTGCGTGGGAAACTCAAGAGCTGACCGCCATTCGGTCTGGCGCCCGGCCCCGGCGGCCGCCTGAAACTTGTTGCCAGCTTCCGCAAGACTGGCTTTCATCTTGGCGATATCGAATTCCGTTGCGTTATCGACGATCACGACACCATCGGCGACAAACGGCGGCATGATCGCAAGTGCCGACAACCCCAGAAGCTTGGCCGCGAATTTGTCTGCTAGACCCGCAGCGACGCCGGCAAGCTGTTTCGAGACGTGGTCGACATTGACCCAGACCATCAGCGTTGCATAGGACATAGCAGTCTCCACCCTTGGTGCTCACACCTCTAGTACGTCCGCTTCTCGAGGCTCAGGTCTTGAGCCAGATCAAATTCTGGTGCGGCGCGAGCTTTGTGGGGCCGCCGGCACAATCAGGCTTCAAGAGCCGTCGCGAGATGCTTTTCAATTTCTCAGTAGCCGGACACGGTTGCGTCACACGCCGAACGGATAGGTATCCGGAAGGCCCTTGATTTCGGCGGTCTCGAGCGGGGTCACCGCACGGGTGCTATCGAACCAGACGTACTCGTCGAACTGTGCCGGCAGGCTTGCGCGGAAATAGTGACTTGCGAGCTCATTTTCGGGCCGGTAGATCACACCAATCGCCCGCTCGAGCCGCTGCTTGCCGAGACCGGCTGGCCCGCATAGATCGCCGCGCCCGCGTAGACCAAGCATGAAACGCGCAAGTCCTGTCGCATGGCACAAGCGCTCATAACTGTCGGCCAGCGCCGGCCGGACATTCTTGACTTCCATCGGGCCATCCCACTCGGACGCTGCGGCAACGGTTCCACTGTGGGTGCCGAACCCAACCAGATAGGCCTGTTCGCCGAATTCCTTGCGACAGAGCTGGCCGAGATTGTGCTCCCCACGGGCGCCCATCTCGGTCGCCTGTGCGTTGCCTATGTGCGAGTTGTGTGCCCATACGACGGCCTTGCTGTCCGGGCCATGAAACGCGAGCAGATTCTTCAGCGTTTCGAACATATGACTGTCGCGCAGGTTCCATGAAGCGCGCGAGCCATAATACATAATGCGATAATAGCGCTCCGCGTTCGCGACCAGGCGGGCGTTTTGCTCGGCGTCGAGGAAGCGTTCCCCATCATGTTCGGCGTAAGTTCGCCGTTTGGAAAGCAGATCGGTGAGAGCATGCGCCACATCGGATTCGCATGTCGGATAGGATCCGGTCAGCGCGGCATGGCCGTAGGTGGCGGGGTCGCGCTGCCACGGCGTCAGGCAACCATAGCGCTCGCGAGCGACCTTCGCCGACTCCGGGTCGACCTCATCGAGGTAGTTCAGGACTGACCGGATCGAGTCATAGAGGCTATAGAGGTCAAGGCCGTGAAACGCTATCCGCTCATTCCGTTCGACGGTGCCATTGTGCTTGCGCAGCCAGCTTACGAAATCGCGCACCTCGGTGTTTCGCCACATCCAGGTGGGAAATCGGGCGAATGCGGTCCACTCGGATGGTGGATACTGAAAATGCCGGACGTAATGATCGACCCGCGCGGCATCGGGCCAGTCCGCTTCGACCGCCACGAAACTGAACCCCTTCTTGACGATGAGGTCGCGGGTAATGCGTTCGCGCATCCGGTAGAATTCGGAGGTGCCGTGGGTCGCTTCACCAAGCAGCACGACCCGTGCTGACCCAATTCTTTCCATTAGCGGATCGAGATCCGCGGCTCCGATCGACGAAAATGACTCCGCAGCATCCGCAAGGGCGCGGACCAAAGCTTCCTCGTCCGAAGAAGCCGGACGCGGCTTCCGGCGCGCCTGTGTGCGACCATCTGCCGTGGAGGCCCACCCCTCCTGCCCGATCAATGGAACGAAGCGAACATCGGCGATATCTTCGCTGCGATAATCATCGGCCGAAACCCGGGTGATCCGAACGAGTTCCTGGCTCCGCTGATCCGCCCCCACGGGAATCACAAGGCGGCCGCCGACCTTCAACTGCTCCTTGAGCAACTCCGGAACCTGAGGCCCACCGGCGGCCACGACAATGGCGTCGTAAGGGGAATGCTCCGGCCACCCCTTCGTGCCGTCACCGTGAAGCACATGAATATTATCATAGCCGAGATCGGAAAGCAGTGCCGCAGCCTTTTCGGCAAGGGGCCCGAGCCGTTCGACCGTGTAGACGTTGGCTGCTATCTCCGAGAGCACGGCGGCGGCGTAGCCGGATCCGGCACCGATCTCGAGGACCCTTTCGCCGCCCTTGAGCCTCAAGGCCTCAGCCATGAAGGCGACGATATAGGGCTGAGAAATAGTCTGCTCACCGGCGATCGGGAGCGGGGTATCGTCGTAGGCAAATTCACGAAGTTTTTGCGGCAGAAACAACTCGCGCGGTACCTTGCGCATCGCATCAAGTACCAACTCGTCGCGCACGCCGCGCGCAGCAATATCTCGCGCGACCATCTCCTTACGGAGCGATGGAAACGAGATTGGTTCACCGGATGGCACTTCCTTCGCCGGATTCTCCATGACAGCAGCTCCGCGCAGTCCCGCCAAGCATATGCATCATCCTTTTGGGAAAGATATTCACATCGCTCCCCGCACAGTTTGACCGAGATCAAGGGCAAGCCCGGCATATCGGGCTCATGGAAAACGGCCGGCGGGCCGTCCACGACGGAGCCCGTGGAAGAAGCGGCATTGCGCTGGTTCATCGACACTTGCGAGTGCGCCGCTTGATGAGGATCAATTCCGAATCCGGCGCAACTCCCAAGATGGATGTTGTCAGACCAACAAGGAGTTCCAGTCATGCAAGCGCGCGACGTGATGGTGTCCCCCGTCATTACCGTCGGGAAGAATGCAACTGTTCGAGAAGTAGCGAGCATCTTGCTCAAGGAACGCATAAGTGCGGTTCCCGTGGTCGACACTGCCGACAAGGTGGTCGGCATTGTAACTGAAGGCGATTTGATGCATCGCGCGGAAGCCGGAACTGAACGGGCCTATTCGTGGTGGCTGCATTTCCTCACCGATGACGCGACGATCGCGGCGGATTACGTCAAATCGCACGCCGCAAAGGTTCAGGATGTCATGACCTCCGACGTTGTGACAGCCGCCCCGGAAACCCCACTACATGAAATTGCCACCTTGCTCGAGGAGCGCCGGATCAAGCACGTTCCGATTGTCGACAAGGACAGTAATCTCGTCGGCATCGTCAGCCGCGCCAACCTGATCCAGGCCGTCGCCAGCGCCCGGCCAAAGCTCGAGGTGACCCTTCCCGATTCGACCATTCGACAGCAGTTGCTTGGCGAACTGAAAAAGCATTCCTGGGCGCACGCCCATAATTTGAGCGTGACGGTAACCAACGGAATTGTCGATCTCTGGGGCTATGCCGATTCCGGCGAGGAGCGGCAAGCGATCCGCGTGATTGCCGAGGCTGTTCCGGGAGTCACGATGGTCAATGACCACCTCGCCGTCAGCACACCGTTCGTCTACTGACCTTGGCCGCCCGCTCCTCAGGCCGCTACCTGTCCACTGCCGGCGGCGCCCTGGGAGCGCAACGGGGCGAATTGCTCTGCGGTCAGGGATTCGTGCGCGATCAGAAGCTCGACCCCGGCCTCGAGATCCGCCCGACGCTTCTCCAGAATCTGCCGGGCGCAGGCATCTCCGGCTTCGACCAACTGGCGCACGGCAAGGTCAATTTCGCGCCCGGTCGCTTCCGCTGCGCTGACCACCATGTCCTGCGTCGCGGGCAAAAACGGCTGCGGCCGGGATGCGTAGGTTCGCTGGCCGAGCCCGGGATCCATACCGTATTTTGTCACCATCTCGACCGCGATCTCCGTCGCCCGCTGCAGGTCGTCGGCGGCGCCCGTCGACACGTCACCATCGAAGATCAACCGTTCGGAGGCGCGGCCTCCCATCAACACAGCGATCCGGTTTTTCAGGTCGCTGGCGGAAAGCAGAAACCGATCCTCCGTCGGCCGTTGCATCGTATAGCCGAGCGCACCAACGCCGCGCGGGATGATGGATACTTTCTGAACGGGATCGACGCCGGGAAGACTTGCAGCGACCAGGGCATGGCCCATCTCATGATAGGCGACCCTCCGGCGCTCTTCCTTGTTGAGCACCCTGCTCTTCTTTTCGATTCCGGCGACGATCCGCTCGATGGCAACCGTAAAATCATCGAAACTGACATTGTCGGCCTTGCGTCTGGTTGCGGCGATGGCGGCCTCATTGATCAGATTGGCGATGTCGGCGCCGGTGAAGCCGGTGGTGAGACCTGCAATCTTGTCGAGATCGACGTCGTTCCCGATGCGGACCTTGCTGATGTGCACCTTGAGAATGGCGACACGACCATTCCTGTCCGGTCGATCCACCAGCACCTGGCGATCGAACCGCCCTGCGCGCAGCAACGCGGGATCGAGAATTTCCGGCCGGTTGGTGGCCGCCAGCAATATCACGCCGACCCGGGGATCGAAGCCGTCAAGTTCGGCGAGCAGCTGATTCAACGTCTGCTCCTTCTCGTCGTAGCCGCCGAACGCGCCGGCAGTCCGGCTGCGTCCAAGCGCATCGAGTTCGTCGATAAAAATGATGCAAGGCGCCGCGTTGCGCGCCTGCTCGAACAGGTCGCGAACCCGGGCTGCCCCAACTCCAACGAACATTTCAACGAATTCCGAGCCGGAAATGGAAAAGAATGCGACGCCGGCTTCGCCCGCCACGGCTCGGGCGAGCAGGGTCTTGCCGGTGCCCGGCGGGCCTACCAGCAGGATCCCTTTGGGAACATGAGCTCCGAGCCGTCCGTAGCTCTTGGGGTCCTTGAGAAAGGACACGACCTCCTGCAGCTCGAACTTTGCTTCATCGACGCCGGCAACGTCGGCAAATGTGACTTTAGTGTCCTTTTCGACATAGACCTTGGCTCGCGACTTGCCGATCGACATCAATCCGCCGAAGCCTTGCTGACCTCCAGACGCGGCGGCTCATGAAAACCCAAACCAGATAGAACATCAGTGCAGGCATGATCCATAACAGAATGCTCTGAAGCAGCCCGCCCGACGGCACACCCGTCACGATCACGCCTTTCGCCAGCAATTTTTCGGCGAGCGCCGCATCGACGCGGGCAGTTATGAACGCCGATTTTCCGCTCGGCAGCTTGTCCTTCAGCTTGCCCTGGATCGTATCCTGAACTGACGGCCACCTCGGCGACACTGCCCGCGGCCACCAGCTGTTCGAACTGACTGAAGGGAATTGTATCGATCTCGCTGTAGGAGGCCCACATCCATTGCAGGACAAGGGAACCGAGGGCAGCAGCAGTCAAAACGGCAATTCCGATTTTCTGTTTTCGCGATGCTTGATCGGGAGCCATGTCATTTTCCGAATTCGCCTCAACGACGCTTCCCACCTCTCTAGTTGGCTTCAGGCCTCCCGGCTTGTTCTGGATCAATTTGGCTTCATCGGGCAGCTTTATGATGCTCGGCGTCCGTCCTGGCGGAGGAACAGCACTTGCCATATCCATCGATTGAAGATCTTCCTGCCCCGGTTCGGGCACATCTGCCAGCGCACGCGCAGGAAATCTACGCAGCCGCCTTCAATAATGCCTGGACCGAATACCAGGCGCGAGGTCCCGAACAGCGCGAACGGATCGCCCATAGCGTCGCCTGGGCAGCCGTGAAGCACAAATACAGGAAATCCGGCGACCACTGGATTGCACGTCAGCTTCTCTGACGCAGCTACTAACGAGAAGTAACGATCCATGAGAGAAGTAGCACCGCCAGATCAGGGCAGTGACACTGACGCAGTCGCCTGTTTGTGAAAACCGCGGTTATCCCATTTGCGTTACCAATGACCGCAATGGTGAATTAACGGCCTCGGTTCAAGGGCTGGAGCCGGGTCAAGAAAACCTAAGACTTCAAGCCCGATCGTCGGGACGGAGACGCACAATGCCGCCAAAGGACCCCATCAACTGGATGCTCTCCGATGCCATCCAGACGCTCGCCCGCGCGGAGCGCCTGCACCAGCAATTTCTGAATCTGCAGCCGCCGACCGAGACACGCGAGCCGATCTGGGAGCCGCCGATTGACGTGCTGGAGACGGACCGGGAGATACTGATCTTCATCGCGCTACCCGGCGTCGATCCCAATGAAGTCGAAGCGATCCTTGACAAGGGATGCCTCGTAATTGGCGGACGCCGCGCCTTGCCCGCGGAACTCCGGGATGCCCGCATTCTCCGCCTCGAGCTGCCGCAAGGCCGGTTCCAGCGTCGCATCCCGCTACCGCCCGGCCGCTATGCCATAACCCGCTTCGCCGCCAACGGTTGCGTCGGCTTGCGCCTCGCCAAGTCCAGTTGAGAAAAAGCCATGTCGTCAGTCAATGACACAGCCGCATCTGCTTCGGCTCCAAATGAATCGGCTTCGATTCCTGCAGACGCACTGATCATCGTGCCCGTGCGCAACACCGTCCTGTTTCCGGGTGTTGTCATTCCGATCAGCATAGGACGGCCTAAATCGATCGCTGCGGCCCAGCAGGCGGTTCGCGAACAGCGGCAAATCGGCCTCCTGCTTCAGCGCGATGCGGAGGCGAGCGAGCCGGGACCTGACGATCTATACCGCGTCGGCACTGTCGCCAATATCGTGCGCTACATCACCGGGCCCGATGAAAGTCATCACCTCGTCTGTCAGGGAGTACAGCGCATGCGGGTACTCGACTATCTTCCGGGCACTCCGTTTCTGGCGGCGCGCGTTCTTCACATTCCGGAGCCCACAACGGCGTCGCCGGAAATCGAGGCCCGCTTCCTCAACCTGCAGCGGCAGGCTATTGAGGCCGCAGAACTGCTTCCACAGGCTCCGCAGGAATTGATCGCCGTACTGCAAGGCACCACCTCACCGTCAAACCTGGCCGACCTCGCGACGTCCTACATGGATATCAAGCCGCAGGAGAAGCAGGAAATCCTCGAGACAATCGATCTCGCGCTGCGTATGGACAAGGTTTCGCGCCATCTGGCCGAGCGCATCGAGGTGCTTCGCCTCAGCCATGAGATAGGACAGCAGACAAAGGCAACCTTTGACGAGCGTCAGCGGGAAGCGATCCTTCGCGAGCAGATGGCGACCATTCAGCGCCAGCTTGGGGAGGGAGACGGCAAGGCGCAGGAGGTGGCGGATCTGAACGAGGCCATCGCCAAGGCAGGCATGCCGCCCGAGGCTGAAAGCCAGGCGCGAAAGGAAGTTCGCCGCTATGAGCGCATGCCGGAGGCGGCCGCCGAGGCGGGTATGGTCCGAAGCTACCTCGATTGGCTGATCGAACTGCCCTGGAGCCTGCCCGAAGAGAAGCCAATCGACATTGCCGAGGCGAGGCGAATCCTCGATGAGGATCACTACGGTCTGGAGAAGATCAAAATCCGGATCATCGAATATCTTGCGGTCCGAAAGCTTGCGCCGCAAGGCAAGGCGCCCATTCTTTGCTTCGTCGGCCCGCCGGGGGTTGGCAAGACGTCGTTGGGCCAATCCATTGCGCGCGCGATGGGACGAGCATTCGTTCGGGTCAGCCTGGGTGGCGTGCATGACGAAGCGGAGATCCGTGGCCACCGGCGCACCTATATCGGCGCGCTGCCCGGCAACATCATCCAGGCGATCAAGAAAGCCGGATCCCGCAACTGCGTGATGATGCTCGATGAGATCGACAAGATGGGGCGCGGAATTCAGGGCGATCCTTCGGCGGCAATGCTTGAGGTACTCGATCCCGAGCAGAACGGAACTTTCCGTGACAACTACCTTGGGGTGCCATTCGACCTCTCCAGGGTCGTGTTCATCGCCACTGCCAACATGCTCGACACGGTCCCTGGCCCGTTGCTGGACCGGATGGAGATCATCAGTCTCGCCGGCTACACCGAGGATGAAAAGCTGGAGATCGCGCGGCGCTATCTGGTCCGCCGCCAACTCGAGGCCAACGGTCTGAAGGCCGGGCAGGTTGAAATCGATGTGGAGGCGCTAAGGCTCACCATCAAAGGGTATACCCGCGAAGCAGGCGTTCGAAATCTGGAACGGGAGATTGGCAAGCTTTTCCGCAACGCAGCCGTCCGGATCGCCGAAGGCAACACAGACCGGGTTGTTCTCTCGACAAAGGACATCGGCGCGATCCTCGGCCAGCCCCGCTTCGAAAACGAGATCGCCATGCGCACCAGTGTTCCCGGGGTGGCAACCGGCCTCGCCTGGACGCCGGTTGGCGGCGACATTCTTTTTATTGAAGCCACGCGCACGCCCGGAAAGGGAACGCTGATCCTGACCGGCCAGCTCGGCGAAGTGATGCGCGAAAGCGCGCAGGCCGCCCTGACCCTGGTGAAGAGCCGCGCCGCTCAACTTGGCATCGATCCGTCGTTGTTCGAAAAGAGCGACATTCACGTCCATGTCCCCGCAGGCGCCACGCCGAAGGACGGTCCGAGCGCGGGTGTCGCAATGTTCACCGCACTCGCGTCTTTGCTCATGAACCGCACCGTCAGGAGCGACACCGCCATGACCGGCGAGATTTCGCTGCGGGGCCTGGTGCTTCCGGTTGGCGGCATCAAGGAGAAGGTCGTCGCCGCGGCGGCGGCAGGTTTGACCCGCGTCATGCTGCCGGCGCGCAATCGGCGTGACTTTGACGAGATACCGCAGGGAGCCCGCGACAGGCTGGAATTCGTCTGGCTTGAGCAGGTGGATGATGCGATCGCTGCCGTTCTGGAGGGAACAGGCGGCACTGCTACCGCCGCTGCGGAATGAGGCGAAGGCCGTTGGCCAAACGCAGGCTCATACACTTTCCCGAGATTGACCGCGCCGCATGATTCGCGCTTCCCCTCGCCCGGCAGAAGATTCTGGCTAGCCAACGACCATTTCTGGATCGTCTGGAAACGATGAGCGAGACCGCGTCGCGACAGCCCAGTCAGAACGCATCATCGAGACGGCCGATCGATGCAGCTGGGTGTCCCAAGACGCCACCGGAGCATCGGCAGGCCAGCACCGCTATCCAGCCTTTGCCCATTCCTCATCTTCCGGAGACCGGAACCAAAGCCCGGACGTCGCGTCGAACAGATAGAGGTGATCGTGGACCAACTTGACACCGTCGACATTTTCAGCGGCGACGATGGTCGCCTGTCGAGAGCGCTCATCCGTGATCATGCCGCTCAAATGCACGATCCCGTCGCGCACGGTGACACCAAGCTGCGGCGGCTGCCATTCATTCTTCTCAATGGATGCGATCACGCGGCTGCGGATGTGGTCGTCGTCGGCAGTCGGATCCGGAATGTCTCGCGCAAGGCTTGCGACGGCACGGAGCAGGTCAGTCCGCGTTACAATTCCGACCAGGGCCGTTTCGCGCACAACAGGCACGCGCTTGACGTTGTTCCGCTCCATCACTCGCACCAATTCCTCGAGCGGCGTGTCCTCGGTCACGGTGCAGAGATCGTCCTGCGTCATGATCTCGCCGACCTTGCGACCGTGCTCACGTACGAAATCGACGGCCGATTTCCCGGGACCCATGAGATAGTCGAGCCATCTGATGCGCGGTGTTTGCGTGCCGATTTCACTGCGGCAAAGAAAGTCACCTTCCGAGACAATGCCGATCAACCTGCCAGCCTCGTCAACCACGGGAAGTCCGCTGATATGGTTTTTCAGCATCAGATTTGCAGCGTCCCGTATTGATGTATCGGCTTTCACCGTGATCACCTTGCGGGTCATGATTTGATGCGCGCGCATTCAAGCCTCCACTTTTAAACCAAAGGCTATTCTTGTTGGACGCCCTGCCATTGACGCAGATCAAGCACGACCCGCCGGTCGGAGCGGAATTATTCGAGCTTGATCTGCATCAAACGAGACCGGAACGAATGGGATGATAGTTGTTTCCGCAGGTTGAAAGAACCATTCAGATGAGCACGCAGCGACGCGCATTCACGCCACATATTCTTTCAATATTCATTATTTCCAACATCGCCACGAGCTTTCCCGCACTTGCCGACGAAGCAAAGCGTCCGGCGCGGCAAGGCCTTTGCGCAAACCAATTGTTCGCGGTGTCATTCGATCGACAGAACGACCCGAAGTCCTCGCACCGACGCGCCCCCATTTCGAACTCTTCACAAGCGATATCCGATCGAAACGCTGGAGGACGCACTGGGCGAAGGGTTGTCGACGGGCCACCCAAGGATGCCGGAGTTTCGGCTGGATCCCGGTCAGGTCGGCGATTTCATCAACTTTCTGAAGTCGCTGGAATAAGGCGTCGCGCAGATTTTGATCTCTCGCCCAGATTGCCCATCTGTCGTGTCCAGGTGTTCGCATGGCTGGATTTTCTCAAAGGCACCTCTCTGGCAACACTTGAAGTCTTTGCGCTGGTCAATCTATCATTACTGCGGCTTCGCTATCGGGTGTCCAATCCAAGATGCCGCATGTAACCATCCCGGCTCTCGTCCCGGCGGCCGGATTTGCGACCTGCATTGCCATGATGGCGGTCGCCTTTTTGAAGTAGGTTGGCCAAATGTCCACTAGTGGTATCGTACCGTCCACTCAGCAGGCACCGCCGCTATCAACACGAAACGAAATGCCAGATCAGGCCTACGTCGCTCCGGACGAAGGGCAGCTGCTCTCTCGCTTCTGGCAAAGTGCTTCCGGCTTCTGGAAAGGCCGTTCCGCCTGGCGCGCATGGCTACTGGTCGTCCTGCTGATCGCCACGGTGCTCCTGCAGCTATGGACGCAATACGGGCTGAATTTCTGGAATCGCGATTTCTTCGATGCAATCGGCCGCAGGGATGCGGCGGATCTCTGGGACGCAGGCGCTGCGGTTCGTGCCGTTGGCCGCCGCCAGCATCTTCCTCGCCATCGTTTCGGTCTGGTGCCGGATGACCATGCAGCGCACATGGCGCGAGTGGCTGAGCAACCATCTCTACGATTATTGGCTGGAAAATGATCGCTATGTCCGGCTGAGATTCGTGCCCGGGGATCATCAAACTCCCGAGTTTCGGATCGCCGAGGACGTGAGGATCGCGACAGATCTTCCCATTGACCTTACGATCGGGCTGTTCTCGTCATTCCTCACGGCGATTACGTTTATCGGCGTGCTCTGGTCCGTTGGAGACGGCCTGGTCATAAGCTTCAATGGCCTTGCGTTCAATATTCCCGGCTACCTTGTCATGTCGGTTGTCGTCTATTCCATCCTGCTTTCGGCCGCCACCTTTCTGATTGCCCGGCACCTGGTCCACGTGCTGGAGGAAAACAAACGAAGCGAAGCCGAACTGAGATCGATCGGGACCCACCTGCGCGAAACCGGTGAAGGTACCGCGCTCGAGGATGACAAGAAGGACGGTCGCCAGGCTGTTGGCTCGGCCTTGAAGGCGGTGATCGCCATTTGGCTAACCTATTGTTGGCAGCTGATGCGGTTGACACTGATCACGCACGCCAGCGTCCTGATTACACCGGTCATCGGCTTGCTGCTGTGTACCCCCAAATATCTTGCAGGTGCGATGAGCCTTGGGGAAGTGGTTCAGGCCGCAGCCGCCTTCGTCATCGTGACGAGCGCGTTCAATTGGTTCACCGACAATTATGCACGCCTTGCGGAATGGGCCTCCTCCGCCAATCGCGTCGCATCGCTGCTGCTTGCGCTGGATCAAATTGATCGCGCGCGAGCTGATTTGAAGGGATCGGAAGAATGAAAGACCCTTACGAGACGCTCGGCGTAACCCGATCTGCGACCGACAAGGAGATCAAGGACGCATTCAAGAAGCTGGCGCGCAAATTTCATCCCGATCTCCACCCCGGCGACAAGGAGGCGGAGGCAAAATTCAAGGACATCTCGGCTGCCAACGATCTGCTCAAGGACAAGGAGAAGCGGCGGAAGTTTGATGCGGGTGAGATCGACGCCAGCGGCGCAGAGCGGCCGCAGGAGCGATTCTATCGCGACTTCGCCGACGGGCCCGCCTACGACCTCGCATGCGGCGCAGGACGGTTTCGACAGCAACGAGGAGCTGGAAGAATTCCTGGCAAAGGCATTTGCCGGCAGAGGGCAGCAGAGGACGTTTCGAGCGCGCGGCCAGGACGTGAGCTACGAGCTTCCTGTGGCCTTCCTGGACGCTGCCAATGGCGCCACCCACACCATCACCTTGCCCGAAGGCAAGACCTTGCAGGTAACCGTTCCCGAAGGCGCCGAGGACCGCCAGATGCTGCGGCTGAAAGAACAGGGAATGCCCGGCTATGGCGGAGCGCCGCCAGGCGATGCCTATGTCGAGCTGCACATCCAGCCGCATCCGTTCTTTCGCCGCAAGGACGACAACATCCATGTCGAGGTTCCAGTGACCCTGAGGGAAGCCATGCTCGGCGACCGGATCCAGGTGCCGACAATAGGTCAACCGGTGACGGTGACCGTCCCGAAGGGATCGAATTCGGGCACCACCTTGCGGCTGCGCGAACGAGGCATTCGCAACCGCAAAACCGGACAGCGCGGGCATCAACTGATCACCCTCAAGGTGGTGCTGCCGACAGCCGAAGAACCCGAACTGCTCGAGTTTCTGGAGGCATGGCAGCCGAAAAACGAGCAACATCCACGCAGGGAGATGGAGCAATGATAGCAATCGATGACCTGCTGGCGACCATACCCTCGCTGCAACGCAGCGACCTTGAAGGCTGGATCCGCGACGAACTGGTCATTGCAGAGCGGGACGCAGGTTTGTCGTTCTCGGACATGGAATGTGCCCGGATCCGCCTCATCTGCACCCTGACGTACGAGCTCGAGATTGATAGCGGCGCGCTCCCGGTGATGCTGTCCCTGCTCGATCAGCTCTATGAAACCCGCCGGCGCCTGATGTCGCTGACCCGTGCCGTAACGTCACAGGACAAGGCTATTCAAGCGGCGATTGTCGCGGCCTTGTCGCCGGGTGATAATTTCACCGGCACCGACCAACCTTAACTGCATTGCTTTTCGGGACCAGCGGCTAACGCCCGCGCTGACCTGCATCGGCCTCGTCCGATTGCACTTCAGAGCTGGTACGATTGGTTAGGGGCCGTATCGTCATTTGTCGCCTTCTCGGCCGCAAGAACGCGATGGAGCGCGTAGCGGGCTTCCTGCTTGAGATGGACCGTCGTCTGGCCGGAATTGGTATGATGGCGCGTCCTGTGCCGCAGGGACACTGAAGACTGTAGCTTTCGGACACGATCAAATTGATGCTGATCAACTGCCTCGGTCGCCAGCGGGCTAAATTTAAAAATTGTTCCCGTGAGGTTTAGGCAAGATGAACAAGCAATCGGGCCCTGGCGAAACCGGCAGCAAGGACGCGCCGCAAATTGTACCTTTCCCGGCGGCCGAGCGCGCGGTTCAGGAGCCGGCGGCGCAGAAACGCGGAACGGCCCGGTACTGGGCTATCGGTGCCGTGGTGGCACTTATGCTTGCCGTTGCGGCCATTTCCGTCTGGTGGTCCGTTGGCAGCGGTTCGGGAATTCGCTATGCGACCGCGCCCGTCACGATTGGGCCAATCGCCCGCAGCATTAGCGCAACAGGAACCGTCAACCCCGAACTCACGATTATTGTCGGGACCTATGTATCCGGGGTCATCCAGGAATTGAGCTGCGATTACAATACGCAGGTCAAGCGCGGCCAGTCCTGCGCCAGGATCGATCCGCGCCCGTATCAGAGCATGGTCGATCAGGGAAAGGCGAACCTCGCCGTCGCGAAAGCGCAGCTCGAGAAGGACAAAGCATCGCTGGTCTATGCCAAGCTCACGCTGGAACGCCACGCAACCCTCGTCCAGACCAACGCCGTGTCGAGAGATGCCTACGACAACGCGAAAAGCGTGTACGATCAGGCTCTGGCGCAAATCACGTTCGACGAAGCCACCATTCAGCAGCGCCAGGCGGTGCTCGACGCGGCGCAGGTCAATCTCGACTACACCAACATTATCTCGCCGGTCGATGGCACCGTTGTCTCGCGCAACGTGACCATGGGGCAGACCGTTGCGGCGAGCTTCCAGACCCCTACCCTGTTCCTGATCGCGACTGATCTTACCAAGATGCAGGTCGACGCCAATGTCAGCGAGAGCGACATCGGCGGTATCAGGAACGGCAACATGGCGACATTTACCGTCGATGCATATTCCGGGCGCGCCTTCGAGGGCCGGGTCACTCAGGTCCGCCAGTCCCCACAAACGGTACAAAACGTCGTCACCTACGATGTCGTCGTCAGCGTCGACAACTCCGATCTGGCGCTCAAGCCGGGCCTGACGGCCGCAACCCGGATCATCGTCGATCAGCGCAGTGCGGTGCTCCGCGTTCCGAATCAGGCCTTGCGCTATGTACCGACCGGAACCGTCCTTCACGAAACCAAGCAACCACGGGTCTGGGTGCTTCGCGATGGAACACCGACGCCGGTTCAGGTGACGGGCGGGCTCGACAACGACGAGTTCACGGAAATTGTCCAGGGCGATCTGAAGGTCGACGACAAGGTAATCATTGCCGAACAGCAGAATGCGGCGACCGGGCGCTCCGGGGTGCCGCGACCGCGACTCTAATTATGCAGCACGAAGCAGCGATCGAAGATACATGACGGAGCCGGTCATCAGAATTGAGCACGTGTCGCGGACATATCATGTCGGCGACATCGACGTTTTTGCGCTCCGGGACGTCAGCCTGACCGTCGAACACGGCGAGTTCATCGCCATCATGGGCGCGTCGGGGTCCGGCAAGTCGACGCTGATGTCGGTCCTTGGCTGCCTCGACCGGCCGACAAGCGGTCGTTACTGGTTCGATGGCATCGAGGTGGCGCAGCTTGCCGAACCGGAACTCGCCGGCCTGCGAAGCGAGCGGCTTGGATTCGTATTCCAGAGCTTCAATCTGCTGCCGCGCACCAGTGCGATCGACAATGTTGCCTTGCCCCTTCTGTACGCGATGTCCGGTCAGGGCCATGCCCGCGTACGCTTCGATCGGGCACGCGCGGTTCTGGACAAGCTCGGGCTACGCGACCGTGAACGCAACACGCCGGGCCAGTTGTCGGGCGGACAGCAGCAGCGGGTCGCGATCGCCCGCGCCCTGATCAACCAGCCGAGCCTGTTGCTGGCGGACGAGCCGACCGGCAATCTCGATACCCGAAATTCGAACCGAGATTATGCAGACGCTCAGCTCGCTCAATCGGCAACAAGGCGTCACCATCATCGTGGTTACGCACGAGCCTGATATTGCGGCCTTTGCCGATCGCGTGCTGACCATGCGCGACGGTCAGATTATCTCGGATGTGAAAAACACCGCGCGCGACCGGGCGCCACGGACCGCAATCCCTGCAACCCCGACAACGGGCGACCCCGCCTCTCTCTCCAAACCTGCAGCGCATCTGCTCCACGTCGGACTGTCGGGCGCCTCATGGCCGTTTGCCTGGATGGTGATGACCGCGGCGGCAGAGGCAATCTGGCGCAACAAGATGCGCTCGGCGCTGACGATGCTCGGCGTCTTCATCGGCGTCGCCGCCTTGATCGTCATGGTGTCCGTCGGCCAAGGGGCCAACGAGGCGGTCCGCAAGGAGATCGCAAGGCTGGGAACCAACCTCGTTGTCATACTGCCCGGCGCCGCTACCAGCGGGGGCGCCCGCGGTGGGTCCGGAAGCGCCTCGACGCTGACCGTCGCCGATGTCCATGCGATCCGACGGGAGGCGCCTGCCGCTGGTGAGGTGAGTTATCTCATCCGCCAGTCCGGGCAGATTCGGTTTTCAAACCAGAACTGGACCACCGGCATTCAAGGCGTAAGTTCCAACTACCCGCCGATGACGAACTGGCAGATCGCAGCCGGGCGGGCCATCACGCCGGAGGATGAGCGAAGCGCGGCACTTGTCGCGGTCCTCGGCGAGACCGTGCGCCGGCAATTGTTCGGCACTTTTCAGAATCCGATCGGCGCCATGGTGCAAGCGAGGGGCGTTTCGTTGCGGGTGGTCGGAATCCTCGATACCAAGGGACAGACATCCTTTGGACAGGACCAGGATGATCTGATCATGGTTCCTTTCTCAACGGCCGAGCGCAAAATTCTCGGCGTTGCGTCCCCGAGCCAGCAGCAAACGTCCATCAACTGGATTTATCCGACGCCGCCAAACCCCTACGGCCTTCAACCGCGCATGATCGGGTTCGTGAACCAGATTTATGTGCAGGCGGTAGATCAGCCCAGTATCCAGACCGCGATCAGCCAGGCGACTGAAATCCTGGCACGCCGTCACCGCATCAGGCCGGGCAGTGTCAACGATTTTTCCGTGCGAAATCTTAGCCAGATCGCGGAGACTGCCGAGGGCAGCAGCCGCATCATGGCGCTTTTGTTGGCTGCCGTGGCGTCGATATCGCTTGTGGTCGGCGGCATCGGCATCATGAACATTCTGCTCGTCTCCGTGACCGAACGGACGCGGGAGATCGGGTTACGGATGGCGATCGGTGCGCGAAGGCTGCATGTCCTGCTGCAGTTCCTCGCCGAGGCAATATTTATCAGCGTCAGCGGCGGCATCGTGGGAATTATCGTCGGCGCGACACTCTCCCTCGCCATCTCTGCCCTCACCGGCTGGCCGGCGCCGATATCGCTCGCTGCCATTGCTGGCGGGTTCCTGTTCTCGGCAGCCGTTGGCATCTTCTTCGGCTACTACCCCGCACGGAAAGCCGCCCGCCTCGATCCAATCGAAGCGTTACGCTACGAGTGATCACGGGAAAGCCGAGCATCAACCATGCTTCGCTCAAGACAGGCCGCACGTGGCCATGAGCGCTCGCTCCATCGGAACGGTGTCAGTTGGGCGACAAAGTCGAATAATAAATCACCAGTTGATCGATCTCTCGGTCCGACAAGTCCCGGGCGATCGATTTCATGTCGGGGTGTTTGCGCTTGCCTGACCGGAAGGCCAAAAGTTGCTCGCGAATATAGATGCTCTTTTGTCCGGCGAGATTTGGCTTTTCAACATCGCCCCCGGTGCCATCCACACCATGACAGGGCTGACATACCTCGACGATTGCAGGCGGATTATTTGCTTGAGCGTTCGCGATCCTGACGTGCGTGCCAAGGCAGAGCCATGCGACCATCGCCGCTGCGATCCTGTAATATGGCTCTCGATTGGCCAACCGCACGGATCTATCCTACATCGTAACGCAGTGGCGCCTTTCGCCACCGCGACTAATCCCGCCAAGGACCGTCAGGCTGGAACGGCCAGCTGTCTTGATCAGGCAGATCGCTTGAACTGCTCCCGCAGCGCCTGATTGGCGCGATCGAAAGTAGCCCGGGTTTCCGTTAAAGCGGCCGTCAGTACGGACCAGGACTGGGTTCCCGCTTCACCCAGCTTCAGGAGCTTTGCTTCCGCTGCGACGGCGTCGGCGTTCATACGTTTCAGCGCCGCGTCGATTTCGTTCCGACGTTCAGCAGCGAATTCGTTGGCAGCCGAGCCAAGTTTGTCAGCGGCTTCGCGCCAGGCGTTCAGTTGGGCGGCGGCCTGGAGTTTAAACGTTTCCTGCTGTTGCTCGGCCTGCTTGACGAAGCTCTCGACATACTTCTTTGCTTCGGTCTCGAAGGAACCCCACTCATTCTCCAATTGCGCCTGGGCCGTGGTCCAGGCAGCCTCATTCGCTTCCGCCTGTTTCTTGACGACGTTCCGAAACTCATCGCGTTTTTCGCGCAACACCGAAAGAACCTTGTCTGCCCTGTCGCGCGCGTCGGCTTGCACTTCAGCGACCTTGCTCTCAAATGACGTCAGCGTGGCGTCCATTTCATCGAGCCGCTCTTTGGCCCAGTTTACGTAGAAGTGGATATTGCTTTGCATAGGCATTTGCGCATCTCCGCAGCTTTCCAGCGATCAATCGCCGATGTTGTCAATTACCATGGTGCCCCGCACCATCGATTGATGTGCGTCAAGTGCAATTCTTCTCCACCTTCGCGATACCCCGAAGGACTACCTGGTTCACGGCCAAATTTTGGCCTTCACGACCCCATCGGGCACTCCGCTACGAACGAGCGAAAGGATTGACCTTCATCAATACCGGCCAAATCCAGACTGATTTACTGGTTAAATGGCAAAATACATCAGATCATTCCTCGAACTCGGATTGAACGACGTCGGGCTTGTCGGCGGCAAGACCGCGTCGCTTGGCGAATTGTATTCCGTTTTGTCGTCACAAGGGGTTGCCGTCCCCAATGGTTTTGCCATTACGGCAGACGCTTATCGCGATGCGCTGTCGCAGGGCGATGTCGCGGACGAACTTCACCGGCTTCTGGACGGTCTCGACAAGCGCAAGATCAAGCAGCTTGCGAGCAAGGCCGCCAAAGCCCGCGAGATCATATACAGGGCGATGGACACGCCGCTGCTCCGCGAACAAATCGTAGAGGCTTATCGGCAGCTGGAGCGGGAAGCCGGGACCGGAGTGGCCGTTGCGGTGCGAAGCTCAGCGACGGCGGAAGATCTGCCGACTGCGAGCTTTGCCGGCCAGCATGACAGCTTCCTCAACGTGCGCGGCGCGAAAGACTTGTTCGAAGCCTGCCGGCGCTGCTTTGCCTCGATCTTCACCGATCGCGCGATTTCCTACCGCCTCGACAAGGGCTTCGATCACTTCAAGGTCGCCCTCTCCGTCGCCGTGATGAGAATGGTCCGCTCGGATATCGGCGCCAGTGGCGTCATCTTCACGCTCGACACCGAATCCGGATTTCGCGACGTGGTCTTCATCACGGGCTGTTACGGCCTCGGCGAAACCATCGTCCAGGGCAAGGTCGATCCTGACGAGTTCTACGTTCACAAGCCGACCCTGAAGCAAGGATTTCGCTGCGTCCTGCGGCGGCGGCTCGGTGGCAAGCAAATTCGCATGATTTACGGCAAGGGCGGCGGCAGCCGCGCGACACTCGTTCGAACGGTGCCAAGCGCCGAGCGGCAAAGGTTCTGCATCTCCGATGCGGAAGTGTTGAGCCTGGCCGACATTGCCGTGCACATCGAAGAGCACTATTCGAAACACGCCGGCACTGCCATGCCCATGGATATCGAATGGGCCAAGGACGGCTCCGACGGCAAGCTCTACATCATTCAGGCGCGACCCGAGACGGTTGCCTCGCAGCGTTCGCCGGACGTCTACGAGACCTACGATCTCAAGGAAAGCGGAACCACGATCGTCACCGGCCGCGCGGTAGGGGAAAAGATCGCATCGGGACGCACGCGCCGGATTGCCACGGCGCGAGACCTCGCCGCGTTCAAGCCAGGCGAGATTTTGGTCGCGCCGGCGACCAGTCCGGATTGGGAGCCGGTCATGAAGATCGCGGCCGGAGTCATCACCGACAAAGGCGGCCGGACCTGCCATGCGGCGATTGTAGCTCGGGAACTGGGCATCCCCGCCGTCGTGGGTGCGACGCATGCGACAGAGAAGCTCAAGACGGGGACAAGCGTCACGATCTCCTGCGCCGAAGGCGAGATTGGAAACGTCTATCAGGGAAAGGTCGCCTTCGACGTCACCCGGACGCCCGTGAGCGAACTCCGGCGGCCGCATACCGCGATCATGGTCAATGTCGGCACGCCTGAAATGGCTTTCCGGGTGGCGATGCAACCGCAGGCCGGGGTCGGCCTCGCGCGCATGGAGTTCATCATCAGCGAACATATCGGCGTCCACCCGATGGCGCTTCTCAAGCCGCAGATGATCGCCTCGGCCAAAGCGAAGGCTGCCATCGCTCGCCTGGTCAATGGCTTCAAGAGTCCTTCCGATTTCTTCATTCAAACGCTGGCGGAAGGCGTCGGCACGATTGCCGCGGCATTCTATCCCAAGCCGGTGATTGTCCGGCTTTCCGACTTCAAGACCAACGAATACGCCAGCCTGCTCGGCGGCGAGGCGTTCGAGCCGAAGGAGGAGAATCCGATGCTGGGATTCCGGGGGGCTTCGCGTTACAGCCACCCTGCCTATGCCGAGGGGTTCAAGCTGGAGTGTGCGGCGTTGCGCCGGGTGCGCGAGGAAATGGGTCTCTCCAACTTGCGCATCATGGTGCCCTTCTGCCGAACCGTCGCGGAAGGGCGACGCGTGATCGAGACGATGGCGGCCAACGGACTCAAGCGCGGCGAAGGCGGGCTTGAGATCTATGTGATGTGCGAGATTCCGAACAACGTCATCCAGATCGACGCGTTTTCGGAACTGTTCGACGGCTTTTCCATCGGCTCCAATGATCTCACCCAGCTTACACTCGGAGTCGATCGGGATTCCGATATCGTCGCCTTTGATTTCGACGAACGCGATCCGGGCATGCTGGAGATGTTCAGGCTGGCTGTAGCGGGCGCCAAGCGTAACGGACGTCACGTCGGCATTTGTGGAGAGGCTCCCGCAAATTACCCGGAGATCGCGCGCTACCTGACCCAGCTTGGTATCGATTCGATCAGCGTCAATCCCTCAAGCGTGTTTCGCACCATGGCCGCGGTCGTCGAGGCCGAAGCCAGTGCCACGAGGACCAAGGCGTGACGGCCACTATTCGGCGTGGGCGGCCTCCGCATGAATTTGCTCCGCCGCCGCATTGACCCGGGTCATCGTTTCCGTCAGTTCCGCATAGACGCTATCTTCGATCGTCACCGTGCCGAAATTCGAATTCTCGCCGTCGAAGCGTCCCTCCGCCGGCTGATCGGCATGCTCGAACCAGTGATATCCGACCACCGACGGCTTCCGCAGGGCAGCGGAGACGTAGCGTTCGAAGCTCTGGGCGCGCTCGATCTGGCTTGCCACCCGCGGTCCGGCACCGCTGGTATTGGGCAGGCCTGAATCGTCGCCGCGGAAGGAGAATTCGGAAATCAGGCACGGCTTGCCGCCCTCTGCATAGGCATCGATAACTGGACTGGCGTCGAGGTGATAGCAATTGAACGAGATCACATCGAGGTAGCGGCCGGCTGCTGCAATCACCCCGGACTGCGGCTGGTAGCCGAACCGGGAGCCAATCACGAGATGGTTGGGGTCGACAGCCTTGATGGCCGAGACGCACAGCGCGAAATATTGCTCGGCGACGATCGCAACAAAGGCATCGCAATCGGCGGAAAATGCCGCGCGGGCTGGACTGGCGAGGTTGGCTTTAGTCTCAAGCGCGTCGTTCAAACCGCCAGGCGGCATTCTGAAGAACGGCGCTTCGATACGTCCAATGGAGCCGAGTTGCTCCCATGATCGCGCCGGGGTACGCCAGACTGCGTTGAACTGGGAAAACTCCCGATAATGCTCCTGCAACCTTGCCATCGCTGCGACCCGGCCAGGACGGTGAGACGGCAGGTTCAGAAACAGGGTCAATAGTTCGTCGGCCCCCCGCCAATCGGGCGACCAATACAGTTCGTTGTCAATGAATGTGCCGAGTAATCCGGCCTCGTTGCGCCACCTTGTGCAATGATTACTTGCGCTCTCCCGGATGTGCGCGGAAAATGCGGGATCGAACACGTCGGGAAATATCTGGTCGCGCCGGTGCAGCCGGAACGTGGCGCCGAGTGCAGCAGTGGGTGCGATCGCCAGCAGCGACGATCCTGCGGTGGCGACAAGTTCATCCGACCAGCAGCCGAGCGTGTTGAACTTCCAGCTTGCCAGCCGGTCGGCTACCGACGCCCGCCAGATGTGCTGGCTGCCATATTTCTTCAGGCACGTGTCGGCATATGGCACGCGGTTGCTGCTTCCGACGTGGTCCTGATCGAAGCGGACGGTATTTACGCCCTTGGAAAGGAAACGCCCGCCGTCGGGATCGACCAGCCAAAACACGCCGTCGTGTTCGTCAACGCGAAAAAAACCGCTTCGATGGAAGCGACCGTCGGCGATGCCACCCCATTTTGTTCTTTTCAATTGAAACCCCACCGGCCAAATAGCCAGGCAATTTATTGCATCAGCCCGCCGCTAATTCTTGATATATCTCAAGATCGTTTTCGCGTTCGGTCGGATTATGGACATTGCGCGGCTCGCACCCCGGTTGCATGGGCTGCCAATCAGAGACGATCAGAAATCACGCGGTTCAATCATGAACACATCGGAGCTTCCTTCGATAGCCAACTTGCGTCCGGATTTCATCTGGGGAGTCTCCACGTCAAGTTTCCAGATCGAGGGGGCGACAAGAGAAGACGGCCGAGGACCGAGCATCTGGGACGTCTATGGTCAAAATGGAGAGATCAAGAATCACGACACCGGTGACGTCGCATGCGATCACTACCATCGCTACCGGGAAGATATTGCCCTGATGAAATTGCTGGGCGTTCAGGCCTATCGGTTCTCCGTTGCCTGGCCACGCGTGTTACCGCAGGGTCGAGGGTCGGTGAACGAACCGGGCCTCGCGTTTTACGATCGGCTGATCGATGGGCTGCTGGCCGCCGATATCGAACCATGGCTGTGCCTGTATCACTGGGACCTGCCACAGGCGCTGGAGGATCTCGGCGGATGGATGAATCGGGAGGCGGTGACATGGTTCGCCGACTACACGACGCTGATCGCGACGCGTTTTGGGGATCGCGTCAAACGTTTCGCGACATTCAACGAACCGTCGATCTTCAATCTGTTCAGCCGTTCCATAGGCAGGCGAGACGGGACAAGCGAAGGCAATCTTCACCGGGCGATACACCACGTGAATCTCGCCCATGGTGCGGCCGTGGACGTGATCCGGGAAAACGTCCCCGGCGCATCAATCGGGTGCATTCACAATTTTCAGCCGTGCTGGCCCGCGAGTGTCGACCAGGCCGATGCGGCCGCTGCCGAACGACTGGACACCTATTGGAATTGGGCTTTCCCCGATCCGCAATGCCGCGGCGAATATCCATTCCTCATGCGGGCTGCCGTCGATCCACACATCCAGCCCGGCGACATGGCACGCATTTGCCGTCCGGTCGACTGGCTCGGACTAAATCATTACAGCCCCGTATACGTGAGAGCGCAGCCGGATTCCCTGCTGGGGTTCGGGTTCGGTGAGAAGCCGGCGGGCGTTCCGCTCACCCCGATAGGATGGCCAATCAATCCGGACGCCTTTCGCGACACGCTGCGAACCGTCCATGAAAAATACGGCCTGCCAATTTACGTTCTTGAAAATGGATATGGCAATTACGACAGGCCCGACGAAAGCGGAGCGATAATCGATCCAGAGCGAATAGAGTTTCTGCGTGCCTATATCGGGGCCATGAATTCCGCCGCCGCCAGCGGCGCCGATATCAGAGGCTACTTTGTTTGGTCCCTGCTCGACAATTTCGAATGGGAGTCGGGCTATAGTATTCGTTTCGGCCTGACCTACGTCGATTACACGTCGCTGCGGCGCTTTCCAAAAACTTCATTCCACTGGTACAGGGATCTGATCAAGGCCGCACGACAGAGATGAAAGCGGTTTCCTCAGAACAAGCCGCTCAAGGTGTGCTGCTTGCGGACATCGGCGCCACCAACGCGCACTCTGCAATTCTGGCATGGCGCGCCGAGGCCGATGAAGATAAAGATGGGCACTATTGCTTCGCCGTGGCGCTATGATGGAGCACCCAACATGCGCCCCAAGCCGCGGCGTTCCGACTTCGTCCGTTCTTGCGCTACGCCTTGCCCCGCGAACGTGGCGCTCAAGCGATTCTGCGGCGCTTCGACGTCTGTGCGCCGGTCGCAGGGCGCGCAGAGAGGGTGAGTCCCAGGGCGCGAACAATGCGCATGACGGTGCCGAACTCGGGATTCCCGGCCTCCCCCAGCGCCTTGTAGAGGCTTTCGCGGTTCAGGCCGGCCTTTTTCGCAATCCCAGCCATGCCGCGTGCGCGTGCAACAAGGCCAAGCGCGTCGCGTACGAAATCCGCGTCGCCGGATTCGAGCGCCGCCGCAATGTAGGCGACCTGACGCTCTTCGGTGTCGAGATAGTCGGCGGCATCAAATCGTG
This sequence comes from uncultured Alphaproteobacteria bacterium, assembly GCA_963840465.1. Taxonomy (GTDB): domain Bacteria; phylum Pseudomonadota; class Alphaproteobacteria; order Rhizobiales; family Xanthobacteraceae; genus Bradyrhizobium. The sequence continues at coordinate 184,074 of CAWIZF010000040.1, read as the reverse complement.
TCGTCTTGGTCATCACAATGTCTCCGCCAGAGCCTTCTTGATGTCCTGCTGTTGCGTGCGCTTATCGTCGCCACATACCAGGATCACAATACGTGCTCCGCGATGCACGTAGTAGATTCGGTATCCCGGCCCATAATCTATGCGCATTTCCAAGACGCCCTCACCGACGCTTCTGCTGTCGCCGGGACTTCCCATCTCCATGCGACGAATGCGGCCGGCAATGCGCGCGACGGCATTGGCATCCCTGAGGCGGCGCAGCCAGTCCGAAAAATCCTCCGTCTAACGCACCTCGATCGTGAGGGTCGCTTGTAGCCCATGGGCGACAAACCCGTCAAGCGTCATTCGGCGCGAGTGCGAGACCCGGTAGCGACACGTGGCAACGGCGGCTTGATGCGGCGCTTGCGGGCCGCCGGCAACGCTGTCGTGGAAAATCGTAGAATGGCGCGCCACAGTCGATGAAGATGGACACTATTGTTTCGCCGTGGCGCTATGATGCCGGAGCCTACAGCGCGCTTCGATCGGCAACGCCGCGACCTCTTGTATCGTGTCATCCGTCTTGGCGTAGTCCACGATTTCGACCATGTCCCGCTCTTCCAGATCCCTGTCGCTCGAAATATCTCTAAGCGCGCGAGGAGGACGCACATGCATCCGCACAACCGCAAGAAACTCGACGACCGAGTGATAAGAGCCGCTGAGGCTGCCTTGGCAGCCCACAAGTATGTGAGCCCCGTTGACGTGCTGGTCGGGATCGGATGGCTCGATCCCGGCGCGCTCGTGCGTTGGCAGCGGGGACAGGTCGCGTATCTCGAGGAGGTCGTCCAGACCAATCTGCCGCGCATTTCCGAGGCCATGAAACTGTTTCGGTCGTGGGCGACCGCGAAAGAGCTAAGCCCAAGCGAGACGAACTATGTCGCGCGGACGCCGTCGCGGCAGACGCTACGTTTCAGCAAGAGCGGAAATCCGACGATCGAAAAGCTGTACCGCACCCATTGGATTTCGGGTGAGCTTTCCGAGAAAAAACGCGAGCGTTTGGTGGAGAGGGCGAGCCGCGCGCCCGAGCTTGTGGTGATCCAGCCACTGAACGATACTTGGAAATGCCACCGCTGCGGCGGAACGGGTGATCTTCTCATCATGGAAAGTCCCGGCCCGGCGTGCCTGCGATGCGCGGGTCTCGACGATCTTGAATTTTTGTCTGCCGGGGATGCGCTGCTCACGCGCCGGGTCAAGGCGAAAAGCGCCAGGCACGCCGTGGTGGTGCGCTTCAGCAAGACGCGGCGCCGCTATGAACGACAAGGTCTTCTGGTTGAGCCGCACGCCTTGACGGAGGGGCAACGCGAACTGGAACATCGGTGAACTGGTGGGTGCGACCGGCGGCCGCGAGCAAGTTTCATGTGCGCCGTCGGCGGCCTGATACGCGCCGATTGGCAACGCCGTCGTGCAAAATCGTAAAATGGCGCGCCCGAAGAGATTCGAACTCCTGACCCCCAGATTCGTAGTCTGGTGCTCTATCCAGCTGAGCTACGGGCGCGTTTTCGCTTGTGCATTTGGACCTTAAAGGGCCCGGATGCGTCCGAATAGGGTCCGGACGGTCGCGAAAGAGCGCTTTAGCTACCCGCTCCGGCCCCGCTTTGCAAGGTCCGCCTGACAGGATCTGCCCATCCATTTTCGATAGTAAACAGGCCGCAAACCGCCGCAAAACGCAGTCAAAGCCGCGCCTTACGCCCGCGCCCGCTCGTTGCGGACGCTCTGCAGTTCCACCGGGCGGTCGGGGATCGAGATCCGGAAGGTGGCGCCGATGGTGCCCTCGACCAGATGGATGTCGCCGCCATGGGCGCGGATCAGTTCGGCGGCGATCGCAAGCCCAAGCCCGCTGCCGCCGGGGCGGCCCGAGCTCTGGAACGCCTCGAACAGATGCTCGCGCGCCTTCGCCGGCACGCCGGGGCCGGTGTCGGAGACCTCGATGATCGCGACCGAGCCTTCGCGGCGGCCGGTGATGCGGATCTGCAGCGGACGAACCCTCGCCGCGTGGCGGCTTTCCAGCGCCTGGGCGGCGTTGCGCACCAGGTTGAGCAGCACGCGAAACAGCTGGTCGGGATCGGCGTCGATCGAGAGACCGCGCTCGATCGCGCTGATCCAGGTGATCGAGGCGTCGGCGGCAAGGCCGGCGGATTCGCGCACCTCGGTCACCACGGGTTCGACCAGGATCATGCGGCGGTCGGGCTCGGCTTCCTGCGCGCGGCCATAGGAAAGCGTCGACTGGCAGAAATCGATCGCGCGCTCCAGCGAGCGCATCAGCTTCGGCGCAAAGCGCTGCACGCGCGGGTCCGGCACGCTGGCCAATTGATCCGACAGCAATTGCGAGGACGCCAGAAGATTGCGCAGATCGTGGTTGATCTTCGATACCGCAAGCCCGAGCGCGGCGAGCCGGCTCTTCTGCGAGAGCATCGAGACGAGATCGCGCTGCATGTCGGACAATTCGCGTTCCGCCACGCCGATCTCGTCGCCGCGCTGGCTCGGCACGATGATGCGCGCCGCACTTTCCGGATTTTCGTGGAAGCCGACCAGATTGGCCGTCAGCCGCCGCATCGGGCGGACGAACAGATAATGCAGCGCCAGATAGACCAGCCCCGCGGCGAGCATCGCGATCCCCAGCGAGACCAGCAGCAGGTTGCGGGAAAACCGGTACATCGCCAGCCGCAGCGGCTTTTCATCGACCACGACCTCGATGAATTGCGCGCCGCCGGGCGCGGGCCCCACCACGCGGATGGTCTGGTTGCCGGTCTCCAGCATGGTCTCGAAGGACTCGACGATCGCGGACCACACCGTCAGGGTCCGCATGTCGATGTCGCGGTCGATCGCCGGCGGCAGGTCGGCGCTGGCGAGCATCCGGCGCTGCTGCCCCATCTTGATGGCGACCGCGCGCGCCCCGACGCTGGTGAGGATCTGCCGCGCCAGCGAATCCGGCACCATGCCGAGCGGCGCGGCATCCAGCACCAGGGCGGCCGTGTTGGCCGCCGCGAGGCGGTCGTTCAGCCGGTTGGTCCAGAAATTCGCGATCGAAGGCACGTAGATCATCAGCAGGGCGATCATCACCAGCGGGATCGTCAGCAGCAACAGCTTGCCGGACAGGCCGAGCCGACGCGGGCCCGTGCACCGCGGGGCTTGAGGAGTCGGCTGGTCGTCGGTCGCTGACACGAATATCCGCCTTGATATCTCTTGTGTTTGGGAGCCCCGCCCGGACAAAGACCGGCGCTGGTCCTGACCCGTACACTGATTCCGAGGATGCGTTCTGCATCCCTGACCGGTCAAATTACCGATCGCTAATGTCCGCTGGTTCCGATGGTCGGGGCGCGCCGCCTTCTCGCCCACAAAAACACCGCGAAAACAGATATATTCGCCCCAATTGCGACGTTTCAAAGAACGGCTGCTGCGGCAACCCCCGACATTGACGAAAACAGGTCGCTCCCGTATAAGCCGCGCCAACTGTCCGCGATGGCCCGGTTCCACCGGGGGCGGCTCGTTTGGGCCGTAAATGGCCCATTTTCGGGCCGGCCTGCATCACCGGACTCGATCTCAATCCAACAGGCAAATTGCCCGGTCAGCGGAGAACTACCCGTGAAGCGGACTTATCAACCCAGCAAACTGGTGCGCAAGCGCCGTCACGGCTTCCGCGCCCGTCTCGCCACCGCCGGCGGCCGCAAGGTTCTCGCCGCCCGCCGTGCGCGTGGCCGCAAGCGTCTGAGCGCCTGAGCCGGATCCTTCCGGAGATTTCATTCATGGATCGGCTGAGGCAGCGGGCGGACTTTCTCGCCGTTGCCAATGGCACGCGGGCGAACAGCGCTGCCTTCGTGGTGCAGGGCCGCCCCCGCGACGATGATGGCCCGATCCGGATCGGTTTCACCGTTACCAAAAAGAACGGTACCGCCACCGAGCGCAATCGCATCCGGCGCCGGCTTCGCGAACTCGTGAAGCGGCTGGACGTCATATCCATGCGACCACACCATGATTATGTGCTGGTCGGCCGCAGGTCCGCGCTGACCCGCGATTTCGCAACCATGCTCGACGATCTCCGTTCGGCGCTGCATCGCCTCGACCGGCCAGCCTGCGAAGAAAGCGTTTTCGAGCGAAGCGGATACCGGTTCGCGTCAGCAAAACGCGTCAAAACGAAAAGATAATGGGTTCCGGCTTCAGTCGGAACCGGGCGGCGCGAGCCGCAAATCGAATTGAATGGCGAGACCCCAAAACGATGACCGACAATCGCAACACCATCCTCGCCGTCATTCTGTCCGGCCTTGTGCTGATCGCGTGGCAGTATTTCTACAACATGCCGCAGATGGAGCGGCAGCGCGCGCAAACCCAGGCCCAGACCGAGCTCAACAAGCCGTCGCCGCAGACCGCGCCGGGATCGACGGCGCCGGGATCGACCACGCCGCAACCGGGCGCGACGCCATCCGCCACCACGCCCGCCGGCCAGCCGGGCGCGGCCGCGCCCGTCGTCAGCCGTGACGCCGCGATCGCGGCCTCGCCCCGCATCAAGATCGAGACGCCGCGGCTTTCGGGCAGCATCGCGCTGAAGGGCGCGCGCATCGACGACCTGTCGCTGGAGAAATTCCGCGACACCGTCGATCCGAAGTCGCCCGCGATCGTGCTGTTCTCGCCTTCGAACACGGCGCATCCCTATTATGCCGAGTTCGGCTGGGTCGCGGCCTCGGGCTCGACGGCGCGGCTTCCCGACCGCGATACGGTGTGGCAGCAGGAGGGCTCGGGCGCGCTGTCGCCGAGCAACCCGGTGACGCTGAAATACGACAATGGCGAAGGCCTCACCTTCCGCCGCACCATCACGATCGACGACCGCTATCTCTTCACCGTCAAGGACGACGTCACCAACGTCGGCAGTGCGCCGGTCACGCTCTATCCGTTCGCGCTCATCTCGCGCCACGGCACGCCTGAGGTCTCGGGCTACTACATCCTGCATGAAGGCCTGATCGGCTATCTCGGCGAGAAGGGCCTGCAGGAGCACGGCTACAAATCCGTCGCCGAGGCGCCCGTGCTGGGCAATGGCGGGCGGGGTTTTGAGTTCAATGTGACGAATGGCTGGCTCGGCATCACCGACAAGTATTGGGCTGCGGCGCTGTTGCCCGACACGACGGCACGCCTCAAGGCCCGCTTCCTCGCCGAACCCGGCGCCAAGGTTCGTTATCAGGCCGATTATCTGCAGGATCCGCAGACCATTGCGATCGGCGGCACCGGCAGCGCCAATGCGCGACTGTTTGCGGGCGCCAAGGAAGCCGGCGTCGTCGGCATCAATTTCCCGCTGGCCGGCCACGGCGGCTACAACAAGCAGCTCGATCTGAACCATTTCGATCTGTTGATCGACTGGGGCTGGTTCTACTTCATCACCAAGCCGATGTTCCTGGCGCTCGACTACTTCTTCCACCTGTTCGGCAATTTCGGCATCGCCATCCTGCTGGTGACGGTGCTGGTGAAGCTGCTGTTCTTCCCGCTCGCCAACAAATCCTACGCCTCGATGGCGAAGATGAAGTCGGTGCAGCCGCAGCTGGCCGCGCTGAAGGAGCGCTATCCGGACGACCGCCAGAAGCAGCAGCAGGAGATGATGGAGATCTACCGCAAGGAGAAGATCAACCCGATCGCCGGTTGTCTTCCCGTCGCGCTTGCAGATCCCGGTGTTCTTCTCGCTCTACAAGGTGCTGTTCGTCACCATCGAAATGCGCCACGCGCCGTTCTACGGCTGGATCAAGGATCTCTCGGCGCCCGATCCGACCAATCTGTTCAACCTGTTCGGCCTGCTGCCGTTTCGACCCGACGCATCTGCCGGTGTTCGGCGCATTATCTCGCGCTCGGCGTCTGGCCGATCATCATGGGCATCACGATGTGGTTCCAGATGAAGCTGAACCCGACGCCGCCGGATCCGACCCAGAAGATGATCTTCGACTGGATGCCGCTGATCTTCACCTTCATGCTGGCGGGCTTCCCGGCGGGTCTGGTGATCTACTGGGCCTGGAACAACCTGCTCTCGGTCCTGCAGCAGAGCTACATCATGCGCAAGAACGGCGTGAAGGTGGAGCTGTTCGACAATCTCAAGACGACGTTCGCCCAAGAAGGCCGTCGAGAAGACGTGACGGCGTCACGCCGTCGGCATCTGTCCCGACACCTCTAACCGTCATGCCCGGCCTTGTGCCGGGCATCCACGTCTTTACGGTGCTGGCGATGGAAACAAGACGTGGATGGCCGGGACAAGCCCGGCCATGACGCAGAGAAGAACCTTCGCATGACCGCCGAAACCGATGCGAAGCTGATCGAAGAGGGCCGAAAACTCTTCGCCGGCGACTGGAAGTTCGTCTGGGCCTCGCCCTCGATCGAAACGCTGCCGCCGATGGCGGGCATGGAGGTGGCGTTCGCCGGCCGCTCCAATGTCGGCAAATCGAGCCTGATCAACGCGCTCACCGGCCGCAACGCGCTGGCGCGCACCTCGCATACGCCGGGCCGCACCCAGGAACTGATCTTCTTCGACGGCCCTGACAATGCAGGACTGCGGCTGGTCGACATGCCCGGCTATGGCTACGCCTCGGCGCCCAAGACCCAGGTCGCGTCCTGGACCAAGCTGATCCATCAATTCCTGCAGGGACGCGCCACGCTGGCGCGGGTCTATGTGCTGATCGACGCGCGCCATGGCGTCAAGGATGTCGACCAGGACGTGCTGAAGACGCTGGATAAGTCCGCCGTGAGCTATCAGGTGGTGCTGACCAAGGCGGACCAGGTGAAGACGGCTGAACTGGAAAAGAACATCGAGCAAACCACCGCCGCGCTCGCCAAGCACCCGGCGGCGTTTCCGGAAGTTCTGGTGACATCCTCGCGCTCCGGCGCCGGCATGCCGGAATTGCGCGCCGCGATGGTGCGCCTGTTGCACGAGCGCGCCTGATGAACCGCGCGAGCCGCATCCTGATCGTGCTCGCCGCCATCATGGGCGCCGACGGCGTCATGCTGGCGGCGGCCTCCGCCCATGGCGCGGATGCGTCGCGGCTGGCTTCCGCCTCGTCGATGCTGCTGTTTCACGCCAGCGCGGTATTGGGTGCCGTCGCGCTGGCGGAGCGCGGGATCGTGCATGGGAGAATCGGCATCGCCGCGGCTTTCGGCTTCGTCATTGCGGCAAGCCTGTTCGCCGGCGACCTGACGCTGCGGCACTATGCCGGGCATGGCCTGTTCCCGATGGCCGCGCCGACGGGCGGAACGCTGCTGATCGCGAGCTGGCTGGCGCTGGCGGTAGCGGCGGCCTGGCCGAAGCGAGGGTAAAATTCCGTAGCCCGGATGGAGCGCAGCGCAACCCGGGAAAACTCCAACAACTGACGCCACTGGCCCCGGATTGCGCTGCGCTCCATCCGGGCTACGGACTGCGTCCGGGGGCACGCCTCCGCAAATCCCCCACTTTGCGCCCTGCCCGCCAATCAGATAGAACCCGGCCCGACATCTGGAATGGCGAGAACCGTTTGATGACATCAGCGCCGAATATCAGCCCGCTCGATCAGGCCCGCATCCTGTCGGAAGCGCTGCCGCATATGCAGCAATATGACGAGGAAACCATCGTCATCAAATATGGCGGCCATGCCATGGGCGCCGAGGAAACCGCAAAAGCCTTTGCCCGCGACATCGTGCTCCTGGAGCAGACCGCGATCAATCCGGTGGTGGTGCATGGCGGCGGGCCGCAGATCGCGACCATGCTCAAGCGGCTCGGCATCCAGTCCGAATTCGCCGCAGGGCTTCGCATCACCGACGCCGCCACCATCGAGATCGTCGAGATGGTGCTGGCGGGCTCGGTCAACAAGCAGCTGGTCGGCTACATCAACGAAGCCGGCGGCAAGGCGGTGGGCCTCTCCGGCAAGGACGGCAACATGGTGAAGGCGTCGAAGACGACGCGCACCATGGTCGATCCGGATTCCAACATCGAGAAGGCGATCGATCTCGGCTTCGTCGGCGATCCCGACAAGGTGGATCTGACGCTGTTGAACCAGTTGATCGGCTATGAGCTGATCCCGGTGCTGGCGCCGCTGGCGACCTCGCATGACGGCCAGACGCTCAACGTCAACGCCGACACCTTTGCAGGCGCCGTGGCGGGCGCGCTGAAGGCCAAGCGGCTGCTGCTCTTGACCGACGTTCCCGGCGTGCTCGACAAGTCGAAGAAGCTGATTCCGGAATTGTCGGTCAAGGATGCGCGAAAACTGATCGCCGACGGCACGATTTCCGGCGGCATGATCCCGAAGGTCGAGACCTGCATCTACGCGCTGGAACAGGGCGTGCAGGGCGTCGTCATCATCGACGGCAAGACGCAGCACGCGGTTTTGCTGGAGTTGTTCACTAATCAGGGCACCGGCACGCTGATCCACAAGTGATGCACGAACGGCAAAAGAACGTCGTCATGGCCGGGTTTACCCGGCCATCCACGCCTTTGCCGGCCGTACGAAAGACGTGGATGCCCGGGTCAAGCCCGGGCATGACGAGAGGGGAACGCGGCGCGACCTCGCTCCACGTTCACCCGCTTTCTGATGTCGCTGCCGGCCGCGGCGATCTCGCTGTTCGTTTCCTCCCTGCCCGCCTTCGCCGATCTGAAACTCTGCAACCGCATGAGCTATGTGGTCGAGGCCGCGATCGGCATCGACGAAAAATCCGCCACCGCGACGCGCGGCTGGTTCCGGATCGATCCGGCCGCCTGCCGCGTGGTGCTGCAGGGCGCGCTGACCGCCGACCGCATCCTGCTGAATGCGCGCGCGCTCGGCGTCTACGGCGCCTCGCCGATCCCGCAGAACGGCAGCGACACGCTGTGCATCGCGCCGGACAATTTCGTCATCGCCGCCGCCCGCCAGTGCCGCGGCAACCAGACGCCCGCGCCCTTCACCCAGATCACGCCGACGCGCACCGACGACGGCAACCTCGTCGCCTATCTCGCCGAGGATTCCGAATATGACGACGAGCAGGCGCGGCTTGCCGGCATCCAGCGGCTGCTGGTCATCGCAGGCTATGACGCCGCGCCGATCGACGGCGTCGACGGGCCGAAGACGCAAGGCGCATTGAGCGCATTCCTGAAGAGCCGCGGGCTGAGCGCAGACGTCGTGCAGTCGCAGAATTTCTTCACCACCATGATCGAGGCCGTGCAGAAGCCATCGTCCAGCGGGCTGACCTGGTGCAACGACACGCCGCACAAGATCATGGCCGCGGTCGCCACCGACGACGGCAAGGCGGTGACCAGCCGCGGCTGGTACCGCATCGATCCCGGCAAGTGCCTGCATCCCGACGTGACCGGCCAGCCCAAGCAGGTCTACAGTTTTGCCGAAGCCGTCGATGCCGAGAACCGCGCTATCAAGCTCAAGGACAAGCCGTTGAACTGGGGCGGCTCGAAAGAGCTCTGCACGCGCGAGAGCAAGTTCGAGATCAGCGAACAGGGCGATTGCGGCACCCGCGGGCTTGCGCCGATCGGCTTTGCGCCGGTCGACATGTAGCAGCGGCGGCAAGACGCTGCGATTTGCGATGCCGTGATGGAGACGTAGCTCCTTCCGCACACTCTGTCCGTCATCACCCGCGAAGGCGGGTGATCCAGTACGCCGTGACGCCTGTTGCTTGTCCTCGATGGCCGCGGCGTACTGGATGCCCCGCCTTCGCGGGGCATGACAGCGAGGATATGCGATGAACTCCCCCCGCCCCTTCAGCCATATCGACACCTGGGTGTTCGATCTCGACAACACGCTCTACCCGCACCACGTCAATCTGTGGCAGCAGGTCGACGCGCGGATCGGCGAGTTCATCGGCGCGTTTCTAAAGATCTCCGCGGAAGAAGCCCGCGTGATCCAGAAGGATTATTACCGCCGCTACGGCACCAGCATGCGCGGCATGATGACCGAGCACGGCGTACACGCCGACGATTATCTGGCCTATGTCCACAAGATCGATCACTCGCCGCTGGAGCCCAACCCGGCGATGGGGGCGGCGATCGCAAAGCTTCCCGGGCGCAAGCTGATCCTGACCAACGGCTCGACCGACCATGCGGGCGCGGTGCTGGAGCGGCTCGGCATCACAGAGCATTTCGAGGCGGTGTTCGACATCATCGCCGCCGAACTGGAGCCGAAGCCGGCGCCGCAGACCTACGACAAATTCCTGCGCGTCCACGGCGTCGATCCGGCGAAGTCCGCGATGTTCGAGGATCTCGCCCGCAACCTCGTGGTGCCGCACCAGCTCGGCATGACCACGGTGCTTGTCGTGCCCGACGGCGCCAAGGAAGTGGTGCGCGAGGACTGGGAGCTGGAAGGCCGCGATGCGGCTTACGTCGATCATGTCACGGATGATCTGACCGGGTTTTTGCAGAAGCTGGCGCAATGCGTAGCCCGGATGGAGCGCAGCGTAATCCGGGAATCGTGCGTCGAGCGAGACCGTCCCGGATTGCGCCGCGCTCCATCCGGGCTACGGGCCTTCGCGGGTGACGACGGGAGAGTTTGCCTTGACTCTCCCCGCCCAAATCCCGAAAAAGCCGGTCAAGCTCAGCCCGAAATCCCTTAAGGAAATCCCGATGTCCCTGTCCGCGCTCGAATCCACCGTCAACGCCGCCTTCGATGCCCGCGACGGCGTTTCGACGTCGACCAAGGGCGAGGTTCGCGAGGCCGTGGATCACGCGCTCGAGCTGCTCGACAAGGGCGAGACGCGCGTCGCCGAGCGCGGGGCTGACGGCAAGTGGAAGGTCAACCAGTGGCTGAAGAAGGCGGTGCTGCTGTCGTTCCGCCTCAACGACATGAGCGCTATTCCCGGCGGCCCGGGCAAGGCGTCGTGGTGGGACAAGGTGCCCTCGAAGTTCGAGGGCTGGGGCGAGAACCGTTTTCGCGATGCGGGATTCCGCGCCGTCCCCGGCGCGATCGTGCGCCGCTCGGCCTTCATCGCCCGCAACGTCGTGCTGATGCCGTCCTTCGTCAATCTCGGCGCCTATGTCGATGAAGCGACCATGATCGACACCTGGTCCACCGTCGGAAGCTGCGCGCAGATCGGCAAGCGCGTGCATATTTCGGGCGGCGTCGGCATCGGCGGCGTGCTGGAGCCGCTGCAGGCCGAGCCCGTGATCATCGAGGACGACTGCTTCATCGGCGCGCGCTCGGAAGTCGCCGAAGGCGTCATCGTGCGCAAGGGCGCGGTGCTGGCGATGGGCGTGTTCCTCGGCGCCTCCACCAAGATCGTCGACCGCGTAACCGGCGAGACGTTTATCGGCGAGGTTCCGGAATATTCGGTCGTGGTTCCCGGCGCGCTGCCCGGCAAGCCGCTGCCGAACGGCCAGCCCGGCCCCTCGACCGCCTGCGCCGTGATCATGAAGCGCGTCGACGAGCGCACCCGCTCCAAGACCAGCATCAACGAACTGCTGCGGGATTGATCGAACCGGGGACTTTCCCGCGCGACCAACGTACCGGTGGGCGGCCTTCTGCCGGCCTCCGGAGGTTTGGGTATGGACTGGACCTGGTACCTGTTCCGCTTTGACGGCCGCATCAACCGCGCCAGATTTTGGCTCGCGATACCGGTGCTGTTTGGCTTGATGATGACCGTAGGGCTGGTGATCGTTGCGATCCACGGCCTGTTCGGCGGCGCCGCCCCCTTCCATATCGGCGCCAGCGACCTCTTCAAGCTGGTGGATCCCGACGCCTATCGGTCGCTGACATGGGCCGATCTCCCCCGGCTCCTGATCAAGCTGTTCGGCACGTCGCTGCTGATGTGGGTCTACTTCGCGATCTCGATCAAGCGGCTGCATGACCGCGACAAGAGCGGCTGGTGGATGGTGCCGTTCTTCGCGGTGCCCGGCCTCTACAATCAGTTTGCCGACCGGCTACCCGATTCCCTTGCCGATCTGCCGCTGGCCTTTGCCGTAGCCGGTCTCGGCCTGTGGGGCTTCGTCGAGATGTATTGCCTCAAGGGTTCGCACAAGACCAACCGGTTCGGCGCCGACCCGCTGGCGCCGCCTCCGCCGTGCGATACGCGGCCGCCCTGGGACCAGCAGAGCGAGATCGAAATGGTGCCGCACAAGGCTGGCCCGCCGCCGGTTTGGCGTGTTAAGCGGGAGGCATGAATGATGCTGTTTCAATCACCCGCGACCTCGTCCGCTGCCCGTCTGTTACCCCTGCCGATGCCGGCGCGCTCGGCGTCCTTGAGCGCCTGCTGAAAGACGCCGGCTTCGAGGTGCACCGCGTCACCTTTGGTGAGCCCGGCACCGCAGACATCGACAATCTCTACGCCCGCATCGGGACTGAAGCACCGCACATCACCTTTGCCGGACATACCGACGTGGTGCCGCCCGGCGACGAAACCGCATGGACGCTCGGCGCGTTCTCCGGCGAGGTGAAGGACGGTTTCCTCTATGGCCGCGGCGCGGTCGACATGAAGGGCGGCATCGCCTGCAGCGTCGCCGCGGTGCTGCAATATCTCGCCGACAATGGCGGCAAGCCGAAAGGTTCGATCTCGTTCCTGATCACCGGCGACGAGGAAGACATTTCCGTCAACGGCACCATCAAGCTGTTGAAATGGTGCGCGGAGCGCGGCGAGAAATTCGACCATTGCGTGCTCGGCGAGCCATCCAATGTCGAAGTGCTCGGCGACTGCATCAAGATCGGCCGCCGCGGCTCGCAATCCGGCACGCTCTATGTCGACGGCGTGCAGGGCCACGTCGCCTATCCGCACCGCGCGTCCAATCCGGTGCCGGATATTTCGCGGCTGATCGTGGCGCTCTCCGACGAGCCGCTCGATCACGGCAGCGCGCAGTTCCAGGCGTCCAATCTCGAATTCACCTCCGTCGATGTCGGCAACACCGCGAGCAACGTGATCCCCGGCCAGGCGCGCGCAAAATTCAACATCCGCTTCAACGACAACCACACGCAGGAGACGCTGCGCGCGCTGGTCGAGGAACGGCTGGCAAAGGCCTGCGGCAACCGCATCCGCGCCCGCATCGTGTGGGAATATTCCAACTCCAACGTGTTCGTCACAAAGCCCGGCGCCTTCACCGACCTCGCCGTCAGCGCGATCGAGGAAGTGACGGGACGCAAGCCGGAGCTTTCGACGAGCGGCGGCACCTCGGATGCGCGCTTCATCTCGAGCTATTGCCCGGTGATCGAGTTCGGCCTGGTCGGCCAGACCATGCACCAGATCGACGAGCGCACGCCGGTGTCGGATCTGGAGAAGCTGACGAAGATCTATCGGGGCGTGCTGGACAGGTATTTCGCGTAGCCCACCGGCGTCATCGTCCGCGAAGGCGGACGATCCAGTACGCCGGGACGTCTCGATCGATCACTGCGGCCGCAGCGTACTGGATACCCCGCCTGCGCGGGGTATGACGGCGTCAGCCTAATACTCCACCCGCACCAGATACAATCCGTCCGGCGGCGCGACCGGGCCGCAGGCGGCGCGGTTGCGGGCGGCGAGTGCGGCGGCGAGATCGTCGGCCGCTCCAGCGGCCTTCGCCGACCCAGACCAGCGAGCCCACCATCGAGCGCACCTGGCTGTGCAGGAACGAGCGCGCGGAAGTGAGGATCGAAACCTCGTCGCCTTCCCTGACGACGTCGAGTTGGTCGAGCGTCTTCTCCGGCGATTTCGCCTGGCATTCGGTGTCGCGAAAGGTCGTGAAATCGTGCTTGCCGAGCAGGCGCTGGGCGGCGACGTGCATCGCATCCGTATCGAGATGCCGCGGCACGCGCCAGCTTCGCTTGATATCGAGCGCGAGGTTGGCGCGGTGGTTGGTGATGCGGTAGCGGTAATGCCGCTTCTTCGCGGAGAAACGCGCTTCGAAATCATCGGCGACGATTTCCGCCGAGAGCACGCCGATCGGATGCGGGCGCAGATGCGCGTTCAGTCCGTCGCGCAGCCGGCCCGGCGGAAACGGCTTTTCGATATCGCAATGCGCGACCTGCGCCAGCGCGTGCACGCCGGCATCGGTGCGGCCCGAGCCGTGCACGCGCACGTGCTCGCCGCAGATCGCCTTTACCGCCGTTTCCAGCGCGCCCTGCACGGTCGGCGCGTTGTCCTGGATCTGCCAGCCGGAGAACGGCGTGCCGTCATATTCGATGATGAGCTTGTAGCGGGGCATCAGCCGAGCCGCGCCGGCGGCTTCAGCGGCGTCCCGCGCAGGAAGTCCGCGGCCTTCATCGGCGCCTTGCCGGCGCGCTGCAGTTCGATGATCCGGATCGCGCCGTCGCCGCAGGCAATGGTGAGGCGATCGTCGAGCACTTCGCCGGGCGTGCCCGCGCCCTTGGCCGGCTCGCAGCGCAGGATCTTGATGCGGGCCGGCTCGCCATCGGTGGCGATTTCGCACCAGGCGCCGGGAAACGGCGACAGGCCGTGAATATGCCGCAGCACCTCGCGCGCCGGGCGCTGCCAGTCGATCCGCGCCTCGGCCTTCTCGATCTTGGCGGCGTAGGTCACGCCGTCCTCGCTCTGTTTGCTGAGCTGCAGTCCGCCGCGCTCAAGCCCGCCCATCGCGCGCACCATCAGATCGGCGCCGAGCGGCGCCAGCGCGTCATGCAGGTCGGCGGCGGTCATGGTGTCCGTGATCGGCAGCCGCTCCGCCATCGCGACGTCGCCGGTGTCGAGGCCGACATCCATCTTCATCACCATCACGCCGCTCTCGGCGTCGCCGGCCATGATCGCGCGATTGATCGGCGCGGCGCCGCGCCAGCGCGGCAACAGCGAAGCGTGCAGATTGAAGCAGCCGAGCGGCGGCGCATCGAGAATGGCCTGCGGCAGGATCATGCCGTAGGCGACGACGACGGCCGCATCGGCATGGTGCGCGCGAAACTCCTCGAGCGCTTCCGGCGTCTTCAGCGTCGTCGGCGTCAGCACGGGAATGCCGAGCCGCCGCGCTTCCTGCTCCACCGGCGTCGGCTGCAGCTTCATGCCGCGCCCGGCCGGTTTCGGCGCGCGGGTATAGACGGCCACGACCTCATGGCCGTGGGCCACGAGTTCGAGCAGCGTCGGCACCGCGAAATCGGGCGTGCCCATGAAGATCAGGCGGAGGGACATGAGGTTCGAGTATCCCGAAAGGGTTCGATTTACTCCGTCATGGCCGGGCTTGTCCCGGCCATCCACGTCTCTGGTGCAGCGAGATAGAAAGACGTGGATGCCCGGGACAAGCCCGGGCATGACGATCGATAGAGTGAGGTCTATTCCGCCGCGCGCTTGGCGGCTTTCGTAAACTTCTTCAACACGCGGTCGCGCTTCAGCTTCGACAGATAGTCCACGAACAGCACGCCGTTGAGGTGGTCGATCTCGTGCTGGATGCAGGTGGCGAACAGCCCGTCGGCGTCCTCCTCATGCACCTTGCCGTCGAGATCGGTGAAGCGGATGCGGACCTGCGCCGGGCGCTCGACTTCCTCGTAATATTCGGGGATCGAGAGGCAGCCCTCTTCGTAGACCGAGAACTCCTCCGACGAGGAGATGATTTCCGGATTGATGAAGACGCGCGGCCTCGGCTTGGTCTCGCCGTTCTCGTCCTTCTTGGCGAGGTCCATGGTGATCAGCCGCAAGGGTTGCGCGACCTGGATCGCCGCCAGCCCGATGCCGGGGGCGTCGTACATGGTCTCGAACATGTCGTCGGCGAGCTTGCGGATCTCCGCCGTCACCTTCTCGACGGGTTTGGAGACCAGCCGGAGCTGCTTGTCCGGCAGGATGATGATTTCTCTGAGGGCCATAGCGCGCGATTTAAGCTGCTGATTTGCCGGGGTCAATGCGCCGGCGCGCCCGTTAAGGCGGCCTTAACCATGATTTTTAAGGCGGCGTTAACCACGAAAATTAAGCCTTCATTTACCATAAATGTTCCCTCTTCGTTCGCGAAAGCCGCCGAATCGGGCTACAAGGCGCGCATGAACGAAATTCTTTTCATTGTCGGCGACCTGCCGATCCACGTTGGCGAGGCGCTGATCGGCTTCGGCGCGCTGGCTTTGGTGCTGCTGCTGGTGATCGCCATCGTCATCGCCCGCTCCGGCCGCCGCGGCGCGGAACAGGCGATGGCGCAGGCGATTCGCGCCGACGAGCTGGAGGAGCGCCTGAGCGAGATGCTGCGGGCGCAGAGCGAGTCCACCGGGCGGGTCGACGCGATGGCGCAGGCGCTGGTGGGCCGCCAGTCCGAGATGACGCGGGCGGTCAATGAGCGGCTGGATTCGGTGACGCACCGCGTCGGCCAATCGATGGAAGCGACCACGCGCCACACCATGGACAGTCTGCGCGTGCTGCATGAGCGGCTCGGCATCATCGACAACGCGCACAAGAACCTCACCGACCTGACGTCGCAAGTGACCACGCTCGCGCGACGTGCTCGCCAACAAGCAGTCGCGCGGCGCGTTCGGCCAGGCGCGGATGGAAGCGATCGTGCAGGACGGCATGCCGCAGGGCGCCTACGAATTCCAGTACACGCTCTCGACCGGCAAGCGGCCGGATTGCGTGGTGTTCCTGCCCGACCAGCGCCCGCTTTGCATCGACGCGAAATTCCCGCTGGAGGCGATGACCGCGCTGCACGATGCGCGCAGCGACGAGGAAAAGAAATTCGCCACCCAGCGCCTGCGCAACGACGTGATGAAGCACGTCAACGACATCGCCGAAAAATACCTGATCGCCGGCGAGACCCAGGACACCGCGCTGATGTTCGTGCCGTCGGAATCGGTCTACGCCGAAATCCACGACGGCTTTGACGACGTGATCCAGAAGGCCTACCGCGCCCGCGTCGTGCTGGTGTCGCCCTCGCTGCTGATGCTGGCGATCCAGGTGATGCAGCAGATCCTGAAAGACGCGCGGATGCGCGACGCCGCCGACCAGATCCGCACCGAAGTGCTCAATCTCGGCGACGACCTCGGCCGCCTGCGCGACCGCGTGCTCAAACTGCAGAAGCACTTTGGCGACGTCAACGAGGACGTGCGGCAGATCCTGATCTCCGCCGACAAGATCGAGAAGCGCGCCGGGCGGATCGAGGAGCTCGATTTCAGCAAGACGGATGCGCCGGTGGAAGTGCCCCGCTTCGTCAAGAGCGAAACGCCCGAGCTGTTCCCCGTGCCGCGCAAGCTGCAGGCGGGGGAGTAGTAGGGCGCTGCAGCCACATATCAAACTGTCATCGCCCGGCTTGACCGGGCGACCCAGTATTCCAGAGGCGGCAGATGGGCGCACGCAGCTACTACGTCTACATCCTCTCCAGCAGGATCGGCGGCACGCTTTACATCGGCGTGACCAACGATTTGGTACGACGCATCGGCGAACATAAGTTGAAGATCGCCGAGAGCTTCACCAAAAAGCACGAGGTGACCCGGCTGGTTTATTTCGAAGCCTTCGGCCAGATCGAATACGCAATCCGCCGCGAGAAGCGGCTGAAGAAGTGGCCACGAGCCTGGAAGGTTTCGCTGATCGAGAAACAAAATCCGGACTGAATTGATCTTTATCCTGAGATTGCCGGGGGTGGCGGATAGGCCTCTGGAATACTGGGTCGCCCGGTCAAGCCGGGCGATGACGGTCTTTTCCTATCAGAATCTGCTAACACCCCTCCATGACAGCACCAGAATCCGCCTCCGCTTCACCCGAAAAAGCAGTGCCCCCCTCAGCCTCCTGGCGCGAGGCGCTGGGCCGTCTATCTGCAGCCGCGCGTGCTGATCGTGCTGATGCTCGGGTTCTCCTCCGGGCTGCCGCTGGCGCTGTCGGGCTCGACACTGCTGGTGTGGATGCGCGAATCCGGCGTGGATCTCGGCACCATCGGGCTGTTTGCGCTGGTCGGCACGCCCTACACGCTGAAATTCCTGTGGGCGCCGCTGGTCGATGCGCTGCATGTGCCGTTCTTCACCCGCGCCTTCGGCCGCCGCCGCGGCTGGCTGGTGTTTTCGCAGCTGCTTTTGATCGGATCGATCCTGCTGCTGGCGCTGACGGATCCGGCGCGCTCGCCGCTGTTCGTCGCGCTCGGCGCGCTGCTGGTGGCGGCCATGTCGTCCACCCAGGACATCGTGGTCGACGCGTTCCGCGTCGAAAGCCTGCCCGAGAGCGAACAGGCCGCCGGCATGGCGTCCTATGTCGCGGCCTATCGGATCGGCATGCTGATCTCGACCGCCGGCGTGCTATTTCTGGTGAGCGCGTTTGAAAGCACCGGCATCGGCCGCCACGCGGCCTGGATGTGGGGTTATATCGCGATGGCCGCGCTGGTGCTGATCGGCACCGTCACGGCGCTGGTGGCCACCGAACCCGATCAGTCGGTTCGCGCGGAGGCCGAGACCCAGCGATGAGACAGCGTTCACGCGCGTCATGCATGCGGCCGTCGGCGCGTTCTCCGAATTTCTGGCCCGCAAGTACGCCTGGGTGGCGCTGGCCTTCGTGGTGCTGTTCAAATTTACCGACGCGTTTTCCGGCACCATGACCGCGCCGTTCGTGATCGACCTCGGCTTCACCCGCAACGACTATGCCGCCATCGTCAAGGGCGTCGGTCTCGCCGCGACCCTGATCGGCGGTTTTGCCGGCGGCTATCGTGGCGCGGCGCTATTCGCTGGTCGCCAGCCTGTGGATCGGCGGCGTGCTGCAGGCGATCTCCAACCTGGTGTTCGCGTGGCTCGCCTATGTCGGCGTCAATCAATGGGCGCTGGCCGCCGCCATCTCGGCGGAGAACTTCACCGGCGCGATCGGCACCGTGATCTTCGTCGCCTATCTCTCGGCGCTGTGCCAGAACCCGCTGCACACCGCGACCCAATATGCGCTGCTCACAGCGCTGGCCGCCGTCGGGCGCACCTATTTGTCTTCCGGCGCGGGCTATGTGGCGGAGACGACGGGCTGGCCGCTGTTCTTCGTGATCTCCGTCGCTGGTCGCCATCCCGAGCCTGATCCTGCTGGCCTGGCTGCAGCGCCGCGGGCATTTCGAGGCGCTGGGGCCGGTGAAGGTTTAGGCTCCGATCGTCGTCCCCCGCGAAGGCGGGGGACCCAGTATCCCAGAGCAGTTGCGATAGAACCGAGAAAGCGCGGCGTACTGGGTCGCCCGGTCAAGCCGGGCGATGACGGCGGTGTTTGTGATAACGGCGGCGAATACTCAGTGCTTGGTCACCACGCTCCACTTCGTGATGACGGCTTCGCTCATCTGCCCGGCATCCTGCGCGCAGGCGACTTCGTCGACCTTGACGGAAATTGCCTTGCCGATGAAATTCTTCAGCTGCGCGGCCTGGGCGTCGCTTGAGGTGACGAGCTGGAACGTCTCAGGCCCGGTCTCGAGATTGCAGAGCCCGCTCGGCGGCGGCAGCCGGCGCGGTTCGCTGGTGATCTGGTAGGTGGCGGCGCGCTTGCTCCTCTTGCTGCCCTTCATGGCGTTGAGTTCGCCGGACAGGACGTCGCCGGCATTGATCGGCTTGCCGGGCTTCGGCGCCGGCTCGGCCTGCTGCGCCCATGCGGAAGGTGCCGCCAGAGCCGCGGCCATGATGATGACCGCAAAGCGGGAGCGTTTGCCGAATCGTCGTTTCGTCATGTCGATCAGTTCCGTCGATGTGGGTTAGAACAACGTTCGCTGCCGCATGGCAGCCGATAGCGTACCTTCGTCGAGATAATCAAGTTCGCCGCCGACAGGCACGCCATGCGCGAGCCGGGTCACCTTGACGTTGGCGTCCTGCAGGAGATCGGTGATGTAATGGGCGGTGGTCTGGCCATCAACCGTCGCATTCAGCGCCAGAACGATCTCGCTGACTTGTGATTCGTGCGCGCGGGCCACCAGCGCGTCGATGGTCAGGTCCTGCGGACCGACGCCGTCGAGTGGCGACAATGTGGCGCCGAGCACGTGATAGCGGCCGTTGGTCGCATTCGCCCGTTCCAGCGCCCAGAGATCGGCGACGTCGGCGACCACGACGATGGTCGAGGGATCGCGCCGCGGATCGGTGCACACCGTGCAGGGATTTTGCGTATCGATATTGCCGCAGGTCTTGCAGACCTGGATCTTGTCGATCGCGACCTGCAGCGCGCCGGCGAGCGGCGTCATCAGCGCCTCGCGCTTCTTGATCAGATGCAGCGCCGCGCGCCGCGCCGAGCGCGGCCCGAGCCCCGGCAGGCGCGCCAGAAGCTGGATCAGGCGTTCGATTTCGGGGCCGGCAACGCTGGCTGCCATTTCAGCCGAGACCAAGTCCGGGCGGCAGGCCGAGCCCGCCGGTCAGCGCCTGCATCTTTTCCTCGCATCGCGGTTTCCGCCTTGCGCCGCGCGTCGTTATGCGCGGTCACCAGCAGATCCTCGAGCACCTCGCGCTCCTCGGCCTTCATCAGCGACGGATCGATCTTGACGCCCTTCACTTCCATCTTCGCGGTCATGCGCACGGCCACCAGCCCGCCGCCGGAAATGCCCTCGACCTCGACATTGCCGAGTTCTTCCTGCATCGCCTGCATCTTGGACTGCAGCTGCGCTGCCTGCTTCATCATGCCGAGAAAATCAGCCATCGTTCGTCCTCTTGAGAGTTCGATCAGTCGTCGTCGCCGTCGGAACTCTCGTTCAGCTCTTCAGCGTTAATATTGGATTCCGGCGGCTCGGCGGCAAGCCGGCGCACTTCGACCACTTTGGCGCCGGGAAATCGCGCCAGCACCTCCTGCACGCGCGGATCGGCCTCCGCGGCGCGGGCGTGCTCGTTCCGCGCCTGTTCGTTCTGCGAGCGCAGCGTCGGCTGGCCGGCCTCGTTGGAGACGATCACGGTCCAGCGCCGCCCGGTCCAGGCCTCCAGCTTGCGGGAGAGGTCGTTGACCAGGCCGCGGGCCGCGTTGCGCTCCAGCGCCACTTCCAGCCGCCCGTCCTCGAAGCGGACCAGGCGCATGTCGGATTCCAGCGCCTGCTTGGTCAGGATATCGCGCTTCTCGCCGGCGAGCGCCACGAGCTGCGGAAAAGTGGTGAGCCGCAGCACGGGCGCGGACTCGGTTTGGGCCGACGGCGCCACCATTTGCGGCCGCGCGGACGCTTCCGCGCCGGAGCGGGGCGATGAGGGCGTCCGCATCGGCGACGGGGCAGACATTGAAGATACCGGCGCGATGCCGGGGTCGTGGCGCAGCCCGTGACGGCGCCGCGCCGCCGGAGGCGATTTGCGCGCCGCCGCCGTTCTGGTCGAGCATCTTTATCGCTTCGTCCGGCGTCGGCAGATCGGCGACATAGGCGATGCGGACCAGCACCATTTCCGCGGCCGCCGCCGGCCGGGTCGCGGTCTGCACCTCGGTGATGCCCTTGAGCAGCATCTGCCACATCCGCGACAGCACCCGCATCGACAAGCTTTGCGGCGAATTCGCGGGCGCGGACGCGCTCGGTCTCGCCGAATGCGACATTGTCGGCGGTGGCGGGGACGATCTTCACCCGGGTGACGAAATTGACGAATTCGGCGAGGTCCGACAGCACCACGACCGGATCGGCGCCGACGTCATATTGCGCGCGGAATTCGCCGAAGGCGCTGGCGAGATCGCCGCGCGCCAGATGCTCGAACAGATCGATCACCCGGGTGCGGTCGGCAAGCCCCAGCATCTGCCGCACGGCGTCGGCACGGACCAGGCCCGCCGCATGCGCGATCGCCTGGTCGAACAAAGAGAGCGAATCGCGCACCGAGCCTTCCGCGGCGCGCGCGATGATGCCGAGCGCCTCGGGCTCGACCTCGACGCCTTCCTTTTTCGCGATGTTGGAAAGGTGCCCCATCAGCACATCCGCCTCGACCCGGCGGAGATCAAAACGCTGGCAGCGCGACAGCACCGTGACCGGGACCTTGCGGATTTCCGTGGTGGCGAACACGAATTTGGCGTGCTCGGGCGGCTCCTCCAGCGTCTTCAGGAAGGCGTTGAAGGCCGCCGTCGACAGCATGTGGACTTCGTCGATGATGTAGACCTTGTAGCGGGCGCTGGCCGGCGCATAGCGCACGCTGTCATTGATCTGGCGGACGTCGTCGACGCCGGTATGGGACGCGGCGTCCATTTCCAGCACGTCCATGTGCCGGCTTTCCATGATCGCCTGGCAGTGCACGCCGAGGTCAGGCATGTGGATGGTCGGCCCCTTCACCGAACCATCAGGCTTTTCGTAATTCAGCGCGCGGGCGAGAATCCGCGCCGTGGTGGTTTTGCCGACGCCGCGGACGCCGGTCAGGATCCAGGCCTGCGGAATCCGGCCCGTCTCGAACGCGTTCGAGACGGTGCGGACCATGGCCTCCTGGCCGATCAGGTCGTCAAAACTGGACGGGCGGTATTTTCGTGCCAGCACCCGGTAGGGCTTGGCAGCCTCACCCTGGCTGAGCGCAAGGCCGCCGGCCGGCGCCGTCTGACTTGTCGGGGGGAGCGCCAGCATCACTCATCGGTCGATCCGCAATTGATTGTCTCTCGGGGCCGGCTTGCGGAAAGGAACGAAATCGGGCGCAAGGCGCGAACTTTGCCGCCACCTTGCGCGATTCGCTCGAAAAACAGGTAGGAGACTGACGAGCGACCCGATCCGGACCTCGTTAGGGCTGCTTCCTTCCGGACCTGACCCGGTTGGCGAGTGGCTCGTCCACCGCCAATCTCCCGGTCCTTATTTGGGGCCAAAAGGGCCGGAAAGCAAGCGGGGTTGGTGCGTGCCATGCGCCGGAACCACCCCTGTTTCGTCATGGCCGGGCTTGACCCGGCCATCCACGTCTTGCTTCTTCCAATTCAGCGAAAAAAAGACGTGGATGCCCGGCACAAGGCCGGGCATGACGAAGGAACGAGCATGCCCTCTGACGCCTCCGCCTGGTCGCTGCATTCCCAGCTCAAAAAGGACACCATCGACATCGGCGACCTGCCGCTGTGCAAGGTGCTGGTCATCAAGGACGCGCATTACCCGTGGCTGCTGCTGGTGCCGCGCCGGGAAGGTGCGGTGGAAATCATCGACCTCGACGAGGTCGCGCAGGCGCAGTTGATGACCGAAATCTCACGGGTTTCGCGCGCCCTGAAAGAGATCACCAAATGCGACAAGCTCAATGTCGCGGCCCTGGGCAACCTGGTGCCGCAGTTGCATGTCCACGTCATCGCGCGGCGCACCAGCGACGTGGCCTGGCCGCGTCCGGTCTGGGGCGTGATGCCGCCGCTGGCGCATGACGCCGAGGAAGTACAGAATTTCATCAACGCGCTTCGCCGCAAGATCTGGTTGGGTTGAACAGATGTCCGCATTCGACAAATATCCATTGGGTAAGCCCGCTTTCGTTACCCACACTCTCGATCGGGCCGCGCATTTGCGCACCAACGACGAGAAACTGTTTGCGCTGGAGGGCCAGAGCAACGCGCGGCGCCTATGTGGTCTACCGCGACTCGCTGGTCGATGAAGCAGGAGGCAGAGGGCCCCCGCGCGCTGCTCTCGATCAAGGAAGCGCTGGAGCTACGGCGCCAATCCCGGCACGATCTTCTTGGGGCTGCGCGACGGCGCGCCGATCTTCGGCATGGGCATTTCGCCGGCCGCCACCGAAAAACTGATCGGCCGCAACGACGTCGCGGTGACCGAATTGCGCGGCATGGCGATGCAGGGCCTGGTGCCGATCGAACAACTGTCGTCGATCGCGATGGCGAAATCGCTGGTGAGCTGGCATCAGCGCCACGGATTTTGCGCCAATTGCGGCGCGCGCACCTCGATGAAGGAAGGCGGCTGGAAGCGCGAATGCGCCGAGCTGCAAGGCCGAGCATTTTCCGCGCACCGATCCGGTCGTGATCATGTTCGTCAGCCTGGGCGACAAGGCGCTGCTCGGCCGGCAGAAGCAGTTCATGCCCGGCATGTATTCGTGCCTCGCCGGCTTTGTCGAAGCCGCGGAGACCATCGAGGACGCCGTACGCCGCGAGATTTTCGAGGAATCCGGCATCCGCGTCACCGACGTGAATTACTACATGACGCAGCCGTGGCCCTATCCGTCGTCGCTGATGATCGGCTGCACGGCGCGCGCGATCAGCGAGGACATCGTCGTCGACCGCGTCGAGCTCGAGGATGCGCGCTGGTTCGACCGCGCCGAACTGGCTCTCATGCACAAGCGCGAGCATCCCGATGGCCTATTTGCCGCGCATCCGTTCGCCATCGCGCATCATTTGATCGGACAATGGTTGCATGGGGGAAGCGAAACGGGCGCATAGCGGGAACCGTCCATGGACCAGTCGATTAACTCCGGACCTTGGTTCCGGCTAGAGGCGGAACCGACATGACGGATTCCCGGATGAACTTTCAAGACAAAGCGCCCAAAATCCCGCCGCGCATTCTCTGCATCGGCATGCCGGTGCGCGACCTCACCTTTCATACGCCGGGTGTTCCCGGACGCGGTTCCAAGGAGAACGCCACCGCATTCGACGAAATCTGCGGCGGCAACGCGCTCAATGGCGCGATCGGCATTGTTCGGCTCGGTGGCCGCGCCTCGATCTGCGGGCCGATGGGCGACGCCAAGGAAACATCGAGCCGCTTCATCTTCGATCAGATGGCGCATGAGGGCATCGAGACGAAACATCTCATCCACATGCCGGGGCTGGTGACGCCGATCTCGGCGGTGATGATCGATCCTTCCGGCGAGCGCACCATCGTGACCTTCCGCGATCCGGAACTGTGGCACGTGAAATTGCCCGACTTCGACACGCTGCTGGACGACTGCGCCGCCATCCTCACCGAGAGCCGCTGCGCCGAATTCTGCACCGAGCTTTGCGCCGAGGCCGTCAGGCGCGGCATTCCCGTGATCGTCGACGTCGATCGCGCGATGTCGCTGCGCGAGGGTCTGCTGAACGCCTCGTCCCATCTGGTGTTCTCCAGCGAGCCGCTGCAGGAGACCGCAGATGTCACCGACGACGCCCAGGCGCTGAAGAAGATTGCAAAACTGACCCCGTCGTTCCTGGCGGGAACCCGGGGCCCGAGGGGCACGATCTGGCTCGACGAGAACGGCGAGATCCAGGAAACCCCGGCCTTCCCGGTGCATACGGTGGACACCCTCGGCGCCGGCGACGTGTTCCACGGCGCCTTTGCGCTGGCGATCACCGAGAAGCAGGAATTGCGGCAGGCGCTGCGATTCGCCTCCGCCGCCGCAGCGCTGAAATGCACCCGCTTCGGGGGCGCCTTCGCTGCCCCGCAACGTGCTGAAGTTGAAGAGCTTTTGAGCCACGGCCAGGCCGCCGACCGGGCCCCGACTGGCCAATAAGCGGGCTTGCTATAGAAGATTTTTCTATATATGAGGATATCAAACCTCATCTATGGAACATTCTTCTCATGACCGACCTAGCCGTTCAGCTCCCGGAAGCCAACCGCCGCCTGGATGCCATCGACCGCAAGATCCTGACCGTGCTGCAGGAGGACGCCTCCCTCTCGGTCGCCGAGATCGGGGACCGGGTCGGGTTGTCGTCGACGCCGTGCTGGAAGCGGATCCAGCGGCTGGAGGCCGACGGCGTGATCCTGCGCCGGGTCGCGCTGGTCGATCAGAACAAGATCGGGCTGGGCATTTCCGTGTTCGTCTCGGTCGAGAGCTCCGATCACTCCGAGGCCTGGCTGAAGACCTTCGCCAGCGCCGTCAGCGCCATGCCCGAGGTGATGGAATTCTACCGGATGGCCGGCGACGTCGATTACATGCTGCGCGTCGTGGTCGCCGACATGGCGAGCTATGACGTGTTCTACAAAAAGCTGATCAGCGCCGTGCCGCTGAAGAACGTCACCTCGCGTTTTGCGATGGAGAAGATCAAGTCGGTGACCGCGCTGCCGGTGCCGGCGGCGTAGTTACCCCCGCAGTTCTACGGATCAGGGTCGTTACCGAACATTAGCCCTGTTGCCGTAGACATGGGGGATGGGTCGGACTCACCTCACAATCAGCCGCCGATGGCCGGCCTGGCTCAACGCCATGCTGTTGCTGGCGGCAAGCTTCATCGGCATCGCAGGCCTGTCGTTTCAGGCGCGCCCCGGCACCGAGATCGTGGCCGTGGCATTTCCCGTTTGGTGGGATTCCCAGCAGGCCATCTCGGCCGCCGCTTCAGCCAATGCTGCCATCGTCCGCGTGACCGCCGTCCCATCGCTGCTGGTGGTGCGGCCCGACGGCGCTGAGGGATTGTCACGGCTGCAGGCCGCCGGGGCCTGGTTCACGATCGACCCGCAAGCGATCGCGGCCTGTTTCACAAAAGGTAATTTAGGGGAATTCGACCATGACGACCGGCAACCGTGACCTCGAGGCATTGCGTCAGACCGCGAGCCAAACGCTGATCGTCCTGCTTTGGCTGCATGTTCCGATCGCGGCCAGCATCGGAATGATGCGCGGCGCCGATTGGATCATCCCGACATTATTCATGGTGGCGCTGGCCGCCGCCGCGACCGCTTTCATGGCGCAGTTCGGGGAACGGCCTGTCGACGCGCCTCACCGTCGCCGTCGCGCTGATGGGCGGCGTGGCCGTGTTCACCTATCAGCTGTCGGGGCATCCCTGGCAGATCGACACCCACATGTACTTCTTCGCGACCCTGGCCTGCATTGTCGCCTATTGCGACTACCGGCCGATCATCGCTGGCACGCTCGCCGTCGCGCTGCATCACCTGATCCTGAACTTCATCGTTCCCGCCGCCATTTTCCCCGGCGGCAGCGACCTTGGCCGCGTCGTGCTTCACGCCGTCATCCTGATCATGGAAGCCGGCGTCCTGATCTGGCTCGCTTTCCAGCTCGAGCAGCTATTCGCGACCACGGCGCAAAAGACCGCGGAAGCAGAGGCCGCCCACGCCGCCGAAGCCCGCGCCAATGCCGAGCGCAGCGAAGGCGAACGGCGGGTCAAACTGGAGTCGCGATGCGGCGATGCGCGAGCCTCGCCGCAGGACTTTGAGCGGAAGATCGGCCACATCGTCGACGCCGTCGCGGTCGCCGCCGGCGAAATGCAAGGCATGTCGTCGTCGATGAGCAGCAGCAGCGAGGAAACCGCGCGGCAGACGGCAGCGGCCGCGTCGGCATCGACGCAGGCTTCGGTCAATGTCGGCACGGTGGCGGCCGCGACCGAGGAACTCAGCGCCTCGATCAGCGAGATCGCCAAGCAGGCCACGCGTTCCGCCGAAGTCGCCGGCAAGGCGGCCGAAGAAGCGCACCGCACCAACACGGTCGTCGAAGGACTTGCAAGCGGCACCCAGAAGATCGGCGAAGTGGTGACGCTGATCCAGAGCATCGCCAGCCAGACCAACCTGCTGGCCCTGAACGCCACCATCGAAGCGGCGCGCGCCGGCGAGCATGGCCGCGGCTTTGCCGTGGTGGCGAGCGAAGTGAAGGCGCTGGCCAATCAGACCGCCAAAGCGACCGAAGAGATTTCGGCCCAGATTCAGGATATCCAGGCCGCCACCGGCAACGCGGTCACAGCGATCCAGGCCATCGGAGGCACGATCGCCGAGATCAACGAAATATCCGGCGCAATCGCCGCCGCCGTCGAGCAGCAGGGCGCCGCCACCAGCGAGATCTCCGGCAACGTGCAACAGGCGGCCAATGGCACGCGCGACGTCAGCGACAACATTACCGGCGTCGCGCGCGCCTCCGGTGAGACAGGCAGCGGCTGCCTCGAAATTGCTGAATGCCGCGACCGGATCTGTCATCGCAGTCCGAAGAACTCAGGGGAGCCGTCGACAGCTTCCTCGGGTCGATTCGCGCGGCCTGATCCCCGCGATCAGCCGTACCCCGCTTGGCGTGGTACGGCTGCCGCAAATCAAATCTTCTGATTATACGCGCCGACTTCGGGATGCGTGCGCAGCACGGAATCCATCGCCTCGAACATGTCGCGCATCCGCTGCTCGCTCACCGGGCTCTCGACCACCACGACCAGCTCCGGCTTGTTGGATGACGCCCGCACCAGGCCCCAGCTGCCGTCCTCGACGGTGACCCGCACGCCGTTGACGGTGACGAGATCGCGGATCTTCTGGCCGGCGACCTTGTCGCCCTTTTTCTGCAACGCCTCAAAGTGCTTCACCACGGCGTCGGCGACGCCGTATTTGGTTTCGTCGGCGCAATGCGGCGACATCGTCGGCGACGACCAGGTCTTCGGCAGCGCGTCTTTCAGGTCGGCCATCGACTTGTCCGGATGCGCGGTCGAGCATCTCGCAGATCGCGATCGCCGAGACCAGGCCATCGTCATAGCCGCGGCCGAACGGCTTGTTGAAGAAGAAGTGGCCGGATTTCTCGAATCCCGCCAGCGCGCCCATCTCGTGGGTGCGGCGCTTCATGTAGGAATGGCCGGTCTTCCAGTAGGCGACCTTCGCGCCCTGCTTTTGCAGCACCGGGTCCGTCACGAACAGGCCGGTCGATTTCACGTCGACGACGAACTGCGCATCCTTGTGGATCGCCGACATGTCGCGCGCCAGCATCACGCCGACCTTGTCGGCGAAGATTTCCTCGCCGGTATTGTCGACCACGCCGCAGCGATCGCCGTCGCCGTCGAAGCCGAGGCCGACATCGGCCTTGTGCTGAAGCACCGCGTCGCGGATCGCGTGCAGCATCTCCATGTCTTCGGGATTCGGATTGTATTTCGGAAACGTGTGGTCGAGTTCGGTGTCGAGCGGGATCACCTCGCAGCCGATCGCTTCCATCACCTGCGGCGCGAACGCGCCCGCGGTGCCGTTGCCGCAGGCGACCACGACCTTCAGCTTGCGCTTGAGCTTCGGACGCTTGGTGAGATCGGCGATGTAGCGCGCCGGGTAATTCTCGTGGAATTGATAGGAGCCGCCGGCCTTGTTGTCGAACTCGGCGTTGAGCACGATTTCCTTCAGCCGCGTCATCTCGTCGGGGCCGAAGGTGAGCGGGCGGTTGGCGCCCATCTTGACGCCGGTCCAGCCATTGTCGTTATGCGACGCGGTCACCATCGCGACGCAGGGCACGTCGAGATCGAACTGCGCGAAATAGGCCATCGGCGTCACCGCCAGCCCGATGTCGTGCACCTTGCAGCCCGCCGCCATCAGGCCGGAAATCAGCGCGTATTTGATCGAGGCCGAATAGCCGCGGAAATCGTGACCGGTGACGATTTCCTGTTTGACGCCGAGTTCCTTGATCAGCGCGCCGAGCCCCATGCCCAGCGCCTGAACGCCCATCAGGTTGATTTCCTTCTCGAACAGCCAGCGCGCGTCGTATTCGCGAAAGCCGGTTGCCTTCACCATGGGTCCGGATTCGAACTCATAGGTATTCGGAACCAGCACGGATTTGGGCTTTGGGAACATGAGCTGCCTTGTCGTGGAAATGCATAAGGGAACACCGCAGCCTTAGCGAATACGCGGGCCGGGCGATAGGCGGGATTGGCGGCTTGTGGCAACAAATTAAGGCAGATTGGTAACCGGTAAACCTTACTGCTCCAGCACCAGCCGGCCGTTGGCGTATTCGAAGCGCTTCAGCTTCGACAGGAACGAAAGGCCGAGCAGGTTCTCCGACAGCGCTTCATCCGGCAGCACCACGGCGTCGACGTCGCGCACCACGAGGCCACCGAGTTCGATCATGGCGAGCCGCGTGCGCGCCGCCTTGATGGTGCCGTTGGCGGTCGTGACGGTTGCATTGTAGTCGCTGCGCGAGGGACGCAGGCCGAACCGCGCTGCGGACTTTTCGTTCAGCGCCACCAGCGAGGCGCCGGTGTCGATCATGAAGTCGATGCGCTGGCCGTCGATGCGGCCGTCGGTCTGGAAATGGCCGCGGGCGTCGCGGGGAATGTCGAGGCTGCGGCCGGAGGCCTGCGCGACCGTTTGCGCGGGCGCTGTTTGCCGGCGCTGCGCTGGCGGAGGCCGGCGCCGCCGACATCTTGTCCGCCATCTGCGCCATGTAGGTGCCGAGGCCGACCAGGACGGCGGCAATAATCATCAGGTTACGCATTACGCCACACTCGATTGCCAGACCGCCGATAACACCACGGCAGGGGCCAAGCCGCGACTTAACGGACGCGGCCAAGGCGGCCATTTTGACGAAAAGGATGAGCGAAGGGTTAACGCCGGGGTCGTCATACGCGGGCTTGACCCGCGTATCCATCAATCTTCGACAAGAGGCGCTTTCAAAGGGATGGATTGCCGGGTCAAGCCCGGCAATGACAGCTCTGCTGCCCTCACGTCCCGCGCGGCTTGACCCGCCTCGTCGGCAGCGCGGTTGCCGGGTCTTCCGGCCAGGGGTGGCGCGGATAGCGGCCGCGCAGGTCGGAGCGCACGGCCGCATAGCTGCCGCGCCAGAAGCCCGGAAGATCGCGCGTCACCTGCACCGGGCGCTGCGCGGGCGACAACAATTCCAGCACCAGCGGCACCGCACCCTTGGCGATCGAGGGATGGGTGTTGAGCCCGAACAATTCCTGCAGGCGGACCGCGATGGTCGGGCCCTGCTCGGCCTCGTAATCGATCGCCAGCATGGTGCCGGTCGGCGCTTCGAAATGCGTCGGCGCCTCGCGCTCCAGCCGCGCGCGCAACTCCCACG
The DNA here is from genome assembly GCA_963840465.1 of uncultured Alphaproteobacteria bacterium. Classification (GTDB taxonomy): domain Bacteria; phylum Pseudomonadota; class Alphaproteobacteria; order Rhizobiales; family Xanthobacteraceae; genus Bradyrhizobium. The sequence goes on along the minus strand of CAWIZF010000040.1, from coordinate 153,700 downwards.
GCAATAGTCCGATCAGCGCGTCGGAGAGATCGCCGGGCGAAAGCTCCTTCAACGAGGTCTTGTCGTAGAGAACAGGTACCAGCCAGTTCTCGCCATCGGCGGCGAGGGCCGCGTCCGACAGATCGGGCCAGCTATCGCCTTCCGCCTTGCGCAGGAACATCACGCGGTCGCGCCATTGCTTCAGGGATTTCGACCACGGCAGCTTGTCGAGCCCGGCGGCGACCAATCCCGCGGCGAAGATGCGCGCGGTCTCTGCCGAGGGCGACAGCGCGACCGGCGCTTCCGACAGCGTGATCGCGTGCAGCGTCCGCTTGCGGCGCGCGCGCAGCGCCATCGCGCCGCGATCGAACGAAATCTCTTCCCTGTCCTCGATCTGATCGGCAAAGCGCGTTTCGATATCTTCTTGCGCGATCGGCGCTGCCAGCAGAATGCGCCCCTGGGCCGCGGTGCCGGTCAGTTCGGCCACCGCGATATAGGGCGCGCGGGCCAGCGACGAGGTCTGCTCGACGGCGGCGCCACGGCCGTTGGCGAGCACGAAGCTGCCATTGCCGCGATTGCGCGCGACGCGGTCGGGGAAGGCCAGCGCCAGCATGATGCCCGTGGAGGGCGATATATCTCCGCCAGGTGGTCCTTCCGTCGTCGCCACCTGCCGTGCCCAGCGCTGCGCCAGACTGCGAGCGCTGGAAGCGCGAGGCGAGCGGTCGCGGCGGAACTGGTCGAGCCTGACATCGAGATCGACGCTGTCGCCGCCGAGGCCACGCTCGGTGAGGATGGCAGCGATGTCGGCCGCCTCCTCGCCCGCCCCCAGCCGATGCGAATCCACGATCATGCGCGCCAGCCGGGGCGGCAGCGCCAGCGCGCGGAGACTCTGGCCTTCGGCGGTGATGCGGCCGTCGCCATCCAGCGCGCCTAGTTCGCCAAGCAGGCTGTTGGCTTCCTTCAGCGCGGGTGCCGGCGGCGGATCGAGAAACGCCAGCGTGGCGGGATCGCGGACGCCCCATTGCGCGAGATCGAGCACCAGCGAGGAAAGATCGGCGGAAAGGATTTCGGGCTGGGTATAGGCGGCGAGCGAGGCGGTCTGCGGCTCGTCCCACAGCCGGTAGCATACGCCGGGCTCGGTGCGGCCGGCGCGGCCGCGGCGCTGGTCGACTGCGGCACGCGACGCGCGTACGGTTTCGAGGCGGGTCAGGCCGATATCGGGCTCGTAGCGCGGCACCCGCGCCAGGCCGGAATCGACGACAATGCGGACGCCCTCGATGGTCAGCGAGGTCTCGGCGATCGAGGTTGCCAGCACGACCTTGCGTTGGCCCTTCGGCGCCGGCGCAATGGCGCGGTCCTGCACGGCGGCGTCGAGCGCGCCGAACAGCGGCACGATCTCGACGCTCGCATCATGAACCCGCTCAGACAGAAAATTCTGCGTGCGGCGGATTTCGGCCGCACCGGGCAGGAACGCCAGCACCGAGCCGGGATCGGCGCGCAGCGCGGCGGCGATCGCATCCGCCATCTGCCGCTCGATCGGCGCATCCGCCTTGCGGCCGAGATAGCGTGTCTCGACCGGAAAGGCGCGGCCTTCGCTCGCAACAACAGGCGCGTCGCCAAGCAATTTGCCGACCCGCGCGCCGTCGAGCGTCGCCGACATCACCAGGATGCGCAGGTCTTCCCGCAAACCCGTTTGCGCATCGCGCGCCAGCGCCAGGCCCAGATCGGCATCGAGCGAACGCTCGTGAAACTCGTCGAACAGCACGGCGGCGACGCCTGACAGTTCGGGATCGTCGAGAATCTGCCGCGAGAAAATTCCTTCGGTAACGACCTCGATCCGCGTCGCGCGCGATATTTTTGAGCCGAAGCGGACGCGGTACCCGACAGTCTCCCCTGCCCGCTCACCGAGCGTCCGCGCCATGCGCTCGGCGCTGGCGCGGGCCGCGATCCGCCGCGGCTCCAGCATGATGATCTTTCTTGCCTTTCAGCCAGGGCGCGTCGAGCAGCGCCAGCGGCACCCGCGTGGTCTTGCCGGCGCCCGGAGGCGCCACCAGCACGGCGGCGTTATGATCCGTCAGCGTGCGCCCGAGTTCATCGAGCACCGCGTCTATCGGGAGGGGCGTGTCGAAGCTGCGGGGCAAAGGTCTCACCAATTCGTCATGCCCGGGCTTGTCCCGGGCATCCACGTCTTCCTTTGGCGATACAAGACAAGACGTGGATGGCCGGGACAAGCCCGGCCATGACGGAAATTGGCTCTGTGGGCTTACTTCTGCGGTTCAGCCGCCCGCCCGACACTATCATACGTGAAGCCATGGGCCGCCATGTCCTCGGGACGGTAGATGTTACGCAGATCCACCACCACGGGCCGCGCCATCTCGCGCTTCAGCCGCTCCAGATCGAGCGCGCGGTATTGCACCCACTCGGTGACGATCACCATGGCGTCCGCCCCCTTCACGCAGTCGTAAGGGTCGTCGCAATATTCGATGTCGGGCAATTCCTTGCGCGCCTGTTCCATGCCGACCGGATCGTGCGCGCGCACTTTCGCGCCCATGTCGAGCAGTCCGGTGACCAGCGGGATCGACGGCGCCTCGCGCATGTCGTCGGTATCCGGCTTGAAGGTGAGGCCGAGCACGGCGACGGTCTTGCCGCGCAGGCTGCCGCCGGCCGCGTTGGAAACTTTTCGCGCCATCGCGCGCTTGCGATTGTCGTTGACGCCGAGCACCGCCTCGACGATCCGCAGCTGCACGTCGTGATCGAGCGCGACCTTGACCAGCGCGCGGATGTCCTTGGGAAAACACGAGCCGCCAAAACCCGGGCCGGCATGCAGGAACTTGGTGCCGATGCGGTTGTCGAGGCCGATGCCGCGCGCCACTTCCTGCACGTCGGCGCCGACCTTTTCGGCAAGATCCGCCATCTCGTTGATGAAGGTGATCTTGGTGGCGAGAAACGCGTTCGCTGCGTATTTGATCAGCTCCGCCGTGCGCCGCGCCGTGAACATCAGCGGCGCCTGGTTGAGCGACAGCGGCCGGTAGACGTCGCCGAGCACCTTGCGACCGCGCTCGTCCGAGGTGCCGACCACGATGCGGTCAGGGAATTTGAAGTCGCGGATCGCGGCGCCCTCGCGCAGGAATTCCGGATTGGAGGCGACCACCACATCCGCTGACGGATTGGCTTCGCGGATCAGGCGCTCGACCTCGTCGCCGGTGCCGACCGGCACCGTCGATTTGGTGATGACCACCGTGAAGCCTGACAGCGAAGCCGCGATCTCGCGCGCCGCGGCGTACACGTAAGTCAAGTCGGCATGGCCGTCGCCGCGCCGCGACGGGGTGCCGACCGCAATGAACACGGCGTCTGCTTCCGCGACCGGCCCGGTGAGGTCGGTGGTGAAATCCAGCCGCTTGGCCTTGACGTTGGACGCTACCAGCGCGTCCAGCCCGGGCTCGAAGATCGGGATCTCGCCGCGGCGCAGGGCTTCGATCTTGCCGGCGTCCTTGTCCACGCAGGTGACCTGGTGGCCGAAATCGGCGAAGCAGGCGCCGGAGACCAGCCCCACATATCCCGTGCCAATCATGGCAATTCGCATGACAACAGTCCGTATCTGATGGTTAACGCCGATCCCGATTTGCGGGCGTCTTAGAGCATTTTTCGGCAAAGGGGAAACCGGAAAAAGCGACCGATAACCCGGCATGTCACTTGTATGAATAAAGAAGAAAGCAACGGATCGGGCCGAAGATGCGGCCGCGTCGCACCGAAGAGGGACACCGATGACCTTAAACGGCACATCCGCCGGACCTGAGCGTTCCACCCGCATCGACTGGGTGGACTACGCCAAGGGCATCTGCATCGTCATGGTGGTGATGATGCATTCGGTGCTGGGGGTGGAAAAGGCGGCCGGCGACACCGGTTTCATGCATGCGTTCGTGATGTTCGCGCAGCCGTTCCGGATGCCGGATTTCTTCCTGATTTCAGGCCTTTTTCTCGCCGTCGTGATCGACCGCGACTGGCGCACCTATCTCGACCGCAAGGTCGTGCACTTCGCTTACTTTTACGTGCTGTGGATGACGATCCAGTTCGGCTTCAAGGCACCTGGCTTCGCCGCCGAAAACGGCTGGCGCCATGTCGGCTTCCTGTATCTGGAATCCTTCGTCGAGCCGTTCGGCACGTTGTGGTTCATTTATCTGCTGCCGATTTTCTTCGTCGTCACAAAACTGTCACGCAGCATCCCCGCCATGGCGGTCTGGCTCGTCGCCGCGGCGCTGGAGACGGCGCAAATCGCGACCGGCTGGACGGTGATCGACGAATTCTGCGCGCGCTTCGTCTATTTCTATTCCGGCTATCTGTTCGCTTCCTACGTGTTCGCGCTGTCGGATCGTTCGCGGGCAAAGCCGGCGCTGGCGCTGGTCGGATTGGCGCTGTGGACGCTCGTCAATGGCGGCCTCGTGATCTCAGGCGTCAGCCATTGGCCGCTGATCTCGCTGGCGCTCGGCTTCGCAGGCGCCGGCGCCATCATCGTGATGGGCACGCTGCTGGCGCGGATGCAGTGGCTCAATTTCCTGCGCACTTGCGGCGAGCATTCCATCGTCATCTACCTCGCCTTCTTCCTGCCGATGGCGCTGACCCGAACACTCCTGCTGAAGACCGGCGTGATCACCGATATCGGGACGATTTCCCTGATCGTGACCGTTGCGGGCGTTGCCGGCGCGGTGGTGATCTGGCGGCTGGCCCTGGCGCTGCGTGCCGACTTCCTGTTCGAGCGCCCCGCCGCCTTCTGGATCGCGCCGAAAAAGGCTGTGCCGGCGCTGCAGCCGGCGGAGTAGGATTGCTGAACCCGTCCCGGCTGTCATCGCCCGGCCTTGTGCGCAATTGCGCACTAGGACCGGGCGACCCAGTACGCCGGGCTCTCTCAGTTGAATCCGACCGCCGCGGCGTACTGGATCACCCGCTTTCGCGGGTGATGACGGGTGTGTATTGGGCTCAAAATCCCCCTCCCGAGGCTGTCAATCCGCGCAAAAATCCCTAAATTTCGGCCATGCCGAAATCAGCCCCCAAAGCCACCGCGAAACCCGTTCCTGCCAAAACCCCCGCCAAGGCGCCAGCCAAGCAATCAGGCAAGGCCGACCATGTGTTCCTGGTCGACGGTTCCTCCTACATTTTCCGCGCCTACCACGCGCTGCCGCCGCTGAACCGCAAATCCGACGGGCTGCAGGTCAACGCGGTGCTCGGCTTCTGCAACATGCTGTGGAAGCTGCTCCGCGACATGCCGGAAGATGACCGGCCGACGCATCTGGCGATCATCTTCGACAAGTCCGAGATCACGTTCCGCAACAAGCTCTATCCCGACTACAAGGCGCACCGGCCGCCGGCGCCGGATGATCTGATCCCGCAATTTGCGCTGATCCGCGAAGCGGTGCGCGCGTTCGACCTGCCCTGCCTCGAACAAGCCGGCTTCGAGGCCGACGATCTGATCGCGACCTATGCGCGGCTGGCCGGCGAGCGCGGCGCGACCACCACCATCGTCTCCTCCGACAAGGATCTGATGCAGCTCGTGACCGACAAGGTCACGATGTACGACACCATGAAGGACCGCCGCATCGGCATTCCCGAAGTGATCGAGAAATTCGGCGTGCCGCCGGAGAAGGTCGTCGAGGTGCAGGCGCTGGCCGGCAATTCCACCGACAACGTGCCGGGCGTGCCCGGCATCGGCGTCAAGACCGCCGCGCAACTGATCGTCGAATATGGCGACCTCGAACAGTTGCTGTTCCGCGCCGGCGAGATCAAGCAGCCGAAACGGCGCGAGTCCCTGATCGAGAACGCCGAGAAGGCGCGAATTTCCCGGCAGCTGGTGCTGCTCGACGACAAGGTCGACCTCGAAGTGCCGCTCGACGACCTCGCCGTGCACGAGCCGGACGCACGCAAGCTGATCGCCTTTCTCAAGGCGATGGAATTCTCCACCCTCACCCGCCGCGTCGCCGAATATTCGCACGTCGACCCGGCCGACGTGGAGGCCGATGCGGGCAACAAGAGCGGCGCCAGCGTTTTCGCGGTGCCACCATCCGGCGAGAAGCCGGAAGGCTATGCCGAGGGCGCGACGCTGTTCGATGCCCCCGGCGCCTCTTCCGCGCCCTCAAGCAAGGGTGGAGCGACACCGAGCAAAGGCGCCGACAAGCAGGACAAGGCTGCGAGCCCCAAGGGAACGCCGATCTCGCTTGCTGCGGCACGCGAGGAAGCTGCGCGAAAACTGCCGGTCGACCGCAGCAAGTATCAGACCATCCGCAACGCCGCCGACCTCAAGGCCTGGATCGCGCGCGCCTGGGACGCCGGTACTTTCGCGATCGACGCCATGGCGAACTCCGACGACCCGATGCAGGCCGACATCTGCGGCATTGCGCTGGCGCTGGCGCCGAACGACGCCTGCTACGTGCCGCTTGCCCACCGGCAGTCCGGCGACGGCGCGGGCCTGTTCGATGCCGGGCTCGCGCCCGACCAGATCAAGGCAAGCGACGCGCTCGCGGCGCTGAAGCCGCTGCTGGAGTCGTCAGGCATTCTCAAGATCGGCTTCAACATCAAGTTCAACGCCGTGATGCTGGCGCAGCACGGCATCACGTTACGCAACATCGACGACGCGCAGTTGATGTCGTATGCGCTCGACGCCGGGCGCAACTCGCATGCGCTGGAGTCGCTGGCCGAACGCTGGTTTGGCCACGCCGTCGTCAACTATGGCGAGATGATCGGCAGCGGCAAGAACAAGCTCACCTTCGATCAGGTCGCGATCGACAGGGCAACCGCCTATTCGGCCGAAAGCGCCGACGTGATCCTGCGGCTGCAGCGCGTGCTGAAGCCGCGGCTCGCCGCCGAACACATGACGACGGTCTATGAAACGCTGGAACGGCCGCTGGTCAGCGTGCTGGCGCGGATGGAACGGCGCGGCATCTCGATCGACCGGCAGGTGCTGTCGCGGCTGTCGGGCGACTTCGCCCAGACCGCGGCGCGCGTCGAGGCCGAGCTGCAGGAGATCGCGGGCGAGCCGATCAATGTCGGCAGCCCCAAGCAGATCGGCGACATCATCTTCGGCAAGATGGGAATAACCGGCGGCACCAAGACCAAGACCGGCGCGTGGTCGACCTCGGCGCAGATCCTCGACGAACTCGCCGAACAGGGCCATGAATTTCCGAAGAAGATTTTGGAATGGCGGCAGGTGTCGAAGCTGAAATCGACCTACACCGACGCGCTGCCGGAATATGTCCATCCGCAGACCCACCGCGTGCACACCACCTACGCGCTGGCCGCGACCACCACGGGGCGGCTGTCGTCGAACGAGCCGAACCTGCAGAATATCCCGGTGCGTACCGAGGACGGCCGAAAAATCCGCCGCGCCTTTATCGCCACGCCCGGCCACAAGCTGGTGTCGGCGGATTACTCGCAGATCGAATTGCGACTCCTGGCCGAGATCGCCGACATCCCCGTGCTGAAGCAGGCCTTCCGCGACGGGCTCGACATTCACGCCATGACGGCATCCGAAATGTTCGGCGTGCCGATCAAGGACATGCCGGGCGAAGTGCGCCGCCGGGCGAAGGCGATCAATTTCGGCATCATCTACGGCATCTCGGCGTTCGGTCTCGCCAACCAGCTCGGCATCGCCCGCGAGGAAGCCTCCGCCTACATCAAGAAGTACTTTGAGCGCTTCCCCGGCATCCGCGCCTATATGGACGAGACGCGGGAATCATGCCGCAGGAACGGCTATGTCACCACGCTGTTCGGCCGCAAGATGTACTATCCCGACATCAAGGCCTCCAACGCCTCGGTTCGCGCCTTCAACGAGCGCGCATCGATCAACGCACGCCTGCAAGGCACCGCCGCCGACATCATCCGCCGCGCCATGATCCGCATGGAGGACGCGCTGGCCGAGAAGAAACTCTCGGCGCAGATGCTGTTGCAGGTGCACGACGAACTGATCTTCGAAGTGCCCGACAACGAGGTGGCGGCGACGCTGCCGGTGGTGCAGCACGTGATGCAGGACGCGCCGTTCCCCGCGGTGCTGCTGTCGCTCCCGCTGCAGGTCGACGCGCGGGCAGCGAACAACTGGGACGAGGCGCATTAGTCTTGCTGTCATCGCCCGGCTTGAACGGGCGATCCAGTATTCCAGAGCACGTGGTTTGATGCGCAACTCGTGCGCATTGACCACTTCACTCCGTCGGAAAGGCCGCAGCGTACTGGATCGCCCGGTCAAGCCGGGCGACGACAGCAGTGAGTGGGGATCGAGAAGCTCAATCCAGCTTGGCTTCCATGCCGCGCTTGGTCGCCGGGCGGGCCATCAGCGCGTTGTACCAGCGCTCGACGTTCGGAAAATCCTTCAGCTCCACCTTGTGGCGCGGGTGGCGCCAGGCCCAGCCGAGGATGGCGAAGTCCGCAACCGACAAGGCGTCGGCGACGAATTCGCGGCCTTCGAGCCGCCGGTCCAGCACGCCATAGAGCCGGCGCGTCTCGGCCATGTAGCGCTTCAGGCCGTAGGCGCGGTCGGTTTCGTTCTCCAGCGCGATGAAATGGTGCACCTGGCCCGGCATCGGGCCAAAGCCGCCCATCTGCCACATCAGCCATTCATAGACCGGGATGCGCTCGGCCAGCGGTTTTGGCAGGAACTTGCCGGTCTTCTCGCCGAGATAAAGCAAAATCGCGCCGGACTCGAAGATGCTGACCGGCTTGCCGCCGGGGCCGTCGGGATCGACGATCGCGGGAATCTTGTTGTTCGGGCTGATCTTGAGGAAGCCGGGCGCCATCTGCTCGCCCTTGCTGATGTTCACCGGGATCACCTTGTAGGGCAGCCCCATTTCCTCCAGCGCGACCGAGATCTTGCGGCCGTTCGGCGTGTTCCAGGTGTGCAGTTCGATCGTCATTTACGGTTTCCCCCACAAAGGCTTGGGGTCTCCGTACCCCGGAACCTCCGGACCTTACAACCCGCGCTTTCCACGGGGCGCCCCTGCGAAAGCAGGACGCATGCGCCGCTGTTGACGGCACGCGATCAGCGCTGGAATGTGCCCGGCAGCGCCGATAGATTGCGCCCGCCTCAAACCCCGGGAAACAGCGCCTTGTCCAAATCCGCCTCCCGCGCCCGCCTCGCCGAGATCATCCGCAAGCGTTCGTTCGGGCGCGGCGAGATCACGCTGGCCTCGGGCCGCAAGAGCGACTTCTACTTCAACCTCAAGCCGACCATGCTCGACCCCGAGGGCGCGGCGCTGCTGGCCGAACTGACCTATGAGGCGCTGAAAGACGACAATCTCGATTACGTCGGCGGGCTGGAGATGGGCGCAGTGCCGCTGGCGGGCGCGATCGCGCAGCTGTCCTGGATCAAGGGCCACCCGATCGCCGCGTTCTTCGTGCGCAAGAAGCCGAAGGAGCACGGCGCCCGCCTCGCCGTGGAGGGCCTGGCCAAGGGCGAGACCCTGCAGGGCAAGCGCATCGTCATCGTCGAGGACGTCACCACGACCGGCGGCTCGGCATTGAAGGCCGTCGAGGCCGTGCGCGAAGCCGGCGGTGAGATCGTGCTGGTGCTCACCATGGTCGACCGCGAGGAAGGCGCGACGGAGAACTTCGCCGAGGCAGGGCTGGAGTTTCGTTCGCTCTACAAGGCCGGTGAGTTTTTGAAGGCGTGAGTCCTGGCGCGTCCTCGCATCTGTCGCCGTCATGCCCGGCTTGATGGAGACAGAAGTGCGCCGCCTGCGGTAGCCCGCATTTCTTTTCCGCCTTCTCGCCCCCAGTAACACACTCATTTACCATCGCCCGTTAAGGTTACCCGAACTGAAGCCTGAACCGCTTCAGCGCGTTGGTCGCGTGGGGTGGAGTTGGCGTTGCGTACAGAGTTGGCTTTTTCGCGCAGGCGGCGCCGCGCGACATTTGTGGCCGCCGCGACCCTTGCGGGCGCGCTCGTGCTTGTGCCCGGCAGCGTCTCGGCCGAGGGCCTGTTCGATTTCCTGTTCGGCGGCGTCCAGAAACAGAGCGCGGCAGGCCCCCGCGCAGGCGAATTTCTTCGCCGATCCGTTCGGCATCAATCAACCGGCCCCGCCAGCGCCTGCGCCGCGCGTCGCGGGCTCCGGACCTGCCTTCTGCGTACGAAGCTGCGACGGCAAGTATTTTCCGCTGACCATGCGCGGCAACGCCTCGCCGGTTCAGACCTGCCAGGCGTTCTGCCCGGCGAGCGTCACCAAAGTCTTCTACGGCAGCAACATCGATAGCGCTGCCGCGGGCAATGGCGAGCGCTATGCCGACAGCGAAAACGCCTACGCCTATCGCAAGGCGCTGCGCGCCGACTGCACCTGCAACGGCCGAAGCCCGTCCGGGCTGGCGCCGGTCGATCTCACGCTCGACACCTCGTTGCGCTCCGGCGACGTCGTCGCCACCACCGACGGGCTGGTGGCCTATACCGGCGTTCGCTTGGGCACCGACCAGACGGCCGAGTTCACGCCCGTCGCCTCCTATCCCGGCCTCACGGCAGATGTCCGCGCCCGGCTCGGCGAGATGAAGGTGGCGCCGGTCAGCGCCGAGATGGTCGCGGCCAACGCGCCGCTTCCCGAGACGCGGCGCGACGTCGAGCTGCCGACGGCGCTCGATACCGAAGGCCGCTGCGCCGAAGCCGGCGAAACGGGCGGAAGTGAACTAGTCGATATCGCAGTTTGTAGCCCGGATGGAGCGCAGCGCAATCCGGGACTCTTCGTCTGCGGATCGGCCGATCCCGGATTACGCTGCGCTCCATCCGGGCTACAAGCTGGACCTGGACAAAAATATCGAAAACAACCCCATGCAAAGTAGAATGGGGCCGGGTTACGCGATTGACACCCGGACTGCATTCACCGCCCGACGATGACGCCGATCACGTTTGGCGCCGACAGATATTTTTCCTCGATCGCCGCGCGCGCCGCGGCGCGGTTTTCCGGCGTCAGCAAGCCGCGCTTCTCGGCCAGGATCATCCAGCAATAGCCCCACCAGTCGGTCAGCATGCCCTGGTCGTCGACGAGGTCGTAGCCCTGTTCGGCGGCGAAGATGCGCGCCTGCGCTTCATCCAGCGCATCGAGAAAGGCGTGGTCCTCACCCGAAAACAGCTCGTCGCTGAAATCGTCGGTGGTGTAGCCCCACACCGACATGCAGACCGCGTTGAACTCGCGGTCAATCGCGTCGTCCTCGACGAGCTGGCGGCGCGAGGCCTGGTGCAGGCGCGACAGCGACCGCGCGAAGTCGGCGATGCGGGTGAGAGCGAACTGATCGAAGGCGATGGTGGACATATAGTCCTCACAAACTCTGACGGGCCATAGATGTTGTGTCGGCGCAGCGCCGAATCACAATGATATATCAAACACTTGCTAAAGTGTTCTTAATTTGTTCTGGTGGTGCGATCAAAATCTATCCCTATCAGAGGTTGTTTTTCGGCGATTTGCCGCCAAGGATCGAAAACGATGGACGGGACGCAAGCCACCCAGATCCGGTCGCTGTTACTGGAAGCGGCCGACGCGATCGATCGCGCGAATGCGATCGTCTCCACCCTCGACAGCGACGATCGGGCCTTGCTGGCCACGCCTCTCGACGAGATATCGTCTGCCTTGCACTTCAAGCTGCTGCAGAAGCTCTATCTCCGCTACCCCGGGCTTGCCGAGGAAGGCGAAGGCTGGGACGGCGCCACGGCGTGAACCGTCAGGACTCAATCCCTCACATCGCCGACAACAGCTTGTCGCCGCAGGTATTGGCGTAGAACTTTCCGCCGCACTGCCGCTTGATCGCCGCACAGCGCGCGGCCGGCGAAGCGCCTTGCGCGACACTGAAGGAACAGCTCAGGCCGTCGGCACTCCTGCTGGCCTTGCCGGCGGCAAAGGCGGCGCTGGTCGCGCTGATGCAGACGACCAGCAAAGCAGCGGCGGCGATCTCGATTGTCAATCTCATGGCAAGCCTCCCGCTCTGGCGGCACGGATTTACTTCGCGCACTGGCGCCCGTACTAACCCGACGATCCCACAGGCTTTTTCACACTAATTATATCACCAAAAGCCCGCCGCCGGTGCCGCGAAATCGGCCCGGTCCTTGCATAAAATCATACCAGCGCAGTGCACAACATAGTCAGGCGTTTCGATTGCCGGACAAGGCGCGTATCTTGGTTATGAGTTTCAATTGCAGGGATCGACGTGTTGCAGGAACAATCCTCGGGAAATCATCCGGCAAACTATCCGGCGCTGGGCCAGCCGATCGACGAGCTGGCGCTGGCCGAGATCAAGGGCGCGATCCTCGCCAAGCTCCGGCTTGCGATCGGCAAGGACGCCGGCATGGCGACCAGGCGGGACTGGTACAAGGCGGCGGCGCTGGCGCTGCGCGACCGCATCGTGCACCGCTGGCTGACGGCCGAAAAGGAGAGCTACGACGCCGGCAGCAAGCGGGTCTATTATCTCTCGCTTGAATTCCTGATCGGCCGGCTGTTCACCGACGCGCTGAACAATATGGGCCTGCTGCCGGTGTTCGAGGCGGCGCTCGGCGATCTCGGCGTCGGCCTTTCCGATTTGCGCAAATGCGAGCCGGATGCGGCGCTCGGCAATGGCGGCCTCGGGCGGCTCGCGGCGTGCTTCATGGAGAGCATGGCGACGCTGGCCATTCCCGCCATCGGCTACGGCATCCGCTACGATTTCGGCCTGTTCCGCCAGATCATCTCGCAGGGCTGGCAGCATGAATATCCCGGACGAATGGCTGAGTTTTGGCAACCCCTGGGAATTCCAGCGGGCCGAGGTGGTCTATCACATTCATTTCGGCGGCCATGTCGATCATGTCGACGACCGCGGCCGCGACCGCGCGACGTGGCGGCCGGCGGAAACCGTGCAGGCCGTCGCCTACGATACGCCGATCGTCGGCTGGCGCGGCCAGCACGTCAACGCGCTGCGGCTGTGGTCGGCGCGCTCGCCCGATCCCTTGCGGCTCGACGTCTTCAACAGCGGCGATTACCTCGGCGCCGTCGCCGAGGAAGCGCGCGCGGAATCGATCTGCAAATTCCTCTATCCGAACGACGAGAGTCCCGCCGGGCGCGAGCTTCGGCTGCGGCAGGAATATTTCTTCGTCTCGGCTTCGCTGCAGGACCTGATCAAGCGGCACCTCGCTTCCGACGGGCAGTTGCGCAACCTCCCCTCCAAGGTCGCGGTGCAGCTCAACGACACCCATCCGAGCCTCGCCGTCACCGAGCTGATGCGCATCCTGGTCGACCTGCACAATTTCCGCTGGGACGAAGCGTGGAAGCTTACGGTGGCGATACTGTCCTACACCAATCACACGCTGCTGCCGGAAGCGCTGGAGACCTGGCCGGTCGAACTGTTCGAGCGGCTGCTGCCGCGGCATCTCGAAATCATCTACCGCATCAATGCCGCGCATCTGGCGATGGCCGACGCGCGCTGCCCGGGCGATGTCGATTTCCGCGCCTCGGTGTCGCTGATCGACGAGAAATCCGGACGGCGGGTGCGGATGGGGCAACTCGCCTTCGTCGGCTCGCACCGCATCAACGGCGTCTCCGCGATGCATTCCGACCTGATGAAGGAGACCGTGTTCCACGATCTCAACCATCTCTATCCCGGCCGCATCACCAACAAGACCAACGGCATCACCTTCCGCCGCTGGCTGATGCTGGCCAACCCGAAGCTGACCGACCTGATGCGCGAGGTCTGCGGCGAGGCCGTGCTCGACGATTTCTCGCTGTTCGAGCGCCTCGAGGCCCGCGCCAGCGACAATGCATTCCAGCAGCGCTTTCGCGAGGTCAAGCTTCACAACAAGCTGGCGCTGGCGCGGCTGATCGGCGAACGCCTCAGCATCAAGATCGATCCGTCGGCGCTGTTCGATATCCAGATCAAGCGCATCCACGAATACAAGCGGCAATTGCTCAACATCGTCGAGACCGTCGCGCTGTATCAGGCCATCAAGGACGAGCCGCAGCGCGACTGGGTGCCGCGGGTGAAAATCTTCGCCGGCAAGGCGGCGGCGAGCTATCGCTACGCCAAACTGATCATCAAGCTGATCAACGACGTCGCCGAAGCCGTCAACAACGATCCCGACGTCGCAGGACGGCTGAAGGTCGTCTTCCTCGCCGACTACAATGTCAGCCTCGCGGAAGTGATCATTCCGGCCGCCGATCTCTCCGAGCAGATTTCGACCGCCGGCATGGAGGCCTCCGGCACCGGCAACATGAAGCTGGCGCTCAACGGCGCGCTGACCATCGGCACGCTTGACGGCGCCAATATCGAAATCCGCGACCATGTCGGCGCGGAGAACATCGCGATCTTCGGCATGGAAGCCGGCGACGTCATGGTCCGGCGCAAGCAGGGCCTGGACGCAACGGACGTGATCAGCCGCTCGCCGCGGCTGGCGCGGGCGATTACCGCGATCGAAAGCGGCGCGTTCTCGCCCGACGATCCCGCCCGCTTTGCCTCCATCGGCCACGCGCTGCGCTATCTCGATCACTACATGGTCTCGGCCGATTTCGATTCCTACTACGCGGCGCAGCGCGGCATCGACGCGCGCTGGCAGGTGGTGCCGGCCTGGACCCGCGCCTCGATCCTCAACGTGGCGCGGATGCCGTGGTTCTCCTCCGACCGCACCATCCGGGAATATGCCGAGGATATCTGGAACGTGCCGGTGCGTGCAGCCGCGCCGGAGGCCGGCGCCCAGCGCGAGGCGACGCGGTAATCTACAGCTAGTCGTCATGCCCGGCCTTGTGCCGGGCATCCACGTCTTTGCTTCGGTAGGGCGAGAAAGACGTGGATGGCCGGGACATAGGCGAGCGGAAGCGACGCCGTCCTTCAGACGGCTACGCCCGGCCATGACGAAGGATAGAGTCATTACCTCTGGCGTCATTGAATTCGGCGAAATAGCCGTGATAGCAACGGCGTCATTGCCTGCGACAAACGCGAAGCGTTTGTGCAAGGGAGCGCAAGCGACGAAGCGATCCACACTTGCCTTGTCGCCTCTGAATTGGTTCGCTATGCGCTCGCAATGACGGAAGGTTCCATGCTCACCAAAGCCCCTCATTTGTTCGACGACGCCACGCGGATCACCGCCGGCGATAGCTGCTGGCAGGGCAAGACCAGCCCGGACTACTGGGCCTTTGTCGGCCCGTTCGGCGGCTGCACGGCCGCGACCATCCTGCGGGCGCTGATCGACCATCCGCAGCGGGCGGGCGATCCGCTGTCGCTGACCGTGAATTTCTGCGCGCCGGTGGCCGAAGGCGGCTTCGACCTCGACGTCCGCCTGGTCAAGGCCAACCGCTCGAGCCAGCATTGGTGCGTGGAGATGACGCAGGGCGGCGGTGAGGTCGCCACGCTGGCGACCGCCGTGTTCGCCGAACGCCGTCCATCCTGGTCGCACCAGCAGGTGGCCTTTCCGGGTGCTGCGCCGTTCGAACAGGCGCGCCGATTTCCCAACACGCCGATGACGTGGACGCACCAGTATGATTTCCGCTTCGTCGAGGGCGAGCCGAGCTTCTACGGCTCGCCGGCGTCCTCGCCGCTTGATGCTTTCTCAAAACAGTGGATCGGCGATCACGTGCCGCGAAAGATCGACATGCTGTCGCTGATGTCGATGTCGGACGCGTTCTTCGGCCGGGTGTTTCTGGCGCGCCGGGAACTGATCCCGTTCGGCACGGTTTCGATCACGACATATTTTCACACGGCAGCCGAGGAACTCGCGGCCGAGGACATCACCCACCTGCTGGCGGTAGCCGACGCCAGGATTTTCCACAGGAGTTATGGCGATCAGCACGGCGAATTGTGGTCGCCTTCGGGACGCCTGCTCGCCACCACAACGCAAATCGCGTATTTCAAGGCGCAGTGACGTAGAGGCGGTACGCACGCTTGCGCTCGTGCCCACCATCTGAACCGACGGCGTCTCGAAGGTGGGCATGCTGCGCTTTGCCCTCCTACCATTCTTGGAAGTCCCGCCTGCATGTCCGAACCCGAAGCTGTCAAGCCGCGCATCGCCCTGCTCGGGATTCCCATCGAGATCGGGGCCTCGCAACCCGGAACCTTGATGGGGCCGGACGCGCTGCGCACCGCGGGCATCGGCCGCATCCTCGGTCAGCTCGGCTTTGCCGTCGAAGATCACGGCAACATGTCGCCATCCGGCCTTGAGCCCGCCGAAGGATCGCCGCCGGCAAACGCCAAATTTTACGGCGAGATCAAGGGATGGATTCGCGCGCTCAGCAAACGCTCCTTCCTGCTGGCGCGCTCCGGCGCGGTGCCGATCTTCATGGGTGGCGATCACTCGCTGTCGATGGGATCGGTGAACGGCGTGGCACGCTACTGGCGGGAAAAGGGCAGGCCGCTGTTCGTGCTGTGGCTCGACGCCCATGCCGACTACAACACGCCGCAGACCACGGAGACCGGTAACATGCACGGCATGTCGGCGGCGTTTCTGTGCGGCGAGCCCGGTCTCGACCGGCTGCTCGGCAGGGAGCCCCGCGCCTCGATCGGTCCCGACCAACTCGACCTGTTCGGCATCCGCTCGATCGACCCCGAAGAGAAGAAACTGGTGTTCGGGCGCCGCGTCGCGATCGCCGACATGCGCGCGATCGACGAGTTCGGCGTCGCCGTGCTGATCCGCAGGATCATCGAGCGCATCCGGGCGCAGAACGGCGTTCTGCATTTGAGCTTCGATGTCGACTTTCTCGATCCCGCGGTCGCGCCGGGCGTCGGCACCACGGTGCCGGGCGGCGCCACCTATCGCGAGGCGCATCTGATCATGGAGTTGCTGCACGATTCGGACCTGGTGCGCTCGGTCGATATCGTCGAGCTCAATCCGTTTCTCGATGAACGCGGCCGCACCGCGCGTGTCGCCGTCGAACTGATCGGCAGCCTGTTCGGCCTGCAGATCACCGATCGGCGGACGCCGAGCAATGCGGTGCTCCCGGAAAACAAATAGGCGCGCCTGCCTCAACGCCGATCCGGATTATCCGTCGGCGACGTATTGTGGGATCACTTCGTCTCCACGAGATGTGCACGCGAGGGTGCAGGGTCGAACCGATCGGCGAAATATTGCGTTTCGTTGGCCACCAGTCCTTCGCGGAATTCCATGATGCTCACCGCGTAGGATGGAATGCCGTCATAGGTAAGAACGAACTCGGTAACCCAGAGATCGCCGCCGCCGATGATTCGTCGGACCGTAAATCGCTTCTTGTTTGGCTGGAGGAAGCGGCTTTGCTGAATGTTGTGCCTGCCGCGGATCCGCTCACCCGATTGCGGATACTCAAGCACGGCATCCTCGCGATAGATTTCATGTTCGACGTTGAAATCGTTCGCGTCCGAAGCCTCCCAATGGCGCTGCAGCGCCGCCCGCACGGTTCGATCGTCCATCGCAATCTCCCGCCTATGCGCTCATTAGACCAAACTAATGCTGATCGAGGCTCATCACGAGATGTACAAGGCAGCCATTCACGGTGCGCCCCGGCGGATGCGAGGATGACGGCGTCGCGACGTGGAAGTCGCCGGCCTTCAAATTGAGGTCGCCGAACGAGAGGTCGCCCTCCAGCACCAGTGATTGCTCTTCGGCATCGTGCGAATGCGGAAGATAGGATGCGCCCGGCGCCATCCGGATCAACAGATATTGCCGGTTCTGCGCGCGGTCGACATGCAGCAGGCGGCCCTTGATGCCGGGGCTGATCTCGAACCAGTTCGCCCGGCTCTCGCGCCTCGTCAGCGTGCCCGGCAGGTCGGCGCCCTCGCCCTCGATGCGGTCGAGAATCTTTTCGAACATGCCCGCAGGCGGCGGCTCGGCCTCTTCCCCCGGCAGGCCGGAGAACATGCCCTCCCAGTATTCGACCTGGGCGCGCAGCGCCTCGTCCGATTTCAATCGCTGGGCAAAGGCGCGGCTGTCCTCCTTGCCGAGCAGCCCGAGGACATACTCCGCCGCCTCGCCGGCCCCGGGGTTCACTGGCTTAGACATAGCTGCAACTTCTCAACAGCACGGTGAATCCAGGTCTTGATCGTTCCAACCGGAACGGCCGAATGCTCGGCCAGTTCCTCGTAGCTCAGGCCGTAGTAGTATGCCAAAAGGACGGATTGCCGGTGATTTTGTTCCAGAAGGCCCAGGCACCTTCGCAGGTCCGGCGCCAGGGCGGGATCGCGCGGCGCCTGATGTGACAGCGCCTCGACCAGGGCCGCGACGCTCTCGTCGGTCAGCGACACCGGCACGGTCCGGCGCGCCGGCAGCCGGTCCAGCGCGACACGGCGCACGACCGTCACCATCCAGTTCATCGCAGCGCCCTTGGCGGGGTCGTAAAGGTAGGACTTTTGCCAGATCCGCAGCATCGCCTCCTGAAAGGCGTCCTCGGCGGCATTGCGATCCCGCAAGATCCGGCTGCAAATCCCGAACAGGGTCGGTCCCGCCTCCTCGTACAGCCCGCGGAATGCCGCCCGGTCGCCTTTGGCGACAGACCTGAGCACCTGCCCCAAATTGTCCTCGGGATTCTGTCGCATTTTGAGCGGGATAGGCCGGATACACAATCAAGGGTGGCGGTTCCTCGCGAACTATAGGGCTCAGGAAGCTACGGTTCAACCGGCCGGGGTTTCAAACGAGGTCGGTCCGCCGGGGGCTAAAAAATCATCGCCGATGCGCAGCCGCCCGAAACTTTTTGCGCCGGCACTCCGTATTGGCGACATACGGCCCCCTCCATGGGTATCCGGGGCCGGGACGACGGGTAATCGAGCTGGGGAAACCATGGTGAACGCGACGCCGCAGGCCACGACCGGACAACAGGACGGCAGGACGGTCCTCCTGCAGCTACTCGGGGAAGTCGCCCGCGGCAACAAATCCGCCTTTGCAAGGCTCTATGGCCTCACGCATGCCAAGCTGCTGGGCGTCGGCCTGCGCATCCTCAGAGACCGCGCGCTGGCCGAGGATGTGTTGCAGGAGAGTTATCTGAAGGTCTGGCGTCATGCCTCAAGCTACGATCCGTCGATCGCCTCGCCGATGACCTGGATGGCCACCATCGTGAGGCACGGCGCCATCGACGCGTTACGCAAGCGCCAGATCGAGGCGTTCGCCGGCGACGACGACGCGCTGTCGGCAGTCCCATCGAACGATCCCGACCCGGTCGAAGAGATGCATCTCGCGCGGCTGCGTCCGAAGGCGCTGGCGGCGTTTGCAGCCCTGCCCGAAGACAAGCGCCGCCTGATCATGCTGGCTTATTTGCGGGACCGCAGCCGCCACGACTTGTCCGTCCGGCTGGGTATTCCGGCCAACACCATCAAGACCCACCTGCGGCGCGCGCTAATCGAGTTGCGCGCCACGATGTTTGCTTCGACGGAAGCGGGGATCGGCAAGGTGGCCTGATTAGCTTATGAAACGATCGCCGCCTCAGCGCCGGCCCGGGCACGCACCGGCAACAGCAGGTAATGCACACCATTGCTTTCCGCCCTGGGGAAGCGTCCAGCGCGGATATTCACCTGGATGGAAGGCAACAGCAGCGTCGGCGCCGGCAATGTCGCGTCGCGCGCCTGCCGCATCGCCACGAACGCGGCTTCGGTGACGCCGTTGCGAAGATGGACGTTGTTCTCGCGCTGCTCACGCACCGTGGTTTCCCAGGCGTAGTCGTTGCGGCCGGGCGCCTTGTAGTCGTGGCACATGAACAGGCGCGTCTCGTCGGGAAGCTTCAAGAGCCGCTGGATCGAACGATAGAGCTGGTGCGCGTCGCCGCCCGGAAAATCAGCACGCGCGGTACCGTAGTCGGGCATGAATAGCGTGTCGCCGACGAACACGGCATCGCCGATCTTGTACGACAGGTCCGCCGGCGTGTGGCCCGGCGTGTGCAGAACCTCGACGACGAGCTCGCCGATGCCGAATGTCTCGCCGTCCGCGAACAGGCGGTCAAAGTCGCTCCCGTCCGTCCGCAGGTCTTGCGCATTGAACACGGGCCGGAAGATCCGCTGCACATCCTTGATGTGCTCGCCGATACCGATCCGCGCGCCGGTTTTCGACTTGATATAGGGCGCCCCTGACAAATGATCGGCGTGCGCATGGGTCTCCAGCACCCACTCGATCGTCAGCTTTTCCTCGTTGGCTGCGGCCAGAATAGCTTCGGCTGAACGCACGTCGACGGTGCCGTCGCGGGCATCGAAATCGAGCACAGGATCGACCACCGCGGCGCGGCGCGTCACCGGGTCGGCCACCAGATAGCTGATGGTGTTGGTGGGCTGATCGAAGAATGCCCTGATCTGCGGGGCTGGGAGCGAAACTGTCATGGTTGTACCCCTATCCATTGGCTTGATGCGGCGGCACCTGGTCATCCCGAAGGGCAATGTAGATTGCCGGGATCACCAGCACGGTCAGCAAGGTCGACGAGGCGAGCCCAAACAGCAGCGAAATCGCAAGACCCTGAAAGATCGGATCGGGCAAGATCGTGGCGGCGCCAATCATCGCTGCGAGCGCCGTCAGAATGATCGGCTTGAAGCGTACCGCGCCAGCTTCCAGCAGTCGTTCGCGCAGGCTGTTGCCGCCGGCGCCATGGCGAATAAAATCCACCAGCAGGATCGAATTGCGCACGATGATGCCCGCGAGCGCGATGAAGCCGATCATGGAGGTCGCGGTAAACGGCGCAGCAAACAACCAGTGCCCGATCAGGATGCCGATCAAGGTCAGCGGTATCGGCGTCAGGATGACCAGCGGCAGCTTGAAGCTGCCGAACTGCGCGACAACCAGAATGTAGATGCCGACGATCGCGATCGCGAATGCCGCACCCATGTCGCGGAATGTGACATAGGTGATTTCCCACTCGCCGTCCCAGAGCAGGGTCGGCTTCGTTTCGTCCGCGGGCTGGCCATGCAGGCTGACGGCCGGCTTCGGCAGGTTGCCCCACTGGTGCGCGTCGATACGGCGAGCAACCTCCAGCATGCCGTAGATCGGCGCCTCATAGCTTCCGGCAAGCTCGGCCATCACCATATCGGCGAAGCGGCCGTCACGCCGAAAGATCACGGGGGAGCCGGATTCCGTCGATGCGCGCACCACCTCGCCGAGTTCGACCACAGTCTTGGAGCCCGGCAGGGCGTTGGCCGGAACCGGCGTCGAGGCGAGCGCCTGCGTCCAGGAAAGATCGCTCTTCGGCAGTCGTACCGTAATTGCGATCGGATTGCGCTCCTCGCCCCGGTGCGAATAGCCGACGGTCAATCCACCGAACAGCATCTCTATCGTGTCGTAGACGTCCTTCTGCTCGACCCCGAAGAATTCCAGGCGATCCTGGTCGATCGATAGCCGCAGCCGCGGCCGCGGCTGCCCGACCGAATCATCGACATCGACGATGAAGGGCACGGAAGCAAATATCTTCTTCGTTTCATTCACGACGGCGCGGCGGGTTGCTGAATCCGGACCGTAGATTTCGGCGAGCAGCGTCGCCATGACAGGCGGACCCGGCGGCACCTCCACCACCTTGATGGAGGTACCCTCGGGCGTGCCGACGGACTTCAGCTTCTCGCGCAGTTCGAGGGCGATGGCATGGCTGGCGCGGGAGCGGTCGCCGCGGGCGGCGAGATTGACCTGCAGTTCGCCAAGTTCCGGCGCCGCGCGCAAATAATAGTGCCGTACCAGGCCGTTGAAGTTGAACGGTGCTGCGGTGCCGGCATAAACTTGCACCGACGTCACCTCCGGCAATTGCCGGGCAATGTCGGCTGCAGCCAGCAGCACCCGCTCGGTGTCCTCGAGGCTTGCGCCTTCCGGCAGATCGGCGACGACCGCGATCTCCGACTTGTTGTCGAACGGCAGGAGCTTCACCGTCACGCTCCTGGTATAGAACAGCCCCATCACCAACAGCGTCGCGACGCCGACGGAGATCAGGAACGTCCAGGCCGAGCGGCGCGTACGAATGACCGGCGCGGCGACCTTCCGATAGAGCCGGCCGAGCCAGCCTTCGCCGTGGGCCGCTTCGTGCTGCTGCGAGGCGTTGCCCTCGCGATGCAACTTCAGCATCAGCCAGGGAGCGATCACCATCGCCACGAAGAACGAGAACAGCATGGCTGCGGATGCGTTCGCCGGGATTGGCGCCATGTAGGGCCCCATCAGGCCGGATACGAACAGCATCGGCAGCAACGCGGCGACGACGGTCAGTGTCGCCAGAATCGTCGGATTGCCGACCTCGGCGACAGCCTCGATCGCGGCCTGAAGCCGCGGGCGGCCATCCCGCATCGCCCAATGCCGGGCGATGTTCTCCACCACCACGATCGCATCGTCGACCAGAATGCCGATCGAGAAGATCAACGCGAACAGGCTGACGCGGTTGATGGTGTAGCCCATGAGGTTGGCGGCAAACAGCGTCAGCAGAATCGTGGTCGGAATCACCACGAGTGTCACCACGGCTTCGCGCCAGCCGATCGCGAACGCGATCAGAACCACGATGGAGACGGTGGCGAGGCCGAGATGGAACAGGAGTTCGTTGGCCTTCTCGTTGGCGGTCTCGCCATAATCGCGCGTGACGATTGCGGCGACATCCGCCGGGATCAGCCGCCCCTCGAGCGCCGCGATCCGCGCGCGCAATTCATCCGCCACGACGACCGCGTTTGCGCCGGCGCGTTTGGCAATCGCGACGCTGATGGCGGGCGCCGTTGTCCACGTGCCCTTGTCGTGCTCCGACACGTTCCAGACCCGGTGCTCGGCCGGCGACGGTCCAAGGACGACTTTGGCGACATCGCGCACGTACACCGGTCGATTGTCGCGGGTTGTCACCAGCAGCAATCCGATGTCGGGTACGCCCGACAGCGTCTGCCCCGCGGCGACGTTGCGCGTCTGTCCGGCGTCGCGGACCCGGCCGGCCTGGAACGAACGGTTGGCATCGCGCACCTTGGCCAGCAGCTGCTGCAGCGTGACGCCGTAGAGCGAAAGCTTTTCGGGATCGGGCTCGACGCGGATCTGCTGGGCGTCGCCGCCGGCGATGTAGGTCAAGCCGACATTGTCGACCTTGTTCAGCTCGGAGCGCAGTTTTTCGGCGAGTTCGTAGAGATCCTTCTCCGAGTAGCGCTCGGCAGCGGCCGGTTTCGGCGACAGCGTCACCACCATGATCGCGACATCGTTGATACCGCGTCCGACGATCATCGGCTCCGGGATACCGACGGGGAGCCGATCGATGTTGGCGCGGATCTTCTCATGGACGCGCAGGATGGCTTCATCGGCCTTGGTACCGACGAGGAAGCGCGCCGTCACCATGACGCGGTCATCCTGGGTCTGGCTGTAGGTATGCTCGACGCCGTCGATCGCCTTGACCACCGTCTCCAGCGGCTTGGTTACCAGTTCGACCGCATCCGGCGCCTTGAGGCCGTCGGCGCGCACGGTAATGTCAACCATGGGCACGCTGATCTGCGGTTCTTCCTCGCGCGGAATCGTCATCAGCGCGACGAGGCCCGCCGCCAGCGCTGCCAGCAGGAACAGCGGCGTCAATGGCGAGCGGATCGTCGCCTTGGTCAGTCGACCGGAGAGTCCGAGATTCACGGCCGCACCAGCCGATCAGAAGCGCGCAAGCCGGACAGAATCTCGATGCCGTCTGGCATGTCCTGGTTCGGCGCGGGCCGGCCGCGCTGCACCGGCACATCGGTATCGACGTTGGCACCGCTGCGGATCCTGACATAGTCGATGCCGAAACGGGTTGTGATGAAACGCGCGGGTATGACGAAGGCGGCGCGGTCGCCGGCTGCGATCCAGACCCTGATGCGTTCATTGACAAAGTAGTCGCCGAGCCCCTCGACGGTGGCGTCGGCAACGACCCGTCCATCCTCGATCTGCGGATAGACCAGGCTGATCTTGCCGAAACGCGGCGCGGCCGTTCCCTGATCGTCTCCCTCGATGCGGACCGGGTCGCCGGCCTTCATCAACCGGGCGTGCCGTTCCGGCACCCGTAGCCGCATGACGAAATTCTGCTCGGCAATCAGAGCCACGGGATCGCCGGGCAACACAACTGTGCCGGCGGTCAGCGGAACCTTCAGCACGCGGCCTGCAGCCGGCGCCAGCACGTTGCCCTCGGTGAGCTGTTGCTGGATCACCGAGCGCTCCGCGGTACGCGCCCGCATCGCATTGGTCGCGACGTTGGATGCGGTGCGCGCCTCGTCCAGCCGTGTCTTTGGCGCGATTCCCTTCTGGAACAAATCTTCAGCCCGCGCCAGATCGATTTGCGCCTGGGCGACCTGAGCTTCAAGTCCGGCGATTTGCGCATCGAGCGACTTCATCTGCAGCGCGAGCTTGTCGTCACCGACGGTGGCAATGACCTGGCCGAGGTCGACATGGTCGCCCTCCTTGACCGCGATCGCGGCAACGGTGCCGCCGATCCGGCTGCGCCCCGGGACAACCCGCCGGCTTTCGACAGTCGCAAACACCGCCTTCTGGTCGGGCACCGCGGACGAGGTCACGACGAAGACCTCTTCTGCGGCTTCTGCGGCGCCTAGCGGAGCCACGCCGAAAACGCAGACAGCGCACAGGAGTGCGCGCGATCGCCGGCAACGATGTCGTTTGACGCTGGAAGAACATGGAACTACTGCTCCGAACCATTTTTCAATCATTAGGGCCGTGAAGGTCCGCCGCTGTTGATTTCGCTCAATCCTTGCGGCTGCGGACTGCGGCAGACTTCTTCGGCCGACAGACGACGCTCGGCGCGCAGAACGAGCGATAGAGCACCTCGACCAGCTCGCGCGCCGGCGCACTGCTGATCGAGTACCAGATGGTCTGACCATCCCGGCGCGAATCGACCAGATCGTCGCGACGAAGGATTGCGAGATGCTGCGACACGGTGGAATCCCGGACGCCGAGAAACGCGGCGAGTTCGCCGACGGAGCGTTCGCCGTCGATCAATTGACACAGGATCAACAGCCGGTGGCGGTTCGCCAGCGCCTTGAGCAACTCGCTGGCGGCGTCGGCGGCAGACTGCATTTGCTCGGTATCTATTTTCATACTTGCGTATATACGCAATATCGAATATATAGTCAACCACGAAGCGGCTCGCTGGCCGCCTATTCCACAGCAACAGGGCGCTGATCGCAGTCAAGACAGATCAACCAAACGGAGGAAGTGTCATGGCGGAACTCGTCGTACTCGGTGCAGGCCTCAGCGGAACATTGATGGCTTATGAACTCGTGCCGAAGCTGAGGAAGGGCCAGGACCGGATCACCGTGATCGGCCAGGGATCGCGATATCACTTCGTGCCGTCCAATCCGTGGGTGGCGATCGGCTGGCGCGAAAAGCAGGACATCGAAGTCGATCTTGAAGAGGTGATGCGGCGCAAGGGCATCCGGTACTTCCCGCAAGGCGCGCGCCGCGTCTTCCCGAACGAGAACCGGATCGAACTCGAGGATGGCAGCTTCGGTCGCTTACGACTATCTCGTCGTCGCCACCGGACCAGACCTCGCCTTCGACGAAATCCCGGGACTTGGCCCGAACGGGCAGACCCAGTCGATTTGCCATGTCGATCACGCGACCAAGGCAAAGGAGGCATTCGAACAATTCGTACAGTCGCCGGGGCCGATCGTGGTCGGCGCGGTCCAGGGCGCATCATGCTTCGGTCCGGCTTACGAGTTCGCCTTCATCCTGGATACGGAGCTGCGAAAGCGCGGCCTGCGCGACCGCGTTCCGATGACCTTCGTCACGTCCGAGCCCTATATCGGCCATCTCGGCCTCGATGGCGTCGGCGATACCAAGGGCCTGCTCGAAAGTGAAATGCGTGATCGCCACATCAAATGGATTACGAACGCGCGCGTGACCTCGGTCGAACCCGGCAAGATGTCGGTCGAGGAAGTATCGGAGAGCGGCGGCGTGGCCAAAACCCATGAACTTCCCTTCGGCTATTCGATGATGCTGCCGGCGTTCCGCGGCGTGGCCGCCGTCCGCGGCATCGAGGGCCTGACCAATCCGCGTGGCTTCATCGTCATCGACAAGAAGCAGCGCAATCCGGCATTTCCGAACATCTTTGGCGTCGGTGTCGGCGTCGCGATTGCGCCGGTTGCGGCCACGCCGGTCCCGACCGGCGTGCCGAAGACCGGCTTCATGATCGAGTCGATGGTGACGGCGACCGCCATCAACATCGCCGACCTGTTGAAGGGCGCCGAGCCAAAAGCCGAGGCAACCTGGAACGCCGTGTGCCTCGCCGATTTTGGCGACGGCGGCGTCGCCTTCATTGCCCAGCCGGAGATCCCGCCGCGGAACGTCAACTGGTCCGCGAAGGGACGCTGGGTCCATTACGCGAAGGTTGCGTTCGAAAAATTCTTCCTGCGCAAGATCAGGCTCGGCGACAGCGAACCGTTCTACGAGCGGTTCGTGCTCGAACAACTCGGGATCCGGAAGATCAAGGCAGGCTAGAGCATGATCCGGAAAAGCCGGCACCGGTTTTCCGAATCAAAGAGATTTAGCCGACAAGAGTGAAATGTCATGAGTTCAACACGCAACATCGTCTGTCCGCATTGCAGCGCGATCAATCGCGTTCCGGTGAGCAAGCCGGCGGCTGAAGCCCGCTGCGGCGCCTGTCACAAGGCGCTGTTCGAAGGCCATCCAGTCGCCGTCGACGGAGCCCGCTTCGACAAGCATCGCCATGCCAATGACATCGCGGTTCTGGTCGATGTCTGGGCCGAGTGGTGCGGTCCGTGCCGTGCCATGGCGCCGATGTTCGAGAGGGCTGCATCCGAGCTCGAGCCTGAGGTGCGGCTGCTCAAGCTCAACGCCGACGAGGAGCAGCGCGTCAGCGCGGAGCTTGGCGTGTCCGGCATTCCGGCGCTGCTGCTGTTTCGCGGCGGCAGACTGGTGGCGAAGACGGCCGGCGCGATGGACACCGGAAAGATCGTCGCATGGACCCGCGGTCAGCTCGCAGGGGCCCGCTGAGATGCCAAGGAACTATCAAGCGCAACCTTAACAATGGAGAATTGAAATGAATGTCGATCGTGCCGTGATGGCTTTCGCCGGAATCATGATCCTGGCCAGCGTCCTGCTTGCCCTTTACGTCAGCCCCTATTGGCTGGCGCTGACCGCCTTTGTCGGCCTGAACCTGCTGCAGGCATCGATCACCGGATTTTGTCCGGCAGCGATGATCTTCAGCAAGCTTGGATTGAGGTCCGGCCGCGCGTTTTCCTGATTGCGCGGTGTCTGACGGCCCGCTTCGACGGGGCGTCCAAACGGCCGGGCAAGATAAAAGGGCGGCTCAATGAGCCGCCCTTTTGATCATTCAAACCCGATTGATCTCACTCCGCCGCGAGCTTGAGGTCCGGCGCGGCGGCGAGGACTTCGGCGTCGACCTGGGCTTCGAACTTGGCAAAGTTCTTCTGGAACATGCCGACCAGCGCTACGCGCGGTCTTGTCGAACTCGGCCTTGTCCTTCCAGGTGTTGACGGGATCGAGGATCTCGCTCGGCACGCCCGGCAGCGCGGTCGGCACCGCGAAGCCGAAATACTTGTCGGTGCGGAATTCGACATTGCGCAAGCTACCGTCGAGCGCCGCGGTGAGCAGTGCGCGCGTCACCTTGATCGGCATCCGGCTGCCGGTGCCGTATTTGCCGCCGGTCCAGCCGGTGTTGACCAGCCAGCAATCGACATTGTGCTTGGCGATCAATTCGCGGAGCATGTTGCCGTAGACGGAAGGATCGAGCGGCAGGAACGGCGAGCCGAAGCAGGTGGAGAATTCCGGTTGCGGCTCGTTGCCGAGACCGCGCTCGGTGCCGGCGACCTTGGCGGTGTAGCCGGACAGGAAGTGATACATCGCCTGCGCCGGCGACAGTTTTGCGATCGGCGGCAACACGCCGAACGCGTCGGCGGCCAGCATCACGACATTCTTCGGCTGGCCGGCGCGGCCGGTGCGCGAAGCGTTCGGGATGAAGTCGAGCGGATAGGCCGAACGGGTGTTTTCGGTCTTCGAGCCGTCGTCGAAATCAGGCACGCGGGTGTCTTCGTCGAGCACCACGTTTTCCAGCACGGCGCCGAAGCGGCTGCTGGCGGCGAAGATCTGCGGCTCGGCTTCCTTCGACAGCTTGATGCACTTGGCGTAACAGCCGCCCTCGAAGTTGAAGACGCCGTCATTGCCCCAGCCATGCTCGTCGTCGCCGATCAGGGTACGGTTCGGATCGGCCGACAGCGTGGTCTTGCCGGTGCCGGACAGGCCGAAGAAGACCGCGGTGTCGCCCTTGGGCCCGACGTTCGCCGAGCAGTGCATCGGCATGACGCCCTTGGCGGGCAGATAATAGTTCAGCGTGGTGAAGACCGACTTCTTCATCTCGCCGGCATAATAAGACCCGCCGATCAGGACGATCTTGCGGGCGAAATCGATCGCGACGACGTTCTCCGAGCGCACGCCGTGACGTTTGGGGTCGGCGCGGAAGCTCGGCAGGTCGATGATCGTGAGTTCCGGCACGAAATCCTTCAGCGTCGAAGTTTCAGGGCGGATCAGCAGCGTGCGGATGAACAGCGAGTGCCAGGCAAGCTCGGTGAAGACGCGGGTCTTGATCTGGAAGGTCGGATCCGCGCCGCCATAGAGGTCCTGCGCGAACAGCGTCATGCCTTCGGCATGCTTGAGGAAGTCGGCATAGAGCGCGGAGAACTGGTCCGCCGTGATCGACTGGTTGCCGGCCCACCACATGTTCTTGTCGGTGGTCGCATCGCGAACCGTGAACTTGTCCTTCGGGCTGCGGCCGGTGAACTCACCGGTGTCCGCGCACAGCGCGCCGTCGGCCGACAACACGGCCTCGCCCGCCGCAAGTGAATATTGATAAAGCTGCGGCGCACCGAGATTCCAGTGCACCGTCTTGAGATTTTTTAAACCGAATTTGTCGGCGCCGAAGGCACCGTTGCGTAGACCCGTCTCTTGCACGAAGACTCCTCCTCGAACCCGCGTTACTCGATACGCGCGCCTGTCGCTTGACGCGCTCTGTCGCGGTGACCCCTGTATATAGCCTTCCGGCCTCGGTCCGGCGACCTAATACTGATGAACGCTGGCCTTGCCAAGCTGATCCACGCGATTTGGTTTATTCGGGCGTCGGCGGTTGATCTGGATCAATCGGATGCTGCGGCGCTTTTCCGTGGTTTGGCGTCGTGGTTGCGCGACCATCCGCCGTTGACCGGCCGGCACGAAATTGCTGCAGTGCACAATCAAAAAATTTCAACGCGAGGCACGCTGAAAATTTCAATCGATGGCAGAATTCCATCCAGACTTTCGCGGGTCACCTTCGCGGGCTTGCCTTGCGGTCGCGCAAAGGTCCGCGCGCGTTCAAATCCGCGCCCGGCACGGCAGCGTTAACCCTTGTCAGTTCTCGTCAGCCTTTGGCCCGCGCATCGCCCGCCAGCCGCACCAGCATCTTGCGCAACGCCATGGCGCTGGTGACCCGTTCCGGGAAATCGAGCCGCAGCGTCGCGCTTCCGGCCTGCATGTCCATACCATCGGGATCGCAGCCGGTGCAGCGCCAATCGGCGGATTCGGCGCCCAGCAGTTGGGTCGCATAGAGGTCCATCGCCTCGCGGTGATCCTCATTCATATGCTCGACCGCGCCCTGCTCGGCTTCCAGCAGATCGGCGGCGTCGCCGATCCCGGTCAGAAACTGCTCGGGCTTGAGGTCGATGATGCGGCCAAAACCGGCGACCAGATGCAGGCCAGAGGGCGCGATCCGAAAGAACGAAAAGTCCTTGAAATCCACAAAGGCTTCCGCGGATGGATGGGCGTTGAGGTAGCGCCGACGCAGGATTTTCGCAGCCTCTCCGATGGCCTCCTCGGCCCGGCCCGCCAGCATGATTCGCGCGCCTTCCAGGGGATCGCCGGCGGCTCGCTCGTCCAGCATCAGCGATACGCGGCCGTCGCCGAGAATATTTTTTGTATGCAGCGCGAGCCGCGAAATCAGCAGGATCGGGGAAGCGTCGGCATGGCTGGCGACGTTAACCAGCGAGCAGTAGGGATCGCCGCTTTCGGGCATAAGGGTGGCGAGCGCGCCTTGCCGGCTGCGCCGGAGCAGCGAACGGGCGAGTTTGGAAGCATCAAAATTAGCGTTCGGCTGCATGGGTATTATCCGGGCCATCTTATTGCAAAAAAGGCCTTTTCTCGGCCAGAGGGGGTGCTATACGGGATGCGGCGCATCACCGCGGGAGCGTTTTGCGGAACTCGGTCACACTTCAGCCTAGCTTGCATTGCTCGTTGACCGCGTACGAAGCCCATTTATGCGGCGTCTGGCTGGATTGCACGCCGTTTAAGCCACTCTCTTATTCGAAAGCAGGCTCATGCCCACAATCGCCCTGGTCGATGATGACCGCAACATTCTCACTTCCGTGTCGATCGCGCTCGAAGCCGAAGGCTATCGCATCATGACCTACACGGATGGTGCCTCGGCGCTGGATGGCTTCCGCACATCGCCGCCGGACCTCGCGATCCTCGACATCAAGATGCCGCGCATGGACGGCATGGAAACGCTGCGCCGGCTGCGGCAGAAGTCCGACCTGCCGGTGATCTTCCTGACCTCCAAGGATGAAGAGATCGACGAATTGTTCGGCCTCAAGATGGGCGCCGACGATTTCATCCGCAAGCCGTTCTCGCAGCGCCTTCTGGTCGAGCGCGTCAAGGCCGTGCTCCGCCGCGGCCAGCCCAAGGATCCGACCGCCGTGCCGAAGGAGCCGGATGCGCGCGCGCTCGACCGCGGCCTGCTGCGGATGGATCCGGAACGTCACACCTGCACCTGGAAGAACGAGCCGGTGACGCTGACGGTGACCGAATTTTTGATCCTGCAGGCGCTGGCGACGCGGCCCGGCGTGGTGAAAAGCCGCAACGCGCTGATGGACGCGGCCTATGACGATCAGGTCTATGTCGACGACCGCACCATCGACAGCCACATCAAGCGGCTGCGCAAGAAGTTCAAGGTGGTCGACGACGATTTCGAGATGATCGAGACGCTGTACGGCGTCGGCTATCGCTTCAAGGAAGCCTGATCTGCGTTTTCCGGGCGGACGTGCCGACTGACACATCCGCCCGTTCGGCGTAGAACGCGTAAGAATTACAAAGCGGCGCATCACAACCGGCAGCTCGGCCATTGCTAGATCGAACGCAGCCCGATCCCAGCGTGAACCACGAGGATGCTTCGGAGCTCCCCGATCGGTATCGCGTTGCCGACGATAGCCCGGGCGAAAAGGGCTGGCGGCGGCCGCTCGGCTGGTTGCGCCGGGCCGGGCAATTCTTCTTCGCGCTTTCCTTCTCCAGCCTCACGCGCCGGATCGTCTCGCTCAATCTGGCGGGCCTCGTCGCCCTGGTGGCGAGCATTCTCTATCTGTCGCAGTTCCGCGCCGGCCTGATCGACGCGCGCGCG
This sequence comes from uncultured Alphaproteobacteria bacterium, assembly GCA_963840465.1. GTDB lineage: Bacteria > Pseudomonadota > Alphaproteobacteria > Rhizobiales > Xanthobacteraceae > Bradyrhizobium. The sequence goes on along the minus strand of CAWIZF010000040.1, from coordinate 122,447 downwards.
CAGAGCCTGCTGGTGCAGGCCGAAATCATCGCCGGCGCGATTGCCGCCTCCGCCACCGTCGAAACCAACACCATCACCATCGATCCGGACCGCCTGCTCGATCTCAAGCCCGGCGAAAGCTACGGCGCGCCGGACGAATCCTCAGGCCTCGATTTTCCGATCAATCCGGAGCGCGTCGCGCCGGTGCTGCGGCGGCTGATCTCGCCGACCAAGACGCGTGCACGCATCTATGGCGGCGATGGCGGCATGATCCTCGACAGCCGCAGCCTCTATGGCCGCGGCGACGTGCTGCGTTTCGAACTGCCGCCGCCTTCGACGGAGAAGCCGGGCTTTGTCGAGCGCGCCACGATCTCGATCCGCACCTGGCTCAACCGCGGCGACCTGCCGCTCTATCGCGAACTCGGCCCCGAGAACGGCAAGGGCTACCAGGAAATCGTGCAGGCGCTCGACGGCGTCAAAAGCAGCATGGTGCGCGTCAACGACCGCGGCGAGGTGATCGTCTCGGTCGCAGTCCCGGTGCAGCGGTTCCGCGCCGTGCATGGCGCGCTGATGCTTTCCACGCAGGGCGACGACATCGACCAGATGGTGACCGCCGAGCGGCTGGCGATCCTCAAGGTCGGCGGCGTCGCGTCCGCGGTCATGATCGTGCTGTCGCTATTGCTGGCGAGCACGATCGCGGGTCCGGTGCGGCGGCTGGCCGACGGCGCCGAGCGCGTCCGCCGGCGCATCCAGACCCGCGTCGAGATTCCCGATTTCACCCGCCGCCGCGACGAGATCGGCCATCTGTCCGGCGCGCTGCGCGACATGACGAATGCGCTCTATAGCCGCATCGAGGCGATCGAGATGTTCGCCGCCGACGTCGCCCATGAATTGAAGAACCCGCTGACCTCGCTGCGGTCGGCGGTGGAAACGCTGCCGCTGGCGCGCAACGACACCAGCCGCGCGCGCCTGCTCGAGGTGATCGAGCACGACGTCAAGCGGCTCGACCGGCTGATCTCGGACATTTCCGACGCCAGCCGCCTCGATGCCGAATTGCAGCGCCAGGACATGGCGCCGGTCAATCTGCGGCGGCTGCTGACGACGCTGACCTCGGTCGCCAACGAGACCCGGCTCGGCCACGACGTCGCGGTCGAGGCACGCTTCGAAGGGCGCGGCGCGACCGACACGTTCTCGGTGCCGGGCCATGATTCCCGGCTCGGGCAGGTGATCTCCAACCTGCTGTCCAACGCGCAATCCTTCTCCACCCCCGGCGGCAAGGTGCGCGTCACCTGCCGCCGCGTGCGCTCGGAAATCGAAATCGTCGTCGATGACGACGGGCCGGGCATCGGCGAGGATGCGCTGGAACGCATCTTCGAGCGCTTCTACACCGACCGGCCGCATCAGGGCTTTGGCCAGAACTCGGGCCTGGGCCTGTCGATCTCCAAGCAGATCATCGAAGCGCATAACGGGCGGGTCTGGGCGGAAAATCGCCACGGCCCGGCCGATGCCGACGGCAAGCCGACGGTGGTCGGCGCGCGCTTCGTGGTTCGGCTGCCAGCGCCATGATGACGCAGGGTGCGAGCGTGCATGCCTCCGCCGTGCTGGTGGGGGACCGCGCCGTGCTGATCCGCGGGCCGTCGGGCGCCGGCAAGTCGCGGCTGGCCTTCGATCTGATTCTCGCCGGACGCGCCGGACAGCTTCCGCCGGCCGTTCTGGTCGGCGATGACCGTGTCCATCTCGACACAGTCGCCGGACAATTGTGGGTTCGCCCGGCGCCAGAACTGGCCGGCCTGATCGAGATCCGGGGCCTCGGCATCAGACATTGCGACTTTATTGCGGAGGCGGTGGTCGGCCTGATCGTCGATCTCGCGGCCAGCGATGCGGAGCGGCTGCCGCCGCCAGAAGCGCTCTCTATCCGCCTAAACGGTGTTTTATTACCGCGAATCCCTATTGGAATTGGTTATGCGCCCCTCCCCCTGATTGCAGCCGCTCTGACGACAACCGCGGGTTCGGGCTCCGTCCAACCTTTGGATGATTGTTCGAAGGGAATTGGTAACCATATAAGCCCCAATATCGCCACTGATTAAACCGGCACAGGCCTCACTGTTTACCGCCAAGTACTGGAACAATAGCCAAGATGCCCTCTTGCGCGGGGCCTCTGGATGGTCAAAGTGGCGCGTTCGTGCGGTGCACCAAAAAGCACCCGCGAGGAGTTTCCGATGATTGGTCTAGTGCTTGTGACCCATGGGCGCCTTGCCGACGAGTTCAAGGCGGCGCTCGAACATGTCATGGGTCCGCAAAAACAAATTGAAGCCATCACGATTGGAGCCGAAGACAACTCCGATCTCTGTCGAAGCGATATCATCGAAGCGGTAAATCGCGTTGACAGCGGTGATGGTGTCGCCATCCTCACCGACATGTTCGGCGGCACACCTTCCAACCTCGCGATTTCCTGTATGAGCCGTCCCAAGGTGGAAGTGCTCGCAGGTATAAATCTTCCCATGCTGGTCAAGCTGGCCAAGGTGCGCGAAGAGCGTTCGCTTCCAGACGCCATCGCCATGGCCCAGGAAGCCGGTCGCAAATACGTGACCATCGCCAGCCGCGTACTCGCCGGCAAATGAGCGACGACGCCGCGCCCGAAAAGGAACTCGGGCCGAGCGTGCCGGCGGGCGCCATCTCGCGGGAACTTCAAATCATCAACAAGCGCGGCCTGCATGCGCGGGCCTCGGCCAAATTTGTCCAGATGGTCGAAAAGTTCAACGCCGAGGTCTGGGTGACGCGCGGCAGCGAGACCGTCGGCGGCACCTCGATCATGGGCCTGATGATGCTGGCGGCGGGACCGGGAACCTCGGTGACGGTCTCCGCGATCGGCCCCGAGGCGCAGGCCGCGGTCGACGCCATCGCAGCCCTGGTCGCCGACAAGTTCAACGAAGAAGGCGTGTGAGGCGCATCGACCCGCATTCGTAGGGTGGGCAGAGGAGCGAAGCGACCTGCCCACCATCTTCAGCCGACGCGCAGCGAAAGGGTGGGCACGCTTCGCTTGCCCACCCTACAAGCCTCAAAACGGGTTCGTGACAATCCCGCCGTCGACGCGAAGCGCGGCGCCGTTGGTGGCGCTGGAGGCTTTCGAGCAGACGTAGCAGATCAGATTGGCGACCTCTTCCGGCTTGGCGTAGCGCTGCAGCAGCGACGCCGGGCGGCGTTCGCTGAAGGTGCGCGCGACGAGATCGTCGACGGTGGTGCCCATCGATTTCGCGCGCGCGGCCAGACGGACCGGCGCCATCTCGACCCAGGTCGGACCGGGCATCACCGAATTGACGGTCACGTTGGTGCCTTTGGTGCTCTCCGCCGCGCCGCGCGCGATGACGAGCTGCGCCGACTTGGAGAAGCCGTAATGCACCATCTCCTTCGGGATGTAGACGCCGGACTCGCTGGAGACGAACACGACGCGGCCCCAGTCCTTGGAATCAAGCATCCGCTTCAGATAATGCCGGGTCAGCCGAACCCCGCTCATCACGTTGACTTCGAACATTCTGGTCCAATCGGCGTCCTCGATGTCGAAAAATCCCTTGGGCTCATAAATCCCGAGATTGTTGACGAGGATGTCGGCGTCGGGGAATTGCTTCACCAGCGCGGCACAGCCCGCCGCATTGCCGAGATCGAACACCGCGGCATGCACCTTGGCCGACGGCGCAGCTTTTTGGACTTTTGCCACGGCCGCGCCAACCGTCGCGTCGTCGCGCCCGTTGACGATCACCTCTGCACCCATTTGTGCAAGCCCGATGGCGGTCGCGAGCCCGATGCCGCGCGTCGATCCGGTGACCAGCGCCGTCTTGTCCGTCAGATCCATATCCATGCGTTACCCCCTTCGATTATTCTTTGTTGGCTGCTTCTATTTGGCCGGCGGCACGATGAAGATATTCCAGACCGTCGCCGGACCGGGCATCCCCAGAAAGTACCGCCGCGTGGTCATCACGATGTGCTCGGCATTGGCGGCATGGGCCTTCATCCACGCCTCGCATTTTTCCAGCTTCCAGTGGCCGGCCTCACAGATGCCGATGAAGCCCGATCGCTTCGCGCCGTCGAGCGAGGCCAGGCCTGACGACCACGGCTCGTCCGGGGTCAGCGGCGCCGGATGATCGGGGCTGTAGAACGTGACGGGCTGGCCGGTATCGGTATAGGCCGCGACCACCGGCCAGCGCGAATTGAACCGCGTGTGCCAGGCTTCCGTCAGTTCGCGGGCGAGTTCGGAGCGCGCCCGGTAGGTTGCACCAGCCGTGCGCTTTTCACTCATTTCATAGGCGACGATCCTTGGCGAGGCCGCCAGCACGACGAGCGAAATCACCAGCCAGATCGCCGTCAGGTTCAACAGCGCGATTGTCCGGACCCGCACGGCTGGAATCGCGATCAGCGCGAGCGGCATCAGGAAGAACAGCGGGATACCCCAGTCGGTCTTGATGTAGACATGGAATATTACGGCGCCGAGCGGCGGGCCGATCGCCACCACCGCCTGGATGATCCAGACATTGAGCGCCTGCGACAGGTTCACGCCGGAGTTGGCGCCGCGCGCCAGCGCCGGAAACGGTGGCCAGCGGAACGGCCGCGAGGCGAGCGCGATCGCGCCGAGCACCACCGGCAATGCCAGCAGCGCGAGATTGTGTTTGACATAGCCGAGCGCAAGATCGCCGATCATCGCGCGGTCGGTGAGCGCATAGGTATCGCCGGCATAGGTGAGCGGGACGAAATCCACCTGCTTCAGCCACATCAGATGCGGCAGCATCGCCACCACGAGCGTGGCAATCGCGACCCACGGCGCCGGCGAGCGCAGGAACTGCAAACGGTCGGGGTGGATCAGCGCGGCAAGGCCGATGGCGCCGATCATGGTCAGCACCCAGTATTTGGTCATCAGCGCCAGCGCACCGGCAAGCCCGAGCCACACGCCGGATCTGATGCTGCGCTTCTCGAACGCGTCGAGATAGGCCAGCACGACGAGCGGCAGCGTGACGAGCTGCAGCAGGTCCGGATTGTACTTGAAGCCCTTGAAGTTGAAGATCGGATAGAGCGCCAGCATCACCACGACAAAGAACGCGCGGCGGCGATCGACCACCCGCAGAGCCAGCATCCAGCAGATCACGAGCCCGCAACCGAGCGTCGCCATCGCCAGCGCATAGGTCGCCCAGTCCGTGACCGGAAAAAACCTGAACCAGACGCCGGCGACCCATCCCGACAGCGGCGGGTGCTTGCCATAGCCGAGCAGGAACTTCTGCCCCCAGGCGTAGGCCTCGGCGACGTCCATATGGACGTCCTGCCCGGTCTTCAGATTGACCAGAATCAGCGTCCACAGCACGGCATGGACCGCGGCAAAGCCGGTGACCAGCCACAGGCCGGCTTTGGGATCGCTGGCGCGCGCAGCCAGCCATGCCCCGAGCCGCCGGATCGTCGGAATGCGCCTGCCGCGCGCGGCCGTGGGCAAAATGGATGCAGTCGACATGGTCTCATTGCGTAGCGCGTTTTCGGCGCAAGTGGAATCAGCTTGGCGTGAAGAAACCCCCTTGAAATACAGCAAGATGGTTGCCGCCCGGGGGTGTGAATGCTATCCCGCGCCCCATGACAACCGTCCCCATTTCCAACATCCGCAACTTCTCCATCGTCGCCCATATCGACCATGGCAAATCGACCTTGGCCGACCGCCTGATCCAGATGACCGGGGGTCTGACGGACCGCGAAATGGCGGGCAAGGAGCAAGTGCTCGATTCCATGGATATCGAGCGCGAGCGCGGCATCACCATCAAGGCGCAGACGGTACGGCTGAACTACCACGCCAAGGACGGCAAGGATTACATCTTCAACCTGATGGACACGCCCGGCCATGTCGACTTCGCCTACGAAGTCTCGCGGTCGCTGGCGGCCTGCGAAGGGTCGCTGCTGGTGGTCGACGCCAGCCAGGGCGTCGAAGCGCAGACGCTCGCCAACGTCTACCACGCGCTCGATGCGGGCCATGAGATCGTGCCTGTCCTCAACAAGGTCGACCTGCCCGCGGCTGAACCCGAGAAGATACGGCAGCAGATCGAGGACGTGATCGGCATCGACGCGTCGGACGCCGTGATGATCTCGGCGAAGACTGGCCTTGGCGTGCCCGACGTTCTGGAAGCCATCGTCACCCGCCTGCCGCCGCCGAAGGGCGACCGCAACGCGACGCTGAAGGCGCTGCTCGTCGATAGCTGGTACGACGTTTATCTCGGCGTCGTCGTTTTGATCCGCGTCGTCGACGGCATCATGAAGAAGGGTGGTCGCATCCGGATGATGGGCACCAACGCCGCCTACGACGTCGAGCGGGTCGGTTTCTTCACTCCGAAGATGACGCAAGTCGACGAACTGGGCCCGGGCGAGATCGGCTTCATCACCGCGGCGATCAAGGAAGTGGCTGATACGCGCGTCGGCGACACCATCACCGACGACAAGAAGCCGGTCACCGAGATGCTGCCAGGTTTCAAGCCGGCGATCCCGGTGGTGTTCTGCGGCCTGTTCCCGGTCGATGCCGACGATTTCGAGACGCTGCGCGCGGCGATGGGCAAGCTAAGGCTCAATGACGCGAGTTTCTCGTTCGAGATGGAAACCTCGGCGGCACTGGGATTCGGCTTCCGTTGCGGCTTCCTCGGCCTGTTGCATCTGGAAATCATCCAGGAACGGCTGTCGCGCGAGTTCGACCTCAATTTGATCGCAACCGCGCCAAGCGTGATCTACAAGATGCACCTGACCGACGGCCAGGAAATCGAGATCCACAACCCCGTCGACATGCCCGATGTGGTGAAGATTGCCGACATCGAGGAGCCCTGGATCGAGGCCACGATCCTCACGCCCGACGAATATCTCGGCAGCGTGCTGAAACTTTGCCAGGACCGGCGCGGTTCGCAGAAGGAGCTCACTTACGTCGGCTCCCGCGCGATGGTGAAATACGATCTGCCGCTCAACGAAGTCGTGTTCGATTTCTACGACCGCCTGAAATCGGTCTCCAAGGGCTACGCCTCGTTCGACTATCATTTGACCGACTACAAGGTGGCGGATCTCGTCAAGATGCAGATCCTCGTCAACAACGAGCCGGTCGATGCGCTGTCGATGCTGGTGCACCGGACCCGCGCCGAAGGCCGCGGCCGCGCCATGGTCGAGAAGATGAAGGAACTGATCCCGCCGCACATGTTCCAGATCCCGATCCAGGCCGCGATCGGCGGCAAGGTGATCGCCCGCGAAACCGTCCGCGCGCTGCGCAAGGACGTCACCGCCAAATGCTACGGCGGCGACATCACGCGCAAACGCAAGCTTCTGGAGAAGCAGAAGGAAGGCAAGAAGAAGATGCGGCAGTTCGGCAAGGTCGACATCCCGCAGGAAGCGTTCATCGCCGCGCTGAAGGTGGATAGCTGAGCGCGAATGCTCGACCGCCAACGCATGATGAGATCAGGTCCGGTCTGAGGCTTCTTCGCCATCGCGAGCTGCGTGATCGTACGCACCAGCGCCGTCGCCACGGGGTTGCCGGCTTCCGGCTTCGCGCAGCGCAGCGACAGATGCGTGCCGCCGTTTTCCAGCGGCGTGAATTCCGCCATCTGCCGGACCACGGCGCCCATCGGCAGCCGGATGTGCCAGGTGACGTAGTCGAACGGCCGCCAGTCGACGATGTCGTGCACCGTCGAGCCCGTGCCATGGGCGCAATGCTGCGTCGAGCCCGCGCCGATCCGGCCGCGGGCAAGCCCGGTCATGGTCATGCCGTCGAGGCCCTGTTGCCAGCGGATCTTCTTGTCGACGTCGGTGACATAGGCCCAGGCGACCGCCGGCGGCACCGGCAGGTCGCATTCCAGGGACTTGAAAGCCAGCGGCTCGTCGGGCTGCAACGACAATGCGGCGTGCGGCGCGCCAGCGCGCGAACATCGGCGCGAGATCGTAGACGAAGCAGACCGTGTCGCCGAATTCGCCGGATGTTTCGACGTGACGGATCGCGCGCCGCGAAGAAGTCCGGCAGGCCGATCGCCTCGGCCGCCTGCTCGGTCACCAGCGCATAGGCCTTGATGCCGGTCGCTGCGGTCACCGAATTCTTCATCAGCCGGTGCAGCCGGATCACCTCGGCGCCCTGCAGCTCGGTGCGCCCGGCCATCAGTTGCGTCGCATAGGTGCCGTGATGCAGGAAGAATTTCAGATCGAGCCCGGCCATGTTGCGGCAGGCGTTGCAGGCGCAGGTGGTGTTCAACCGCATCGCGGCGAGCGTGTTGGCAAAACTGCAATAGATCCGCTCGATGGCGTCCAGCGGGAACTGGCGCTGCGGCACGCCTTCGTCCGGCATATGGGCCAGCGCCGCGTCGCCCTGCAGGTTGGACAGGATGATCGGCGCCTTGATCTCGGCGAAGATGCTCTTGAACAGCGCATCGAGAATGCCCTGCGCATGCTCGAGCTCCGAGCGCGTCAGGAACATGGTGTAGCCGGTGATATCGGCAATCAGCAGAAAACCCGTTTTGCGCCACGGCCCGCACTCCCCTGGGATCACGACGCGAAATACGGCCAGCCTAGCAGAAAGTTGCGGTCCGGCAGCCGGCGATGTCTTGCCCCGCCCGCATCTTGATCGGCGGGGCCGATAGGCCACCATCGCGGTCGCTCAGACCAAAAAGCCCAAAAAGGCGAGGAAACGCATGAACAAGTCCTCCGGTCTTCCTATGGCTGGGTCGTCGTCGGCGCGGGCGCGCTGATGACCTGCGTCGGCTTCGGCTCGATGCTGTCGCTGGCGGTGTTCCTGCAGCCGATTTCGGAAGACATGGGCTGGTCGCGCAGCGGCGTGTCGGCGGCGGCGACGCTCAACTTTCTCGCGATGGGGGTCGCGGCCTTCTTCTGGGGCGCGCTGTCCGACCGGTTCGGCACCCGCATCGTCGTGCTCGTCGGCAGCGTGCTGCTCGGTCTCGGCCTGATCGGGGCGAGCCCGGCCACCAGCCTGTGGCAGTTCCAATTGCTGTTCGGCGTCCTGATCGGCGTCGCCGCCGGCACCTTCTATGCGCCGATGGTGGCGGTCGCGAGCGCCTGGATCGAACACCACCGCAGCCTCGCGGTCGCGCTGGTGTCGGCCGGCATGGGCGTTTCGCCGCTGACGGTCGCGCCGTTCGCGAGCTGGCTGATCACGACCTATGACTGGCGCACCGCGATGCTGGTGATCGGCATCGTCGCCTTGGCATTGTTGATACCGGCCTCGTTTCTGGTGCGTCCGGCGCCGGAGGCCGCGACGCCCTGCGGCCGCAAATGGAACCGATGCGCCTGACCGGCAGTGGACCGTCGCGCAGGCGCTCCGCACCCCGCAATTCATCACGCTGGCGCTGGCGCATTTCGCCTGCTGCGCGGCGCATTCGGGGCCGATCTTCCACATGGTGAGCTACGCCATGATCTGCGGCATCGCGCCGTTGACCGCGGTCACCGTCTACAGCCTTGCCGGATTCTCCGGCCTCGGCGGCCGGCTGCTGCTCGGCGTGCTGGCCGACCGCTTCGGCGCCAAGCACGTGCTGGTCGGCGGCCTGTTCGTGCAGGCCATGTCGATCGCCGACCTATCTCGCGGTCGGCCAGCTCGGCGAATTCTATGCGCTGTCGGTGATCTTCGGCCTCGCCTATGGCGGCGTGATGCCGCTCTACGCCGTGCTGGTGCGCGAATATCTTCGGCGTGCGCATCATGGGCAGCATGTTCGGCGCGGTCTCCGCCTTCGCCAGCCTCGGCATGGCGCTCGGGCCGCTCGCCGGCGGATGGGTGTTCGACACCTTCCACGCCTATAGCTGGCTCTATGTCGGCTCCTTCGCCATCGGCCTGGCGGCCGTCGCCGTGGCGCTGAGCTTCCCGTCGGCCAGGCGGCCGTCGCAACCGTCGCTCGATCTCGGGCGGGCGACGGCGTGAAGCCGCAAGGCGCCCCCTCGCCGCGCCCTCGCCGCCTTGATCGGCGGCCGCGGATGGGCCACCATCCCGCTCGCGCCAAAAAACAAGAGAATGCGAGGAAGCGCATGAACAGGCACCCCGGCATCGACCTCGTCGAGCGCGCGCGAGCGCTGGCGCCCTTGATCGCGCGCGAAGCCGACGAGATCGAGCGGACGCGGCGGCTGACGCCGGCGGTGACACAGGCGCTGATCGAGAACGGGCTTTACCGCGCGCTGCTGCCGAAGAGTCTCGGCGGCACCGAGGCTCCGCTGGAAGCGTTCATGCAGATGCAGGAGGAAATCGCCAAGGCCGACGCCTCGACCGCGTGGTGCCTCGGCCAGTGCAGCGTCTGCGCCATGACCGCGGCCTATCTCGATCCCGACGCCGCCAACGAAATCTTCAACGTCGCGCCCGGCATTCTGGCCTGGGGCGCGATCAACCATGAAGTGCAGGCGGTTCCGGGCGGCTACAAGGCCAGCGCGCGCTGGGATTTCGCCTCCGGCTCGCGGCAGGCAAGCTGGCTGGGCGCCCATGTCCGCGTCGTCGAGGCCGACGGCACGCCGCGGCGCAAGCCGGATGGCTCGCCGGAAATCCGCACCATCCTGTTTCCGGTGACCAGCGCCACGATGTACGACGTCTGGGACGTGATCGGCCTGCGCGGCACCGGCACCGATTCCTATTCGGTCGACAATCTCTTCATCCCCGAGAAATTTGCAGCGCTTCGCGACGAACCCCAGGCGCGGCGCGAAAGCGGGCCGCTGTACAAGCTCTCCACCAACATGGTGTTCGGCATGGGCTTTGCGGCAACCTCGCTCGGCGTCGCCCGCGCCACGCTGGATGCTGCGATCGACCTTGCCCGCGCCAAGACCCCGCAGGCGCAGAAGGCGATGCGCGACAACAATGCCGTGCAGGGAGTGATCGGCCGCACCGAGGCGACCTGCGTGCCGCGCGCGCCTATCTCTACGCGACCGCGGCCGAAGTCTGGCGCGATCTGGCGCGCGGCGAGGCCACCACGGAAGCGCATCGCATCGCGCTTCGCATCGCCACCACCTGGACCATCCATCAATCGGCCGCCGTCGTCGACACCGCCTATCACATGGCCGGCGCCACCGCCGTGTTCAACGCCAACAAGTTCGAGCGCCGCTTTCGCGACATGCACGCCATCGCGCAGCAGATCCAGGGCCGCGACGCCCATTACGAGGATGCCGGCAAGGCGATCCTGTCAGGCAATCTCGATACGCCGCCGACGATGCGATGAAGAAGAACTCGCAAAGAAGCGTGAGCGGCCCGGGTCCCGCGATCGAAGCCGTCTTCGAAGCCTATCCCCAACCGGTGAAATCCAGATTGCTGGCGCTGCGCCGGCTGATCTTCGACACCGCTGACACCACCAAGGGCGTCGGCGCCCTGGAAGAGACGCTGAAATGGGGGCAGCCGAGCTATCTCACGACCGAGAGCAAGAGCGGCAGCACCATCCGGATCGACCAGGTGAAGGCGGAAGCCGGCCGGTACGCGGTCTATTTCCACTGCCAGACCGATCTGGTCGAGACCTTCCGCGAGCTCTATCCGGAACTGCGCTATGGCGGCAACCGCAGCATTCTGCTCGACGCCGGCGAGAAGCTGCCCGAGACAGCGCTGCGCCACTGCGTGGCGCTGGCGCTGACGTATCATGCGAGGAAGCGGAAGGCGGGGAAGTAACTATCCGTCATTGCCTGCGACAAACGCGAAGCGTTTGCGCAACGGGAGCGTAGCGACGAAGCAATCCATTCAGTGTTGCGACATTACGGATTGCTGTGCTTCGCTTCGCTCGCAATGACGGCCTGCCGATACGGCCTCTCACGCCACCAGCGCCGCACCTGCCGGCGAGCTCCAGTTGCCCTGCGTCTTCAACATGCTCACGATCTCCGCATTGGGCCGCGCGCGGCTGAACAGAAAGCCCTGCCCCTCGTGGCATCCCTCGTTGCGCAGACAGTTCACTTCGGCCTCGGTCTCGACGCCTTCCGCCGTGATCGTGACGCCCAGGCCCTTGCCGAGGCTGATGATCGAACGCACGATCGCCTGCGCGTCGGGGTTGGCGGCGAGGTCGCGCACGAAGGACTGGTCGATCTTGATCTTGTCGAACGGAAAGCTGCGCAGATAGCTCAGGCTGGAATAGCCGGTGCCGAAATCGTCCATCGAGATGCGGACACCGAGCGCGCGCAGCGCATGCAGCGTCGCCAGCACCTCGCTGCTCTTTTCCAGAAGCAGCGTCTCCGTGATCTCGAGTTCCAGGCGCCTCGCCGGCAGGCCGGACTGCTTCAGCGTATCCGTCACCAGCGACAGCAGATTGCCGAGGCGGAACTGCAGCGGTGACAGATTGACCGCGACGTGGACGTCGTCGGGCCATTGCGCCGCATCCGTGCAGGCGCGGCGCAGCATCAAACCGCCGACGGCGTTGATCAGTCCGGTCTCCTCCGCAACGGGGATGAATTCGGCCGGCGAGATCATGCCGCGCTCGGGATGCGGCCAACGCACCAGCGCTTCGAAGCCGGTGATGCGCCCGTTCGAAAGATCGACCAGCGGCTGGTAATAGGGCCGCAGCGTATCGCCCTGGACGGCCTCGCGCAGCTCGGTTTCGATCTTGCGGCGGGTCTGGGCGCGCGCGTCCATTCCGGCCTCGAAGAACGAGAACGTGCCGCGCGAATTGTTCTTGGCGCGCGACAATGCGAGGTCGGCGTTCTTCAAGAGCTTCTCGGATTCATCGCCGTCGCCGGGCGACATCGCAATGCCGATGCTGGCGCCGATCACGACGGAATGCCCGTCCAGAAGATAGGGATCGCCGATGGCGTCCAGGAGGCGCCGCGCCAGGAACGCCGCATCCTCGGGCCGCGTCACCCCGCTCTGGACGATTGCGAATTCGTCGGAGTTGAGCCGGGCCAGCGCATCGTCGTCGCGCAGCATCGATCGCAATCGCTTGCCGACGCCGCGCAGGAGCTTGTCGCCGATGCCATGGCCGAGCGTATCGTTGACCGCCTTGAAATGGTCGAGGCCGAGCACCAGCACCGCCACCTGCTCGGCGTTGCGGCGTGTGCGCAGCAGGATGTCGTCCATCTGCTGACGCAGCAAATTGCGGTTCGGCAGCCCGGTCAGGCCGTCATGCTGGGCCATGAAAGTCAGCCGCGCCTCGGCGCGTTTGCGTTCGGTGGTGTCCATCAGCGCCAGCAGGATCGCAGGCCGATCGCCGTAGACGAGCTGGCGCGAATAGATCGCCAGGTCGATCAGCGTGCCGTCGGCCCGGACATGCTTCCAGGTGCGCGCCGCGCGCTCGTCGCCGGTCCACGGCAGTTCGGCGTCGAAGGCCTGCAGGCTGCGGATCGTCAGCTTCTCGAATTCGCTGCGGCTGTAACCATAGTGCTGGATCGCAGCGTCGTTGACGGCGAGAATACGTTCGTCACCCAGTGCGCAGACGATCATCGGAACCGGATTGCTGTCGAACAGCAGCCGGAACGAGGCCTCCCGCTGTTTCAACTCGGTGATATCGACGCGCAGGCCGATGATGCCGCCATCCTCGGTCAGGCGTTCATCGACCAGGATGACGCGGCCGTCGGCCAGCGTCTGCTCATGCCGCTCGCCGGGCTGGTACAGCTTCTTGAGCCGCGCGGCGATCCATTCTTCCTCGCGCCCGATGGCCTCCGGATAATCGCCGCGCGCGACGCCGACGCGGATCGTATCCTCCAGCCGTGCGCCCGGCTTGAACAGGTCCGCGCTGCGGCGGTACATCTCCGCATATTTCTTGTTCCAGAGAATATAGCGGCCTTCGGCATCGAGAAACACGACGCCCTGCGGCAGGATGTCGATCGCCTCCCGCAAGCGTTCGTGCGATTTGCGCGCCTCGGCAAGAGCGGCGTCGACCTCGGCGTGCTTGCGCGCGATCTCGCCGACTGCATGCCGGCGGCTGGTTGGCAGCTTCACCTCGGGCTTTGCCGGCCGGCCGGGAAAGCGGACAATCGCCGCCTGCTTCGGCTTCCTGGTCGTTCCTGGCTTCTTCTTCGGCATTGCTACGCCCTACTCGCACTGTGCGTGCAAAGTTTTCGGATAAGTTGTCTGAAAAAATAGTATCTCTTGTCGATGAAACTGGCCTCGTGCGTGTCATGCGGCGCCTGAGAAGAACGGCGACCGCACGCCTTGCGTGTATCGTCGATCGACGTGATCGGTGGGGAGTCGCAAATTCACGCGGCAAAATCGCCACATCTGTGCCGCATGCACAAGGAATGCGCGAAACTTCGGGCGTGCACATGAACATGCGCCAACGATCGACAGGGTTATCGCGCGGTTAACGACGGTAGTGATATAACGCCCGTTCAACTCAAGGCAGCCGCCGCGGCTTGCGCTTCCGGCACGACGTCGTGATCGTAAAGCCGTCTGCGGAACGCCGCATGCGCTGCGATCTCGGCATCGCGAACGCCGAGATCGGCGTAGGTGGAGTTGTAGCGCATGCCGTTCTCGCGCGCACCGCGCTGGACCGCCGCCACCCGCTCGCGTCGCAGACGCTCATACGCAAGCAGCGCCGCCGGCACGCTGGCGCGCTCGGTACGCGCCAGAATTGTCGCCAGCGCCATGCCGTCCTCGATCGACTGGTTGGCGCCCTTGCCCGAGATGCGGCAGCATCGGATGCGCGGCATCGCCGAGCAGCGTCAAGCGGCCGCGCGTCCAGGTCGGCAGCGGCTCGCGGTCGTACAGCGCCCATCGAAACGTCTTTTCAACCTGGCTCAGCAGGGTCCCGATGCGTGGGTCCCAGCCCTCGAACTCGCGGCGCAGCACGTCGGGATCTCCGGGCGCCGACCATGATTCCTTCATTTCCGCATCGGCCGGCACGAAGCCGACATAGTTGATGAGCTCGCCCGATCGCACCGGAAAGCTGAGGAAATGTTTTCCCTTGCCGAGCCACATCTGCCAGCAATCGGTCGGCCAGTGCGGAATGCGCCGATGCGGCAGCACGCCGCGATAGGCGACGGACCCGTGGAAGACCGGCCGCGACGGCGGCGCGGCATAGTGCCGAAGCTCCGAGTGGATGCCATCCGCCGCGATGACGACGTCGCCTTCGGCCACCGCACCGTTGGCGAATGACACACGCGCGACCTCGCCGGTCTGCTCAAAGCCCGTGCCGCGATGTCCCGTGCGCACCACGCCTGACGGCAATGCGCTCGCCAGCATCTCGACGAGGTCGGCGCGATGCATGCCGAAGGTGGCGTTCCAGCCCGCGGAGTCCGTCACCTGGACCGGGGCGATCGGCGCGCCGTCGTGGCGAAAATAGTGCGAACCGTGGCCGACCCTGGCGCCCCATCGTTCCACCTGGTGTCCGAGACCCACCCGCTGCAATTGTCGCACGCTGTTCGGCGTCAGGAATACCCCTGCTCCGACCTCGCCGAGCGCAGGTGCCTGCTCATAGACGGAAACATCGAAGCCGTGGGCGATCAGCGCGTTCGCGGCGAACAGTCCGCCAATTCCGCCTCCAATGATCACGACAGTGAGCTGCGGCTGCGTCATCGTCCCACGCAAAAAATGCTTCGGAAGCTTGCGCGTTCAAGCTATCCTTCCTTGCTGCGAACACCAAGCGCCGACAGCTCAGACTGGACGGTGTAAAACGGCAGCGGGAGGAGTTTGAATGCCCGGCTCTACGCCAGCTCTGCTTCCCGTCCGCCGTAAATTGGCCCTCCTGACGCTGCTTCTGGCCCTCTTCGCGCACGGTCACACGCCGGCGCTGGCCGGTGATTACCCGGACCGTCCCGTCAAAATCGTCGTTCCATTTCCGGCCGGAGGAACGGCCGACGCGATTCCGCGAATTGTCGCCGACTGGCTGTCGCGCAAATGGAGCCAGCCGGTGGTCATCGAGAACCGCACCGGCGCCGCCGGAAACATCGGCGCCGAACAGGTCTACCATTCGGCGCCCGACGGCTACACGCTGCTCTCGTCAGCGCCGCCGCCGCTTGTGATCAATCACAACCTGTACCCCAAGCTCGGGCTTCGATCCGACGAAGTTCGAGCCGATCATCGTCATGGCCCATGTGCCGAATGCGCTGATCGTCAATCCGGACAACATCAAGGCATCGAGCGTGCCCGAGTTGATCGAATACCTGAAGGGCAATTCCGACAAGACCATCTGCGCCACGCAAGGCAACGGCACGACCTCGCATCTGACCTCGGAGCTGTTTCAACTGATGGCGAAGGTGAAGCTGCGGCACATTCCGTATCGCGGCTCGGCGCCGGCGCTGCAGGGTCTCGTCGCCGGCGACGTCGACGTCATGTTCGACAATCTCGGCGTCTCGCTGGCGCTGGTTCAGGCCGGCAAGCTGAAGCTGCTCGCGGTGGCCTCGTCCGATCGTCTGCCGGCCCTGCCGAATGTACCGACGATTGCCGAAACGCTTCCGGGCTTTGAAGCGGTCGCCTGGTACGGCATCGTGGCGCCGCCCAAAACTCCGAAGAACATCGTCGACAAGATCAATGCCGATGTGAACGAGGCATTGCGTCAGCCCGCGGTGCAGGACCAGCTCAAGAAACTATCCGCCGGGATTTTCGGCGGCCCGGTCGACAAGACATCCACCTACATGCGCGAGGAAGTCGACCGGTGGGCCGCGGTGATCAAGTCGGCCAATATCGAGCTGCAGTAAAGCGGCCCATCACCGCATTGCGAGACCTGCGCTGGATCTGCGAGTTGGGCGGAGCCAGGGCGATGGCTATGGGGAGATCAAACAATTGCTACCGTCCGGTTGTTTGATCCTGCCGATTTCATGCTACGTTTGCGCGAATAGAGTGATCCGATGAACCCTCGCCTGATTCTGATCCCGCTCCTGACCTTGATGACCGCCGTCAATGTCGCGAGCGCATGGGCGCAGGACAAGGGCACGGTCCATCCAAAACCGCTGCCGCCGCTCGCCAATCCCAACGATCCCAAGATCGGCGCCAAGGAGCTGTTCGGCCGCAAGGTGCTGCCGGCGGCGATGCCGACGCGCGTGCACGGGTTCTATGCCCATGGCTGCATCGCGGGCGCGGAAGGGCTGCCGATCAACGGCGACAATTGGCAGGTGATGCGGCTGTCGCGCAATCGTTACTGGGGACATCCCGACCTGGTCGCGCTGGTCAAGCGGCTCGCTGCGAAGGCGCGCAAGGATGCCGGCTGGCCGGGCATATTGGTCGGCGACATGTCGCAGCCGCGCGGCGGGCCGATGTTCACCGGACATGCCAGCCATCAAGTGGGGCTCGACGCCGACATCTGGCTGACGCCGATGCCGAACCGGCAACTATCGCGCAACGAGCGCGAGGAGACGTCGGCCGTGATGATGGTGCGCACCGACCGGCTCGACATCGATCCGCACGCCTGGACGCCGTCGCATCTCGCGGTGATCCGCGCCGCAGCGCTGGAGCCCACCGTGCAGCGCATCTTCGTCAATGCCGCGATCAAGAAGGCGCTCTGTCGTGAGGCCAAAGGCGACCGCTACTGGCTGCACAAGGTGCGGCCGATGTACGGCCACGACTATCACTTCCACATCCGCATCAAATGCCCGCCCGGCGCCGGCGAATGCGAAAGCCAGCCCGATCCGAACGAAGGCGAAGGCTGCAGCACCGGCGATCTCGCCTACTGGTTCAGCGATGCGGTACTCCATCCCAAACCGCCGAAAGTGCCGCCGAAGCCGAAACCGCCGATGACGATGGCGGCGCTGCCGCCGGCCTGCAAAACCGTGTTGCATGCGCCGGACGCAAAGCCTTGACCGCGCAAGATCAGATCCGCAGGGGAATGACGATGAAGATTTGGCCCGTGATCGCATCCATCGCTTTCGTCACGAGCGTGCACGCACAAACGCCTTATGCCGGGATGCAGACGCGCCCGATCAAGGCGCTTTCCGAGCAGCAGATTGCCGACCTCGGCGCCGGCCGCGGAATGGGCCTGGCGCTCGCGGCCGAACTGAACGGTTATCCCGGGCCATCGCACGTTCTCGAACTTGCCGACAAGCTCGAACTTTCCGCCGGGCAACGTGCCAGCATGCAGCGCCTGTTCGATTCCATGAAAGCCGAAGCGATGCCGCTGGGCGCGAAGCTGATCGAGCAGGAGGCCGAACTGGACAGGCAGTTTGCTGCCCGGACCGTCACGCCAGAGAGCCTGAAGGCGTCCACGGCGGCCGTCGCCACGACGCAGGGGATACTGCGCGAGACCCATCTGAAATATCATTTGTCGACCGGAAGCATCCTGACCCCGTCGCAGATGACAAAGTATGCGGAATTGCGCGGTTACGGCGGCGGCGGGCACAAGCGACACCACCATTGACACGCCCGGCTGCACCCTGCAAGGCGGTGCAGCCGCCTTTACCTCCTGCTCCATCCTGACTATTGTCAGGGCTGGCGACATCCTGATCGACCGCAAGTCCTCCAGGGAATACCGGAACGGCGCTTCCGACGGTCGCTTTGACCCAACCAACGCCTGTCTTGCGCGCGGCAACCGCGGCTCGCAATCATGCATGGAGCGCCCGATGAACCGTCTTGCCGGCCTTTTCCTGGCCTTTGCCGTATCGCTAGCAGCCATCCCCTCACCCGCCGCCGCGCAGGACAAATCCCTGACGATCTTCGCCGCCGCCTCGATGAAGAACGCGCTCGACGAGATCGATGCCGCCTATACCGCGAAGTCCGGGGTCAAGATCACCGTCAGCTACGCCGCAAGCTCCGCGCTTGGCAAAGCAGATCGAACAGGGCGCGCCGGCCGACGTCTTCATCTCCGCCGATACCGACTGGATGGATTACGCGACTCGGAAAGAAGACGCATCAATGAGCCGAGCCGGGTCAATCTGCTCGGCAACAGCATCGTGCTGATCGCGCCGAAGGATTCCAAGGTCGACAATGTGAACATCGGCCCCGGCTTCGACCTCGCCAAGCTCGCCGGCGACGGCAAGATCGCCACCGGCGACGTCAAGTCCGTGCCGGTCGGCAAATACGCCAAGGCGGCGCTGGAGAAGCTCGGTTCATGGCAGGCCGCCGAGCCGAAATTCGCGATGGCCGAAAGCGTGCGCGCCGCGCTGACGCTGGTGGCGCGCGGCGAAGCGGTGCTGGGCATCGTCTATTCGACCGACGCCAAGGTCGAACCCGGCGTCAAGGTCGTCGGCACCTTCCCGGCCGATTCCCATCCCGCGATCATCTATCCCGTCGCGGCGACCACGACCGCGAAGCCGGAGACGACGGACTATCTCGCCTTCCTGCGCTCGACCGCGGCGAAGACCATCCTCGAGAAATACGGCTTCAAGTTTCTCGTCAGCCCTTCGACCTGATGTTCGATATCTCGCCAGCCGAATGGACGGCCATCCTGCTTTCGCTGCGGGTGGCCGTCGTTGCGACGCTGGTGGCGACGCCGTTCGGCATCGCGCTGGCGTGGCTTTTGGCGCGGCGTGAATTCTGGGGCAAGTCCATCCTCGATGCGCTGGTCCATCTGCCGCTGGTGCTGCCGCCGGTCGTCACCGGCTATCTGCTGCTGCTGACCTTCGGCCGCCGCGGCCTGGTCGGCGCATGGCTCGCCGACCATCTCGGCATCGTGTTCGCGTTTCGCTGGACCGGGGCGGCGCTGGCCTGCGGCATCATGTCGTTCCCGCTGCTGGTGCGGCCGATCCGGCTGTCGATCGAGGCGATCGACCGCCGGCTGGAGCAGGCGTCGAGCACGCTCGGCGCCGCGCCGTGGCAGGTGTTTGCGACCGTGACCCTGCCGCTGGCGCTGCCGGGCGTGCTGGCCGGCATGGTGCTCGGCTTTGCCAAGGCGATCGGCGAGTTCGGCGCCACCATCACCTTCGTCTCCAACATTCCCGGCGAGACCCAGACCATTTCGTCCGCGATCTATTCGCTGATCCAGACCCCCGACGGCGATAGCAGCCGCCGGGCGGCTGGTGCTGATCTCCATCGTGATCGCGATGGGCGCCCTGATCGCATCCGAATGGTTCGCGCGGCGCGCCACCAAACGCCTGCACGGGAACTGACCATGCTGCGCGTCGACGTCACCAAACAGCTCGGCGAGTTCTCGCTTGAGGCCGCGTTCGAAAGCCAGGGCCGCGTCACCGGCCTGTTCGGCGCATCCGGCGCCGGCAAGACCTCGCTGATCAACATGATCGCAGGCCTGCTGCGGCCGGATCGTGGCGTTATCGCGCTCGACGATGAGACGCTCGATGACACGGCCGCAGGCGTTCATGTCCCGCCGCACCGGCGGCGCATCGGCTACGTGTTTCAGGATGCACGGCTGTTTCCGCATCTCGACGTGCGGCAGAATCTCGACTACGGCCGGCGCATGAACCGGCTCGCGGTGGATACCGCGCAGCACACGCGCGTCACCGACCTGCTCGACATCGGCCATCTGCTCGACCGCCGCCCCGGAAAACTCTCCGGCGGCGAGCGCCAGCGCGTCGCGCTCGGCCGCGCGCTGCTGTCAAAGCCGCGCCTGCTGCTGCTCGACGAGCCGTTGGGCTCGCTCGATGAGAGCCGCAAGGAGGAAATCCTGCCCTATCTGGTGCGGCTGCGCGACGAGGGCATTCCGATGGTCTATGTCAGCCACGACGCCGCCGAACTGCGTCAGCTGGCGACGCAGATCGTGATGCTCAAGCGCGGCCGCGTGACCGCGCTCGGCGGCGTCAAGGTGCTGACGTAGGCGACGATGCAGCCGCACGTTCGGTGCGCCCCCTCTCCCGCTTGCGGGGGAGGAGTTGGGGTGGGGGTGCCGCCGCGAGCGCACGACTCGTTCGCGTGGAGAGAGTTTCCCCCACCCGGATCGCATCTGACGATGGCGATCCGACCTCCCCCGCAAGCGGGAGAGGTAAGAAGCTCCGCGGCAAGACCGAACGTCATCCCGCTCTGCAATCCTCACTCCGGAACGACGCGCACCGCGCCGCGGGCGGCGCTCGTCGTCAGCGCGGCATAGGCCTTCAGCGCCATCGTCACCTTGCGGCTGCGCTTCTTGGCGGGCTTCCACGCCTCCGCGCCGCGGGCCAGCATGGCTTCGCGGCGCTTTGCCAGCGTGGCGTCATCGACCGCGAGGCTGATCGAACGCGATGGGATGTCGATCTTGATAAGGTCGCCCTCTTCCACCAGGCCGATCAACCCGCCTTCGGCGGCTTCCGGCGAGAGATGCCCGATCGACAGGCCTGACGAGCCGCCGGAGAAGCGGCCATCGGTGACCAGTGCGCAGACTTTTCCGAGGCCCTTCGATTTGAGGTAGCTGGTCGGATACAGCATCTCCTGCATGCCGGGACCGCCGCGCGGGCCTTCATAGCGGACCACGACGACGTCGCCGGGCTTGATCTTGTTGCCCAAAATGCCTTCGACGGCGGCGTCCTGGCTTTCGAACACCCGTGCCGGCCCCTCGAACTTCAAAATGCTCTCATCGACGCCGGCGGTCTTCACGATGCAGCCCTCGAGCGCGATGTTGCCCGACAGCACGGCAAGGCCGCCGTCCTTCGAGTAGGCATGCTCGGCATCGCGAACGCAGCCCGTGGCGCGATCGGTATCGAGTTCCTCGAACCGGCGCTCCTGGCTGAACGCGACTTGCGTGGGCACGTTGCCCGGCGCAGCCATGAAGAATTTGCGGACGCTCTCGCTTTTGGTCTGCTTGATGTCCCAGCGGCTGAGCGCGTCTTCCAGCGACTTGCTGTGAACCATCGGCAGGCCGCGGTTGAGCAGGCCGGCGCGGTCGAGTTCGCCGAGGATGGCCATCACGCCGCCGGCGCGATGAACGTCTTCCAGATGCACGTCCGCCACCGACGGCGCCACCTTGCAGAGCACAGGCACCCGCCGCGACAGCCGGTCGATATCCTGCATCGTGAACGGCACCTGCCCTTCATAGGCCGCCGCCAGCAGATGCAGCACCGTGTTGGTCGATCCGCCCATGGCGATGTCGAGCGTCATCGCGTTCTCGAACGCCTTGAAGTTCGCGATATTCCGCGGCAGCGCGGTTTCGTCGTCCTGCTCGTAGTAGCGCCGCGCCAGATCGACGATCAGGTGCCCGGCTTCGACGAACAATCCCTTGCGGTCGGCATGCGTCGCCAGCACCGAGCCATTGCCCGGCAGCGCCAGCCCCAGCGCCTCGGTGAGGCAGTTCATCGAATTGGCGGTGAACATGCCCGAGCACGAGCCGCAGGTCGGGCACGCCGAGCGCTCGATCACTTCGACCTCGGCGTCGCTGACATTGCTGTCGGCGGCGGCGACCATGGCGTCGATCAGGTCGACCGCGCGGAGCTTGCCCTTGATGTTGACCTTGCCGGATTCCATCGGCCCGCCCGAGACGAACACGGTCGGGATGTTGATCCGCAGCGCCGCCATCAGCATGCCGGGCGTGATCTTGTCGCAGTTCGAGATGCAGACCATGGCGTCGGCGCAATGCGCGTTGACCATGTACTCGACGCTGTCGGCGATGATCTCGCGCGACGGCAGGCTGTAGAGCATGCCGTCATGGCCCATGGCGATGCCGTCGTCGACCGCGATGGTGTTGAACTCCTTGGCGACGCCGCCGGCCTTTTCGATTTCGCGCGCGACGAGCTGGCCGAGATCCTTCAGGTGCACGTGGCCGGGCACGAACTGGGTGAACGAATTGACCACGGCAATGATCGGCTTGCCAAAATCCTCGTTCTTCATGCCGGTGGCGCGCCAGAGGCCGCGGGCGCCCGCCATGTTGCGGC
This sequence comes from uncultured Alphaproteobacteria bacterium, assembly GCA_963840465.1. Classification (GTDB taxonomy): domain Bacteria; phylum Pseudomonadota; class Alphaproteobacteria; order Rhizobiales; family Xanthobacteraceae; genus Bradyrhizobium. The sequence continues at coordinate 99,872 of CAWIZF010000040.1, read as the reverse complement.
CGTGGGTCGTGGTTCGGGAGCGGTAGGCGGGCATGATCTGTCCTTCTGGGAAGCGGGAAAGGCGTCTTTTAGACGGTGAACCGGATCGATTAAAGCGGCTTGGCGCAGGGTCGCCATGCGCTGGCCCACCCAAAACGGGACAGGGCTGGCACGACCCTGCCCCGGCTACCGCTAGACCACCTCGCGCGCGCGCAGTTCCGCGATCGCCTTCGCGTCATAGCCGAGCGAGGCCAGCACCTCGTCGGTGTGGGCGCTGAGCGCGGGCGCCATGCGGTCGAGCCGGCCGCCGCCATGGGCGAGCTGGAACCCGCTGCCGGCAAAGCGCAGGCGGCCATAGGGCGTATCGATCTCCTGAATGGCGCCGCGCGCTGCTATCTGCGGGTGATCGATCACTTCCTCGACCTTCCAGATGCTGGCGCAGGGCGCGCCGGCGGCGTCCAGGATCTTTTCCCACTCGCGCGGGTCCTTCTTCGACAGCGCCTCCTCGATGATGGCCCGCAGCGCCGGCTCGTTCTCCTGGCGGGCGAACCAGTCGACGAAGCGCGGGTCTTCCAGCGCATCGGCGCGGCCGAGCGCGGTCATCAGCGCGATGTATTGCTTCTCGCTGTTGACGGCGAGCAGCAGATAGCCCTCGCCGGCCTTGAACAGGTTGGCGGTCGGCCGGCGGCTCACCGCCTGGTTGCCGGAGAGCTGCTGGCGGTGGCCGGCCACCGAGTAGTCCGCGACCTGCCCGGACAGGAACGCCAGCGTCGCCTCCAGCATGGAGACGTCGACCAGCTGGCCCTTGCCGGTATGGGTGCGCTGGAACAGCGCGCTGGACACGCCGAAGGCCGCGGTGGCGCCCGACAGGACGTCGCAGACCGCAAAGCCCGCGCGCGTCGGCCCGGTCTCGGCATGGCCGGTGATCGACATGATGCCGGACAGCGCCTGGATCTTGCCGTCATAGCCGGCGCCCAATCGTTCCGGGCCGGTCTGGCCGAAGCCTGAAATCGCGCAATAGATCAGCCGCGGGTTGATCGCCGACAGTGCCGCGTAGCCGATGCCGAGCTTGTCCATCACGCCGGGACGGAAATTCTCCATCACCACGTCGGCTTGCGCGGCGAGCTGCTTGACGATCTTGATCGCCTCCGGCTTCGAGAGATCGAGCGTGAGGCTGCGCTTGTTGCCGTTGATGGCCTGCCAGCCCGGCGCGAGGCCGCGCTCGGCCCATTCGCGGCTCAGCGGCGTGCGGCGCATGTCCTCGCCTTCGCGGCGCTCCACCTTGATGACGTCGGCGCCGAGCAGCGCGAGCTGGTAGCTCGCGTAGGGGCCAGCCAGCACCTGCGTGAAGTCGAGAATCTTCACGCCTTCGAACGGTCGGGTCAAAGGGACGTCCTCCTGCGTTTTTTTCTTCCCTCTCCCCTTGTGGGAGAGGGTGGACGCGACGCGAAGCGTCGCGGACGGGTGAGGGGTTTGTCTCCGCGAGCACTGATTGCGCGGTGAGATACCCCTCATCCGGCGCTTCGCGCCACCTTCTCCCACAAGGGGAGAAGGAAGGCAGCGCGTCACGCCGCCCGATTGCCGCGCGCGATCTCTTTCTGCTTGTCGAACTCGGCGCGGCGGCGCGCCAGTTCTTCCGGGCTCATCTGCGCGATGTTGTTGTAGTCGAGCTTCCAGGAGGCATCCTCGCTCCAGCGCAGCGGCGACTGCATCGTGGTGCGCGCGCCGGCCGCGGACTCCAGCAGCCGCAGCGCCAGTTCGAGCGTCTGCGCCTGCGATTCCACGTCCTGCGGCTTGCCGGCGGAGTTGCCGAGCGGGAAATCCGAGAACAGAAAGCGCGGCACGGCGGCGTGTTCGACGATATCCTTGGCGCAGCCCATCACGACGGTGGGAATGCCGTTGGCTTCGAGATGACGCGCGACCAGCGCTGAGGTCTGGTGGCAGACCGGGCAGTTCGGGACGATCACGGCGACGTCGACCTTGTCGGCCTGGCAGCGGGCGAGAATCTCCGGCGCATCGACATCGATGGTGACGCGGTGGCTGCGGTTGGTCGGCGCGCCGAAGAAGCGCGGCGCGACCTCGCCGATCCGCCCCGCGGCGGCGGCTTTGAGCAGCTGCGGCAGCGGAAACCAGGTGCCGCTGTCGGTAGCCGTCGTGTGCTTGCGGTCGTAGCCGATATGCGAGATGCGCAAATCGTGCTGCTTCGACGTGTCGCCGTCATAGACCTGGTAGAACTTGGCGCTGCCGTTGTAGGCCGCTCCGGGACCCTGATCGCCCTTGGCGGGATCATACTGCGCGGCCGTGGTGACGATGGTGACGCGCGACTGCGCCAGCGGCTTTTTCAGCGGCTGGAACGGCGCGTCGACATAATGCGCCCAGCGGTAGGGCGTGGTGTAGCCGATCGCCGCGTAATAATCGCGGGTCCGCTGCATATAGGGGACCGGGGAATCGTAGTCGGGCGCGAAGCCGAGCTGGTCGTCGAGGGGGGCGGACATTGTTGTGTCTCCTGCGTTTCCACCGGGAGGCCGTCACGCGGCCTTTGCCTCAGGCTAATGATACTCCACCCATTCCTCAACTGCGGATATTGCATCAGACCTGCGCAGGATCGCGCCTCCTGGAGCGCTGCCTGGTCAGCAAATCGCGCAGCGCCTGCACTTTGGGCGAATCGGCTCCCTTGCGCCAGATCAGGTAGGTATCGGCGCGGTTCTCGCCCGGCGGCAGGCGATGGACCTTCAGCCGCCTGCTCTCCGGAAATGTCGTCAGCACGCTTCTTGGCAGCAGGGCGACGCCCATGCCGGCGACGACGCATCCGAGCATGGCGTGATAGGAGCCCAGTTCGATGGTGCGCTCCGGCATTTGATCGCGCAGCGCATACCAGTCCTCCAATCGCTTGCGGTGCGGGCAGCCGTGCTCGAATGCGATGATGGTGCGCGGGAAGTACGCATTCTTGCCCTTGCCGATCGCCGGCGTGCCGGCGGCGGAAACGATGACGGGTTCTTCCTCGAACACCGCGACCTTCTCGAACAGCGCGTCCGCAATCGGCAAGGTCACCAGCGCCGCATCGAGTTCATGGGCCAGCAGCGCCTTTGAAAGCGCCGGCGGATTCCCGGTCCGGAGTTCGAAGGCCACGTCCGGATAGAGCCGATGATACTCGTTGACCGGTCCGGGCAAGCGGACGGCGGCAGTGCTTTCCATTGCGCCCAGGCGGAAAACGCCGCGCGGCCGTCGGATCCTGCACCGCATTGCGCGCCTCCTCGGCGAGCGCAAGGAGCCGGTCCGCATAGTCGAGCAATACCTGCCCGGCCGGCGACAGATGCAGACGCTTTCCCTCGCGAATGAAGAGTGAAACGCCGACATCTTCTTCGAGCTGGCGGATGCGCGTCGTCACGTTGGACTGAACGCGATACAGCCGCTGCGCAGCCTTGGTCACGCTGCCCTCGCGGACCACGGCGCTGAATATCTTCAAATCGGACAGATCCATATATCTCTCTCTGAGATCATATTAATCATTATAATTCATTTTATGTGATTATCTCCCCGGCGTAAAGGCATCGCATCGCAGCGTTTCAAACGGCGCAAGCGCGAACGATGGAGCCGATCATGCAGGTCAAAAATCGGATCGAGGCCGGCGCCGCCGAAATCCGGCTGATGTCGCCCGCCGATTATTCCGCAATGAAAGAGAAGCTCATTCGGGAAGCGCGGATCGCACAGGCGGCAGCTGTTCGGGCCGCGTTTGCACGGTTGATCGCAGCGGTCGCAGCCTTCGCAGCGCGGCTGACCCATCCGACATGCCTGCCGTCGCCCAAACCTGAACACGGAGATTGATCATGCCCAAAGCCTACTGGATCGTGCGCGTCAGCGTTCGGCAGCCCGAACGCTACCCGGACTACCTCGCCGCGGCGCGACCGGCCTTCGAGAAATTCGGAGCGAAGTTCATCGTGCGCGGCGGCCCATTCGAGCTGATGGAAGGCGAGGCGCGCGAGCGTAACGTCGTCGTGGAGTTCGCCGATCGCGAAACGGCGATGGCCTGCTACCGGAGCGCCGAGTATCAGAAAGCGAAAGCGATCCGCCAGCAATATGCGGATGCCGACTTCATCATCGTCGAAGGTGCCTGAAGGTCAGCGGCCCGATACGTGCCGTGCGCTCAGACCCCCGCCACCGACGACCAGATCTCCGCCAGCTTGCGCCTGAACTTCTGCCACCGCGTCAGCGGCACGGCCGCTTCCTCGTCCTCGGGCAGCCGCAGGCCGACCACGCTGACCCGCCCGCCGCTGATGCTGCGCGCGACCAGCACGATGGGATCCAGCACCAGCTCGGCGCCTTCCTTGGGCGCATGGTCGAGATGAATGTCGAAATAATCCGCCAGCGTCAGCTTCGCCTGCTCTTCTTCGGCCGATACGCCGTAGATCGCGGCCAGTTCGCCGAGGGTGTGCTCGCCCGATACCATGAAATCGCCGAGCAGATGCGGATCGGGCGCCGAGCTCGGCGGCATGTCGACAAAGAAACGATCCAGCGCCTCGGCCTTTTCCGGCGGCGCCAGCAGATAAACGTAATCGCCCGGCACGACCGGGTCGGCCTCGACGGGCGACAGAATGCGTTCGTCGCGGATCACCAGCGTCGGCTTCGACCAGGATGGCAGCAGGCCGCGCCGGAAATACAAACTCTTCGAGCGGACGGGATAGCCGACCAGTTGCTGTTCGAGCTGGCCCGGCAGATCGAGCTCGACGCGCCGCGGACCGCGGTCGACGCGCGGCAGCGCCACGTGCAGCCACCGCGCCGCCGGCCCCAGCGTCCAGCCCTGCAGCAGCAGCGAGATCACGACCACGACCAAAGCGACGTCGAAATAGAGATAGGCTTTCGACAGCCCGACCAGCATCGGGATCGAGGCCAGAAAGATCGCGACCGCCCCGCGCAGGCCGGTCCAGGCGATGAAGACCTTTTCCCGCCAGTTGAACCGGAACGGCGCCAGACACAGCAGCACCGCGAGCGGCCGCGCCACCAGCATCAGCACCAGCGCCACGATCACGGAGGCACCTACGCTGTCCAGCAGGCGCTGCGGCGACGCCAGCAGGCCCAGCAGAACGAACATCACGATCTGCGCCAGCCAGGTCGCGGCGTCGAGAAACGTCACCACCGAATTATGCGCGCGCGTCGGCCGGTTGCCGACGATGATGCCGGCGAGATAGACCGCGAGAAATCCTGAGGCGTGCGAGATCTGCGCCACGCCGAAGATCACCAGCGCCGCGGTGGTGACAAAGGGCGCATGCAGGCCCTGCGGCAGCGCCATGCGATTGAGCGCCACCACCACCAGGCGGCCACCGATCACGCCGATGACGGCGCCGAGCAGGCCTTCGCGCGCGAGCTCCAGCACGACATGCCACGGCGAGCTTTCACCTGATGAAATGAACTCGACCAGCATCAGCGTGAGAAAGATCGCGAACGGATCGTTGGTGCCGGATTCGGCTTCCAGGGTTGCGCCGACACGGGGGCGCAGGCGCAGGCCCTGCGTGTGAACGAGCAGGAACACCGCCGCGGCATCGGTCGACGCCACCACGGCGCCGACCAGCAGCGCCTCGGTCCAGTTCAGATCGAGCGCATATTTGGCGGCCGGCGCGGCAACCACCGCGGTGACCAGCACACCGACCGTCGCCAGCACCATCGACGGCGCCAGCACGATACGGATGCTTTGAAACTTGGTCCGCAGGCCGCCGTCGAACAGGATCAGCGCCAGCGCCACCGACCCCACCAGATAGGTGGTGCGGACGTCATTGAAGCTGAGCTGGCCCGGCCCGGCATCGCCCGCCAGCATGCCGATCAGGAGGAACACCAGCAGCAGCGGCGCCCCGAAGCGCAGCGCGAGCAGGCTCGACAGGATGCCCGCCATCACCAGAACGGCGCCCAGAAAGATGGCGATGCTGACCGAGTTGAGAGAAGCCATGAACCTCCGCAATCGTTATGCAAATACTTGCAATTGCATCCTTATCGTTGCCACAGTTGAACGCCAACCCATTTCTGCGTTAGCGGCAATGTGCCCGGTTTTAAGGGCTTAATTGACTGCGCCGGCCCATGTATCGATGGTCCGTCCGCCCCGATTGTGGAAATCTGCCCACGTCGAATCACATTTGAGTGCGCTGCGCCTGACGAGATTTTTGCCGATGGACATGGCCCCGAAAGAGATCATCGAGTTCGTGCAATCGACCGCGCGATCGGTCGGCGCGGAGATCGCCTCGCCATGGTTTTATCTGCAGTTCGGGCTGATCCTGACCGCCGCCGGCATCGCCTATGTGGCGGATACCGCGATCCGCGCACGCGTCGACACGGCCTCGCTGGCGATGCGCTGGCCGTTGCCGCTGCGGCATTTCGTCCGCGTGCTGGTCGCCAGCGCGTCGACCGCGATATTCGCGATCCTGGTGATCGCAGCGCGCATCACGATGTACCACCTGACATGGCCGAGCCGCAGCTACCTCCTGATGGTCGCCGCCAAGCTGGCGCTGGCCTGGCTCGTGATCCGGCTCATCACCTCGGTGATCCGCAACGCCTTCATCGTCAAGCTGGTGTCGATCACGGCATGGTTCGTCGCGGCGCTGAGCATCCTCGGCCAGCTCGATCCGGCGGCGGAAACGCTCGACTCGTTTGCGATCGATATCGGGGGCCTGCGGCTGACGCCGCTGCTGCTGATCAAGGCCGGCGCGCTGCTGATCGCAGCACTTTGGCTGACCAACATCGCCAGCAACTTCATCGAAAGCCGGATTACCCGCGCCACCGACCTGACGCCGTCGGTCCAGGTGCTGCTGGTCAAGATCATCCGCATCGGCCTGATGGTGGTGGCGATCGCGATCGCGCTCGGCGCCGTCGGCATCAACCTTTCGGCGCTCGCGGTCTTCACCGGCGCGGCCGGCGTCGGCATCGGTCTCGGCCTGCAGAAGATCGTCGCCAACTTCATCTCGGGCATCATCCTGCTGGCGGACAAGTCGGTGAAGCCCGGCGACCTCGTCACCATCGGCGACAGTTCGGGCCGGATCAGCGCGATGAAGACGCGCTACATCTCGGTTGCCGCCGGCGACGGCCGCGAATTCCTGATCCCGAACGAGGATCTGGTGACGCAGAAGGTCGTGAACTGGACCTATACCGACAAGAACACGCTGGTGAAGGTGCTGTTCAGCACCAATTACGACGCCGATCCCCGCCTCGTCTGCAAGCTGGCGATCGAGATCGCGGCGGCCGCCCCGCGCGCCATCAAGAACAAGCCGCCGAACTGCATCCTGACCGAATTCGCCGAGGCCGGCATGAAGTTTGCGCTGACCTTCTGGATCGCCGATCCTGACGGCATGGACAATGTGAAGAGCGACGTCATGCTGGCGCTGTGGGACGTCTTCAAGCGCGAGGGGATCCGTGTTCCCTATCCGGTCCGCGAAATCCGCGTCCGCGGCGGCGCGCTGCCGGTCGAGCAGGTGGTGGAGGTTTCCGGCTAGGGCCCCCAAACCCCGGCTTGCCGCAGCCCGCTCCAATCACTAAATTAAGCTATTACGTCGACCATCCCCGTTCCCGCTGAAGCATGACCCGCCCATGAGCTATATCGAAGCGTCAGACACCTCCTTGCGAAAGACCGGCCAGATCAAACTGCATGGCGCGAGCGGATTCGCCGGCATGCGCAAGGCGGGCGCGCTGGTCGCCAAATGCCTCGACGAACTCACCGATATCGTCAAGGCGGGCGTCCCGACCTCGCGGATCGACGAATTCGTCCGCGACTTCGCCTTCAGCCATGGCGCCTACCCGGCGACGCTGATGTATCGCGGCTACCGTTACTCCACCTGCACCTCGATCAATCACGTGGTCTGCCACGGCATGCCCGGCGACCGCGCGCTGAAGGAAGGCGACATCGTCAATATCGACGTCACCTTCATCGTCGATGGCTGGTACGGCGATTCCAGCCGCATGTATGTGATCGAGCCGATCGCCCGCAAAGCCGAGCGGCTGATCGAGGTCACCTATGAGGCGATGATGCGCGGCATCGCCGCGGTGAAGCCCGGCGCCACCACCGGCGACATCGGCCACGCCATCCAGAGTTTTGTCGAGCCGCAGGGCATGAGCGTGGTGCGCGATTTCTGCGGCCACGGCCTCGGGCGCATGTTCCACGACGAGCCGAACATCATCCATATCGGCCGGCCCGGCGAGGGCGTGATGCTGAAGCCCGGCATGTTCTTCACCATCGAGCCGATGATCAATCTCGGCAAGCCGCATGTGAAAATCCTGGCCGACGGCTGGACCGCGGTGACGCGCGACCGCTCGCTGTCGGCGCAGTTCGAGCATTCGGTCGGCGTGACCGCGACCGGCGTCGAAATCTTCACGCTGTCGCAGCGCAACGGCGAGAAGCCGCTCACTCCGGCATAACTGGGCCGCGGCATCATCGTGCGGGCGCCTGCCCCTCCCGCGCAGGGAGTTGACGATGGCGACTGCAGGACGGGGCTTGCGAGCGCGACTTGTCGCAGCCTCTCTCACCGCGTTTGCGGTTTTCTTCGCGAGGCCCGGCAGCGCGGCCGAGGACACCCTGTTCGTCAGCAGGCGGATCACGCCGCCGGGCGAGTACACGTCCGGCATCGAAGGTCCCGCGGTCGACGCCTCCGGCAACCTCTACGTCGTCAATTTTCAACAGAGCGGCACTATCGGCAAGCTGGCGGCCGGCGCCTCGCAGTCCCAACTCTTCACGTCGCTCCCTGCCGGCAGCATCGGTAACGGCATTCGTTTCGATCGGCAGGGGCGGATGTACGTCGCCGATTTCAAGAAGCACAATGTCTGGGTCATCGAACGCGGCGAGACCACGCCGCAGGTCTACTTTCATTCCGATCGGTTCAATCAGCCGAACGACCTGGCGATCGCGGCGGACGGCACGCTCTATGCCAGCGACCCGCGATTTGCTTCGCCCGCGGGCGGGCAGATCTGGCGCATCACCCGCGGCGCCGACGGCAAGGGTCAGGGCGAAGTGATGTCCAGCACGAGACGTCTCGGCGTGACCAACGGGATCGACCTGAGCCCGGACGGCGCAACGCTCTACGTCAGCGAGTTCGAATTCGCGGCAGGTATGGGCCTATCGCCTCGACGGCAGCAAGCTGCTCGACCCGCGGCTGGTCAGGACCTTTGCGGATTTCGAGGTCGACGGCCTGCGCACCGACGTCGATGGCCGGATTTATCTCGCGCGGTTGTCGGCCGGCAAGATCGCCATCATCGGCGCCGATGGATCGCTGCAGCGCGAGGTGCCCCTGAGCGGAAAGCAGCCGACCAACCTCACCTTCGGCGGCCCGGACGGCAGAACCGTCTTCGTGACCCAGAAGGAAGGCCGCTTCATCGAGGCGTTTCGCGTCGACCGTCCCGGCCGCGAGCCATGCCTGCAAGTGCCAGGCATGTGCTGAAAGAGTCGCATCGCAGAACGATCACCGCATTCAGCGGGCGTGACCGACCGACCTCTGCGTGTTGCAAACCGTTCTCAACACGCCCTCCCTGCGGCAACATGACTGTAGCTGTTTCACAAACTCCGGCGGAATAGCCCATGCCACGCGGGGTAGAACACGAGCGCGGGCGCTCTCCGGCAGCGAGGGCCTCGGCGCGGACAAGGTTCAACCAAAGGGAGCAAGGGCAATGTTCGAGATTTCACGTCGCGATCTGGTCCTCGGGAGCACGGGGGCGGCGCTGGTTTTCGGCCTCAAGGGGCCGGTTTCGTTCATCGGCGCGGCGCATGCGCAGAAGGCGGCCGACAGCCTCAAATACAAGATCGGCGACATCGAGGTCTTCAGCCTGCACGAGGGCAGCATCGAGCGCCAGGTCACCGAGGGCATGGTGAAGAACGTCGGCCTCGACGACGTCAAGAAAGCGCTCACGGCAAGCGGGCATCGGTCCCGACAAGATCCAGAATCCCTTCACCGTCACCGCCATCAGGACCAGCGGCAAGGTCATCCTTTTCGACACCGGTTTTGGCGGCAACGGCCCGGCGTCGGTCGGCAAGCTCGCCGACAACATGAAGGCGGCGGGCCTTGATCCTGCAGCCGTCTCCACGGTCGTGATCTCGCATTTCCATGGCGATCACATTTCCGGCCTGTGGGTGAAGGAGACCGACGCGCAGGTATTCCCGAACGCAGAAATCCTGATGCCGGAGGTGGAGTACAAGTTCTGGACCGATCCGGCGCTGGTGGAGAAGCTGCCGGAAGCCAATCGCCCGATCGTCAAGCGTATCCAGGCGACCTTCCCGACCTGGAAGAACATCAAGCAGTACAATGACGGCGCCGACATCGCGCCCGGCGTGAAGGCGATCGCCACGCCCGGCCATACCGTCGGACACATGTCGTTCCTCGTCGCCTCGGGCGGACAGCAATTGTTCATCCAGAGCGACGTCACCGGCATCCACCAGCTGTTCGTCAGAAATCCCGGCTGGTTCTCGGGCTTCGATGCCGACGGCCCGAAGGCGGAAGCCACGCGGCGCGCGTTCTTCGATCGCGTCATCGCCGAAAAGGGCATGATCGCCGGCTATCATTTCGGCTTCCCGAATGTCGGCACGCTGTCGAAGGACGGCAACGGCTATGCGTTCGCGGCCGTGAAGGCCTGATCGCGCGGCTGATTTGAAACGACCGAAGGCGCCGTGCTTTCGCGCGGCGTCTTTTTCGTCAGATGCTCCCGCACTTTAGAGTTGCAAAAGCTTGCCGGCACGGCATGTTTATCGCCGATGCCAGCCAAGACCAGCACTCCCCCGGATCAACCCGCCGAAACGCCGCATTATCACGGCCACCGCGAGCGGCTGCGCGAACGCTTTTATAGCGCCGGGCCGGAAGCGCTGAGCGATTACGAACTGCTGGAGATGGCGCTATTCCCGGCCCTGCCCCGGCGCGACACCAAGCCGCTGGCGAAAGCGCTGTTGAAAAAATTCGGCTCGTTCGCCGAAGTCATTCACGCGCCGGTCGCGCGCCTGCGCGAGGTCGAGGGCATCGGCGAGGCCTCGATCAACCAGATCAAATTGCTCGCGGCCGCCGCGAGCCGGGTGGCAAAGGGCGAGATCAAGCGCAAGATCGCGCTGTCGTCCTGGAACGACGTGATCGAGTACTGCCGCACCGGGATGGCATTCGCCGACAAGGAGCAGTTTCGCCTGCTGTTCCTCGACAAGCGCAACCAATTGATCGCGGACGAAATCCAGCAGACCGGCACCGTCGACCACACCCCGGTCTATCCGCGCGAGGTGATCAAGCGCGCGCTCGAACTATCGGCGACCGCGCTGATCCTGGTGCACAACCATCCCTCCGGCGATCCGACGCCGTCGCAGGCCGATATCCAGATGACCAAGGCGATCGTCCAGATCGCCACCCCGCTCGGCATTTCCGTGCACGATCACATCATCGTCGGCAAGAACGGGCATGCGAGTTTGAAGGGGTTGAAGCTGATCTAGCCACCCTTCACCTAGAAAAGGATAGCACACCAGGGGCCCTGGGGCGGGCAATAATCACGCTGCAGCCATCCCCCATGCCTTCGGCGACCCGACGCCCTCGCAGGCCGATATCCAGATCACCAGGGCAATCGTCCAGATCGCCACGCGGTTCGGCATTTCCTTGCACGACCACATCGTCGGCAAGAACGGGCACACGAGCTTGAAGGGGACGAAGCTGGTATAGCTATTGCCTGCATTTACCATCTATTAACTATCCGCTTCGCGCTTTGGTGAATGCGTGAGAGAGTTGTTCATCGGATGAGAGGGGGTAGCTCATTCTCGAATGCGAGGGGATCGATGATAAATCAGCTGGCAGAGCGGATGCGGATCGCGGCTCTTTCGATGAGCCCGGGGCACTTGGTCGACAAATTTCTGGACTGGCTCGAGGAACTGAGGGGCGCGATGGCGCTTGCTGAAGCCGACAGATTGGCCCGCAGCGAGCTGCGAACCAGGGTGCTGCTCGATTGATCCGGCGACCAAGCACGACGGCGCGGGTGAACGGCCACCGTGCTTTGGCTTAATACTGGTTCGGGTTCGATGGCACACGGCTGTTGAAACAACTCATCACTGGCTCATCCAGGTACAAAGGGCCGCCTCAAATGAGGCGGCCTTTCGCTCGTGAGGATCAGCCAGCCGCCGAGCTTCAGTGGATCGTATGACCAAGGCGATCGTCCAGATCGCCACCCCGCTCGGCATTTCCGTGCACGACCATATCATCGTCGGCAAGAACGGGCACGCAAGTTGAAGGGGCTGAAGCTGATTTAGCCCGCTGCCAATCCGTACGGGAGCTCGTACGATGTTCTTCCGCGCAATCGTCGGTCCGGCCACACGACCATTCAAGCCGATATCATCAAGGAAAACCGAACTTGAACGCCGAAGTAACCATCCGACCGTTCCACGAGGAAACCGACGCATCTCACGTGCGCGAGCTGTTCATCATCGTCAACCGCCTGCTATCGCCACCGCCTATGCGCGATGCCTTTGAAGCTTACATCGCCCGTTCATTGACCGAGGAAATGGATCGCGTCGCCGCTTACTATGGCGAGCGAGGCGGCGGCTTTTGGGTCGCGCTGAGGGAGGAGAAGATCGTCGGCATGTTCGGCCTTGAACCCGCAGCGGCTGACGCCATGGAGCTGCGCCGCATGTATGTCGACCCCTCCACCCGACGTAGCGGCATCGCCCGGTCGATGCTGCAATTTGCGGAAGCTGAATGCCGCAGGCTTGGCGCGCGAAAGCTCGAATTGAGCACGTCCGAATTGCAGCCGGCTGCGCTCGAACTGTACAGGCACGCAGGGTACCGGTTGCTGAGCGAGGCCGTCGCCGAGCAGGCGAGCAACAAAACGCTGGGAGGCGGCATTCGCCGATATTACTTCGAAAAGATCCTGTAGGACGAAAAGGGCCTCGGCCGCCGGCGAAGTTCCGACATCACGAATATGACAGTTCGTCACGCATCGAAGCATACATGTCGTCAAAACGGGCATGATGCTCTTCAGTCGCCGACCGGAAATCGAACCGGCGCCGGCTTCACAGGAGAGCATCATGGCAACTACCGACAATGCAAAGCAGCACCTGATCGTCACCGCATTCTGGGAGGTCAATTCCGGAGAGGAAGACGCGGTCGCAGCACTTCTGAAAGACTTTCTTCCGCAGGCGCAGCGCGAGCCCGGCGTGAAGGAGTTCCAGATCCACCAGAATGTCGCCAGGCCGCGGGAATTCTTCTTCTACGAGGTATTCGCCGGCGAAGCGGCATTTGCCGATCATCAGAAGACCGATCACTTCAAGAACATCATCGTCGGTCAGGCGATCCCGAAACTCGCCAAGCGCGAGCGGCAGCAATTCCGCTTCATCTGAGCTCAGGCGGGCGCTGGACCACGGCGGCCGGCTCAGGCCGCCACGTTCGAAAGGAAACGATCGACGGAAGCGCGCAGATCGGCGGCCTGATCCGACAGGTCGCGCGCGGTCGAGAGTACGAGGTCGGCGGAACGGTTGGTGTTCTCGGTCGCGGTGGCCGTTCCGGCAATGCTCCGAGCGACGCTTTCCGTTCCGGCGGCGGCGTGCCCGATACTCCGCGATATTTCGTTCGCCGCGGCATTCTGCTGGCTGACGGCGTCGGCGATCGCTGCGGTGAAGCGATCGATCTCATCCATGATCGAAGCAATGGCGCCGACATTGTCGACCGCCTGTTTCGTCGCCGACTGCACCTCGGCAATCTGAGAGGAAATGTCCTCTGTCGCCTTGGCGGTCTGAGTGGCGAGCGCCTTGACTTCCGACGCGACCACGGCAAATCCGCGACCAGCCTCACCGGCGCGCGCGGCTTCGATCGTGGCGTTGAGCGCCAGCAAATTGGTCTGGCCGGCAATGTTGCGGATAAAACCGACGACCTCGTCGATATGCTGCGTCGAGCTGGCGAGGGCCCGAATCGTATCGTTGGCCGTTCCGGCCATGCCGGAGGCGCGCTGCACGATCGTGGTGGCGTCATTGACCTGCGTCTTGATCGCCTGGACGAAATCGCCGAGCTGGCTGGCGGCCGTTGCCACGGTCTGAACGTTGGCCGAGGTCTGGCCAGCGGTGGACGCCGTCTCGACGGATTGCTTGCCGGCCGCGTGCGCGATGGAGGAAAGCGTCTGCGCGGTGTTCGTCAACTCGCCCGTCATCCGGTCGGTGTTGGCGAGCGCGGCGGTGAAGGTGGAACGGAAGGCTTCTATCTCCGCCTCGATGCGCTGCCGCCGGGTGACCTGTTGCGCATGGGTCTCGTCCTTCGAGGACATCAGCGCGAGATCCTGATCGGCGCGGGCCTTCAGGCTCGCCTGCATGACGGCAAGCGATCTAAGGAGGCGCCCGAGTTCGTCACGCCGCTGGACCGCGATGTCATCGGCAAAATTGCCGGCCGCTACGCGTTCTGCAATACGCACCGCTGCGGAGATCGGCTTGCTGAGCGAATAGGCGAAGGCTATTGCGATAATGAATCCGACGAATGCGGTACCTATAGCGATCCCGAGCATGGCGGTGCGTGCTTCGGCGACCGACGCTTCCGCCTCGGTCCGGTAGTCGAAGCCATAGGCCGCCACCAGTTCCACGAGATCGTCGAGCGCCGCGACGGCCTCGTCGCCCTGCTGCATCAGCGAGAAGGTCGTGGGAATCTCGGTCAGTCCGCCCGGCACCGGCTTGAGGATTTTCAGACCGGCGCCCGACCAGCCCCGGAGGCCGGCTTCGACCTTCTCCCGCGCTGTCTTGACGCTAGCACTCTGGACCCGATCCCGGACCACGCTGAGATCTTCGAAAATGTTGCGAACCAGCTTTTCGAACCGGGCAACGGCTTCGCCCGTCGCCCCGTCGGTCAGGCTGCGCTGCATGATGAGACGCGCTTCGTTCAGCCCGGCATGCGCCGAGCGCGCGTGGTTGATTCCCATCAGGGGGCCGTCATAGAGACGCACCACCTGATCGCCCGCGGTAGAGATACCTCGAATACCGTAGAACGCGAGCCCGCAGGCGAGCAGGATGACAACACTGAAGGCGCCGAAAATCTTGTAGCGAATCGACATCAGAAATCTCCGGCAACGCCGTCTGGCGCGACTAATCCGTAACCTTCACCATCATCTTCATCCGCGGATGGATGGCGCAGATCACCTGCACGTCGCCCGTCTCCTTGAAGGTCACATCCGTCGACATGCCGGGCGCCTGCGAGCCGAGATTGAATTCGCTGCCCTTGGTGCCCGACATGATGTTGTGAGGAATGCTGTCGTCGTTCACGAAGGTGAGCGCGTCGCCCTTCTTGATGGTGACGCTCTCGGAAGAAAACACCCGGCCTTGCTGATGGATCACCTGGTTGGCAGCGAGCGCGCCAGCCGACAGGCCGGAGAGAATGACGAGAGCGAACAGAATGGTCTTGTGCATGTGATATCCTTCGATCGATAGGGCTGGGATCAGCGCGGGAGGACCGGCACCGCGGTCGGAATGAGGTTACTGGTCAGGGTTTGCATGAAGGCCACCAGATCGGATTTTTCCTGCGCTGTGAGGCCGAGCGGCTTCATCAGGTCGGAACGGCTCGGCCGGTCGACGCCGCCGCGATCGTAATGTTCAACCACCGCTTCAAGCGTGGCGAGCGAGCCGTCATGCATGAACGGGCTTCGGCGCGCGATTTCGCGCAAGCCAGGCGTCTTGAAAGCGTGCTGCATCTTGACCACGCCCGGCATGAATTCTCCGCGGCCGACGTCCTTGCTCGGCAGCCCGATGTCCTGAAATCCGTCATTGGTGAAGTTCCAGCCCTCATGGCAGGCGGAACAGAGCGCCTTGCCGTTGAAGACGGCGAAGCCGCGCTTGGCTTCCTCGGAAATCGCCTTTTCATTTCCTTCGATCCATGAATCGAACGGCGCACGCTCGGAAACCACGGTACGTTCATAGGTCGCAATAGCCTTGGCGAGCGTCTTCGCACTCATCCCTTCCTGGGGAAAGGCGGCGGCGAACAGCGGCTTGTATTCGCCAATGGAGGTAAGCCGTTCCATCAGTTGCTCGAGCGGCATGTTCATCTCGCCGGCGGCCTGGATCGGACCGAGCGCCTGCTCTTCAAGGGTCGCCAGCCGGCCGTCCCACATGAAGATCGCGCCCCACGCGGCATTGACGATGGTCGGGGAATGGCGGCCGAGCTTGGCCATGCCATGGCCGACGCCGACCGCCAGGCCGTCGCCCCAACCGAAGCCCGGACTGTGACAGCTTGCGCAGGATTGCGCTGACATCACGGAGATCCGTGTATCGAAATAGAGCTTCTTGCCGAGCGCAGCCTTTTCGGGCGTGTAGGGATTTTCCTTCGGGAACGGGATCGTTGTCGGCCGCTTGTACTGCGCCTTCATTGCATCGATTCCGGGCGCAGCCTTCGCCCCGAGATCGATGCGGCGGGTTTCACCGACGATGACCGCGCCGAAGCCGATGCTGGCAAAGCCGAGCGCGCCAAAACCGGCCGCAGCAATGGCCGTTGCGAGCAAGGTTGATCGACGAGGGAAGAGTCCCGACATGCCGCGTCCTCGAATGATGCACTAATGGCCGCTCGGAAAAATGCGGCGCGTGAGCGAATGCGCGATCGTTAGCGTCACGATAATCGCCAATGGTTAATCACAGTGTTCCGAACGGACGATCCGGATTCCGTAGTTCTACGAATTGCCGAGCACGGCTGTTGCAGCGAAAGTGACAATCCCAACGTGTGCAGGATGCATCGCTCATTCAGAAATCGGCGAACGGCTTTCTGCATCGACCGCTTCGGCGATGCGCCGTTTCAGCAACGCCCGTTCGCGCTTGTTGCCGGCGAGCTGGGCCGCGATTTCGAACGCGGCGCGCGCTTCGGCAAAGCGGCCGAGCTTGCAAAGCAGATCGCCGCGCACGCTTTCGAGCAGATGATAGTTCTTCAGCGCGGGCTCGCCTGCCAGTCCGTCCACGATCGCGAGCGCGCCGCCGGCCCTTCGGCCATGCCGACCGCCACTGCGCGGTTGAGCTCGATGACCGGCGAGCGCACCAGGCCCGAGAGTTCGGCATAGAGCTTTGCGATGCGCGGCCAGTCCGTTTCGTCGGGCGCGGCGGCTCGGGCGTGACAGGCCACGATCGCCGCCTGCAGCCCGTAAAATCCCTGCCCGCCGCCGAGTTCGTACGCCCGCGCCAGCGCCGATAATCCGCGGCGGATCTGAAGCCGGTCCCACCGCATCCGGTTCTGGTCCATCAGCAGAATCGGATCGCCGGCCGCATCGGTGCGCGCCGCGATGCGCGAGGCGTTCAGCTCCATCAGCGCGAGCAGGCCGTGGGCTTCGGCTTCCTGCGGCGCGACCAGCGTGAGCACGCGGCCCATGCGCAACGCATCGTTGCAGAGCTGCGGCCGCAGCCATTCGTCGCCGCGGGCGGCCGTGTAGCCTTCGTTGAAGATGAGATAGACGACCTCCAGCACCGAGGCGAGCCGTTCCGAAAGCTGATCGCCGCGCGGGGTTTCGTAAGCCAGCCCGGAGTCCGACAGCGTCCGCTTGGCGCGCACGATGCGCTGGGCGATGGTGGCCTCCGGCTGCAGGAAGGCGCGCGCGATCTCCTCCGTCGTCAGGCCGCAGATCATCCTGAGTGCGAGCGCTGCGCGCGCCTCGCGCGACAGTCGCGGATGGCAGGCGGTGAAGATCAGCCGCAGCAACTCGTCGCCAAATTCGTCGTCGAGCGCCGCGTCCGGATCGGGCATCGCCTGCTGCTCCTGCTCCAGGTCGCGCACCAGCATCGCGTGCTTGCGCGCGAGCATGCCGCGGCGGCGCAGATCATCCAGCGCGCGGCGTTTGGCGGTCGCCATCAGCCATGCGCCCGGCTTTTCCGGCACGCCGGAGACGGGCCAATGTTCGAGCGCCGCCACCAGGGCTTCCTGCGTCAGGTCTTCGGCCAGCGTCACATCGCGCAGCATCCGCGACAGGCCGGTGATCAGGCGCGGCTGCTCGATGCGCCAGACCGCCAGAATGGTGCGATGGACGTCGGCGGCCGTCATCGCCGCCGACGGCACTTGCCGAACGCGCGCATCAGGCATGCGCGCGCACATCGACCTCGCACGCACCGTCCACGCCCGGCGTCGCGAAGGCACGAACTTCACAGGTTCCGTCCCAGCCCGGCATGTGCTCGAGGTGCAACTGCATGAACTCCCTCGCCGCCGCGACCGCCTCTTCCTTGTCGCGCAGCTCGAAGATCGCGTAGCCGCCGATCATCTCCTTGGTCTCGACGAACGGCCCGTCGACCACGCTGAGCTTGCCGTCGGTGATGCGCACCTGCGCGCCCGTAGCGACCGGCATCAGCCCGCCGCTGTCGATCATGCGGCCGGCCTTGATCTCCCGGTCGGCCAGCTTGCCCATCGCCTCCATCAGGGCCGGCGTCGGGCCGCGCGTGGGCTGGGACGAGGTAACGATGTACATGAAGCGCATGATAGAACTCCCGTTGAGGCGAGTTGCGGCGGTGATCGCCCGCAAAACTGGCTCGCTATGGGAGACGACGAACGGGGGGAGGCCGGATCGACAGGCGCCTTGGAAATATTTCCGACTGGCCGCAACGGCGCCACCGCGGGACCTGAGGCCCCGACAAGCCGCCTGACCGATCCTTTAGCTCACAGCGGATATTGCTCCGGTGTGACGCCGCAACTCTCCAGGAACTTGCGCACTTGCATCACTTCCTCTTTCGGCAGGTCATGATTCGCATGCGTCAACGCGACGGAATTTCCTTTCAGCTTGACGCCAACCCGGTTGCCGGACTTGTTGTCGATTTCGGCGCCGAGTTCCTCCAGGACGTGAATGACCTGCTTGAAATCGGCATTGGCGCTGATCGGATGGGCGAACAGCGCGTGCAGGACCTTGCGGTGGTGATGGTTCATGTCTCGTCCTTGGTTGAGATCGACGTGAAGGCGGGTAACCATCTTCCGTCGCAACAGCACATGAGGCGTTGACCTGGATCAACCACGCGCGACGAGGGCGCATCGGGTTTCGGCCCAAGCCGCCACCCGCGCGCGTATCATGCTCCATCAGCAGAAACCGGGAGGCGCGGCGCCTCCAGGGCAATCGGCAGAGCCCGGCCTTTCTACTGCCCGCGGATCATGATCAAGGGATCGGCGGTATCCGGCACCCGCCGCCACTGCGCATTGTCGTCGGCCTCGAACTGCCAGGTATCGCCCTTGGCCGACAGCAGCAGCATCCGGCCGTGATCGAGCCGCCACTGGTTCGGCGCAAAGGCCGCGACCGCGGGATCGCATTTCGGCTTCAGGAACACCTGGAAATTATCGCCGGTGGCTTCGGTATTGGTCAGCGTCAGGCCGCAGATCGTCTGGCCGTTGCCGCGGACCATCGACCAGTCGCCGATCATCTGGTCCATCGACTTGGCGAGCGAGCGGGCGGCGGCGAGGTTCTGCAGGATGTAGACGCCCTCGCCGGTCCGCAAGCCTTCGAAGATGCCGCTCTCGACTTCGGTAAAGTCGATCACCGGCTGGCCGGCGGCATCCTGCATCCGCACGATATCCAGCCCCTTGATATTCCAGGCGGTGATTTCCTTGGTAAACGGCAGCGCGGCGGCGCAGCCGGGCTCGAGCTCGAGCTTGAGCCCCTGCGGCGTCGTATCGCCCTTCAGCGTGACGACGCAGGTCTTGCTGCGCTCGGTGGTCGCAAGCTCCCACTGCCCGATCATGTCTTTCTTCAGGGTCGAGGCATCCTGCGCCGCGACCTGCGTGGCGAGCGCGAGCAGCGACGTTAGCGCTGCCGCCACCGCGATGCACGAACGCGCCAGCGACATCAGCGCCCCTTCACCGGGGTTTCCGGCACCGGCGTCAACGGCGCCTTGCCGGCAAACCAGTTTTTCAGATTGTCGACGACAAGCTGGTCCATGGCGTTACGCGTTACCACCGAAGCTGAGCCGATATGTGGCAGCAGCACGACATTTTGCATGGTCTTCAGCTCGTCCGGCACGTTCGGTTCGTTGGCGAAAACATCGAGCCCGGCCGCAAGGATGGTGCCGGATTTCAGCGCCGCGACCAGCGCCGGCTCGTCGACCACGGAGCCGCGCGCGACGTTGATCAGGACGCCGCGCGGCCCGAGCGCCTTCAGCACGTCGGCATTGATCATCTTGGCGGTGGCGGCGCCGCCGGGCACGATCACGATCAGCGTGTCCACCGCCTTCGCCATTTCCATCAGGTCGGGATAGTGCTTGTAGGAGACGGCCGACGACTTGTTGCGCGAGTGATAGGACACCGGCACGAGCGAGGCTTCCAGCCGGCGTCCGATCGCCTGTCCGATGCGGCCCATGCCGACGATGCCGACCTTGCGGTCGCGCAGCGAGCCGACGCTCAACGGATAGCTCTGGGTCTGCCACAGGCCGGAGCGCAGATAGCGGTCGGCCTTGACGAACTCGCGCAGGGTCGAGATCAGCAGGCCCATCGCGACGTCGGCGACTTCTTCGGTCAGCACGTCGGGCGTGTTGGTGACGACGATATTGTGCTCACGCGCATAGGCGGAATCGACATGGTCGTAGCCGACGCCGAAGCTCGCGACGATTTCGAGCTTGGGGAAATGCGACAGCGATTTCCTGTCGGCCGGCACCGTGTGATAGGTGACGGCCATGCCGCGGGTGTTCGCCAGCACGTCGGGCGTCAAGCGTTCGAGGTCGGCGCGGGTTTCCGCCTTGTGCAGGACGAACTGGTCCGAGAAGCCGTTTTCCAGGATCGGCCTGATCGGTCCGTAGACCAGCAGATCGATCTTTTCGGACGAATTATTCGCGGCAGCCATCAGTTTTCCTTTCCAAGCGCGCTCTCGTGCCAGCGCCGTAATACCAGATGCGAAACTAGCGCCAGCAGCCCATAGATGACAATCCCGGCCACCGACAGCAACAGCAACGCCGCGAACATTCGGGGAATGTTGAGGCGATAGCCGGACTCGGCGATCCGGAAGGCAAGGCCGGAGCCGGCGCCCGCGGTGCCCGCCGCGATTTCGGCGACCACGGCGCCGATCAGCGACAGGCCGCCCGCGATCCGCAAGCCGCCGAGGATATAGGGCAGCGCTGCCGGTAGTTTCAGGTACCGCAGCGTCTGCAGCCGCGACGCGCCATAGAGCTGAAACAGCCCGGCCAGATTGCGGTCCACCGAATTCAGCCCGAGCGTGGTGTTGGACAGGACCGGAAAGAAACCGACGATCCAGGCGCAGACGATGACCGCGGTCTGCTGCGGCAGATAGATCAGCAATAGCGGCGCAATTGCGATGACAGGCGTGACCTGCAGGACCACCGCATAGGGAAACAGCGAATATTCCAGCCATTTCGACTGGTTGAACAGCAGCGCCAGCGCGATACCGCCGACCGCCGCGGCGATAAAACCTTCCAGCGTGGTCAGCAAGGTGACGCCGAGCGATTCCGACAGCACCCGCCAGTCGCCGACCAGCGTCTGAAACACGACATAAGGGCCCGGCAGCACGTAAGGCTGGATATCGTTGACGCGCACCACGAGTTCCCAGAAGCCCAGGCCCGCGGCCAGCACGGCGATGGGAAGCAGCAGGCGGCCGATATTCCGGAAGGAATTCATGCGCTGCGCTGCCCGGAATAGGAAGGCGCGAGCGCGCTGGAGACCTCGCGGCAATAGCCGGCATATTCGGCCGAGGTGCGAAATTCCTCCCCGCGCGGCTCCACTGTGGCGATACGAAATTCGCTGGCCAAACGCCCCGGCCGCGCGGTCATCACAAGCACCCGCTGCGACAGATAGACCGACTCAAACACCGAATGGGTGACGAAGATGATCGTCTTGTGCAGCTTGCGCCACAGATCAAGCAGATCGTTGTTGAGCCGAAAGCGCGTGATCTCGTCGAGCGCGGCGAACGGCTCGTCCAGCAGCAGAATATCCGGGTCGGTAACGAGCGCGCGCGCCAGCGAGACCCGCATCTTCATACCGCCCGACAATTCGCGGGGGAATGCATCGGCGAATTCGGCAAGACCGACCTGCGCCAGCGCCTCCTCGATGCGGCTGTCAGTTTCAGCCGCCGGCGCGTGCGAAAGTTTCAGCGGCAGGCGAACGTTGTCGCGCACGCTTGCCCACGGCATCAGCGTCGGCTCCTGAAACACAAAGCCGATGGGATGCCGCCCATCCGCCCTTTTGGCGCGATGAGAAACGATCACAGTGCCTTCACTCGGTACGCTGAGCCCCGCAATCAGCCGCAGCGCGGTCGATTTTCCACAGCCGGAAGGCCCGAGCAGCGAGACGAATTCGCCTTTGGCGACATCGAGATCGAGCGGCCCGAGCGCGGTCACGCCGTTGTCATAGGCCTTGGTAACGGCGCGCAGACGCACCGCAAGGCCCGCCGCGTCGGTATCCGTCCTGGACAAAGCGGGCTCGGCCATCTCGCGTCAGTTCTTCGGCCGCAGGTCGACACCGACGCCCTTGTTGACGAAGCGCAGCGTGTAGGCCTGGCGGTAATCGATATCGCGGCGAACCACGCCGGCGCGCACCATCTTGTCGAAGAAGCTCGCCACGCGCGCGTCGGTCATGGCGCCGATACCGTCGCGCAAGGTCTCGCCGGAATCGACGATGCCGTATTCCTTCATCTTGGCGACGGAATAGCCGAGCAACTCGTCGGTCATTTCCGGGTTCATCTTCTTGATCATCGCATTGCCGGCCGAATTGTCGCCATAGAGATAATTGTACCAGCCGATCGCGGAAGCATCGACGAAGCGCTGCACCAGGTCCGGCTTCTTGTCGACGATCTCGCGGCGGGTCTCGATCAGCGTCGAATAGGCGTTGAAGCCGTGATCGGCGAGCAGGATCACGCCGGGCTTGAAGCCGGCCGCTTTCTCGACGGCGTAGGGCTCGGAGGTGACATAGCCCTGCATCGCGCTCTGCTTGTTGACGATGAAGGGTTGCGAATTGAAGGTGTAGGGTTTCACCTTGCTCTCGCTGAAGCCGTATTCGGACTTCAGCCACTGGAAATAGCTGGCAACGCCTTCCTTGGATACGAACAGCGTGAGCGGCTTGAGGTCTTCGAGTTTTGCATTTTTGGCTTCAGGATGGGTCAGGAAAACCTGCGGATCCTTCTGGAAGATGGCGGCGACCGCGACCACCGGTACGTTGTTGGTGACGGCGTCGAACGATTGCAGCGTGTTCGCGGTCATGAAGAAGTCGAGCTTGCCGGCCGTCAGCAGCATGCGGTTGTTGGTGTTGGGGCCGCCCGGCACGATGGTGACGTCGAGGCCGTATTTCTTGTAGGTGCCGTCGGCCACCGCCTGGAAGAAGCCGCCATGCTCGGCCTCCGCCACCCAGTTGGTTCCAAACGACACCTTGTCGAGGGTCTGCGCGCGCGCAGGCATCAGCGCCGCAGCCAGCGCCAGAAGACCTGCGGTTAACGCTCGCGTCAAAAAGGCCGGGTTCATGGTTGGACTCCGTCGATCGTTCTGGCCCATGATAGGAGGCTATGGACGTATGAGAACGTCCCCGGGGGTTTGATTCAGGGGTTGGATCACTCCCCGGAACATCTAACAAACTACCCCGCAAATTCATCCAAAGAAACGCTTCGCTCGATGCCTTCAACCGTTCCGCCCCGCGACTGGACCGAGATCCACTGGCCCGACATCGCCAGAAGTGACGCCGCACGCTGGATCGCGGTGCTGCCGCTGGCGGCGACCGAGCAGCACGGCCCGCATCTGCCGCTGGAAACCGACGTCCTGATCGGCGAGGCCTATCTGGCGCGCGTGCGCGAGCTGCTGCCCGCCGCGCTCCCCGTCACCTTTCTGCCCGTACAGCCGATCGGCATCTCCACCGAGCATATCGATTTTCCGGGCACGCAGACGCTGCCGACCGACGTCGCATTGAAGGCATGGATGGCGATCGGCGAGAACGTCGCGCGATCCGGAATCCGCAAGCTGGTGATGGTGACCAGCCATGGCGGCAACAGCGCAGCGATGTCGCTGGTGGCGCAGGATCTGCGCGCGCATCATCAGATGCTCGTCGTCACCACGAGCTGGTTTCGCTTCGGCATACCGGATGGATTGTTTTCCGAAGAAGAGACGCGGCATGGCATTCATGGCGGCGCGACCGAGACGTCGATCATGCTGGCGCGCTATCCGCAGAGCGTGCGGAAGGAAGCAATCGCCGATTTTCGCCCCACCAGTATCGACATGGAGAAAAAATTTCGCTGGCTTTCGGCGCATCGGCCGGTCCCCTTCGCATGGCAGACGCAGGATCTGCATGAAAGCGGTGCGGTCGGCGACGCCACCAAAGCCTCCGCGGAGAAAGGCGAGCAACTGCTCGATCACGGCGCGCGCGCGTTCTGCGAATTGCTCGACGACGTCGACAAATTCGATCCGGAATTGTTTCTTCGTAAACCATGAAGTGTGGGCCATACGCCCGTAAATAACTGAAATATATAAGAAATAATCGACGAAACCAAATTTCCAGACACCATTTCGAACCGCTTTCCAACACGCTCCGTCCAACTGGGCATGCGGACCACAATGGCCGCTCAACACAGGATGGAGACTTCCATGTCGATCAAGACCAAGTTCGCCGCTCTCGCTCTCGCCACCCTTGCCGTTACCGGCACGATTGCATCCACCAGCCAGGCGCAGGCCAAGCCGCTGCACTGGGGCGTCGGCGCCGGTCTCGTTGGCGCTGCGATCGTCGGCACCGCAATCGCCGCTTCAGGCCCCGGCTATTACTACGACGGCTATCGCCGCTGCGGCTGGGTTCGCCAGTTCGACGCTTTCGGCAATTACATCGGCCGCGTCCGCACCTGCGGTTACTGATTTTCTGCGGCTGACTTGGTTTCTGTTTCAGAAGCGTTCTCTTCACGCGAACCGGAAGACCACTTCGCTCGAAAACGCTTTTGTCGTGGATTTGCGTCCAGCACGGGCGCCTCATCCACTCCCGTGCTGAACCCGACCCGCCCGGTTGTCCCCCCGGGCGGGTCACCTTTTTGGGGGAGCACGCCAGCCAGAACCGGGCCCCCTCGCGATGTGTCCACGATGTCTCCGAACACCCGTCGGCGATCTGTCCGAACGCGAGTTGCTGACGTGCCGGGCCGATGTTGCAGCCATGTCACGCAACGGTGCCATCCAACCGCTGTCGTCCGCCCCTTCTTGCTATTGCGAATTACTTGCAATAAGAATTAAGACGTAATGGCGGAATTGATCCCGGTCTGGGGACCGACCGGGCGAACCGCAGGGAATTCGATCAGGGGCGACGGGGTTGATGACTTCATTTGTTGGGTGGCGGCAGGCATTCGAATCTGCCGTGATGGCGGGCAACGACAGCATGGGCTGCGCCGGGAATGTCCGTATCGTGAACCGCAACCGCCGATCCCTGGAACTGGCATTGGCCGGCGCCGCGTTCGGCGCGCTGGCGCTGGGCTGCCCGGCGATGGCGGCCGACATGCCGCTCAAGGCGCCCTATCTTCGCCCGGCGTTCGACTGGAGCGGCTTCTATATCGGCGGCCATACCGGCTATCACCGTGGCTCGTCGTTCGCGACGCTGGCCGACCCAGCCTTCGCCACGACCAGCAGCGTGGTCAGCGGCGCAATCGGCGGCGTGCAGGCCGGATACAACTATCACCTGTCCTCAGGGATTTTGTTCGGCGTCGAAGCCGATCTGACCTTTCCGAACTACATGCCTTCCAATCACGTTGTCGCCAAGTTCGCGACGGCACGCTCTGATCTCGAAGAGCGATGGGACTATGTCGGCACGGTGCGCGGCCGCGTCGGCTACGCCAGCGGTCCGTGGCTCGCTTACGCCACCGGCGGATTCGCCTGGACCGGCGAACGCTTCCTCAACATACCAACCGGCGTCGATGTCGAGGAAAAGCATATCAACGTCCGGCCGGGGTGGGCGGCCGGTGCGGGACTGGAGTATGCCTTCGCGCCGCACTGGAGCGTGAGGCTTGAATATCTCTACGCCCAGTTCGGCAAAGCAGATGTCCGCTTCCCTTCGGGAACGCAATACAGTTCGACGCTTGACTTCCAGTCGCTTCGCCTTGGTCTCAATCGCAAGGTCGATTGGCCTGGATCGAAGAGCTGGACACCGAAGACCGACCTGACCGATACCGAATCCGACCGCTGGGAAATCCACGGCCAGACCACCTATCTGGGACAGGGCTATCCGGCATTCCGCGCGCCCTATACCGGCACCAACAGCCTGACGCCGGCGCGGCAGGCGCAGGCCACCTGGAGCAACAGCCTGTATCTGAACGCAAGGCTCTGGGAAGGCGGCGAGGTCTATTACAATCCCGAACTGCTGCAGGGCTTTGGCCTGAGCGACACCGTCGGCCTCGCCGGATTTTCCAGTGGCGAGGCGCAGAAGTCGAACTTCCCCTATCCGCACTACAACACCTCGCGGCTGTATGTGCGCCAGACCTTCGGGTTCGGCGGCGAGCAGGAAGAGCTTGCAAGCGGGCAGCAGCAGCTGGCGGGCAAGGTCGACGTCAACCGGCTGACGCTACAAGCCGGCAAGTTCTCGGTCGGCGACGTCTTCGACGGCAATTCCTACGCCAAGGACACCCGCCGGGATTTCATGAACTGGTCGATCTGGGCCCCCGGCGCGTTCGATTATGCCGCCGACAAGCTGGGCTTGACCTACGGCATGACCGCCGAGCTCAATCAGAAGAATTGGGCGCTGCGCGGCGGCTACTTCCTGATGGGCGCGGTATCCAACTCCAACAATTTCGACACCCAGGTCTTTCGCCGCGGACAATATGTCGCCGAACTGGAGACGCGATACACGCTGTTCTCACGTCCGGGCAAGCTGCGCACCATCGGCTGGGTGAGCAGCGCCAATTCCGGCAGCTATCGCGACACGCTGAACGATCCTGCGCTCAATCTCGATATTTCGCTGACGCGCACGGGCCGCCCCAAATACGGCTACGTCTTCAACGTCGAACAGTCGGTCACCGACGACATCGGCCTGTTCGGCCGCTGGAGCTGGAACAACGGCAAGACCGAGATCATGTCGTTCACCGACATTGATGCCTCCTTGTCCCTCGGCACCTCCATCAAGGGCACCAAATGGGGACGGCCGGACGACACGATCGGCATTGGCCGGCGCGGTCAACGCGCTGTCGCGCGACCACCGCGACTTCATCGCCGCCGGCGGCCTTGGCCCGCTGATCGGCGACGGGCAGCTCAATTACCGCAAGGAACGCATCCTTGAGACCTATTACGCCTATGCGCTCAACAAGCAGATCACGCTGACGGCGGACTACCAGTTCGTCACCAATCCCGCCTACAACGCCGACCGCGGCCCGGTCCATGTATTCTCCGGGAGGCTGCACGGAGAGTTCTAGTGCCCCTTGAGGCACCCATGCTCTATTTGTGATTAAATGCGCGTTGTCCGGCATCATCATCGCGGCGGTGTCGGAAATCGCCAAGCGCAGTCCGGCGTTCGGCGCGCTCGTGTGTCGCTGCCGCTGCTTTCGCTGTTGAGCTTCCTCTGGCTCTGGCGGGACACCGGCGATGCTGAGCGCATTGCCGGCGTCTCGGAAACGACGTTCTGGTACGTGCTGCCGTCGCTGCCGCTGTTCCTGATACTGCCGGCGATGCTGAGGGCAGGCGCTGGCTTCTGGCCCAGCCTAGCGGCGAGCTGCGCGGTAACGGTGATCCTCTACTTCATCACCGCCTGGGTGCTCGTCGATTCGGCATCCGTCTCTGACACCGTGGATTCTCCGGCCCCGCCGTTTTCGCTTCCGCGCCGACCAGCCAATAAAGCGCCGGCAGCACGAACAGCGTCAGGAACGTCGCCGTGATCAGCCCGCCGATCACGACGGTCGCGAGCGGCTTCTGAACTTCCGCGCCCGTGCCTGTCGCCAGCGCCATCGGGATGAAGCCGACGGATGCCACCAGGGCCGTCATGGCAACCGGCCTCAGCCTCGTGACCGCGCCCTCGATGATCGCCTCCCGCGCAGGCTGCCCGCGCGCGATGAGCTGCTTGATGAAGGTCAGCATCACCAGCCCGTTGAGCACGGCAACGCCGGACAGCGCGATGAAGCCGACCGCGGCCGAGACCGAGAAGGGCATGCCGCGCAGCCAGAGCGCGACGATGCCTCCCGACAGCGCCAGCGGCACCGCGCTGAACACCAGTAGCGCGTCGCGCGCGGAGCCCAGCGCCGCGAACAGGATCAGGAAGATCATCACAAAGCAGGCGGGCACCACGATCGTGAGGCGCTCGCGCGCTGAGGCGAGATTCTCGAACTGTCCTCCCCAGGCGATCCAGTATCCGGACGGCAGTTTTACGCCTTGCGAAATCTTCTCCTGGGCTTCGCGCACCACCGAGCCGATGTCGCGGCCGCGCACGTTCGCCGTCACCACGACACGGCGCTTGCCGTTTTCGCGGCTGACCTGGTTGGGCCCCTCCGTGAACGTCAGCGAGGCCACGTCGCGCAGGGGAATCGTCATGCGCGACGGCGCCCCGCCCTCGCCCGGCAGCGGCACCGGAAGGCCGAGGATGACGTCGGCATTGGCGCGCAGCGCGTCTGGCAGCCGGACCACGATCTGGAAACGGCGGTCGCCTTCGAACACCAGCCCGGCCTCCCGCCCGCCGATCGCGGTACCGATCACGTCCTGAACGGCGGCAATGCTCAAGCCCCGCCGCGATATCTCCTTCTTGTCGATGGCGATTTCGACGAACGGCAGCCCCGTCACCTGCTCGACCCTGACGTCCTGCGCGCCATGAATGCCCCGCAACACGCCGGCCACCTCGTTGGCGGATTTCAGCATCGGCTCGAACTCGTCGCCGAATATCTTGACCGCGACATCCTCGCGAACGCCGGCAATCAGCTCGTTAAAGCGCATCTGGATCGGCTGCGAGAAGCTGAAACTGGTGCCCGCCAGCTTCTGCAGTTCGGATTCCAAACGTTCGATCAACTCCGCCTTTGTCATCGACGGATCGGGCCATTGCTCCTGCGGCTTCAGGATGACGTAGGCGTCCGCGGCGTTTGGCGGCATCGGATCGGCGGCGATGTCGGGCGTGCCGACGCGGGAGAACACGAATGCCACTTCGCGAAACTTCGAAACGGACCGTTCGAGATCGAGTTGCATGGCCTGGGATTGCGCCAGCGAGGCGCTGGGAATGCGCCGCGCCTCGACCACGATGTTCTTTTCGTCGAGCGTCGGGTTGAACTCCTGTCCGAGCGACAGAAACACCATGACGCTCAGCGCAAAGGCCGCCGCGCCCACACCCAGCACGAGGCCCGGCACCTTCAACGACCGCGTGAGCGCCGACCGGTAGAGATCGGCAAGCCCGCGAACCAGCCGGTTCGGCTTCTCCTGCACGCGCCCGGTGACGGCGATCGCGATCATCGCCGGAACGAATGTCAGCGACAGCACGAACGCCGCGAGCAAGGCGATGATGACGGTCAGCGCCATCGGCTCGAACATCTTGCCTTCGACGCCGGAAAACGTCAGCAGCGGGATGTAGACCAGCATGATCACCGCCTGGCCATAGACCGACGGCGCAACCATCTCCTTGGCGGCGAGCCGCACCGTCTCCAGCCGCTCCGGAAGATCGAGCTGGCGGCCGAGCTGGTGTTGCCGGTTGGCGAGGTGCCGGAGACAGTTTTCGGTGATGATGACGGCGCCGTCGACGATCAGGCCGAAGTCGATCGCGCCGAGACTCATCAGGTTGGCGCTGACTTTTGCCTGCAGCATGCCGGTGACCGTCAACAGCATCGCGGCCGGAATCACCAGCGCCGTGATCAATGCCGCGCGGAAGTTTCCCAGCAGGGCGAACAGGATGATGACGACGAGGAGCGCGCCTTCCGACAGGTTTTTGGCGACCGTGTAGATGGTGGCGTCGACCAGTTGCGTCCGGTTCAGCACTGTCCTGGCGACGATGCCGGGCGGCAGCGCCTTGTTGATCGCTTCGATTTTGGCAGCGGCGGCCGCGGACACCGTCCGGCTGTTGCCGCCGACCAGCATCAGCGCGGTACCGAGCACGGCCTCGTGTCCGTCGAGGCTGGCGCTGCCGGTCCGCAGTTCACGCCCGATCGACACCTCGGCCAGATCCTTGACCCGCAGCGGCGTGTCGCCGCGGGTGGCGACGACGATCTCGCCAATCTCCGAAATATCCTCGATGCGGCCGGCGGCCCGCACCACATAGTTCTCGCCGTTGCGTTCGACATAATTCGCGCCGCGGCTGGCATTGTTGGCCTGCACCGCCTTGACGATGTCGGCGAACGAGACGCCATAGGCGATCGATTTGGCCGGATCCGGCGCGATCTGATACTGCTTGACGTAGCCGCCGATGGCATCGGCGCCGGCGATTCCCGGCACCATCCGCATCTGCGGCCGGATGATCCAGTCCTGCACGGTGCGCAGATAGACCGCGCGCTCGAAATCGTTGCGCAGATGGCGGCCTTCCGGCGTGAGATAGCTGCCATCGCTCTGCCAACCCGGTTTGCCGTCGACAGCCGGCGCATCCTTTGGCGGCTTCTGATATTCGACCGCCCACCAATACACCTCGCCGAGCCCGGTCGAGATCGGACCGAGCTTGACCTCGGCCTCGGGCGGCAGCGATTGCCGGATCTCCTGCAGGCGCTCATTCACCTGCTGGCGCGCGAAATAAATGCTGGTGTTGTCGCGGAACACCGCCGTCACCTGGGCAAAGCCGTTGCGGGAGAACGAGCGCGTATATTCGAGGGTCGGCGTACCGGCCAGGATATTTTCGATCTGGAATGTGATCTGCTTTTCCATCTCGACCGGCGTCAGCGCCGGGGCGATGGCGTTGATCTGGACCTGGTTGTTGGTGACGTCGGGCACGGCATCGATCGGCAGCTTGTTGAGCGACCAGACGCCAAGCGCGCAGGCCACCGCGGTCAACAGCACGATGAACCAGCGGTTACGGACCGACAGGTCGAGGATTTTCTCGATCATCACTCGTCCGCCTTTGCTTTTCCGAGATCGGACTTCAGGACGAAGGTGTTGAGCACCGCGACGATATCGCCCGGCTTGAGGCCGCCGATCACCTCGACGGCTTCCTCGGTCATGGCTCCCGCCTGCACCGCGCGCGCCTCAAATCCCTCCGGCACCTGTACGAATGCCGTGAGCTGTCCATCGATCGACTGAATCGCATTTCTCGGCAGCAGCAGCGCAACCGAGCGCCGGTCGACGGGAATGCTTGCACCGACGAAAGATCCCGGACGCCAACGGCCGTCGGCATTGTCGAGCGAAACGATCACTCGCGTCGTCCGTGTCTCCTTGTTCACCATCGGACTGATGAAGATGGTTTTCCCGGTGGCTTTTGCGCGTGTCGAGTCCTCAATCACGATGTCATCGCCCTCCTTCATGAGCCCGAGGTCCGGCGCCGAGGCGACGAGTTCGACCCAGACCGACGACAGATCGGCGACGACATAAATCTCCTTTTCTTGCTGGTCGCCGCCGACCGGCGCGCCGAGATCGACCCGCCGGTCGATCACCCGGCCGGCGATCGGCGAGCGCAGCGCATAGCGCCGCAGGTTCGCGACCGGCTGTTTCGGAAGCTCGGCGATCTCGGCCTCGTCGACATCCAGCGCCGAGAGTTTCTGGCGCGCCAGATCGTGCCGCAGCTTCGACAGCGAAAATGCATTCTCGGCCCGCAGGAATTGCTGCTCGGCGGATATCTTCTTCTCGAACAGCGACCGCTCGCGCTCGATCAGGGTGGTTTGCAGCTCGAGATTGGCGCCCGCCGTCAGGAATTCGCTCTTGGCATCGGCGACCTCGCGGCTCTCCAGGTAGGCAACCACCTCGCCCTTTTGCACGACATCGCCGAGGCGCTTGCGCAACTCGACCACGGTGCCGATCACCTTGGCCGGCACATGGCCGATCCGATCGGGATCCATCATCACGTTGCCGGGGACGCGTACGGTCCGCGAGAGCATGCCGGGACCAGCCGGCGCCACCTCGATCCGCAAGGCGGCGATTTGCGCTGCTGACAGCTTGATGAGGCCTTCGCGGCCAGGTTGGTTTTCAGGCGTGGCCCAGGCCGGCTGCATGCACGCCAAGCCGAGCCCCACAGCGAGGGCTGACAACTTCGTTGATATCGACATCTAAATTGTTCCTGCGAGAAAGCTCGCGCGGCGCGGGCGACGGCGAATAAGCCAACGACCGACGCGGCGCATGGACACCGTTCGAATCCATTCGCTGGGCGCAGATGCGCCAGCCGCTTCAGATGCAGGTGGTTCTTGGGGGACGTTCGGGGGTCGGCTGCGTCAATCCGTCGACGGACAGGAATGCCGGAAGAGGAACGCTCTTGCCTCGCAGTTCAAGGATCGTGACCGGGGCGTCCACGGCAGGCAGTCCAATCGATCCGATATCGACGGTGTGAAGATGCGGAATGACCTTGTTCTCGTCGTGATCGGGCAGTCCGCAGGAACGGTCGTTACCCAGGCAGATAATCGTCGCAACAAGCGGCGAGGCTTGCGCGACTTCGACCTCGTGATGCGCGCTCTCGCTCGCGGACACGGCTGCGCTCGCGCCAAACGACAGGGTCAGCGCGATACAGAATAGAGCCAACCAGCGTGACCGAAACCCGGCCAGCCCCGGCTTCCTGCGAAGGGCGTTCATGCACGCACATATAGAGAATTGAGCCAAAGCTCACAACCACCGAACCATCGAGAATGCGTGAACCAGGTCAATGCTCCCACAATTGCCGCAATCCGCTTTCGACCTCACATACCGGTCTAGGCCGGGGCGTCACTGATTTTCGCGGCCAACACCTTGTCGATGCGCCGGCCATCGAGATCGAGGACCTCAAAGCGCCAACCTTCTGCCTCGATCTGATCGCCGACATCGGGGATCCGGCCGAAGCGGCTCAGCAGAAAGCCTGCAACGGTCTGGTAGTGACGGGACACCGGCAACTCGAAGCGGAGCAGCGAGGCAAACTCGACGGCCGGCATCCAGCCCGAAATCAAATACGAGCCGTCATCGCGTTTGACGGCCGCCGCTTCCGGCGGCCCCTCCTCGGTGTGAAAACCGCCGACGATCGATTCCAGAATGTCTGCACTGGTCACCACGCCCTGGAACGCGCCATATTCGTCATGGACCAGCCCCATATGGACGGCGGAATCGCGCAGGATGGCGACGACGTCCCTCGCGTCGAGAAACTCCGGAATGATCGGCGCCGGGCGGACCAGCTTGCCGACATCGAGCGTCTCCCCCAACAGGTAGCAGTCCAGCATGTCCTTGGCGTTGACGATCCCGACCGCGGCATCGGCCGCCTGATCGAACACCACAAAGCGGGAATGGCTGCTGGCAGCCAGCGCGGATCGGATGGCTTGCAGGTCGTCGGTCAGGTTGATCATGCTCACCTCGCGACGCGGCGTCATGACGGCACCGACGGGAAGATCGCCGAGGCGCATGACGCCCGCGATCATTTCCTTTTCGCCGGGTTCGAGCACGCCGGCATTCTCCGCTTCGACAACGAGGGTGCGGATTTCATCCTCGCTGACTTTCTCACTGGCCTCGCCGCGCTGGCCCAACAGCCACAACAATGCCTTGCCGGACCGATCGAGCAGCCAGACGGCGGGCAATGAGATGGTCGCAAGCAGGGTCATGTAGGGCGCCACCCGCACCGCCACCAATTCCGGGTCGCGCAAGGCGATCTGCTTGGGGACCAGTTCGCCAATGATGAGCGACGCGTAAGTGATCACAGTGACCACGGCGCCGACGCCGACGGCGTCCGCCAGGCCCTGTGACCACCCCGCCCCGACCAACACGTTGGTCAGCCGCTGGCCGAGGGTGGCGCCGGAAAATGCGCCCGACAGCACGCCGATCAGCGTGATGCCGATCTGCACCGTCGAGAGAAATTTGCCGGGATCGGATGCCAGCGCCAGCGCGCGGCGAGAGCCCTTGACGCTTCTTTCGGCCAGCGCCGCAAGCCGGGCTGGCCGCGCCGACACGATGGCCAGCTCCGACATGGAAAGCAGGCCATTGGTAATAATCAGGATCGTGACGATCCCGAGTTCAAAGTAGAGCATTATCGCTTTCTTGAGGGTTCCATTCCGATACGCCGGGAAACCTTACCAGAAAGCCGTCCCGGCAGGCTCAAGAGAGCGTGGAATACCGCCAGGATTTTCATCCCGCCGGCTGGAACGAATCCGCGCGTGCCATCGCCCAGGCATCGCGGAAGCGCGGATCCTGGGTGCCTTCGATCAACTCGCCCGGCCGCAGCGACGGGTAGAGCTTTGCAAACGACATCACCTCGGTGCTCGAGGTTCGCTTCGAGAAGTGGATCGGCCGCAGCTGCTGCGGATGGTCGAGGCCGGCGGCGGCGAGGAGCTCCGACAGTGCATGCAGGGTGGCATGATGGTACATGTAGACCCGCTCGGTCTTGAGCGGCACCACCAGCGCGCGCGCCCGGGAGGGATCCTGCGTGGTCACGCCGGTCGGACAGCGATCGGTGTGGCAGCTCAAGGACTGGATGCAGCCGAGCGCGAACATGAAGCCGCGCGCGGAATTGCACCAGTCGGCGCCGATTGCCATGGCGCGCGCCATGTCGAAGGCGGTCGCGATCTTGCCGGCGGCGCCGATCTTGATGCGGTCGCGCGCGTTGATGCCGATCAACGCGTTGTGGACGAAACTGACGCCCTCGCGCATCGGCATGCCCAGATGGTCCATGAACTCGAGCGGCGCCGCGCCGGTGCCGCCTTCATTGCCGTCGACGACGATGAAGTCAGGATAAATGCCGCTCTCCAGCATCGCCTTGCAGATCGCCAGGAATTCCCAGGGGTGGCCGATGCACATCTTGAACCCGGTCGGCTTGCCGCCCGACAGCCTGCGCATCTCGCCGACGAACGCCATCATCTGCAGCGGCGTCGAAAACGCGCGGTGGGTGGCCGGCGAAATGCAATCCTCGCCCATCGCCACGCCGCGGATTTTTGAGATCTCCTCCGACACCTTGGCTGCCGGCAGCACGCCGCCATGTCCGGGCTTGGCGCCCTGGCTGATCTTGAGTTCGACCATCTTGATCTGGTCGTCGGCCGCGACGCGGGCGAATTCTTCCGGGTTGAACGAACCATCGCGGTTGCGGCAGCCGAAATAGCCGGAGCCGATCTCCCAGATGATGTCGCCGCCGTTTTCGCGATGATAGGGACTGACACCGCCCTCGCCGGTGTCATGCGCGAAGCCGCCCTTTTTGGCGCCGGTGTTCAGCGCGCGCACGGCGTTGGGGCTGAGCGCGCCAAAACTCATCGCCGAGATGTTGAAGACCGACGCCGAATACGGCTTGGCGCAATCGGGGCCGCCGATGGTGACGCGGAATTCCGCGCCGCTCAGCGCCTTCGGCGCCACCGAATGATGCATCCATTCGTAACCCTCGCGATAGACGTCTTCCTGGGTGCCGAACGGCCGCTTGTCGAGCTGCATCTTGGCGCGCTGATAGACCAGCGCGCGGGTGTCGCGGGAGAACGGCATGCCGTCCTTCTCGCTCTCGAAGAAGTACTGCCGCATCTCCGGGCGAATTTCCTCGAGCAGGAAGCGGATATGCGCCGATATCGGATAGTTGCGCAGAACCGCGTGGTTCTTCTGCAGGAGATCGCGAATGCCGAGCAGCGTGAGCGCGCCGAAAATCACGATCGGGATCAGCAGGATTTCCCACGATCTTCGGGTTATGGTCGAAAATCCCGATGCCGACGAGCAAGGCGGTGACGACGGCGCAGATCGTCAGCACGATGAAGCGTGGCGAGAACGGCAGCAGCAGCGTGTCCATAGAACCCTCAGCCAAATTATTCTTGCCGGCCGGCAGCTTAGTCCAACCGGTGCGGCAAGCCCATACGATATACGGGCGGGCGCTCGCGGATGTGACAACGGGCGTCAGAAATATTTGCGCTTTCTTCCGGGCGCTTTTGCAGTGCAGCGTAACGGTCCGGCAGCCGCCGTTCAGGGCGCCGACGCTGGAGCCGACGACCATGTCCGCAGCGATGCCGTGGCGCGCGAGCGAATGCAGCATGCCGACCTGGATGGCGCCAGAAACTGCCGCCGCCGGCAAACACAAAGGCGGTCTTCGCCGGACCGATCTCGTCGCGCACCGACACGCACCCACTCCCTCATCGTCGCGTCGGCAACAGGCCGCGCGGCGTTGGGGTGGTTATAGCAGTGGGAGATTGGGGTGGGCTACTGGGGCGCAGTCACCGAGTGAGCGTAGCCCGGATGGAGCGAAGCGCAATCCGGGAATCAGTCTCTCCACCGTGAGAGATACCCGGATTTCGCTTCGCTCCATCCGGGCTACAGACGCTACAGAACGTCAGCGCTCGACGAACGCCTTTTCGATCACGAAATGGCCGGGCGTGTTGTCGCTGCCTTCGATGAAGCCGCCGGATTCGAACATCTGCTTCAGCTCTTCCAGCATCCCCGGGCTGCCGCACATCATGACGCGATCGGTCTCGATATTGAGCGGCGCCTGGTGAATGTCGTTGAACAACT
The DNA here is from genome assembly GCA_963840465.1 of uncultured Alphaproteobacteria bacterium. Classification (GTDB taxonomy): domain Bacteria; phylum Pseudomonadota; class Alphaproteobacteria; order Rhizobiales; family Xanthobacteraceae; genus Bradyrhizobium. Next base: position 63,538 of record CAWIZF010000040.1, on the reverse strand, counting down.
GCTCGGACGAGATCAGGTCGGTGATGCGGCCGCGGTTGCGGAACGGCTCGCGGGTCACCGTCGGGTAATACAGCAGCTTCTCCGACAGCAGCGGTCCGAACAGTTCGTCGTCGCGCAGCTTGGCGACGAGTTCCTCGCCATAGGCGAGTTCGGAAACCTGGCGGCAGCCGTGAACCAGCACGATGGTCTCGAACCGCTCATAGACGTCGGGGTCCTTGATCAGGCTCGCGAACGGCGCCAGCCCGGTGCCGGTCGACAGCAGCAGCAGGCGCTGGCCCGGAATCAGATTGTCGGTGATCAGCGTGCCGGTCGCCTTGCGGCCGACCAGGATCTCGTCGCCCTCGCGGATCTTCTGCAGCTTCGAGGTCAGCGGCCCGTCCGCGACCTTGATGGAGAAGAATTCGAGTTCTTCCTCGTGATTGGCGCTCGCCATGCTGTAGGCGCGCAACAGCGGCCGGCCCTCGACCTCGAGGCCGATCATCGCAAACTGGCCGTTCTGGAAGCGGAAACCGGAATCGCGGGTGGCCCGGAAGCTGAAAAGCGTATCGGTCCAGTGGCGGACAGAAAGAACCTTCTCTCTATAGAATGCGCTCATGGGTTTTCGTTTTTCCTGACGTCTCGATGTAGAACGTTTCGGTTTTCGGGCCTCGAAGTGCCAAAAATCAGCGAAATCATCGGCGATTTCGCGCTTCATTTGCGCACGGCACAGACATAGTCAATATGACCTACAGCACAATCGATAACTCGGAATGGCTGTCGTTCTATTTTGCAAAAAGGTTCGATTGGCTTCGTTAACGCTTTCTCACGCAATTAACTTGCTGAATTCGGCACCGATCTGGCAATAAATGACCACGTCGAATTAAGAACGTTTCAAAAGAGATCGCATGCGAAGCCCAGGCGAGTTTCGAACAGGGAAAACCGGACTTCTATCCGGACCAGTCGGTCTATGCGGAATTCGCCTGCGCCGAATTCGGGCTGCATTTTCGCGACCTCGACGGCGGGTCGGGACTGCTGTTCAGCGTGGCCTCGCGCGACCGGCTGCTGCATTTCGGCGCCGGCCGATGCTCCTGGTATCCGCAGAACAGCGCGACCGCTTCGACGCTGGCGTCCGACAAGCATTTTGCGAGCCGTATCCTGCGAGAAGCCGGCGTGCCGGCGCTCGGCGGTGAATATTTCTTCCTGCACGACCGCCACCGCGCGCATCGCCCGGCGGGCCATGAGCGCAGCGACGCGATCGACTGTTTCAGGAGATTGGGCGGAGTCGGCCTTCGTCAAGCCGCTCACGGGATCGCGCGGCGATTTCGCGCAAGCCGTTCACGGCGAAGCCGCGCTGGTTCGCTATCTCGATGACGTCGTGAAGTATTACGACGCGGTCCTGATCCAGCCGATCGTCGAGGGGATCGAGTATCGCGTTTTCCTGCTCGACGACGACGTGCTCTATTGCGCGCGAAAATATCCGCCGTCCGTCACAGGTGACGGCGTGCACACCGTTCGTGAATTGCTCGCTGCCCATAACGACACCTTGCGCGCCCGCGGCCTGTCGCCTGCTTTGCTGCCGGATCGCGATCCGTCGCTCGACGCCGTACCTGCGAAGGGCGAACGGCGGGATATTCCGGGCCGCATGAATCTGAGTGCGGGAGGCACGATGGTGCTGGCGGATGCGCCATCCGAAAAGGCCATCACCCTGGCGCGGCAGGCGGCGCGCGCGATCGGACTTCGCGTCGCGGCCATCGACATGTTCGTCGATATCGGCGGCAAGTCCGGATGCAAACGAGATCATCGAGGTCAACTCCAACCCGTCGATCCGGCTGCTGGAAGATTCCAATCGCGGCGACCTCATTCTGAAAATCTGGCATCACAGCTTCGCCGCCATGGGGCTGCTGTAATGTTCGACCTGCCGAAATACGGCGACGGCATCTGCCTCGCGCGCCTGGCGGCGTTGCTGGAAGCGCTCGCCATCGATCGCGCGCGGCTGCAGCGCATCTCGGTGGTGGTGACCGGCTCGAACGGCAAGGGCAGTACGGCGGCGATCTGCGCCGCCATCGGCCGCGCCTATGGCCTGCGCACCGGCCTCTTCACGTCGCCGCATCTCTTCCGCTTCAACGAACGGATTCAGGTCGATGGCGTCGAGATCGGCGACGACGTGTTCGCCCGCCTGAAGCTGCAGGTCGAAGCTGCCATCGCCGAAGTCTCGAAGCGGCTTGGCGAAAAATTCGGCGCCTTCGAAGCGCTGTTCGCGCTCGCCTGCCTGCACTTCCAGGAACAGCCGATGCGACTTCACGGTGTTCGAGGCCGGCATCGGCGGGCGCTACGATCCGGTCCGCCTGATCGGCGCGCGCGAGACATGCGTCACCTCGGTCGATTACGAGCACGTCGAACTGCTCGGCAACTCGCTCGAATTGATCGCATCAGACAAGAGTGACGCCTGCGCCGCCGGCGGCTCCATCGTCTACGGCGAAAACTGCCGAGGGCTGCGGCCTTATCTCATCGAATATAACCGCGGGCGCGGCTGCACTTCGCTGTTTGTTCGCGACGAAATCCGAATCGACAACGAGGTCGACAGCAACGTCCGAGCAGCATTTCGATTTCCAGTTCCGAGCATTATAATTTCGCTGCCTCGAACTGTGCTTGCCGGGCGCGTTCCAGCTCAACAATGCAGCCATCGCAGTCGACCCTGTTTCTGCGCTGGCTGCAAAGCGAGCACCCCGAAGCGCCGACCGGATCGAAGCCGCGATACGCGCCGGCCTGCGCGAGGTGCGCTGGCCCGGCCGCCTCGAGGTCATCCAGTCAGGACCCGCTCACCGTCATCGACGTCGGCCACACCCCCGACGGCATCCGGCAATCGCTGGCAAGCCTCATGGCGATCCATGGCGCCGCACGACTGGATCCTCGTCACCGGCGCGTCTCGCGACAAGAAGGCGGAGCGAGATCGTCGGCGCGCTGGCGCCGTCCTTCGATACGATCATCTGCACGGCGGCGCATCACAAGGGAGCGGATGCAAACGACATCGCCGCCGCCGCGCGACATGCCAATCCCAGCGGCGAGCGTTCATGTCGCCGCGTCGATCGAGGAGGCGGTTCGGCTCTCGCCGGGAGCTGGCGCGTGGCGCAATCGCGAAGAATTTATGTCGCCGGTGGACTATTCCTGGCGATCGAATACGCGACCGTCGCGAGGGGCGGCCGCGCCGAGGATTTGGATTTTTTCTGAACGAGGCGCACAATCCGTGCAGGTGGATGGCCGTCCGCCGTCCGTGCATCCAAAAGCCAGAATACGACACCGCCCGAGGGAGAGAACATCATGAACGACACCGTCAATCGCCAGATCCTGCTGGTCGAGAAGCCGACCGGCAAACTGGGACCTGAGCATTTCAAGATGGTCGACGGGCAAGGTGCCGGAGCCGAAGGACGGCGAGGTGCTGGTGCGGACGCGCTACATCTCGCTCGATGCCGCCAACCGGGCGTGGATGCACGGCGCCACCTATCGCGCCGCCGTCGAGGCCAACACCGTGATGGCCGGCGGCAGCATCGCCGAAGTCGTTTCCTCCAAGGCGCCCGGACTTGCCGCCTGGTGATATCGTGTTCGGCGACACCGGCTGGCAGGACTTATGCCGCCGTGCCGGCCAAGCATCTCACCAAGATGCCGAAGCATGGAGCCGATGACGCATCTGCTCAGCGTCTACGGCATCGCCGGCCTCACCGCCTATTTCGGTCTGCTGCATGTCGGCAAGCCCAAAGAAGGCGAGACCGTCGTGGTGTCGGCGGCCGCCGGTTCGGTCGGATCGATCGTCGGACAGATCGCCAAGATCAAGGGCTGCAACGTCATCGGCATCGCCGGCGGCAAGGACAAGTGCCACTGGCTGACGTCCGAACTCGGCTTCGACGCCGCGGTCGATTACAAGGACGGCGCCACCTTCAAGGCGCTGCGGGCGGCGGCGCCGAAGGGCATCGACGTCTATTTCGACAATGTCGGCGGCGACATTCTCGAAGCGTGCCTCTCGCTGATGAACAACCGCGGCCGCATCGCCTGCTGCGGCGCGATCTCGCAATATGACGGCGTGCCGTCCGCGCACGGCCCGCGCGGCGTGCCCGGCCTGATCGTGGTGAAGCGCCTCATCATGCAGGGCTTCATCGTGATGGACTACATGGACCAGAGCGCCGCCGCGCTGGCCGACCTGCAGTCATGGGTCGCCTCGGGCAAGTTGAAGGTACAGGAAGACGTGATCGACGGCATCGAGAACACGCCGAAAGCCCTGATCGGGCTGCTCGCCGGCGAGAACCGCGGCAAGCGGATGGTGAGGGTGTAGCAGTGAGAGCCTCATGGTGAGGAGGCGCGCAGCGCCGTCTCGAACCATGCGGCCCCGCAGGTGCCATTCATCCTTCGAGACGCGCGAAGGCGCGCTCCTCAGGATGAGGTCTGGCTTCGTAGGGTGGGCAAAGGAGCGTAAGCGACGTGCCCACCATCCACCACCGATTGCACTGTGAGATGGTGGGCACGCTTCGCTTTGCCCACCCTACGATCTAATGCACCGTGGGCGCTTGCGGCACTGTCTGCACCCCGGCCTTCCGCTTCTTCCGCTCCTTCGAGCCAGTTCTCGAACCGCTGCACCACGACAAAGAACGTCGGCACGAACAGCACGGCCAGACAGGTCGAGGCCAGCATGCCCGAGAACACCGTGATGCCGATCGACTTCCGCGCATTGGCGCCGGCGCCGGTGGCGAGCACCAGCGGCACGACGCCGAGGATGAAGGCGAACGACGTCATCAGGATCGGCCGGAACCGGGCGCGCGCCGCCTCGACCGCGGATTCCAGTAGCGGCTTGCGGTCGCGCACATGCAGCTCCAGCGCCACCTCGACGATCAGGATGGCGTTCTTGGCCGACAGCGCGATCAGGAGGATGATGCCGATCTGGGTATAGAGGTTGTTCTCGATCCGCAGTCCCGTCAGCACGATCATCGGGCCGAGCAACGACAGCGGCACCGCGAGAATGACCGAGATCGGCGCGTAGCCAGCTTTCATATTGCCCGGCCAGCACGAGATAGACCAGCAGCAAGGCCAGGCCGAACGCCCAGTAGATCTGGCCGCCGACGACCTTCTCCTGGTACGACATCGCCGTCCACTCGAAGCCCGTGCCCGGCGGCAAGGTCTTCGCGGCGATCTCTTCCATCAGCTTCATCGACTGGCCGGAACTGTAGCCGGTGGCCGGCAGGCCGATGACGGTAGCCGACGGATAGAGATTGTACAGGCTGATCAGCGACGGGCCGACCGCCGGCGTGATCTTCGCCACCGTGCCGAGCGGAATCATGTCGCCATTGCTGTTACGCACCATCATGTTCTGGATGTCACGCGGCGTCAGGCGGAATTGCGCGTCCGCCTGCGCATAGACCTGGAAGGTGCGGCCGAACTTGTTGAACTGGTTGACGAAGGTCGAACCCATGTAGGACGACAGCGTCGAGAAGATCTGGTCGGTCGTGACATGCAGCGTCTGGGTCTTGATCCGGTCCACCTCGATGTCGAACTGCGGCACCATCGAGCGGAACGGCGAACTCACCCGCTGCAGCGCGCTCTGTGTCGACGCATTGGCGACGATCGCGCTGGTGATCGCCTGCAACTTGCTGAAGTCGGAATTGCCGTCGCGGAGCTGGACCTGCATCGCAAAGCCCGCGGCGTTACCGATGCCCTGGATCGGCGGCGGCGGGACCACCAGGATCCGCGCCTCCTCGATGACCGAGAGCTTCTCGTTCAATCCGACGAACAGCGACCGCAGATCCTCGCCCTTGCCGCGCGCGCTCCACTCTTTCAGGATCAGATAGGCGACGCCCGCATTGGCGAGGCTGGAAGAATTGTCGAGCGCGGAGATGCCGGCAATGGTGATCACCTGATCGACGCCCGGGGCCTTGCCGGTTATCTCGCTGACCTGGGTAAGCACACGCTGGGTTCGCTCAAGCGCCGCACCATCGGGCAATTGCACGGCGACCAGGAGATAGCCCTGATCCTCGATCGGAATGAAGCCGGTCGGCACCCGCGACAGGCCGTAGCCGGCGATGCCGATCAGGATCAGCGCGCAGATGACGGAAACATTGCTGTGCGCGACCAGACGGGTGATCAGCCGGCTATACCAGGCCTCGACGCGGTTATAGACCGCATTGAAGCCGCGATAGAAAAAGTTGCGCTGCTCCGGCGGCACCGGCCGGCGCAGCCACAGCGCGCACTGCGTCGGCTTCAGCGTCGCCGCGTTGACGGCGCTGAGCAGCGCGGTCGCGGCAATCACCAGCGCGAACTGCGCGTACATCTGCCCGGTCAATCCCGGCAGAAACGCCGAGGGCAGGAACACCGAGATCAGCACCAGCGTGATGCCGACGATCGGCGCGAACAGCGCGTCCATCGCGCTGATCGCGGCGTCATGGCCGGACATGCCCTTCTCGATATTGTGCGCGGCGCCTTCGACCACGACGATGGCGTCGTCAACCACGATGCCGATCGCGAGCACGATCGCAAACAGCGTCGAGATATTGACGGTGAAGCCGAGCGCCGCCATCGCCGCAAAGGCGCCGATGATCGTCACCGGCACCGTGGTCGCGGGCACCAGCATCGCGCGCCAGTCCTGCAGGAAGATCAGGATCACGACGAGAACGAGCAGACCCGCCTCGATCAGCGTCTTGTAGACCTCATTGATCGATTCCGAGACGAACTTGGTGGTGTCGAACGGCGTGTCGTAGGTCACGTCCTGCGGAAACGCCTTCGCCAGCACCTGCATCTTCTTCTCGACGGCCTGCTGGACCTCGAGCGCGTTGGCGCCGGGCGACTGGAACACGCCGATGCCGGTGGACGGCTTGTTGTTGAGCGAAAACGACCTGGCTGTAGGTCTGGGCGCCGAGTTCGACCCAGCCGACATCGCGCACGCGCGTGACGTCGCCGCTGGTGCCGGTCTTGACGATCACGTTCTCGAACTCGCTGGTGTCGGCGAGCCGCCCACTGACGTTCAGCGTATACTGGAACGCCTGCCCCGCGGGCGCCGGCGGCGCCCCGACCTGGCCCGCGGTGACCTGCTGGCTCTGCTGCTGGATCGCCGAAATGACGTCCTGCGGCATCAGGTTGCGCGCGTACAGCTTGTTCGGATCGAGCCAGACCCGCATCGAATACTGGCCGGCGCCGAACACGGTGACGTTGCCGACGCCGGGCAGACGCGACAGCTCGTCGCGAATGTTGATGGTGGCGTAGTTGCTCAGGAACAGGCTGTCATAGGTCGCTTTCGGCGAGCGTCAGCGTCACGAACAGCAGGATCGCCGTCGATCTCTTCTGCACCGTGACGCCCTGGTTCTGCACCGATTGCGGCAGCTGCGACAGCGCGCTCGACACCCGGTTCTGCACCAGCACCTGCGCGAAGTTGAGGTCGGTGCCGATCTTGAACGTGACCGTCAGCGTATAGGTGCCGTCGGCGCCGCTGTAGGACTGCATGTAGAGCATGTCCTCGACGCCGTTGACCTGCTGCTCGATCGGCAGCGCCACCGTGTCGATCACGGTTTTCGCGCTGGCGCCGGGATAGCGCGTGGTGACCTGCACCGTCGGCGGCACGACGTCGGGATACTGCGCGACGGCGAGCCGGAACAGGCAGACGCCGCCGATCAGGACCATCAGGATCGCGATGACGTTGGAAAGGACGGGCCGCTCGATGAAGAACTTCGAAATCATGGCCGGCTCCTACTTGGCCGCAGCCGGCTGCGCTTCGATCTTCTTCAATTGCGGATCGACCTTCTGGCCGGGAATCGCGCGCAACAGCCCGGCGGTGACGACGCGATCGTCGGCCTTGAGGCCCTCCTCGATCACGCGCAGGCCGCCATCCTGCAGCGGTCCGACCCGGACCTTGCGCTGCTCGACGACATTCTCGCCGTTCACGACCAGCAAATAGCGCCCGGCCTGGTCGGCGCCGAGCGCCACATCCGGCACGAACAGCGCATTCTGCTCCTGATCGATCGGGACGCGAACGCGCACGAAGAATCCCGGCAGCAACGCGCGGTCGGAATTGGGCAGCACGCCGCGCACCGGAAGCGTGCCGGTCGACTGGTTGAGCGTCACGGCGGCATAGTCGAGCCTGCCCTTGTGCGGAAAGCCGGTCTCGGTCTGCAAGCCGACTTCGATCGGCAATTGCCGGAGATCGTCCGCCGTCATCCCGCGCCGGCGGGCCTCCGCGCGGATCCGCAGCACGTCCTGTTCGTTGACGTTGAAATTCACCCAGATCGGGTCGAGCGCCACGATGGTGGCGAGCTGTGTCGGCGACGACGCGCCGACGAGTTCGCCGACGGAGACGAGATGCGCGCTGACGACGCCGTCGAACGGCGCGGCCACATGGGTATACCCGTAATTGACCGCCGCGATCTTGGTGTTGACTTGCGCCTGCAGCAGGTTCGCCTGCGCGTTGTCGCGCGTCGAGGTGGAATTATCCAGCGTGGCCTGGGAAACGGCCTGCCGCTGCACCAGATCCTGCTGGCGCTTGAAGTCCGCCTCGGCCTGCCTCAGCGTTGCCTGCGCGCCGGTTTCCGCCGCCTGCGCCTGTTCGAGCTTCAGCTTGTAGGTGTCAGGCTCGATCGTGAACAGGGGCGTGCCTTCCTTCACAAAGGCACCGTCCTTGTAATCGATCGATTGCAGAAAGCCCTGCACGCGCGCAACCAGATCGACATTCTTGACCGGCGCGGTATTGCCGGTCGCTTCCAGATAGCGCGTGAAGGATCCTTGCGCAGGCACCGCAACATCGACTTTCGGCGGCGGCGGCGGAACAAAAGTATTTTGTTCGCAGGCACTTAAGAAACTCATGGCGGCGATGGCGAACGCCGCGCGCCGGACCGAAGCGCCTCCTTGTCCGATGGTGCGGTGCGGACAAGAGCGTGCTGGCGAACGCATGGGCTTCATTTTTCGTGCCTCAATCGGTTTGTTCAGAAAATTTTCTATTCAGAAAAAGACGTTCCGCGCCACCCCATGAAAATAGCAACAATCCGCTTGCAGTGGAACCCGAAAGCGAAAATGATGCGGGCCGTTAGAATTTTTACTGCGAAATTTTACTGCGGTTGAAGCGGCGGCTTCCTGCGACGACAAAAGGATTTATTCAAATGATCAACACGTTGAAACGTGCGACGAAGCTTGCGCCGTGGCTTTCGGTCGCCGCGATACTCGCAACCGCAGCACCCGCGTTGGCGCAAGCGCCGAGCCAGGCGCAACGCGACGCCATCAAATCCCAATGCCGCTCCGACTATATCGCGCATTGCTCCAGCGTGCCCCCGGGCGGCGAGGCCTCGCTGCAATGCCTGCAGAAGAACATGTCGAGCCTCTCATCGAGCTGCCAGAGCGCGGTGCGCGCCGTGGAAGCGCCGGCGGCTGCGACGGCCAAGCCGGCCGACACCGCCGCACCGAAAGCCGCAGCACCTGCGGCTGCAACGACCGCGGCGCCCAAAGCTGCCGAGCCCAAAGCTACCGAGCCAAAGGCTGCAGCCGCAGCCCCTGCGGGACAGCCGAGCAGCGCGCAGATTTCCGCCATCCGCAGCGCATGCCGCTCCGATTATCCGAAGGTCTGCGCGGGCGTGCCGACCGGCGGCGCGCCGGCCCTGCAATGCCTGGAAAAGAACAAGGCCAAACTCTCGGCCGGTTGCGAGAAAGCCGTCTCCGCCGCCAGCGGCGGTGGCGCGACAGCGGCTGCGCCCGCGGCAGGCGCGGCTCCGGCCGCAGCGGGAGCGGCGGCCGCCGCTGCACCGGCGGCGCCGACCGTGATCGTGCTGCGGCCGATGCGGCCGCGTGAAGAACTGTTCGTGCTGCGGTCGGCCTGCGGCGCCGACGTCCGCTCGATTTGCGGCGGCGTGCAGCCTGGCGGCGGCCGGATCGTGCAATGTCTGGCGACCAATGCCGCGCAGCTTTCGCCGGCCTGCAAGGACGTTCTGTCGCAGTTCGCGGCGCGATAATCACGCGCCTGCGGCGGTCCTCGATTGATGTCGGGACCGCCGGTCACTCACCTCCGCGAAAGGCGAGGATCAGCTGAACGAGGCGAACCGAGAGGGCGACATAAAGGATCGTCATCAGGATTTGGTACGCAATATGCCAATTGAGCCTGGCGAGCTTGTAGAGGCCGTCGAGGAAATTCAGCAGCAGGAGAATGACGCCGAACAACATGACGCCGCGACCGACGAGACCATGGCGCAGATAGCCGAACAGCACGATCGCCGGCTCGTTGCTCGAGACATGGGCGCCGGCCGATACGATCAACGTCCCGATGATCATCTTCTCGACGTAAGAAAATATTTCCTTTGAGACCGGTTCGACATGTTCGGAATAGAACGCCAGCCACCTGGCCCTGACCTGCGCCATCGGATTTTCCTTGAGTTTCCCTGCAACGATGAATGAGGAGCTTCACTACAGCGGGTCCGCGATCAAGAAGCAAGAAGGCCGGCCGTCCCGATCGGCGGATACTCACCTCAACGATCGGCCGCCACAACGAAGGGAGAAGAACCGATGCTACGCACCATCCTGACCGCCACCGCCCTGCTCTGCCTTTCGCAGGCCGCGTCAGCGCAGGAGCTGACCGCCGAACAGCGCAGCGCCTGCATGGGCGACTACGAGAAATATTGCAAAGGCGTCACCCCGGGCGGCGGACGCATCATCGCCTGCCTCGCCAAGGAGAGCGACAAGATCACACCGGCCTGCAAGAAGGTGCTGGCGGCCGCCGAGAAGAAATGAGCGGGACTGCGTGCATCCAGCCGTCGACCGAAACGAGATCGGCGTGCGCGCACGCCGCGACAGGCATCCGCAGAACCTTTGCGAAGATACTTTCAAGAAAATGACTTTCAATACCTGAACATCAACCAGTCCCGGAGACCAACATGCGTTCCTTCCTGCTGATCGCTGCCGCCGTGCTGTCCTTTTCCGCCACCATGACTTTTGAAACCACCGAAGCCAACGCGGTCGTTTGCGCGCGTGGCGTCTATCGGGCCGGCTGCGCCGGGGCTCGTGGCGCCGTCGTCGTCCGCAAGCCTGTCGTGGCGGCTTGCCGCTGGGTGTGGGTTGGCGGCGTGAAGGTGCGCCGCTGCGTCTGAGCCTCCGGGCGCTTGCCGACGAAAGCCGGCCAACGCCGGGCTGCCGCAGAGCGAACATCTGTTCGCGGACAGCACCGGCGTCGAAGACAGAGGCTATCGGGATCCGGTCCTGGCGCCGTCAGGACCGGCCCCGAGCCTCCTTCTTGGATGATTTTTCTGTAGCGCAAATTTCCGGCGCGGATTAGTCTCCACGCCAAATTAGTAAGTATACTGTCGATTGGGAGGAAGACGTGCGTATCGCCGTCATCGGCGGAGGCCCCGGCGGGCTCTACTTCGCCTATCTCTGGAAACGGCGTCATCCGGACGCACATATCGACCTGTTCGAACAGAACCCCGAAGGCGCGACCTGGGGGTTCGGCGTGGTGTTCTCCGAACAGGCGCTGGAATTTCTGCGCGCCGACGATCCGGAGACCGTGGACGCCATCACGCCGCGGATGGAGAGCTGGAAGAACATCACGCTCAATCTGCGTGGCCAAAGCGTCGAGATCGACGGCATCGGCTTCTCCTCGATCGGCCGGCTCGAACTGCTGAGCATCCTGCAGCAGCGCGTGCGCGCGGCCGGCGTTACGCCGCGATACGACACCACGATCCAGTCATTGGACGAACTCGGCGGATACGACCTGATCGTCGCGGCCGACGGGCTGAACTCGCTGGTGCGCCGCGGCTTTGAGAAGGAATTCGGCGCCTCGGTATCGCACGCGACCAACAAATTCGCCTGGTATGGCACCAGCAAACGTTTCGCCACGCTGTCGCAGACCTTTGTGAAGACCGCTCTCGGCGCGTTCAACGCCCACCACTATCGCTATTCGCCCTCGATGAGCACGTTCCTGGTCGAGTGCGACGCGGCGACCTGGCAGGCCTACGGCTTCGAGCACAAGACCGTCGAGCAATCGCAGGCGATCTGCGAGGAGATTTTTGCCGACACGCTCGACGGCCATCCGCTGGTCTCGAACAAGTCGGTATGGCGCAATTTTCCCTGGATCTGGAACGAGAACTGGTCGCACGGCAACATGGTGCTGATCGGCGACGCCCTGCATACCGCGCATTTCTCGATCGGCTCGGGCACCCGGCTCGCGATCGAGGACGCGATCGCGCTGACCAAGGCGCTGGAGGCGGAGAGCGATATCGCCGCCGGCCTCGCCCGCTACCAGGCCGAACGCAAGCCGATCGTGCAGAAACTGGTGACGGCGGCGCGCACCAGCGCCGGCTGGTACGAACATTTTGGCGAACACATGAAGCTCGACCTGATGGATTTTGCCTACAGCTACATCACCCGCTCCGGACGAATCGCCGATGCGCGGCTGCGCGCGATGTCGCCGGAATTCATGGCGCGCTACGAGGCCGAAAAGAAGATCGGGGGCCGAACATGACCTCAGAAATTACCGACTTCAGTCCCGCGCGACAATGCGGGCGCGCGCGAGATCGGCTTCACGATTCCCGAAAACTATAACGCCAGCCGCATCCTGTTCGACAACCTCGCGGCCGGCCGCGGCGAAAAGCTGGCGCTGACCGGCCCCGGCGGCACGCGCACCTACGCACAGCTCTGCGCCGAGGCCTCGCAATGGGGCCATGGCTTCCAGTCGCTCGGCCTGAAGCGCGGCGACCGCATCCTGATGTTCCTCGACGACACGCCGGCCTATCCTGCGGCGTTCTTCGGCGCGGTGCGGTCGGGCTTTGTGCCGCTGTTGATCAACACGCTGACGCCGCCGGATTTGCTGCAGTTCTATCTCTCGGACGCCGGCGCGGCGGTGGCGGTCGCGGAGGCCGAGTTTACCGCGCGGTTCAACGCGGAGGCCTGCAAGGACACGCCGCTGCAGACCCTGATCGTGGTCAATGGCGCGGCGGGCGAACACGCCGTGGCGAAGACCTTCGTGGCGCAGCAATGGCTGCAGGGCTTCTCCACCGATCTGCCGGAAGCCGACACCCGGCGCGACGACATGGCGTTCTGGATGTATTCATCCGGCTCGACCGGACGCCCCAAGGGCATCGTGCATCTGCAGCACGACATGGCCTATAGCGAGCAGGCGTTTGCGCGCAACGTGCTCAAGCTGACGCCCGACGACATCTGCTTCTCGGTGCCGAAGATCTTCTTCGCCTACGGCTTTGGCAACGCCATCACCTTCCCGTTCTCGGTCGGTGCGGCGACGCTGCTGCTGCCCGGCCAGCCGAAGCCGGCGACAATCTTCGAGGCGATCGAAAAATACCGGCCGTCGGTGTTCTACGGATTGCCGACGCTCTACACCTCGCTGACCAAGGCCGAGGGCGCGGCGGCGACCGATTTCTCGTCGCTGCGGATGGCGCTATCGGCGGCCGAGGTGCTGTCGGCGGACGTGTTCAACGGCTGGAAGGCGCTGACGGGGCTGGAGATCATCGAGGGGCTCGGCTCGACCGAGGTGCTGCACATCTATCTCTCCAACCGTCCCGAGACGAAGAAGCTCGGCGCGGCCGGCCTGCGCGTGCCCGGCTACGAAATCCTGTTGAAGGACAAGGACGGCCGCGAGGTCGGCGACAACGAGGAAGGCATTTTGTGGGTGCGCGGCGATTCCAATACGCCGCTGTACTGGAACCGGCCCGACAAGTCGGCGGAGACGATTCGCGAGGGCGGCTGGATCTACACCGGCGACCGTTTCCTGCGCGATGCCGACGGTTTTCATTTCTTCCGCGGCCGCGCCGACGATCTGATCAAGATATCGGGCCAGTGGGTCTACCCGCTGGAAGTCGAGCTGTGCCTTGCCGAGCACCCCGATATCAGGGAATGCGCCGTGTTCGCCGCCGAACTGCCCGACCGGCGCATGACGCTGAAGGCGGTGGTGGTCATGAACAAGGGCGAGTTCAACGAGGCTGACGCCACGCGGAAGCTGCAGGATTACGTCAAGGCAAAGCTGCTGCCCTACAAATATCCGCGCGAGATCCGGTTCATCGCGGAACTGCCGAAGACCGGCACGGGCAAGATCGACCGCCAGGCGCTGATGAAGACGTAGCGGCGCGAGTGCGATCGTAGCCCGGATGGAGCGGAGCGAAATCCGGGAGCAGTCTTTCAACGGGCGACATTTCCCGGGTTGCGCTTCGCTCCACCCGGGCTACGCCCCTCACCCCGCCTTCCCCAGATGCTCCAGCGCATCTTCGGCCCGCAGCGGCACCCGCGAGGCTTCGTTGTTGAGATCGACGAGCTGCGTCAGCAGCGCCAGCAGGGTCTTGCGGTCGGCCGGCTTCAAGGGCTGCAGCATGCGTAGCTGCGCGTGCTCCACCGACGGCATGATGTCGCGCAGCACGCCGCCGCCGGATTTGGTGAGATAAAGCAGCTTGACGCGCTTGTCCTCGCGCGACGGCTTGCGCTCGATCAGCGCCTTGCTTTCCAGCCGCTCGATCACGTTGCCGAGCGTCGAGCGGTCGAACGCGATCACCGCCGACAGCCGCGTGGCGTCGATGCCGGGATGGGTGTGGATCGCCACCAGCGCCGCATATTGCACCGGCGTCAGGTCGAACGCCTTGCATTCCTCGACAAAGATCGAGACCGCGATCTGCTGCATCCGGCGAAACAAATAGCCGGGCGCGGCATAGACCGCGTCCATCGTGATGGGTGAGGGTTTACTCGGCATCGGGCTGCCTGTCCGGCGCAGCGTCGGCGAACGCCTTCATTTCTCTTGCCGCGGCTTCGGCCTTCAGCAAGCGCGGATAGGCCGAAACGTCGACGCCGAAGCGCCGCGCATTGCCAAGCTGGGGCACCAGGCAAAGGTCGGCAAGCGAGGGCCTGTCGCCGAAGCAGAACGGGCCGGCCTCGTGCGCGACCAGCGCTTCGCAGGCGGATAATCCCTCGCGGTTGGCCCAGGCCGCCCATTCCGTCACTTTCTCCTCGGCCACGCCGAGCTGGCGCAGCCGCGTCAGAACCTTGAGATTTTGCACGGGATGCGTATCGCAGGCGAGCGCCATGGCGAACGCGCGCACCTTGGCGCGGCGCAGCGGATCCTTTGGCAGCAACGGTGGATCGGGATGGGTCTCGTCCAGCCATTCGATGATGGCCAGCGACTGGGTCAGCACCGCGCCGTCGTCGCCCTCCAGCGTCGGCACCAGCCCCTGCGGGTTGATCGCGAGATAGGCGGGCGCGCATTGTTCGCCCTTGCGAAGGTGATGCGGCAGGTGATCGGTCGGCAACCCCTTGAGGTTCAGCGCGATCCTGACCCGGTATGCCGCCGCGCTGCGGAAATAGCCGTGCAGCTTCATCGGAACCTCCCTCGGATTTTATCGTTTGCCCCGGCGAGGGGCCGTCATTGACGATATCCATATTGAAAGTATACTGTCAATCTAGACGATAAAAATGACGGGAGGCTGGCCATGGAAGCCGTGCAGAAGACCCCGGAACGCGAGGCGTTCTACAAGAAGATCGACGGCGAAAATCTCTCCGCGCTGTGGAACGTGATGAGCGACCTGATCACGCCCGAGCCGCGAAGCGCCTGCCGGCCCCATCTCTGGAAATTCGATTCCATCCGCGACTACATGACCGAAGCAGGCAAGCTGATCACCGCCAAGGAAGCCGAGCGGCGGGTGCTGGTGCTGGAAAACCCCGGCCTGCGCGGCCAGTCGAAGATCACGACGTCGTTGTTTGCCGGCGTGCAGATGGTGGTCCCCGGCGACGTCGCGCCGGCGCACCGCCACAGCCAGTCGGCGCTGCGCTTCGTGCTCGAAGGCAAGGGCGCGGCCACCGCGGTCGACGGCGAACGCACGCTGATGGAGCCCGGCGATTTCGTGATCACGCCGTCGATGACCTGGCACGACCATTCCAACGAGACGAATGAGCCGATGTTCTGGCTCGACGGGCTCGACATCCCGATGGTGCAATTCTTCGATGCCTCCTTTGCCGAAGGGTCGAACGAGGATCAGCAGAAGATCAGCAAGCCCGCCGGCGACAGCTTTGCGCGCTACGGCCACAATCTGCTGCCGGTCGACGAGAAGCGCAAATCCAGGACCTCGCCGATCTTCAACTATCCCTATCATTATACGCGCGAGGCGCTGGAGCGGGCCAGGACGCGCGACGAATGGGACGCCTGCCACGGGCTGAAGCTGAAATTCTCCAATCCCGAAACCGGCGATTTCGCGATGCCGACCATCGGCACCTTCATCCAGCTGTTGCCGAAAGGCTTCAAGACCGCGCGCTATCGCTCAACCGACGCCACGGTGTTTGCCGCGATCGAGGGCAACGGCCGCACCAGGATCGGCGACCAGGTGTTCGAGTGGGGCGCGCGCGACCTGTTCGTGGTGCCGAGCTGGCACTGGGTCACGCACGAGGCCGACACCGACGCGGTGCTGTTCTCGTTCTCCGACCGTCCGGTGCAGCAGAAGCTCGATCTGTTCCGCGAAGATCGCGGGAATGCGTGAAGATTGCGACGAATCGTAGGGTGGGCAAAGGAGCGCTAGCGACGTGCCCACCATTCCTGCGGAGAGCGAGATGGTGGGCACGCTACGCTTTGCCCACCCTACGGCCTGCGTTCGCAGGGACGACGGGTCTACCGCCAGTGCAGCAACCGTGCTTCCAGCACGTTGATCGCCTTTCCCACCGCCAGCCCGAACAGCGACAGGATCACGACACCGGCGAGCAGCTGATCGGTCTGCATCAGATTGCCGGCCTGCAGCACGAACGCGCCGATGCCGAACTGGGCGCCGATCATTTCCGCGCTCACCACCAGCAACAGCGCCACCGACGTGGTGATGCGAAAACCCGCGAGGATCGAAGGCAGCGCGCCCGGCCAGATCACGCGGCGAACGATGGCGTGGAACGGCACGTTAAAACTCTGCGCCATCCGGATCAGATTGCGCGGCACCGCATCGACGCCGCTATAGACCGAGATCGCGGTGGAGAAGAATACGCCGAGTGCAATGGTCGCGATCTTCGGCTCCTCGCCGATCCCGAGCCAGAGGATCAAAAGCGGCAGCAGCGCGATTTTCGGAATCGGAAACAGCGCGGAAATAAAGGTGATGCCGACGCCGCGCGCCAGCGTCGACAGCCCGATCGCAAAACCGACGATGACGCCGGCCGATGGTGCCGAGCAGCCAGCCCGAGCCGATGCGAACGACCGAGGCCGACACGTGCTGCCAGAGCGCGCCTGACATCGCGAGCTTGTAGATCGCGACCGCGATCGCCGAGGGCGCCGGCAGGAACAGCGCATTGACCCAGCCGGCGCTGCCGGCGAGTTGCCACAGCGCGATCACAAGCGCCAGCGCGATCCAGCCCGACGCGCGTCCACCGCCCGGCATAAAACCCGCGCCGCGAAATGCGACCGGCCGGACCTCGGTTGCGGGATCGTCCTGCGGCGCGCGATCAAGCATGCTGCACCTCGCGCTCGGCGTCGATCGCCTCCTCGCGGATCAGCGACCACAGATCGTTCTGCAGCGCCAGCAACTTGCCGCGCGCATCGATCGCACCGCGCTCGGCGCGCGTCATCGGAATGTCGACGATCTCGCGGACGCGCCCGGGACGGCGCGACAGCACCACGATGCGATCGGCCAGCCGCACCGCTTCCTCCAGATTATGCGTGACATAGACCGCGCCCATCGCACCATCAGCCAGCAGACGGATAAAGTCCTCCATCAGCAATTCGCGGGTCTGCGAATCCAGCGCCGACAGTGGCTCGTCCATCAAAAGAATCGCCGGCCGCACCGCGAGCGCACGGGCAATGCCGACACGCTGGCGCATGCCGCCGGACAATTGCTTTGGATAGGCGCCGCGAAAATCCGACAGGCCGGTGCGGCGCAGCGCGTCATCGACGACGGCGCGGCGCGCGGCAGCGTCGAGCGCGGTATGAACAAGCGGAAATTCGACGTTTGCTTCCACCGTGCACCACGGCAGCAGCGCAAAATCCTGGAACACGAAGGTCAGTGGATTGAGGCTGTTCGCCGGCGGCGCGCCGCGCAATTCAGCAGCTCCCGCACTTGGCTGCAACAGGCCTCCAAGGATCGACAGCAGCGTGCTCTTGCCGCAACCGGAGGGACCTACGATCGCGACCACTTCGCCCGAGGCGACCGTGAACGACACGCGGTCGAGCACGTCAAGGGCGCCGAAGCGGTGGCTGATTTGGTCGGCGATCAGGTCCATGTGTGGTTCATGTTCGCTTCAAACTTGTTAGGGCTCGTCATGCCCGGGCTTGTCCCGGGCATCCACGTCTTACTGATCGGCGGCAGCGAAGACGTGGATGGCCGGGACGAGCCCGGCCATGACGGAGAGTGCGGCTTCAATCCGCCTTCACGTATTCCTTCGCGATGATCGCGTCTGCCGCAAATCCCTTGTCGACAAAGCCCTGCTCCTGCAGCCATTCGATCTGGTTGCCGACATTCTTCACATCGAGCTTGCCGTCGGGATCGACATAGGCGCAATTGCCGACCACCTGCTCCACCGGCAGATTGGTGTATTTTGCGATGATCTCGAGCAACGGCTTTGTCTTGTCGTTGACGTCGGCCTTGCCGTCCTTCACCGAAGCCAGGATCACGTCGTGATACTCGCGGTCGGCGCGCACCAGCGCGGCCAGAAGCTTCGTCACCAGCGGCTTGTTGGTCAGCGTCTTCGGCGCGGCGAACACCGCGCCGAGCTGCCACGGCGTCTCGTCGCCGACCCAGCCGAGAAATTTGGCGCCGCCGGAATCGACCAGCGCCCGCGCGGTCGAGATCGGCAGCAATGCGGCATCGACGGTTTCGCCCTTCAACGCCGCCGCGGCATTCGACAGCGACTGCAGCGGCAGCACCTTTACGTCCGCGAGCTTGAAGCCGTATTTGTCGGCGAGCAGGCCGAGCGAATAATGAAAGCTGGAGCCGACCTGCGTGACCGCGATGCGCTTACCCGCGAGGTCCTTCGGCGTCTTGAGGCCGGCCGCATAGGCGTTGTTGCTGGCGAAGTAGCCGATCAGCGGATAGCCCGCCTTTTCGCGGCTCATGCCGCCGATCACCTTCAGCGTGCCCTTGCCGGCGAGATTGTAGAGCCCGGCGGTAAACGCCGTGATGCCGAAATCGACATCGCCCGACGTCGTCGCCACCGCGATCGGCTGCGCCGCGTCAAAGAACTTCAGTTCGATGTCGAGGCCGGCTTCGCGGAAATAGCCCTTGTCCTGCGCGATGAACACCGGCGCCGACGACGACAGCCGGAGCACGCCGATCTTGGCCTTTTGCGCGTCGTCGGCCCGCGCGATCCCGCCCGCGGCCATCGCCAGCAGGCCCGCCAGCGCAAGCCGTGCAAACTTCCTCATCCCGTCTCCTCCGTCGTTTCTTGTCATAGCCCTTCGGGCACGTTCTGGTCCCGCCCGATGAACGCGCCCTGTTGTTTCAGGCCTTGTTGCAACTTTTCAACCGCAATGTCGCGCGGAATCGTATTGCCCGACAGCGCCAGCGCCGCCGCGGCGCCGGCCGCCTCCCCCATCGCAAAACAGGCGCCGGAAACCCGCGCCGCCGACTGGCCCTCATGGGTCATCGAGGCGCAGCGCCCGGCGATCAGGAGATTGTCTATGCCTTCGGGCACCAGCATGCGATACGGCAATTCGTTGAAGCCGCGCGATTCCGGGATCGGCGGAAACGTGAAGGTCACGTCTCCCGCGACATGCTGTTCCATCGGCCAGCCATTGACGCCGATGGAATCCTCGAACGAGGCGCAGCCGAGCACGTCGTCGCCCGAAAGCATGTAGCCGCCGATCACGCGCCGCGTCTCGCGGATACCGAGTTGCGGCGGCAGGTCGACGATGTAGGACTTTTCAAAACCGGGCACCGTGCGCAGGAATTCGAACGCCTGTACCGCCTGCCGCCGTCCGTCGATCTCACCGCGCGTGAGATCGTCGGGCTCCAGGCCATTCACCGCCGTGCCGTCCTCGCGCGCAAGCTGGGTGAAGTTCACCCGCCATTCGATGGCCGACCGCTGCGGCCGCACGATCGCGGTCTTGCGCGGAAAGCGATGCGTGCCCGCGGCTTCGGCCTTTTCCATCAGCAGCGGAATCGTGCGCCAGGCATCGCCCGCTTTCTCGGGATCGATGCCGTTGAGGCGGAACATCATCGAGGGGTACATCATGCCGCCGGCATTGTCGCCGACTTCGAACGGCGCGCCCGCCCAGGCCGCGAGATCGCCGTCGCCCGAGCAGTCGATGAAGATGCCCGCGCGCACCGCTCTCCGGCCGGCCTTGGTCTCGACCATCAGCACGTTGATGCGCCTCTCGTCATCCATCACGACGCCGGCGCCAAGCGCGTGAAAGAGGATGTCGACCTTGTGAGCGGCGAGCAGATCGTCCGCCGCGATCTTGTAGGCCGCGGTGTCGTAGGCCTGGGCAAAAATCTTTCCGAGGATCAGATGCGGCGCGTTCAATCCATCGAGCCGATCGATCCGCGCGAGCAGGTCGGACGCGATGCCCTGCACCACCCGATGCATCTCGCCATGGACATTGGCGTGCAGCCCGCAAAAGTTCGTCACGCCTGCGGCCGTGCCCATGCCGCCGAGAAAGCCGTAGCGCTCGATCAGCAGCGTGCGGCGCCCTGCCCGCGCCGCGGCAACGGCGGCGGCGATGCCCGCAGGACCGCCGCCCAGCACGGCAACTTCATATTCGCCGTAGAGCGGAATCTGGCGAGCGGGCTCTTCAATGGTTTTGGCAGGCAAGGTGACATTCCCGGATGATCTACAGGTGATAATGCCCCGGACGAGGGATTTTAGCTATCGCTGCGGGATGCTCAGGTTCCGACTTGCAGCGGCGAGGTCAGCTTGCGCAGCGCCGCGATTGCGGAGAGCGCGGTAATACGGCCGGTCTTGGGATTTTCCGAAGGGATGTTCTCGATAGCCATCGTGAACGAGGCCGAGTCGGAATCGACCCTGATCTGATGACAGTTCCGCGTCACATCAGGATCGGCCCAGATCTCGATCGTCGTACGATCGGGGCCGATGCCCGCAAGCGACAGCGCCGCCACCACATTGACGTTGGCGGGAAACGCTGCGGCCGCGTCGCGCGCCGAGCCCTTGAACACGCAGAGGGCGGATTTCACCCCGTCCATCGAGATACCGTTCTCGACCAGATAGGGCGCGCCGGCGAGCCCGCCGGGCGGCTTGCGCGTGATCATCTGCACCGAGTTGATGGTGCCTTCGGCGGCAGCCGAAACCGCATCGAAGCCGATCAGGGCGCCGGTCGGCACGATGATCTGACCGCCATGCGCCCGGGCGAGGTCGACCAGTTCTGGACGCGGCAGCAGCGCGCTGGCGCTGAGCACCATGACCTGTTTGCCGGCGCTCAGCATCGGCCGGCAGATCTGATCGAGGATCGCTGCCGGCGCGCATTCGACAACGAGGTCGGCGTGAGCGGGCAGTTCATCGAGCGAAACCAGCGGGCATGAGATGCCTTCGCGATCGAGCCAGGCTTGCGCCTTCGCCCGATCCCTCGTCGCGATCGCCGCGAGAGCGAGCCCCGGTAACCCCTGCGCCAGCTTGCGCGCCACGGTCTTGCCGATCTCCCCCAGCCCGGCGATGGCGATACGTTTTGATGGCAAGCTGTGGTGCTCCTATGGTCGCAGCTTCAGTCCCGTTCTCGGTCTTGGGCTGCATGAAATATGCCGAGTACCAGCACCTCGTCAGGATCGGTCGCGTCGGTTTGATAGACAATAATATAGGGCAAGCCGCGCACAACCCATTCATGAGTACCCGGTACGCGGCCGAGATGTCCCATGCGCGGAAATTCAGCCAGCTGCTCGGCGGCCAAACGGATGCGGGCGGCCACCTGAGTAGCTGCGACGGGATTCCGATCCTGGATGTAGCTGTAAATTGCGGCGATGTGCTCGCGCGCTTCGGCGGTGAAGCGCAGCTTTACAGGCCGCATGACTTCCAAAGCGCCGCCATCTGCTCATCGGTTGCGAAAGTCGCTCTTCCATCGCGAACATCGCGCTGGATGCGAGCGACCTCTTTTGCTTGGGCATCGGTCAAACGATAGCGGCTTGCGTCTTGCCGCTCCATTTCGAGCAGCACTTCCGCCGCGTCTTCCTGGCGCTCCTTTGGCCAGTGCCGGACCCGCTCCATGAGCTCTTCAAGATCTTTCGCTGTCATGGCTCCAATATAGCAAACTCTTCCACGTCCGCTACTGCCGTCTCAACCTGTGCCAAGGACGACGGTTACTTCCCTGTTCCCCAATTCGCCGCCCGCTTCTCCGCAAACGACGCCAGTCCCTCCGACGCCTCCTTGGTCTGCCGCCGCGCCGAGTGCATCTTCACCAGCCGCGCATAGGCCGCGTCATCCACGCCCATGCCGCCGAACGAGCTTTCCAGCGCGAGCGCCTTGGTTTCAGCCATCGCCTGCGGACCGTTGGCGAGCAACTGCTCCACGACCTTCGCGCCCGCCGCCTCCAGCTCGGCCAGCGGCACCACCTCGTGCACCAACCCGATCCGCCGCGCCTCCTCCGCGCCAAACCGCTCGCCGGTCAGCGCGTAGCGGCGAACCTGCCTCACACCGATGGCGTCGCAGAGTTGCGGGATGATGATCGCGGCCGTCAGGCCCCAGCGCACTTCGGTGATCGAGAACAGCGCATTGTCGGCGGCGACCACGACGTCGCACGCCGAGATTACCCCGGTGCCACCGCCGAAACAGCCGCCCTGCACCAGCGCCACCGTCGGGATCGGCAGCGTGTTCAGCCGCTGCACGGCCTCGAACGTCGCGCGCGACACCGCCTCGTTCTCTTCGGTCGATTTCGGCCGCACGCCGTTGATCCATTTCAGATCGGCGCCGGCCTGGAAATGCTTGCCGTTGCCCTTGAGCACCACGACGCGGAGACTGGGCTTGCTTGCCGAAATCATCCATCGCCGCGAGCACGCCGTTGATCAGCCCGGCGTCATAGGCGTTGTTCACCTCGGGACGGTTCAACGTCACCGTGGCGACGCCACGCGCGTCGAGATCCCACAAAACCGGATTGGCAGTCATTCGGCGGCCCCTTCGTTCGGCATGCTTGTCATGCCGGACAATAGGCCGGGATCGCAGGCGTTGTCACCGCCGCCGGCCTATCGGCGGCCGCGCCGCTGCATCATATCTGCCCTGTCGGCAACGGAGGTCCGCCTTGGCCCGATCGCCTCAAACTGCGCCTTCTGCTCGTCGTTCAGCATCGCATAGAAGTCGTCGAGCGCCGTGCGCACGAGCCTGACCTGCTCCAGCATGACGCCGAGCCGCTTGCCGACGGCGGTGAGCCGCGCCGGCGGCGTGGCCGCCTCGTCGATCCGGCACGATGTGGCCAGCACGTCGGCCGCCTTGGCGCTGGCGTTCTGCAGGGCGGTCAGGCCGGTGCGTTGCGCATCGGTCGGATGCAGCCGCGCCTCGATCTCCTCGGCCGGCCATTGCAAGGCGGAGGATTGCGTGACGTCGCAAGGCCGCGCCAACGACCTGCTGCGGCGACGCTCGGTCTTCCGCTCCTGATCCTCGGCGACCGCGTTCAGCCGCGCCTTCTGCTCGTCGTTCAGCAGGCCGTAAAACTTGTCCAGCGCCGGCTGCACGGTCGCGACACCTGATATCATCGCCTCGAGGCGTTGCTGCATCGACGCGAGCCGGCCGGACGCCGTCAGCGCAACCGTGGTCGGGCACGCCGCCTTGATCTTCTGTGCTGACGTCACCGATGCATTGGCGAGATCGTCGAGGGCTGCGCGCTGCGGCTCGGTCGGCTCGATCGCCTGCGCGATCAGGTCGATCGGCAGGCCGGCGATTTCGCGGCTGTCCTCGCCGCACAACAGCGCCAGCCGGTCCGGCCCGGCGCCGGACGAACCGCGCGGCGGCAGGTAGCCCGCAAGACCCTGATAGTCATAGGGGCCGAACAGCCCGGCATAAATGTCGTCATAGCCGTAGTACCAGAACGGCGCGCCGACGCGCGGTCCCCACAGCGCGTAGTCATAGATGTCGAAATAGGCGAACGGCCAGAACAGCGGTCCGACCCAGCCGTACCCGCCATTGCCATGCCGCCACCAGCCGCCGCCTCGCGACCGTCCGTATTGCCACCCGGCAAGCGCCGCGCCCGCGGTCACGCTGGCCCGCATCGCGGGACGATGCAGGGCTGCGGTGTGGCGATAGCTGCGGGCGAGTGCGCGCGAGTTCAGCGCCCGGCCGGTCCCAGCGAAATTCATGCGTTGCGCGGAGAACGAACGGTGTGCGGAGAATGAGCGACGTGCAGAGAATGAGCGATGGCCGGAGAACGAACGGAAATGCGCCGCCCTGCCGTGAAAATGGCCGCCGCCATGATGCCCGCCGCCGAAATGGTGTCCGCCGCCACCATGATGGCCACCGCCATGATGACCGCCGCCGCCGCGGCCACCACCGTGACCGCCTCCATGACCGCCGCCGCCTCTCGCGATGGCAAAGTCCGCCACTGACAGCGCGGTTGCGAAGACAATGACAGCAATTCCCAGTCCGAATTTCGACATGGCATGTCCGATCATTGCTAGGCTACAAGCTTGACGGCGCGCGGATGAACGTCGACTGAACGACAAGGTTTCCCGCACGGCCAAGGCCGCGCCCGCCGCAACCCGCCCTGTGCGGCAAGCCGGTTGCGTCCGGCCAAGGCTTGTGAAAACTAGCAACGCCTTTCCCTCCCAGCAGGATTTCCACCCATGCGGATTTGCGTTTTCGGTGCGGGCGCCGTCGGCAGCCATTTTGCGGTGCGGCTCGCGCTGGCAGGACATGACGTTTCCTGCGTGATGCGAGGCGCGCATCTGGATGCCGTGAAAGCAGGCGGGCTGACGCTGCGGGTTGGAAATGGCGAGTTCAAGGCGAAGGTGCGCGCATCGAGCGATCCGGCCGCGCTGGGCCGGCAGGACGCCGTCATCTGCACGCTGAAGGCCACGGGCCTCCCCACCCTCGCGGAAGGGCTGCAGCCGCTGCTCGGCGAGGAGACCGCCGTGGTATTCGCGCAGAACGGCGTTCCCTGGTGGTACGATATCGGGCTCGCGCCAGGTCATCCGCCGGTGCCGGATCTGGCCTTCCTCGATCCCGGCGGACGCCTGCGCGCCGCGATCCCGAAACAGCTTATCGTCGGCGGCGTGGTGTTTTCGTCCAATGAAGTCGTAGCCCCCGGCGTGGTCGCCAACCTTTCGCCCGAACGCAACCGGCTCCTGATCGGCGAATGCGACGACCGCGCCAGCGAACGGGTCGCGCGGTTGCGTGCGGCGCTGAACGAAGCCGCGATCGAATCGCCCGAGGTCGACGCAGATCCGGGAGACGATCTGGTCAAAACTCCTGACCAACATGTCGATGTCGGTGCTGTGCCTGTTGACCGGGCTGACCGCGCGCGCCGTGCGCGACGATCCTGATCTGGCCGACATCGTGCCGCGCCTGCTCGACGAGGCCAACAGCATTGCGCAGAGCTGCTTCCCCGAGGTCAAGCGCGTCACGCGCACCGGCCCCGCGCCGGACCACAAGCCGTCGATCCTGCAGGACTACGAACTCGGCCGCGCCATGGAGATCGACGTGCTGGTCCGCGCCCCCGCCGCCTTCGCGCGCGCCGCCGGACTGTCGACGCCGACGCTCGACATGATGGCGGCGCTCGCGATCCGGCAGGCGCGCGGCAAGGGGCTCTATCGGGGTTGAAGGCCGGCTGTGTCATGCCGGTCAGGACGCCTCCGTCCGGCGATCGGAATCCGGCGGCGCACGCGGTGCTTCCAAAAAATTGATCGCTGGCATTGACCACGCAGCGGAGGTCGTATCACTCTCGCCCCCGCTCAAGAAAAAGAAACAAGCGGGGAACCAAAATGCACGTCAAGGGCAAGGTCTGCGTCGTCACGGGCGCCGCGAGCGGCATCGGCGAAGCGGTGGCGCGCGCCTATGCGGAGGCCGGCGCGCGCGGCGTCGTCGTCGCCGACCTCAAGACTTCGCGCGACAGACTGGCGAAGGTCGCCGGCGATATCGATGGATTGCCGATTACGGCTGATGTCGGCCTGGAAGAAGACATCAAGGCGCTGATCGCCGCGGCCGAGGACAAGTATGGCCCGGTCGACGTGTTCTTCTCCAACGCCGGCCTCTCGCGCAAGGGACAGGAGACCGCCTCCGACGCCGACTGGGACGTGAGCTGGCGCGTCCATGTCATGAGCCATGTGTTCGCGGCACGCGCGCTGGTGCCCGGCATGCTCGCGCGGGGCTCCGGCTATCTGCTCAACACCGCTTCCGCCGCGGGCCTGCTGGCGTCACTGAATTCGATGCCTTATGGCGTGACAAAAAATGCGGCGGTTGCGCTCGCCGAGCATCTCGCCATTCAATATGGCGACCGCGGCATCCGCGTGTCCGTGCTGTGCCCGCAATCGGTGCAGACCGGCATGACGACACCGGGCCCAAGCGCCGCGCGGGTCGACGGCGTGCTGCAGTCGCCGGAAGTGGCGCGCATGGTGATCGAGGCGATGGCGGAAGAACGCTTTCTCATTTTGTCGCACCCGCAGGTCGCCGAATACATGCAGCGCAAGGCGTCCAGCCGCGACCGCTGGCTGACGGGCATGCGTCGGCTGCGCGACAAGATCTACGGCGCGCCGCAATCAGCCTGAGGATTTCGGCGCAAACGGCTGCAATATCCCGGTATAGCTCTTGATCCCCGGCGACGCGTACGAGCCGCGCCGGGACGTCGTGAGCTTCAGGCCCGCCAGCGCCTCGGCCTGCTTCACCGCGGCCGCGACGCCATCGACGACGGGCACGTCGAATTTTCGCGACAGTTTCTGCGCGAGATCGGCCATCCCGGCGCAGCCCAGCACGATCGCTTCCGCGCCCTTGTCGAGCGCGCGGGCGATCTCGGCTTCAAGTTTCGCCTCCGCACCCGAGCCGGGCTTTTCGAGATCGAGCACCGCGACGTCGCAGGCGGTGACCTCCGCCCTTTCCGCAAAACCGTAGCGGCGCACCAGTTCCTGCAGCGGCACGATCGAGCGCGGCAGCGTGGTCACGATGGCGATGCGTTTTGCAATCTGCCCCGCCGTCACCAGCGCCGCCTCGCAGATGCCAACCACCGGGAAGCGCGCCGCGGTTCGCGCGGCGTCGAGGCCGGTGTCGTCGAAACAGGCGATGATAGCCGGCATCGGCATCCGGGGCATTCATCAGCGCCTGGATCAGGCCGGGCACGGCGAACGCCTCGTCATAATAGCCCTCGATCGAGACCGGCCCCATCGCCGACGTCACGGCGGAAATTTCGGTGCCAGGCGCGGCGACGGCGCGCGCGGCGGCGCCGATCGTTTCGGTCATCGAGGCGGTCGTGTTCGGA
This sequence comes from uncultured Alphaproteobacteria bacterium, assembly GCA_963840465.1. Lineage (GTDB taxonomy): Bacteria > Pseudomonadota > Alphaproteobacteria > Rhizobiales > Xanthobacteraceae > Bradyrhizobium. The sequence goes on along the minus strand of CAWIZF010000040.1, from coordinate 36,264 downwards.
TTGACGATCAGGATCTTTGTCATCGGCGCATCGTAATGGGTATGGCGCGCAGTGCAACTCTCTCACCGTCGTCCCTGCGAACGCAGGGACCCATACGCCGCGGCCCTCGGAAGGGGCACAAGGAGAGACGGCTTTCTTCAACAATGCGCTGCTGTGATTATGGGTCCCTGCGCCCGTGCGCAATTGCGCACTAGGCAGGGACGACATCGGAGAGCTTAGCTCACGACCCCATCGACCCACGCCGCGAACGCGTCCAGCGCCTCGTCCATCACCTCGCGATCATTCCGCCCCGAACTCTTCAGCACATGAAAGGAATGATCGGCGCCCTCAAGCAAATGCAGCGTCGCCCGCGATCCCAGACTTTTGACGACAGGCTCGAGCAAGCTCAGCTCCGCCAGCGCATCGCGCGTGCCCTGTAGAAACAGCATCGGGATTTTGACATCGTTCAGATGCTTGGCGCGATCGCTGGAAGGCTTGCCGGCCGGATGCAACGGAAAACCGAGAAACGCCAACCCGCGCACGCCGGGCAAGGGTGAAAGCGCCTGCGCCTGCGAGGTCATCCGTCCGCCGAACGACCGCCCGCCCGCGATCAGCGGCAGTGCAGGACAGCGCCGCCCGGCTTCCGCCACCGCGGCGCGAACAGCGGCATGCGCAACCGGAGGCGCATCGGGCCGCTTGCTGCCTTTTTCCATGTAGGGAAACTGATAACGAAGCGTCGCAATGCCGCGCTTGGAGAGACCGGCCGCAACGGTTTCCATCGACGCATGGGTCATGCCGGCGCCGGCCCCGTGCGCGAACACGTAACACGCGCGGGATTGCGGCGGCCGCATCAGCCAGCCCGGAGACCGCCTCATTGGGCCCGATCTCGATTTGGAGCGATTCCGCCTCAACTGCTTTCATGTGATCTATCCGACACCCTGCCGCATGATCGGCACTTTATACTGAAAAAAGGCCGGGCGAGAGATGACCCGGCCGACCACACCGCTGCCAGAGGAATCGGATTCATGGACAGACTTTGAGCGCCACTATACGATGGCATCATACCAAACCGCACGCCGAGGGTGATTCGCCTTCCGGCGTTTTTTGATAGACAGACGAATATTGCGCGCTTGCAGCGCGGGTTTGAAGAGGGGCGCGCCATGCGGGGCAAGAGGGTTGCGAAAATTGTGATCGCGCTGGCGATCGTCGCCGTCGTTTACAGCGCCAGAGACGATATCGCCAAGCTCTGGCAAGATCTGCATGTGCAGATCGTGGAGCATCCCACGCCGAAGAAGACCGTCTGGCTCGACCAGGGCGTCAGCAAGAAAGATCTGAGCTGGTTCTATCACGCCGACCAGGGAACGCGAACCTTCGGCTTCCCCTATGACTGGTTCATGGCGCTGGAGCAGCCGACGATTTCGTGGGTGCCGTTCGCCAAGGTCGGCCTGTTCAGCGACACCGCCTATCTCGACCGCTATGGCTTCATTCCGGATACCATCATCCCCGGCAAGGAGGCGCTTCCGATCGGGTTCGCGAAAGGCACCCCGATGCTCGATTCGACGGGCGCGGTCTGGCGCAACCCGCGCACCAAGAAGGAGATGATCGGCGTCGGCCTGACCTGCGCGGCCTGCCACACCGGCAGCTTCACCTACAAGGACACCGCCGTCGTCATCGACGGCGGACCGGCGCTCACCAATCTCTTCACGATGAAGCAGGGCATGGGCATCTCGCTCCTGCTGACGCGTTACTGGCCCGGCCGGTTCGACCGTTTCGCCGAGCGCATCCTGGGGCCGGACGCCACGCTCGACGACCGCGAAACGCTGAAGAACCAGCTCGACCAGACTCTCAATCAGTACAAGCAGGTCAAGAACCTGGAAGAGCGCGTCGCCTCCCAGAGCATCCTGGAAGGTTACGGACGGCTCGACGCGCTCAACCGGATCGGCAACCAGGTGTTTTCAATCGACCTGAAGAAGCCGGAGAACTACGCCGGCTCCTCCGCGCCGGTGCATTACCCGCGGATCTGGAACACGCCGTGGTTCGACTGGGTGCAGTATAACGGCTCCATCATGCAGCCGATCGTGCGCAACGCCGGCGAGTTGCTCGGCGTGTCGGCGGAGCTCAATCTGACCGAGCCGTCGAAGGGACTGTACAAGTCGAGCGTGGACGTGGATCAGCTGTTCAAGATGGAGCAGATGATCAAGGGTGACACGCTGCCGAACGCGAAGACCGGTTTTCCGGGCCTGAAATCTCCGAAATGGCCAGCCGACATTCTGCCGCCGATCGACCAGAAACTGGCCGACAAGGGCGCCGAACTCTACAAGACCCATTGCCAGGAATGTCACCGCCCGCCGGTGACGAGCGAGGCGTTCTACGATTTCAACAACAAGGACTGGTGGACCAAGAACGAGGCCGGCGAGCCGATCCTCAAGGTCGAGAATATTCCGATCTCGCATATCGGGACCGATCCCGCGCAGGCGGCAGACATGCTGGCCCGAACCGTCGCGGTGCCCGAAAATCTCGGGATCAAGAGCAGCAGCTTCGCATTCGCGCTGGGCGAACTGGTCGAGAAGACCGTCAACACCATCTTCGACCAGAGGAAGCCGCCGGCGAGCCCTGCGGAGCGCAAGCGGATCGACGGATATATGCCGAACGAACTGCGCGGCGAGCTTGCCTACAAGGTGCGCCCGCTCAACGGCATATGGGCGACGCCGCCCTATCTGCACAACGGTTCGGTGCCGACCATCGACGATCTGCTCGGGGATCCCGAGAAACGGCCGCCGACATTCTATCTGGGCAGCCGCGAATACGACCCGGTCAAGCTCGGTTACAAGACCGACCCGATCACCAACGGCTTCAAATTCGACACCTCGATTCGCGGCAACTCAAACCGGGGCCACGAATTCAGGAAGGATTTCAGCAAGGACAAGGAAATCAAGGGCGTGATCGGACCGGAGCTGTCGGAGGGCGATCGAAAGGCGCTGATCGAATACCTCAAGACACTCTGAGGTCATTCGCACGCAAGCTGCCACGGCCGGGCCGGGCCGCAACCTACGTAGCGCGTCGCGGATGGATCGGGCGACGCGCCTTACCGACTGGCCACCAGCCGCAGATGCGGCCTGATTGTCGCTTCCAGTTCGACCTTGAGCCGGTGCACGCGCGGATCGCCCGAGCGCGCCGCGCACACCGCATATTGGTTGACCGAGCACGCCAGCGCGCGCCGCTCTTCGGACGTCCGCGTCACTTCCGGGCTGGACAGCCTCAGCACCATTCCGCCGAGCTGCACCAGCATCTCATCGAGTGCGCGATCCACACTGGCAATCTGATTCATGGCACTGCTCCCTTCGAAAGGAGTAACGAGCAAGTCCGCCCGCCCGTTCCCGGCGCGCGTCCGCTTACGGATAACAGGAAGTAAACGGGGCGCGATTCTATCGACGCATGGCCCGCGCATCTGCTTGCTGGACCGCGACCTATTGAAAGAAATCGGCTCGGCCTGCCTGGGCCAAACCCCGCGATTGCGGCGGCCGCGCTCGTTACCTATGCTGCCGTCCTGTTCCGCAACAAAGGCGCTCCCCGCATGATTCCACCGCTCGATCCCGTCGTCGCCCAGATCATTCCGCTGCTGCCGCTGCGCGATGCCACGACAATGACGCCGCAGAGCGCGCGCGATGCGCTACGCGCGCTGGCGGCCTCGCGCGCGGAAGTCCCGCCGCCGCCGGTGATGAGCGCGGAGGACATCAAGGTGAAAGGCGCCGCCGGGTTCCTCAACGCGCGGGCCTACCGGTGCTCGAGTGAAAAATCGCCGACAATCGTGTTCTTTCACGGCGGCGGCTGGGTCGCCGGCGATCTCGACACCCATGACCGGCAGGCGCGCTGGCTTGCGATCGAGACCGGCGCGGTCGTGGTCTCCGTCGATTATCGCCGCCCGCCCGAGGTGCGGTTTCCCGGCGCGTTCGAGGACGCCTTTGCGGCGACAAAGGACGTCATCGCCCGCATCGCCGAATTCGGCGGCGACGAGGGCCGCGTCGGCGTGGCCGGGGACAGCGCCGGCGGCAATCTCGCGGCCGTCACCGCGATCGCCTGCCGTGACGCCGGCATCAAACTGGCGGCGCAACTGCTGGTCTATCCCGTCACCGACGTCGCCGGAAATTTCGCGGATACAGAAGAGAACGCGCGCTTTCCCTCACGCAGCGAGAACGCGGAAGGCTATTTCCTCACCCGCGCCACCATGGAATGGTTCTGCGGCCATTACCTCGCCGACAAGACCCACGGCACCGACTGGCGCGTGTCGCCGCTGCGCGCCAAAAACCTCGCAGGCCTTGCGCCCGCGATCGTCACGACCGCCTGGTTCGATCCGCTCCGCGACGAGGGCAAGGCCTACGCCGACGCGCTAAAGGCCGCCGGCGTTCCGACCAGCTATTACGACGGCCTCGGCCTCATCCACGGCTATTTCGGCCTCGGCGAAGCCTCGGAGACCGCCAGGCGCGAGGCGCAACGCGCGCGGGCGGATTTCAAGGCGCTGCTGGAAAAGGGCGCTTAACAGGCCGTTGCGCCATCCGGCCAAACCACGGGCGGGCTATCCCGTTTCGATCTTCACCTGATCGGCAAGGCGCGCGACGTCGGCCGGCCGGCACAATTCCGTTCCGGGATGGAGCAAGGCCGCGGCGCCGGCAGCGACCGCCAGGCGGAAGGCGTCTGCACGCGAGGCTCCCGAAGCAAGCCGCCAGATCAACGCCGCCAGAAAGCTGTCGCCCGCTCCGACCGCGCTCCGCGGCGTGATCGGGATCGGCGGCGCGCGCAAGACCTCGTCGCGCGTCACCAGCGCCGCGCCAAGGTGGGCCATCGTCAACGCGACGACGGCCGCCTTCCCCGTTCCGACAAGGTCCTTTGCGGCAGCTTCCCACGCGTAAGCGTCCGATGATTCGCTTCCGGTCAGCTCACGCATTTCGCGCAGGTTCGGCTTGATGAGATCGACGCCTTCGGCCACTGCCGCGGCGAGTGCCGGTCCCGACGTATCCAGCACGAACCTGGCGCCGCGCTGCTTTGCGATTCGCGCCACCTGCGCATAGAAGTCGTCAGGAACGCCATCGGGCAGGCTGCCGCTTGCGACCAGGTAGCGAGGAAAGGGCTCGAGTGCCGAAACCAGCTTCAGGCATTCCTTCCACTCGGCCTCGTGGAGCCGTGGACCGGGAAGAATGAAGCGGTATTGCTGGCCCGCACTGATTTCGTCGACGAAGAAATTTTCCCGCGTTTCGCCCGCAATCGTCCAGGTGTGGCTGGCAACGCCCTCCTGATCGAGCAATTGCCGCAGCAGCTTTCCGATCGCTCCGCCGACCGGGTAGATCGCACGGGCATCGCCGCCGAGCCGCCTGATGACCCGCGCGACATTGATGCCGCCCCCGCCGGGATCGCGGCGTTGCGATTTGCCGCGCAGCTTGGCCACCGGAAATATCCTGTCGACCGCCGTCGAGAGATCGATCGCCGGGCTCGGAGTGATCGTGACGATATCGGTCATGTGTTGGTTGGACCCGCGGGCGATCCGCGTTGTGGACCCGAACGTGCTGGCGATCCCGGCATGACTCGAACATGCGACCTACGGTTTAGGAAACCGTCGCTCTATCCGGCTGAGCTACGGGACCGCGGACCCGCTGGGTAGGCGGGTGCTGGTGGCTTCATAGCAAAGTGAGCGTGGCATCGCCAGCCCTCGTAACCCGACCCGAGCGCCTTAGAGAGAGAGTTCGTCATGCCCGGCCTTGTTGCCGGGCATCCACGTCTTATCCAAGAAAGACGTGAATGGCCGGGACGAAGCCCGGCCATGACGAAAAGTGAATCCCGTTCAAGCCGTTAGACGTGCCTGAAAATATTGGATGCATTTCCGATCAGGCTCATATCCGGGTTCCGCCGCTACGCCTTGATGTTGTTCTCGCGGACCACCTGGCCCCAGATGCTGACCTGCTTGGCGAAGAACGTCGAGAACTCCTTGCCGTCGGCGAGCAGCAGCGTCATCTGCTGCGTCTCCCGCAAGTTGGCGGCCACCGCCGGCTCGCTCAGAATCTCCTTCACTGACTTGGCCATGCTGGCGATGACGTCCGGCGGCGTGTCCTTGGGCGCGAAAACGCCCCACCAGGCCAGCGTCTCGAAATCGGGATAGCCCGCCTCGATCGCGGTCTGCGTATCCTTCAGCACGGGCATCCGCTCGCGGCCCATCTGCAGGACCGGACGCAGCATGTTGGTGCCGAGTTGCGCCGTGATCAGCGCCGCCGACCCGATGATCAGGTCGACATGGCCGCCGAGCACGTCGTTCATGGCCGGGCCGCCGCCGCGGTAAGGCACATGCGTGATCTCGACGCCCGCCTTCTTGCCGAGCACCGTCATCGCGAGATGGCCGAGCGTGCCGATGCCGACGGAGGCGTATTTCACCGCGCCGGGGTTTGCCTTGCAGGCCGCGATCACGTCGGCAATGGTCTTGTAGGGCCGCTCGGCATTCGCGGCGAGGACGTAGGGCGCGGTGCCGACCAGGAACACCGGCAGCAGGTCCTTCTCGACATCCAGGCCCGGCTTTTCGAGGATCGAGGGGATGACCGCGTGCGAGTCGAAGGTCACCAGGAACGTCGCGCCGTCAGGCGGGCTCTTCGCGACCTGGATGGCGCCGAGCGAGCCGGCCGCGCCCGACTTGTTTTCCACCAGCACGGTGCGGCCGAGCTTGGTCTGCAGATGGGACTGCAGCAGCCGCGCCAGCGCGTCGGTGGAGCCTCCCGGCGGGAACGGCACCACCAGCGTCATGTTCTTCGCCGACTGCGCCAGCGCCGGCGTCACCGCGAACGCGGCCGATGCCGCAAGCAGATTGCGTCTGGTAATCTTCACCACGTTTCTCCTCCAAATTGTCGCTGCGCTTTTTTTGTTTTGTTCGCAGACTTCTCTTAACTGCTTCTTAAGCGCCGAAGCCGGACCCGGCCTTCTTGTACTCCGGCCGCGGCGGGCTGAAGATGTCAAGCACGCGGGCGCCGTCCGGTCCAGCCCGCATGGTGTGCGGCACGTTTCCCGGCGTGCGCCAGAAATCGCCCTTCTTGACCGGAATTTCCTCACCGCCCTGAACGCGGATGGCCGAGCCATCGAGCAGCACGCCCCATTGTTCCTCGGGGTGGTGATGCAGGGTGCCCTGCGCGTGCGGCGCCAGCGTCACCACCGACAGCATCGCCTGCTCGCCGGAGAAGATGCGTGTCGTGACCCCCGCCGCCAGTTCGCGAAGCAGACCGTCGGCCGGGTTATCCAGGTTGTGAAATTCGTCCTTCTGACTCATCGTTCCTCCCTCAAGCGCCTTCGCGCATCGATCAAGACTTATCGGTCAGGATTTGCCGTAGCTGCCCTGATAGCGGCCTTCGCGAATCGAGATGATGGTTTGCTCCTCGCGCGCGATCTGGGCGCGAACCGCTTCCAGCAAGGCGGGTGCCGTCGCGGCGGGAAACGATACCACGCCGTCCTCGTCCCCGACCACGATGTCGCCGGGCGAGATCACCGAGCCGCCGATCGATACCGGCACGTTGATTTCGCCCGGTCCGCTCTTGTAGGGCCCGCGATGGATCGCGGTGCGCGCAAAGCAGGGAAAGTCGGATGCCGCGAAAGCCGCGACGTCGCGGATCGCGCCGTCGATCACATAGCCCGCGGCGCCGCGATATTGGGCGATCGTCATCATGATCTCGCCGACCAGCGCCCGCGTCTCGTCGCCGCCGCCATCGACCACGATCACGTCGCCGGGCCCGACCAGTTCGAGCGCTTTGTGGATCGCCAGATTGTCACCGGGCCGCGTGCGCACGGTGAAGGCTATGCCCACCAGCTTGCTGCCGCGATGGAACGGCCGCAGGCCTACCGCGCCCGGCAGCCGGGCAAGGTTGTCGCTGATCACGGAGGTCGGCGCCCCCCTGAATGCTTCGATCAGGTCAGGCGCGGGCTTCGGCACGCTCGTCATGGCCGTGGTGATGCTCATAAGAAAAGTTTCTCCCTGCCGCGGCGTGCCCGGTAAACCGGTCCGGATTTGCCGCCACATGATGGCTTCGTCTATCGCAGAACAATTAGCATTCCGCTTGAGCAGGTATAAGGGATTTGGATGGGTCGGGGCGACCAGTCTTTCGCCCCTGCGGGCCCGACCGTCGTTGCGCGTGAATCCGCGGGGCCAATTGTCGCGGCAGCCGGAAATGCGAGGTTTCAAGGTTCCTCGCAACCATGACGGCCGCCTGAAATCTTCGCGCCGGCCACACTTCTTAATACGCTCTTAACCCTGGCGGTCGAGGCTGGCATCGAAGATTCGCGACCCGGTCACCTCACAATGCAGTTCCAGAGCCTCTCGCCCTCGCCGGCACTCTCGATCGTCCAGTTTTCCGACATCGACGCCTTCCGGCCGGTCGAGTTCGTCGCCGAGGCGCGCAGCGTCCCCTTGAAATCTTGCGAATTTCCATACCGCACGCGCGATGGTGCAGCTGCCCTTCTGCCAGATCACCGTGCTCACCTCGTTTCCCCGCATTGTCGATGTCAGCTACCGCGCGGCGCATGGCGTCGTCATGTTCCAGCTCGAGGACAATTACGACGTGTCCGTCAACGGCATGTCGGTGAACCGCCCGGCCTTTATCGGCATGCGCGGCAATCTGGATTTGCACTTCGTCGAACCCCGCGGCTCGCTGCACGCGATCATCACGCTCGGCGGCGGCCTGCAGGATCGGGAATGGTTCGATACGCCGGACGAACTCTGCCCGTTCACGCCTGACGCCGAGGCGCTGGCGACGGTCAGATCCGTCACCTCGGGCATTTTGCAGGCGGCTTCCGTCAGACCCGATTTGTTGCGCGAGACGCGCTCGGCGCTTGCCCTCCAGGAAAGCCTGCTGCTCGCCGTCGATGAGATGTTCCGCCGCAGCCGGCCACCGGAAGTGGCGGGCCGGCTTGCAAGCCGGAGCTATTGCCGCCTCGTTCGCATGGTCGACGACTATGTTGCCTTCCATGCCGCCTCGGCGATCTACAGCGCCGAACTCGCCGAACAATGCGGCGTGTCGGTCAGAACGCTGGGCACCGCAGTGGCGGCCGTTCGCGGCATGAGCCTGCATCGCTATCTGCGTCTCAAGCAGCTTTGGTCGGCGCGTGCCCAACTCGTGAAAGGGTCCGACGCCATCACCGTGACGTCTTGCGCCCGCGCCAACGGTTTCCATCACATGGGCGAATTCGCACGGCTCTATCGCGCAACGTTCGATGAAACGGCGTCGCGCACCTTGGCCCGCGCGCGAGGATCTGACTGATTCTCGCCACAATGTGGCGTGCTTATCGCCCGCTCTCAGATGGCGTTCGATTCGTTCGTCGCAGCATCGCGCGCGCAGGAAGCTTTGGCGTTGAATTTATTCGATGATTTTCAACGACATGACGCTGTGTTCCATCAGTCACATCCACCGGATAAGGTTATGATAACAGCGGGAAAATCGTGCAATTTCGGGGTGACAGCGCTGCCAAAATGATGACAATCAACTCAATCACAGTTCCCTAGAGAATTCGACTGGAGTGCCCCGTCCGTGATCGCCTCACGTGCTTCTTCGTTTGCTGTTGCCACCATCGGAAGCCTCATCGTGCTGGCCCCGGTGCGCTGCGACGCGCAATGGTGGCGCAGCGCGCCTGTCGATTTCGAATCCTGTGCCGATGTGGCCGAGAAGGCGACAACCAAGGAAGAAAAGACGACGAAGCTCGCCGAATGCAACGCGAAGTTCGCCGGCCGCCGCAAGCCCGGCGGCGGCTACACCTACTATGACTTCATGCAGGACCGCACCTTCGACATCGCAGGCCCCAACCCGACGCCGGAAGAGCAGAAAAAAATCGACGAGCAATATACCGCCTATCTCGAGCGGGAGCGGCGCAACCACGTCGCCGCGGCGCTGGCGGCCAAGCAGCACCAGCCGGAGCCGCCGCCAGCCCAGGACTTGCAGCAGGTATCGCTGCGCAGCGATCCGGCCTTTTCTCCGCCGGCTGAGACCGAAAAGGTGCCGGTGCCGGTGGCAAGTCCGGTCAAGCAGGCGGCGCGCATCAGGGCTGCCCAATGCGCCAAGAACCAGTTCTCGTGTGAATGGCCGCGGCTTTCCGAGAAGGTCAACGAGATCAAAAAGCTGTTCAACCCGCAACAACAACAGCAGCAGCAACAAGCGGCCAGGCAGAAGAAGAGCTGACACTTCTGTCGTTCCTGCGAACGCAGGAACCCATACCGCGTGATCTATCGATAAGGCAGAGTGGTCGACACTCCCCGTCGCAACGGCGGCCGGTGGCTATGGGTCCCTGCGTTCGCAGCGTTCGCAGGGACGACGTAGCGGAGTGGCAAGCTCACGAGGCAACATCGCCTCAATGCGTGCGCGGCTTCTTGACGCGACGCGGCTTGACGACCGGTGCCTCGGCGGCCCGTGACGCCGCCCGCTGCTCCTGCAGCCGCGCGTCATACCCGGCGATGGCGTCGCCGTCGGCGGCACAGCTTGCGCGGGTGTCAACGACGCCGAGCCGGCAAGAATAATCGCCATCAATGCCAGACCTGTCCGGTTCATTCGCTTCTCCCTCCAACGCGTGTTCGATCTGTGCTGGACGGCGCCACCCTAGACCAGGCCGCGCTCGCCGAGCCAATCAATTCGCAGCGCGAATCTGCGCCGGCGTCAGGCCCGGCGAGCCCTTGGCCTCGCGCTCGGCCTGCCGGATCAGTTCCACGATCCGGCGCGACAGCGGCGCCTCCAGCCCACGACGCTCGGCGATGGCGGTGATGACGCCCTGCAGATAATCGATCTCGGTGCGCCGGCCGTGTTTGAGATCTTCCCACATCGACGACCGCGCCTCGGGATCGATCTTCATGGTCCGCCCCAGCAACGGTTCGAAGATGGCATTGGGCAGGCGAAGCAGCGGCGGCGTCCACGCCAGCGGGATCGGCGTCGGCGAGACCGGCTTGATGCCCTCGGCGCGGATCGCGGCCAGACCTTCCGCCATCTGATCGGCGAATAATTGCCGCCATGGCCGCTGAGCCGAGTTGCCGGCGCAGCGGCAGGTCGGCCAGCGCATTGAGCGCGTTGTTGAGATTGAGCACGAGCTTGCCCCATTGCACGCCCTCAATGTTGTCGGTCGCCCGTATCGTCAGGCCGGCCACCGACAGCTTCTCCGCCGGTAGCGCCTCGTCCTGCTCGATGACGATGTCGCCGGAAGTGGCGCGATGAAACCGCCCGTTGCCGAGCGCGATCACGTTGAACGGCACCATGCCGCCGAGCACGCGCCGCCCCGGCAGCCGGTCGCGCAGGAGGGCGGCATTGCCGATGCCATTCTGCAGGCTGACGATGACGGCATCCGGTGGGGCGTGCCTGGCGATGATATCGGCCATGGCAGCGGTATCCGCGCTCTTGACCGTGACCAGCACAATGCCGGCATCCCCGAAAACCGAAGGAGCTTCCGACAATGCAAACCGATCGCGCGGAATGGTCTGGTCAAAGCCTTCGAAACTCGTCGGCCGCAGCCCATGGGCCTCGATTTCGGCGATGACGCGCGGACGCGCCAGCAGCGCAACGCTGTGGCCGCCGGCCGCCAGCATGCCGCCGACGAAGCAGCCGATGCTGCCCGCCCCTGCAATACCGATCGTTTGGCCCGCAACCATTTTTCACCTACCGCGTTGCACCGGGCTTCAAACTAGCAGAGCGCACCGACCGAGCCTATTCCGGGCGCCGGCCGCCCGCTCCTTGTAACCGTCATACGCCGCCGTTATGTTTCACGCGGGGCTACGCGGAGGAGACGACCATGGGTTTACTCGACGTACTCAACGGCATGCAGAATGGCCCACGTGGCCCGAGCACCCCCAGCGCGCAATCCGATAGCGGCGGCGGTATGTCACCGATGACGATGGCGATCCTGGCGCTGTTGGCCTGGAAAGGCATCAAGCATTTCACCGGCAATCAGGCCGGCGCCGCGCCGCGCCCGACGCCTGCTCCCACACCCCGCAATGTGACCGCCAGCCTGCCCGGCGGCGGCGCGGGCGGCATGAGCGACATGCTCAAGGGCGGATTGGGCGGACTGCTTGCGGGCGGCGCGGCCGGCAGCATCCTGAGCGGCGGCCTCGGCGACCTCCTGAATCAATTCCAGCAGAAGGGGCTTGGCGACCAGGCCAGCTCGTGGGTCAGCAACGGCCCCAACAAGCAGGTCTCGCCCGGCGATCTCGCCAACGCGCTCGGCGCCGACCAGATCGAATCGCTCTCCTCCCAAAGCGGCCTGTCCCGCGACGAGTTGCTGCAGGGCCTCAGCAAGTTCCTGCCCGACGTCGTCAATCATCTGACGCCGGACGGACGGCTGCCGGACGAAAACGAGTTGTCGGGCCGGATTTGACGCCGCGCCGCGCATCGACGCATCGCAAGGGGAATAGAAAATGAGTGGCATTATCTGGATCATCGTCGTCGGCTTCGTCGCCGGCATCATCGCGCGTATCCTTTCGCCGGGACAGAACAACCCGAGCGGATTCATTCTGACCACGGTGCTCGGTATAGGCGGGGCGTTTCTGGCGACATGGATCGGCCAGGCGATCGGCCATTACGGCCCCGACCAGGGCGCCGGCTTCATCACCGCCACCATCGGCGCGCTGGTGGTGCTGTTCATCTGGAACCGGCTGGTGGCCAGCCGCGTGATCTCGGATCCGGGGAACAGGTGACGACGTAGTGTCATCGTAAATCGTAGCCCGGATGGAGCGCAGCGCACATCCGGGATGCGCGACGGATGGTGGCGCACGGATTGCGCTGCGCTCCATCCGAGCTACGCAGCGTCACAGCACCAGATGCATCCCCGCATCCATGCGGACGTATTCGCCGGTCATGTTGCTCGACGCCGGTGAGGCCAGGAAGCACACCAGTTGCGCGATGTCTTCGGCCGTCGAGGCGACCTTCAGCGGCACCTTCGCCACCACGGCGTCGCGCACCGCCTTGGCGCCGGCCTCGCCGCGCCCCTTGGTGAACCAGGGCGTATCGATATAGCCAGGGCACACCGTGTTGACGCGGATCAGCGGCGCCAGCGCGCGCGCCAGCGACTGCGTCATGGTGTTGAGCGCGCCCTTGCTCGCGGCATAGGCGACCGAGGAGCCGCCGCCGGAAATGCCGGCGACCGATGACACATTGACCACGGCGGACGGCTTGCCGGAGGCTTTGGCGCCCGCCTCGAGCTGCGCGCGCGCCGCGCGGATCATCTGGAACGGGCCGATCGTGTTGACGGCGTAGATGCGCTGAAAATCCTCCGCCGTCAGCCCGTCGAGATCGTGATGCGGCACATGCTTGGTGGTGCCGGCATTGTTGACCAGCACATCGAGCCGGCCCCAGGCTGCGGCCGCTGCCGCGATCTTCTTGCAGTCTTCATCGCGCGAGACGTCGCCCTGCACCACCACGACTTCGGCGCCGGCGCTGCGGCAGAGGTCGGCGGTGGCTTCAGCTTCCGCCTTGCTGTTGGAGTAATTGACGACGATGCGCGCGCCGCCCTTTGCCAGAATGGCGGCGGTGGCGGCCCCGAGGCCCGAGGCAGAACCGGTGACTATCGCGCACAAACCATCCTTCGACATCCGCATTTCCTCTTGTTGCTTTTGAGCTGGGTTTCGAGCCGCCCGTAGGTCGCGGGCTTACCATATCGTGCCGTCAGGTGCGCGCAAATCCGCGAACGTTCCACTATGCGGAATTTATTCTTCGCCGATGGCCTCATGCCGCCGCCTCATGCGGCCCTGCGGACAGCGCTTGTCACAGCTATGGCTTTTGCCCATCATAAAGCGCAAGAAAAGAACGCACCCGAGGTCTTGGCGAAAGCGGCAAGGTCGGCCGGTGCCAATCAATTTCGGGGAACGCTGTGGCGGAGAGTGACAACATCGTTGCCGAGACCGCGGAGAAAATCTTCGCCGATCTCGCCGACGCTCAAACCATCAATCGCGACAACAAGGGCGCGTGGAAAGCGCCGCTCTGGCAGGCGCTGACCGAAGCCGGCCTGCCTCTGTCCTGGGTCGACGAAGACTGCGGCGGTTCGGGCGCATCGCTTGCCGAAGGTTTCAGCGTGCTGAGCGCGGCCGGCCGCTTTGCCGTCGCCGTGCCGCTGGCCGAAACCATGCTCGCAGGCTGGCTGCTGGCGCAGGCCAAGATCACCTCGCCCGATGGCGAGATGACGGTAGTGCCTGCGAGCCCGAAGGATCGGATTACCATCGATGCCGACGGCAGTCTCTCCGGCAGGGCCCGCGGCGTGCCGTTTGCAAAGGCCGCCAGGCATTTTGCGGTGCTCGCCAGCGATGCGAAGGGCAGCGTCTCTATCGCGCTGGTCGATCCCGGCAAGTGCCGGATCGAGACCGGGCTCGGCCTCGGCGGCGACAATTCGGACACCGTGACGCTGGACAAGGTGCAGCCGCTCACGATCAAGCCGGCGCCCAAAGGTTTCGACCAGACCCGGCTGATGCTGATGGGCGGCGTCGCGCGCTCCCTGCAGATCGCAGGCGCGCTGGAATCGATGCTGGAAATTTCCGTGCGCTATTCCAACGAGCGCGTCGCCTTCGAGAAGAAGATTTCAAAGTTTCAGGCGGTGCAGCACAATCTGGCGCGGCTCGCCGGCGAGTCGGCGGCGGCACTTGCGGCGGCGACCTCGGCCGCGGACGCCATGGCCAATGCGACCGCCTTCAACGACGAAGTGTTCCTCGAAGCGGTGGCGGCAAAAATCCGCTGCGCGGAGGCGGCGGAAAAAGGCGGCGCGATTGCCCATCAGGTGCATGGCGCGATCGGCTTCACCATCGAGCACATTTTGCACCGCTACTCGCTGCGCGCGCTGGCCTGGCGCGACGATTTCGGCTCCGAGAGCTACTGGGCGGTCGAGCTTGGCAAGCTTGTCGCGGCCCGCGGCGCCGATGAATTGTGGCCGCTGGTGGCCTCGCGCTGACATCAACACCGACCTGCCTGCATTAGAGAGTCACAATGACCGCAGCCCTCCGTTTCGATCCGATCCGCCTGCCGCCCGAGTGCGAGCAGTTGCGCAAGGAAGTCCGCGCCTTCCTCGCCGAAGAAATCGCCGCCGGCACCTTCGATCCGCACCAGCCGAACCGCGAAGACACCGACGTGCCGGAATTTTCCCGCAAGGTCGGCGCACGCGGCTGGCTCGGCATGACCTGGCCGAAGAAATATGGCGGCCACGAGCGCTCGTTCCTCGAGCGCTATGTGGTGACCGAGGAAATGCGCGTGGCGAATGCACCGACGCGACGCTTCTTCGTCGCCGACCGCCAGAGCGGCCCGGTGCTGCTCAAATACGCGCCCGAGAATATCAAGATGGACATCCTGCCGCGGATCTGCCGCGGCGAGGTGTGTTTCGCGATCGGCATGAGCGAGCCGAATTCCGGCTCCGATCTGTTCGCGGCGAAGACCCGCGCGACCAAGACCGACGGCGGCTATCTGATCAACGGCACCAAGATATGGACCTCCTCGGCCCATATCGCCGACTACATGATCGCGATCTTCCGCACGTCGCCGCCGACCAAAGAGAACCGCCGCCACGGCCTGACGCAGTTTCTGGTCAAGATGAAGCAGCCGGGCATCCAGGTGAACCCGATCGGCCAGATCACCGGGCAATATGAATTCAACGAGGTGGTTTTCACCGACTTCTTCGTTCCCGATGATCACGTGCTCGGCGAAATCGACGGGGCCTGGAAGCAGGCCACCAGCGAACTCGCCTATGAGCGCTCGGGCCCCGAACGCTTTCTCGAAACCTATTACGTGCTGACCGAACTGGTCCGCGCCGTCGGCAACAATCCGGATACCCGCAGCGCCGAAGGCATCGGCCGGCTGGTGGCGCAGGTGCACACCATGCGCCGCATGTCGGTCTCGGTCGCGGGCATGCTGCAGGCCGGCAAGGAGCCGGTGGTCGAAGCCTCCATCGTCAAAGACATCGGCACGGTGTGGGAGCAGCAATTGCCGCATCGCGTCCGCGATCTCGCCGCCTTTGTCGAGGAAACCGCCACCAACCGCGAGACGCTGGAAAAGCAGCTCGACTTCGCCATCAAGACCGCGCCCAAGCTGACGATCCAGGGCGGCACCACAGAGGTGCTGCGCGGCATCATCGCCCGCGGGCTTGGTCTGCGCTGAGCGCGCGGGCCTAGTCTGCGCTAATTCAAAGAGGAAACCTTTATGACCAAATACACTGATATCGGCGTCGAGAAGCACGGCCATGTCGGCCTGATCGAAATCCGCAAGCCCCCGCTGAATTTCTTCGACGTCTCGCTGATCAACCAGATCGCGGACGCGCTGGAAGAGTTCGACAAGGACGTCGAAATCCGCGCCTCGGTGCTGGCCGCGCAAGGCAAGGCGTTCTGCGCCGGCGCCGATTTCTCCGATCCGAAGCGGCAGGAGCAGGAACAAGAATCGCAAAAGGATCCGGCCGCCAACCTGCCGATCAACCATCTCTACGTTCAGGCCGTGCGCATCTTCCGCAACAAGAAGCCGGTCGTCGCGGCCGTCCATGGCGCTGCCATCGGCGGCGGACTGGGCCTGGCCGTATCCGCCGACTTCCGCGTCACCTGCCCCGAAGCGCGCTTTGCCGCCAACTTCACCAAACTCGGCTTCCATCCCGGCTTCGGCCTGACCGCGACGCTTCCCGAACTGGTCGGCAAGAACAATGCGGAGCTGATTTTCTACACCAGCCGCCGCGTCACCGGCGAGGAAGCCACGCGCATGGGCCTCGCCAACCTCTGCGTACCGCAGGATCAGGTGCGGGCCGAGGCGATGAAGCTCGCAGCCGAAATCGCCGAGTGCTCGCCGCTCGGCCTGATCTCGACCCGCGCCACCATGCGCGCCGGCCTCGCCGACCGCGTGCTCGCCGCGACCAATCACGAACTGGTCGAACAGAACAAGCTCCGCGCGACCGAAGATTTCAAGGAAGGCGTCAAGGCCACCGCCGAACGCCGCGTCGCGAATTTCAAGGGGCGCTGATATCGCGCGCCGCTTCTTCCCTTCTCCCCTTGTGGGAGAAGGTGGCGCGAAGCGCCGGATGAGGGGTTCTCTCCATCGGCAGATATGTGCACGCGGAGAGAACCCCTCACCCGTCTCAATCGCGCTTCGCGCGATTGATCCACCCTCTCCCACAAGGGGAGAGGGCGAGCACATCACGCCACCAGCTGAACGTCACGCCGCAAAGATCGAACCCGTCGCCCGACACCTTGCAGCCCTTCGCCTTGGCCGCATCGCGCACCTTGGCGATATCGGCAACCCGAAACGTCAGCCCGCTCATCAGATCGCTCGCGCCCTTGACGAAGCGGAAGCTGGCGTTGGGCAGTTTCAGTTCCGCGCTCACCACTGACGGCAATCCCCAAAATCTTACCCCAATGCCCGGCGAGGCCTTGCGGATCGGGGCTCTGCATCTCGACCTGCGTCAGCGCCAGCGTCACGTCTTTCCGGATCGCCTTCTGCCAATCCGGCCCCGCCGGCGGATAGGGCCCCAGCACATCGTCGCTGCCTGTGGTGTGATTGAACTCGATGAACGCCGCCCGGCAATCGCGCGGGTGCAGTTGCACGCCGTGATAGGGCGCGTGCGTGATCACGTTGGCTGTCCGCACGCCCATCGCGTTGGCGTGCCTGCCGCGCGCGTCGGGATCGTCGCAGCAGAAGATCGCCATGTAGCCGCCGCGGCCACCGGTCTTGTCGAGAAAACGTCCCGCCGCGGTGCCCGGCTGGAACGGCGCCACCACTTCCAGCAGGATCGTGTCGACCGGCAGCAGGGCGTTCTCCAGCCCGTATTTCGCGACGTTGCCGTCGCGATAACAAACGTTGAGGCCCATGATTTCGGAAATATCCGAGATCACGGGCGCGAGGTTCGGCGCCACCAGGCAGATCTGCCGCAGCCTGAGATATTCGGCCATCTCAGTGGCCCTGAAACGCAGGCTTGCGCTTCTCGACAAAGGCCTTTGCCGCTTCCTTGTGGTCGGCGGTCTCGCCCGAACGCGAATGGTGGATGGCTTCGGCATCGAAGCAGGCTTCCAGCGACATCGTCTCGGCATTGTTGATGTTGCGCTTGATGTAGCCCAGCGTCACCGAGGGCCCCTGCGCCAGCGTCATCGCGATATCGTGCGCCTCGGCGTCGATGTCGGCATCCGGCACCACCTTCGTCACCACGCCGAGATGGTAGGCTTCCTGCGCCGACAGCACCGGCGACATCAGATAGAGTTCGCGCGCCTTGGCGGCGCCGAGCATCTGGGTGAGGAAGTAGGTCCCGCCGTAATCGCCCGACAGCCCCACCTTGGCAAAGGCGGTGGTGATCTTGCAGGACGCGCTGGCGATACGGATGTCGCAGGACAGCGCGATCGAGAGGCCCGCGCCGGCAGCGGCGCCGTCGACCTGCGCGACGACCGGCTTCGGCATCTGGTGCAGGATGCGCGACACTTCCATGCCGCGGCGCAGATTGGCCATCTTGGCCTCGAAGGCGAGCGGCGCCCTGCCCTCCGCCATCGACTTGACGTCGCCGCCGACGCAGAACGTGCCGCCGGCGCCCTTCAACAGCACCGCGCGCACCTCGTGATCCTCCGCCGCGCGCCGCGCCGCCTCCACCAGCCCGCGCGTCATGTCCGGGTTCAGCGCGTTGCGCCGGTCGGGGCGGTTCATGGTGATGGTGAGCAAGCCGGAATCGAGCTTCTGCAGGACCATTTCGTTTGCGCTCATGGATGGTGCTTTCGTTGTTGTTGGTTGTCGTGAATTCAATCGTCATTGCGACGGTGCCGTAGGGTGGGCAAAGGCGCACTTGCGCCGTGCCCACCAACTTTGCCGTTGGCATGGTGGGCACGCTGCGCTTTGCCCACCCTACGAAGATGAAGTCTTACTTCTTCACCAGCGGACAGCGCGAGGCTTCCAGCGGCTGGAACGCCTCGCTGCCGGGGATCGTGGCCAGCAGCTTGTAATAGTCCCAGCGCGCCTTCGATTCGGACGGCTTCTTGACCTCGAACAGATACATGTCGTGCACCATGCGGCCGTCTTCGCGGATCTTGCCGTTCTTGGCGAACATGTCGTTGACCGGCGTCTCCTTCATGACCTTCATCACCGCGGCGGCATCCGTGGTGCCCGCGGCCTTCACCGCTTTCAGATAATGGCCGACGGAAGAATAGACGCCGGCCTGCGCCGCGGTCGGCGGCCGCTTGACGCGCTCCGCGAAACGCTTGGAGAACGCGCGGGTATCGTCGTTGAGGTCCCAATAGAAGGCCTCGGCGAGCAACAGGCCCTGCGCGGTCTCCAGCCCAACGCTGTCGATGTCGGTCGACGAAGGCCAGCAGCGGTGACAGTTTCTGGCCGCCGCTCTCGGTCAGCCCGAATTCGGCCGCCTGCTTGATCGCGTTGATGGTGTCGCCACCGGCATTGGCAAGACCGACAACCTTGGCCTTCGAACTCTGCGCCTGCAGCAGGAACGAGGAGAAGTCCGACGTGTTGAGCGGATGCTTGACGCCGCCGAGCACCTTGCCGCCGGCCTTCACCACCACATTGGTGGTGTCCTTTTCCAGGTCCTGGCCGAACGCATAATCGGCGGTGAGGAAGAACCAGGTCTCGAAACCGGACTTGACGGTGGCGAGCCCGGTGACGTTGGCCTGCCCAAACGTGTCGTAGGCGTAATGCACGGTGTAGGGACCGCAGGCCTCGTTGCTCAGGCGGATCGAGGCCGGGCCGGAATACATCACGATCTTGTTGCGCGCCTTCGCGATCTCGCCGGCGGCCAGCGCGGTGGCGGACGCCGCCACGTCGTACAGCATCTCGACACCCTGGTTGTCGAGCATGTCGCGCGCGATGCTGGCGGCAAGGTCGGCCTTGTTGAGATGATCGGCCGCGACGATCTCGACCTTGCGTCCCAGCACCTCGCCGCCAAAGTCCTCCACCGCCATCTTCGCGGCGGTCTCCGAGCCCGCGCCGGTGATATCGGCATAAAGCCCGGACATGTCGAGAATGCCGCCGAGCTTCAGCGGCGGCTTGCTTTGCGCCAGCGCCGCGGTCGCCGACATTGCCAGTACAGCGGCGACAATGCCTGTTGTTGTTCTTTTCACGGAGGCCTCCCTGTTCACGCGCCGCATTGGCTGCGGCTTTGAAATTTTCGGCGCGATCATGCCGCATGGGGTCGACAGCGGCAAGGCGCGGGAGAAGGCAGATTTGCCCGTGTTTTCCGCTAAGCGGAATGACTGCCAGGATGACATGGCTCGGATAGGTACTCGCTGACAGGAACGGTCACCAGTTGCCGCGCCCGGCCACTTGTCCACGCCTGAGCAAGGTTTCCGCTTCTTCGATTTCGGGCAGATCTCGCTCCGTGTCGAAATCAGCAAGAACTGTCGCGAGCACCTCGGGTATTGCCTTGGCTCGGCCATTTGCACAATAGAGGTGCGCAAGTCCAACTGCGCTGCGCAGCTCGAACGTCTTTGTCCGTTGGGTTCCGGCGATTTCCAAGGCCCTGCGGAAGGCGTCCTCGGCCATGGAAACGCCCGCTGGGTCAAGATGCGACAACAGCTCACCCTGGCTGCGGTAGAGTTCGGCATCGAGCCAATGCTGGCCGGATCGTTCTGTCGAGGAGATCAACTCCCGCAAGATTTCCAAGCCAGCCTCTGGTTGCCCGGCCTCCGCATTCGCCGCGGCGACCTGCATCCCCCAAAACGGTTCACAGAGATAGCAGTCATTCTCGTGAAGCAGTGTCCAGCCCAGTTGCATTTCCGCAAGTCCATCCATCCGGTCCCCGGCGCGCCACTTTGCCAGGCCGTTCAGGTAGCTGCCGGCGGCTACGTACAGCGGCATCGTATGGTCGCGCGCGAGGCCGAGAGCCAGAATCGTCTCGGTTTCCTGCAACATGCCCCCGCATAGTCCATCGAAGACCGCCTTGTGAACAAGCGCATTGGCCCGAGAGAGCGCCGGCTTGTCTCCGCTGGCGCGCACCGCTTCAGCGGCGAGCCGGCGCGATCGATCAATGCTGCCCAGCGGCCAAAGCACCAGAGCAAGAAACCGCATGATGACGAAAGGCAGGTCCAGCGCCGACGCCTTGAAGGTCGCCGGATCAGGCTCAGCCTCATAGATCGCAAGCGCACGCTCGAGATGCAGCTGCGCGTTCAGGTAATCGCCGCCGAACCAGCTGGTTACCCCGGTTGTCCAGTGTGCGATGATCGCGGCCACCTGCGATTCCGGTCGCTGCCTGGCGACGCCCATGATGGCCTCCACCAACTCCCGCATCGGCGCGATCTCGCCGTGGGTCAGGCAGGCATTGAACAGGCCCGAATGGATCGGCGCCAGTTCGACCGGATCATTGATATCGGCCGCGAATCGTCGGGCGCGCTTCCACGCGGCCACCGTTTCGGGGGCGCTGTGGCCAAGGCTGCCGCGGAGCGCGCGGCCATAGGCGATTTGAAGCTGGAGCCGGTTCATGGTTCGGCCGGGCCCGGCGGGCAACGCGTCCGCAATGGCAACCGCCTTGCCGAGATGTGCGATGGCTTCAGTATAGGCCGAGCGCCTTAATGCCTGCCGGCCGGCCTTGCACCACCATTCCAGGGCTGTTCCGTTCAGCCCCGCTTCAGTGAAATGGAATGCCAGGACTTCCGGCTCGGTCTCGGCGATGACCGGAAACTTGTCGCGCAGAACGTCGCCGATGTGTTGATGCAGCAGTTGCCGCCGGCTCTTGAGCAGACTCTCGTAAGCCGCTTCCTGAACGAGCGCGTGCTTGAAGCTGTAGGTCGCTTCCGGCGGCGTCCCGCGGCGCACCAGTAGTTCGGCCTCTTCGAGTTGCGCCAGCGCAACGCCCAGCGTCAGGTCATCGCGCCCCGCCACGCTTCGCAGCAGCGCGTATGAGAAGCCGCGGCCGATGGCAGCACCGATCTGCGCAACCTCCTTGACCGGAGCCAGCCGATCAAGCCGCGCCATCAGCGAGTCCTGCAGCGTCGCGGGAATGGCGAGCGGCGGCAGCGGACTATCGAGGCGATAGCGCCCGGCATCTTCCACCAGCAACCCCGACTCCAGCACCATCTTGGTCAGTTCTTCCACGAACAGCGGGATGCCATCCGTCTTGTCGATGATCTGCGTCATCATTTCGCCCGGCAGCTTTCGGCCGACGGTCACCTGCTCGATCAGGGCGCGCGTGTCCTGACGGTCAAGCCGATCGAGCCGCAGCAGGCTGACATTGGCGAGACCCGCCCAGGGCGGCTCGAACTCGGGCCGGAAGGTCATGAGCACGAGTATCGGCAGCCCCCTGATCCGGTCGACCGTAAGATCGAACAGCTCAAGCGTCGTCGCATCAGCCCAATGCATGTCCTCGCAGACAATCAACACAGGTTGCTGCCGCGCCAAACCTTCAAGCTGGTCGAGAAGGGCAGCGAATGTCTGTCGCCGCTGCTGCACCGGACTCAAGCCGAGCGGCGGATAGCGCTCGCCGGTCGGAATCGAAAGCAGCGCGGCGATGAGCGGTGTCGCGTTGGCGACCTGGTGCGTTCCAAGCGCAAGCATTGCCTCAAGCTTGTCGAGCTTTTGCTCGGATGTATCCTGTGATCCGATGCCGGCAGCGCGCTCGAGCTGGGCGACAAAGGGATGGAGCGCGCTGTTCGTGTGGTAGGGCGAGCACTGATACCGTATCCGCCGGTGCGTCCCCAACGCGAGGCTTTCGGAGAGCGTTGCAACAATGCGCGATTTGCCGATCCCGGCCTCGCCGGAAATCAGCACCATTTGGCCCTGGCCCTGCCACGCCAGTTGCTGGCGCAAGAGCGCGAATTCGATCTCTGCCTTGCGACCGACAAAGCCCATCGAGCGCGCGGTACGCACCGCCTCGAAGCGGCTCTCCGACGCAGCTCCACCTTCGACCGCCCAGACCGCGATGGGTTCAGAGATACCCTTGACCTCGCGGCGGCCGAGGTTGCGAAAAATGAATAGATCGCCGAGCAGCTCGCGCGTCGAATCGGCAACGACGACCGCCCCCGGCTCCGCCAGGCCCTGGAGCCGGGCAGCGATGTTCGGCGTATCGCCGACCATTGCCCGCTGCTCTGCCGCGCCTCCGCTGATGAGGTCGCCCACCACCACCAGCCCGCTCGCGATCGCGATCCGCACCTCGACCCGTTCCGCGCGCGTTTCGAGCGGCCCTATAGCGGCGATGATGTCGAGCCCCGCCCGCACTGCGCGCTCCGCGTCGTCCTCGTGTGCGCGGGGGTAGCCGAAATAGACGAGTATTCCGTCGCCGACAAACCTGGCGAGGCTGCCGTCGTAAGTGGCAATCACCTTCGCGCAGGCCGTCCGATAGGCGCGGATCACCTCCCACATATCTTCGGGATCGAGACGAGCCGAGAGCGCAGTCGAACCTACCAGATCGCAGAACATGACGGTGAGGTGGCGTCGTTCGGCATCATGCTGAAGCGCGGGCTCGGCGAGCAGTTCGGCTTGATTGAGTTCGGCGATCGCGCGCTGCATTTTTCGTCGATGGCCGAGCAGGACACCGAGCCTGTCGAAGTCCTGGTCCGTCAGTTCGGGAAAGACACCAAGGTCAATCCCGTTCTCGGCAAAACGCAGCGCGTATTGCTCAAGCCCAAGCTGCTCGAGCCAGTCTGAAATCTGCTGCATTGGCTCCACCGGATTTGTATTTGACAGCAGGCGAAACGCAGGGCCACGGCGAAGAAAATTTACTCCAATGCCTCTCGGATGGCACGCCTTGATGCAGCAATTCGACTGCGACTAGTTCTCTATTTCTTGCGAAAGCGGTGCTCGGCTACGGTGTTCGCTACCAAGCAGCGCAAGGCATGATGACGACAACTGGATTTTGATGCGCGCGCTATTTGCATCAAGCAGCGTTGCACAACCAGTGCGTAGAACGGGTAAAGCGACTTCGTCCGCCGTAGCTCAACGAGCGTAGGCGGAAGCTGATCAATGCTTGCGCGGAGACGCGATGGGCTTCGCCTCGTTCTACCCATCCTGCGCAGTTAGGATGCGCACTACCCCAACAACCCCTTCCCCGGCACATGATTGAGCTCGAGCCGGATGCCATCCGGGTCCTCGAACAGGATCGAATAATATCCCGGCGCCCATTGGTCCTCGCGCGGCGCGCGGATGATCTTGGCGCCGAGCGTCTGGAGAAAACCGTGCAGTTCGTCGATATCGGCGCGCTCGCGGGCGCGGAAGCAGAGATGATGCAGGCCGACGCGCTTCTGTTCGAACGCGGCGCCTTCATGCTCGGCGGACGGCGCGCTGATGCCGACCGCGGTCCGGCCGCCGACGCAGTAATAGGTCGTCTCGGTGTCGATCACCGGCTTCAAGCCGAGAAACGGCAGCAGTTCACGATAAAATTCGCGGGACCGTCCAAAATTCGAGGCGGTGAGGAAAATATGCGCGATGCCGTTGACTTCCATGGTGTTCACCCCGATTAGCAATCTAAGGTAGCAATGCCGTTGGCAGTCGAGCATACAGGAACAGGCGGAACAGAGAGCAGCGGTATGATCAGTCCGGCATTGCGTTGGCGCGCGGCGCTCCCCGCATGCGCCGTCTCATTTTTGGTGCTGGCAACCGCCGGACGCGCCGACGCCGCCGATTGCGCGCTGGAGCCGCAGGGCGAAGGCCGCGTCGCCGCCGTGGTCGATGGACGCAGCCTTCGCCTCGAAGACGGCCGCGAAATCCGCCTCGCCGGCATCGCCCATGGTGGAGCCGGCAGGGCCAGTAACAGAGCCGCCTTGTCCGCCATCGCCGCCGGTCGCGAGGTGACGCTGCATGGCGACGACGACACGCCGGACCGCTATGGCCGCCAGGAGGCCTTCGTGTTCGTGACCGGCACGCAACACTCGGTGCAAAGCGAACTGCTCCGCCGCGGCGAGGCATTGGCGTCTGTTGATATCGCTGACAAAAATTGCGCTGCCGCACTGGCTGCCGCCGAGCGCGCGGCGCGGGACGCCAAATTGGGCATTTGGGCTGACACCGCGGCCATAAAAAACGCGGAAAGTTCGGGCGATATTCTGTCCGCGATTGGGCACTTTACGGTGGTCGAGGGCAGAGTTCTGTCCGTTCGGCAAGCGGGGGCGATTACCTACCTGAATTTCGGGCGTAACTGGACACGGGACTTTGCTGCGACTATTTCAAGGCGCATCATACCGGTGTTTGAGAGCGCTAACCTCGGGCCTAAGTCGCTCGAAAATCGACGGATTCGTGTCCGCGGCGTTGTTTCGTCGCGGGGAGGACCACGGATCGAACTGCTTCGGGTGGGGCAGGTTGAGGTGCTGGGCGGGACATAGCGCGTGATTCGAAGACTGGGCACCGGTTTTCGTTTGGATCGGACGCAAAATAGGGATGAGATCGACGATCCCAATCGGATCGTGGGTCTCAGTGGCTGATTTGACGCATCGTGCAGAACGGCGCGAAATGAACACGGGCTGCCGCCGTCTGGCTGCGCCGGCGCTGCTGTGCGCCGCGCTCGCCCTCTCGGCCTGTGGAAATCTGGGAAAACTCGAGACCGCGGCGCCGGTCGTCCCGACGCCGAAGCCGAGCCGCGCCGTCGCGCAGACGCCCGCCAGCGAGCGCGAACATGAGCGCATTCTCGCCTCCTATGGCGGCGCCTATGACGATCCGAAACTGGCGACCCTGATCGGCAAGACGGTCGACCGGCTGGTCGCGGCCTCCGACCGTCCCGAACAGCCCTACCGGGTGACCATCCTCAATTCCGGCGCGGTCAACGCCTTCGCGCTGCCGACCGGCCAGCTCTATGTGACGCGCGGCCTGGTGGCGCTGGCCAGCGACACTTCCGAATTGTCCTCGGTGCTGAGCCACGAGATGGCGCATGTCATCGCAAAACACGCCTCGATCCGGGAAGACCAGGCGCGGCAGGCAGCGGTGGTGACCCGTGTCGTCACCGACATGAGCAACGATCCCGATCTGACGGCGCTGGCGCTGGCGAAAACCAAGCTGACGATGGCAAGCTTCTCGCGGGCGCAGGAATTCGAGGCCGACGGTATCGGGGTCAGCATTGCGGCCCGCGCCCGTTTCGATCCCTATGGCGCGGCGCGCTTTCTTGCCGCGATGGAACGCAATGCGGCGATGAAGGCCGGCAAGACCTCGCTCGATCCCCGCGCGCAGGATTTCCTGTCCTCGCATCCGGCGACGCCCGAGCGCGTGCAGAACGCGCAGGCCAGCGCCCGGCAATACACCTCGCCGCAGAGCGCCGAGCGCGACCGCGAGACCTATCTCGCCGCGATCGACAACCTGGTCTATGGCGAGGACCCCAGCGAAGGTTTCGTGCGCGGCCGGCGCTTCCTGCATCCGAAACTCGGCTTTACCTTCCAGGCCCCCGATACGTTCACGCTGGATAACACGGCGCAGGCCGTGATCGGCGTGCGCGATGGCGGCACGCAGGCGATGCGCTTCGACGTGGTGCGCGTGCCGGCCGAACAGTCGCTTGCCGATTATCTCAATTCCGGCTGGATGGAAGGCGTCGACAAGGGCTCCACCGAAGACATGATGATCAACGGTTTCCCGGTGGCCTCGGCTTCCGCGAACGGGGATCAGTGGCAGTTCAAGGTCTATGCGCTGCGCTATGGCAGCGACGTCTACCGCTTCATCTTCGCCGCCAAGCAGCGCAACACCGAGAGCGAGCGCAACGCGCGCGAGACCGTCAACTCGTTCCGCCGCCTGACGCTGGAAGAAATCCAGGCCGCACGCCCCTTGCGCATCAAGGTCATCACCGCGCAGCCCGGCGACACCGTGGAATCGCTCTCCCACCGCATGACCGGCGTCGACCGCCCCGCCGAGCGCTTCCGCATCCTCAACGGCCTCGACCAGCACGCCCAGGTCAAGCCAAGGGACCGCGTGAAGATCGTGGTGGATTGAGCTAGATAAAAATCGTCAAGCGACGCGTCTTCCTTCTCCCCTTGTGGGAGAAGGTGGATCGCTGGCGCGAAGCGGCAGCGAGACGGATGAGCGACTGTCTCCGCGAGTCTGCTCGTTGAGAGAACCCCTCATCCGGCGCTTCGCGCCACCTTCCCACAAGGGGAGAAGGGAAACGAACATCACTTCGGCCTCGCGCCTACTCGGTACTCACACGCGCACGCCATCGCGACTCGAAACTATCGTCGTCGAGCATCCGCGCCTGTGCATTCATCGGGCCGCTGCGTTTCTCCGCGACGACGCCGACGGGCGGCGCCACCTTGACCTTGGCTTGCGCGGGCTCCGCTGCAGGCCATCTCAGCGCTGATTTCGGGATCACGGTTTTGCCGGCGTACCAGCATTTGCGTCCATCGATCAGGCGCCACGACCAGTGTCCTTGCGCCTTTGACGGCGAAGCGCGGCATTCCTTGATCTGCGCCTTGGCCTGTGCGGTCAGCATGCCAAGCGGTGCGAGCGCAGCAATGCAAACGGCGAAAAAGAAAAGCCGAACCTGCATCTTCATCGGTCACTCCCCCTGCGGTTAGTTGGGCGCGGGAGCAACGTCGCCTTTTATTCTGGTGATAAGAGGTCGAAAATCCGGCTGGATTCCAACGTGAAAGCCCTCAAAACGCCATCTGGGATGAGCTTCGGTGGGCCCCATCGAAGGGCGCGGACATGGCGCTTCGGACGCACGCATTTGCCGACTTACTTTCATGAGGCGTCGTGACCTGGCCTAGTCGGTGATCGCCCGCGCGCGCCACCGCGCTTCGAAACTGTTGGCGTACTCAAGCAGCCGCGCTTGCGCGTCGAGTGGATCGCTGCGTTTCTCCGCCGGGACAGTTGTAGGCGCGGGCTTTGGGTCGGCTTTCGCCTGCACCGACGTCTTCACCGGCCACAGCAACAGTGATTTCGAGATCATGGTCTTGCCGGCGTACCAGCATTTGCGTCCATCGATCAGGCGCCACGACCAATACCCGTGTCCATTCGATGGCCGAACGACACTGCATTCCACGCTCTTCGCATTTGCCCCGCCGGTCGGCATGAGGACCGCGATACAAGCGGCGAAAAAGATCAGGAGAATTTGCGTCTTCATTGAACACCCCTGCGGTTCAATTAGATGTGGACAGGAGCCTCATCCTCAAATTTGGTCACAAATGGCCGAAAATTTGGCCACATTCCGCGTATGCAGCGGCGTGACAGGTTGCGTCGAGGCGAGAACAATCACTTATTGCGAGTGCAGGCGCATTGTTCGCCCGCGAGACTGCGTCTAGCGACGCAGGGATCAGGAACAGATCCAGATGATCCCAAACGCAATCGGAAAACCCAGGCCAAGCGCGCCGAGGGTGGCCAGCACGAACTCCGAGAGCAGATTTGCTTGGGGTCGGATATCAGGCAACGACATGGCGTTACTCCTTAGAGCCCCCGCAAGCCCCGGATGAACAATGAAGACCGCCTTCAGGCCAAGCCTTGGCTAATCCTCATGCTTCGGGATGCTGATCGGATATGGTTAACAACAGGTTAACCCGCGGACTCTCGTGTTGCCGCGATGAGCTCGACCGCTGATGCGTACAGAAGGGACGCAGCGCGAGCGCGGAAACATCCGCACAAACAAAAAGCCCGGTCTTGCGGACCGGGCTTTTATCTCAATCCGTCGAACCCTTTCAGGCGGCTTCGTCCGCCACGGCAGCGTCGTCGCCATCGGCTTCGACATCGGCCTCATCGGCTTCGCCGCCCTCGGTCGCCTCAGTCTTGGCGCCGCGACGCGGGCTCTTGGCGAGCTGGCTCTCGATTTCCTTGACCGCTTCGGTCTCGGTCGAATGCTGCACGACGGCGATTTCGCGGGACAGGCGATCGAGCGCTGCTTCATAGAGCTGGCGTTCGCTGTAGGACTGCTCGGGCTGCGATTCCGAACGGTACAGGTCGCGGACCACTTCGGCGATCGCAACGATGTCGCCCGAATTGATCTTCGCTTCATATTCCTGCGCCCGGCGCGACCACATGGTCCGCTTGACGCGCGCACGGCCCTTCAGCGTCTCCAGCGCCTTCTTGACCAGCGCCGGCTCGGACAGCTTGCGCATGCCGACATTGGCGACCTTGGCGGTCGGCACGCGGAGCGTCATCTTGTCCTTCATGAAATTGATCACGAACAGCTCAAGCTTGGCGCCCGCGATTTCCTGCTCCTCGATGGCCAGGATCTGGCCGACGCCGTGAGCGGGATAGACCACGAATTCATTGGCCTTGAAGCCCTGACGCTGGGTCACGACCTTCTTCGGCTCCTCGACGCGCGGCGCGGCGGCGACCGGCTTGACGGGAGCCTTCGGCGCAACAACGGCGGCTTTCGGGGGCACAGCCTTCACAGGGGTCTTTACGGGAGCTTTGGCAGCAACTTTCGGCGCAGGGGTCTTCGAACCCGTCGCTTTCGCGGCAGTCTTGGCAGTCTTTTCTGGCATTGCGCTTCTTTTGTTCTTTGAGGACTTTGTGGCCACAGCCTTCCTGGCCACCTTTACGGTCGCCTTGGCACGGCCTTTGGTTGCGCTGCGGCTGGCCGGAGCGGCTTTTTTCGTTGTCTTGGAAGCACTCTTTTTACGCGTTTTCTGTGACACAGCCTGCGCGCGGAACTGCCACGCCCCTGTTGGATGTTTTTACGGGAACCCACCGGGGCCAAAGATACGCATTGGCCAGGATCGGCTTATAATGTGCCCAATATAGCACATTTTCCGCAAAAATCAATGATTTACGCCGGGTTCCGGGCCTTTACGGGGCCGTATCCGACATAAGTCCAAGAACAGGGTTAAATCCGCAACGCTGATTCGGTTCAGTTTGCGGTCGAAAACAGGCTCAGCGAGCCCTTAACTTATCCACAGCCTAGTCGCCGGAACCGGGTTCCTTGGAAAAATATTTCTCGAACTTGCCTTCCACACCCTCGAATTCTTTCGCGTCGGACGGCATGTCCTTCTTCTGGGTGATGTTGGGCCAGCTCTTGGCGTACTCGGTGTTGACCTCGAGCCACTTCTCCAGGCCGGGCTCGGTGTCGGGCTTGATGGCGTCGGCGGGACATTCGGGTTCGCAGACGCCGCAGTCGATGCATTCGTCGGGATGGATGACCAGCATGTTCTCGCCCTCGTAGAAGCAATCGACGGGGCAGACTTCAACGCAGTCGGTATATTTGCATTTGATGCAGGCTTCAGTGACGACGTAAGTCATCCAAGACTCCGAAGAATAAGGCTCCGAGACGATCAGTTTTCCGGGGTTTGCGTAGCGCATGCGGTGCGCTGCCGCAAGGGAAGCAACCCCTTGTTTTCAGGCCTCGCCGCCTGCTCTGTGCACTTAATCACTCTTTGTGATTCTGCAAATCATCGTAGAGCACGCGCGCCGCCGCGGCATCGCCGCGCCGCTCGGAAAATCCGGTCACCTTGAGAATGCGCACGGTGCGATCGAGCGCGATGGTGAGCACGTCGCCGGTCTTCACCGAATGTCCCGGCGCCTTTTCGCGCACGCCGTTGATGCGGACGTGGCCGGCCTCGACGAGCGCGGCAGCGGAGGTGCGGGCCTTCACCACCCGCGCGTGCCACAGCCATTTGTCGAGACGCTGCCGCTCCAACTGTTCTCTCGAAGCCTGTCCTATTGACGCGGTTTCGTGGAGCGCGAACCGCTGCGCACTTCGCTCGAAAACGCTCCGGCTATTCCTTCCGGCCGGCGAGCTGTTCCTTCAGCGCCGCCAGTTTTGCAAATGGCGAATTGGGATCGACCGGACGGTCGCGCTCGCGCGGCGCCGCGCTGGTCGCCCACTGACGGTGCGACGGACCGCTGTCGCGCTTGTCGCGGCCGCCCTTGTCGCGTCCGCCGAAATCACGGCCGCCGCGCTCACCCTTGTTGCGGTCACCACCACCCTTGTTGCGGTCGCCCTTGTTGCGATCGAATTTGTCGCGGCGATCGCCGTCGCGGCCCTTGCCTTCAAAGCGCTCGCGGGGCGGACGGCCCTGACGTGCTTCCTGACGTGTTTCTTGGCCCGCTTCAGCCGCCGGTGCGCCCTCAACAGCCGCTGCCGGCGCAGCCGTTGCATCGGCCGGTGCGCCTTCGCGAGGTTTGCGAAACTCGTTGTTGCGGCGGCCACGGCGATGGCGCTGCTCGCGCGGCGCGCCCTCGGCGCCTTCACCGCCGGCTGCTGCCGCCGCACCTTCGGCCGGGCGGGCGTGATGGCGCTGGCGGTTGCGGTCGTGATGCGGGCGGCGTTCGTCGGAACGGCCGCCGGGCCGCCAGACTTCGACCATCGCGGGCTCGGCCGTCGCATCGGGCTTGGCTTCTGCGGCGGGCGCTTCAACGGCAGGCGCTTCGGCAGCAGCGGTTTCTGATGGCGCAGCCTCGCTGGCAACAGGCTCGGCGGCAGCTTCCGGCGCGCTTGCCGCTTCGGCTTGTTCGACAGGCGCCTCAGTGGCCGGGGCTTCTGCGGCAGGCTCTGCTGCGGCTTCGACAAATGCGGCCTCGACCGGAGCCAAGGGGGCTTCGGCCACCGGCGTGACGTTGGGCAGCAGCGAGGCTGACGGCGCGGGATCGCCCGAAATCGGCAGGTCGGCGGCGACTTCTTCCACCGGCGTCTCTGCCGTTGTCTCCATCGTCGTCTCGGCGCTCGCCTCGACCGGCGGTGTTTCAGCAGCGACGGTTTCGACCACATCCACAGGCGCGGGCTTCGGCGGCAGCGGCGGACGCTTGTCCATACGGTAGCCGAGCGCGCGCAGGATCGAGGCGAAATCTTCGCCGGCCGATCCCGTCAGCGAGGTCATCGCCTGCGTCACGACAAAGCCGCGGCCATCGAATGCGCCGGTCGGTTTCTCGCCGGGCGAAGACTCGCGCCACGCCAGCGCCGGCCGAATGAGATCGGCGAGCCGCTCCAGAATATCGACGCGCACCGCGCGCTCGCCGCACTGGCGATAGCCGAGCACGCGATAGGCATCGCGGTGCAGCGCCTTGTCGACCGGGAACGAGGTGCGGCCCGAGCTCGCCAGATGCTGCGCGCCCGACAGCGCCGACATATCGACATTGTCGAGCTTCTCGGCCCACAGCAGCGACGCCAGCGCGCGCGCCGCGGGCTTCAGCAGCCCGGGGAAATAGATGTGATAGGCGCCGAACCGCACGCCGTATTTGCGCAGCGTCGCGCGCGAGGCCTGGTCGAGATCCTTCATCTCGGCGGAAATTTTTGCGCGCTCGAGCACGCCGAGCGCCTCTACCAGCTGGAACGCGATGCCGCGTCCGATGCCGGTGATGTCCTCGGCCTTCGACAATCCGAACAGCGGCCCGAGCAGTTTTTCGATATGCGTCTTCAGCCACAGATCGAGCCGCGCCTGCACGGCCTCGCGCGGCGCGCCGGAGAGGCGGTCGTCGGCAATGATGCGGATGCGCGGATGCAGCGCGTCGTCGGCTGCGACAAGTTTTGCGACCGCGTCGCCGGTCCAGCGGATGGTGCCGTCGGAGGTCAGCACGAACTGGTCGTCGGGCGCCGCGGCGAGTTTTGTCGCGCGCGTGTCGATCTCGCTGGCGAGCACCTGCTGGGCAGCCGCCTGCAATGCCTTGGCGTCCGAGCCGGCTTCGGCCGCATCGGGTGCAAAGGTAAATCCATCGAGCCGGCCGATCGCGTGGCCTTCCACAATCACTTCGCCGGTCTTGCCAATTTCCGTATTCAAAACTGAGTTCTCCCGCAGGCGGCGCATCAATACACTGGTACGGCGGTCAACGAAACGCTCCGTAAGCCGTTCATGCAGCGCATCGGATAATTTATTTTCCACCTCCCGGGCGATCCCCTGCCAGTGATCGGGGTCGGACAGCCAGTCCGGGCGGTTGGCGACGAAGGTCCAGGTGCGGATTTGCGCGATCCGGCCCGACAGCGTGTCGATATCGCCGGTGACGCGGTCGGCCTGGTCGACCTGGGCGGCGAACCATGCGTCCGGTATGCGGCCCCTCTTCATCAGGAATGCATAAAGCGTAGTCACCAGCTCGGCATGGGCGGCGGGCGCGAGGCGCCGGTAATCCGGGATCTGGCAGGCCTCCCACAGCCGTTCCACGGCATCCGCGCCGTGGGCCATGTCCCTCACCTCGCCGTCGCGCCCGGCATGATCGAGCACGCGCTGATCCTCGGCGACCGGCGCGCGGGTCAGGGCCTCGTGCCCCGGCGGCAGGGCGAGCGAGACCTGCAGCGCCCCGAGCGAGGAGAAATCCAGCTTTGAGTTCCGCCACTGCAGCATTTTGACGCTGTCAAAGGTGTGGTTCTGCAGCGCGTTCACCAGTTCCGGCTCGAACGGCGCGCAGCGTCCCGTCGTACCAAAGGTGCCGTTGCGCGTGGCGCGGCCGGCGCGGCCCGCGATCTGCGCGAACTCCGACGGGTTGAGCCTGCGGAACTGGTAGCCGTCGTATTTGCGGTCCGAGGCGAAGGCGACGTGATCGACGTCGAGGTTCAGCCCCATGCCGACGGCGTCGGTGGCGACGAGATAATCGACGTCGCCGTTCTGGAACATCTCCACCTGCGCATTGCGCGTGCGCGGCGACAGCGAGCCGAGCACGACCGCGGCGCCGCCGTGCTGGCGGCGGATCAGTTCGGCGATGGCGTAGACTTCATCGGCCGAGAACGCGACGATCGCGGTACGGCGCGGCTGGCGCGTGATCTTGCGGTCGCCGGCGAATTCGAGCTGCGACAGCCGCGGCCGGGTGACGATGGACGCGCCCGGCAGCAGCCGCTCGATGATCGGGCGCATCGTGGCGGCGCCCAAGAGCAGCGTCTCGTCGCGGCCGCGGCGATGCAGGATGCGGTCGGTGAAGACGTGCCCGCGCTCGAGATCGGCCGCGATCTGGATTTCGTCGACGGCGAGAAACGAGACGTCGAGATCGCGCGGCATCGCTTCGACGGTCGAAACCCAGTAGCGCGGATTCTTCGGCTTGATCTTCTCCTCGCCCGTGATCAGCGCGACGGCCTCGGTGCCCGCGCGGGCTGCGATCTTGTTGTAGACCTCGCGCGCCAGCAGCCGCAGCGGCAGGCCGATCACCCCCGACGAATGCCCCAGCATCCGCTCGATGGCGAGATGGGTCTTGCCGGTGTTGGTCGGCCCGAGCACGGCGGTGACGCCGGCGCCGGGCGCGCGATCCGCCGCGTAGGTGGAGGGAGAGAAAGCCATGTGTTGCAGGTGTTTCTTTTATTTGCCGTTCGCTCAGATCGAAGGTGCCGGACCTCATCCTGAGGAGCCGCGTCAGCGGCGTCTCGAAGGATGAATGGCATCAGTGGGGCTTCATGGTTCGCCCGGCGATGCTAGCATCGTCCGGAGACGGCGCTAACGCGCCTTCTCACCATGAGGGTCCATTATTGGAGGAGCGAAGCCTTTCTGCTCGCCCGGCGTCAATTCCGCCGAATCTGTTTCATTCTGCGACGGCGATGCGGTCGCGGCTTAAGCTCTGGAACGAGTCTGGAACGAAACGCGCCCGAATCGCTAACTCCTACCGAAACCTGATACGTTCACCGCAACATCTCGCGCTGAAGCGCTTCGGAGGGCACTAGATCAAGTTTACACGGGCTCCACAAGCGGCGGTCTGGGGACGAAATCGTTAAGAAGCGGAGTCGAATCAGAAGTGGTCAGGAGTCAAGGATGATTCATGCTGGTTGTGCCGATGATGTCGCGCGGAAGCTGAACTCGCCCCTCTTCCCCTCTCCCCTTGTGAGAGAGGGTGGCGCCGAACGAAGTTCGGCGACGGGTGAGGGGTTCTCTCCACAAACGCAGACTTCTCACGCGGATAGAGACCCCTCATCCGTCGCGGACTGCGTCCGCGCCACCTTCTCCCACAAGGGGAGAAGGTGAAGAGGGGCTCAATTCGTCTTCGCCACCCGCGGCGGTAGCGCTGATGTCACGAACGATGTCGCTTCGAGCATCGCCGGGCCGAACGGCGTCGGAATCGTCATGCGGAAGGGAACCAGAACCCGGGTTCCCGCGATCGGCACGAAGGCGATCTCCATCCGGCGTTCGGTGGCGAGGTATTTGATCACCGGGCGATCCGGGATGTAGCCCGCGACCGGCGTGAAATAGACCGCGCAGACCAGCGCCGGGCCGTGATAGCCGCGCTCGGCCTTCACCGTTTCCATGCGCTTGTAGTCGAGCTTGAGGTCGTAGCGCATGCGGCCGTCAAAGATGCCTGCGCCGGTGCGGCACGAATCGGGCGACAGCAGTTCGCCATTGCCGGCCACGCGCAGCATCGAGCCGGTCATGGGATCGAGCACGCCCTTGCGGTGCGCGTCGGCGATGACGACCCGGCCCGGATCGACCGGCGGCACCGGATCGATCGAAAAATCCTTCACGGTGCCGTTGGCCAGCACCATGCGGATGGTCTCGGACTTCTTCTGCGTGGTTGTCGTGGCGGTATAGGCATTCGCCACCAGCGCGCCACCCACGACGCGGCCCTGGCTGGCGCCGGAACCCGTGCCGCCGGAAAACGCCTTCAACAGGCCCGCGGTGCCGCCTTGGGCTGCG
This sequence comes from uncultured Alphaproteobacteria bacterium, assembly GCA_963840465.1. Classification (GTDB taxonomy): domain Bacteria; phylum Pseudomonadota; class Alphaproteobacteria; order Rhizobiales; family Xanthobacteraceae; genus Bradyrhizobium. The sequence goes on along the minus strand of CAWIZF010000040.1, from coordinate 929 downwards.
GCCGAAAACGTGTCGTCGCCAATTTCGATGGTCCAGGCGCCCTTGCCGACCGGAATGCCCGCCAGCGTCGCCTCATACTGCGCATCCAGCCGGCCCTGCGCAGACGCCGCCAGCGGCGCCAGCGCTGTGAACGCGATGGCGCACAGGCCAAAACCGAGCCTTGTGGCGGGCGAAACGGCGCGTTTGGCGGTCACGAATGGCTTATCCCGGGATCGGCGCGAATGGGTGCTCATCTAGGCAGAGATATCCGGCAAACAACGCGCACGCTTGGCGAAAACCGCAGCTCAAGACCTCTCACCGCCTTCAGCCGCTTGCGGAAGGCAGGTGTTGTGCTAACCCCATGATGTCGGCGGGGATTGCGCCCTTTATATGATGGCCTAAGTGGCTGGAACCCCTTATGAACCCGCGAAATCTGCAACCCAGACCGCCCCAAAATCCTTGACCGGGTGGCCGTCTCCCCCTATAGGTCCGCGGTTCCTGAAAATGGACGCGATTTTGGACCCCCGCGGGCGCCGCGAGAAGCGGCTCGGCTATGGCGGGGATGGAAGAGGATTTTCAGATGTCCCGGCGCTGCGAACTGACGGCCAAGGGCCCCCAGGTGGGCCACAAGGTGAGCCACTCGAACATCAAGACCAAGCGGCGCTTCCTGCCGAACCTGGTCAACGTCACCTTCATCTCGGACGCGCTCGCCCGCAACGTGCGCCTGCGCGTCTCGACCAATGCGCTGAAGAGCGTCGACCACAATGGCGGCCTCGACAAGTATTTGATCAAAGCCAAGGCCGACGTGCTGTCGCCGCGGGCGCTGGATCTCAAGCGCGCGATCGAGAAGAAGGTCGGCAAGCCCGAGTTCGCGAAGAAGGCGAGCTGAGCGCAAGCTGCATCGTCGGATTAGAGTTTTGAGCGGCCGGGTCGAAAGACCCGGCCGTTTT